>NZ_JAWRYQ010000080.1:0-347 GCF_046534565.1 Brevibacterium sp. SIMBA_078
CAATAAAATAGCAAGCGCGATTCCATATAAAAGGACGTTGTAAAACCCAAAGCTTAAACTCTGGATATAGCCAAAACTATATAGAAGCAAGATGATATGATACACATTAATGTTTAGAATACTAAATAGAATGACTGTATGACCAGAATTTCGATCCTGTCTTTTCTTAAAATAGTAGAAACCACATTTTAACAATGCATAGAAATAAGTAAAAGAGTTGATGGTGATAAAGATTAACATGAACCGATGATAAAGATTCATTGGGCTAAATACAATGAAACCAATATAAAGCGAATAAAGTGTCACGAATAGATTTCTAACCCAGGGAATAAATAATTTTTTTTCAT
>NZ_JAWRYQ010000018.1:0-565 GCF_046534565.1 Brevibacterium sp. SIMBA_078
AGCTACTGACGGGGTGGTGCGTAACGGCAAAAGCACCGCCGGACATCAGCGCTATCTCTGCTCTCACTGCCGTAAAACATGGCAACTGCAGTTCACTTACACCGCTTCTCAACCCGGTACGCACCAGAAAATCATTGATATGGCCATGAATGGCGTTGGATGCCGGGCAACAGCCCGCATTATGGGCGTTGGCCTCAACACGATTTTACGTCACTTAAAAAACTCAGGCCGCAGTCGGTAACCTCGCGCATACAGCCGGGCAGTGACGTCATCGTCTGCGCGGAAATGGACGAACAGTGGGGCTATGTCGGGGCTAAATCGCGCCAGCGCTGGCTGTTTTACGCGTATGACAGGCTCCGGAAGACGGTTGTTGCGCACGTATTCGGTGAACGCACTATGGCGACGCTGGGGCGTCTTATGAGCCTGCTGTCACCCTTTGACGTGGTGATATGGATGACGGATGGCTGGCCGCTGTATGAATCCCGCCTGAAGGGAAAGCTGCACGTAATCAGCAAGCGATATACGCAGCGAATTGAGCGGCATAACCTGAATCTGAGGCAGCACC
>NZ_JAWRYQ010000081.1:0-343 GCF_046534565.1 Brevibacterium sp. SIMBA_078
GTGCATGCAGGTTTAATTACTTTAACTAGAGGATCAAAGGGAAGTGCTATATATAAAATCACTCGCCAAGCAGTTGCTTTTATAGATGCTATTGATAGCAAATAATGGTGTGTAGTCGAACAGATTTGGCTAATTCTTCAAACCGCTATCAATTACGATATACGGGAATATTAAGTATGATTTTAGATTGTTCATCACATGAATCTATTAAGCAATCTTTAAGTAGTATATACAGTACTACAGAAGAAAAACTTTTATCAGTGTTATCCAGTATTGAGTGTAATGAAGATACAGACATTCAATATCTGAAGGATGAGATTGATTACTTAGTTTGGGATGAAAT
>NZ_JAWRYQ010000082.1:0-342 GCF_046534565.1 Brevibacterium sp. SIMBA_078
GTTTGGATCCACTAGTAAAAGTTTATGTTTTGGCTTAACAACCAGAGTAAGACTTCGTTTTTATTTTTTAGTATTCGTTAATTCTTGTTGCTAAGGCGCACTATAAAAAAGGCACTACATTTAATATCTTAAAAACTATACCGTGTTTAGATAAAATTTATGTGTTTTTAAGTCCTTTAATACACCTTATTTGTAGCAGTTTAGCATTGTATCACACTGAAATGCTAAATTGCTTTACCCTAGAACAGGCTTTTACACATCATCCTTAAGGCTATATTTTGGTTTACAGCTAAAAGGTGTGTAATTATCTAGCGTATTTTTTTTGTTTGCTCACCTGACGCT
>NZ_JAWRYQ010000083.1:0-341 GCF_046534565.1 Brevibacterium sp. SIMBA_078
CTAACTGCCGTGACAATGAAAACAGTAATTGTTAATACGCGTGTCTTGGTCCAAGGAATAACTTCATCTTGCTCTAGCTTCATAGAAGCCATTCCAGGCAATGGCAGCTTGACCGTACAGGACTTCATCAATGACATCACCGGTACTGATGGTGACAATGGACAATCTGCCTTTGAGATCTGGGAAGCCTTACCAGGCAATACTGGCTTGACCGTACAAGACTTTATTGATTCGCTAAAAGGCGACACTGGTGCCTCCGCCTATGAAGTATGGGAAGGGTTGGCTGGTAACGCTGGTAAGACTGAAGCGGAGTTTATTGAAGCCATTACCGGTCCACAAGG
>NZ_JAWRYQ010000084.1:0-341 GCF_046534565.1 Brevibacterium sp. SIMBA_078
TACATAGCTTTGTAGCCAAATCTTTTCAGCGAGTTCTTGACGAGGAATTATCCGCCCATTATGCTCAATAAAATAGCATAATAATTTGAATAATAAAGGCTCTAACTCTCTGCTATTATCGCCGTCGCTAATAGTTTGAAGATCAATGTTAAGTTGCCACTCACCAATTACGACAATATTTCCTTTAGTGAGAAAACGAGCTAACCTCATGCCTAATCCTTTAATTATTTACACTTTTATCACCATGGAATGATAACAGATGTTGTTTGTTATTAGGGTATTTTTGTTTACTGTATGTAAACTATAATTAGTTGTTATCAATATATGCAATAAAGGTCTTC
>NZ_JAWRYQ010000085.1:0-340 GCF_046534565.1 Brevibacterium sp. SIMBA_078
TATTAGTTTGTTTAACTAAATCCCAAAAAACAAAAGCAGCAAATACAATACCTAAGGCATGACTAATAACATTTAACAGCTCTTCTTTTTTAGAATAGGGAGCTTCAAAAGACATAACAGATCCTACCACTTTGCGAATAAATTTTAGTGTACATGTGTACGCTGAAATTTTCAAATACGAAATAAAGTCATTAATTTACTGAACATTAACAAACACACTATTATTTGGTTTTATTTTTAAATTCATTGGTCAAAATTACTAATCTAGATTTTGTAGATTTCTTTTGAATTTATTTATTTCATTTTAAAACAATGGTTTATAAAGTTTTTCCATTGTGGC
>NZ_JAWRYQ010000019.1:0-560 GCF_046534565.1 Brevibacterium sp. SIMBA_078
AGATAGTTTTAACTGATGTTCGTATACGCTTTTTATACTTGGTGTCTTAATCTGCTTCATTGATAAATTAATTGGCTCTCTATCAATCCCTTGTTCCTCAAGGCTTTTCATGCTTATTCGAGCGTCTGACCCTGCCAACTCAAGATGAGAGTTACATAATTTTTCCCATCTATCACGTTGGTCTTTCAATTCTAGTTTTCGTTCATCTAGGAGCTTAGGCGTATTCGCTTTTTTAGCTCCGCCACACTCGGGGTTTTTAGCATTAAAACGCTTAAAGTATTGGTCTGGATCGCGCTCTATACCGTCAATTAAACGCTCGCTGAACATTATATGAGCATGTGGTTGTTCTAAACCGTCCATAGCTAAAGGGTTATGTATGGCATATTGATAAGCATGTTTTTCACCAATTTCTTGATGAATCCACTCTTTAATCAATTCATGGCGGTGGTCTGCTGTTAGCTCTCTTGGTAAAGCAATCACATGCTCTCGATAAGATGTACCATTTTTTCGCTCTTTATCATCGGACATTTTCCAGAAAAAATTGGGGTCAGTTTGTGCCC
>NZ_JAWRYQ010000086.1:0-339 GCF_046534565.1 Brevibacterium sp. SIMBA_078
GTTCATTGAATAATTTGGTACTAAAAGGATATCCATACTGGACATCCATCTCTTCCGTTATTGCCTTGAGTATCCACCCCTCGGGTATTTCGCGCTTAAGCTCTTTGTTGTAAACCATCTTGCCGCCGGATGATTTATAGGGCTTGCCAATGGCGTCGGGGAAGTCGAACTGTACGAACCAATAGTCGTACATAAGCTTTGCCATGGCTTCTAGCTCGGCATTTATTTTGTTGTTTAGTTCTATTTTTTTATCGATTGTTTTTAGAATGGCAGCAATAGAATCTTGATACTCTCTACTAGGAATAGGTATGTTGATTGCGGAAAAGGCGCTCTTATTCA
>NZ_JAWRYQ010000009.1:0-1710 GCF_046534565.1 Brevibacterium sp. SIMBA_078
GACCTGAGTTGCACAACTTTAGTTACCCACCGCTGACAGCCGAATTTACGACTTTTCTAGCGCCTGGAGCATGTTCTCGACGGCCCTAGGTACTTCCGGTGTGAACGTGATGTCCTGCCCACCGACCCGCCCGGTGAACTCCCGCAACGGGCGCAGACTCGTGATGATCTTCTTCAACGACGCCCCAGTCGCGGCCTGCATGAACCTCGACACGGCCAACGCCGTGAACACGACAGTCAGGTGTGCCTCGATCGCATCCCGTTTCCGGTGGAAGATCGGGCGGGCTCTCAAGTCGGTCTTCGACATCCGGAAAGACTGCTCGACCTGCCACAGGTCGTGATAACTACCGATCACCTCCGCCGCAGGCATAGTCCCGACGGGAATGTTCGTCACGTAGCCCTTGAACCCCGTCAGCTTCATCGCCCGCTCATACGCCTTCTCATCGAAGGCTTTCTCCTCATCGGTGACTTTCACGAACCGGGCCTTCTTCGCCGGCTTGTCCCCATCGATGATTGCCAGTGCACGGTTGCGCTGCAGGTTCAGGGTCTGCTCATCACGCATCGCCCTCTTGCGCCGGTACTGCCACACCACTCGCCACGCATCCGGATGTTCCTCCGCTGACCAGACGGGTTCGCGTCTCTTCTTCACCCTCTCCGGATCGAGTCGCTTCACACCTTTCGGAGTAATCGTGTCGATGATCTGCCCATCGTCGGTGTACTCGCCATTCCACCGAAAATGCGTCGCCAGGTCATGTGGTGCTTTCGTCTGCCTCGACCCGACGATGAACCGCAGCCCAGCATCGTCGAGTTCTTTGAGGTTCTTCGCCGACAACATGCCGGCATCGGCGGCGACGACCATGTCTGTCACACCGTGGCGGTCTTGGAAGGCTTTGATCACGGGAATGATCGTGTGGGTCTCGGCCTTCGCGCCTTCGAAGCACCCGATCTCGAGTGGGAACCCCGTCCTGTCGACGAGCAACCCGACGACGATCTGCGGGTCCACGCGACGTTCTTTCGAGTACCCGACCTGGCGAAGGGCGTCTTCCTTCTCAGCCTCGAAATAGAGGGTCGTGACGTCATAAAGCAACAGACTGATCCCGGTGGTAGCGACGCTGTGGGCGAAGCATTTCTCTGCGATCTGGGCCCGGTAGTCGCGGTCTTTTGCCCGGACAAGGCTGTTGAGGAACGTGTTGCGGTGAACGACGTCGACACCGAGCTCGTCAAGGACTCTGACACTGTCGGACTTCGACGTCGGCTCAACCAATCGGGCAGCGACGAGTTGGAAGAACGCTTCATCGTCGATGATGTCGAACCCGAGCCTTTCGTACACGGTGCGGATCGTGTCGATGAGGAGCCCGGATCTGCTGGACTTCACGACTGCCGATGCCACTCGTGGTTTGTCGGCGGTGTCGAAGTCGAGTGTGGCCTGTCCGGGGTCGCGCAGTTTGGCTTTGCCTGCCTCGACGAGAGCGGCGAGGTCTTCGGGTGTGTGGGCCGACCCGAGGTGTTCGACGATGCGGTACTTCCCGCCAGTCTTATCGGCGATCTGTACGGCTGTGGCGCCCGACGCGGTCAGGACCTTGCGCACGAATGGGCTCATTCCACCATGATAAGGCTCAAATTAGTTACCCGAATCCGAAACAAGCAACCTCCTGACCAGGAGGAATATGCTCCGTGGCCCCGAAAACCTCATCTACTTGTGCAAGTCAGG
>NZ_JAWRYQ010000087.1:0-338 GCF_046534565.1 Brevibacterium sp. SIMBA_078
CACGGAACTCGGTGCTCGGTTGTGGAATACCCGGAAAGATGTCCTTCTGGAAGATGGGGGAGATTCGCGTTTCCCGATCGAGATGTTGTCTTTCTCGTCTGCGTTCTCGGGGCAACCGCAACAGAATGCCCCTTGGTTCGTGAATTGGAAGCCCGGACAGTTGGAGGCTGATTTCGGTGGCTCCGTCCGGGTGTACATCAATTCCGACGAAGAAACCCTTGCGGCCAGATTTGCAGAAGGTGATCCTCTTTCACTTCAAGCCATCCTTGGAGATGTCATATCCCAGATGGTTGAAGGCGTTTTGGAAGACGCGGAATTTGATGACCTTCTCGACGCTT
>NZ_JAWRYQ010000088.1:0-337 GCF_046534565.1 Brevibacterium sp. SIMBA_078
CTTTATCCGCTTCTAGCTTAAACTTGTGAATTTCAAGATATTTTTTATCTGAAGGCTCACCGCGCAGCAAGCCAAATTTTTCGTTATGCTTCCCGATCGCTTCCTGCAGCTGCTTCATTTCAACTTTGTTGAAAATCTGCTTTGCTGACAGCTTCTTTTCTTTCGTGATCGGCACGAGACCCACGTGCATATGAGGTGTCGTTTCATCCTTATGTACTGACGCATACATCACGTTCTCTTTTCCGTAACGCTCCTGGATAAATTCCAGATTAGATTTGAAGAATTCCCTTTCGCTCTCTGGAGACAGCTTTTCAAAGAATTCGGGACTTGCCGAGAT
>NZ_JAWRYQ010000089.1:0-335 GCF_046534565.1 Brevibacterium sp. SIMBA_078
GTACCTCAATGTAGTGATACCATAATAAGTAATTCTTATTTAACTAAACTAGGTATCCATAAACGAATGTATTATAAAGACACGTATAGTCTCAAAAGAGTATTTTATTTCACAGGTTTTGGAGGAGAAAGTATACGTAGGAATTGGAAAGACGCTGAAAGCTTGCTGAATGACAAAATGAAAAAGAATAACTTTACAACAGTAGATTTTAAAGATTCAATTAGAAAAATAGTTTTAAATAGTATTGAAGAAGTAAGAGAAAGGTATGTTTGTAAAACTGATGATGATTTAATGAATAATTATTATAGAGACTCTTGGTCTAGAAGTCACTTTGG
>NZ_JAWRYQ010000090.1:0-335 GCF_046534565.1 Brevibacterium sp. SIMBA_078
GATGGGGACAGATAAATGTATGTTTATAATTTGTTTTAATATATTTAGAATTATTAAAAAATAGATGTCATGGAGGGTATATGAAACTAGGTGCATTTTCTGTAAGTTTAAATGTAAAAGATATTCACAAATCAAAGGATTTTTATGAGAAATTAGGTTTTGAAGTTCTTGGAGGAGACATTAATCAAAACTGGCTAATCTTGAAAAAGCCATTTTTCATTTCGTAAATTAGTTCCTTGAACGAATTGAATCGCTGCTTTCATTGAAGTTGGAGCTGCATTGTAAGCATCATTTATAAATAATGGACCATTTGCAGTAGAAACTAATTGCATTCG
>NZ_JAWRYQ010000091.1:0-332 GCF_046534565.1 Brevibacterium sp. SIMBA_078
TTACAACATGAAGCGTGAAACACTGCTTGAAAAATTGAAAGGGTGATCCAATGGACATCCAACAGATTAAAAGAATGATAGAAATGACCACAGATAAGCACGATGATTACTTGTCTGAGGTTGTTCCTATTTTTGTTGAATATGCTTCTGATTTTTGTAAGAACAAGTTTGATGCAGATGACCTGCCGGCGGGTGTAAAGATATTTGTTGCGAAAGCCGCTGAGCACAACTTAAAGCCAGCAGGTTTGGCAAGTCGAAGTATGGGTGATGTGTCGTACTCTTATGACACTGATTTCCCTGAAACGATCACAAAGCACCTGTACCCGTATAGG
>NZ_JAWRYQ010000092.1:0-329 GCF_046534565.1 Brevibacterium sp. SIMBA_078
CTCTTTAGCTAGTATCTTTTTTTGACTGATCCCTTTGCGTGGTTCAAATCGTATTTGTTCTTCATTAGATCCATTTGTTGTTATTTCTTCTTCAAGGATTATTAAGTCTTTATGCAAAACTATTAAGTCAGTGGGACTTATATCAAAGAATGCAAATGAAAAATCATCTCTTTTCTCAAATGAACAAGAAAAAGGTGCTTTATCTTTGAAATCCTGTAATTCCTCATCATTTGTGGAGTCAATAACAAACTCTAATGAACCAATCTCTCTCAGTTGATAATTTTCATCTTCTATAGTTAATTGCCATTCTTCTAATTGTGTTGGCTTAG
>NZ_JAWRYQ010000093.1:0-328 GCF_046534565.1 Brevibacterium sp. SIMBA_078
CTCCTTATTTTATTCAATACATAACCGTATTTGCATATCACATACCAAATATAACGCGCTGAATATAATAAGATTTTATAAATATGAATAAGCCAGCAATGTAAATTATTTACACTGATTGCAGATACTACAGGCAAAGGTAATAAAGCAAAGAGCCTGTAAGCTAAATAGTGGCTTTTGGTGAAGATACGAACTTACAGGCACTAAAGTTTTAAATTAAAGGCGCTCTTTTAACGCTTTTGCTGGTTTAAATACGGCTTTATTAGCCCCTTGTATTTCAATCGCTTCACCAGTTTGTGGATTACGACCAGTACGCGCTGGGTAATAG
>NZ_JAWRYQ010000094.1:0-328 GCF_046534565.1 Brevibacterium sp. SIMBA_078
CATTACACCTAATCCCAACATATCAACGACCAGATTATCGTAACCAAAACAGCTACCACGCTCACAAAGCATAAGTTTATCATTACCCATTTCATGAAATTTATTGATAATATTTTTCATCTGCTCTGGGCTCAGAAACTGTGGTTTTTTAATATTAATTGGACGACCAGTCTCTGCTAACGCTTTAACCAAATCAGTTTGACGCGCCAAAAATGCGGGCAGTTGTAAAATATCAATAACTTCAGCAGCTGGCTGACACTGAGCTATTTCATGTACGTCTGAGATAATCGGCACACCAAAAGTTTCTTTTACTTCTTGTAAAATCTTT
>NZ_JAWRYQ010000020.1:0-546 GCF_046534565.1 Brevibacterium sp. SIMBA_078
GGTTATTGTTAATGTTTATTTTATAAATAAAAACAAAAAATCCTAGATTAATAAATCTAGGATTTTTTGTTTTTTTAATAATGCCATAATTGGAGAGTGAATGAGGTTAGTGATCCACGTGTTGAGAAAACTATAAATTAAGCGCTTTTGTTAGATCCGTCAATGTAAGGTTTTGCATTGAAACTAACACATTTATTATTTCCGACGAAAACTGAGTTAAGAATCAGTTTCGATTGTTTAACTCCTTTCCCATCGTTATCGTATACGTCAATTCGTATGCCGCCGAATTTATCTTTCAAACAGATTCTTGCTTTTCCTTTTTTGACTCCATATAGATATACAGCCTTAGGGGTCCAGCTACCTGACACTTTTTTTGAGTCTACTAATTTCCATGAAGCTGCCTCAGCATAACTGTTATCCATAGTAAAAACTGAGATACATAATAATAATGCTACAAGATATTTAATAATTTTGTTCATATAGATTCTCCTTACCTTTCTTTTATAGATTCCAAATTTAAAGTTATATCATGTCTATTACCAATAC
>NZ_JAWRYQ010000095.1:0-326 GCF_046534565.1 Brevibacterium sp. SIMBA_078
GTTAGCCTAATATTTAGACTACATAGAGTTAATCTTATTACAGAATGGCAGTATAGAAAACTTATGGAGGAAGCTTCAATAAGGGGGTATAGAAAGGAAGAGCCTCAGCCTATTCCTAGAGAAAAATCTTTAATATTTGAAAAGATAATGCCAGTGTTAGCTAAGGAAGGTTTGGGCGTAAAATCCTTTGCTAAAGAATTGAAATTACCTCTAGATGAAGTAACCAATTTAATGTTTATGCCAAGTCTTATAGCGCGCTAATACACGAAAAATACTCTAATTAGTATTATTATCATTGCACAAAATAAAGCCCCGATTATAAAAAT
>NZ_JAWRYQ010000096.1:0-326 GCF_046534565.1 Brevibacterium sp. SIMBA_078
CAGTCGATCCCAATGGAAGAGATGCACCATGGGTAACCTCAAAGCAATTACTCATCATTCACCTTTTGTAAGTAAACAGTGGTTAAGCCACCCATCTGTAATGTGATACTGTGATCAAAGCCATGGCTTGGTTGATTAATTGAATGAATAAGTTGGCTTGGCTCATCAGTGATATTAATGCCAGAGCCAAAAAAACATGACTCATCAGTATTTAATATCACCTTATAACTGCCTTTAGCAGGCACGCCTAAGGTAAAATGTTGATAAGCAGTAGGGGTAAAATTAGCGACAACAACCATAAAATCGTCAGCGCTTTTAGCATAACG
>NZ_JAWRYQ010000097.1:0-326 GCF_046534565.1 Brevibacterium sp. SIMBA_078
TGCTAGAACATCATTTTGTGCGTCAATTTGTTCGTTCAGCTTGTTCTCACGCTCTTTTGTCGTGTTCAATACATAAAACAGTACCCAACAAAAAAGCACCGCAAAGGGTCCTTGTGTCATTTAATACTGTGCCAAATCCATCTCCATTTTGCTCACCTTCTCCCGCCATAAAAAATAAGCCTATACTTCGTACGGCTCACCTGTGATCTGCTCATATTGTTCGGGTGTGATTCTCCCCGCTGCTACGGTGTTATACTAATTAAAGCAGTAGAACTTGAAATGTTAACACATAATAAGTATTCAAATATTTCTATAAAAAAAGATAG
>NZ_JAWRYQ010000021.1:0-545 GCF_046534565.1 Brevibacterium sp. SIMBA_078
TACATAAACAGTAATACAAGGGGTGTTATGAGCCATATTCAACGGGAAACGTCTTGCTCTAGGCCGCGATTAAATTCCAACATGGATGCTGATTTATACGGGTATAAATGGGCTCGCGATAATGTCGGGCAATCAGGTGCGACAATCTATCGATTGTATGGGAAGCCCGATGCGCCAGAGTTGTTTCTGAAACATGGCAAAGGTAGCGTTGCCAATGATGTTACAGATGAGATGGTCAGACTAAACTGGCTGACGGAATTTATGCCTCTTCCGACCATCAAGCATTTTATCCGTACTCCTGATGATGCATGGTTACTCACCACTGCGATCCCCGGGAAAACAGCATTCCAGGTATTAGAAGAATATCCTGATTCAGGTGAAAATATTGTTGATGCGCTGGCAGTGTTCCTGCGCCGGTTGCATTCGATTCCTGTTTGTAATTGTCCTTTTAACAGCGATCGCGTATTTCGTCTCGCTCAGGCGCAATCACGAATGAATAACGGTTTGGTTGATGCGAGTGATTTTGATGACGAGCGTAATGGCTG
>NZ_JAWRYQ010000098.1:0-322 GCF_046534565.1 Brevibacterium sp. SIMBA_078
GTAAGTATCATGATCAATCCATTTTGCAGTAACATCTACTCTATCAGCAAAGAACACTCCTGCTTTTAAATCACCGACAAACATCACCATGTCTCCTGCTTTAGTTCCCAGAACTTCATCATCCACAACACTTACAGGCTTTCCTAAGAATGATTTACCAGAAGGAGAAGTGATATCTTGCTGTAACAAATACTGCCCATTTTTATCCTTCAAGGTATCTAACCATTGATATGCAGACGCAGTCGCAACATAGTCACGTTTATAAGCTTGTTTTAAATCAACATTAATAATTTGTTTAATTCCATCTACATCAGAGACAGTT
>NZ_JAWRYQ010000099.1:0-321 GCF_046534565.1 Brevibacterium sp. SIMBA_078
TGTTTGTTTAAATGTTTCAGGGTTTACATACAATATTTCTTCACCAGTTTCCTCATCTTGCATTTTAATAACATTCATCTTAGTACCCTTTGTATGAGGTGAAATGTAAATCTTTGTTAGGAAATTCACAGAATCAAATAAGAATATTAAGATACCAATACAGATACCCGCTAAGAATAACAAGCCATCAGCTAAGATAACACCAAAATCACTGTGCCACAATATGCATCATCCTCTATCGTCCGAAGTGTGAATTATAAAGCTTTTCAATCGCTTCATACAGTTTATCCTTATCATCCTTACTTAATTCATCATTTTTAG
>NZ_JAWRYQ010000100.1:0-321 GCF_046534565.1 Brevibacterium sp. SIMBA_078
ACTCACCTTAATGGGCTAGAAATAGCTAAATATGGCCAAACATCGTCAAATAGCTGGTTAATATACCGATATTATCTGCGCTATCTTTCTTGTTTGACGGCAATATACCTGATTTCTTAAATGAAGACCTGCCGTAATAAAGAAGCTAATTTTAAATGTTTATTTCTAGAATTTATAGTTATCTTTTTATAAGTAGATAGTTTCTTAATTAATTATCGTAAAATGTTGACTGCTTATTTAACATTCTATACCGTGGCTATCGGAGTTACTGGCGAACCAACTGCCCCTGGAAGCCTTAAAGGAGGAGCAGTTAGTAAAAAT
>NZ_JAWRYQ010000101.1:0-319 GCF_046534565.1 Brevibacterium sp. SIMBA_078
CTATTAAATCAATTTAATAGTTCAGTTACTGGGCAGCTTATAGAAAATGCCCTCACATCATTTGCTAACCAACAACTCACTCAACGAGAGCATCAGGTTGCTTGTCTAATTGTGCAAGGTTGCGACTCCGCAGATATTGCTTCTCAGCTTGGGATCGCCCTAGGTACAGTTAAAAACCATCGTAAACGTATATATGCACAGTTAAACGTTGCTTCACTGAGTGAATTCTTCCGACTGTTTTTAAACCATTTAATGCGCACAGAATAAAATGCGTTTATGTCCCTTTAGGGATATAGTGCACATCGCTGAGTTTAATTAG
>NZ_JAWRYQ010000102.1:0-319 GCF_046534565.1 Brevibacterium sp. SIMBA_078
GTATTTGGTGAAAAGCTTGAGTATCAGCCTACTTCAGTGAAAATCCACTTCAAAGACGGTTTACCTAATGATGAAATGGAACAAGCAACAATCTACAGTACTCGACTAGCTGGTATGCCTACTATTTCACAGAAAACAGCAATAATGAAATTGGACGGACTAACTGAAGAACAGGCAGAAAAAGAGTTAGAGAGAATGAAGAAGGAACAGGACGAAGCTATGGGGACAGTGGATGCTTCAGTATTCAATAAACAACCAACAGAAGGGAGTAACTTCTAATGGCTAGAAAAGTTAAAATATCTTGTCCTAGATGCGAAGG
>NZ_JAWRYQ010000103.1:0-317 GCF_046534565.1 Brevibacterium sp. SIMBA_078
CACCAAGATAAATGAGCGCGTGATTGACTTCCTCACCGCATAGGTGACTTAGAAATGAATTGGTGCGTTGGTCAAATGTGCTAGTCACTTCCTCACCGCATAGGTGACTTAGAAAGATAGTTTCGATATTGGCAACCTGTGCCGTTACTTCCTCACCGCATAGGTGACTTAGAAAATGAACACTCTCCTGAAAATTCACTTTGTCGACTTCCTCACCGCATAGGTGACTTAGAAAATCATCACCAAGATAAATGAGCGCGTGATTGACTTCCTCACCGCATAGGTGACTTAGAAATGAATTGGTGCGTTGGTCAAAT
>NZ_JAWRYQ010000104.1:0-315 GCF_046534565.1 Brevibacterium sp. SIMBA_078
CCAGGTGATTTTTATCCATTCCCATAATTCGGTGATCTTGTTCCACACAAGAGTGATTGCCACAACCGCAATTTGTCCGTAAGGAGTCCATACGTTGTCCATGAACCATGTCGATGCAGCTCCCCATACGGTACTAATCACTTCCCACGCAACGACAAAAACACCAACTACAAAGTTGATGATTGGTACTGCAAAGTTATAAATAGGCAGCCACACGTTATTATTGAACCATGAAGAAAGCTGACTCCATTTCTCTGTGATCCAGTTCCATGTGTCATTGAAAAACGTTGTGATGGGTGTTAGCACATTATCATT
>NZ_JAWRYQ010000105.1:0-315 GCF_046534565.1 Brevibacterium sp. SIMBA_078
GCATTGTAATCAACCGTGTCGCCTTTTACGCTAATTGGCACAGAGCATTGCGTGGCCGTTTTACATAATTTAAGCGTTCGATAATCATCTACGCTAAGGTCGATATTTTCTTTGCGTACACCGGCCTTTATTATTAAGTCATTAGCAATAACCCACTTAGTTTGTAAAAAGCCCGCGACACTTTTCATGTCCATTTCTGGCACCCAAACACGGCCATCGACCAGCGGTTGTGCAGTTACATCATTTAACGCATCAATTCCGTAAATAAATGACGCTTCAACTGAGTCAAAGTCTACCTGGGTATTAAAAGTTGCT
>NZ_JAWRYQ010000106.1:0-315 GCF_046534565.1 Brevibacterium sp. SIMBA_078
CCTCGATGAACTCAGCTTCAGTTTTACCCTCATTACCTGATAGGCTCTCCCACACTTCATAAGCTGAAAGACCACTCTGACCATCTGTACCATCTTGACTGTCATCTGAGTCGAGACTTTTTGCGACTGCCACTCCTGCACCAAGCGCTCCTAAACCCGCTAACCAAGGTAATACATTGAACCCACCTACTTCACTGGCTCCTACCCACCAAGGAGTAGCACTTGAGGCACCTCCTAATGCATGCCCTTCAATCGCACCTTCTGGCATTGCAGTCAGATAATCTGCATACTCACCCGAATCTGGAATGTAGTAAT
>NZ_JAWRYQ010000107.1:0-314 GCF_046534565.1 Brevibacterium sp. SIMBA_078
GTACGTTCTATAATGATGAAATTTTGTTTGACTACAATAACCCTTTATTGTCTGATACTCAAAAGCAACAGCTACAAGGTTTGTTTAACCAAGATGGAAGTGACCAGTTTGTTGCATACATTGGTAAACGTAACATTGAAGGTGGTCCACGTTCTGATAATCTAGAACATTCTTCATACAGAATTTTAACGGGTATGGAAGGTGAACTAAACGATAATTGGTCATATGATGTTAGTTATAATTATTCTGCAACGACGTCTAGCTCAGTATATAAAAATGATTTACTTGCACCAAAAATAGCTCCTCGTGTTGGT
>NZ_JAWRYQ010000108.1:0-313 GCF_046534565.1 Brevibacterium sp. SIMBA_078
CTAAGCTTGCTTTACTATCAGCACTAAGATCAACTGCAGCATTAGTTACATTGGTGTTAGCATCAGTGGTATTAGTTACCGTGACCGCACTTGAGCCTGCTGTTGTACTAGCACCCTTGGCATTGATAGTGTAGATGTCTTGACCGTTACCGCCTGTGCTCTTAGTCACACCGGCTACGTTAGTGCCTGCCACAACTTCTGTCTTGGCAGCAGCAGCAGCACTACTGAGCTGACCGCCATTAACCGCCTCTTTGCTACCAGCAGTTACTGAGCCATTAGCGACACCTGTAATGACTTTATCACCAGCATTAAT
>NZ_JAWRYQ010000109.1:0-312 GCF_046534565.1 Brevibacterium sp. SIMBA_078
CACAGATAAAAACCTGCAAATCCTTTAGTGTTGTTACCTTGAGATATTACCCGTCAATCAGCAGTATCGTCATTAGGAGGTCATCACTGTACCAAGCTGACCCTGTTATGATTACGATTGATAGCACCGCCTAGATACGCTCATAACCGTTATACGCTTTCTAATGCTAGCAAGGGCATACACCCAATGTACCGCTTCAAAAGACAATATAACCACTCGTAGCGTTGCTCACTATATCTAGAAACCCCAGTAATGAGCTTACCCTATCCCTAAAAACTGTCGTCACATGA
Organism: Brevibacterium sp. SIMBA_078; assembly: GCF_046534565.1. NCBI lineage: Bacteria > Bacillati > Actinomycetota > Actinomycetes > Micrococcales > Brevibacteriaceae > Brevibacterium > Brevibacterium sp. SIMBA_078. The sequence goes on from NZ_JAWRYQ010000109.1 coordinate 291, forward strand.
GTCCTGCCACCTTTTTAGGAGG
>NZ_JAWRYQ010000110.1:0-312 GCF_046534565.1 Brevibacterium sp. SIMBA_078
TGCTATTTTTAACCACCAAGTCATCTAGGGTTAAATGGCCAATTTCATCACTGTAAGCGCCACTGTAGTAAGCAATTAAAGGCAGCCAAAAGTGCCAGTGCTTAGCTTGTTCGCGGGCAAGCCGAGTATCACTATAAATATATCCGGTATAGAGCGTATGCAGCTCCATAGCTGAGAATGGACGACGACCAAGATGGGTTTTCAACGCAGTACCTTGACAGTTTTTATTATTTTATACCCCAACTAATCGTTGTTGTTAATTGGGGTAGTGCCAGCAAATAAACAGTTAAAACTTATTCACTTAAAGCGCGA
>NZ_JAWRYQ010000111.1:0-311 GCF_046534565.1 Brevibacterium sp. SIMBA_078
ATTTCTAATGCTTCATTTAAGCCAACCTTTTTTGCTTCTTTAAACCATACATCAGGGGTTTTATAAGGTGTAGTAAAAAATCTAGCAAGTGATTCAAAACCTGCAACTTTATTATTTTTTAAACTAAAAATAGGTTGAAAGTAGATACTAAATATCATTATCGCTAATAATTTGCTCAATAGCTGACTTGGCGTGATTACGCGATATACTTTTTGATAAGTTTTTTTCAATTAAGCCAGTCGCTATTTCCGAAATAATATTTAAAAACGATAAATCGCGATCGTTCAAGCTTTCATCATGGTGTGATTTAT
>NZ_JAWRYQ010000022.1:0-528 GCF_046534565.1 Brevibacterium sp. SIMBA_078
AGCATGTAATATGTGCGGATGGTGTTCAATGATTCCCTGTGTTCTGGTATATCAATTGCTTTTAGTAAATGGCTTTCAGCTTGTAATAGATCACCACGTTTTTCATAACTGATACCGATATTGTAATGAGCTAAACTTTTGGTGTATGAATCCCCGATTTCATCTGATTTTTTAATGATGGTTGCATAATGTTGATCAGCTTTTTTATAACTCATTAATTCCATTTTGTTATGTGCGATTACCAATTCGCATTGGAGTTGTCTTGATATATATTAATAAAATCTCCCTTTTATGGAAGATTTTTTAGATTGCGGTGATAAAAAGATAACAACAAATAATAAAAATAAGACTAAGCGCTGTATAGAATATTATCTTTCCTATTTTTCCAATGAAGTATATATTGGCTAAAGTGAAAAATAATATTGATGTGACTGTTAGAAATATATAAATTTCTTTTGTTTTTTTTGTATTCATAAATGTCTCTAGTGACTGATTTGAGGAATATGATTGGGTAATGTGAGATAAAGC
>NZ_JAWRYQ010000112.1:0-311 GCF_046534565.1 Brevibacterium sp. SIMBA_078
GCGTGGAGCAGGCAACAACACAAAGCACTCACCATCAGCAGTGGTTACAAGAAAACAATCAACTAAAGCCATTGGCCACTGATTGGAACTATTTTAATCACAGCTTTAAGCAGTTTTTTAATACCACAACGCAATTAAAAACACTCGAGCAACAAAAGCAAACTATTACTTTGCAGCTAAGCACTCTCGCTACCAAGCTCAACGAGCAAAATAAACAGTTAGAACATGCAGAGCACGCACTAAGCACTGAACAACAAAATCTAAATAAGCTCACCCAACAGCAAGAGCAATTCAATATTGAGCAGTGTGAT
>NZ_JAWRYQ010000113.1:0-310 GCF_046534565.1 Brevibacterium sp. SIMBA_078
TGTCTTAAAATCAGGCGTTTATGCAATCTGGCACAAGGACCCTCTCTTCAAAAAAACGCCGCTGACACAGTTTAGACCACATATTCTCAATACCGCTACTGATAAAGAAACTAAGCTTAATCGCTCGATACTGTCTCCGCGCTCAAATAGTTTTGACACTGGAAGAATGGAGCTTTTTACTTTTAAGGCGGAAGCGGGTCACTACGAATTAAAGCTAGTACCAGGTTCAAGCACTTCAAGATTTCAAGCAATGGTAGGAGGCGCGCTACCGTTGGCAGATGTTGATTTAAACAAGTACTCTATTGAGATT
>NZ_JAWRYQ010000114.1:0-309 GCF_046534565.1 Brevibacterium sp. SIMBA_078
TTCCACCAAAATAAAGAGGTGGTAATGGCTTTTGTACGACTTCTGGATGGCTAATGGCATCTTCTAGGTCATAGTACTCTCCTTTGAATGTCACTTTCTTTTCGCCCTCACCAGTATCTTTATCGCCATTTTTTAAAAACTCTGAGCCTCCTGGACCTGTTGAGTTTTTCCATAGATCTCGTAAAATCTTTAAAAATTCAGTTGTACGGTCATAGCGCTTTGAGTGGCTATTAAATAGTGGATCGCCCATACTTTTTAGATCTGGTACCGCTCCACCCGTTACGATGTTAAAACGTGCACGGCCGTTTG
>NZ_JAWRYQ010000115.1:0-308 GCF_046534565.1 Brevibacterium sp. SIMBA_078
ATTAGAAGGTTCTCAAGCTACGACGATATAATTTACATAAATGAGAATGAAACTATTTCAATGTGCCGAAAATTAGCAAAAAAAGGCTATTTTTTTGGCGGTTCTACGGGGACAGTTCTATCTGGTGTAGACAGATATTTGGATAAAATAGACGAAAAATCAGTGGTTGTTGCAATATCTCCTGATATGGGAGATAAGTATTTGGATACTATATACAGCGATAGTTGGGTTAAAGAAAAATTTGGGATGATCTTTTATGAATAATACACGAAATTTTAAGTTATTTACTTCGCAAGATGTAGAACCAT
>NZ_JAWRYQ010000116.1:0-308 GCF_046534565.1 Brevibacterium sp. SIMBA_078
GATTGAAAGCTGAAAATTATCATCTTAGAAACCAGTTAAAGAAAAAGAATAACTTACTTAATGCTAAAGACAAGTATATCCGTAAGATTGAAAGAGACTTAAAGAAGCTAAAACCAGTTAAACAACAGTACAAAAATGGGAAAAGGGGTAGTAGAAATGGAATTTAAAGAGTATCAGGAAAAGGCTTTTCGTACAGTGCCGAAAGATGAACAGTTAAAAGACTTATTAGCTAACTTCTCTATGGGATTGACAGGAGAATCGGGGGAAGTAGTAGACATTCTGAAGAAGCACCTATTTCATGGACATAC
>NZ_JAWRYQ010000117.1:0-308 GCF_046534565.1 Brevibacterium sp. SIMBA_078
GTGTGATTGAGCGCAAACCTTCGCCTACACTGAAATCAATAGTTGTGATATCAATAGTTGTGATATCAATAGCTCGCTTAACAACTTTCACCAAATCCGGATGCAAACCATCAAGACGACTTAACGAATTGTCAGACAACTTATACTGACCTTTTGAATCTACTGGCTTAGGCTCGTCATTGACTGGTTCAGGTTCAATTTCACTATGCGCTTGACAGTGCACTGCCGCCTCAGCCATTGCATAGAAACCTGCGTGTGACTGATTGCCCCATGTGCCATCGACGATGCCGTCATAAAATCCGTTACGC
>NZ_JAWRYQ010000118.1:0-306 GCF_046534565.1 Brevibacterium sp. SIMBA_078
TGATTCTAATTATAAAAGGTAATTATGAAAGCGGGCACAGTCTATTTTTTAAATATGACAACGAGGGGGAACTTTATTGACAGCAAGATTAAACAATTATGAGTATATTATGGCAAATAAATGTATAAAAAAAGACACTCACAGTTGTCCATGAGTGTCTTATTGTTTTTACTAAATTAGCTGCTATTTCAATTCAGCTAGCATGTCATCACTGTAAGCTGTGACTTCTTCGCCGTTTTTAATTTTGCTAATGTAATCTGGGTTAGCTATAAGCGGGCGACCAATAGCAATTAAATCAAATTTATT
>NZ_JAWRYQ010000119.1:0-305 GCF_046534565.1 Brevibacterium sp. SIMBA_078
GGTCAGTTTACACTAGCTTACAGTATCTTTCCAAATCCAACGGATACTTTAACGTTAATACCATTCTTAAATGAAATCGAGCAAACAATTTTGATTTACCAAAACATATCGTAGCTGATGCTGGTTATGGTAGCGAACAAAATTACAATGATATTTTAGTGAACCGTAAACGGGAAGCGTTAATTACTTACAATCTATATTTGAAGGAACAGAAGAAAAAGTATAAGCAGAATCCTTTTAATACAACGAATTGGACATATGATGAAGAAACCGATACCTACACTTGTCCTAACAATCAATTATTG
>NZ_JAWRYQ010000120.1:0-304 GCF_046534565.1 Brevibacterium sp. SIMBA_078
GCCCCATACCGCGGTCGACAGGTGCTGATTGGCGCCGATGAGGTTCAAGCCTGAGCTCAGCACTTGCAAGATCACCAGCGCGATAATCACCGGGGCAACCCGTCCGTGACCACCGAAGGGGTCGATGCCTCCTAGAAAGCAGGCCAGTACGGTAATCAAAAGCATTGCCTCGCCGTGGCCCACCCGGACCGAGTTGAAGCGCGCGGCCATCAGTATCCCAGCGATAGCACAGAGAACGCCGGACAGGCTGTAGATCAAAACCAGGGTCCGCTTTGCGTTTAGCCCCGCATACTCGGCCGCTTTC
>NZ_JAWRYQ010000121.1:0-304 GCF_046534565.1 Brevibacterium sp. SIMBA_078
CCTGCACATTGTTGCCGAGTTGGGTCAGCGCCTGGTCCATCGACCGGCGGGCGATTGCCGGATCCCAACCGGGCGTCCAGTTCTCGTAACCAAGTTTGCGGGCGCCGGAAGTGAAGAGTGGCTCAAGGACCGACATCTGACCGGCAGCGATCACCGCTGCATTCGGGTCGGTTGGCGAGCCTTTCAACATGACCAGCGTGTCGCCGTCCTTGGTGTTATCGACGACGTGCTGAGCTTGCGCTGCGCCGGTTGCATGCATGTCCGCCTGAACCCAGAACTTGGTGTTCTTCGAGTTGATCATGCG
>NZ_JAWRYQ010000122.1:0-303 GCF_046534565.1 Brevibacterium sp. SIMBA_078
CTATTCAGAGAGTTTATCAAAGTCTTAGGGTTTTTAATTTTTGTGGTTCCATTCAATTTGTATCTATCTATTTCAGGGGTGGTCACTTTTAATAGTATTTACTATTGGCTTATTGTGATCTTTTCGAGTTTTATTGGAGTTCTTGTTGCATTATATTGCGAGCAAACCTTAATTAAAAAACAGCTTAAAAAAACAATCCGCGATAAACACAGTAATAAAATATAAATTTAAAAAGAAATTGACCGGCTAATTACATTATAAAAATAAAAAGGCAAGCCATATAGGTGTAGTAGCTCATATCTG
>NZ_JAWRYQ010000123.1:0-302 GCF_046534565.1 Brevibacterium sp. SIMBA_078
CCTATTTCTTTAGACAATGTCGCGGTTACTGCTGACATCCAGTCAACCTCTAACGATCTTTACGAAAGCCTAGACGTCACAAAGAATACCGGTATCGGAAACTTTACGCTAACTAGAGACAAGCCTTATTTGCCTTTTGGCCAATATCGTATCGATGTTTTATTTTCAAGTGAGTATGTACAGCATCGAGTAGCTAGTAAGACGTTTCTGTTAAATGTAGATCATGCAATTACATTACCAAAGGTGTAGCTATGGCTCAATTAATCGTCACAAACGAATCTGCACCCTCTATTACCGCAGGT
>NZ_JAWRYQ010000124.1:0-302 GCF_046534565.1 Brevibacterium sp. SIMBA_078
GAAAACCATACCGGAGCGATTCTCGGCAACGTCGGGGCCGTCGAACCGTATTAAAAAGGTCTGCGTGGACTACCTGCGCAACGGTAAAGGCCAGACCACAGCCGCGGCGTTCTCCGCGCGCGCGCCCGGGCATGGGTGTCTCCATGCCGGTGTCGTGGGAGCAGTTGTTCGAGTTGAAATCCGGCGCGCAGTGGGAGTCCAGACAGCACGCGAGTACCTCAGCTTCGAGTCAGCGGACCCGTGGTCAGAGTACTGGTCTACGGCTCAAACGCTAACCGTGGCGACGAAGTTGCTGAAATGAG
>NZ_JAWRYQ010000125.1:0-301 GCF_046534565.1 Brevibacterium sp. SIMBA_078
CACCACGTAACCCGTTCACTTACGACGATGGAGAATTTTTCGATGTTAAAGGACGCCGCCTATCTTTAGGTGCAAAATATACTTTTTAATTTAAGCGTATAACACTAAAAACGCCTTAGTTTATTAAGCTAAGGCGTTTTTTTATAGGTAAGAGTAACTTTCAAAAACGAGTATTGTTAAAAACTGCGTTATTATTAGTCTAAATCAGATTGAGGCTTTGCTGTAATTGGGCCCATTTTTATTAAAAACATAATCGTTTCTTTAAAGATATAATTAACTACTAATACAACGTAATTACTAT
>NZ_JAWRYQ010000126.1:0-301 GCF_046534565.1 Brevibacterium sp. SIMBA_078
TAGCTTTATATTGCTATGACCCGCTTGCTTAAGTTCTGCAACTCCTTGGCATAATGACTCCTCATCATTAATAACCAATGCAACAGTAACTAAGGTCAGCTCGCTACATAAGCTTAAAGAATGCAGTGGTACATTATTGCGATTTAACTTTAATGCTGGCGACATATCTAACAGCACATAATCATATTCTTGTTTTAAACGCAGTACCGCTTCATTTAAAACATGTTTGTTTTTTGCTGAATCAATGGACTCTAAATTGTGAATTGTAAGTACTTCAATACCTTGATAAGGCATAACACTG
>NZ_JAWRYQ010000127.1:0-299 GCF_046534565.1 Brevibacterium sp. SIMBA_078
GATCTAGTCGATACGCGTCAAAGGTTTGCCCGTTCGCCAGAATGAGTTTCTCGGTTTGTTGCCCGGAAAATTCAAACTTTCCCTCGCTCCAAAGGAGCGGGAAGCGCATCACCCGATCTTGGCCAAACCGTGTCTGTGGCCGATTCACGAAACGGTTTTTCTCTTCGTCAAACACGATATGAAGAGCGTTTACTTCGTGGCTTTCGCGTGTCTTGAAATCTAGCCGCTCGATCGTCACTTCAAAACTAACACCGTCACGCAAGCTCTGCTCATATCCTCCAGTCTCAAGGTTTTTACCG
>NZ_JAWRYQ010000128.1:0-299 GCF_046534565.1 Brevibacterium sp. SIMBA_078
CTCTACAAGTTTAATAAAAATTATGATGCTGAACAATTGAAAAAAAGAATGGTGGAGATATACGCAAAGCACCCATGTGTGTGTGTGAGCGAAGGCGCACAAAAAGATTTTATCAAGAGCTTTGGTCGTATTACGCCAACCATTGCCATCCACAATCCAATTGATAGAGACAGTATTCAAAAGCAGGCTGATGCTTTTGTTCCTGAGTATCAAAACTATATTATTCATGTCGGTAGTTTCAAAGATGCAAAACGCCATGATTTGTTGGTAAAAGCCTACGCACAGACTAATCAATCTAT
>NZ_JAWRYQ010000129.1:0-299 GCF_046534565.1 Brevibacterium sp. SIMBA_078
CCACCAGGTGTCGTTGCCGATGAGGGCCTGGCAGCCTTCGACATGGCCGAACAGTGCGCGGGAGCGCACGGTCGCCACGAGGGTCGTCGGGTTGAGGATCGCGAGTCCGATGGTTAGGTAGCGAGTGTACGGAGTCAGCTTCGCCTGTCCAGAGGAGCCTTCCTTGTGGAGGGCTTCGAAGCGAGGAATGACCAATCGCAGCAGCTGGACGATGATGCTCGCGGTGATATACGGCATGATGCCCAAGGCGAAGATCGACCGCTGCAGCAGCGCGCCGCCGCTGAAGAGGTTGATCATGG
>NZ_JAWRYQ010000130.1:0-298 GCF_046534565.1 Brevibacterium sp. SIMBA_078
AAGTTACTTATCAGCCTGAAAGAGCTGGCGAGCTTCACAGATAGTAGCCAAAACAAGCAGCGAAGACATTAGCTAGCACAGCCAGTCACTGCTGCTTTTACTATTTATGATTGATCAGTGCTCTTACATGCGCAAATAAGTCACTGGCTAACATTCCTCTTTGCCCTGATTGTTCACAGGCTCTATCACCCGCCTTTGCATGTAACACAACGCCATAACATGCTGCCTCACTGGTATTTAATCCTTGAGCCATTAACGCCCCAATTATACCACTAAGCACATCACCACTTCCTCCTAC
>NZ_JAWRYQ010000131.1:0-298 GCF_046534565.1 Brevibacterium sp. SIMBA_078
CTCGGTGCTTCCCGAAGACATCGCCGAGGCGGCCTATTTCCTGGCATCTGACCGGTCGGCCAAGTCAACTGGCAACATCATCAACGTCGACGCCGGGAACAAGGAAGCGTTCACCCGCTGAGCGCGCGGCGGGTCGAAAATCCACCCTACATACATGAGCTAGGGTGGGTATGTGACTCACCTCTGGGAGGAATATCAATGACTTACGAACAGGCCCGCGAGGCCTTTGCCCAATGGGGTGTCGACACGGAGGCCGCACTGGCAACGCTCGCCACCATCCCGATTTCGATGCATTGCT
>NZ_JAWRYQ010000132.1:0-297 GCF_046534565.1 Brevibacterium sp. SIMBA_078
GCCAGCTATAAATCCACCAGGTAATCAGAAATAGAGGGAAGCATCCTATAATAACAAATAGCCCCCTTCGCATCGATTTCTCTGATATATCACCATGCATTCTTTGATAAATCCCGTAGATGAATACAAAAAAAGCGGGCATCATAACTATCAAAGGAATTACTACAGGTTTAATTTTTAACGACATTACATTTTCAGCAATAAGACTTAATGTGCTAATTTCTAATTTAAAGCTGTAGGCATAGAGAGTAATGATTAAACATAAAACGCCTATAGAAAACCACCCCTTTTTAGGGT
>NZ_JAWRYQ010000133.1:0-297 GCF_046534565.1 Brevibacterium sp. SIMBA_078
ATTGCAAGCATAGAAACAGCCCCAACCTTGAGATTGGGGCTATCTAAATATGCTAGGTATAAGCATACTCGGAAAAACACTAAGGAAAATTCTATTTACTGATATCTTCAGCCCGTTAGATTAAAGCTTTCTATGTTAGTTTCAATAGCATTGCTTAGGTTAGCCTACAAAAATACTGTACGCAGATGTTCAATCGGTAAATATATATGAAGTTAAAGAATTATGCTTACTTATAGGAATAGACTATGAGTGGTCATGGCATAGAGTGGAAGAGTCTCTAGAACAGCACATCAATAT
>NZ_JAWRYQ010000134.1:0-296 GCF_046534565.1 Brevibacterium sp. SIMBA_078
GCTTTAACTTTTGTTTTTCTGTAACCTTCACATAGAAAGGTTTTATATCCTCGTAGGCAATCGGGCCGCTTCTCCACTCGTCCTTAGAAACAGATTCGTAGGTTATCAAGTATTCATCAATTCCGAATAGCAAACTGTAAGCTACCGTCTGTTGTATGTGACTAGGACTTGGCTTCTTCAATTTGTGGATAGTGTCCTGTTTTGTACTTTTTGTTTTAAATTCAAATCCAACACGACTACCATCTTTGTACTGTAAGATACCATCCATCATTCCATACAAGTAGAATTTTTGTCCG
>NZ_JAWRYQ010000135.1:0-295 GCF_046534565.1 Brevibacterium sp. SIMBA_078
CTAATCACACAGAGCTGAGACTGCATGGGACAAGTCGTGGTGAAATGCCTAAAGAAGATGTTGAGCGTATTATTGCAACATACATTCACGACATGCTACAAGAAAACGAGAGAATTGAAGTACCGCTTTATGATGATGGTATTGTCGATTTTAATTTATTAGAGTTTGAGTTCGTTGCATGTCATGGACATCAGATTAAGAATAAGAAGAATGCTATACGTGATCTTTCACAGCTGAAAAGAAAATTCTATGACTATATGTATATTTCACATTTCCATCATGGGAATATGCTGAC
>NZ_JAWRYQ010000136.1:0-295 GCF_046534565.1 Brevibacterium sp. SIMBA_078
GCTCTAACAAATCACACTGCATGCTCCACCAATCGTCATTTGTGGTCCAAACATTGAGCGTTAGGTCGACTGAATTGTCACCCAGGTTAGTAACTCGAACAATAGGTGCTGGATCAGCGAATGACAATGGATTATCAGTAGCCAGTTTAATCATAATATCTTTAGCTGTTTTAATATCAGCGTCATAACCAATACCAAGTGTGATATCGACACGGCGATTGGGCAGCGAGCTATAATTGATAGTAGCACTGGTGGTGATATCACCGTTTGGAATAATAATATCGTGATTGGTGGT
>NZ_JAWRYQ010000137.1:0-293 GCF_046534565.1 Brevibacterium sp. SIMBA_078
CGTCCTTAAATGATTTTCTTGATGATACGGCTTTGACTGTCCTAACAGTGTCTAGACGAGCATGTGACGGCTTTTTTGGCTTGTCTGCTGTAGTCATTCCAGTTGCAGTCTTTGAAACCTCATCAGCCATAAATCTACGGAGTTCAGCACTAACAGAGACGTCTCTAAACTTACAAAGTCCCTGAAACGAAGCTTTTAGTTCTGGTGGTAGCTTTATCAGCAAGGTAGTTTCATCAGGGTTTTTTTGTCTAGTCATGAGAAAGCTCAACTTTAGACAAAATGGATCGCATATT
>NZ_JAWRYQ010000138.1:0-293 GCF_046534565.1 Brevibacterium sp. SIMBA_078
GTTATAAACATTATCTTTAGCATCGTCTGGCGCTGTAGCAGCTAAAATATTCATTTGTACCGTATTTTCTATAAAACAAAAGTCTCGACTAGTTTCACCATCACCGTTTATAAAAACCTCTTCGTCTTTTATCATATCAGCGGTCCATTTTGGAATTACTGCAGCATATGCTCCATTTGGATCCTGTCTCTGGCCAAAAACATTAAAGTAACGTAAGCCGATTGTTTTAAAGCCATAGGTCTTCGCATAGACCCCAGCATATAATTCGTTAACGTATTTAGTTACAGCATATG
>NZ_JAWRYQ010000139.1:0-292 GCF_046534565.1 Brevibacterium sp. SIMBA_078
TATCTGTCGGTCATATGCTACGGACACACAAGCTTGCCTGCTTTGATATGGACTCAACCTTGATCGAGCAAGAAGTCATCGTGGCGCTGGATTAAACTGTATAAATAGTCTGCGGTAAAATCTTTTGAAAGCGGCTCAGGACCTAGATGATCTAGTAGTTTATTGCCGTAATCTTTATGCCATAGTACTGAACCAAAGCGTCTTGGATCATAGTAGTGTAGCTGAGATTTTTTATTAGCATTATCATTAAAAACGACGACCAGATGGTCATGTTTACGCTTATCAGTACCAT
>NZ_JAWRYQ010000140.1:0-291 GCF_046534565.1 Brevibacterium sp. SIMBA_078
TGCCCTGAATTGCTAGCAGTTTTATCTTTGCATTTATCGGTGGGCGTAGGAGTATTAGGCTTAACAATGTCATCATTACTTTCACTTCCAGAGCCACTCCCAGAACCCCCACACGCAATTAACGAGGTAGTAAAAAAAATAGTGAAAAGGGTTAAACCAAGGTTCTTATTTACGCGAGGATATGGCATATGAGTACTCACTCAAAAAAGCTGTTTAAAGGTTCGTGCTACGCATCAAACCATGAATATTTGTTACATATCAAAAACTTAAAATAACTTTTTATTACAAACT
>NZ_JAWRYQ010000141.1:0-291 GCF_046534565.1 Brevibacterium sp. SIMBA_078
GATAAAAGTCACTATTTAATCTATTCGACTCAAGTGCAACAGCAATTATTAGCGGGCGATATTCCATCAAAACGTATTACTAAGCTAAGTAGCTGCCCTATTGAATATGCTAAAAATATGTATAAAACACTGCATCTTATTGATGAGACAACACCATTGAATATTTATATCGAAAAACCGCCAGTAGGCAGTGAGTGGGCTGCAGTGAATGACCGACTTAGTCGCGCGGCTACTAGTTAGCTTGCAGGTATTCAATTACAGAGGTCGCATTCACAGGTTTGTAAAAGTAAT
>NZ_JAWRYQ010000142.1:0-290 GCF_046534565.1 Brevibacterium sp. SIMBA_078
TCTGCTGCAATCTTATCTGCTGCAATCTTGTCTGCTGCAATCTTGTCTGCTGCAATCTTATCTGCTGCAACCTTGTCTGCTGCAACCTTGTCTGCTGCAACCTTGTCTGGGGCTGGATTTTTAGCTGACTGCTCTTTGGCTATCTTGCTTCTAATTCTCCGTTTGAGTTCAATTTCATCTCGCTCAAGTTCTCTATTAATTGCGTCAAGGAGCTGTTTGCTTCTTTGTAGTCCGATATGAGCTTGTTCAACTCCGCTATCTGTCCATGGGCTTGGTTCAATGACTGGATT
>NZ_JAWRYQ010000143.1:0-290 GCF_046534565.1 Brevibacterium sp. SIMBA_078
GGATCTACATTTTCCTCAACAGAATAAGGCATCGGAACAACGTGAGGAGAAGACGAGGCTTGCACAACGACACCCCCATCAAAAACCCACGAACGACCTGATTTTATTTCACATATTTGAATGAGTTCTAAATGCTTATATTGGTTCTTCACAAACAATCCTTTTTTATGCATAATTTAAAATTATGTAAATACTTACTAAGTTTTGCAATTATCTACTAACTTAGTATAGGAGTCAACAACTTTTATGCATAAAAGTCAATTATGCACAAAAAATTCAGTTTGCTAAAT
>NZ_JAWRYQ010000144.1:0-290 GCF_046534565.1 Brevibacterium sp. SIMBA_078
TGTGCAATATCAAATACACGCTTCAACGCTTTTTCGTAGTACTGTCTTTTACGATTAACCTTAGATAACATGCTAGACATACGGAATTTAATAGATAAACCGCTACTACCACTTGTTCCGCTGTCCCCACTTCCTAACGCAACCATCGGTATCTCAGTTAGTGTCATTAGCAATTCTAATTCTTTTTCTAAGGCAGCCATGCTTGATTGTAATTCACCATTCCAAGTAATGTACTGGGGTGTAATCTCGTTTTTATCCAATACCTCAAATACCTTGTCCACCCCTACTCT
>NZ_JAWRYQ010000145.1:0-289 GCF_046534565.1 Brevibacterium sp. SIMBA_078
GCGATAATCTATCAAGTGGATTTGACGCTGCGCGGCGCTCACTACTGCCAGCCCATAGCCCGGTAGAGTTAAAACTAAACACCGGGGTAAGGTCATTTCGCTTCGATGCTGGTAAAACCTTCTCTATTAAACTGTCAATAATAAGTGGTTCAGCGTCTGGTGTGGAATAGTAACTTAAAACCATATGAGCCTGCGTTGCTTGGCGATATGAATTACCTATTTGGGCCCTAACATAAATGAACCGTAATTTTTCGTCTGGTATGCCTAAGCTTCTTAACGTACTGTATTG
>NZ_JAWRYQ010000146.1:0-288 GCF_046534565.1 Brevibacterium sp. SIMBA_078
TCCATTAGCATTTTATCTCGTTCTTCGAGTTTGGTATTTATGTATTCTTGTTGTTCTTGTTGCTTGTTTTCTATAATCGCAACATGTTTTCGCAATTCAGCAATCTCTTCTTTTTGATTACCAATAACTTGTATAGCTGCGCTTATTTGCTCGATTGCTATTTGAAGCTGTAAAGCGTAGTTATTTGGCTCGTTTTTTGATTGCTGTTGCGCTGTTGCGGTTGTTGTTGCGGTTACTTCTTCAAATTCAGTATTTCTTGCAATCATGCGGGATAAGCCCTCTTCGATG
>NZ_JAWRYQ010000147.1:0-287 GCF_046534565.1 Brevibacterium sp. SIMBA_078
TCCCAAGTTTTTGTTTTACAATTGGAAAAATGGCGTTTATCAATGTGTCTCATCGTCTGACACCTTTAAATCTTTTAATAAACTTTTGATAAGTTTTTTTCTAGCCTCAACACTGGCGACTTCTTCTCCAAATCTTAAGTACTTACTTCTAGCAATTAAAAATTGCCGATAGTCTTCATCAGGATGAATGTAACCATAACCGAGTTCTTCTAACTCTTGGTTTAATTCTTCTAACCTATCAGAGTCCTTATCTTCAGCTAATAACTCACGGCGCTCACGTATCAATT
>NZ_JAWRYQ010000148.1:0-287 GCF_046534565.1 Brevibacterium sp. SIMBA_078
TAAGTGTCCAACATAACCAACCTGCATGCGGCTTTTATCATTTTTAAAGTCAAAAGGCTCTGTATCGGGAGCTATAGGATCAGCTCCGTCAGCAGCAACAATAATTTTACCTTTTAATTGCGGAAAATGAGCTAAGTAATATGCTTTAAGCGAATGCGTAATGACTACTAAATTTTTAAAGTTTTCCTTAGATATCATACTTCTAAACATACTAGGTTTTAAGCCTCTGGCATTGCTATCACAAATTGGAGTGTGAGATTCATAAACAACCTTTTTCCCCATTAAAG
>NZ_JAWRYQ010000149.1:0-286 GCF_046534565.1 Brevibacterium sp. SIMBA_078
TATATATGGTAGACAACCGTTTCCATACGGTTATTTTCGTTTGAAAGGGTGTGAGACTATTGCCTTTCGTAGTGGAATGGGAAGGAAAACTAAACAAGCTGAATCTGTATAAGAAGAAAGTGAAAGAGTTACGAGAAAATGGGCTACTATCAGCTGAGAAAACGGTACAAGCAGTAGAAAATATCAAGCTATTAGAAAATGATTACATTCGTACTCGTTCGCGTGTAGACATTCTTTTTTTCACATATGAGTTTTTTAGTGTCGACAGGAATCCTGAAGCCGATGG
>NZ_JAWRYQ010000150.1:0-286 GCF_046534565.1 Brevibacterium sp. SIMBA_078
GTATCGTGCTGTCAAAAATGGGCGATATGATGGGTCTGAAAGGTATTTTGGTCAATACGGTCATCCGTCAGGTCAAACGCTTGGTTCCAAAATACAACCTAAATGACCCTAAGTATGACGTTACTAAGTTCCCTGAGGTTCTAAAGAAAGGTAAGAATCTACCGATTCAAGCACCAAAAACCACCCTACAACAGAAAGCTATTTTGCAGTATACAGGTGGTACGACTGGACTATCTAAAGGTGCTGTCCTAACACAACGTAATGTCGTCGCGGCTGCTAGGCAATC
>NZ_JAWRYQ010000010.1:0-1049 GCF_046534565.1 Brevibacterium sp. SIMBA_078
GAGATACCTACAGCGTGAGCTATGAGAAAGCGCCACGCTTCCCGAAGGGAGAAAGGCGGACAGGTATCCGGTAAGCGGCAGGGTCGGAACAGGAGAGCGCACGAGGGAGCTTCCAGGGGGAAACGCCTGGTATCTTTATAGTCCTGTCGGGTTTCGCCACCTCTGACTTGAGCGTCGATTTTTGTGATGCTCGTCAGGGGGGCGGAGCCTATGGAAAAACGCCAGCAACGCGGCCTTTTTACGGTTCCTGGCCTTTTGCTGGCCTTTTGCTCACATGTTCTTTCCTGCGTTATCCCCTGATTCTGTGGATAACCGTATTACCGCCTTTGAGTGAGCTGATACCGCTCGCCGCAGCCGAACGACCGAGCGCAGCGAGTCAGTGAGCGAGGAAGCGGAAGAGCGCCTGATGCGGTATTTTCTCCTTACGCATCTGTGCGGTATTTCACACCGCAATGGTGCACTCTCAGTACAATCTGCTCTGATGCCGCATAGTTAAGCCAGTATACACTCCGCTATCGCTACGTGACTGGGTCATGGCTGCGCCCCGACACCCGCCAACACCCGCTGACGCGCCCTGACGGGCTTGTCTGCTCCCGGCATCCGCTTACAGACAAGCTGTGACCGTCTCCGGGAGCTGCATGTGTCAGAGGTTTTCACCGTCATCACCGAAACGCGCGAGGCAGCTGCGGTAAAGCTCATCAGCGTGGTCGTGAAGCGATTCACAGATGTCTGCCTGTTCATCCGCGTCCAGCTCGTTGAGTTTCTCCAGAAGCGTTAATGTCTGGCTTCTGATAAAGCGGGCCATGTTAAGGGCGGTTTTTTCCTGTTTGGTCACTGATGCCTCCGTGTAAGGGGGATTTCTGTTCATGGGGGTAATGATACCGATGAAACGAGAGAGGATGCTCACGATACGGGTTACTGATGATGAACATGCCCGGTTACTGGAACGTTGTGAGGGTAAACAACTGGCGGTATGGATGCGGCGGGACCAGAGAAAAATCACTCAGGGTCAATGCCAGCGCTTCGTTAATAAAGATGTAGGTGTTCCA
>NZ_JAWRYQ010000151.1:0-285 GCF_046534565.1 Brevibacterium sp. SIMBA_078
TTAAAGCAGACGTTGCACTTGTTTCTTTATTTCAAACCTCCAGATTGCTGTTCATATTTATTTTAATTATGCCTCTATTAAAGTTATTCTATCGCTGGCATGATAAAAAGATGCTGAACAATGTCACGTTCCTACTTGGAAAAGATAGCTAGCATCCTCAATAGACTACGGCTGATAGGAATCGTTGAATCGAAGCGATTAAGGTTGCTGAAGAAAGTACTTTCACATACATGGAGCAAGGCGATCGAGTTTAAAAATGACAGAACGGTCTCCTTTCGCCACTGT
>NZ_JAWRYQ010000152.1:0-284 GCF_046534565.1 Brevibacterium sp. SIMBA_078
CTTTCGAATCCCCATTAACTCGGACTCGAATATGTCGCGCTCCGTTATTCCAAAAATCCTGACGCACTTCACTATCTCGGAAAGAACCGATTCAAACAGCCGTCTTCTTTCCATCTCAAGCTGCGGCTCCAGTCTTGCTTTTTAAACCAGGTAATTGCTCCAAGACTCCATCATAGTTTCAAGTCACCCCAGCACCGATATATTCCTGCCCGCTAATAATCATAATTTATAAAACTCAAGAGCGAAGCGTGTCGATATCGACTCACAGCCAAACAGAGTTCACT
>NZ_JAWRYQ010000153.1:0-284 GCF_046534565.1 Brevibacterium sp. SIMBA_078
GGTGGTAGTGGACATGAGTATTACGTCACGGTTCAAACGTATAAAGGCAATACGGTCACTGCTGAAACCGTATTAGAGCTAGGTAAGTTTTAATCGGCAAAGTGGTATTGGCTATAAAAAAATTTAATCAATTATTCATGTAAACAGGACACTATTTATGCAACTTTCTACTGCTAAATTTGGCTTAAGCTGCTTAGCGCTGACACTCGCATCAGGCGGGCTTTTCGCTTGTAGTAGTGACGTGTCGAACACTAGTGAAAGTACGTCTACCAGTGTATCTAGCA
>NZ_JAWRYQ010000154.1:0-282 GCF_046534565.1 Brevibacterium sp. SIMBA_078
TCCCATGCACCTTCCCAATTACCCTCTAAAATATTAATAAATAAATCTATAATATTTGTGATAATTGATAGCACTGAATCTATGATAGATTGAATAGATTCCCATGTATCTTTAATGATGAATAACACAATCGGCATAATCCAATCTATTTTATCCCAAATCCACTGAAAGCCATTAACTACAGTTGGAACGATTTTATCTAAGACAAAAGTCACTATTTTATCTATTAAATCAAATGCTGAAGTTACGATATTTGCTACTTTAGGCATAGTAACAGCTAAG
>NZ_JAWRYQ010000155.1:0-281 GCF_046534565.1 Brevibacterium sp. SIMBA_078
GCATTGATTTTCAGCAGTTTATAGATACAGATGACGCTACTGCACGGATTAAGCTTAACTTGCCCCATGACAAAAAGCTCATCGGATGCTCTGCTCGTTTAGAGCCAGGTAAGGGGCATTTAGATTTAATTAAATTACTGCCCGCGCTACCCAAAGAGATTGAACTCGTATTTGCTGGTAATGGCAGTTTACGTTTTTCATTAATGAGTGCTGCAGTGTCACTAGGGGTGGTAGAGCGAGTTCATTTTTTAGGAAATGTGCAGCATATGGAATTATTTTAT
>NZ_JAWRYQ010000156.1:0-280 GCF_046534565.1 Brevibacterium sp. SIMBA_078
TTTAAAAACTCTCTGAAGCTTTCATACTCATTAATCAGGTAATAGTTATCCGGCATGTTATCAATAATTTCTTTTATAATCACAGTTTTCCGCTTTTCCTGAAGCTTCTTATACAAGCCTAAAGCGTGGGTTTTGGAAAACTTACTCATATCAGTAATATCTGTACTTATTTCACCATTTTGAATTGCTTCATACACTTCCAGAAGCTTCTTTCTTTCGTTATCAGAATTGATTTTAGTTTGCATGATACCCTTTTTCACTGTTCCTCTATGGTTAGTCC
>NZ_JAWRYQ010000157.1:0-279 GCF_046534565.1 Brevibacterium sp. SIMBA_078
GGAAGAACCCTGCAATCGCATCCGCCACACTAATGGTTTGGGTGGTGCCATTGGCATTGGTGAGTACGATGCTAGCAATGTCCGCCGCTTCTGCATCGGTTAAATCAAGAGTGGCGATCACGCTGGTCGCACGGTCACTTAAACCGGCCTGATCAATACTAAAGACGATGGCATCACCTGCGCCTTCGGTGGCATCACCGCTGGCCGTAATGCTGATCACAGGCGGCAGATCATTGTCGATGATGGTACCAGTGCCGCTACCTGTCCCGATGGTCAAGG
>NZ_JAWRYQ010000158.1:0-279 GCF_046534565.1 Brevibacterium sp. SIMBA_078
CAGTTTGAGGTGCCAATTCACTAAAAAGGAGCTAAAAGATGTTGTTAAAAGCTGTCATAGTGGATGATGAAAAATTAGTCTCACATTTTTTAAAAATGCAATTAGAGGAAACTCAGCTGATAAACGTGGTTGGGGAGTTTTTAAAACCAACCGATGCGTTAAAGGAGATTCCCAATCTGAAGCCTGATGTGGTTTTTCTAGATATTGAAATGCCAAGTATAAATGGAATTGAACTGGGTACGAAATTATTACATAAAGTTCCCCATTTAGAGATTGTTT
>NZ_JAWRYQ010000023.1:0-505 GCF_046534565.1 Brevibacterium sp. SIMBA_078
GGGACTAACTATGATTAAACAGTTAAGTGGTATTGATGCAGTAAAGAATCTTGTTAAAGATGCTGGTGTTTCCATTCCTGAAAAAGCCGATGATAAGACGATTATGGATACCATACAAAAGCATTTAGAAGCTGGCGGAAGCTTGAAACGTGCTAGGGGTTTAACTGTTGGACGTGAATCGGTTGCAGTAACTGAGAGAGGTACATCAGTAAAGACACAGTACAAGGTTGTAGAAGTAGAAGACTTAATAGCTTCTAACACTGTAGGTGGTGCAATAAATCCAAACTTCCCTACAGAATTACAACCACGTGATAGAAGTAAAACTGCTTCTAAGCTTCAGGTACGTCAAATTGCTTCTAATTTGGACTTTAATCGTTTAGGGGAAAGTACCCTTGCTTCTTCAGGAAGTCCGATTGTAGGAAATGATAGGGTAGTAGAATCAGGTAATGGGCGAATACTGGCTATTCAAACTGCTTACATGGAAGGGAATGAAGCTAGTAAGAAT
>NZ_JAWRYQ010000159.1:0-279 GCF_046534565.1 Brevibacterium sp. SIMBA_078
GTTCCGTCAAAAAAAACCGCTTTAGATGTGCATCGGTCGTGGCGTCACATATGGCATAGTGGACTTGGTCTCGGGATATGACGCTCGAGGAAAATGGGCACAGATTTAATCCCACCACCATGTGTTCAAGCCATCGACGTGTGTTTTTCACCACGTCTTGATGAGCTGTCGATAATGTCTTTGGTTCGCGCTTTTTGATGTAATGGATCCCTTCATGTTTGAGACTTTATGCACGTTCTGCCCATGGTTCCTAATTGTTTACGAAAGCGAAACCCATCG
>NZ_JAWRYQ010000160.1:0-279 GCF_046534565.1 Brevibacterium sp. SIMBA_078
CGGTATGTTTATAGCTTTGCTTTGAATAGGTTATCCCAATACTGGCGCCACTTTGTACACACACGCCTTTAGTACAAAACGGCTTTTGCATAATTTTTATAATGCGATTGGCAACATCTTCTGCCTGATTTGGCTCAGTTAAATGGGTTAGTAATACTACAAACTCATCTCCGCCTAGACGAGCTAATAAGTCATGCTCACGAATACATTGTGAGAATAGTTTACTAACACTAATTAAAAACTCATCGCCGGCATGATGCCCGAGCTGATCATTGATAT
>NZ_JAWRYQ010000161.1:0-279 GCF_046534565.1 Brevibacterium sp. SIMBA_078
GATTGCAGGCTTGCCTTCGGGGGCTTCCTGGGAACCGGCCGTGCCACCTGCGGAACCTTCGCTGGTAGCGGCATCCATCAGGCTGTTGTTGAGAAACTTCATGAACCAGGGCATTGCGATCTCCTACGGCCTATCTCTTGGCCTGTCGGGGTTTGTGTGGTGAGACGGTCACTTGCTCACCCACTGTTGGGCACTGCTTGAGTCGTCTTCCTCTGGCTCCTGCTCTTCGCGCTGGAGGGCGAAGGAGGGGCTGAGTCCGACCGGCTCGGGTGCTGCTGG
>NZ_JAWRYQ010000162.1:0-278 GCF_046534565.1 Brevibacterium sp. SIMBA_078
CGAACAGACGTGTTGGTAAGTGAGCGCCTTACTTCCAAAGTATTAGCCACTGATCGCCTGGCTGTCGCAATCAAAAGAGATGACCCTTTGGCTAATTGCGAACATCTATCACTTATTCAGTTAGTAAATAAGTCATTTATTTTCTCAGCTCGTCAAGTAAGTCCAGCATACTTTGATTACCTAATAAGCATTTGCCAAAAAAATAACGTATCACCAAGGCTTATCCATGAGGTACGCTCTGTGACCTCACAAATCGCTTATGTAAGTAGTGGACAGGG
>NZ_JAWRYQ010000163.1:0-278 GCF_046534565.1 Brevibacterium sp. SIMBA_078
GTCATCGACAATCAGATAGCCGCCGTCAGAAAGCTGCGGGTATAGAGCCTCAATCGCCTGGATGGTGGATTCATACATATCACCGTCCAGCCGAACTACGGCGAAGGTGCCGTCAAGCTTTGGCAGCGTGTCTTTGAACCAGCCTTTCAGAAACTTCACCTGGTCATCCAAGAGCCCGTAGCTGGCGAAGTTTGCCTGTACCTGTTCGACCGAAACCGCCAGTTGTTCATATTTGCTGTGATCATCGCCTGCATCTGCCGGGTAGGCCTCGGCATCGG
>NZ_JAWRYQ010000164.1:0-278 GCF_046534565.1 Brevibacterium sp. SIMBA_078
GTCATAGTGTCTCAAATTACTAGAATGTCCCCAGCACTTGACAGTTCCCTGCTGTTCATACAGAGTAATCAGTTATTTCTATTTAAAGGAGCCATTATCGCTAATGCCTTGGGTATTATCTTTGGAGCTGTTTATTTGTATGCCGATATAAGAAGTGAAAGAGATTTAGCTGATAAACTAAGTATTCAACGTTTATACTTACTTTTAGAAGGAGCTAATAGGTACGAGTCCATTATTCCTTCTAGCAACTTTCGCATATTCTCATATTGTAAAAGAGC
>NZ_JAWRYQ010000165.1:0-278 GCF_046534565.1 Brevibacterium sp. SIMBA_078
ATACTGATGGCAGCCTTTTACACGAAATACAGCCCCACCACTTTTGTCAGCGCGATATTCATTGGTTAAAATATTATTTGATATTAGCTGCCACTTTCCATTAATGAGTTGTTCAAGGATATAGTAATTACTATCTGAACTTTTTGTCCATTGGAGTAAATATTCGCTCGGTGTTTCTTTTATGGTTAAATATGGAGCACTTTCTGGGTATATATCAATAGGAACAAATACAGTTATACCTGATATACCAACAGGAGCATAAGCTTGTTTAAACTCTT
>NZ_JAWRYQ010000166.1:0-278 GCF_046534565.1 Brevibacterium sp. SIMBA_078
CCGCAACGTCAGCTCTATTGAGAAAGCACTGGGTATTATGGGTGGTAGTATTGATGATGTTCCAACCGAAGATAACACCCTGATGGTCACGGGTCTTTATCATCCACGCCAGTTTGTTGAAGTGGACGATAATTTATTCCGCCAGGTTGACGGTGACGAGCAGATAACCTTTGTGTCCCGCAGCGGCGACGGCATTGACACCATGTACTTCGAAAGCTTCCCTTTTATGGGCATGGAACGTACCCCAACCTTTGAAACCGGGTTATTCAAGCTGCTAT
>NZ_JAWRYQ010000167.1:0-278 GCF_046534565.1 Brevibacterium sp. SIMBA_078
ATGCTCTACCTGGCACAAATTCTCCTTGGTATTTATATCCGCCCTCCTTAGTATCATCAATCCCCACTAACTTTTTAATCCAACCACCATTATAAAAGTCAGCACCTTTTTCTTCCATTACATCAGTGATATTAATTATCATGTTTTTCATCCTTTCTATTTATCTCTTAATGTTTCAATTTACTGCTAAAATAAGCTATCCTATTTTCTCTTTCGATTTACTAATCCACCCAAAGTAACCATTCAATAGCTTCATCACCTCTATTGAATATTCATCT
>NZ_JAWRYQ010000001.1:0-1877189 GCF_046534565.1 Brevibacterium sp. SIMBA_078
ACGGGGGCGTCGGTTCGTGCCTAACCGCGAGGCGACTGTGTGATACTAGACGGTATTCACGGGTGTGACCGACTGACTACAAACCTGCTCGAGGTCGACAGGTGTGTCTGCGGACATTCATCAACTTGACCGACGGCTAATACACCGTCGAAGGTTTCAACCACTGGTCTCCTGGGTAGATCTAGCCAGCAGCGGCCCGAGTTCGTGATGAATCGCAAGAGAGATAGGCAGACTTCATTTCTCGGCACTGCACAGTACCGTAACTCGGACGGGTGCGCCCTCTTTGGTTGTAACACTCGAGGGTCACATCGTCAGCATCTACGAGGCGATCCTCGGGCCTCTTCTCCCTCTATCGTGGCACCGTTTCAATTGCTAAAATGAACTTGTAGAGATGAGATCCCATCGGGGCCGTGACTTGGAAGCACGGGGTACTGCTCCCGAATAGGAAGCCGGTCAAACAGCCCAACTACCGAGGCGGGGAACCGGGTCATCGTTGACCCCGAAGGTTCTTCGCCATGGCCGACCCATCAACCAACCACCAATCCCTCACCGACACGAACGAATTTCACGAGTGGCTGTCTGCCACTTTGGACGGCATTCCTGCCCCCGGACCGACAGTTGCCAAGCGACTCATCGATGTACTCGATCCGCACGAGTTCGCTCGAGAAGCTCGCCAGTCCGATGCTGCTTAGCTTTTCGCTCCCAACGGCTTCCCCTGAAGAACATCATCACGGAGGAAGTCGCTGGGCGCGACGACCACTCGGTTCGGATCGAACCGTCGACCGGTGTTCCTCGTCGGACGATTGATCGTGATGTCGAGCAGGATTCGAATCACCTCACGCCGGTCCATCAGGTCGGCCGCAGCCCAGCTCTCCCGAAGAGACTCCGTGCTGAGCATCTTCCGCAACTTGGTCGATGGTATCGGAGCAACCTCCGCTCGGCGGAGCTCGTCCAGTTCAGTCTCGATTCGCTTGTCCTCGCTTGCATACGCTCGCAACGTGATGAGCTTCTGTTGGCGATATGATTCGAGCTCGTCGCGCTCGGCCTCCAGCGCGGCAATCTCGCCTGCCAGGTTCCGACCGTTCTCCTCGCCCGACTCGCGCTCCTGATAGGCAGTGACCAAGCTTCCGCGAAATCCTGGAGAGTCGAACAAAGCCAGGATCGTCGCTTCGACCAGCTCTTCGACCGGCACTCCAGTCACGCTGACTTTCCGGCAACCCTCCTTCTCGCAGAGATAGGCCTTCTTCATTCGCCGTTGGTTCGTTGAAGCCTTCAGTCGGGAACCGCACTCGCCGCACTTCGCAATACCCGAAAGCATATGTCTCGGTGCCGGCCCCCTGGGCGTCGGCACTGTCAGTCGGGACTTGTCAGTCAGAAGCGCATGCAGCTTCAGCCACTCACCGTAGTCGACGATCGGATCCCACGCCGCCGGGCCGATGTCCTCCCCGCGATAGACTCGTCGCCCCGCGATCGTCGGGTTCAACAGCAGTTGGCGCAGTGTGGACGGCTCCCACACGGTGACGACGTCATCGGGGTTTTCTTCCAGCGTCTTGGTTCGGGCAGTTCGCGGACTAGGGATTCCACGTTCGTTCAGCCCCATACAGACTCGGCGGAGAGACTTACCACCCAGGATGTCTCGAACAACTTCAGCCAATACCCGGGCAGCCGGAAGCAGCTCGCCAGATTCGTCATAGGGCGTCTGTTCGATCAGCGACCCGGTGGCTGAGTCATAGATTCGGCGGTATCCATACGGCAACCGGCCATGGGGGCGGCGTTTCTCCGCATTATCTCGCACAGTCCTCAGGTTGCGGTCACGGATGTCGCCAGCTTCACGCTCGGCCATGAGCGCATCCAACCCGGTGGTGAATTGATCGTCAGAACGGCTGAGATCGTATCGGCGGCCCTTGTAAACCAGATGTACTCCGGAGTCGATGCAGGCCTGTCTCAAGAGCACATAATCAGAGAGGTCGCGAAGCGCTCGGCTCATCTCCCAGACCAGGAGGAAGTCGACTTTACGACTGCTGACCAACTCGAGCGCCTCGTCGAACTTCTCCCGGTCTCGTTTGCGAGATGCTGAGGCCGAACGATTGTCGTCACGAAGCGTATGAGTAATAGAGACACCATTTCGGTCTGCCCAATCGACGTTGGCTTTGAGCTGGGTATCCACCGAAGTGCCTCGATGCTTGGGATCCCTGCTCGCTCGGCCGTAAGAAAGCGCAGTCTCAGTCATACAGTCGATTCTAGCTGATTTGCACCTCCAGTTCTACGTGTTCGCCGGGGCGAACATCTCGTCGGCGTTCGTCGTGCCCACCGTCGCCGTCAGCCTCGACGTCGTCGTCCACCTGCGCAGGGACCCGTCCGGAGTGCGCCGAGTCGATGAGATCTGCGCGGTGCCAGGCGGAGTCGAAGGCGACGTCGTCGAACTCGACACGATCTTCCATTCGCCACGAGGACAGCTCGTTCGCGGTCAGGGGTTCGGCCACCTCAGCGAGCGATTTGCGGCCATCGGACGCGATCTTCACGCCATTCTGGAGGCGGCATGAGCTATTCGCAGTGCGCTCTGCTCATCGGTGCCTGCCTCGGGGCGGGACTCTTCCTCATCTGGATGTCGCTGTGGCAGCGACCGCAGAGCAAGCGGACTCAGTCGCGGTGGGTGCGCGAACTCGATGACATGCTCACCGGGGCCGGATTCCCCAGGCTGCGGCCGGCCCACCTGCTGCTCATCTCCGTCGCTGCGTTCTGTGTCGTTGCAGTCGTCGCGACAGTGCTCACCGGATCGTGGGCGATCGCGCTGTGCTTCGGCCTCTTCGCCTCCTGGCTGCCGCACCGGGCATTGCAGCATCGGGCTCGCAGCAGACAGGTGATGCGGCGGGAGCTGTGGCCCGAGACTCTCGACCATCTCAATTCCGGTGTCCGTGCGGGTCTGTCCCTGCCTGAAGCACTGAGCTCTCTGGCCCATCGCGGACCCGAACCTTTGCGGCCGCTGTTCGAAGTCTTCGCCGAGGAATATCGGACCAGCGGGTCATTCGCCTTGGCGTTGGAACGATTCAGACAGGTCAGCGCCGACCCGGTGGCCGACCGCATCGTCGTCGCACTCAGCGTCACCCGGCAGGTCGGCGGCAGCGACCTGGGCACCATGCTGCGGGCCTTGGCACAGTTCGTCCGTGATGATGCCCGCACCCGCAACGAGCTCTCCGCCCGGCAGCAATGGACGGTCAACGGCGCCCGATTGGCCGTCGCCGCACCGTGGGTGGTGCTCGCGTTCCTCTCCACACGACCCGAAACTGCGGTGGCATACAACTCCCGAACGGGGCTGGTCCTCCTGGCCGCGGGCTTCGTCGTCTCTCTGCTGGCGTATCAGGCGATGAAGCGCATCGGTCGGCTCCCGGCCGAACCCAGAGTCATCGAAGGGTCCTCCCTCAGCGCCGCCCACCGTCGCTTCGCGGGCAGCGCCGGAACGAGCGGCGGATTCACCACCGACGACACAGACGCTGCGGACGGACGGGCGGCATGAGCCTCCTCGGCGAGCCCCTGTCGATTCTGGCCCTCGGACTCTTCAACGGCTTCGCCCTGTGTGTCTTCGTCCTCTCCCTCCCGCCGCTGCGCAGACCGACTCTGTCGTCGCGGATCGCACCCTATCTGCGGGATCAGGAATCCCTGGTCGACATCTACGCTCCGCCGACCCCTCGCACCGAGGGGTTCTGGGGGCTGGTGAAGTCCTGGCTGATCGGTTCGACTCTGTGGGCGACGTCGCGCATCACCACGGATGCGACTCTGCGACTGCGCATCGGCCGGCTTGGCGGCAATGCCACGATCGAACGCTTCCGCATCAACCAGGTGCTGAGCATCCTCGTCGGGATGATCGTCGCCGGCGGTCTCGCCGGTGCCCTGTCGGCGCAGCGCGGCTTCTCCCCCATCGTCACCGTCGTCCTCGTCATCAGCGGCGGCATCGCCGGGCACGTCTTCAATGATTGGCGGCTCAGCCAAGCCATCGCCCGCCACGAATCCCGCGTCCTCGCCGAATTCCCCACCGTCGCCGAGCTCCTCGCTCTGTCCATCACCGCCGGTGAGGGGATCGTGGAGGCTCTCGAACGCGTGTGCCGCACCTGCTCCGGCGACCTCATCGACGAACTCCGCGCTGCCCTGGCCTCCACCCGCACCGGGACACCGTTGGTCGAAGCCCTCGATGCGATGGCCACGCGCATCGCCATCCCCGAGATCGTCCAGTTCGTCGACGGCCTCGCCGTGTCGATGACCCGCGGCACACCGTTGGCCGAAGTCCTCCGCTCTCAAGCCGCTGACGTGCGCGAACAGTCCCGACGACGGCTGTTGGAGCTGTCAGGTCGCAAAGAGATCGGGATGCTGATTCCGGTGGTCGTCTTCGTGCTTCCCGTCACCGTGATCTTCGCCGTCTTCCCGTCCCTGACCGTCCTCGACCTCAGCCCCTAACGACTGCACTCCGCACCGCCGACCACGCCCGCTCCCACAACCAGTCCCGCACCACCGACCACGCGGATCGACACCTCGACCTCGCCGATGAAGGAGACACGATGTTCCGCCAGTTCACCTACCGCCTCGTCCCGCTCATGCTCGGGCTCATCCCGGGTCCTCCTCCGCATGGAGGAACCACCATCACCGAGGCGGCCGAGACCGACATCGACCCGAACCTCACCGCCGATGTCGACCGACCAGACCGCGGAGACGTTCCCGGCTGGGTCCTCATCACCTTGATGACTGCGGGATTGGTGGTCGCATTGTGGGCGCTGGCCGGCGAGGCCTTCACCTCGATGTTCCAGGACGCGATGAACAAGGTCCGCGGGGCCGGGTGACCCAGCGGTGACCGGAGACGACGAGACACTACCGGGAAGTCGGAGGAGGGCTGCCTCGATGACGGAGGCAGGCGAGCGCAGCGATTCGGGATCCGCCGTCGCCGAGTTCGCCCTCATTGCCTCGCTGCTGGCCCTCATCCTGGCCGGCGCCCTGCAGATCGGTCTCGTCATTCACGTCCGCAACACTGTCATCGACTCCGCCATCGCAGGGGCGAGGCAGGCGAGCCTGGCCGATCAGACTCCGCGCGACGGGCAGAAGCTCACTCGCGACCTCATCCGAGTGTCGGTGGGCGAGCGCTATGCCCAGAGGGTGACCGTCTCGACGTCACAGCGCGGTGACGTCGAGATCGTCGAAGTGCGGGTGACGACCCCGTTGCCCGTCCTCGGGCTGTGGGGACCCGCCGAGGTCTGGGACCTGCGCGGACGGTCCATCGTCGAGGACATCGACCGTGACTGAACCCGAGGTCGTTCAGGAAGTCGCGGCCGACGACGCAGACGAGGGAACGGCGGTCATCGAGTTCATCTTCGCCTCCATCGTCCTGCTCATCCCGGTCATCTACCTCATGCTCACCCTCTCCCAGCTACAGGCGGCCAGCTATGCGACCACCTCGGCGGCGATGTCGGCCTCACGTATCGCCGCCCGCGACGCGAACCCCTCGGAGGCTCGCGCCCATGCCGTCGCCGACATGCATTTCGCGGACTTCGGGCTGTGGGATGCACCGACTTCCATCACCTACTCGTGCGCCGGACCCTGTGGACAGGCCGGCTCCCTCGTCACCGCACGAGTCGAGACGAAGGTGTCACTGCCCGGGTTCCCGCTCCTCTTCGGCTCCGACCGGTCACCGCACATCACGTTGCGCGCGAACC
Organism: Brevibacterium sp. SIMBA_078; assembly: GCF_046534565.1. NCBI lineage: Bacteria > Bacillati > Actinomycetota > Actinomycetes > Micrococcales > Brevibacteriaceae > Brevibacterium > Brevibacterium sp. SIMBA_078. The sequence goes on from NZ_JAWRYQ010000001.1 coordinate 5,697, forward strand.
ACACCGACGTCGTCGCCACAGGACGTCAGTGATATGGCGACCATGGGAGAGCACAGCTGTGAACGGCGACGGGAATCGCAGATCGGCCGCGATTCGGAGCACGAATCCGACGCCGGGTCCATCACACCGCTGGCCATCGGCTTCGTCGTCATCGCCTTGTTGTTGGCCTTCCTCATTGCAGCGCTGACCGATCTGCACATGGCCCGCCGAGAGCTGCAGGGGCTGGCCGATTCTGCGGCGCTGGCGGCCTCGGACTCGTTCGAACCGGCTCCCGGAGACGACCCCGGTCTCGTGTTCTCCCCACCGGCGGCGAAACGCGCTGCCGGTCGCTACCTCGACGCAGTGCCGACTCCGAAGGACATGAGCAAATTGCGGTTGAGCGCCGACGCCGATGGAACGCATTCGGTGCGCATCCGCATCGAAGCCCGCTACTCGCCGGCGCTGCTCTCACCATTCGTGCCTGGACTCATCGACCTTCACGCCACCGCTTACGCCCGGGGCGCCCTGCGCCTCGACTGATCTACTCGAGCTGTCTCCACTTCGACGCCGATTCCTGTGGGCGCAGGCTCCACTCACGCATCGTGAGGCTGTGGATGCCCAAACCGTTTCCACAGCGCGCTTTCTCACTCTTGCCCAAGCTATACGTTCGCAGTGAGTCTGTGGGCATGAGAACCCTGGGGCTCATCCACCGCATTGAGACGAACGGAGCCGTCACGAGCATGAGCATCGAAGCCGAATCAGCCCAACCAGCCGTCGACGTCTTCCGTTCTGCCCTCGGAGCGGAACTGACTTCCCAGGACTTGGACGTCGGCAACCAGCTCGACGACCACAGAATCGAGTCGATCAGCTGGGGTCATTGGCAGAGACTCAATCCCATCACCGTCGTCGGAGCGAATGCTCTGCGCACCACCGACGACTGTGCCGACTCCGCGCGGACGAGCGTATCCGTCCTGGCAGGACCGGATGCGGGATTCACCCTGACGCTCGACCCACGGCGGGCCCGTTTGTCCCGACTGCCCCACCCCGATTGCCTGACGATCGTCGACCCCAGCATCTCCCGCGCCCCGCAGCCGCTGCGACTCGAAGCCACGGGGACTGGGCCCGCCGCAGCTCTGGGTGCGACGGTGCTTGCACCGGGCCCAGCAGACGGTTCTTCAGCCGGCACTTCTTCCTCGGCGGCCCGTTCGGCTCCGCCGATCCGTTCCCCGCCGCTGCACCACAGCAATGACATCCACATCGCCCCGAAGACGATCGACGATCCTCGTCCGGCCCGACCCCCACAGTGGTGGACGTTCCTCATCCCCGTCGGCATCGGTGTGGTGCTGGCCGTGACCACAGGAATGTGGTGGTTCCTGCTCTTCAGTGTTTCGGCCCCGCTCTCCGGCTGGGTCGCCTACCTGGTGGAGAAGAAGCGCTTCACCCGCGACAGCGCACAATGCCGACTCGACCGCGACGAAGCCCTGGCCGAGGCGCGAGCCAGACTGAGCCGCCTGGAGACGGCGCACCGTCAGATGATCTTCTCGTCCCCTGGGCTGTGTCTGGGTTTCGGGACGGTCTTCAGCTACCTCACCATCGACGAACGGCTGCAACATGGAACAGACCACGTCGACGGTCGGATCGTCTGCGCTGAAATGCCGATCCGCATCGATCCACGTACGACGACGGTCACCGTCAGCGGAACGCCCGCAGTCCTGCGCACCATGGCCTTCGCTTGGCTGTCCGACCGGCGATTCCGGTGGCGACCGAGTCCCGAACTCGCACTGCTGCCGGAACTGGCAGGCACCGAGTTCTCCGCCGACCACGCATCTAACACGGTCGGGTCAGGGTCACGCCCAGACGCCGGCATCGACGATCCCATCTCGATCACCCTCGACGAGGCGGCCCACCCCGCCGTGCTCACGCTCACCGCCCCGCATGCCGGCTCCGCGGTCTCGCTGACGGTGGGCTCTCTCGCGCAGGCACGCACCACGTCCTCGACTGCGCCCGGCGGCCCGGTGCCGGGACGGGCACTCGTCGCCACTCTCATGCCGGCCGCGCGATTCGTCACTCTGCACTGTGGCCGCTCAGCCGAAACCGGTCCCCACACCTGGCCCGACCACGGGCTCGGCGAGCTCTGCGATGATGCGCCCGAGGCCATCAGAGCACGGTGGCGGTCTCCCGCTTCGGGGCCGGTGCCGATCGGCCGCGGAACCGACGGTGACGTCGGCATCGATCTGTTCTCCGACGGTCCTCATGCTCTCGTGGCCGGCACCACGGGAAGCGGGAAATCCCTGCTCCTGCAGACATGGCTGCTGTCGATGGCCTTGGCACAGCCGCCTCGGCGACTGCGTTTCGTCCTCATCGATTTCAAAGGCGGAGCCACGTTCTCACCGTTGCAGGATCTGCCGCACACCGACAGTGTGCTCGACGACTTCGACTCCGGTCTCGCCTTTCGGGCTCTCGTCTCCGTGCGTGCCGAGATCACCTATCGGGAACGACTGTTGGCCGACCACGGGTGCGCCGACGTCGCCGATCTCGCTGACCCTCCCCCACGGCTCGTCGTCGTCATCGACGAGTTCCATGCGCTGATGGCCACCCATCCTCGCGCCGCCGACCTGCTCGAACACCTCACAGCCCTCGGCCGGTCGCTCGGCGTCCACCTCATTCTCGCCACTCAGCGCCCGATGGGCGTCGTGACCGGGCAGATGAAGGCGAACATCAACATTCGCGTGTGCCTGCGAGTGCGCGATGAGACCGATTCCTTCGACGTCATCGGCTCCGAGGCGGGTGCGTTCCTGCCCGCGGACAAGCCCGGCGCCGCCTGTCTGGATTCCGGGATCTGCGTCACCCGGTTCCGCGTGGCGGCTCCGTTCGGAAATGACGCCCACACCGAGGCGGCCCTCCGCCTTCGCGTTCGTCCCTGGGGTCCGGGGCCGGTTCCGTCCCTGGCCAGCGGCGCCCACGGCGTTCACGTCGACAACATCATCGCCGCGGTTCACGACATCGCCAGGGCCGAGGACGCTTCGGCTCATCGACAGGTGGTGCTGCCTCCCCTGCCGGAACCAGAAGAGATATCGGCCTGGGCGGCAGGAGGCTCGGCCCGTTCTGCCGGAAAGCTCGCAACTTCCCCTGTGGGACCGGTGGCGGAAAACGGTGAAATTGGCCCGACAGTCACGGGGATCATCGATGTTCCCAGTCAGCAGCGGCAGCAGATGTGGACATTCGACCCGGACGTGGACGGTTCCACGATCCTCACAGGCGGCAGCCCGGACACCGTGGAAACCGTGCTCGCGACCATGGCACTAGCGGCCGCTCCGACCCGACGGATCATCGCGATCGGCAGAATCTCCGCGGTCCTCGACTGGGCGGAGATCAGCTGCGGATTGAGCTCGGGCTGGCAGATTCAGGCGATTCTCGACCATCTTTCTGCCCGTGGGGACCCGAGCAGATTCTCGCGCAATGGGGAAAGCACGGATTCGCCGACCGAGCCGAGGCAGAGCCGACAGCCACCGAGCCTGATCGTCTGCAGCAATTGGGCAGAGTTCGTCGACGCGCTCGATCACTATTGGGCCGAACGGGCCGAACGTCTCCTCGGACATGGTGCCGGATCAGATCTCGTGTTCCTGCTCGCCGGGTGCCGGAATATGACAAGCAGGAGCTCTCGATTCGCCACCCAGATCATCTTCCCGCCCGGGGCCGGCGAAGACGGAACGAGTGTCGGGCTCAGCCGGCAGCGATTCGCCGGTTCGTGGCCGGATCTCCGCGCCGTCATCCGCGGTCCCCGCGCGCAGGCCGCCGGCGGGGACGGTGCCGATGTGCAGTTCGCACCCGGTGACGCGGCACGATTCGGTTCGTCGATGTCCGAGGCGGGCACGAGCATCCTCGGCGGACCGCTCGGCATTCCGGAGTCCCGAAAAGGATTCGCTCCACGCTGGCGGGGGCTTGGCCAACCTGTGGGCATGGGCGAAGAACCCTGCGGCGGCATGCCTGGCTGCATCCCGGTCGGCGTGGATGCCTTCGGCAACCTCGTGGTGTGGGATCCCCGGCGAGACGGTTCGGTTCTCACCCTCCGCGGTTCTCCGCAGAGCGGCAAGACCGGATTCGCGACGTATGTGGACCGCCTCGGCGGGGTCTCTGTTCACGACGATGTGCACATGGCCGCAGATCCCGTCGACTGGGATCTGCTCGACGGACGATTCCATGTGCTCACCGTGCCGACACGGTTCACACCCGGGTATGGTTCCCCTCTGGCCAAAGCTCAGAGTCTCGGACCGCTGCTCGTGCTCGGTGCGCATACCAAGCAAGATCTCACCGGGCTCGGAGTGCTGCGACAGGCCCCGCTCGACGGGCTGCCAGGGACGGGCTGGTTCCTCACCGCGGACCAGGCTCGCCCAGTCCGACTCTTCAGCCCCAAGCAGGTCGAGCCTGATTCAGCTGACGTCAGCAGGCGGTCCTGAGAGAGTCTCGTAACGGTAGAGCTCGGCGGCGGTTCCCGCGTCGAGCAGTCGATCGGCGAGCGCAGAGATCACGGGCATTCCGCTCGTGACCTCGATGACGACATCGGCATCGACCGACAGCCTGGCCAAAAGGAGTTCGGCATCGGCGACGGCCGCGGCGAAGTCCTCACCCGCAGCGTCGGCGGCATCGTCGCGAGTCTCGAACATCGACCCGAGGATGAGCTCGGTCGGCGGTTCCTCGTCGACCTGATCGACGACAGCGTTCCCGTTGCCGGCGGCCGCACCGGCACCCGGTTCACCGGCCGAGGGCAGAACACCGGCGGTTTCATCGGCCTCTCGCGCATAGGACACGGCGAAGGCACTGAGTCCACCCGCCTCGGCGGTCCCGGCGGCACCATTCAGCAGCGCGGCACCATGAGCACCGGCCGCCTCGGAGAGGAAGACGTTGTTCACCTGTCCGATGGACAGCTGACCGACGGCATCGTCACGGTTGACGGCGGTGTACCAGGCGAGGAATGCCTTCGTCAGCTTCACCGAACCGGTCGCAACGATTTCGAGGTCTTCGGCCCGACCGCCGCCGGCCGGAGGCAGAGCACCGGCGGGCACCTTGATCACACGGGTCGTCGTCAGCGGAGTGAACCCGAGAGCCTGAGCGAAGCCCTCCCCCGGGCTGCCAGCCTGCACACGGGCGCGCAGGTCGAGACCTTCGAGCGCGGTTCCCCGGGTCTCGGCGCACACTGCGTCGAAGAGTTCACGCCCCTGACCATGTCCCTGCTCCTCCGCGGCCACCTCGACGTGGACCCACGCCCGGTAGGGGTGAAGCGGAGATTCGGCGATCGCGGCGGCTCCGACGGGAACGTCGGGAACCACCTCGGCGATGACGGAGCGGATCAACGGCGCATCCGAGGACGGACGGAACAGGGACCTGGCCATATGACCGGCCGGGGTGGTCGCGTCGGCGAACACCTCATTCAGGCGCAGATCGTCACCGTCGGTCAGCTCTCGAATCGGCATGTGCTCGCTCCTTGGGCGGTGGGGAACTTGATAATCTTGGCGTCATGACTGACTTAAGCGATCCTACCGCCGCCGCGCACGCCGCGGCCACGACCATCAACGCGAACGCGGGCATCGAAGCCCATGATATCGCGCTTGTCCTCGGCTCCGGTTGGGGCGGGGCGGCGGACCTCCTCGGCGAGACCGTCGCGGAGATCTCCGCGGCGGAGGTCCCCGGATTCCACGCTCCCGCCGTCGAAGGCCACGGCGCGACCCTGCGCACGGTGCGCATCGAAGCCAGCGGCAAGCATGCGCTCGTCCTCGGATCGCGCACCCACTACTACGAAGGCAAGGGTGTCCGGGCGGTCGCCCACGGTGTGCGCACCGCCGCTGCGGCCGGCTGCTCCTCGCTCGTGCTGACGAACGGCTGCGGCGGACTCAACCGCAACTGGGGCCCCGGCACCCCGGTGCTCATCTCCGATCACATCAACCTCACCGGCACCTCCCCGATCGAAGGCGCGAACTTCGTCGATCTCACCGATCTGTACTCCCCGCGCATGCGCGCCATCGCCAAGGAGATCGACCCGACACTCGACGAGGGCGTGTACGCGCAGTTCCGCGGACCTCACTACGAGACCCCCGCCGAGGTGCGCATGGCCGGGATCCTCGGAGCCGACCTCGTGGGAATGTCGACGACGTTGGAGGCCATCGCCGCACGTCAGTCCGGACTCGAACTCATGGGCATCTCGCTGGTGACGAACCTTGCCGCCGGCATCCAGGAGACCCCGCTCTCCCACGCCGAGGTCATCGAAGCCGGGGCCGCAGCCGCCCCGCGCATCTCCCGCCTGCTCGCCGACATCGTCGCGAAGCTCTGAGACGGCCAACCCCACTCCGCACTCCGCCACCCCGCCACCGCGAATTCTCAAAGGACCTCATATGACCCGCGTAGCCGACCGCTTCACGAATGGATTCGACGCCGAGGTGGTTCGTGCCTGGATCGCCGACGACCCCGACCCGCAGACCGCCACTTCCTTGGAGCACATCCTCGCCGAAGCCGAGAGCGGCGACGAGGCGGCGGTCGCCGATCTCGAGGACCGGTTCTCCGGTCCCCTCGTCTTCGGCACCGCCGGTCTGCGCGGCGAGATCGCCGCCGGTCCGAACCGAATGAACCGGGCCGTCGTCATCCGTGCCGCCGCCGGATTGGCCGCGTTCCTCGCAGACACCGTCGGTGAGGGATTCCGCGTCGTCATCGGGTGCGATGCCCGGTACAAGTCATCGGAATTCGCGGCCGATACCGCCGCTGTCGTCACCGCTGCCGGCGGTGTAGCGATTCAGCTGCCTGAGCAGCTGCCGACCCCGCTGCTGGCGTTCGCGCTGTCGCATCTCGATGCCGATGCCGGGGTCATGGTCACGGCCAGCCACAACCCTCCGGCCGACAACGGGTACAAGGTCTACTTGGGGCAACGTCCGCTACAGGCGATCGGATCCGAGGCCGACGCCGAGGCGGGTGCCGGCGCGCAGATCGTCAGCCCAGCCGACGCGCTCATCGCCGAGAAGATCGCTGCCGTCGATTCCGTGGCCTCCGTATCGCGTGCAGAGTCCGGGTGGGAGTATCTCGACGAATCGATCGTCGAGGACTATCTGTCGCGCGTCGACGACCTGGGTGTGCGTGCGGAGGCAGATCTCTCGATCGTGCTGACCTCGCTGCATGGTGTCGGTGCCGGAGTCGCCGAGGCTGCTCTGACCCGCACCGGGTTCGCTAGCCTCCACCCGGTGGCTTCCCAGCAGGCGCCGGACCCTGACTTCCCGACGGTGTCCTTCCCGAACCCGGAGGAAGCCGGCGCACTCGATGAGTCCTTTGCCCTGGCCCGTGAGGTCGGTGCCGAACTCATCATCGCCAACGATCCGGACGCTGACCGATTCTCCGCGGCCATCCCTGATGCCACTGCGGCGGTCGGATACAGGCAGCTGTCCGGCGACGAGGTGGGACTCCTCCTCGGTGAGGATGCCGCGACCCGTCTGGAGGCGGGAACACATCATGCGTCGGGCGCCGATGCTCAGGTGTTCGCGAACTCGATCGTGTCCTCCCGCGGTCTGGCGGCAGCTGCTGCCAGCCACGGCTACGCAGCGGTGAACACTCTCACCGGATTCAAGTGGATCTCCCGCGTGGCCGGCCTCGTCTTCGGCTATGAGGAAGCGCTCGGCTACTGCGTCGACCCGGCTGCGGTACGTGACAAGGACGGGATTTCGGCGGCCGTGACGTTCGCGTCTCTAGCGTCTCGGCTCAAGTCGGAGGGGTCAAGCATCGAGGCCGAGCTCGATCGGATCCGCAACCGCGACGGCTTCTTCGCCACCGCTCCGCTGTCTTTCCGCCTCGACGACGTTTCGCTCATTGGCACGGCGATGGCGAAGCTGCGCGAGAATCCGCCGGCCACGCTGGCCGGCTCCCCAGTCGCCGAGGTCCACGACCTGTCTGCCGGGTATGAGGGCCTGCCGCCGACCGATGGAATCCTGCTGCTCTCGGAGTCGAATTCACGGGTCATCGTACGCCCGTCCGGCACCGAGCCGAAGCTCAAGTGCTATCTCGAGGTTGTCGCCGAACCTTCGGAACTCCAGGCTGCGGCCGATGCCGATGCACGTGCGGCCGCCAGCGCAGGAGTGCGACTGTCGGCCACCTCGGCGAGTGCATCCCTCAAACCGGCCCTGACGGAGCGCTTGAACTCGATCAGCACCGAGCTCAAAGCCTTCTTCGCCCTCTAATTACTACCTCACGGCGGCCCTGCTACCTAGCGCGAGGTTGCTGGGCCGCCGTCACGTAGTAATTAGAGGGAGTTGAGGATTGCGGCGCTGCCGGAGAGGCCCAAGCGGCTGGCGCCGGCGGCGATCATCTCTTCGGCGGCCTCGGCGGTGCGGATTCCGCCGGACGCTTTCACTCCCAGGCGGTCGCCCACGGTCTCACGCATGAGCGACACAGCGTGAGCGCTCGCGCCACCGGCCGGGTGGAAACCGGTCGAGGTCTTGACGAACCCCGCTCCGGCGGCCTCGGAGCGACGGCAGGCCTCGACGATCTGCTCATCGGTCAGCGCAGCCGACTCGATGATGACCTTGACGAGGGCGTCCCCGCTGGCCTCGACGACACCGCGAATGTCGGCCTCGAGCCCGTCGAAGTCCCCGGCAACGGCCTGACCGATGTTGATGACCATGTCGACCTCGGCGGCACCGTCGGCGACGGCCTGCTTCGCCTCGGCTGCCTTGATCTCCGGCTTCACCTGACCGGAGGGGAATCCGACGACGGTGGCCACGACGAGCTCACCCGGGTCGGTGACCGGCAGCATCGACGGTGACACGCAGATCGCGAGCACTCCGAGTTCCTTCGCCTCGGCGACGAGGGCGTCCACATCGGCTGGGGTCGCTTCCGGCTTGAGCAGGGTGTGGTCAATGATTCCGGCGACTTCGGTGCGGCTGGTCATGTGTTCCTCCAAGATGGTTGGTGCGGCTTCTTCAGGATAGCGAGATGCAAGCTCAGGTGATCGTCTCGAAGACGATCGACTCCGGCACCGAGGCGGCGTCCCCGCCAATCTCGACCGCGGACTCCAGCGCCTCGATGGCGCGTTCGAAGCGTTCCGGGGTGGCCGTGTGCAGTGTCATGAGCGGCTGACCGGCGGTGACCGTGTCCCCAGGTTTGGCGTGCAGTTCGATGCCGGCGACGTCCTGGACCGGATCTTCCTTCCGTGCCCGTCCTGCGCCCAACCTCCACGAGGCGACTCCCACCGAGAGCGCATCGAGCCCGGTGAGAACCCCGGACTCGATCGCGGTGACGACCTCGGTGTGCTCGGCCACGGGCAGAGCGGCGTCGGGGTCACCGTGCTGGGCGCGGACCATCTGCTTCCATTTGTCCATGGCACGACCGTCGGTCAGTGCGGCGCGTACGTCGACATCGGTCTTGCCGGCCAGGCGCAGCATCTCCTCGGCCAAGGCGACGGTGAGGTCGACGACGTCGGCTGGTCCTGCGCCGGCCAGAACCTCAACGGATTCGCGGACCTCGAGGGCATTGCCGACGGTCAGGCCCAAGGGCGTGGACATATCGGTCAGCAGCGCCGAGGTCTTCACCCCGGCGGCCTTGCCGAGCTCGACCATCGTCTGGGCCAGGATGCGGGCCTTCGTCAGGTCCTTCATGAACGCACCGGAACCGACCTTGACGTCGAGGACGAGACCGGAGGTGCCCTCGGCGATCTTCTTCGACATGATCGACGAGGCGATGAGCGGAATGCAGTCGACCGTCGAAGTGATGTCGCGCAGAGCGTAGAGCTTCTTGTCCGCCGGAGCCAGACCGGTTCCCGCCGCGCAGATGACGGCTCCGACGTCCTCGAGCTGATCGACGATCGCCTGATTGCTCAGTCCCGCCTGCCAGCCGGGAATGGACTCGAGTTTGTCCAGGGTGCCGCCGGTGTGGCCGAGACCGCGACCGGAGAGCTGCGGGACGGCCACGTCGAAGACCGCGACGAGCGGGGCCAGGGGCAGGGTGATCTTGTCACCGACTCCCCCGGTCGAATGCTTGTCCGAGGTCGGCCGCGACAGCGTGGAGAAGTCCATCCGCTCACCGGAGGCGATCATCGCCTGCGTCCAGTCAGCGATCTCGGACGGTTCCATATCGTTGATGAAGATCGCCATGGCCAGAGCCGCCATCTGCTCCTCGGCGACGACGCCGCGAGTGTAGGCGTCGATCACCCAGTCGATCTGTTCCTTGCTCAGAGCCCGGCCGTCGCGTTTGGCGGCGATGACGTCCACGGTGTCGAATGCCTCTACTGTCACAGTCTCAATCCTTCGTTGTCATCGTGTCAGTGATGTCGCCGGTGCGGCGACGGATCGCCGTGGTGGGACATCGTCGGCACGTGGTGCGGTCGGTGCACAGCCACCTCGGTGCCGGTGTCAGTGCTTTGCGTTGTGGTCGGTCCGGGGCGCGCTCAGATGATCGGGCCCGAACGCTTCGGGCAGGACCACGGACAGCGGGGACCGTCCGCTGGGCATGTTGAGGATGAGCTCGTTGCCGCCGTGTTCGAACAGCAGCTGCCGGCACCGCCCGCAGGGAACGAGGGTGTTGCCCTCCCCGTCCACACAGTCGAAGGCGACGAGGCGGCCCCCACCGGTCATGAGCAGCTCGGACACCAATGAGCATTCCGCACACAGGGTCACACCGAATGAGGCGTTCTCGATATTGCATCCGCCGACGATGCGGCCGTCGTCGACGAGGCCGGCCGCCCCGACCGGGAAGTTCGAGTACGGCACATAGGCCTTCGTCATCGCCCGCTTCGCTTCGGCACGCAGCAGCTCCCAGGTGCCTTCGCTGAGATCCTCGGGGCAGACGGGGGTGGGTTCCTCGCTCCAGACCGGGTCGGTTGACTCGGGTGCGGAAGCGCGGGGTTCGGGGACAGTCATGGGGATACTTCTTCCTTCAGGTTGCGGCTGTGGGGTATTCGAGGGGAAATGCAGATCCATCGCCGAGGCGGGGATCACTTCACGTAGGGCACACCTTCCGCGGCCGGCGGGCGGACCCGACCGACGAATCCGGCGACGGCGAAGACGGTGACGATGTAGGGCAGCATGAGCAGCAGCTCGTTGGCCACCGGAGTGCCGATGGACTGCAGAGTGTTGCCGAGGCTCTTGGAGAATCCGAACAACAGGGCCGCGAACAGCGCACCCTTCGGATTCCACTTGCCCAGGATCATCGCGGCCAGGGCGATATAGCCCTGTCCGGCCGACATCTCCTTGCCGAACGCCAGTCCGGAGCCGACGGTGAAGAAGGCACCGCCGAGGCCGGCGATGGCACCGGCGAGCAGCGTATTGCGCACGCGGGTGAAGTTGACCTTGATGCCGACGGTGTCTGCGGCCTTCGGGTGCTCACCGACGGCGCGCATCCGCAGACCCCACTTCGAGCGGAACACGAAGATCTGCAGCGCGATGACGACGACGTACATGATGTAGACGAGGATGTTCTGGTCGAACAGCACCCGTCCGAGCACCGGAATGTCCGAGAGCAGCGGGATCGGCAGGTTGGGCAGCTTCTGGCGGGAGTTCCACAGTCCCGGGTCCTGGGTGAGAACCGTCGAGTAGAGGAAGCTCGTGACGCCGACGACGAGGACGTTGAGGACGACGCCGATGATGATCTGGTTGACCCAGTACTTCACCGCGAAGAACGTGAGCACCACGGCGACCAGGGCACCGGCGATAGGAGCGGCGAGCAGACCCGCGTACGGGTTCTTCACAACGGAGGCGACGACCGCTGCGAGGAACGCACCGGCCAGCAGCTGGCCTTCGATGGCGATGTTGATGATGCCCGAACGTTCGCCCACGAGTCCGCACATGGCGCCGAAGATCAGCGGCACGGACAGAGCCAGGGCACCAGCGAGCAGCGTGGTCAGCGGGATCACGCCACCGGATCCGCCGCCGGCCCAGGCGAGGAAGGACAGGACGAAGACGACACCGAAGAGCATCGGGAACCACGAGCCGAGGTCGATGCGCTTGATCGCCACGTAGATCGACACGGCGGCCATGACGACGAGGATGATGCCCAGCGTCAGCCCCGCCGCGGTCGAGGACACGGCGAAGTCGGGGATAGCGAAGAAGTCTCCGCCGGTGGCCACCCGGAAGGTCGTCTCCCCGTCACGGCCGATGAGGCCGAAGAAGATGAGCGAGACAAGAGCGAGGATCGTATAGACGATCGGGAACTTCCAGGCGATCGGCGCAAGCGCCTTGACCTGGGTCGAAGGTGTCTTAGCCATGGTCTGAGCAGTCATCTCAGTCCTCCTTCCGCTTGAGCACCGGTGTGGGCAACCGGAAGATCGACCTCACCAGGGGCGGGGCCGCGATGAGCAGCACGATGACGGACTGGACGACGAGGACGATGTCGATCGGCGTACCGGTCTGGGACTGCATGAGGTAGCCGCCGGCTTTGAACGCGCCGAAGAGCAGCCCCGCAAGGAATGTCCCCAACGGTTTCGACCGTCCCAGCAGGGCGACGGTGATGGCGTCGAAGCCGATCGATCCGCTGATTCCGCCGGTGAGTTTGTATTCGGTGCCGAGCACCTGAGCGGCACCGCCGAGTCCGGCCAGGGCACCGGCGACGATCATGACGAGGATCGTCACCTTCGACACGGAGATGCCTGCGGTCCGGGCCGCGTGCGGGTTCGCGCCGACGGCCTTGAACTCGAAGCCGATCGTCGAACGCTCGAGCAGCCACCACACGAAGATCGTGGCGAGGATGGCGATGACGAACCCGAAGTGGAGACGGAACGGCGGTGGCAGCAGCAGGAACATCTGCGCGGAGTCGTCGATGACGCGGGACTGCGGGTTCGCCGAGGTCGTGTGCGTGAACCAGTTCTGCTTGAGCAGGTAGCCCAGTGCGTAGCCGGCGATCGAGTTGAGCATGATCGTCACGATCACCTCGTTGGCACCGGTGCGTGCCTTGAGGACACCGGCGATTCCGGCCCAGATCGCACCGCCGATGATTCCGCCGATCGCGGCCACGAGCATGTGGACGACGGGAGGCAGCGGCAGCGCGTAGCCGAGGAATCCGGCGATGGTCGCGCCGAGGATGACCTGGCCCTGACCGCCGATGTTGAACAGACCGCAGCGGAAGGCCAAGGCGATGCCGAGACCGGTGAGGATGAGCGGGGTGCCCGAGACCATCGATTCGGTCAGTGGGCGGATGGCGCGTTCGGTGGTGCGTGCGTCCCAGTCGAAGACCGCTCCGCGGAACAGCGCCGAATAGGCGTTGCCGACGGTCTGGAAGAGCGTGGCGAAGAACTCGCCGGGAGCGGCGAAGAAGTTCTCGGCCGCCGCGACGACCTCCGCGTTCGACACGGCGATGAGGACACCGCCGAACAGAAGGGCGAGAACGATCGCCAGCAGCGAGACCAGCCAGGATCCCGACATGATCTGCTGGAGCAGAGTCTGTTCCTTGCCGTCCTCGGTCTCGGACTCCGGCGGCGGTGCCGCTGAAGGAGCGGCCGGTGAGATATCAGTCGTCATTTGGTCTCCTCCGCCGAGGTGGTGGCTGAGTCGTCGTCCGTTGCTTCGAGGGCTTCGTCGGCGGGAACGCCGGCCATCATCAGGCCCAGTGCCTCGCGGGAGGTCTCGGGTCCCACGATGCCGACGACGCGCCCGGCGTACATCACGGCGATGCGGTCGGCAAGGCCGTAGACCTCGTCGAGTTCGGTCGAGACGATGATGCAGGGGGTGCCGGAATCGCGTTCGGCGATGACGCGCTTGTGCACGAATTCGATCGATCCGACGTCGAGTCCGCGGGTGGGCTGGCTGGCGATGAACAGTCGCAGATCGCGGCCGAGCTCGCGGGAGAGCACCACCTTCTGCTGGTTTCCGCCGGAGAGGGTCGAGATCGGATCGGAGACGCTGCCGAGGCGGATGTCGAACTCCTCGACCTTCTTCTTCGCCTCTTCGTTGATGACCTTCGACCGCATGTTCAGGCCCTTGGCGTAGGGCTCACGATCGTAGACGTCGAGGATCATGTTCTCGCGAATCGCAAACTCCGCGATGATGCCGTCGGTCGACCGATCTTCGGGAACGAATCCGATCCCGGCACCGAGGCGGTCCTTGACCGAGTCCCCGACGAGCTTCTTCCCGTCGAGGGTGATCGTGCCCAACCGCGGTTCGGTGAGACCGATGATCGTCTCGGCCAGTTCGGTCTGCCCGTTGCCCTGGACGCCCGCGACGGCGAGGATCTCGCCGCGACGGACGTCGAAGGACACATCGTCGACGACGACGTTCTCGGCCTTGTCGACGACGGTGAGTCCGCGCACCTGGAAGGTGGCATCGCCGGGATCGGCGGCATCCTTCTCGGTCGTCAGCGACACGGCTCGGCCGACCATCTGGCTGGCCAGCTCGGTCTCGGTCGACTCCGGCGAGGCCTCGCCGACGATCTTTCCGCGGCGGATGACCGTGATCGAATCGGCGATCGCTCGGACCTCACGGAGTTTGTGGGTGATGAAGACGATCGACGTGCCCTGCTCCTTGAGCTGGCGCATGATCGAGATCAGTTCGTCGGTCTCCTGCGGAGTGAGCACAGCTGTGGGCTCGTCGAGGATGAGGATCTCGGCATCCCGGGACAGGGCCTTGATGATCTCCACTCGCTGCTGGGCGCCGACCGGCAGATCCTCGATGAGGGCATCGGGATCGATGTTGAAATTGAAGCGCGAAGAGATCTCCTTGACCTTCTTGCGCGCCTCGCTGATGTCGAGGAGGCCGAGGCTCTTCGTCGGTTCGTAGCCCAGCGCCACGGATTCGGCGACGGTGAACACGGGCACGAGCATGAAATGCTGGTGGACCATGCCGATGCCCGCGGCGACGGCGTCGCCCGGCCCGGAGAACTTCACCGGCTTGTCGTCGATGAGGATCTCTCCCCCATCGGCGTCGTAGAGTCCGTAGAGGACATTCATCATGGTGGACTTGCCGGCGCCGTTCTCACCCAACAGGGCGTGGATCTCGCCCGGTTCGATGGTGAGATCGATATGGTCGTTGGCCACGAACGATCCGAACACCTTGGTCATCCCGCGAAGCTCGAGTTTCACTGCTTCCGGTTCTCCTCACAAACTTGAAAACTGCAGGGCCGAAAGAACTCGGCCCTGCAGTTTAACCGACGAGCTTACTTCGGTGTGCTCTCAGACTCGACGACCAGGCTGCCATCGACGATCTGCTTCTTCAGATCCTCGACCTTCTTCTTCACGTCCTCGGGAACCTTGTCCTCGAAGTCGTGGTACGGAGCGAGGCCCACGCCTTCGTTCTCGAGCGTGCCGACGTAGGGCTCATTGGAGAAGTTGTCCTCGGTGCCTTCCTTGATGGTGTCTTCGACGGCCTGCGAGATCTGCTTGACCACCGAGGTGAGGATGATGTCTCCGTATTCGGTCGACTCGTAGCCGTCGGAGTCGACCCACACGAGGTTGACGTCGCCGGCTTCCTTCGCGGCGGCCGCGGCACCGAGGCCGACGGGTCCGGCCACGGGCATGATCACGTCGGCGCCCTGCGAGATGAGCTGCTTGGTCAGCTCCTGGCCCTGGCCCTGGTTCTCGAAGTCACCGGAGAACGATCCGTCCTGCTTCTCCTTGTTCCAGCCCAGCAGCTTGACGTCCTTCTTGTTTTCCTCGTTGAACTTGTCCACGCCATCGGCGAAGCCGTCCATGAAGATCGTCACCGACGGAATCTGGATGCCGCCGAAGGTGCCGACCTTGCCCGACTCCGAGGTCGCGGCCGCAACATAGCCGGCCAGGTACGCGGCCTCGGCGGTGTTGAAGACGACTGCCTTGGCGTTGTCGATCGTCACCGGCTTGCCGTCGGCGTCGGAGAATGTGGAGTCGATGAGCGCGAAGTTGAGGTCCGGGTTCGCTTCGGCGGCTTCCTGGATCGTGTCCTCGAGAAGGAATCCGACGCCGAAGGTGAGGTTGCAGCCCTGCTGCACCATGTTGTCGACGTTCGGCCCGAAGTCCGCGTCGCCCTGCGATTCGGCGAGCTTCTCTTCGATGCCGAGGTTCTTCTTCGCGTTCTCCATGCCCTCGCGACCGGACTGGTTGAAGGACTGATCGTCCCAACCGCCGGAGTCGGAGACCATGCAGGCGAGGTAGTCCGAACCGGATTCGCCTCCTTCGCCTGAACCGCAGGCCGAGAGGACGAGGGCGGATGCGGCGATCATCGACACCGCTGAAGCGAGCTTCTTCACGTTTTCTCTTTTCTGATACAGACAGTGCACACGGATGAGGGCCCTGTCTGCCCCTACCGAAAATGTGAAACCACTGGACGAACTGTCATATTTTAATGAGTTTCGGTCAGTCTAATGTACCGAAGTCGTTTCAGCGGCTCCGCTAGCACCGCAATCGCGGACACCGATATGAAAAAGAAATAATCCGTCATGCGGTGGGGCTATCGGTCCGAAATGCGAACAGAAAACGCCTTGTGTTTGAGACAGAAGGACGGGGCAAACGATGCGGCCGGCGGCCAGCCGGACTGACCCGTCCGGTCACTCGTGCGAACCGCGGTGAACTAGGCTAGAGACTGCTATGGCACATCTCCTCGGGGCAGAAGCCCTCCACCTCGAATACCCCACGCGCGTCGTCTTCGACTCGGTCACTCTCGGCGTCGAGTCCGGCGACATGATCGGCATCGTCGGCCGCAACGGCGACGGCAAGTCGAGCCTGCTCGGCATGCTCGCCGGCACCATCGAACCCGATTCCGGACGCGTGACATATCGCGGCGGGCTGCGACTGGGCATGCTCGGCCAGCGCGATGACCTCGATGACGCGGCGACCGTGGGCTTCTCCGTCGTCGGTGATGCCGCCGATCACGAATGGGCCGCCGATCCGCAGGCCCGTGACATCATCTCCGGTCTCATCGCCGATCTCGATTGGGATGCGCAGATCTCCTCGCTCTCCGGCGGTCAGCGCCGCCGAGTGGCCCTGGCGGCTCTGCTCATCGGCGATTGGGACATGCTCATCCTCGACGAGCCGACGAACCACCTCGACGTCGACGGCATCGCGTGGCTGGCGAAGCATATCCGTGGCCGGTGGCCGAGGAACGCCGGAGCCCTGCTGCTGGTCACCCACGACCGATGGTTCCTCGACGAGGTGTGCACGAAGACCTGGGAGGTCCACGACCGTATCGTCGAGCCTTTCGAAGGCGGTTATGCCGCCTATGTCCTCCAGCGCGTCGAACGCGATCGAATCGCCGCCGCCACCGAGGCGAAGCGACAGAATCTCATGCGCAAGGAACTCGCGTGGCTGCGACGCGGCGCTCCCGCCCGAACGTCGAAGCCGAAGTTCCGTATCGAAGCCGCCAACCAGCTCATCGCCGATGTGCCGGAAGTGCGCAATCCGATCGAGCTGAAGAAGATGGCCACGGCCCGCCTGGGAAAGGACGTCGTCGATCTGCTCGACGTATCCAAGCACTTCGGCGAGACCACGATCCTCGAGGATGTCACGTGGCGCATCGGTCCCGGTGAGCGCACCGGGATCCTCGGCCCCAACGGTGCCGGGAAGTCGACTCTGCTCGGTCTGGTCTCGGGAGAGATCGAACCCGATGCCGGTCGGGTCAAGCGCGGCAAGACCGTACAGATCGGCGTACTCGACCAGCAGTTCAAGGATCTGGCCCGCATCGCCGAATCCCGTGTGCGCGAAGTCCTCGCCGAATCGAAGACCTCGTTCACCATCGAAGGCAAGGACTTCACTCCGGCCCAGCTGCTCGAACGTCTCGGCTTCGCGAAGGAGCACCTGTCCGCCCGGGTCAAGGAGCTCTCCGGCGGGCAGAAGCGCCGGCTCCAGCTTCTGCTGCTGCTCATGGCCGAACCCAATGTCATCATCCTCGACGAGCCGACGAATGACGTCGACTCGGACATGCTTGCGGCGATGGAGGATCTGCTCGATTCCTGGCCGGGCACCCTCATCGTCGTCTCCCACGACCGGTACCTGTTGGAGCGCGTCACCGATCAGCAGTACGCGATCCTCGACAACGGACTGCGCCATGTTCCCGGCGGCGTCGAAGAGTACCTGCAGCTGCGGGCCGAACAGGAACGTCGCGGCACTGCCGGTTCGAACGGGGCGTCAGGCGGTCCGAACGGTGCCTCGACGGGAGCCGGCGGGAACGGTGACGGTGGGGCCGCCTCGGCGAGCGAAGGATCCGCATCGGTTCCGAAACTCTCCGGTGCGGAAGCCCGGGCGGCGAAGAAGGAACTGTCGTCGATCGAGCGGCGGATGGACAAGCTGAACGCTCAGATCGGGAAGAAGCACGAGGAGATGGCCGCCCACGACCAGACCGATTTCGAGGGACTGGCCACGCTCACGGCTGCGATCCGCGAGTCCCAGGACGAACTCGACGAACTCGAGATGCGCTGGCTCGAAGCGTCCGAGGCTCTCGAGGCCTGAGTGATCGACGAAGCAACGATGCGTCAGCGGCTAGAGGATGAGCGGGCGGAGACGCAGGCGCTCATCAGCCGCCTGACTCAGGGAATCGATGAGGTCTCGGCCGCTCGCGAGGGCGACAACAGCGACGACGAACACGATCCGGAAGGGGCGACGCTCGCCTTCGAACGGTCGCAGGCCGCGACGCTGCTCGAACAGTCCGAGGACCGTCTCGAGGAGATCGCCGAGGCGGTTGACCGCCTGAACGCTGGCACGTTCGGGACCTGCATCGGCTGCGGCAGACCCATCGCCGAGGCGCGGCTGGAGGCCCGCCCCTACGCGGCGAAATGCGTGGACTGCGCCGCCCGCGGCTAGTCGTTTCCATCCCTGTTCGCACGCACGAGTGCACCGTCGCACACGACCGGGCGACCGCCTCGGCGACAGTCTGAACTTTCCCCAAATCCTGCCGGGTGCGGTAGTGTATCGGCGTGTCATCACGGGACTATCGCATCGACCGCGCCAAGGGAATACTCATCTTCCTAGTGGTTCTGGGCCACCTCCTCGCCAGGACCTCCCCATGGGAGTCGCCGATCCTGGGCGCACCGATGTACTTCATCTACATGTTCCACATGCCTGCGTTCGTCTTCCTCGCCGGCATCACGGCGAAGTCGAACAAGCTGGCCGAACGGGTTCTGACCTACTTCGTCCTCCTCGCCACGGTGCTGCCGCTCATGTGGGGGTGGATGTGGCTCTTCGGGCTCAATCCCGACTACGACTTCCTCCGGCCGTTCTGGTACACGTGGTTCCTGCTGTCGATGGCGTGGTGGATGATCACGGTCCCCTTCATCGAGCGCTTCCCGCGCACGATGCTCGTCGCTTCTCTGGTCGTCGGTCTCTTCGGCGGATTGCTGCCGGTCCTCGACACCGAACTTTCCGCGGCTCGGACGATGGCGTTCTGGCCGTTCTTCGTCATCGGCAAGCTCTACGGCAAGCAGATCATCGACTGGGCGGGCAGCCTCGCGATCTGGCAGAGACTCTGTCTCAGTGCCGCTGCCCTCGCGGCCGTCGGATATTTCTTCCTCGACCAGGTCGACTACAACTGGCTCTACGGCAGCCTCAACTTCGCCCACTTCGACGTCAGCGTTCCCGAAGGTGTGGGACTGCGACTCATCGTCGACATCGGAGCGGTGCTGCTGACGCTGGCCCTTCTGTCCTGGTTGAGCAATACGAAGGACACGATCGCGACGATCGGCAAGAACAGCCTCGCCGTCTACATCCTCCACGGATTCGTCGTCCGCGCCCTGCAGCCGGTCCTCGACGACAGCCGCAACGTCCTCCACGACGCCGTCGTCCTCCTCATCTGTGTGGCCCTGGCCGTCGTCTGGACGGGCCTGCTGGCCTGGTCGCCCTTCGAACGCGCCCTGCGCTGGTGGTCCTCGACCGTCACAGGGCTGCTGCTCAAACCGTTCCCCTTCCTCCGGCCGAAGGACTCCGACCGGCGCAGCGAGCGTGGCCGCGGCGAGCGAGGTCGTCGTGGAGATGCCGTCAGTCCCGGCGACACCTATCACCCCGGCGACACCTACAGCGAGGGCGACGGACCGGACCGGCAGGGACTCGGCCTGCAGCCCATGCCCGGAGTCGGCTACCAGCACTCCCCCGGCTACGAACAGCACCCGGGTCAGCAGCAGTCCTTCGCCTCCCCCGCGCCGGTTGCGGGCGAGCCGTATCCGCTGCCGGGTTCGCACGAGGTTCCGCAGAACAACGCCACCTACGAAACCACCCAGGAAGTTCCCGCCGGCGCCGCCCAGCGAGCAGTGCGCTACCGTCGGCTGCCGGTCTATCTCAGCGGCGACGAGCACCGCTGACGATCGGACCGCCTTGGCGGTCACTGTCCTTACCGGGCCGCAGCGGAACCCTGCGATGCAGGCTGACGATCGGGCCGCCTCGGCGTGGGCCGTGTCCTTTCGTGGCAATCAGCGTCGATTTATGTCGATGTGACGGACCTCGCTGCGCCATTTGATGGTGAGATACCCAGGGTCGGGCCGCTCCCCCGGGCTCGACCACATCATCGAATCGGAGAGCATCCATGACCGCGACCAACGCCCTGACCCAACGCCTCGACGCCGGCCCCGTGATCTGCGCGGAAGGCTTTTTGTTCGAGCTCGAGAAGCGCGGATATCTGTCCGCCGGCGAGTTCGTCCCCGAGGTGGCCCTCGAATTCCCCGACGCCCTGCGCTCCCTCCACGTCGACTTCCAGCGGGCGGGATCCGACATCGTCGAGGCCTTCACCTACAACGGACACCGCGAGAAGATGCGCGTGATCGGCAAGGAAGATCTGCTCGAACCGCTCAACCGCGCCGCCCTCCAGATCGCCCGGTCCGTCGCCGACGCCAAGCCCGGGAACTTCATGGCCGGCAACATCTCGAACTCGAACATCTGGGACCCCGCCGACGAGTCCAAGCAGGCAGAGGTGCGGGCGATGTTCGCCGAAATGGTCGCCTGGGCGGTCGAGGAAGGTGCCGACCTCATCATCGGCGAGACCTTCTACTTCGCCGGTGAGGCCATCGCCGCCGCCGAGACCGCCAAGGCCAGCGGCCTGCCCGTCGTCCTCACGCTCGCCCCGATGGCCTTCCAGGAGATGGCCGACGGGGTCGGGATCGTCGAGACCGCGCAGCGGCTCGAACAGCTCGGCGTCGACGTCGTCGGCCTCAACTGCTTCCGCGGTCCCGCCACGATGCTGCCGTGGCTGGGGGAGATCCGCGCGGCCGTGTCCTGTCACGTCGGCGCCCTGCCGATCCCCTACCGCACCACTGAGGACGAGCCGACGTTCTTCAACCTCTCCGATCCCCGCGCCGAGGTGGCCTCCCCGCACGGACGCACGTTCCCCACTGCTCTCGATCCGCTGCAGACCAACCGCTACGAGATCGGCGCGTTCGCCAAGGGGGCCTACGACCTGGGCGTCAACTACATCGGCGTGTGCTGCGGCGCGACCCCGATGCACATCCGCGAGGTCGCCGAGGCTGTCGGGCTGACCACCGATGCCAGCCGGTTCTCCGAGAACATGGCCAACCACTTCATGTACGGCAGCAACGAACGGCTTGCCGACAACGTCGTCGCCCTCGGCGACACCGCCTGAGGCTCGGGAGCATCGCTCACCGCTGGGCGAACGAGGGCGTCTGAGCGTCCCCGCCATAAGGCACTCGAGTGTTCAGAGCGTCCCTCACCCTCGGCGCCACAACATACAGTCAGCGCCATAACCCCTCGTTGCAGCGGGAGGTTATGGCGCTGACTGTATGTGCTGCGACTACCGGTAGGCAGAGACGCTAGCGGTGAGTGATGCTTCCCGGCGTTCTGCCTGTAGGCAGTGCCGGTTACGGTGCGTGATGCTCGGCAACTGCGCGACTGCGTGTGGGCAGTTGTTCTGGCCGCGCGGGGTCGCCCGTGAGCGCTCAGGCTTCTGCGGTCACGCCGATCGAGTCGAGAGCGGCCTCGAGGCGCGCGATCGTGCCGTCGATGTCGCCGAGCTTGTCGAGACCGAACAGGCCGATGCGGAAACTCGAGAAGTCCTCGGGCTCATCGCACTGCAGCGGCACGCCGGCAGCGATCTGCACACCGACTTCCTTGAAGCTGGCACCGGTCGCGAGCTTCGGGTTGTCGGTGTGGACGACGACCACGCTCGGCGAGGCGAACTCAGGCGCAGCCACCGAGGGCAGTCCGCGTTCGGCGAAGACCGCGCGCACGCGCTCTCCGAGTTCGGCCTGCGCGGCGGCGAGCTTATCGAAGCCGCGCTCCTCGCTCTCGGCCATGAGTTTGGCATTGTGCGCCAAGGCATCGGTGGGCATCGTCGCGTGGTACGGCGCACGGCCGGCTTCGTATTCGTCGGCGATGAACAGCCACTTCTTCAGATCCATCGCGAAGCTCGTCGAGGTGGAAGCCTCGACGGCGGCACGGCCGGCCTTGCTGAGCATGACGTAGCCGGCGCACGGCGATCCGCTCCACCCCTTCTGCGGAGCGGAGATGAGCACATCGACACCGAGGTCGGTCATCGACGCCCACACCGCACCCGAGGCGATGCAGTCGAGAACGAAGATTCCGCCGACCGAGTGCACAGCCTCGGCAACCTGGCGAACGTAGTCATCGCGCAGCAACATGCCCGAGGCGGTCTCGACGTGGGGAGCGAACACGACGGAGGGCTTCTCGCGCTCGATGGCGGCGACCACCTCGGCGACGGGGGCCGGCGACCACGGCGACTGGTGCTCGGAGCTGTCCGGGGAGGCCTTGAGCACGGTCGTCTCCGAGGCGATGGCTCCGGCGTCGAGGATCTGCGACCAGCGGAAGGAGAACAGACCGTTGCGCACGATCAGCGCCTTCTTGCCGGTGGCCAGCTGACGTGCCACGGACTCCATGGCGTAGCTGCCGCCGCCGGGGACGATGGCAGCGGAATCGGCATCGTAGGCCGAGCGCAGGATCCGGTTGATCTCCTGCATCACGGACACGAACCGCTGCGACATGTGGTTGAGCGATCGGTCGGTGAAGACCACCGAGTATTCGAGCAGTCCGTCTGGGTCAACATCTTCGTGTGGCAAAGTCATGGCTCTAACATATCGACAGTCCGCCATCCGGGCCACCAGAGTCGATCAGTGAGACCGCAGCGACCGTCGCCGAGGCGGCAGAAGGTCGGTTTCGCCCCGAACCGAGGCGGCCCTGTCGTTGGAGTCCCCCGTCACCGAGGCGGCCCGGTCGTTCAGAGCTCGACTTCGCTGCGATCCCCCGACCACAGGGTATGGAAGATTCCGGGACGGTCGGTGCGCGCGTAGGTGTGCGAACCGAAGCGATCGCGTTGGGCCTGGATGAGGGCGGCACTGCCCGCCTCGGTGCGCAGTCCGTCGAAGTAGGCCAGCGTCGAGGACAGTCCCGGCACGGCGATTCCGTGACCGATGGCCTCGACCACGGTCGTCCGCAGGGATTCCTGGCAGCGGTCGGCGACCTCGCGGACGAAGTCGGCGGCCAGCAGGTTCTCGGGCGGAGTCGGTACGTCGAAGGCCTCGACGATGCGATCGAGCAGGCGGGCCCTGATGATGCACCCGGCCCGCCAGATTCCGGCGAGCGCCCCGAGGTCGATGTCCCATCCGTGTTCGGCTGCCCCGACCGCGATCTCGTGGAAGCCCTGGACGTAGGCCATCACCTTGCCCAGCAGCAGGGCCTTGCCGATCTCCTCGATGCGAGCCGCACGATCGTCTGCCGACGGCGACGGCGATTCGGCGCGGTGACGGGGACCGGCCAATCGGAGTCCCTGAGCGCGCAGATCAACCGCGGATGAAAGCGAACGGGCGAAGACCGCCTCGGCGATGGTGGGCACCGGAACCCCGAGATCGAGGCCGACCTGCGCCGTCCACGCACCCGTGCCCTTGGCCTTCGCGGCATCGGCGACGATGTCGACGAACGGCCGTCCCGTCGCCTCATCGACATGGGCGAGGACGTCGGCGGTGATCTCGACGAGGTAGGACTCGAGCTCTCCGGTGTTCCAGTCGGCGAAGACTTCGGAGATCTCTGCCGGTGTCATTCCCAGGCCGTCGCGCAGGAGGGTGAAGGCCTCGCTGATGAGCTGCATATCGGCGTATTCGATGCCGTTGTGGACCATCTTGACGAAATGGCCGGCCCCGTCGGTGCCGATGTGATCGACGCAGGCTTCGTCTCCGGCCTTCGCAGCAATGGGTTCGAGCAGGGGACGCAGGCGCTGCCATGCGGTCTCCGATCCGCCGACCATGAGGGAGGGTCCGAGCAGGGCGCCGACCTCTCCCCCGGAGATGCCGACCCCGGCGAATTCGATCCCGGTGCCCTCGAGTCGGGCCCCGCGGGCGATCGTGTCCCGGAAGTGGGAGTTGCCGCCGTCGACGATGATGTCTCCGGGCGCGAACGCCTCGGCGAGATCGCCGATCGCCGCATCCGTGGCGCCTCCGGCATTGACCATGAGGATCGCCACCCGCGGTTCGTTGAGCTTTCCGGCCAGGTCGGCCGGGTCGGCGGCGACGAGGAAGTCCGCCTCAGGAAAGTCCGCAGCGAGACTCCGGGCGCGCTCGACGTCGCGGTCGTAGATGGCCACTCGGCGGCCCGATTCACGGGCGAGGTTGCGGGCGAGATTCGACCCCATCACGCCGGTTCCGATCACCGCGACATCGGCCTTCATGAGCATTCCTCTTCCCTGTGATCAGCAGTGTTGACAGTCGCTTCCCACCAGCACTACGGTGCTATAAATCTGTTTTAATAACTGATTATAGATATTTCTTCATATTTTATCGAGAGGTTCGGTAATGGGTCACAGCCCTTTCCTTCCACCGCTCGTCATCATGGGTGTCTCGGGAACCGGCAAAACCGTCCTCGGCGCACAGGTGGCGCACGCCCTCGACCGTCGATTCGTCGACGCCGACGATCTGCACTCCACGGCGAACAAAGCGAAGATGAATTCCGGGGTGCCGCTCACGGATGAGGATCGCTCCCCCTGGCTCGAGCGCGTCGCCGTCGAAGCCGCCCGGTCCCCAGCCCCGGTCATCGCGTGCTCGGCGCTCAAGCGCACCTACCGTGACCTGCTGCGCAGGGCGGCACCCTCATTGGTCTTCATCCACCTCGACGGTCCTCGCGAGGTCATCGCCGACCATCTGGCCCGACGTGACCACGAGTTCATGTCCCCGGATCTGCTCGATTCGCAGCTGGCCACCCTCGAACCTCTCGCCGCCGAGGAAGCTCATGCCACCGTCGACGTCGACCAGTCGATTCCCGAGGTTCTGGATGCCATCCTCGACTCCGTGAAGCGGCTGAACGCATGATCGTCCCGTCCACCGTCCGCCCATCCACCTGACCTCAAGGAAGAGGAACAATGAACGAACTCGAATTGGCCTGGACTCTGTCGACTCCGGCCCTGCTGGGAATCGCGGCCGCGGCCATCGCCGTGCTGCTCCTGCTCATCATCAAGGCACGCGTCCACGCCTTCATCGCCCTCGTCATCGTCTCCGTGATCACGGCGCTGGCCGCCGGCATCATGCCCGGCGACCTCATCGACGTCCTCTACGACGGCTTCGGATCCACCCTGGCCACCGTGGCCCTGCTCGTCGGGCTCGGTGCGATGCTCGGACGGATGCTCGAACTCTCCGGCGGCGCCGAGGTGCTCACCGACGCTCTCATCCGTCTTTTCGGTGAGAAACGAGCACCCTTCGCCCTCGGTGTGACCTCTCTGCTCTTCGGCTTCCCAATCTTCTTCGATGCCGGGCTCGTCGTCATGCTGCCGATCATCTTCACGATCGCACGCCGCCTCGGCGGATCTCTGCTGCTCTACGCGATGCCTGCGGCCATGGCGTTCTCCGCTATGCACATCTTCGTGCCCCCGCACCCCGGCCCGGTCGCGGCATCCGGACTGCTCGGCGCGAACGTCGGACTCGTCCTCATCTGCGGAATCATCATCGCCATCCCAGCCTGGTATCTCACCGGATACCTGTTCGGACTCATCATCGGAAAGCGCATCGACGTCGCCGTCCCCACGGTGCTCTCGGCCGGAAAGGACGACTCGTACGCCGATTTCGCCTCACGTCCGAAACTCGGCCACGTCATCTTCCTCCTCGTCCTGCCGCTCGTGCTCATCTTCTTCAACACCGGACTGAACTTCGCTGGTGAGGCCGGGTGGGTCGATATCGAATCGGTGTTCATCAGCTCCCTGCGGCTGCTCGGCGAGACCCCGATCGCCCTGCTCATCACCGTCGTCATCGCCATGTGGCTGCTCGGGTGGAAGCAGAGGAAGGACCATTCGCTCATCGAGTCCGTCGTCGACTCAGCCCTCGGCCCGGTGTGCTCGATCATCCTCATCACCGGTGCCGGCGGAATGTTCGGCGGAGTGCTGCGCGCCAGCGGCATCGGCGATTCCCTCGCCGATTCACTGTCCGCCCTCGGCCTGCCCGTCATCGTCGCCGGCTTCGTCATCGCCGCGATCGTGCGCATCGCACAGGGTTCGGCCACCGTGGCGCTGACGACAGCGGCGGCGCTCGTCCAGCCCATCGTCGTCGGCAACCCGGACTTCTCGAGCCTGCAGGTCGTGGCGATCGTGCTGTCGCTGGCCGCCGGTTCGGTCTTCGCCAGCCACGTCAACGATTCCGGCTTCTGGCTGGTCTCCCGCTTCTTCGGTATGGATACGAAGACGACGCTGAAGACCTGGACCGTCGCCGAGACGCTGCTCGGAACCGTTGGATTCCTCCTCAGCCTCGCCCTCTACGGAGTCGTCAGCCTGTTCTGAAGCCGGTGTTCAGCCGCCCGGGTGCCTGAGTGCTCAGCCGCCCGGGCGCCTCGGCACCTTCGTCAATTGCTGGGGTGCCGGGGTTCGTCGGCCCAGACGCTGCCCATCTCCGCATCGGCCTTGGCCACGATCTTCGTCATCGCGTCCTTCGCCCGGGTCGGGTCCTGTCCGCCGATGGCATCGGCGACGTCGAAGTGCCATTGCAGGGCATCCGGGTGCGGGAACTTCGGCATCAGTCCCGCTCCGGTGCGACCGGCGAGGATCTCACCGATGACGGTGTCGAAGGCGGCGAAGAGCTCGTTGCCTCCGGCGCCGAGCACTGCGCGGTGGAATTCCACATCGGCTTCGAGGAACGCTTCGACATCGCCCTGCCTGCCCGATGCTCGCATGCGGGCGGCCAGGCCCATGATCTCCTCGGCCACTTCCGCCGGGGCGTGCTGGGCGGCCAGTCCGGCTGCTTCGGGTTCGATGGCCACTCGCAGTTCCGTCAGCGACCGCAGCTGCCTGGCCGGAGCCTCGGTCATCCTCCAGCGGATGACGAGCGGATCGAGCAGCATCCATTCGCTCATCGCGAGCACGACGAGACCGACTCGACGGATCGGCTGCAGCATGCCGAGGGATTCGAGGACTCGGACGACTTCGCGCACCACCGACAGCGACACGTCGTAGCGGGCCCGCAGATCCTCGGCCTTGATGATCGTCCCGGCGGCGAGCCGTCCGGCGACGATGTCCTGTCCGACCTGGTCGCGCAGCGTCTCATGGAGGTTGCCGCGGTTCTCTGCGCCCGATTTCGGACTGGCGGCCGCCTCGGCGGGGGTGTGATTCTCCTCGACCACGGTCAGCTGCCGTCCACGATATGTGCTCCGGGGGCGGGGCCGGTGGTG
The DNA here is from genome assembly GCF_046534565.1 of Brevibacterium sp. SIMBA_078. Taxonomy (NCBI): domain Bacteria; kingdom Bacillati; phylum Actinomycetota; class Actinomycetes; order Micrococcales; family Brevibacteriaceae; genus Brevibacterium; species Brevibacterium sp. SIMBA_078. The sequence goes on from NZ_JAWRYQ010000001.1 coordinate 33,184, forward strand.
CGCAGCGCTTCGTTGACGCCTCGTGTGGCCTGCAGGAGCACGGCGAGGTCGAGGGCGTGGTGGGCGTCGCGGGCGAGGAAGCCGATCGTCGGCCCTGACCCGCTGAGCAGGGGCAGGACGGCTCCGGCCTCCCGGCCGGCCTCCATCACCTCGGCGATTTCGGGCATGAAGGACACGGCCGCCTCGGTGAGGTCGTTCGCCGCGGATTCCGCGAGCGCGTCCGGTTCGCCGGCGGCAAGCGCCGTGAGCACCTGATCGGGGACGGTCGCGGGTGCCGGTTCGGGGTTGAGTTCGTCGAAACGGGCGTAGACGTCCGGGGTGGGCAGGGGCGACGCCGAGGTGGCCATCACCCAGTGGAAGGTTCCGCGGGTGAGCACGGGGCTCAGCTTCTCCCCGCGACCGTGGCCGATGGCCGTGCCCCCGCGCAGGAGGAATGCGACGTCGGCTCCGACGGCGACCGCGCATTCGTGGAGGATCGTCTCATCGACTCCGCCGACGAGGTGGGCGGCTCCGACGAGGGCGGCTGCCGCGTCGGCCGATCCCCCGCCCATTCCGCCGGCCACGGGCACCTGCTTGTCGATGACGATGTCGAGGTCGCGCAGCACGTCGACGTCACGGTCGCCTTCGAGGGCGGCGATGAGGAGGTCGACGGCGCGTCTGGCGAAGTTCGAGTCATCATGTGGGACCGCGGCATCTGCGTAGCGGCCCTGGACGATGATCGTTCGTGTCCCGCCCGGAATGAGGGTGAGGGTCTCGCCGAGGTTGAGCGCTTGGAATACGGTCGCGAGCTCGTGATATCCGTCGTTCGCCGCACCCACACCGAGGTGGATGTTGATCTTGCCCGGCGCCTGTACTCTCACCGGGGCCGGGATCGTCGTGCGCGGGTGCAGCGGGGTGGTCATGGCGAGGGGTCCTCGCTCGGCGCGGCCGGTGCTGCGGCATCACCGTCGACGGCGGCGAGGCGTTCGAAGTCGGCGACGGTGAGTGCCTCACCGCGGGTCTTCGGGTCGATTCCGGCCGCCGTCAGCAGGTCTTCGGACTGCTGGGGGCTGCCGGCCCATCCGGACAGGGCTGCGCGCAGGGTCTTGCGGCGCTGGGCGAAGGCGGCGTCGATGAGGGTGAAGAGGCGGCTGCGCACGGCCGGGTCGCGGTCGGTGCGAGTGACGTCGATGCGGACGAGTCCGGAGTCGATGTTCGGGGCCGGCCAGAACACATTCTTGCCGATCTTGCCCGCCAGCTGCACGTCCCCGTACCACTGGGCCTTGACGCTGGGGACGCCGTAGGTGCGGGAGCCGGGAGCGGCGGCGAGGCGTTCGGCGACTTCGAGCTGGACCATGACGAGGACGGTGGTCAGGCTCGGGAAGGTCTCGAGGAAGTGCAGCAGCACGGGCACGGCCACGTTGTAGGGCAGGTTCGCCACGAGGGCGTCGGGTCGGTTCTCGCCGGCATCGGGCTTGTCGGTCGCGGGTTCGGTGGTGTGCTGCGGTTCTGGCAGCGTCGTGACGCGGAGTGCATCGGCGTTGACCAGCTGGAACGGGGCTTCACTGCCGGCGAACCTGTCGACGGTGCTCGGCAGCTTCTGCGCGAGCAGTTCGTCGATCTCGACCGCGGTGACCCTGTGACCTGCTTCGAGCAGGCCGAGGGTGAGCGAACCGAGTCCCGGACCGATTTCGACGACGTTCGAGTTCTCTTCGAGACCTGCGGCGGTGACGATCGAGCGCACGGTATTGGGGTCGATGACGAAGTTCTGGCCCTTCTGCTTCGTTGGGCGCAGATCGATGTCAGCGGCTAATTCGCGGATATCGCGGGCGGTCAATAACGTCACAGCCAACAACTTACCGCACCGCTCGGCTCGCACAATCACCGCAGCCGCGCGGCGGTTCGGCCGGGCCGTTGCGGTGAGGGCAGAGGGCGCGAACCCCGGCGAAGCGCGGACGGCGTGGGCACGGCTGCGGTGGGCCGCCTCGGCGAGGGGATCGCTCCACTGCGCAGACGATAGGGTGAAGCCTATGGATCCGCAGACACTGACCGAACTGCTCGACGTCGCCGTCCTCGAACGTCTCGACCGCATCGACGACCTCGCAGGCGATGAGCTCGCCCGATCCACGGCTCTGCGCAAGGAGGGCTACTCCGCCGAAGTGACCGCGGCCCTGCTCACTCAGGCTCGGCTGCGGCAGGAGGCGGCAGCGAAGCTCGGTCCCTTCGCCGAGGATATGCTCTTCACCCGTGACGGGCTGGCCCAGGCCACGCGGCTGCCGGTCGCCGCTCATCATGCGCGTCGCCTCATCGGCGACGTGGCCGAGGGCGAGTCGTTCCGCATCGCCGATCTCGGATGCGGGATCGGCGCGGACTCGGTCGCCTTCGCCGGAATGGGCGCGCAGGTCTCGGCTGTCGACGCCGACGAAGTCACCGCCGCCATCGCCGCCTTCAACCTCCGTCATCTGCCCGATGCCGCGGTCGAACACGCTCGCGCCGAGGATGTCGACCTGGATGGATTCGATGCCCTCTGGTTCGATCCGGCCCGGCGGACCATCGGCAAGGCCGACAAGCGCGGATCGACGTCCCGCATCACCGACCCCGAGGCGTTCTCCCCCTCTCTGTCGTGGGTGATCGAGCAGGCGGGTGCGGCGAAGGCGGCCGGGGTGAAGCTCGGCCCGGCACTCGACCACGACCTCGTCCCCGAGGACGCCGAAGCCCAGTGGGTCTCCCACAACGGCGAGGTCGTCGAGGTCTGCCTCTACTTCGGTGCCGCCAGGCAGCGCCCCGGCCGCGGCGCCCTCGTCATGGGCGAACGCACCCTCCTCGTCCACGAGGACAACTTGCCCGACGAGGACGAGGCGGACATCGGGGAGCTCGGGAAGTATCTGCTCGAGCCCGATGGTGCGATCGTGCGCGCCGGACTCGTTGCCGCTTTGTGCGCACCGCTGCAGGCGCGCCGGCTGCACCCGAAGATCGCGTATCTGACCACCGATGTCGAACCGAACGGCCCGGCCGCCGCAGGTGTCACCGCCTACGAGGTGATCGACGTTCTGCCCGCGAAGGTTCCGAGCCTGCGCAAGGAGCTCGTCTCCCGCGGAATCGGTTCGGTCGTGATCAAGAAACGCGGTGCCGACATCGTTCCCGACCAGGTCCGCCGCCAACTCAAACTGCCCACGGGCGACAAAGCCACGCTCGTGTTCACTCGCCTCGGCGAGAAGCACGTCGTGCTGCTCACCCAACCGGTGTGAGCCTGTCTACCTGCCCGTGAAGATATCTGCCCCAAAGGAGATCGAATTGACCCGCTCCGACGTTCTCATCAGCGCCGATGAACTGCTCACCCGAATGGCCGATTCCCCGGCGCCGAGGCTGCTCGACGTCCGCTGGACCCTGCCGAAACCCGATGGACGCGACGACTTCGCCGCCGGACACATCCCCGGTGCCCTCTACGTCGACCTCGACACCGAGCTCGCCGACCACGGCAGCACCGATCCGACGGCCGGCCGCCACCCGCTGCCGAGCCCCGACGCCTTCCAGGAGACGGTTCGCTCCTGGGGCATCAACGAAGGCACCGAGGTCGTGGTCTATGACGACAACTCCTCGCTCGGCGCGGCCCGGGCCTGGTGGCTGCTGCGCTGGGCCGGGTTGAGCGCACGAGTCCTCGACGGCGGACTCGCCGCATTCCGTGACGCCGGCGGGACGCTCGAAACCGGCGACTCCCCCGAGGTCACACCGAGTGCCGTGGAGATCAGCCCGGGTCGACTGCCTGTCATCGACGCCGAGGCGGCAGCCGGCTTCGATGGAGTCCTGCTCGACGCCCGCGCCGGTGAGCGCTTCCGCGGAGAGACCGAACCGCTCGATCCGCAAGCCGGTCACATTCCCGGGGCGAAGAGCGCTCCGGCCACGGACAACGTCCCCGCGGGGACGTTCCTACCCGAAGCGCTGCTGCGCGAACGCTTCGACGACCTGGGTGCCCTCGATGGTCCCGTCGGCGTGTACTGCGGTTCGGGAGTGACCGCCTGCCACAACGCTCTTGCGCTGGCGACCCTGGGCGTCGAGGCCAGCCTCTACCCCGCGAGCTGGTCCGGTTGGTCATCCGATCCGGACCGACCGGTCGAGACCGGCGCCTGAAGCTCAGCCACCATCGCCCGCGCACGTGGTCACCCCCGCACGTGGTCACCACTGCACGTCGTGACTGTTGCACGTGGTGACCGTTGCACGCGCGCGATTGCCCGCGCCGACGGCATTCTCCGGCATTCCTGGGTCGATCCACGGTGGTTTGAGCGTGGAAAACGCCGCGGATCGACCCAAGAATCACACTTCGCGAATGTCACGAAACGTTATTCAAGGCTGAGACTGCGCGCTGAATCACAGACGCAATTGGGCGGAACCGTGGCCCTCCACCAGCCATTCCTGTCAGACCCAGCCCTCTGACCAGCAATTTTGCTCTCGAATCTGCCTGCGAATCCTTTTGTAACAAAAACGTGACAGAAGATCACGAATTCGTTACAGTGGAGGACATCGTCACACTCAGACAGGCAACGAGAGGAAATCGTGGCATCTAAGCAGCACGGCCGCCGCGCCGCGAACGCCAAGGCCAAGACACCACTGACCGAGCTGAGCGAACTGCTCGCAGCGAACTCCGGCGCATTCGGTCGCCGTGCCGCAGTCGTCGCCGCCAGCGGCGGACTGCTCACCGCAGCGGTTCTCCCCGCCGCCGGGCAGGGAGCCGACGACGAGGCGAAGGTCGCAGCCGAGTCCGAGAAGCAGGCACCGGTCGAGTTCAAGAACCAGACGCCGACCATCGATGCCGGCGGTGCCTCGAAGAAGGGCGAGCAGGAGGCTGAGGTCACCGTCGACACGGACCTCGTCACCGCCGAGGCCGCCCCCAAGCCGAAGCCCAAACCGAAGCCGAAGCCTGAGCCGAAGGAAGAGCCGGAGGAGACCGTCGCAGAGCCGGCGCCTGCCGAGGAGCCGAAGGAAGAGCCGAGCGAGAACTCCGACGACGATTCCGCCGGCACCGGCGACGAGGGCTCCGATTCGGGCGACGACAAGAGCAAGGACGACGGCGCGGATTCGGGCTCCGGGGACGTCAAGGTCCCGGACGGGTCGAAGGCCGAGCAGGTCATCGCCATCGCGAAGCAGTACGTCGGAACGCCCTACGTGATGGGTGGGACTTCACCCAGCGGCTGGGACTGCTCCGGCTACACCTCATTCGTCTACGGCAAGGTGGGCGTGGATCTTCCGCGCACGTCGTCGGCACAGAAGGGCGCCGGGCAGATCGTCTCGGCGTCCGAGGCGAAGGCCGGAGATATCATCTGGTCGCCGGGCCACGTCGGCATCTACGCCGGCGACGGCATGATGTATGACGCTGGCAACACACGAGTGAATACCAGCTACCGCAGCGTCGATTGGATGACCCAGCAGGGCGCCCAGTACATCCGCGTGCTCTGAGCCCCACCCCGGAACCGAACACACAGAGATCCCCTCGTCGGCACAGTGCTGGCGAGGGGATCACTTATGTGCGCCGCTCGTTCACGACCATGAGCGCAGCCTGCTGATCACCCGCAGTCGGGAGCTTTGTCGCTGCCGTCGTATTCGGCAGGCAGCTGACCCGATGCCTCGAGGTCGCCTTTCAGCCACTTCGCGACGGCCCGCAGCGCGTATGGGTTCGAGTCGTACGCGGTCACGGCGGACTTCGCCGCGGTGCTGCGCATCGTCCACGGAGCAGCGGTGCCTACGGCCACCTCGGCGGAGGTCGACGGGCTCAGGCTCACCGACGTTCCACCGGATCCGACGGTGAGGTCCTCGGCCTCGGCTGCTTCCTTCAGTGCCGCCTTCTCCTTGTCGCTGCCGCCGACGATCGAGATCGAATCGGTCCCGGTGAAGGAGCATTCGCCCTTGAGTACGGTGAGGGACTGATCGGCGACTTCGGTGAGGACCTTCTTCGGATCCTTCGCATCCGAGTCCCCGGCCTGCACGCTCTTCTGGGCTTCGGCGGTGGCCAGCTGTGCGGCGACGACGCGTTCGGACTTCTCGACGAGGTCCTTCTTCTCAAGCGTCCCGTCCCCCATCGCCTTGACGATCGCCTTCTGCGCGGCTGCCGAATCCGGGGGCATGAGGGCGATATCGGCTCCAGCGGCGAGCGCCTTGACCGTCTCTCCGCCCTTGAGGTTCTGCGGCACGGCTTTCATGTTCAGCGCGTCCGTGGTGATGACACCGTCGTAGTCGAGGGTCTCGCGCAGCGCAGAGTACGCCTTCTTGTTCAGGGTCGCGGGCGTCGTCTTCGCATCGGGCAGCCCGATATGACCCATCATCACCATCGGCACCCCGGCCTTGACCGCGGACTTGAACGGCAGGAGATCCGTGTCCTCCATCTCCTCGATCGACTTCTCCGACACCGGCAGGCTCTCGTGCGAATCCACGCCGAGGCGGCCGTGCCCCGGGAAATGCTTCGCCGAGCTCGACACTCCACCGGACCGGTACCCCTCGACGGCGTCGGCGACGACCTCGGCGACATCCTCGTGGTCGGTGCCGCCCGAGCGGACGTTGATCGCTTTGTCCTTCGGCCCGACCGTGACGTCGGAGTCCGGAGCGAAATCGATGGTGAAGCCCAGATCGGTGAGGTTCTGCCCCTGCACGGTCGTGGCCTCGGTGATGAGGTCGGAATCGTCGGTCGCGGCCAGGCCCATGAGCGGCGGGAACGGCAGCGCTGCTGTGCCGAGGCGTGACACCGGGCCGCCTTCCTGGTCGACGCCGATCGACACTGGCTGGCCCTTCGTCCGCGCCCCGGAGATCTGCTCAGTCAGTTCCGTGACCTGGTCCTTCGTCGGGTTCTCCTGCAGGTTGTAGCCCATGACGATGACCCCGCCGAGGTGGTTCTGCTTGATCATGTCCACCGGGGTCTGCGTGTCGGTGCCTTCCCAGGTGCCCATGATGAGGGACCCGGCCAGTTCCTCGTCGGAGAAGTCTCCGACGATGTCCGCGGCCTCGTCCTTGAAGTCGGCCGGATCGGCGTCGGCGGGGTTGTCCAGGGAGGATTCGGTCTGGGCTTCGGACTGCGCTTGGGTCTGAGAACCCGAATCGGCAGAGGACTTCTGTCCGGCCGTGGAGGATTCGGGGGCTGACGCTCCGCCGGAACAGCCGACGAGCGCGAGAGTCGTGGTCAGGGCCAGGAGGCTCAGGCGAGAACGCAACATGTCTCCATGCTAGACGTTCCCGCCTGCTCGCCGCCTGTTCACAGTTCTTCGTGGGCGGCCAGGCGGCGGGCGGTCTCTTTCGCTCCCCGTTCGTGCAGCGATGTCAGTGCCTTGAGATACGGTTCGGTGAACCTCGGCTCCTCGGCCAGCGGCCCGAAGAACTGTTCCTGCCGGACGAAGGCCAGCGGGTCCCCTCCCTGTGTCGCGGCAACCGCCTGCAGTTCGTCGGCATAGCGGTCGACGATGGTGAACCGACCGCCGGTCTCGTCATGCCCTTCGGCATACCGGGCCCACGAGGCGCAGATCGCCGCGGCCACCTCGATCGGGTGGCCCGAGGCGAGGTTGTCCTTGACGACCGGCAGCAGCCATTTGGGGATCCGGTCGGACGACTCTGCGCCGAGGCGGGCGAGGGTGTCGCGGATCTCCGGGTTGCTGAAGCGTTCGATGAGCGAGTCCTTGTAGGCGTCCAGGTCGATTCCGGGCAGCGGTGCCAGGCTCGGTGTGCCCTCTTCGTCCATGTATCGGCGCAGGTAGACGGGGATGTCCGGGTTCGCCATCGCCTCATGGGCGAAGGTGTATCCGCCGAGGAGACCGAAGTACGCGAGCCCCTGATGCCCGGAGTTGAGCAGTCGCAGCTTCATATGCTCGTAGGGCTGCACATCGTCGACGACCTGGACCCCGGCCTCTTCATAGGGAGGACGGCCAGAGGTGAAATCGTCCTCGAGCACCCATTGGAAGAAGGGCTCGGCGACGACCGGCCAGGCATCGGTGACGCCTGTGTCGGCGAGCAGGTCGGCTCGGTCGCCGTCGGTGGTGGCCGGGGTGATGCGGTCGACCATCGAGTTCGGGAACGCCACTGATTCGGCGATCCACTCGGCAAGCTCGGCATCGACGAGGCGAGCGAAGGCAGAGAACATCTTCGCCGCCACATCGCCGTTCTCGGAGATGTTGTCGCACGACTGCACGGTGAACGGTGCGACTCCTGCCTCACGTCGTGCGCGGAGAGCGGAGACGACATAGCCGAAGACGGTGGCCGGCAGCTCCCCTGCCCTCACGGCTTCGACATCGGCTGCGATCGTCGGCTCGTCGGTGATGAACTCTCCGGTGATGGGGTTGACGTTGTATCCGCCCTCGGTGACGGTCAAGGAGACGATCCGGATCGCCTCATCGGTGAGCAGGTCGAGCAGTCCGGCGGGGTCGTCGGGTCCGAACCGGTAGTCGATGATCGACCCGATCACCCGACGCTCCTTGGTTCCATCGGCGTGTTTGAGGGTCAGCGTGTACAGGTGGTCCTGGTCGGCGAGAGCATCGCGCATGGCCACGTCGTGGGGCAGCACTCCGGCCCCGATGATCCCCCAGTCGCTGGCGAGCCCAGCCTCAAGCAGGTCGTCGAGGACCATCGCCATGTGCGCGCGGTGGAATCCGCCCACTCCGAAGTGGACGATGCCGGGGCTCACGGCCGACCGGTCATAGGAGGGGACGGCGATGCCGTGGTCGGCCACCTCGGCGAGGCTCTCCGTCGTCAGGGCCAAGGAGGTCCCGCCTCGGCGAGGATCGGACGGTGCGGTGTGTGGTGCGGTCATTTGACGGCTCCCATGGACAGGCCCTGGACGAGTTTGTCCTGGGCGGCGATTCCGGCCACGAGCACGGGCACAGAGATGATGAGCGACGCCGCGCACACCTGCGACAGGAACAGTCCCTGGGAGGTGACGAAGCTGGTGAGGAACACGGGGGCCGTCGACGCCGCCGTGGAGGTGAGCACGGTGGCGAAGAGGAGTTCGTTCCACGAGAAGATGAAGCAGATCAGGGCGGTCGCGGCCAGTCCGGGCGCGGTCAGCGGCAGCAGGATCTGCATGAACACACGCGGCAGGCGGGCGCCGTCGAGTTCGGCGGCTTCGAGGACCTCGACGGGCACCTCGGCGAGGAACGAGCGCATCATCCACACCGCGATCGGCATGTTCATCGCCGAGTAGATGATGATGAGCAGCAGCCAGGTGTCGAGGATGCCGAAGGATTTCGCGACGAGGTAGACGGGAAGAAGGCCTGCGACCATCGGCAGCATCTTCGTCGACAGCAGGAAGAACAGCACGTCCGACCAGCGTTCGATGCGGCGGATCGCCAGTGAATATGCGGCCATCGTGGAGAGGACGAGGACGATGAGGGTCGAGACGATCGCCGCGACCGCGGAGTTGATGAGGAACGGCCATGGGTTCGCGCCGTTGCCGCCGCCGAAGAAGTTGACGAAGGACTCCAGCGTCAGCGGAGCGAAATAGCTCGGCGGGTTCGTCGAGGCGTCGGTCTCCGCGTGCAGGCTGGTCAGCAGCATCCACAGCAGGGGTGAGACGAACAGGAGTCCGACGAACCAGGCCAACAGGCCGAGCAGGATCTTGCCCGCCCGCCCCTGGCCGGGCCGCCTCGGTGCGTTCGCCTTTCGCCGAGGCGGCTGTGCGGATCCGGGTCCGCCCGGTTCGGTCGGGGTGGGGGTCACCCCGGGTGCGGGGTGGGCGTCGACGGTGAGGTCGGGGGTGCTCATGAGTTCTCCTCCTTGAGCAGGGTCGATGCGGTGCGCAGGGCGAAGGTCGCGGTGATGAGGGAGGCGATGACGACGATGACGCCGACCGCGGAGGCGACTCCGTAGTCCTGAGCGACGAAGAACTCCTGGTAGATGACGTACGGCAGGGTGGCGGTGCCGAGTCCTCCGGAGGTCATGGTGAAGACCATGTCGAAGTTCTGGACGATGTAGATGGTGCCCAGCAGTGCGGCGAGTTCGATGTATCGGCGCAGGTGGGGCAGGGTGATGAAGCGGAAGGTCTGCCAGGGTCCGGCGCCGTCGACGAGGGCCGCCTCGTAGACGTCCATGGGTCGTGACTGCAGTCCGGCGAGCATGATGAGCATCATGAACGGCGTCCACTGCCAGACGAGGACGATCCCGATGCCCAGCAGCGGGTTCGAGGTCATGAGGTCCGGCTGCGGGGCGTTCTCCCCGAACACGGTGGTCAGCAGTCCGTTGATGAGGCCGTACGAGGGGTTGAAGATCGCGTGCTTGAACAGCAGCGCGGCGGCGACGGGGACGACGAGGAACGGGGTGATCATCAGGGTGCGGACGAGACCGCGGCCGATGAACTTCCGATCGAGCAGCAGGGCGATGCCCAGGCCCAGCAGAGCCGAGGCCAGCACGACGCCGACGGTGAGCCCGACCGTGACGAACACGGCCTTGAGCAGGTTCGCATCGGTGAAGACGGTGACATAGTTCTGCAGCGTCCCGAAGCTGATGTCATCGGGGTAGGCGGCGTTCCAGTTCATGAACGAGATGATGATCGTGATCGCGAACGGGATCTGAGTGACGAGGATGACGAAGATCAGCGCCGGCAGCATGGGCGCGCGTTTGAGCCATCGGTCCTTGGCACGGGGTTTCGGCGGCGTGATCGGCTGCGATGCACGCTCGGCGGCTGGAGCTGACACTTCGAACATCCTTCGTCAGGTGGGTGGTGCGGTCAGGCGATGGTGCGGACGGGCCGGGGCCGCCTCGGGGAGGGCGATCGTCACCCGCCCCGAGGCGATCGGTCACTTCTTGTATTTGTCTCCGACCTTCTCGGCTTCCTTCTGGCCCTTCTCCAGGGCCGCATCGGCCGAGGTGCGACCGGCGATGGCGGAGCTGACGTCTTCGGAGATGCCCGTGGCGAGGTCCGCGAATTCGGGGATCGTCACGAACTGGACTCCCAGCGTCGGCCGCGGCTGGACTCCGGGGCTGACCGGATCGGCCGAGTTGATGGCGTCCTCGGTCTGCTGGTAGAAGGGCTTCGCGGCCTTCTGGTACTCGGGATTCTCATAGGTCGAGGTCCGCTTGCCCGCCGGCACGTGCTGCCAGCCGAGCTCTTCGGCGACGGTCTCCTCGTAGTCCTTCGACGAGGCCCAGGCGACGAACTGCTTCGCCGCGTCCTGGTTCTTGCCTGCGGCCTGGATGCCCCATGCCCAGGTGTAGAGCCAGGAGCTCGACTCCGTCTCCTTCACAGGCGCCGCGACGTAGCCGATCTTGCCCTTGACGGGAGAGTCATCGGCCTCGAGGGTTCCGGTGGCGGCCGTCGAGTCGTACCACATGGCGACTTTGCCCTGCTGCAGATTGGTCAGGCACTCGGTGTAGCCGGCCTGCGGGGCACCGGATTCGCCGTGGTCCTTGATGAGGTCGACGTAGAAGTTCGTGGCTTCCTTGAATTCCTTGGAATCGACCTGCGCGTTCCAGTCTTCGTCGAACCAGGTTCCGCCGAAGGTGTTGACCACGGTCGTCAGCGGGGCGAACATCTCGCCCCAGCCGGGCAGTCCGCGCAGGCATATGCCCTTCGTGCCCTTCTCGGCACCGTCGACCTTCGCCGCGAGCTTCGCGACTTCGTCCCAGGTCGGCTTCTCCGGCATCTCCACGCCGGCCTTGTCGAAGATGTCCGTGCGGTACATGAGGAACGAGCCCTCACCGTAGAACGGCTCACCATAGACCTGGTCGTCGACCGTCATCGACTCGGCCATCGGCGCGAGGATGTCGTCCTGGTCGAAGCCCTCGGCATCGACGACGCCGTCGTCCATGGGCGTCAGCCACTTGTTCTTCGCGTAGGTCGGGATCTCGTAGTTCGACATCGAGGCGACGTCGTAGTTGCCGGCCTGAGCGGCGAACTCCTGGCCGATCTTCGCCCGCACTTCGTTCTCCGGCAGCACGGTGTAGTTGACCTCGATGCCAGTTTCCTTGGTGAAGTGGTCGGCCGTGAGCTTCTGCAGGTCCTGCATCTGCGGGTTGTTGACCATGAGGACGTTGACTTCGTCGCCGCCGCCCCCGGCCGAGCTGCCGCCGGCACCACCACAGCCGGACAATGCCAGTGCTCCCACCATGCCGATGGCCGCCCAGGTGGCTCTCCGGCCCGTGATCAGGTGTTTCATCGTTGCGCCTTCCCTCGTCCTTGCGGGATCGCAGCCCGCCGTCGGTTCGCTGCGAGAAAATCATATGAGCATCCGTGCTCATATGTGCAATACTGTGTCACGAACCAATCAGATGTGCAACACTTCACATATGAGCGAACACAAAGTCGTCGACGCCGAAGGGAGGCCGATGTCAACGGTGCCCACCGCCCGCCACCGCCGTTTCCTCGCACAGCTGGCCCGCGATCACTACCTCGAGGGGCGGTCCAAGGTCGAGATCGGCAAGGCGAACGGACTCAGCCGGTTCCAGGTCGCCCGCCTCCTCCAAGAGGCCGTCGACACCGGAGTCGTGACCATCACCATCGAAGCCGATGCCGGTGAAGCCGACGGCCTGGCCGAGCAGGCTGCCGCAGCGCTCGGCCTCGACTCGGTCATCATCGTCGACATCCCCGACGAGACCCAGGCCTCCCAGCAGATGGGCCGTGCCGCACTGTCGCTGGTCGGTCGCCACGCTCATGCGGGAATGCGCATCGGCCTGTCCTGGTCGCGCACGCTCGATTCCGCGGCCGCATTCACTCCGGCCCTGCCCCGGTGCACCATCGTCCAGCTCGCCGGTGCCCTCCGCTTGGAATCGCACCGTCCCAGCTCGGAGATCTTCACCCGACTGGGCCAGGATCCGGCCGTGAGCATGGTCCGCCTGCCCGCCCCGCTGCTCGTCACCGAGGCCGGAACCGCCGCCGACCTGCGTGCACTGCCCGAGATCTCCGGAACTCTGGCCGCCGCCGATGACCTCGACCTCGCCGTGGTCTCCGTGGCATCCTGGGCCGAGGGCCTGTCCTCCGTGTGGGAGAAATGCTCCCCCGCCCAGCGTCAGGCCGGCATCGACGACGGCGCCATCGCCGAGGTTTCCGGACGGCTGTTCGCCGCCGACGGAGCCGATGTCACCACGATCGACGACCGCGTCATCGCCGTCACCCTCGATCAGCTCCGCCGCGCCACGACGACCGTCGGAGTCGCCCGCGGAGCCGAACGCGCCCGCGCCGTCCGGGCCGCCTGTGCCGCCGGGATCCTCGATATCGCGATCATCGATCGTGCACTCGCCGATGAGATCCTCGCCGAGGCGGCCGGTACTTCCCCATCTGCAGCCGAGGGGTCCCGATGAGTGCGAATCGCAGGTTCGTCGCCGGCGTCGACTCGTCGACCCAGAGCTGCAAGGTCGTCATCGCCGACCCGGACTCCGGTGACATCATCCGCACCGGTTCGGCCCCGCACCCGCCAGGCACCGAGGTCGACCCCGAGGCGTGGTGGACGGCTCTGCATGAGGCGATCGCGGCCGCCGGCGGACTCGATGATGTCGCGGGATTGAGCATCAGCGGTCAGCAGCATGGCCTCGTCGCCCTCGACTCAGAGGGACGGGTCATCCGTGACGCCCTGCTGTGGAACGACCTGCGCAGCAAGGCCGCGGCCAGGGACCTCATCGCCGAGGTCGGGGCTGCCGACTATGTCGCACGCACCGGGATCCTGCCCGTCGCCTCCTTCACCGCCGCCAAACTGCGGTGGCTGCGCGATGCCGAACCGGACAACGCCGCCCGGGTCGCCGCCGTCGCACTGCCCCATGACTGGCTGACCTGGCGCTTCCTCGGATACGGACCCGCCGACGTCTCCGCTCGCGGTCCCGTGCTCGACGCGCTGATCACCGATGCCTCCGACGCCAGCGGCACCGCCTACTTCGACCCCTCCGCCTCCCGCTACGACCTCGACCTCTTCCAGACCGCTTTCGGTCGGCCCGCTCGTGAAGCTGCGGGATTGCCGTGCGCCGCGGATACGGACGTGGAGACGGATTCACCGGACGTAGACGGGGACGGGCGAGCCGCCTCGGCGATCATCCTTCCCCGGGTCCTCACCCCCACCGAGGCCGCCGGGCACAGCCCGGACGGAATCGTCGTGGGGCCCGGGGCCGGGGACAATGCGGCCGCGGCGCTGGGACTCGGGGTCACCTCGGGGGATCTCGTCATCTCAATCGGCACCTCGGGCACAGTCTTCGGCACCACCGACCTGACCATCGCCGATTCGACCGGCGCGGTCGCCGGATTCGCCTCGGCCGACGGCGGGCGCCTGCCGCTGGTCGCCACGCTCAACGCCGCCCGGGTCCTCGATTCGGCGGCAAAGCTGCTGCGGGTCAGCCACGACGAACTCGCGGCCCTCGCGCTGGCGTCCCGGCCGGGAGCGGAGGGGCTCACGCTCGTGCCGTACTTCGAGGGCGAGCGCACCCCGAATCTGCCCGATGCCACGGCCCGCCTCGAGGGGATGACCTTGGCGAACTCCGCGGCGGAGAACGTCGCCCGTGCCTTCGTCGAGGGAATGCTGTGCGGTCTGGCCGACGGGCTCGACGCGGTGCAGGCGCAGGGGCTGGAGGCCGGACGGCTGCTCCTCATCGGCGGGGCGGCACGCAATCCTGCCGTCCGGGAGGTCGCCCGCGATATCTTCACCGTGCCCATCGACGTACCCGAACAGGCCGAATATGTCGCCATCGGGGCCGCCCGTCAGGCGGCGTGGACACTGTGTGGATCTCTGCCCGACTGGACCGTCGAGCTCGTCGCCACTCTGCATCCGCGTCCGTCGCAAGTGCGGCAGCAGTACCGGTTCTTTGCGGCGCAGACGGCTGTACAGCAGACGGCAAACACCGTCTCGCCGGGCCACACGACGTCCGAAACAACTTCGTCAGAACCCTCTATGACCGAACGCTCATCGTCCGAGCTCTCTTCGTCCCAACGCTCATCGTCCGATCAATCACTGACCGATCACCGTGGATCTTCGGGTGCGCACGCATCCGTGAAAGGTTGAGAACAATGGCCACAGTCACCTTCGACAAAGCACTTCGTCAATACCCCGAGGCACTCAAGCCCTCCGTCGACGAGGTCAGCCTCGACATCGCCGACGGGGAGTTCCTCGTCCTCGTCGGCCCCTCGGGCTGCGGGAAGTCGACGACCCTGCGCATGCTCGCCGGGCTCGAACCCGTCGATTCCGGTCACATCCGCATCGGCGACCACGATGTCACGGACCTCTCCCCCAGGGAACGCGATATTGCGATGGTGTTCCAGAACTATGCGCTCTACCCGCATATGAGCGTGCGCGAGAACATGGCCTTTGCCCTGAAGATCGCGGGAGTCGCCAAGCAGGAACGCGATCAGCGCGTCGAGGAGGCCGCCCGCCTGCTCGACCTGGAGCCGTACCTCGACCGCAAACCGAAGGCGCTGTCCGGCGGGCAGCGACAGCGAGTGGCGATGGGGCGCGCCATCGTCCGGTCCCCGCAGGTCTTCCTCATGGACGAGCCGCTGTCGAACCTCGATGCGAAGCTGCGGGTGCAGACCCGCGCGCAGATCGCCTCCCTCACCCGCCGCCTCGGCGTCACCACCGTCTACGTCACCCACGATCAGGTCGAGGCGATGACGATGGGCGACCGGGTCGCGGTCCTCGCCGACGGCCGGCTGCAGCAGGTCGACACTCCCGCGAACCTCTACGATCGACCGGCGAACCTCTTCGTCGCAGGCTTCATGGGCTCGCCGGCGATGAACCTCGTCGACGTGCCGGTCGAGGGCACGTCGCTGCGCCTCGGCGATGTCGAGCTGTCCCTGACTGCGCAGCAGCGGGACCAGGTCACCGGTGAGACGGTCACCGTCGGCATCCGCCCGGAGGATCTGCAGGTCACCGAGACGCAAGGCCTCGAGGTCACCGTCGATCTCGTCGAGGAGCTCGGCGCCGATGCCTACGTCCACGGTCGAGCAGTCCTGGCCTCGGGCGAGAAGACGGTCGTGGCGCGTGTCGCAGGTCGGTCGACGATCCGCCGCGGGGACACCGTGCGCGTCGCTCCCGATGCTGCGCGTCTGCACCTCTTCGACACCGATTCGGGCAGCCGATTGGCCGAGGACGCACGCCGCGCCGCGTGACCGGCGGGGCCGCCTCGGCGCGGGAATGCGGGACATCACACAGCTCGAATGTCGCTGCCGAGACCGGGGAATCGGGCGTGCGCGATTATGATCGGATCATGGTCGATTTCGCACGTTCTCCCCGCTCCACCCTCGGTGTCGAGTGGGAACTGGCTCTGCTGGATTCTCGCAGCCTGGATCTGACCCCGGCTGCCGAGACTCTGTTGGCGGATGTGGCCGAGCATGCGCCCGAATTCGAAAAGCACATCGTCGGTGAGATGCTGACGAACACCATCGAGCTCGTCACCGGCGTGCACAACCAGGTGTCGACCGTCGCCGAGGATCTGGCCACCTCGATCGGGGCGCTGCGGAAGCTGACCGAGGCGCGCGGTGTCGAGCTGATGTCGGCGGGCACCCACCCGTTCGCGCAGTGGCAGTCGCAGGAGGTCCGGGCGAAGGACCGCTATCTCGAACTCGTCGATCGCACCCAGTGGTGGGGTCGGAACATGCTGATCTTCGGTGTCCACGTCCACGTCGGCATCGACTCACGCGACAAGGTGCTGCCGATCGTCAACGCACTGCTCGCCTATGTCCCGCACCTGCAGGCACTGTCCGCGTCGTCTCCGTTCTGGGGCGGCACGGACACCGGCTATGCCTCGAACCGGGCGATGATGTTCCAGCAGCTGCCGACTGCCGGTCTGCCGTTCCAGTTCGATCAGTGGGCGGACTACGAGAAGTACGTCGACGATATGCTCACCACCGGGATCATCGACAACATCAACGAGATCCGCTGGGACATCCGCCCTGCCCCGCACTGGGGCACCGTCGAGGTCCGCGTCTGCGACGGACTGCCGACCCTCGAGGAGATCCTCGCGGTCACCGCGTTCATCCAGTGTCTCGTCGATGACATGTCCGAGCGCCTCGACGCCGGTGAGATCCTGCCGACGATGCCCGATTGGTTCCACAACGAGAACAAGTGGCGCGCCGCCCGCTACGGCATGGACGCGATCATCATCGAGAACGCCGCGGCCGACGAGCGTCTCGTCACCGAATGCCTCGCCGACGAGATCGAGCGGCTCTCGCCCGTCGCCGAACGCCTCGGCTGTGTCGACGAGCTGCACTCGATCACCTCGATCATCGAACGCGGCGTGCCTTACCAGCGCCTGCAGAAGGTCTTCGGCACCACGGGTTCACTCACCGAGGTGACCCGCTCGCTCATCGGCGATCTCCGCAACTCCTACAGCTGAGGGGCCCGGGGCCGCCCCGCCGAGAAACGGGCTGAGCGTCGAAAAACGGTGGTGCGCACCCGTGTCTCGACACGTTGCCCGTTTCTCGACGAATCGGCGTGTGCCACAGCCTCTTTCTCGCGTAACACGCTGAGTGCCCCGACGCCCCACCATAGTCACAGGTGGGGGCGGAGCAGCTCCATCAGCGTCGGCAGCGCGGAGGCGACGCCCGGATGCAGCTCGTAATCGTCGAGCTCGTCAAGCGGAACCCACGACAGCTGGATGCTCTCGGGGTCGTTGATGACGGCGTCGAAGCGGCGCAGGGTCTTCGCGATCACCGTCGTGTACGACCAGGTGTCGAGGTCGAGGACATGCGTCTCGAGGATCTCGATGCCCGATCCGTCCTGGTCAGGCACCCCGGCCTCTTCCCACGACTCCCGGACCGCGGCCTCGACCGCCGACTCGCCCATGTCACGTGCGCCGCCGGGGAACCCCCAGGTCCCGCCCTCGACCGACCACAGCGCCCGGTGCTGCATGAGCACTCCGCGCTCGGGATCGACGAGCATGAGCCCTGCAGCCCCGTTGAGTCCCCAGTGCTTCTTCCCATCGGACCCGTACGTCCACCCGTCACCCGATCGCCGAGGCGGCCGACCGGCAGGCAGACTCGTTGACTTCGCCGCCTGTGCGTTCCGCTCGGCGGCGCTGTTCGGGTCGTTCTCAGACGAGGACATGATCGACATCCAAAGAGGAGACGGCGGCGAAGGACAGGTCGCTCGGTCCGATTCCGCGGGAGACGAGCTCCGCACCGAGCGCTGCGACCATGGCCCCGTTGTCCGTGCACAGTTTCAGCGGCGGCACCCGCAGAGTCACGCCCGCCTCGGCGCAGCGGTCAGCCAGCACTTCACGCAGGTGCGAGTTCGCGGCCACTCCCCCGCCGAGCACGACATGATTGATTCCGGTATCGGCCGCAGCGAGCAGAGTCTTGGTCACGAGCACGTCGACGACAGCATCTTCGAACCCGGCGGCGATATCGGCCACCCGCAGGTCCGCACCCAGAGTCTCAGCCTTCGTCACCTCGCGCAGGGCAGCGGTCTTGAGCCCGGAGAACGAGAAGTTATACCGGCGCTCGGGATCCCGAAGGTCCTGTTTCTTCGCGAGTCCGCGCGGGAACTTCACTGCCTTCCGGTCGCCGGGGATCCCGGTGCCGTCGAGCAGGCCGAGAGCCGCCTTCGAAATGTTCGGGCCGCCGGGATAGTTGAGCCCGAGCAGGCGAGCGGTCTTGTCGAAGGCCTCACCCGCGGCGTCATCGATCGTGGCGCCGAGGAGTTCGATGTCGTCGACGACGTCGCCGATGCGCAGAATCTCGGTGTGCCCACCAGAGACGAGCAGGGCGATGGTCGGAGTGGTCAATCCGTCGACATCCTCGGCGACGAGGTCGACGGCCACATGCGCGGCCAGATGGTTCACTCCGTACAGCGGTTTGCCCAGCGCCGCGGCCAGCCCTTTGGCCGCGCCGACCCCAACCATGAGTGCACCGGAGAGACCCGGTCCGGCGGTCACGGCGACGGCGTCGATATCGGACAGCTCCACCTCGGCGGTCTCACAGGCAGAGGCGATGGCCGGGCCGATGGCCTGCACATGGGCGCGGGAGGCGACTTCGGGGACGACTCCGCCGAAGCGGACGTGTTCGTCCATCGACGAGGACACGGTGTTCGTCAGCAGCGTGCGGCCGCGGACGATGCCGACTCCGGTTTCGTCGCACGAGGATTCGATGCCGAGGACGAGTGGTTCGCTCATGATCCGTCCTCCGGTGCGTCGGCGGACTCCGCGGATTCGAGTTCGAGGTCGGAGTAGACGGCCACGAGTTCGGGCTCGGTCACCTCGGCGATTTCCATGCCGAGGGTGCGGGCGAAGAGGCGCAGGTGCGTGTCCCACATCGGCCCCACTTCGGCGGCCTGGCCGCGGGCGGTCTCGGCATCGGGCGCGGTATGGGTGAACACCAGCAGGGTCTCGTGACCGGTCTCCCCCTCGATCGGCAGCACGCGGAGGCCGAGCACTCCGAAGTCGTCGAGTTCGAGCAGCACGTGGTCGAAGTCCTCGCAGCTGAGGACGGATCCGTTCAGGTCGATGTCCTCGAGCGCGAACGTGATCGTGCGCGTCTCTCCATCCTCGCCGAGGCGGAACGGTGCGAACCATGTCCGCACACCATCGGACTCGGTCAGTGACTTCCACACGGTTTCGACGTCACGGTCGAGGAGCAGCTCGATGACGAGATCGGTGCCGTTCTCCCAGGTGACCAGGCGCGGTCTGGTCCCATTCATGCTTCCACCCAGGCTCCGTCGAGGGCAGCCTTCTCATCAGGACTCAGCTGCATCTCGGTTCCGGCGAGCAGTTCGGTGAGCTGTTCGGGCACCCGCGCCGAGGCGATCGTCGAGGGGATGAAATCGTGAGTGAGCTGCCAGGCGATGGCCGTGGCCGTCATCGTGGCTCCGTGGTCGGTGGCGACATCGTGGAGGACTTCGAGGGCTCCTAGGGCTTTCTGGTCTTCGACGAAGTCGGCCACTCGTTCACCGCGGACGCTGCCGGTGGCGTCGCCGCCGGTGTGCTTGCCGGTGAGGAACCCGGATGCCAGTGAGTGGAAGGGCAGTTCGGCGATGCCTTCGGATCGCAGGTATGCCTGCTTCTGCGGATCGACCGCGGCGCGGGAGACGAGATTGAACCGGTCTTGGACGACCCGGTAGCAGGCCAAGGAGAACTTCGTCGAGATCTTCCGGGCCTTCTGCAGTCGTTCGAGGCTGAAGTTCGATGCGCCGAGGTAGCTGACTTTGCCGGAGCGGACGAGCGCGTCGAAGGTCTCGGCGACGGCAACCTGGTCGACGTCGTCATCGTCTCTGTGGGCGTAGTAGACGTCGATGTGGTCGGTGCCGAGCCGGCGCAGGGAGTCGTCGACGGCGATGCGGATGTTCGCCGGGTCAAGGCCCTTGCGCTTGGGATGCATGCCGACCTTGGTGGCGATGACCATGTCGTCGCGGTTGCCGCGAGTCTTCATCCATTCGCCAATGATCGTCTCGGATTCTCCGCCCGAGTTTCCCTCGACCCAGGCCGAGTACGCGTCCGCGGTGTCGATGAAGTTTCCGCCCGCCTCGGCGTAGGCGTCGAGGACAGCAAAGCTCTGATCCCGATCCGCACCCCAGCCGAAGGGGTTGCCTCCCAGCTGAAGTGGGTGAACGAAGAGATCGGTATCTGCCAATTGCACACGTGTCATACCCCCAGACTACCCGTTTGACCTCCATCACTTCGGGGCCGGACCTCCTCCCGGAAGTCAGGTTAGGCTAAGCTACAAACATGCAATGATGCCGATCACCCCACCTCGGCGGCACTTCAGCATTCGATTGGCCGCACTCCCCCAAGGAAACATGATGTCTGAACAGTTCTCCACCCGCCTCAAGTCCAGCACCGCCACCATCCACGACGAGGTCGAACACACCACATTCATGGTCGACCTCATGGAAGGACGGCTCGATTCCCGGGCCTACGCTCTTCTGCTCAAGCAGTACGACGTCATCTACGGCGTGCTCGAGTCCAAGTCGCGGGAATTCGCCGACGATCCGGTGTTCGCACCGTTCTTCGACGCGGCTCTGTTCCGTGCCGAACGCATCGCCGCCGACCTGGCTGCGCTCGACGGAACCGAGCTGCCGGTGATGCCCAGCGCCACCGCCTATGCCGCACACTTGGCGGGGCTCGAACGCGCCGAGCAGGTCATCGCGCACCACTACACGCGCTACCTCGGGGACCTCTCCGGAGGCCAGGCGATCGGCGCACTCATGAACCGGCACTACAGTCTGCCGGCGACCTCACTGACGATGTGGGATTTCGCAGAGCTCGGGAAGACGAAGCCGTACAAGGACGCCTACCGCAGACTCCTCGATCAGGTTGCGACGACCGGCGGCGATGAGCAGATCGTCATAGACGAGACGATGGAGGCGTTCCGACTCAACGGAGCGCTGCTCGTCGACCTCACCGAGGCGACTGAAAACCGCGCGGTCCCGGTGGCCTAGTCGCCGATCCGCAGACGCATGAGAATTCCCGCGGCACCTGGATAGTAGTCCGGACGCCGTCCCCATTCTTCGAACCCGAAGGTTGCGTACATCGCCAGCGCCGCAGCATTGCGTTCGTCGACCTCGAGGTGGACGACGTCGGAGCCGCGTTCCCTCGCCCAATCGATTCCCGCCTGCAGCAGGGCGCGACCGATGCCTGTGCCACGCGCCGCCTCGGTGGTGGCGATCGTCATCACGTCGGCTTCCGCACCGGCCCCTGACATGACGATCCACCCGGTCAGCTCCCCCGCCGAGGTGGTGGCGTCCTTATCCGTGGACGGGGACTCCCCGTCAGCTTCCCCCGCCGAGGCGGTCCTGGCGGCGAGCATGATCGTGCCATTCTGGGCCTTGACCGACCAGTAGTAGCCGAGCGTCCACGCCGTCGGGCCGAAGATCGCCGCATCATGGTCGGCCACCTCGGCGAGGTCCCACCAGGGAAGCTCGGCGATGGTCGTGGACGTCATTTCAATGAGCTCTCGCGTACCGGGGTCGCTTTCGCATCGGGTTCGCGCAGGTACTCGGGGATCGGGTCACTCAGCTCTCGACCGGCGGCGAGTTCCCGTGCCGCGGCGAGGGCGAGGTATTCGGCACGAGGATCGGTGATGGACTCGGTGCTCGAGGCTCCCAGGATGTCCGCATAGAGGAGGAATCCGCGGCCGAGCTTCTCATCGATCGTGTCGAACCGGAAGCCGTTGTCGGCGAGAACTGAAGCGACCTCGGCCGGTTTGGCTACGAACGGTCCGGCGTTCAGCGTCGCGTCGGCGGAATCGTAGACGCTGAAGTAGACCTCTTTGCGGCGGGCGTCCGAGGCGATGAGGACGGGACCACCGGATGCGTCCGCCGCGGTCGACGCGACCTCCGACGCAGGTGCTGGGGAGCCTTCGGCACTGCGGGCGAACTCTTCGGCGATCGCAGCTTGGGACAGCAGTCCCTTGACGGGAATCCCGCGGGCCTGACCGACGGCGATCCCTGCGGCGATGCCCACCCGCAGTCCGGTGAAGGGACCGGGTCCGATGCCGACGACGACGAGTTCGGGTTGAGCATCGGCGGCGAGCACGCCGGCGAGCGCGGGGCCGATGAACTCAACATGTCGACGCTGGTCATCGGCCTGTTCGGCGGCGATGACCGCACCGGTGTCCGAATCCACGAGGGCGACAGAGGCCGACTGCGAGGTGTCGATGGCCAAAATGATCATGATTCGTCTCCCTCATTCGCTGGGTCCTCGGCAGGCAGGTCTGCAGTGGCCCGGTCGTCGACTCGCACGCCTGCCAGCGCCGAGACAGCGGCCTCAACCGCCGGCATACGTTCGATCCAGGCATCCCCGCGACCAACGAGGTCGACGGTGCGCCGTTCGTCCTCCACTTCGTCCTCGTCGTCCATACCGACCGAGCCGCTGCCCTCAGCGGCCTCTTCCCACACCGGGGTGATGGTGATGTCGAGGTGGTCGCTGCTGAGCTGCTCGGCCAGGCCGGCTCCCCATTCGACGACCGTGATCGACTCGTCCAGTTCGGAGTCGAGGTCGAGATCTTCGAGCTCCTCCCCGTCGGCCAACCGATACGCATCCACGTGGACGAGGGCGGGTCCGCCCGAGCGCGACGGGTGTTCGCGGGCGATGACGAACGTCGGCGACGTGATCCGCCCGGCCACGTCGAGGGCTTTGCCCAGCGACTGTGTGAACGTCGTCTTCCCCGCTCCGAGGTTACCCGTGAGGATGAGCAGGTCACCGGCGCGCAGATGCTCGGCCAGGGCTGCAGCGAACGTGCGCATCTGTTCCAAGGATTCGAGATGGACCCTCATCGGCCGTCTCCCTTCTGGGCGACCCGGTCGACGCGGGCGCTGAGCTGGGTGACGATCTCGTAGTTGATCGTGTTCGCCCAGGTCCCCCACTCGGCCGCGCTCGGCCCACCTGGGCCGAAGATGACGACCTCGTCGCCGATGGCCACCTCATCGTTGCCCGCCCCGATGTCGATGATCATCTGATCCATGGCGATGCGTCCGACGACGGAGTAACGACGGCCCCGGATGGCCACCTCGGCGCGGTTCGAGGCCGCCCGCGGCAGTCCGTCCCCGTACCCACCGGGCACGAGCGCGAATCGGGTGTCGGTCTCGGCGGTGAACGTCAGCCCGTAGGAGGCGCCGTGACCTGCGGGAATGTCCTTGAGATTGATGACTCTGGAGGTCAGCCGCATGACCGGACGGAGCCCGAGGGCCGCCGGATCCCCGTCTTCGAGCGGGGACAGACCGTAGAGGGCGAGCCCCACCCGCGCCGAGGTGCCCGGGCACGGCCCCAGGGTGAGCGCTCCCGGTGAGTTCGCGATGTGCACATCCAGGTCATCCGATTCGCCGAGGCGGCCGTCCGCGGCGTCGAGCACCGCCCGAAGCTGCCCGTGGGCGGAGGAGAAGACCGCGCTCTGCGCAGCGGTCTCGGGGCGTTCGGGTTCGTCGGCGACCGCGAAGTGGCTCATGATCCCGACGATGCGGATATCGGCGCCTGCATCAGGGCCTTCGGAATCGCCAGTGCGGCTGTCTTCGGCAAGGCGACGCAGCCAGTCGAAGGCACGGACAAGCGCTTCCGGGGACAGACCATTGCGGCCGAGACCGGTGTCGACCTTCAGATGGGCTCGGGCGGTGACGCCGGTGCGGCGAGCCGCCTCGGCGAGTCGGTCGAGGGCTCCGACCGTCGAAATGCCCAGTTCGATGTCGGCGCGCACCGCCTCGTCGAGATCGGTGGTCGGTCCGTAGAGCCAGGCGAGGATCTGCGCTTCGGGGCCGAGCAGGCTGCGCAGGCGAAGGGCCTCGGGGATCGTGGCCACACAGAACTCGCGCCAGCCGGCCGAGAAGAGAGCCGGAGCGACGAGGTCGATGCCGTGGCCGTAGGCATTGGCTTTGACGACGCATTTGAGGCGGGCGGGAGAGAGGCGATCGGCAAGGACGGCGGCGTTGTCGCATAGGGCCGCCTCGTCGATCTCGGCCCGTACGAGAGCCTCGGGGATGTCGAAAGATGTCACTGAATAAGACTACCGCCGACCCCCGCCGACCAGCACCTTCGTTACGCTGATCCCCCGCGACATTCGGCTCCGGCGCAGGTGTCGCAGGTGCAGCCGACGAGGTGTTTGGCGAAGACCGGCTCGACGAGCCATTCGATGAAGAAGGAGACATCATGCACACCACTTCAGCCCGCATCCTCGCAATGGTGATCACGGCTGTCCTGTCCGCGGCGGGCCTCACCGTGATCGGACAGACCGATCCCGCCGAGGCGGCCGCGAAGTACTGCACCGGCGTCGAGGCGAACAGCTCGGTCACGGCCGCGAAGGCCATCGAGGTCAAGCAGCGGTCGACGATCACCGCCGATATCTACCTGTGCAAGAAGTCCGGCGACCGGTACGTCCGCGACAGCGGACCCTACAAGGCCCGCCTCGGCTACAACGGCACCACGTCGAGCAAACGGGAAGGCGACGGCAAGACCCCGAAGGGTGTGTTTTGGATGCGCGATGGCTTCGGCACCTCGGCGAATCCCGGGTTGGGCAAGCCGTGGACGAAGGTCACCCGCGATCACGTCTGGGTCGACGGTGACGCGACGAAGGCCGAGGGCTACAACACGATGCAGCTGAAGTCCGAAGGGTACGAAGGCGAATCCCTCTACCAGCCGAAGCCGTACAAGTACGCCCAGGTCATCGGCTACAACGAGGCTCGCACACCGGGGAAGGGATCGGCGATCTTCCTGCACGCGAACGCGGAGTCGATGAAGACCGCCGGCTGTGTGTCGATGTACGAGGCCAGTCTTGTCAAGGCGATGAAGTGGGAGGGCACGACGAAGACGCAGATCCTCATCCACTGAGGTGGGTGAGCGGAGTCAGTCGGTGCCGTGGATGAGTTCGCCGACCACCTCGGCGAGGGCATCGGCGAATCCGGACGCGGTCACCGCACGTCGGCCGGCCTCGTTGTGCAGCAGCACTCCGAGTCCGGCCAGGCGAGCCCACTCGCGGGGTGGACGCGTCCGGTCGTCACTGTCGTAGCGGCCGTGGGCGGCGGTGATCGCGGCGAGCGTGCCGAGGATCCCGGCGAGCACGTCCCCGGAGCCCGCGGTGGCGAGGGTGCCCGGCCCCGGCGTGGGCAGAACGACGTGTCCGTCGGGGGCGGCGATGACCGTGTGATGGCCCTTGAGCAGGACGATCGCGTCGGTCAGCTCCGCGGCTCGCTGCGCCCACCGCATCGGGTTCGCCCCGATCCGACCTGCGGTGATGATCTCGCCGAGGAGGCGGCTGAGCAGCCGCGCCAGCTCGGCGCCGTGCGGGGTGATGATGAGCGGGCGGTCGGCCAGCCAGGTGCCTGCCATCGATTCGGCGCGGGCGATCATGTCGAGGCCGCCTGCGTCGACGACGACCGGTGTGCGGTTGCCGGCCAGCGCCTCGGCGACGCCCTGCACGAATTCGGGTTCGGGGTCGCCCGGGCCGAGGACGACGGAGTCGATGCGTCCGGAGGCGTTGACGACCTCGGGGTGGAGGCCGAGGACGTATTCGGCGACGAGCGGGGAGCCGAGATAGCGGACCATCCCTGCTCCGGTGTTCACCGCCGAGGTGGTAGTGAGCACGCCCGCGCCAGGGTAGTCCTCGGAGCCGGCGAGGACCCCGGTGACACCGCGGGAGTACTTGTGCCCGGTCTCATCGGGGCGCGGGAATCCGGTGACGAGATCATCGCGATCGAGCAGTTCCGCAGTGGCCGAGCGGGGGTCGAGGCCGAGGCCGATATCGATGACGTCGATGGTTCCGATGAACTCGTCCACACGCGGATCGATGAGTTCGGCCTTGAGTCCACCGAAGGTCACAGTGCGGTCGGCGTGGAGTCGTTTCTCTGCCCCGGTGTGGTTCGGGTCGAGGTCGGAGGGGACATCGACGGCGATGAGGCGGCCGGTGCGGTGCGGGGCCCAGTCGGCGATGAGTGAGGAGATGTGGTCGGGCAGGCCCTTTCTGCCGCCGGTGCCGAGGATCCCGTCGAGGACGAGATCGGCACGGGAGAGTTCGCGCAGAGCGTCGCCCCGGGCCGCATCGACCTCGGCCGAGGTGAACGCGATGACCTGCGCACCAGCGCTTCGTGCCGCAGCCAGTCCATCGTCGTGAGTGCGGTCGAAGAGGGTGATGACCGTGATGGCGGCACCGCGCCTGCCCAATGTCGCCGCGGCGAAGAGTGCGTCTCCGGCGTTGTTGCCCGGTCCGGCCAGTACGCTCACGCGGGTGCCGGCGACCTGTCCGTGGTCGGCCTTCAGTATGGCGGCCGCACTGTTCGCCAGCGCTCGGACAGCACGGGCCATGAGCGGGATGCCGGCTTCGAGCAGCGGCTTCTCGGCCTCCCTGATGGTGTCACTCGGGTAGGCGAACATGCTTACCCCTCAGCTAACTGCGCCAGCCGGCGCCCGGCCAGATGGGCGAGAAACAAAGCTTGGTCGGCCAGGCCGTCGTCGCTGTGGCGGGCGCGCGGGGAATGATTGGCTTCGCGTTCTTCGACCGGCAGATTCGGCAGGGCAACCCCGAAGTGTCCGTAGGCTCCGGGCACGGCGTCGAGCACGCGGGAGAAGTCCTCAGAACCGGGCAGCGGATTCGCCTTGCGCACGGTCCGCTCCTCGCCGAAGAGGTCGGTGAAGGTCGAGAGGAAGAACTCGGCTTCGGCGTCGTCGTTGATCGTCGGCGGCAGGATCTGCTCGTACTCGACGTCGGTGCTCAGACCGTGGGCGGCGACGAGGTCACGAACGAGCTGAGGCAGCTCCGCCTCGGCGCGGGAGGTCACCGCTTCAGAGAACGTGCGCACACTGACGACCAAGGTCGCGAAGTCGGGGACGACGTTGGGAGCGGTGCCGCCGTTGAACTGGCCGACGGTGATCACGAGCGGGTCGAAGATGTCGAAGCGGCGGGTGACGTACTCCTGCAGCTGGCCCACGAGCATGGCGCCGACCTGGATTGGGTCCTTGCCGGTGGCCGGGCGGGAGGCGTGCGTGCCTTTGCCGTTCACGGTGATCGTCATCTTCGAGAACGCCGCCATGTACGATCCGGGTCGGGAGCTGGCGACACCGAGGTCGGCGTCGGCGGAGACGTGGATGCCGAAGGCGGCCTTGACGCGAGGTCCGGCAGCGTCGAGGACGCCTTCGTCGATCATCTTTCCGGCCCCGTCATAGCCTTCTTCGCCGGGTTGGAACATGAACACGACGTCGCCGGGCAGGGAGTCGCGGTCGCGGTGGAGGAGTTTGAGTGCGCCGACGAGACCGGCGGTGTGCAAATCGTGGCCGCAGGCGTGCATCCTCCCCGAGGTGGCCGCGAAGTCGAATCCGGTCGCCTCGGTGACGGGCAGTCCGTCCATGTCCCCGCGCAGGAGGACGGCGGGTACGACCCCGGTCGAGTCCTCCTTGCGGGCGCCTCCGCGCAGAACGACGACGATCGACGACAGCCTCTCCCCCGTGCTCACCTCGACGTCGAGGCCTTCGATGGCGTCGAGGACGAGCTTCTGCGTCACCGGCAGGTCGAGTCCGACCTCGACGTTCTCGTGCAGCGCCCGGCGCAGGGTGACCAGGCCGGGCGCGATGTCGTTCGCGTCATCGGCCGTGGGCAGGTGCACGGAGGTGGCGGCCGCCTCGGCGGGGGTCGGGATCGTGGGGGTGGCGGGGTCGGTGGCGGTTTTGTCGGTGTCGTTGGGAAGTGAACTCATGCCCTGAGTCTATTACCACCGTCGATTCCCGCTTCCGCGATATCGACCCTGTTCGCCGACGTGGAACCCCGACCGTCTGGTCGATCAGCGCTCCGGCATCTCTCCGAGGCGCGCACCCTTCCCGTACATCGAGTGGGTGAAGTGCTCGGCGGCACCTTCGATGCCGGGGCTCAGCGACGGCCCCTCCCCCTCGGCGATGACGAAAGTCATCGTCAGGTGCGCATCGTGGGTGATCGACAGGTGGATGTTCGTTCCGCCGATGGCACGGAAGTGCTCGAGGACGAGCCCGCGCAGACGGAAACTCGGCGCACCCGATAAGGCGGGGACCACCTCGGCGGACTGCCACGGCAGCCATCCGGGAAAGCCGATCGCCTTCTTCAGCGCCTCCTTCGCGGAGAACCGCGCCGCCAAGGAGGCGTCCGTCCGGCGTTTGCCGTTGCGTTTCAGCTGCTCACTCGGGGTGAGCAGACGGTCGAGGAGCTCGGGCACCCGCTCGATGTGCTCGGCGAAGCGCGGCACGTCGGCAATATCGGTGCCGATTCCCAAGATCGCCATGCTCGCGTCCTTACTCGACCGTGACCGACTTCGCGAGGTTGCGCGGCTGGTCGACGTCGAGGCCCTTGGCCGTGGCCAGCTCCATCGCGAAGATCTGCAGCGGAACCGTCGTCAGCAGCGGCGCCATGAGCGTCGTCGTCTCGGGCACGTAGATGACCTCGGAGGCGAACTGATCGACCTCTTCGTCACCCTCCTCGGCGATGACGACGGTGTTCGCACCGCG
Organism: Brevibacterium sp. SIMBA_078; assembly: GCF_046534565.1. Taxonomy (NCBI): domain Bacteria; kingdom Bacillati; phylum Actinomycetota; class Actinomycetes; order Micrococcales; family Brevibacteriaceae; genus Brevibacterium; species Brevibacterium sp. SIMBA_078. The sequence continues at coordinate 61,981 of NZ_JAWRYQ010000001.1, forward strand.
GGCACGGACTTCCTGGATGTTCGAGATGACCTTCGCATGCAGCGAATCCCGGCCGCGCTTGGACGGCACGACGATGATGACGAGCTGACCGTCGTCGATGAGCGCGATCGGTCCGTGCTTGAGCTCACCGGCGGCGAAGCCCTCGGCGTGGATGTACGCGAGCTCCTTGAGCTTGAGCGCACCCTCCATCGCCACCGGGTAGCCGACGTGACGGCCGAGGAACAGCACCGAACCGACATCCTGGTTGCGGTCGGCCAGCGCAAGGACCTGCGACTTCGTCTCGTCGAGGATGTGCTGGATCTTCGCAGGGATCGACTGCAGCTCGGCGAGGATCGTGCCGATCTCGTCGCGGAACTTGTTGCCCCGCAGCTGGGCGAGGTAGAGGCCGAGCAGGTAGCAGGCGACGACCTGCGACAGGAAGGCCTTCGTCGAGGCCACGGCGATCTCCGGGCCGGCGTGGGTGTACAGCGCGGCATCGGATTCGCGTGGGATCGTCGAGCCGAAGGTGTTGCAGATCGCGATGACCTTCGCACCCTGCTGACGTGCGTGGCGGACGGCCATGATCGTGTCCATGGTCTCCCCGGACTGCGAGATCGCCACGACGAGCGTCTTCTCCGTGACCACCGGATCCCGGTAGCGGAATTCGTGGGCCAGCTCCACCTCGGTGGGGATGCGGCACCAGTGCTCGATCGCGTACTTCGCGACCTGACCGGCGTACGCTGCGGTGCCGCAGGCGATGACGACGATCTTGTCCACGGACTTGAGCACGTTCTCATCGATGTGCATCTCGTCCAGCGTCAGGCGGCCCTCGGTGTCGAGGCGGCCGAGCAGGGTATCGGCCACGGCCTGCGGCTGATCGTGGATCTCCTTGTCCATGAAGGACGCGAAGCCGCCCTTCTCCGCCGAGGCGGTGTCCCAGTCGACCTCGAACTGCTCGCCCTCGACGGAGTTGCCTTCGGTGTCCGTGATCGTGACCGTCTCCGGGGTGATGGTGACGACTTCGTCCTGGCCGATCTCGACGGCTGTGCGGGTGTAGTCGATGAACGCGGCGACGTCGGAGCCGAGGAAGTTCTCGCCCTCACCGAGGCCGATGACCAGCGGTGAGTTCCGGCGCGCGGCGACGACCTGACCGGGAGCGTCGGCATGGACGGCGAGCAGGGTGAACGCACCTTCGAGTTCGGTGGCGGTCTTGCGCATCGCGGCGGTGAGGTCGCCGGTCACCTTGTAGTTCTTCGCCAGCTGGGCGGCGGCCACCTCGGTGTCGGTCTCGGAGAGGAACTCGACGCCTTCGGCGACGAGGTCCTTCTTCAGGTGGGCGAAGTTCTCGATGATCCCGTTGTGGATGAGCGCGAGCTTGCCGCCGTCGGCCAGGTGCGGGTGGGCGTTGAGGTCGGTGGGTCCACCGTGGGTGGCCCAGCGGGTGTGGCCGATTCCGGTCTGCGCAGCGGGCAGCGGGTTGGCCTCGATCTCCTCGGTCAGGGCGGAGAACTTTCCGGCCTTCTTCGCCGAGGCGAGCTGACCCTCGGGCGTCACGAGCGCGACGCCGGCCGAGTCGTAGCCGCGGTACTCGAGCCTCTTCAGGCCGCCGAGCACGACATCGAGCGCCGAGTGGTCGGCATTGTCAACGGGGGCCTTGGATACATAGCCAACGATTCCACACATGAGGGAGATTTTACGCACTGATAGCCGATCTCGGGTATTCCGGCGAGTCACGATCGGGTCAACGTGACGAACTGCACGCGCACGCGGGCACAATGGGACCGCCTCGGTGAGGGTGGGGGCTTTCGCCGACCTGGGGCGGGCGGCGAACATGACGCATGACACAATGGTGGAATGAGCCATGTCGACCCTCAATTGGACCGTGCGCGCAAGCTCGCCGGCCTCAATACCGCCCGGCGCAGCGAGCCGGACACGACGTCTCCGTTCTGGGAGTTCGATCGGGAGGTGTGGGGTACGCTCGCCCAGGCTACGCCGCTGCCGCTGAAGCAGCGCGATATCGAACGGCTGCGCGGGCTCGGCGATCGGATCAACCTCGACGAGGTGGCTCAGGTCTATCTGCCCCTGTCACGGCTGCTCAACCTCTACGTCTCCGCACGGCGGGCGAAGCACGACCTGACCAGGGAATTCTTCTCTCCGCTGCACGAACGCGGGTTGGAACCGCAGGATGCCAAGCGCACGCCCTTCGTCATCGGCGTCGCCGGATCGGTGGCCGTGGGCAAGTCGACGACGGCACGTGTGCTGCGCGAGCTGCTCGCCCGCTGGCCCGACACTCCGCGCGTCGAGCTCATCACCACCGACGGATTCCTCTACCCCAATGCCGAACTCGACCGTCGCCGCCTCAACGGGCGGAAGGGATTCCCCGAATCCTACGACCGGCGCAAGCTGCTCAAGTTCATCTCCGCCGTGAAATCCGGGGCTCCCGAGGTCCGTGCGCCTGTGTACTCGCACCACACCTATGACATCGTTCCCGGCGCCGAGGTGGTCGTGCGCTCCCCCGATGTCCTCATCGTCGAGGGCCTCAACGTCCTCCAACCCGCCCGCCCCCGTCAGGACGGAACCGTGGGCTTGGCCATCAGCGACTATTTCGACTTCTCCGTCTACGTCGATGCGCGCTCCCGTGATATCCGCCAGTGGTACATCTCGCGGTTCCTCAAACTCAAGCACGGTGCGTTCCAGGACGAGGACTCGTACTTCCACCGGTACTCGCAGCTCGACGACGACGAGGCGATCACCTTGGCCACGGAGATCTGGGACTCCATCAACTTCCCGAACCTGCGCGAGAACGTCCAGCCCAGCCGCGGCCGAGCCGATCTCGTGCTCCACAAATCCTCCGACCACACGATCCGGAAGGTGCAGCTGCGGAAGCTGTGACGGTAGTTGCCGGGTCGGAGCATCAGGTCTTGGCGGCCGCCTCGGCGAGCTTGTAAGCGGACCTGTGAGGGGAGTCGCCGGGCGGTGGGGAAATAGTTTCACCGCTCTGGCGGTTGCACAGTATGCACTGAACTACTCACCGCCGGCAGGCCACCCGCCCGCGGCGGCGGCCGGATGCGAGCGATCCTCGCGCCGTCACGGGCTCCCCCGTGCATGCTCGGTCGTTTCGGCAGCAGAAAGGGACCCAGTATGAGCGTGCCATCCGCACATCACCTCATGTACTCCTCGGTCAAGAGCAAGAAGACCCCCGAGACGCGCATCCAACCGGGCATCTACAAGCGGATCGCCGGGTATGCAACCCGGCACAAGCGCAAACTCATCATCTTCCTGCTGCTGTCCGTACTCACCGCGGGCATCGGCGTCCTCAACCCGGTGCTCGCGGGCGACGTCGTCAACGCGATCACCGGCGGCGGGCCCGTGTCCACGGTCGTGTGGCTGGCCGTGGCCATCGGCGGGTTGGCCATCGCCGATGCGGCCATCTCGATCACGAACCGGTACCTGTCCTCACGGATTGGTGAGGGACTCATCTTCGATCTGCGCACGGCCGTCTATGATCACGTCCAGTCGATGCCGATCGCATTCTTCAACCGCACCCGCACCGGCGCCCTGGTCTCCCGGCTGAATACGGACGTCATCGGTGCGCAGCGAGCGTTTTCGAACACCTTGTCCGGCATCGTGTCGAACTTCGTCTCCCTCGCCCTGACCGTCGGCGTCATGGTCACGATCTCCTGGCAGGTGACCGTGCTGTCGATCCTGCTGCTGCCGCTGTTCATCATCCCCACCCGTATGCTCAGCGGGAAGCTCGCATCCCTGCAGTTCGAAGCGGCCAACAATTCCGCAGACATGTCGACCCGCATGACCGAGCGCTTCTCCGCCGCCGGTGCCACCCTGGTCAAACTCTTCGGCAATCCTCGCCAGGAGAACGAGGAGTTCGCCGACCGCGCCGGCCAGGTCCGCGATATCGGGGTCAAGGTTGCGATGCTGCAGTCGACGTTCGTGTCCTCGCTGACTCTGGTCTCCGCCCTGGCGCTGGCTCTCGTCTACGGCGTCGGCGGTGCACAAGCCGTCGTCGGCAACCTCAACGCCGGACAGGTTGTGACCCTGGCACTGCTGCTGACCAGGCTCTACACGCCGCTGACGATGCTCGCCAACGCACGCCTGGACATCCAGAGCGCCGTGGTGTCGTTCCAGCGGGTGTTCGAGATCCTCGATCTCGTGCCCTACTTCAAGGAGCCTTCGCAGCCAAAGGCCCTGCCCACCGGTGGGCTGGATGTGCAGTTCGATCACGTCGACTTCGCCTACCCCAGCGCCTCGCAGGTCAGCCTGGCCAGCCTCGAAGACGTCTCCGTGCTCGACACCCGCGGCGGCGATCAGGTTCTCCACGATCTGAGCTTCACGATCCCCGCCGGGCACACCGTTGCCCTCGTCGGATCCTCGGGTGCGGGAAAGTCGACGATCGCGGCGCTGCTGCCTCGGCTCTACGACGTCACGGGCGGCACGATCACCATCGGCGGCGTCGATGTCCGCGATCTGTCGTTCGCCGATCTGCGCGAGGCCGTCGGCGTCGTCACCCAGGACGGTCATGTATTCCACGAGTCGATCCGCGCCAACCTGGCGCTGGTCAATCCCGATGCCACCGAGGAGCAGATGCTCGATGCCATCGACCGGGCACAGTTGAGAAGCGTCATCGATGCGCTTCCCGATGGACTGGACACGGTCGTCGGCGAACGCGGGTACCGTCTCTCCGGAGGCGAGCGTCAGCGCCTGACCATCGCCCGGATGCTGCTGGCGTCTCCGGAGATCGTCGTGCTCGATGAGGCCACCTCGGCGTTGGATTCGACGAATGAGGCCGCGATCCAGCGTGCCCTGGCCCAGGCGATGCACGGGCGGACGGCTCTGGTCATCGCCCACCGTCTGTCGACGATCCGGCAGGCCGACACGATCCTCGTCGTCGAAGCCGGTCGCATCATCGAGAAGGGCACTCACGAGGAGCTCGTCGGTCGCGGCGGCCGCTACGCCGAGCTCTACGCCACCCAGTTCGCCTCGAGCTGAACGTCGATCAAGGGCCCGCCCGAATATGCTGCGGCGTACCGCGACATATCTGAGCGAGCCCTTGATCGAGCAAAAGGCACCGGCACCGCCTACAGCGCGAGGTGCTCCTTGACCGACGCGGCCAGGCGCTCGGCCTGGGCGGAGGCGGCATCCTCGGTGGCGGCTTCGACCATGACGCGGATGAGCGGCTCGGTGCCCGAGGCACGCAGCAGCACGCGACCGGTGTCGGCGAGTTCGGCCTCGACGGCGGCCACCTCGGCAGCGACCTGCGGGTGATCGACGTTGTTCTTGTCCACGCCCTTGACGTTGACGAGTGCCTGCGGCAGCTGCGGGATCTCCGCGGCGAGGTCGGCCAGAGTCCGCTTGGCGTCGGCCATCCGCTTCATCAGGTGCAGGGCGGTCTGCACTCCGTCGCCGGTGGTGCCGTGATCGAGCATGAGCACGTGTCCGGACTGCTCCCCGCCGAGCGCATACCCGTCGGCGAGCATCCGCTCGAGCACGTAGCGGTCGCCGACAGCGGTCTGCACCGTCTCGATGCCGTACTTGTCCATCGCCTGCTTCAGACCCAGGTTCGACATGACGGTCGTGACAAGGGTGTTTCCGCGCAGCACGCCGAGCTCCTTGAGTCCGATCGCCAGGATGCCCATGAGCTGGTCGCCGTTGACGACCCGACCCAGCGAATCCACGGCCAGGCAGCGGTCGGCGTCGCCGTCGAAGGCTACGCCGAGGTCGGACTGAGTCTCGACGACGAGCCGCTGCAGCGGTTCGAGGTGGGTCGAGCCCACACCGTCGTTGATGTTGAAGCCGTCGGGTTCGGCGGCGGAGACGATGACTTCGGCGCCGGCCTGGCGCAGTGCGGCGGGTCCGACGATCGAGGCGGCACCGTGGGCGCAGTCGACGACGACCTTGAGCCCCGACAGCGGACGCACATTGTCGGCGTCGACGCAGCGCACGAGGTGCTCGGTGTACTCATCGGCAGCGGCCGGGTAGCGCGAGATGCGGCCGACGTCCGCGCCGGTCGGACGGTCCCAGTCCTCATCGAAGATCGCGAGGATCTCGTCCTCGACTGCGTCGTCGAGCTTCGTGCCTCCGGCGGCGAAGAACTTGATGCCGTTGTCGGGCATGGGATTGTGAGAGGCGGAGATGACGACACCGAAGGCCGCGCCGGTGTCCTTGACGACCTGGGCGATGCCCGGCGTCGGCAGCATTCCCGCGTCGAGGACGTCGACTCCGGTCGAGGCGATGCCGGCGCTCAGTGCTGCGGAGAGGAATTCGCCGGACACACGCGTATCACGTCCGACCACGGCGAAGGGGCGCTTCTCACCCGTCCAGCCGCGGCTGAGCACGCGAGAGCCTGCGACCGAGAGCTGGAGCGCGAGTTTGGCCGAGATATCGCGATTGGCCAGTCCGCGCACTCCATCGGTGCCGAAGAGTCGAGACATAGTGGAGATCCTTTCGTCAATGTCGGAGTCGATCTTAGTCGATCCGCGGGGTGTCGCTCGTGATATCAGCACCCTCGCCGAGGCGGCCGACCGCAGTCGCGGTCGAGCGCAGCGCCGGCCACGTCAGTGACCGTGTGAGATGAGTCCGGATATGAGAAATGCGGCCCCGAACCAGGTTCGGGACCGCATTCTCATGTTCATGATGCTGAACTGTCGATGACTGCGACTCAGTGGCAGACCAGCCGCAGTCGGTTCGCCAGCGAGATCAGCGCTTCGAGAACTGAGGTGCCTTGCGGGCCTTCTTGAGACCGGCCTTCTTGCGCTCAGGGACGCGAGCATCGCGGCTGAGGTATCCGGCCTTCTTCAGCTCGGCGCGGTTGGACTCCGCGTCGATCTGGTTGAGCGAACGAGCCACGCCCAGGCGGACGGCACCGGCCTGGCCGGAGGGTCCACCGCCGGAGATCCGGACGATGACGTCGAAGCGTCCGCCCAGGTCCAGCAGGGTGAAGGGCTCATTGACGAGCTGCTGGTGCAGCTTGTTCGGGAAGTACTCTTCGAGAGTACGTCCGTTGATGGTCCACTCACCGGTGCCGGGAACGAGGCGCACACGAGCAATTGCCTGCTTGCGGCGGCCGACTCCGTTGCCGGGGGCGGTCAGGGACTGTCCACGTCCACCGGCGGTGCTTTCGCCCAGGCCTGCGGATGCGGGAGTCTCGGAAGTGTATTCGGTGATCTCTTCTTCGACAGTTTCTGTCGCGTTGGTGGTATCAGCCACGGTTCTCCTCGGTATGTCTAGAGCTCAGGCGCTTACTGCGCGACCTGGCTGAGTTCGTACGGCTGCGGATTCTGAGCGGCGTGCGGGTGCTCGGCACCTGCATAGACCTTCAGCTTCTGCATCTGGGCACGTCCGAGACGAGTCTTCGGGACCATACCGGCGACAGCCTTTTCGACTGCACGCTCGGGGTGGGTGGCGAGGAGCTCGGCATAGTTCACGCTCTTGAGGCCACCGGGGTATCCGGAGTGGCGGTAAGCGCGCTTCTTCTCGAGCTTCGCACCTGTCAGCGCGACCTTGTCGGCGTTGATGATGATGACGAAGTCACCGGTGTCGGTGTTCGGAGTGAACGTAGTCTTGTGCTTGCCGCGCAGGAGGCGTGCAACCTGCGAAGCAAGGCGACCGAGCACCTGGTCAGTGGCGTCGATGACGTGCCACTGGTGCTCAACGTCACCGGACTTAGCTGTATACGTACGCAAAAGTAGCCTTCTTTTCGTATCTGTGTTCAGTGCAGCGCCGGATCCTCATCGGGTCGTGAGTCCAATGGGTCTCAAGCGCTGGTTGTCTTCAATCGGGTGAACCTATCGACGCATTCCCCTCACCTACGGGCCTGCAACGCATGAGGCTATGTAAGGGAGTGCGACAAGCACACACAACGACAATCAAATATACATGCCCGCAGGCCCGGGGAGCAAACGACCAGAGCGGTCTCAGGGCCAGCTGAAACCCGAGCCGATAGTATTGATCTGTGCCGACTCACTCCAGCCTGCCCTTCCGACTTCCCGCATTGAGAATCCTGATGCTGGGTCTCCTGGTCGGGCTCCTGACGGCAGGCCTCGCACTCGGCCCCTCCTCCGCGTCGGCATCAACCGACGGTCCGGCATCAACGGACAGTATGGCGTCGGACGACGGTTCGGCTGCGAACGCGAATGCGTCCTCCGCGCAGTCCACTGACACCAGCAGGCCCCCGGCCGGGCAGACGGTCGTCTTCGGCGTTCCGGGTCTGACCATCGATGATATCGATCCCGAGCGCACTCCGAACCTTTACAGTCTGCTCTCCGAGGGTGCGGCCGCGAACCTCAATGTGCGCACGATCGGCTCGGCCACCTGCCCCGCCTCCGGTTGGCTGTCCTTCGGGGCAGGCGCCCGCGCACAAGCCGGACCTTCCCCCATCGCCGAGGATGCCGACCCCGATGACTCGGCACGCTGCCCGACGATGATCGCCCCCACCACGGACGGATCCGTGGACACCGAGGACGGGGCCGCCTCGGAGAAGGAGGTGGCGAACAGTGATGAAGCTCATGGCGACGAATCCGCGGCCGGAACGACGACGGCTCGGATCGAGGGCTTCGATGCGGTCAAGGAACCCAATATCGGCTCCGGCTACTCAGTCGACTACGGCATGCTCGCGCGCACCGTGACTGAAGCCGGCAAGGCCGTGCCCTCCGGCACCGATGCGACCGATGCGGACTCCCTGCTCGAACCATGCCTCGCAGCCGAGGGGCCCGGCGCAGCCTATGCAGCCGCGGACGAAGACGGGGTGGTGACGAACTTCACGGACGATGCGACGGCCACGGACTGCCGCCTCGGCGTCGTCGACCTCGGCGCGATCGGCATCCGCTCCTGGCTGTTCGACCCGATCCCGAACTACTCCTATACCGTTCCGCCGAACTACGACCGGGAGACCCGCGTCGCCGAAGCCGACCGCCGCCTCGGCGTGCGTCTGCAGGAAGTGCGGGAGAAAGCGAAGGACGGGGCCGCGGATCCGACGATCATCGTCGCCGGCCTCGGTGACAGTTCCGGACTGCCGCAGCTGCGCGCGTTCATCGCTTCCGGGCCCGGCTTCGAACCCGGGTCCCTGTCCTCGGCGACGACCCGCACCCCGGGGCTGCTTCAGATCACCGATCTGGCGCCGGGCATCCTCGATGTCCTCGACGTCGATTCCCCGCGCGCCGTCGGCTTCGACTCCACCCCGACCGATGATGATCCGCAGCAGCGCATCGACGATCTCGTCGCCGAGGCGCAGAAGTCGACGACGATCCATCAGAATCTCTCGACGTTCTCTATCACTCTTGACGTCATCTTCTACGTCCTCTTCATCGCGTGCGCGGTCCTGCTCAACCGCTCCATCCTCGGTCGCCGAGGCGGCGCCACCCTTGCGCCCCACGTCCACCGATTCCTCGGTTGGGTGTCCCTGGGCGTCGCGGCCCTGCCGATGGGAGCGTTCCTCGCCGGGCTCCTTCCCTGGTCGAGAATGGCCGACCCCGGGCTCGGCCTGTTCCTCTCGGTCATCGGCACGGCCGCCGTTCTGTTCGCCTTCGCCCTTATCCCGCCATGGGGTCGAACCTGGAGAGGACGGGTCGGCGCCCTGGCCGGGGCGAACCTGCTCATCCTCGCGACCGACCTGGCCACCGGGTCCCATCTGCAGGCGAACTCGCTGCTCGGCTACAACCCGATCGTCGGCGGTCGCTACTACGGTCTCGGCAATCAGGGTGCGGCGATCTTCATCGTCAGCCTCTTCATCTTCCTTGGGCTGATGGTCTCGTGGTTGCGGGCGCGCGGGCACCGAAAGGCAGTGATCATCGTGCCGGTCGTCGTCGGACTGGCCGCCGTGTTCGTCTCCGGTAATCCCTCCTGGGGAGCGAAGTTCGGCGGCACGATCGCCATCCTCGCCGGTCTCATGGTCCTGCTGGCGCTTCTGTCGAAGATCCGACTGACTCTGCTGCGCCTCGCCCTCATCGGTCTGTCTTCGCTGGCCGTGCTCATCGGCATCGCCTTCCTCGACTGGCTGCGCCCGGCCGGGACACGCTCTCATTTCGGCACGTTCTTCGACCAGATCGTCACCGGTGAGGCCCTGCAGGTCGTCGGCCGCAAGCTCGGCGCGAACCTCCACATCATCCAGGTCAATCCGGCTCTGGCCATCGTCACCCCGCTCGCGGCCATCGCGATCCTCATCTTCCTCCGCTACCTCCTCCACTTCCCTCGCGTCCACGCCGGCAGCCGGACCGGGCGTCTGGTCAACAAATGGCGCGGACGGCTCCCCCAGCTCTTCACCGATTCCGACCTGCACTATGGATTCTTGGCCGCCGCCACCGGACTCGGCGTCGGGCTCGTGCTCACCGATTCCGGGGTCGCCGTGCCCTCGACCGGAGCCATGGTTCTGCTGCCCTTCCTGCTGGCGCTCAGTGCTGAACACGCCGAGGAGGCTCACCGATGAGAGCCCCCGTGACCTCCCCCGCCGCTCGAGTTCTGCTCGGGATCCTGGCCATCGCCCTGTTCGTCCTCGGCCTGCCCCAAGCCGGGCAAGCGGCGTTGGGCGCGGGTCCGTCTGCAGGTGCGGGCGCGTCGGCTCGGGCCGACTCCCAGGCGGCAGGCAAGAACGGGGGCACGGCTCCGGCCACGGAAGACGACGACAGTGGGGCCGCCTCGGCGAATCCTGGGGTCGTGTCGATCAACGTCTCCGGGTTCAGCTTCGAGGATCTCGATCCGCGCACCACACCGCACCTGTGGGTGATGATGAAGGGCGGGCAGATCGGGACGATCACACCGCGCAGCGTGCGCTCGACGAGCTGCCCGGTCGACGGCTGGTTGGGACTCGGATCCGGGCGGCGGGCCGCCGACGAACCCCGCGATCAGTGCCGCGAGCCGGCATCTCCCCTCGACGGCTGGGTCGCCGATTGGGACGTGTACGCACAGGTGGCACGCGGCGACAACTACGATGCCTCCCTCGGGGCGCTGGCCGAGGCAGTGCCCGATATCCGCGCCTTCGGCAACGGTGCCTCCATCGCGGCGGCCACCCCAACCGGCCGCGTCGAGAACTGGTCGCCCGTCGGATCCGACCTGGGCGCGGACGTCGCGAAGTCGGCCGCAGACGGCGAGCTCGCCCTTGTCGATCTCGGCAATACCGCAGCCGACGGCTATTCGCTGAAGAATCTCGACGCTCAGGTCGGGGACATCCTCGAATCGACCGGGTGGATGAGCCCGGATCGGCCGAACCGCCTCGGCGAGGGACGCGTTCCCGTGATGTTCTCCTCGATCGCCGACGGCGCGCACGAAGGGTCGTCGATGCAGGCGACGATGGTGGTCGCCCCGGGCGAGCAGGCGGGGCTGCTCACCTCGTCGTCGACGCGGCAGCCGGGACTGGTGCAGGTGCCCGACCTGGCGCCGACGCTCGTGGCATTGTCCGGGGCCGAGGAGATGGACAATGCGGCCGGGGCGCCGATGACCTCGGGGGCGCATGGCTCCGATTGGCACTCGCGCTATCAGGCGGTGCTCGACCGGCAGGTGGCGGTGAAGACGCAGAACGATCTGTCGACATGGTTCTTCCCGGTCGTCGCGGTGCTCATGATCGGCCTGTTGGCGTTGGCATGGTTCATGCGGAAGAACCACCGGGAGCTCGTCCATTCCGGGGCGTACCGCCTCGGTGTCATTTTCGCGGCGATGCCGATCTCGACGTACCTGGTCAATACCGTGCCGTGGGAGCGGGCGACGAACCCGGACATCGCGATGCTCGGAGCTTTGGCCGGGTGGGCGCTGCTCCTCGGGGTGCTGGCGCTGCTCGGGCCCTGGCGGCGGCACAAGTTCGGGCCGGTGCTCTTCGTGTCCACCGTGACCGTCGCCGTGCTCGCCTACGACGTCGTCACCGGATCTCAGCTGCAGATGTCGACGCTGTTGGGTGAGCCCCTGCTCATCGCTTCCCGGTTCTACGGGATCGGGAACTCGGCGCTGGCGCTGTACTGCTGTGCGCAGCTGATGGCGGTCGCCGGGTTCGCGTCCCTGGTGACCAAGCCGCTGCATCGCGTCCTCATCGTCACCCTTCCCGTGCTCGTCTCCTGCGTCATCCTCGCGGCACCCGGACTGGGCACGAAGTTCGGTTCCGTGCCGACCCTCATCATCGGAGTCGCCTACCTCGTGCTGGCCGCGGCGAGCATCCGGTTCTCGCTCAAACGGCTGGGGCTGACGGTGGGCATTGCCGGATTCGTCATGCTCACCGTGCTGTTCCTCGACTGGCTGCGCCCGGCCGATCAGCGCACGCACTTCGGACGGTTCTTCGACTCGATCATCAGCGGTCAGGCGCTCAGCGTTCTGGCCCGCAAGATCGGTATGAATATCGACATCCTCACCCAGTCGTGGATGACTCTGGTGCTGCCGCTGGTCATCATCGGTGTGTTCTGGATGGCGCTCGACCCTGCGCGCTTCCGACTGCACGGGCTTCAGGACACTTATCGGCGGATCCCGCTGTTGAGGGCGGCGTTGATCAGCTTGGCAATTCTGCTGGGGGTCGGCACTCTCATCAACGACTCGGGCATCGTCGTGCCGGCCGTCGGCATCCTCTTCCTCGTCCCGGTGCTCACTCACCTCGAGACCTTCCGCGCCGGCCGCCCGCCGGTCCCGCCGACGTCGCCCACCGGCGACGGTGCCGACGGCTCCGATGCATCGTCACGCCCCTGACGCTGCGGGCATCACGCACCGGTAGCGTCAGCACCCACCCTTCCTCGCAAACCGCCCCCGCAGCGAATCAACGCCTCGGTGCACCGGGGCGACGTGCGACTACCGGGTGGAGATGACGTCAAGGGTGCGGGATGCATCGCGCCAAACGCCCCTCACCGACACATCTGTCACCGTTAGTCGCAGCACCCACCCTTCCTCGCGAACCGCCCCCGCAGCGAATCAACGCCCCGGTGCACCGGTGCGACGTGCGACTACCGGGTGGAGATGACGTCAAGGGTGCGGGATGGTCCCGCGGGAACTGTTCCGGTGAGCAAAGAGTCTGAGAATGACGGCGGGCCGGAGAGAAGAACTCTCCGGCCCGCCGGTCTGATGCCGGCCTGACTCAGCTCTGGAGGCTGAGCTTGCGGCGGCGGACGATCGTGACCGCAGTGGCGCCGGCGACGATGAGCGCCAGAGCCGCAGCGACGATGTTGAAGGTCTCGAAGCCGGTGCGCGGCAGGTCGCCACCGTCCTTCGAACCGTTCGCATCAGCCCCGGAGCCATCGGCCGAACCGCCGTCGGCCGATGCATCTGCACCGTTCGCGTTGCCGCCAGCTGCGCTGTCGCCGCCATCGGCATTGCCACCGGCCGCACTGTCTCCGCCGTCAGCAGCGCCGCCATCGGCATTGCCGCCGTCGGCGGAACCGTCATCGCCGGCCGAGGCATTCGCATCGTCACCGACTGCAGCGGTGGCTTCGAACTCATGCGCCAGCGGCAGCGGGTTGTCATCCCACCATGGACCATCGACGTTCGCCTGCACGTCAGCTTTGACGGTCACCTCACCGGAGGCGTCCTTCGGTGCCGTCACCGTCACAGCAGTCTGGGACTCCCCCGCCGGGATCGAATCGAGGGTGATCGTCTTGGCCGCCTCGGCGCTGACCTCAGGGGCCTTGCCCTTGGTGGCGCTGCTGGAAGCAGACTGGGACTCGGACTGCGCGGCCGCCTCGGCGGTATAGCCCTCCGGCAGATCGACGGTGACGTCGATGGGACCCGCGACCTCGGACTTCGCATTCGTCTTGAGCGCGAACTCAGCGCTCTCACCGGGCTTGATGGCCTTCGGCCCGGTCAGCTCGGCGCTCAGATCACCGTTGTCGATGACGTCCTTGGCCGCGTCTGCCTGGCGTTCGTTCTTGTCCGGGGTGACGTCCTCGCCTTCGGCCTGGTGCTTGTTGAAGTAGTTCTCCCAGGTCTCGAAGTCGGTGAGTCCCGACTGCTCGAAATCGCCCTTGGCGAAGGAGGAGAAGTTGTCACCGCCGGTGGCGAGGAAGCTCAGCGTCGCGACCCGGTAGTCCTTGTTCGGGTCGATGTCCTTGCCATCGACCTTGACGGACTTCACGTGCTCGCCCTTGTCGGCATCCGTGTCATAGACGACGTCGAGGTCCTCGGAGATGCCCAGGTGGAGGAACGACCGAGAGGCGCCGTCGGGCTGCCACTGCTCTTCGAAGAGGCCGATGACGTCCGACCCCTTCATCGTCACGACACCATGGTCGTTCGCGAAGGGAAGCACGCTGTTGAGCTCGGCAACGGTGACTTCGCACTTCTCTTCGGTGTTGTAGATGTCATCGCAGAGCAGGTCGGTGCGCAGTCCACCCGGGTTCGTGATGCCGAAGTCGGCTTCTTCCAGCTGGGTCTCTTCGACACCTTCCTTGAGCGCATCCGCGACGAGGTTGCCGAGCGTGGACTCGGCACCGCGGTCCTCCTCGCCGTCCTTCTTCGCTCGGGTGATGTCTTCGCTGATCGTGCCGGTGACCTCGGAGCCGAGCTCCTTGGCCTTGTCCTCTGCGTCGCTGACGATGCCGGCGACCTTGTCGACGACCTCGGAGTCATAGCTCTTGCCCTCGGTCTCGATGAGGTCGATGCCGCTGGCCTGCCAGTTGCTGTTGCCGTCGACTCTCATGGTCACCTGACCGACGTATTCGCCGTAGCTGCCGGCCTCGATGACGGGACGGGTGCGGTCGGGCTCCCCTGGCACCGGCGCTTCGAAGGCGTACGGCATATGAGTGTGGCCGGTGAACATGGCGTCGACCGAGGCGTCGGCCTCGGTGACGAGCTTCTTGAACTCCGCGTTCGACGCCTTCGCGTCCTCGAGGCTCTCTGTCGACGACGCGCCGAGGTGGGCCTCGACGACCGTCATATCCGGGCGTTCGGCCTCGGGGAGGTTCTCGAGATCGTCGGCGACGCGGTTGACTGCGTCCGTGGGGTCACCGAAGTCGAGGTCGGCGATGCCGTCCGGTGAGACGAGTGAGGCGGTGTCTTTGGTGACGACGCCGATGACGGCGATCTTGACTCCCGACACGTCGACGATGGAATACTCGTCGAGGCCGTCGACGACATTCTGTGTCCCCTTGTCATAGACGTTGGCCGCCGAGTAGGGGAAATCGGCTTCGTCACTCACTCGTCCCGTGAGGTCATCGATGCCTTTGTCGAATTCGTGGTTGCCGACCGCAGAGGCCTCGACACCCATGGCGTTCAGGACATCGAGCGTGGGCTTGTCGTTCTGCGATGAGGAGGTGTAGGTCGAAGCACCGATGTTGTCACCGGTAGAGAGCAGAGCGGTACCCCTGTTGTCGCCGCCGGTGCCGAACTTCGCTCGTTCCTCCTCGACCACCGAGGCGACCTGTGTACCCGCCTCGGAGATGCGTCCGTGGAAGTCGGTGATGTTGAGGAGCTGGACTTTGGTGCCCTCGGGCGCCGACTGCGCATCGCTGCCGGAGTCCTGCTCTTCACCGGCGTCGTCCGACGGCGCGGACTTACCGTCGGCGGACGAGTCGTCGGGCTCCGCGGGGTCCGCGGGAGCCGCGGGAGCCGCTTCACTCGGTGCCGTGGCACTGTCTTCAGCGGAGTTTCCGTTGCCCAGAGAGGGTGCCCCGATGGCAGGCGCGAGGCCGGGCAGAGTCAGCATTGACACTGCGGCGCCCGTGGCCAGCGCTTTGGTCACAAGTTTCGACATGTATTCGGTTCCTTCGATCGTTCAGTAAGGCGCACATCAACCGTGCCGGTGGGGATGAAGACGGATTCCATCCTGCAGTGCCAATGCGAACTGAAAGTTTCTTAAGTGTGAATCTACACAGGATTCTCACAACTGGAAAGAGGAATTCTCACATGATCGCGACTTGCGCGATAAAAGCCGACTTGAAGCTTCGGCTTGAAGCTTCGGACAGCAACCCGCCGAACCGTCGGCCTATTCCTGGTCGCGGCGGGCCATCGTCTGGGCGTTGCGAGCCGCGTAGTCCCCGGGTGCCGGATAGCCGACCTCGGTGAGGACGAGTCCTTCGGCAGGCGTGACGAACATGGGCACATCCGGGGTCAGCCCGGCGTCCGCCTCGGCGATGAGTTCGGCCGGGCGGGTCACCGCCCAATTGCCGGATCCGACCTTGATCAGTCCGCCGACGAGTGCACGGACCATGTGATGGCAGAAGGCGTCGGCGCGCAGATCGATGGTGATCACAGCATCCTGATCGCGTGAGACTCGCAGTTCGTGGAGGGTGCGGATCGTCGTCGCGCCCTCCCGGGGTTTGCAGAACGGCAGGAAATCGTGGAGCCCTTGGACCTCGCTCGCGGCCTCGGCCATGGCTTCGGCATCGAGTTCACCCTTGTGCCGCGGCGTCACCTGCGTCAGCAGCGGGTCGATGAATGACCGATGATCGGCCAACCGGTACTGATACGACCGCCACAGCGCAGAGAACCGGGCGTCGAAGTCCTCTGGCACCTCGGCCACCGCGTGGACGACGATGTCGTGGAACTCACCGGCGATGAGGACTCCGCGCAGACGTGACAGGAGGGCCGCCTCGGCGGATCGATTCGACTGGCCGATGAGCTTGCCGATCGCCTCGTCGCCCAGATCGATATGCACGACCTGACGGCGAGCGTGGACGCCGGAGTCGGTGCGGCCGGCGACGACGGTGGCCACCTCGGTGCCGGTGATCCTCTCCAGTCCGGATTCGATGGCGGCCTGGACCGTGCGCAGCCCCGGCTGCTTGGCCCAGCCATGGAAATCCGTGCCGCGATAGCCCAGGTCGAGGCGGAAGCGGGTCATCGGGTCATCCTCGCCGAGGCGGGGCCCGCCGTTCCGGGTCCGCCATCGTCATCGATCGCTTCGGTGAATGGGGCGCGGGGCTTGAAGACCCCGCCGAAGAGGCGGGAGACCAGTCGCGCCCGCTGCCGGTGATAGCGTTCGACGTTCGTGTTGTAGAAGCGCGCACCGGCGAGGATCCGTTCGGTGAGCACCTGCAGCTGACCGTGCAGAAGCTGGATCGTCGTGTCGATCTCTTCGTTGACCGCAGCCCGCTGGGAACGAGCAGCGTCCGAGGTGAGGGACCTCTCCGTCAGCGCCGCGGGGATGAGCGCGGCGTCATCGACGGCGTCGGTCAGAGCGTTTTCGGCTGCGGCGCCACGGTGGTCGAAGGGGGCGCGCTCGGCAGAGGCGAGCGCGAGTTCGAGCCGGGACAGGTCCTGTCCGGCGATCTGCTGGAGGGTGCCGAGATAGGCGGGCACGAGAGCGTGGCGGGCGCGGATCTCGCCGATGAGCTGGCGTTTGGCTTCGTCGCACAGCGACCGGGCCATGGACAGCTGGTTGAAGCGCAGGACGGTGAGGATGACGAAGAGGACGATGAGAGCGGCGAGCACGCAACCGCCGACGATGAACCAGACCACGGCCATTCCCCTCGTTCCATGTGCTGCGCGAGCATTTCCGAGACCTCAGTTTACGCGGGGTTCAGACTCGTCGCGAACAGGTCATCATCCGGACACCCACGCGCCTGAGAGCAGTCACTGAGAAGGGCCGCGTCCGGTCACCGGCCGCGGCATTCCGCCGTCACTGCAGCGGGAGTGGACCGATTTCGGCCAGATGTCGCCGACCTGTCGCCTTCGGGTCATGCGTTCGTCACCCGGCCGACCTTAGCTGGGGCACGTGAGAGTAGCGATCATTGCAGAATCCTTCCTCCCCAATATGAATGGGGTCACCCACTCACTCCTGCGGGTCCTCGACCATCTGGCCGACCGCGGCGACGAAGTCCTCGTCATCGCTCCGGGCACACGCAGGGACGGTCCGAAGGAGGTCGCCGGTGCCCGCATCGTCCGGGTTCCCTCGATCGCCTTGCCGAAGTATCGGCGCATCCGTGTCGCTCCCGGCGGCGTCACCCGCATCCGCCGACTGCTGCAGCGGTTCGCCCCGGACGTCGTCCATCTGGCCAGTCCGTTCGTCCTCGGATGGCGCGGGGTCCTCGCCGCCCAGGCACTGAATCTGCCGACCGTGGCGATCTACCAGACCGAGGTTCCCGCCTATGCCGCCCGGTACGGAATGCACGGCATCGAGGCCATGCTGTGGAACCACGTCCGCAATATCCACCAGCATTCCTCTCTGACGCTGGCCCCATCGTCGTACACGATCGATCAGCTGCAAGGGCTCGGGGTCGCCGAGGTGGCACTGTGGGCCCGTGGGGTCGATTCCTCCCGTTTCGACCCGGGTCACCGGTCCGAGGCCTGGCGTCGAAGCGTTGCCCCGAATGGTGAGAAGATCATCGGCTTCGTCGGCAGGTTGGCTGCGGAGAAGCAGGTCGAAGACCTTGCCGCGCTCACCGATCTGCCCGGGGCGAAGGTCGTCATCGTCGGTGACGGCCCCTGGCGGACGCGTCTGCAGCGGCTGCTGCCGGAGGCTCATTTCACCGGGTTCCTCGGCGGGGATGCTCTGGCCCAAGCTGTGGCGAGCTTCGACCTCATGGTCGCCCCGGGTGAGCTCGAGACCTTCTGCCAGACGATTCAGGAGGCCATGGCCTCCGAGGTGCCGGTCATCGCTCCCGCCAGAGGCGGCCCACTCGACCTCGTCGACTCCTCGCGCACCGGGTGGCTCTACACCCCGAAGGATCTCGGTGCCATGCGAGCGCATGCGGCGGACCTCCTCGGCGACGAGGCGAAACGGCGGGCCTTCGGGGTCGCCGGTCGTGAGCAGGTGCAGGCCAGGAGTTGGAAGAGCGTGTGCTCACAGCTCGTCGGCCACTATTCGCGGGCGATCGAGAATCCCGCCCCGCAGGTGCTCGGCCGCGGATTCAGCTCGATGGTCAACTCCGGATTGGAGAATCCGCTCCCCTACTGAGGTGACCGGCCTGCTGGAGGAATCCTGCGTTACTTCAGTATGATTTATCCCGCCCCTATTTCACCGCCTACTCAAGATTGCGACACTGCACCACGTTCTGTCGCCAATGTGCGACGAAATCTACATCGTGGTAGTGGGCAACAAGCGGAGTAGAGACTACCCGCCCAACGATTCAGCAAACCATTGCCCCTGAGAATCGGTCACTGCCCCGCCCCGGGGCGGGCCGCTCGCCGTCGTCTCTTCCACACCTCTAAGTTCCTTTTCTACCGAAAGCTCTCGGCCACTATCGGAACATCCCTAGGTACTCCTAGCACTGTTGCGCTTAGTCGTCGCTAGGACGATAGACAGACTGCTTTCTAAAACCATCCGGGTCCAAGGTCGCCCAGCAAGAAATTCGTCAACAAACTGGCGAGCGACGACATCGAACTTTAGAACGAACGTCCACTCCCCGGCGATCCTGACCGCGTACTTGACGGCCTCATCGGCAGCCAACAACCGCGATGCCTCTGAAATATCTGAGTCCTTAACCCTCAGCCACATGACAACTTCGGTGTTCAGCCCCAAATGCCGAGGAGGGAGGACCGCTCTGATCTGCATTTGCCCCTCGCGACGCAGTCGTTCCAGACGTCGTCTTACTGTGGCCACCGAAGTGCCTACTTGACGAGCAATTTCATCGTAGTTCTTTCGCCCATCTTCCTTAAGGACCCTCAGTATTGCAGCGTCTTCTGCGACAAGGTCAATTTCGTTTCCCAATTTGAGCTCAGCAGCTTGGGGACAACTAGCAAGTAGCACCTGCCGTTCGTCAGAGTTGAGCACTCCAGGCCGCCAAATCCTAGCAGTGCGCAGGTAGTTGAGGACTGGATAGGCTCGCCACTGCAAAATTCCGGGGATCGCTGGGAACTCATCAAGAAGAAACTTCTCCTGTTCGTCTAGGCCCACTGCGACAGCACCGATGACGTCGCTTGTTCCCGTCGTCAGATGAACCCAAAGAGCTGGATCGAGTTTGCTCATAGCAGTCGATGTCATCCGTGCCTGGCCAGGCCCACTATTTACTGCGAGCACGAAACCGTGCGCCGGCACGTTAAAGGCGACTATGCGGACTACCTCGCTCTTCAGCATCGCATTCCCTCGACGTGCCACTGTCCGTTCATTGACGCCGATCGCATTCGCAATTCTTTGCCACGATGCTCGACCGTCTATGTGCAACGCCTCGAGTATCTTCTGATCAGTGTCATTTTCAGACATCGGCCACATCCCTCCGCGCAAGTTTCCTCCACACATGTGTCTTAAATCATCAGTATGTATCAGTCCATTGACCTGAGAAATCGTCGACTGAATACTGGACGAATCCTCAAAAATGAGATTTGTGTCATAGATGGGAGTACATATGGCCGGATTCCTTCTGCGCCGTGCTGCGGCACTCATTCCTGTGCTGATAGTGGTCGCGATCGTCACCTTCCTTCTCATCCACATCATGCCCGGTGACGCAGCTGCAGTGATGTTGGGCCCCGAAGCTACTCCGGCACAGGTCGAAACCCTACGTGAAAGCCTTGGCCTGAATCAGCCTTTATATGTCCAGTTCTTCACATGGGTCGGCAACGCATTGCAAGGGGACCTCGGACAATCGTTCTTTATTGGACTCCCCGTATCCACCGTTATCCATGCCGCACTTGCACCGACGATCAACTTGGCAATCTTCGCGGAAGTAATCGCGATTCTCATAGGTGTCCCTGCGGGTATCGTCGCTGCGCGCAAACAGGGTAGCGCCACTGATCAGTCAGTGATGATCGGTGCACTGCTCGGAATCTCAGTACCGAGTTTCCTTCTCGGCCTCTTCCTCATGCTCGTATTTTCCGTGCTACTGGGCTGGCTCCCTGTAGCTGGCTACTCGCCGCTCGAGGACGGAGTCTTCGAAACACTGAAGTACCTCTTCCTCCCCGGGATAGCCCTCGGCAGCATGCAAGCTGCTCTGATTGCCCGAATGACACGCACTAGCATGCTCGAAACCTTGTCCAAGCCATACTTGAAGACGGCCAAGGCTAAGGGACTCTCGGGCAACCGGATCATTTACAAACATGCTCTGCGTAATGCTTCCATGCCGATCCTCACCACTATCGGACAGACGCTGGGTACGTTAGTCGCCGGAGCCGCAGTCGTTGAAACGGTGTTCAACGTCCCGGGAATCGGCCAGCTGATCATCAATTCCATAGAACGCCGAGACATCGTCGTCATCCAAGGAGTCATCCTTGTCATCGCTGTCTCTTATGTCCTCATCAATTTCCTCGTCGACGTTCTCTACAGCGTCCTCGACCCGCGCGTGAGACTTTCCTGAGGAGGACCATCATGACGGACACCATGACGATCGGTTCGCTCAATCGATTCAACAAGACCTACTCTCGGCGTTCGATGTTCATGAAACGATTCGGCGCCCATAAGTTGGCAATCACTGGCGGGATCGTGCTCGTCGCCATCTTCCTCATTGCCGTGATCGGCCCACTAATCGCCGGCGATCCACTATCGCTCAACCCTTCCGAGCGACTGGCGTCTCCGAGCCTTCAACATCCGTTCGGCACTGACAACTATGGTCGCGATATTCTGGCAAGAGCCGTCGCGGGGGCGAGAGTATCGTTGCTGGTGGGTGCCGTGACAGCATTCATTACTTCAGTGCTCGGTGCAGTCGTGGGCCTGTTCGCTGCTTACAACCGGATTGCTGATGCGATCCTCATGCGGATCTCCGACGGATTGATGGCTTTTCCAGCAATCCTCCTCGCAATCGCCATCATGGCGGCGATGGGGCAGCAGACCTCAAATGTGATCATCGCCCTGAGTATCGTCTTCACTCCTTATGTCGCAAGGATTGTCCGATCCGCCGCGCTCGTCGCCAAAGAACAGACATACGTCGAGGCACTGCGGTCGCAAGGAGCGTCGCTCTTCCGGATACTTTGGATCAACATCTTTCCCAACGTCCTTTCTCCACTCATCGTCCAAGCAACTTTCGTATTCGCGGACTCGATCATCACAGAGGCCGCTCTGAGCTTCCTCGGTGCAGGGGTTCCGCCACCCGCACCCAGCTGGGGAAACATGCTTCTTGACGGAAAAACGCTCATCTACAACGCCTGGTGGATGACCGTGTTTCCGGGGGCCTTCATCATGTCCACGATCCTTGCCGTCAACCTGCTCGGCGACGGTCTCCGCGATCTGCTCGATCCGACTTACAACCGCAGAAAGTGAGCTTAAAAATGAACAGTCTGTTGGAAGTCGTCGATCTAAGGACCAGCTTCGACACAGAACGCGGCAACGTCACAGCTGTCGACGGAGTATCTTTCTCCGTCGCACCCGGTGAGGTTGTCGGCATTGTCGGAGAATCGGGCTGCGGGAAGAGTGTGACCGCCGAATCGATTCTGCAGTTGCTCGACCCCTCATCGACAAGCTATTCGGGCCAGATCCTCTTCGGTGGAGACAACCTCCTTCGCCTCAATGAAGACGCGTTGCGCAAGATCCGCGGCAATAGGATCTCGATGATATTCCAAGACCCAATGAGCGCACTCAATCCTGTGTTCACCATCGGCGACCAGCTCACGGAAGCCATCCTCGTCCACAAAAGGATTGGGAAGCGACGTGCACGCGCACTCGCAGTCGAGTTACTCGAAAAGACAGGGATACCCGAACCAGGGCGCCGCATGCGACAGTATCCTCACCAACTTTCCGGCGGGCAACGTCAACGAGTCATGATCGCAATGGCACTTTCTTGCGAACCCGAGCTGCTCATCGCCGACGAGCCGACTACAGCATTGGACGTTACGACCCAGGCCCAGATCCTCAAGCTCCTCATCGAACTCAAAGATGAATTCGATGCGGGGATTCTCTTCATCACCCACGACCTCGGGGTCGTGGCCGAGATCTGCGATCGGGTGGTAGTCATGTACCTCGGCGAAGTCGTCGAATACACCGATGTTCACACCTTGTTCAACAATCCTGCCCATCCTTACACCCGTGGGCTGATGGGGTCGACCCCTGGCGTCGACGCAGATCCCGAAGTCGATCTGCCTATCATTCCCGGAGCAGTCCCCACACTGCATCACATTCCACAGGGATGCCGCTTCGCAGAGCGCTGTGCATTGGTGCTTTCAGAATGCCGGCAACAGACCATCGAACTCGAAGTCCTGTCCGACGACCACGCATCACGTTGCATTCGCAGCGAAGAACTCGCCACCGGGGCCTCAATGTCAAACGGAGGCGTCCGATGAAATCTGAGCAATCGGTACTCGAAGCACACCACTTGTCCAAAACCTTCTCGACGAGATCCTTCCTGGGGCGCACCACTTCCGAAAACCGCGCGGTCGACGATGTCAGTCTGTCCCTGAACGCGGGACAGACTTACGCTCTCGTCGGAGAATCGGGATCCGGAAAGTCGACTACCGGTCGGATGTTGCAAGGGCTCATCACGCCGACCTCTGGCCATGTCACAGTCAGAGCTGCCGATGGATCTACCGCCGTGCAGACGACTGCCCGAGCTAATCGAGACGTCCAGATGATATTCCAGGACCCCTACTCTTCCCTCAATCCCAGACGACGGATCCGAGGAATCCTCGAAGAGGCGTTACGCATCGTCGGAGAAAAGGATCCTTCAGTATTGCGGACAAAGGTCGATGAGGCGTTGAACGCGGTGGGGTTCTCAGACGAACATGCACAGCGTTACCCTCACGAATTCTCTGGGGGCCAACGGCAACGCATCGGAATCGCTCGGGCACTGGTCGTCAACCCCAAGATCATCATCTGTGACGAACCCGTTTCTGCGCTTGACGTTTCGATTCAGGCTCAAATCCTCAATCTGTTGCGAAAGCTACAGGCCGATCTCGGCCTCTCCTACCTGTTCATCACTCACGATATGTCTGTCGTCCGATATCTCTCTCACCGAGTCGGAGTCATGTACCACGGCCGAATTGTCGAAGAAGCCGATACGCCAAATCTCTTCGCTGCCCCGCAGCACGAATACACCAAACGACTCTTATCCTCCGTCCCGATCCATCATCCGTCCCTACGAACTTCAGCGAAGGCCTGACACCATTGATTATCGAAAAGATCGCCGTCCGCCGGGCAAGCCTCAACCTCATCACCCCGTTCACCACAAGCTTCTCCACACAGACAAACCGTGACTTCCTCATCGTCGAAGCAACCTCGGCAGATATCACCGGATACGGCGAATGCGGAGCATTCGCCTACCCGTACTACTCGGAGGAATATACGTCAGGGTGCGAACTGGCCGTCACTGAACTTTTGATTCCTCTACTCAGAGGAGCCGACATTTCACACCCAGACGAGGTCCGGGAACGTTTGGCCCCGATCAAACGCAACAACATGGCTAAAGCAGCCGTCGAAGGTGCCGTTTGGGACCTATGGGCGAAAATGCAAGGTGCCTCCCTGGCCAGCGCCATCGGCGGATCGAAACATGCCGTAGACGTCGGAATCAGTATCGGTATCAACGACTCTCCGACCGAACTAGTGGATGTTGTGTCTCACGCCATCGACGAAGGTTTTGCTCGGATCAAGATCAAGATCAAACCCGGTGCAGACCTGCCGTTCCTCCGGGCAGTGAGAGCAGAATTTCCGGATGTCCCGCTGATGGCTGACGCCAACAACGCCTACAATCTGGCCGACCTCGATCACCTCCGCCAGCTGGATACGCTCGACTTGATGATGATCGAACAGCCCCTGGCACATGATGACATCGTCGATCACCGCCACCTCCAGCAAGCACTGAGGACTCCGATCTGCCTCGATGAGAGCATCCATTCTCTTAGCGATGCCCGCAAAGCAATCGAGTTGGGAAGCTGCCGCATCATCAACATCAAGATCGGACGAGTCGGAGGAATCAGTGAAGCAAAAGACATCGAAGCGCTCTGCCGCGAAGAGGGAATCGACGTCTGGTGCGGAGGCATGCTCGAGTCCGGCATCGGTCGCGCACACAATCTGGCGATCGCCTCACTTCCCGGATTTACTCTGCCTGGAGACACCGCCCCCTCAGCACGCTATTGGAACAAAGACATCATCATCCCTGAAGTAACAATGAATCGCGGCTGTGTTGCTGTACCCACTGGGCCAGGTATCGGTTTCGCCGTCGATCACGCGATGCTCGACGAAATCACCACCGGGATCCGAGAATTCGAGGTCGATGCCCGATGAGTACACAGACACTCCAGTCGGACGACGTAATCGGGTCGACCGCAACCGGTCTGACAAGGAGAATCCACGCCGGTACTATCACCGCAACCGAAGTGGTCGCCGCATTCCTCGAGCGAATTGCCAAAGTGAATCCGACCGTCAATGCTCTGCTCGACGTCCAACCGGATCGCGCCATGGCGGAAGCCTCACGAATCGACAAGCTCGACCCGGCTCAACGACGGCAGATGCCGCTGGCCGGGCTACCGGTAGCAGTCAAAGATCTCATTCCCGCTGCCGGCTTTCGCCATACACAGGGAAGTTCGATCTTCGCTGGCAGAATTGCGTCACGCGATCATGCTGTCGTCGAACGCATGAAGCACGCTGGCGCGATCGTCGTCGCAAAGTCCAACACCCCAGAGTTCGGCCTCGGTTCACACACTTTCAACGAGGTCTCAGGCCTGACTCGCAATCCCTACGGCCTGAATCATTCCGCCGGAGGCAGTTCCGGCGGCGCAGCGGCGGCACTTGCAGCACGGATGATCCCGATCGCCGACGGCAGCGATACAGGCGGTTCGCTGCGTAATCCCGCGTCGTTCTGCAATGTTGTCGGATTGCGGCCCTCTTTGGGAACTGTCCCAAACTTTCCCAACGGCTATTCCTATGGCTCCCTCTCAGTCAAGGGACCGATGGCAAAGACTGTGAGAGATGCCGCGCACTTACTGCGTGCAATGTCAGGTTTCTCGCGTAAAGATCCCTTCTCCTTTGCCACAGAAACCGCTGAACTCGAGGAAGTTGCGGGCTCTGACTTCGGTTCACGGCTAGGTGCTTCGCAAATCTCTGCGGCGTACACCTTGGACTTCTCAGGCATGTTTCCAGTCGAAGAGGAAGTCAGAAGAATTACAGAGGCAGTAGTCGACCAATTGCGCTCGGATGATTTCCGCATCAAGAACACGCATCCCAGCCTCCCTTTTGCGAAGGAGTCCTTTCGCACCCTACGTGGCCTGCAGATGCTGGCGACCCTAGGGCCCCTGTCCGACGAACACAAGGCTGAGATGAAGGACGACGCTCTGTGGAATGTTGAAGTCGGTCGACAGGTAACCGGGGAAGAGGCTTCGTCTGCATTGCTCGGTCAAGCTCAGACGTGGTCGTCGATGGCTGACTTCCTACAGAACTACGACGTGCTGATAACACCGACTGTGCAGGTGCCGCCGTTCGCAGCTGAGATGCGTTACCCGCGCACTATTAACGGCGAGACGATGTCCGACTATCTCGAATGGATGACGTTGCCAAGCATTATCACGACAACCAATCATCCTGCGGTCTCAGTACCCGTAGGCTTCACCGATTCTGGGCTACCCGTTGGGCTTCAGATCATCGGCCGGTTTCGAAGCGAAGGTCGGTTGCTTGAGATAGCCAAACGCGTTGAGGACCGAATTGGCTCCTGGGCGGTTGCTCCGACGATCGACACCACTGCGCAGGCCAACCGTTTCCCACACATCAGCTGATTGAAGAGCTTGAAAGGAAGCCTCCCCCATGACATCACAATGCCAGACTCTTATCATCGGTGGGCGCGTGGTAGATCCCCGCAACGGCATCGACGACGTTCTCGCAGTCGGCATCACCGATGGCCAGATCGTACATGTCGGTCCCAATACAGTTCCAGCAGAACACACGATCGATGCCGCGGGACTTGTCGTATCTCCCGGATTTATCGACCTCCATTCACACGCACAGAATCAGATCGGCCATCTGTTGCAGGCATTCGATGGAGTAACCACAAGTCTCGAGCTCGAATGCGGTGCTGCTCCATTTCTGCATTCTCTCAATGCAGCCGAGGCTGAGGGCCGCTCGCTCAATTACGGCTACTCCGCGTCGTGGCTGTTGTCACGCATGATCGTCATGGAGGGCATGAGCTCCTCAGCTGTCGAAGATCTACCCACACTCCCCCTCGATATCTTCGGCGCGCTGCAGGCCAAACAGTGCTGGCAGAAACCGGCGACTGCAAAACAGATAGACGCAATCATCGACCTCGTTGCGGAACAGCTGGACCAAGGTGCCATCGGAGTCGGCGTCTTGCTGGGCTATGCTCCGGCGGTCGACTCAGTGGAGCTTCAGGCACTTGCGGAAATGGCTGCAAAACGCCGCGCTCCACTGTTTGTTCACGTCCGCTACGGTGCAAACGTCGCAGATCACTCAGCTGATGAGTCAGTCGCTGAGCTCATCGAGCTCTGCGAGCGCACGGGTGTACAGATTCACATCTGTCACTTCGCGAGTTCGAGCGCCGGTGCCGGAAATGGACCGGCTAACCTTCTGAAAGCGGCGATCGAACACGGCCTGCCTATCACCACCGAATCGTATCCGTTCGAGTTCGCCTCGACAGTCATCGGTGCGGACTTCCTTTCTCCAGAAATTCTCGAAAACAGCGACACACTGGCATCCACCATCACCTATCTGCCTCTGAACGAGAAGGTCGCCACCTATTCGAGGCTAGCTGAGTTGAGAGACCAGGACCCTGGCGGACTGTGCCTCATCCAATACTATGGTCCGGGCCAATCGGCAGGTGTCGACGAACTGATGTCGACGTTATCGTTTCCGGGAGCTGCTTTTGCCTCTGATGCCATGCCGCTGACGGCTATAGATCGTGCAGATTCTAAAACCCGCTTCCCCACTACATTGCCTGTACCAACAGGTTTCGCGGTACATCCGAGAAGCGGCTCCTGTTTCATCCGGGCACTCACCTGGTTACACCGGGACACCCATGCTATGAGTTTGAGTGAAGTCATCTCGCGTTCCAGCGAAATTCCCTCGCGTATTCTCAGTAGAACTGCTCCCAGTTTCGAGTCCAAGGGCCACCTTGGTGTAGGGGCCGACGCCGATATCGTCGTCTTCGACCTATCTGCCGCAGAGCCTCATGCCGACCCTGTCCCGGTTGGTACTGCGCAAGGTGTTGTCCATCTATTCATCAATGGCGAGCAACTCATCGATCAAGGGCAATTAGGGACCACGTCCCAGGGCCGCCCCGTATTCGCCAGCAACTCAACAGCTCAGCAGGGAGATGCAGAATGAGACGAGTTCTCCTATGTGCAATTCTGGCACTGTCATTGCCACTCTCGGCCTGCATGGGCGGTGGCCTGGGGGATGCCCAACGAGGAGATGGCAATAACTTCACCATTGCTTGGAATGCACAGCCTCCGACCCTCGACCCCCTGATGACAACGTCAACGGCGACGCGAGACATTGCGCGCAACTTCTTCGAGCCTCTCATCACGCTCGACTCTGAAAACAAAGTCAAACCTGTTTTGGCAAAGTCAGTGTCGCTATCCGATGACGGAACGCTCGTACGGTTCAAACTCCGCAGCGACGTGAAATTCCACGATGGTTCGATGATGGAAGCTTCCGATGTTGTGGCCTCGCTCAACGCCTGGATTGAGAAGGCGTCTGTTGGACAGCTGTTCTTTTCTAAAGCAGAGGTATCGTCGCCGGCCAAGGACGAAGTCGAAGTCCGATTGCCCGATCCACTCTTCATCGCATTGACTCTCTTGGCCGATCAGGGACAGCTGCCCGGTATCCAGCCCAAAGAAATTCTTGGCGAGGCTGGATCTGACCCAGTCAAGGAATTTATCGGAACCGGTCCGTACATGATGAAGAAATGGAACACTGATCAGTACGTTCAGTTGGCCCGATTTGACGATTATATATCGCCTGAAGGAAAGGCAGATGGGACTGCGGGTCAGAAGCGAGCCGCCTTCGACAACATCTTCTTCTATTTCGTCAACGACCCTTCCACGAGAATGTCAGGCCTTCAAACAGGCGAATACGATGCGGCGAACGCTCTACCTCCGGACAACATCGACATGCTTGAGGGCGACGACAATATCTCCGTCACAACCGGAGATAATGGTTTTAACGCAGCGATCTTCAACAAGAAGACCGGTGTGATGTCTGACCCGAATATGCGCCGTGCGGTGTTGGCCGCGACAAACATCGACGACGTCCAGAAGGCAGCCTTCTCTCAAGACAAACTCTTCGACACGAACGGCGCGCTGATGCCGAAGTCCTCCGAATGGTACTCGAACGAAGGCTTGAGCGAATACAACAATCCTAATCCTGAACGAGTTGCTGAACTGCTCAAGAAGGCTGATTACAACGGAGAGCCAGTCCGAATTCTCACCTCCCGCGAGTACGAAGAGCACTACAACAATGCCGTAGTGATGAACCAGGAACTCAATGAGGTCGGAATCAAATCGCGACTGATCGTCACGGACTGGGCCACTGTCCTTCAGAACAGGACCGACGAATCAAGTTACGAAATCTTCATCACCGGTTTCTCACCGACTTCGACTCCACTGACTCAGGTGTTCTTCGACCCTGTATGGCCTGGTTGGACAGATAGCCCCGAAATCGAAGACGCATTCGACAAAGTAATCCATGCACCTAGTAGTGATAGGGCCGTCTCAGCCAAAGACAACCTGCAGAAGGCGTTCTATGACTATCTACCGGTGCTGAAGTTCGGAGGGAGAACGACGACCACAGGCATCAGGTCGGGGTTCAGCGGCCACGTATTCACCGCCGCGTCGGGCGATATCTTCTATAACGTCCACCCTGATGAAGGTTGAGGCGCGAGGGTCCACTTGATTCGCCGAGTTCGCCGACCGCTCATGTTGCCGTCTCTGTATCAAGCCATACGGCGTGCGTTCGACGCTGAGGTGAGCATTAGGCGTAAACGGGCAAGCCGCACTCAGCCGAGGCCAGCAGTCCAGTCCTGGACAGTCGTCACTGTCGCCTGCTTCGGGAACACCTTCTCGGTGAGCACCGTGTGGACCTCGGGGTCGCGGTCGGCGCAGGCGTCGGAGAGCACTGTGAGTTCGAAGTCGAGATCGGCGGCCTGACGCACTGTCGAGAGCACGACACCGCTCGTGGCGACTCCGGCGAGCACGAGAGACGAGGCCCCGTAGCCGCGCAGCAGCACCTCGAGATCGCTGCCGGTGAAGGCGCTGATGCGACGCTTGGTCACGATCGGCTCACCCTGATGCCGGTCGAGGGTTTCATGGATGCTCGTCGAGGCGTGGGTTTCGTCGACGTCGCCGTGGGCGGCGATCTGCGCAAACGATGCCGTTGCGGCCAGTTCCGGATGTCCTTCGCGCAGGGCCACTCGCACCCAGACGACGGGGATGTTGTTTCCGCGGGCCGCGGCGACGGCGTCCCGTGCACGTTCGAGCACTCCGGTTGAGGCGAAAGCGTCGTCTCCGGCGATGCCGTTCTGGAAATCCATGGCCAACAGGACAGTGTTCTCGGCGCCGGTCATCATGTCTCCTTCGGTTCGGACGGGGTTCGCCCCGTCTCTCGCCGAGGCTACTCCTCACACCGGATGGTCCGCTGAGTCCCGACTCAAGGCCGGCTGAATCTCACACGCCTCTGTGGCGGAGGCAGTTGCCAAGTGCGACGCACGGGTGAACAGAAGCGAGCGGTCCGTGCCTTTCGACGCGGACCGCTCTGTCAAACAGTGCGACGACGGCTTGTCAGCTGTAGGCCCCGATCGTGACCTGCTCTAGGCTCTCGTTCGGATTGGCACCGTATAGACGAATCAGATCAGTTTGCCGTGGGGTGTCGAACGGATGGATTTCTTCATTGTCGATCTCAACGAACAGTTCAGCAGGGCGCCCGTTCTCATGTCTCTTAACCCAGTCCAATGCTTCCCGCACATTGTCGACGTCGGAGAGGACGAAGGCCTGGAGCCTCCAAGCAGTTGTTCCATCGCCTTCCCAGAAGTTGACTCTGTACGTCGGCTCGTCATCCACGTAGGAGCATTCGGAATGAACTGTTTCGTGGGTTCTCATTTCGATCCGTTTCAGTCGATTGGAGCAAAGGTGACCGTAATCTCTTCGCTCACACCCTTGCTTGAAGATTGCGGATCACCATCGTCGCCACATCCCACCCATTTCGTCTTCCCATATTCCTTCTTTGTTGGCGGGGTTGACATCTTATAACCCTTCGGCGGCGTCATTTCGGCCCGGGCCCAGCCCTGGAATCGTCCTGCCCCTTCGCTGCAGGGGACTCCCCGGTTGTTCGCGATCTTTGACTTGTTTGAGTTGTTGACCATGCCGGCGGCCCACTGTTTGTTGTTTGGGCTTACACGAATCAACGAATAGCTCAACCCGAGGGACGAAACGCTTGCCTTTCCTCCGCCGCCATATTTGCAGTTCACAGTGGCAGTTCCGTTGATCGTTCCTTTCACATGATGTGAGACGTGGACATAATGGACTTTGAGATGGCAACCTACGTAACGGCCTTTTGCCTGCGGGCTGGCAGACTCAGCTTTTGAACCGTCCGGCTCAAGGATCTTGACCGAAGATTGACCGTCGGTGTATTCGACAGCGCCCTCGGATCGTTTTTCGGTCAGTGTGGACGTAGAGCCTGCTGACTGCGGTTCCCCTTGATTGGCAGTCGAGTTGGCGTGCGCGGGGCGCAGGCTGATAAGCGCGAGTGCGCAGGCGAGAGGGACAGCGCAGAGTGCTCGTGTGCGCATTGCTTTGGGGATCCTCAACGTTATTATCTATCTGTCAGGGGATATGACGTCAATCACGCTATCGAGGGGCTCACAGCTCTGCAACCACAGCATCCCGACAACGTCACATGTTGCGAAAATGTAATTTTTAAGAAATGGCTACGCGAGCCGTTAGTTCACAATAAAAGCAGGCTGTTACCCGTACTCGACTGTTGGTAACGATCGCAGCTGTGTAACAGAATTGATGATGCTCTGTTGGGTTTCATGTCGTGGATTGTCACTCATCATGCCTCCCACTATCCGGCGATGCGCATCGTGGCGTTGTGGTGCACCGCCGCCTAGTCTCCCGCCCACAGCGACCGACTGCATCTTGAGCCCCGAAGCGTCGATGACTGGTGCCGCCCCAGCCGCCCCGCAACGCGAAGGAACTTGTGCTCGATGCGGGTTCACAGGTCGTTCCGCTTAGTCATCGCCCGTACCTACTGCGATTCGCGGCGGCCATTTTGTTTCGTAAGTCACAACCCCATCGCGGCGACTTGCGTCGACCTCCATTAGCCCCAGTAGGGCAGAGCCCCTCCCACAGTGAACGTATCTGGAGCAGGAGATCACGGGCCTCAGTCTGCCTGGGAGCAAACTACTGCACTGGCCACGACACGATACCGCGTCCGCTGACCACAACAGCGGTTCGCACTACGAGCTCAGTCCACGATGCCGCGGGCGTCGAGTGCCCGTCCGGTGTCCTGTGCATACTTGACCGACCGCAGGATCGCCGGCACCACTCGGGCTTTGAGGCTCGAGTCCAGTCCCCTGGCGCGGGCGGCGCGTTCGGCTTCCCCGAGCAGACCGGAGATATGCGAGATCGCGCGCACCATGAGACTCGCGGTCAGCGCGATCGTTTCGGGGGTCGCGCCGACGAAGCGCAGAGGTGAGACCAGAGTGGTGAACGTGTCGAGCAGCTGCGCGACCGATGTCGTCAGGGTGAGGATCAGTGCCGCCTGCACACAGGCGAACACGGTCCCGCCGACAGCCAGCCCCGACTCCATGGACCCGAATAGGTACTGCAGTCCCATGACGATGGCGACGAGCACCGCCACGTAGATCCACGTGCGCAGGAAGTTCTTCACCCGCAGCCGGGCGGTGAAGCCGATGACGACGAGAGCGGCGAACATCGACCAGTTGATCGCCGCATCGCGGAAGATGAGCGCGACGATGCCGATGACGGCGATCACCGCCAGCTTCACTCCCGTCGGCACTGAATGCAGCCATCCCCGAGGATGCGCCACCTTCCCGAAGAGCTGCGGCCGAGCCTTGATGCCGGCGTTCTTCCGCCACGTCACCGCCTGGGTCATGGCGTATCGCTCATGATGAGGGTCCGGTAGGCGGCGACCGCCTCGGCAGGGGCGGCATCAGCCACGATCCGACCGTCGTCGACAACGATCGCGCGCTGGGCGATCTGCGCGAACTCGAGGTCATGGGTGGTGAGGATGATGCGCACCCCGCGCCTGGCCACGAGCTCCTGGAGATGCACGCGCAGCCGCTCCTTGTTGCGCAGGTCGAGCAGGGTCGTCGGCTCGTCGAGGACGAGGATCTGCGGATCCACCGCAAGCACCGCGGCCAGTGCCACGAGCTGACGCTGACCGCCGGAGAGTTCGTAGACGCTGCGTTCGGCCAGGTCGGCGATGCCGAGCTCGTCGAGCACCGCCAGGGCCGCTGCCCGCCTCTCACGCTTGGGCACGGACTTGCGCAGGGACAGTTCGATGTCCTCGATCGGGGTGGGCATGACCAGCTGCGCGGCCGGATCGGTGAAGACGAAGCCAACCATTGAGCGCACCTTCGCCGCCTGCCGGCGCGGGTCGAAACCGTCGACGAGGACCTCTCCGGCGTTCGCGGTGACCAGCCCGTTGAACAGTTGCAGCAGGGTCGACTTCCCCGAGCCGTTGGCACCGATGACGGCGACGACATCCTCGGTGAGGGTGAGATTGACGTCTTGGAGGATCGGGCGCACGACATCGCCGTCGGGTCCGTCGTCGAGGACTCCGACGCCGACGTCGCTCAACCGGATCTCACGTGTCACTTCGCGCCCTGTGCCTGCCCGGCCGACACCGATTCGACGCTGATGCCGCGACGGCGCAGCACATCGGGGAATGCGCGGTGGATGAGCACCGCCACCGAGGCGGCCAGGATGTTCTTCACGATGTCACCGGGCCAGAAGGCGAGGTCCGCGACCGCAGCCACGCCGAGCGGCAGATCGCCGTTGATCGACATGCCGAGAATGCCCAGCGGGTGGTTGAGCAGGAGACTGCCGCCGAAGCCGCCGAGGAACAGCACCACACCGAGCTTCATTCCGCTGAAACGGCGCACGGCCCAGCGGGCGATGAGTCCGGCGAGGAGAGCATAGAGCGCGAAGGAGAGGATATAGCCGGCACTTGGTCCCGCGAGCACGCCGATTCCGCCGCGCATTCCCGAGAAGATCGGGAGTCCGACGAGACCGAGGACGACGTAGAGCAGGGTGGCTGCGAATCCGCGCCAGGGTCCGAGCACCATCCCACACAGGGCGATCGCGAAGGTCTGCAGAGTGATCGGCACACCGAGAGGACCCACCGGAACAGGAGGCATCATCGCAAAGGCCGCGAGCATCGCCGCGAAGACCGCGACGAGGGCGATATCGCTGCCGGCCGAGCGAGGACGGGTGAACCCCGCCGAGGTGGTGCTGTGGGTCGGTGTCATGAGTACTCCATTGGTCGTGATCCTCCCCGACGGGATCGGGGACGCCCGAGGCGGCCTCGAGCACCCTCCCACTGTAACTGAACGGTGTTCAGGAGCGGTATTCGGGGTCGCGGTCGAGGCCGCCTCGGCGAGGGTGTCCCGCACGTTCACGTGCGCAGTGCCCCCTCAACGGTCGCGGAGGATCACTCCCATTCGATCGTGCCCGGAGGCTTCGAGGTGACGTCGAGGACGACGCGGTTGATGTCGTCGACCTCGTTGGTGATGCGGTTGGAGATCACGGAGAGCACATCGTAGGGGATGCGCGTCCAGTCAGCGGTCATCGCGTCCTCGCTCGAGACCGGGCGCAGCACGACGGGGTGGCCGTAGGTGCGGCCGTCGCCCTGGACGCCGACGGAGCGGACGTCGGCCAGGAGCACGACCGGGCACTGCCAGATCTCTCCGTCGAGGCCGGCCTTCGTCAGCTCTGCGCGGGCGATCGCATCGGCCTTGCGCAGGATGTTCAGGCGCTCCTCGGTGACCTCGCCGATGATGCGGATGCCCAGTCCGGGGCCGGGGAACGGCTGACGGGAGACGATGACCTCGGGCACGCCGAGTTCGCGGCCGATGGCGCGGACCTCGTCCTTGAACAGGGCGCGCAGGGGTTCGATGAGCTGGAACTGGATGTCATCGGGCAGGCCGCCGACATTGTGGTGGCTCTTGATGTTCGCGGTGCCCGATCCGCCGCCGGATTCGACGACATCGGGGTAAAGCGTGCCCTGGACGAGGAACGCGATCTCTTCGCCTTCGCCTTCCTGAGCCTCGAGCACGAGGTCGGCGGCAGCGGTCTCAAAAGTGCGGATGAACTCGCGACCGATGATCTTGCGCTTCTCCTCCGGGTCGGTGACCCCGGCGAGCTGGGACAGGAACTGCTCACGCGCATCGACGGTGACCAGGCGGACGCCGATCGAATCGACGTAGTCCTTCTCGACCTGGACGCGTTCGTCCTGACGCAGCAGCCCATGATCGACGAACACGCAGGTGAGCTGGTCGCCGATGGCCTTGTGGACGAGCGCTGCGGCCACGGAGGAGTCGACCCCGCCGGACAGACCGCAGATGACCTTCTTGTTGCCGACGCGGGCGCGGATGAGTTCGACCTGCTCGTCGATGACGGATTCGTTCGTCCAGTCGGCGGTGAGGCCTGCGACGTTGAACAGGAAGTTCTCGAGGATCTTCTGCCCGTTCTCCGAGTGGAGGACCTCGGGGTGCCACTGCACGCCGGCGAACCTCTTCGCCGCGCATTCAAAGGCCGCGACGGGAGTGTCAGGGGTGGAGGCGAGGACGTCGAAGCCGTCGGGCGCCTCGGCGACGGAGTCTCCGTGGGACATCCAGACCTTGTAGTTCTCGGGGGTCTCGGCGAGCAGCGAGCCGGTCTGGGACACGGAGACCGGGGTCGATCCGTATTCGCGCTTGTCGGTCTTGGCCACGCGTCCGCCGAGCGCGGTCGACATGAGCTGGAAGCCGTAGCAGATGCCCATCGTGGGCACTCCGAGGTCGAACACGGACGTGTCGAAGCTCGGGGCGCCGGCGTCGTTGACGCTCGAGGGTCCGCCGGAGAGCACGATGGCTACGGGGTTCTTCGCGGCGAACTCGGACGCCGGGGCGTCGTGGGCGATGATCTCCGAGTACAGGCCGGCTTCGCGGATGCGGCGCGCGATGAGCTGGGCGTACTGGGCGCCGAAGTCGACGACGAGGACGGGGGGCACCTGCGTGCTCTGGGATTGCGTCATGATCCAATTCTAAGCGTCGCCGACCAGACGCCCGAATTCGGGTCGTGCTCCACTCGCAGGGCGGATGCGCGCGGGTCGGCGGGCCGCCTCGGCCAAGGCGGGGTCCCTCTCAGGACTTGGGGGCGACGACGACGGCGGCTTCGAGTTCGGCGTCGACCTGGCGGTGGATGCGGCGCTCCAGGATGAACGACATCACGGGCACGACTCCGGCCAGGGCGAGGATGAGATAACGGCCGAGGCTCCAGCGCATCTGCTGGTTGAGCCAGAAGCAGCCGATGAGGTAGACGACGTAGCACCAGCCGTGACAGATCGCGATGGCCGCGGCGAGGTTGAAGCCGCCGAAGTTCAGGGCGGTCTCGGCGTCCGCGGCGATGAGGTACTTGTAGATCATCTCGACCGTGAGGATGAGCAGCATCGTGCCGGTGATGAGCGCCATCACGCGGTAGAACTTCAGCGCGTTGCGGGCCGATGTGAAGCGTTTGACGCTCCAGACGTTGTTCTCATCGAAGTCGGGGCGGGAGTCCAAGGACTCGTGTTCTTCACTCACGCTCAGTTTCCTCCGGTCGTGCGGGTGTCATTGTTTCGGGCTTCGGCGTTCCTGCTTCGCCGCTTGCCCGGCTTGGCGCCGCCGTGACGATGGGCCGGCAGTCCGGTGAGTCCGGACATCACCTCGGGGTCGATGGTCGCGTCACCCGCGGGCTTGACGACAACATACTCGACGCTCTTCTCCGAATCCTGGGAGTCCTCGCCGAGGCGGCGCCGGACGTAATCGTCGCGCAGCAGCTGGAACCACATATAGAGGGCCATGGCCGCGAAGATGATCCATTCGAGGGCGTAGACCGCCGACTGCAGATCGAATCCGCCCTCGTCGCGGGTCGTCGTGGTCGGAACCTGTTCGAGACCGTCGGTGCCCACCGAGGCGGCGGCACCGGTGGCCTTCTCCGGGATGAGGAAGCCGGAGTAGGTGAGCAGGTCGGGGAACAGGTTGATGATCTGCGAGGTCGAGACCGTGTGCACCTGCCCGTCGGGCAGATCGTTGCCCTCAACGGGGCCTTCGATCGGTCCGATGCGCGCGGTCAGTTCGACCTGACCGTCCCGGGCCTCGGAGGTCATCGCCGTATCCTCGTCGGTGGTGAAACCGCGGACGACGGGGATCGCGATCGTCTTCTCGTCGACGTTCGCGGCTTCGACGCCTTCACCGAGGTGGCCGCCGTCCGGGGCGAACATCGTCACGACCCAGTACCCGGAATCACCGTCCTGGACGCGTCCGGGGACGACGATCTGAGCATCGGGGATCCAGTGTCCTGACAGGCTGACCCGCTGGTCGGCGAGGATGCCGGGCATCGGGGCCTGGGCATCCATGACGTCGTTGAAGTCCTTGAGTTCATCGACCCCGGAGGATGCAGCGACGTCGTTCTTGTGCTGGGCCCGGTCGACCTGCCACGCAGAGAGTCCGACGAAGCAGGTGACGAGCACCAGGACGAGGAGCAGGGACCCCAGCCATTTGGGAGTCAGTGCCAGGCGGAACAGTTCAGACCACCGAACCAGTCTGGTAGGGCGAGACGGTGACGTCGACGCGTTGGAATTCCTTGAGGTCGAGGTAGCCCGTGGTGGCCAGTGCCCGACGCAGGGCGCCGGCGAGGTTGAGTTCGCCGATCGCGGTGCGGCCGGGGCCGAAGAGCACCTGCTCGAGGCTGCCGACGGTGCCGAGCTCCACACGGTGCCCGCGCGGCAGATCGGGGTGATGGGCTTCGGCGCCCCAGTGCATTCCGCGGCCGGGAGCTTCGGTCGACCGGGCCAGGGCGGTGCCGAGCATGACGGCATCGGCGCCGACCCCGAAGGCCTTGACGATGTCGCCGCTGGTGCCGAGTCCGCCATCGGCGATGACATGGACGTAGCGGCCGCCGGATTCGTCCATATAGTCCCGCCGGGCGGCGTGGACGTCGGCGACGGCCGTGGCCATCGGGGCGTGGATGCCCAGAGTCTTGCGGGTCGTGGCCGCCGCTCCCCCGCCGAAGCCGACGAGGACGCCGGCGGCACCGGTGCGCATGAGGTGCAGGGCCGCGGTGTAGGTGGCGGCTCCGCCGACGATGACGGGCACATCGAGTTCGTAGATGAACTGCTTGAGGTTGAGCGGTTCGGTATGGGTCGAGACATGCTCGGCCGAGACCGTGGTGCCGCGGATGACGAAGATGTCGACTCCGGCATCGACGACCGTCTTGTAGAACTCCTGGGTCCGCTGCGGGGTCAGGGCACCGGCGACGGTGACTCCGGCTTCGCGGATCTGCTCGAGGCGAGCGGTGATGAGTTCGGCTTGGATGGGTGCGGAGTAGAGTTCCTGCATCCGGGAGGTCGCCATCTCCGCCGGCAGTTGGGCGATTTCGGCCAGCTGCGGGGTGGGGTCCTCGTACCGGGTCCACAGACCTTCGAGGTCGAGGACGCCGAGTCCGCCGAATCGGCCGAGCGCGATGACGGTCTCCGGGGACATGGCCGAGTCCATGGGAGCGCCGATGAAGGGCAGCTCGAACTGGTAGGCGTCGATCTGCCAGTTCAGGGACACGTCTTCGGGATCACGGGTGCGCCGAGCGGGGACGATGGCGATGTCGTCGAGCGAATAGGCGCGACGGCCGCGCTTGCCTCTGCCGATTTCGATTTCAGAACTCACCCCAACAGCCTATCCCACCACCCCTGGCGCACAGTCTCAGCCCACTATGAGGAACAGTCCATCTCCCCTCCCAGGACTACCCGACGGCGGCCCAGCTACCTGGCGCCAGGTTACTGGGCCGCCGTCGGGTAGCAGTTAGGGGGTGGTGAGGTGGGTTGCTACTGCCTCTTCCGTTGCGGCGGCGAAGGCGCGGACGTGCGGGAGGTGGGCGTCCTTCTCCCGGATGTGCATGACGACTCGGCGCTGCGGGACGGGGTCGGTGAGGTCGACGGCGACGAGGCCGGGCGGCAGCTGCAGAGTCGAGAGCCGCGGGAGGACCGTGATGCCCATGCCCGAGGCGATGAGCGCCAATGCCGCGAAGTCATCCTCGCAGGCGGCGAAGCTCCTGCGTTCGAATCCGGCCGCGGCACACGCATGGTCAACGACCTTGCTCGACGGCCCGGCCCACATGTCGTAGTCGACCCAGTGCTCATCCTCGAGGTCGATGAACGGCACGGACTCACGGCCCGCGAACCGGTGCCCGTCGGGGACGACGACCCGATAGTCGTCGTCGAAGAGCGGGATGCGCGTCATCTCCGGCAGATGGTTCTCACCGTCCTGCGGCGCCTCGGCGCGGATCTCGATGAGGCAGTGCCCGCGCCTGTTCTTCGCCGGCTCATTGAGTTGGATGTCGAACCGCAGATCCGGATGATCCAGGGCAACAGCATCAATGATGCCCGGCAGCAGACGCGCGTTGAACGAAGTGAACGCCGCAATCCGCAACCGGGGCCTGCTGACGGTGCGGAAGCCTTCGACCAGATCGTCGAGGCGGCCGACCGCAGTGAAGACCTCCGCCGAATCATCGGCCAGGCGCCGGCCGAGTTCGGTGACCTCGATGCCGCGCCCCGACCGCCGGTAGAGCGGAGCCACGACGGCCTTCTGCAGGGTGGTGATGTGCTGACTGACGGTCGCCGGTGTGTAGTTGAGGTTCTTCGCCGCGGCGACCACGGAACCGGTGGCCGCGACGGCCCGCCAGACCCGCAGACGATTGAGATCCCACATGCCCCCAAGACTAACCGCTGAGCGTCCGGAAAATCATTAGGCACTGCCTGATGATCATTCACAATCAATTGCTTTTCTCGATTGATCGATTCCGGCAGAATGGTGGCCGGCTCCGCCGATATCGGACTACGCCCCGACACCCGTGTTCCATCCCCGCCGACCATTCCCATCACCTTCGAAGGAGTGCCGTGACCGGACCCGAGATCCTCACCATCACCGGAGCCGCGGCCGCACTGGCCGTGACCCCCGGCCCCGAGACGATCCTGACGATCCGCCTATCCTCGCTGCGCCGCAAGGCCGGTCTCGTCTATGCGCTCGGCACGGCCACGGGCACCGTGATCTGGATGGCCCTCGCACTCACCGGCGTCTCCGCACTGCTGACCGTCTACCCGGCCGCAGTCCAGGTGCTCAAGATCGGCGGCGGCCTCTATCTCTGCCTCCTCGGCATCCTCGCCGGTCGGCAGGCGCTTCGCCTGCGCCGGGATCTGAAAGCCGCCGAGGCGGCCGACCGCCCCAGCGCGAACGCCACCCCTTTCGCGTCGACCGGCCCCGACTCCCCCGACGGGCCCGTGACCGAGATCGCCCACGTCATGGAGTCGACCTCGTGGGGCCACCTGCGCTCGCTCGTGTCCTATCGCCGCGGCATCATCTCGTCGCTGTCCAACCCGAAGGTCGGCCTGTTCTTCCTCGCGATCCTGCCGACCCTCGTCCCCGCCTCCCCGACCGGCGTCGACTACACCGTACTCGTCGCACTGATCCTCGGCGTGCTCCTGTCCTACCAGCTCGTCCTCGCATGCCTGGCCAGCCTCGCGGCATCGGCGATGGCCCACCGCAGCGCCGACTTCTTCATCGAAGCCGCCTCTACGCTCATCCTGCTCATCATCGGCATCGCCGTCATCGCGATCCCCATCTGAGCCGCTCCGGACAACGAAAGGCCGGATGCCGAGGCTGATCGTCGCCCGGAACATCAGAGAAGGGCGGGGCACCGAGGTCGATCCTCGGCTGCCCCGCCCCTTTCGGTTCGGTGGGCAGACCCTCACTCAGCTCTCATTCGCCGAGGAGGCTCCCCCACTTCCGCTGCCACCTCCGTCAGTGTGCGTTCCGGTCCCAGGTGTGCCGCTGTCCACGGCGTCCGAGTTCGTCTTCTCCGCCGCCTCGGCGAGGTCGACTTTGTCGAGCATCTTCGCGGCTGCCTCACGTCCGCCGAGGCCGAAGGCCAGAGCGGCCGCTGCGGCACCGCCGATGACGACGGCCCCGAAGGCGAGGTTGATGATCGAATCGGCCAGGCCCATATAGCGCAGGCCCATCGCGATGAACAGGGCGATCGCCGAGTAGCGCAGCACCTTGCTGGCGAGGTTGTTCGTGATGAACTTGCCGATGATCGCGGCGATGAGGAACCCTGCGGCGATGATCGCAGCGCCGAAGAGCACGCTGCCGCCGAGGTCGAGGATCTCGTTGAGGATGTTCGTGATCTCGGGGAATCCGAGCATCCGGGCCGCCATGATCGCGAAGAAGATCATGATCGCCACCTGCACGAGGCGAGTGATCACGTTAGAGGCGCTGGTGCCTTCGGGCACGATCCCGATCTCGTTGATGGCTTTGTCGGTGCCGATGCCCTGGAGAATCTGCTCGAGCAGATTGCCGAGGAACTTGGCGATGACGAAGCCGATGGCCAGCAGGATGCCGGCGGCGATGATGAGCGGGATCGCGTTGAGGAAGATCTGGAGCATCTGCTGGGCAGGCTCCGAGATCGCCTTGATGCCGAGGACCTGCAGCGCCGAGATCGCAACGACGATGATGATGATTCCGAACACCAGATTGCCGATGAGGTTCGAGATCTTCGCATTCGCCTCCGCGTTCGGGTTCGGTGCATGGCCGGGGTGCCCGCCCTGCGGCGGCATGCCCTGTTGTCCCTGCGGCGGCATGCCCTGTTGTCCCTGCGCCGGCATGCCCTGCTCACCCTGCGCAGCGTACTGCTGGGTGGCGTCGGGGTGCGGTTGAGCGTTTCCGGCACCCTCGGCCACTCCGGTGGCTTTGTCGCCGAGCGAACGGAACTTCGACGTCAGCTTCGTCAGATCCACGGCGTTGAGAGCGGTCTGGACGAGCTGTTTGGCGATCTTCGCGAAGACATAGCCGATGAAGAAGATGAATCCCGCGCCGATGATATTGGGCAGGAATCCGAAGATTCCATCGAGCAGACCCTGCAGCGGAGTCAGCACCTGATCGAGGTTGAACAGCTGGAGCACGGCGATGAGTCCGAGCAGCCAGATGACGAGACCGGCGATCTGTCCGACTGACTTTCCGATCTGCTGACCATTGCTGCCATCGCGTTGAAGTGCAGGAACCTTGGTGACGAGTTTGCCGATCGCCCATTTGACGATGGCGGCGAGAATCCAGGTGACAATGAGAATGACGATTGCCAGCCCGACTTTCGTCAGGACCGACCAGATATCCAGATCTTGCATGTCGCTTATCTCCTTCGAACTCAGCGAAACGGCAAGTTTCGTTTTCTCTTGCTGATTTTGAGTCTATTCTCAGCGAACACTGAGAACAAAGGTCCAGCGACTGATAACCGACAATTGAAACCACAGCTGTCGATGATTCTCGATCGGTTACATATGCATATGTCGATCGCTCAACAGGATCTTCACATACTCATCACAATTGCATATCGCGTCAGAATTCCAGCGGCAGATTGTCGATGAGATGAGTCCCACCGACCGTCGCGGAGACGAGCAGCAGGGCCGGTCCCGTGAAGTCCGGTGTGCACTGCCTCAGGGTCGCGGCTTCGACGAGGCTGCAGTAGACGATCTCAAGATCCCCACGTTCGGCGGCCGGATCCAGCTCGGCGAGCGCGGCCGCCTCGACGGCAGCGGGCAGGCCTGCAGAAAAACCACTGGTGCCGGCCCCAGAGTCAGAACCGCCACCGCCGCCGGACTCTGCCGTCCCACGGCCCCGCTCGGCCACCTCGGAGGCGGCGGTGAGAGCCCGCGGAATCGCCAGGGCACGGGCACGGTCGTCCGGCGCCAGGTAGGAGTTGCGGCTCGACATGGCCAGACCGTCGGCGTCCCGGACCACCGGCAGGCCGATGAGTTCGATATCGAAGTTGAGATCGGCGATCATGCGTTTGACCAGAACGAACTGCTGGATGTCTTTGAGCCCGAATACCGTGACGTCGGGGGCGATGAGGGTGAAGAGCTTCGCCACGACGGTGAGCACGCCGTCGAAGTGCCCGGGCCTGGCCGCGCCTTCGAACACGGCTCCCATACGCCCGGCGACAACACGCACTTCGGGTGCGGACGGGTACATCTCGGCCAGCGCCGGGGCGAAGACGAAGTCGACTCCGGCCTCTTCGCACTTCTTCAGATCCTCTTCGATCGGCCTCGGGTACTGGACGAAGTCTTCGTCGGCGCCGAACTGGAGGGGGTTGACGAAGATCGAGGTCACGACGAGATCGGACTCTGCGCGGGCACGCGTCATGAGCGCCTGATGCCCGGAGTGCAGGGCGCCCATCGTCGGGACGAGACCGACGCGGCCCGACTGCTCGGCCCGCCACCGGCGCAGTGCTTGGATGCCGCCGACCTCCATCAGTCGAAGCTCCTCTCGGGTTCGGGGAAGACCCCGGACTTCACTTCGTCGACATAGGTGCCGACCGCCTCGGTGAGCACGGAATGCAGGTCGGCGTAGCGCTTGACGAAGCGCGGAGCCTTCCCCGTGCGCAGGCCAGCCATGTCCTGCCACACAAGGACCTGGGCATCGCAGTCGGCACCGGCGCCGATGCCGACGGTGGGGATCGTCAGTTCGGCAGTGATCTGGCCGGCCAGCCCGGAGGGCACCATCTCCATGACTACGGAGAAGGCT
The DNA here is from genome assembly GCF_046534565.1 of Brevibacterium sp. SIMBA_078. NCBI lineage: Bacteria > Bacillati > Actinomycetota > Actinomycetes > Micrococcales > Brevibacteriaceae > Brevibacterium > Brevibacterium sp. SIMBA_078. The sequence continues at coordinate 105,486 of NZ_JAWRYQ010000001.1, forward strand.
CCGGCTTCGGCCACGGCGCGGGCATCGTCGAGCAGGGCGCTGCCTGCGTCGCCGCGGCCCTGGACCTTGTAGCCGCCGAGGTTGTGCTCGGCCTGCGGGGTGAAGCCGATGTGCGCCATGACCGGGATGCCCGCCGTCGTGATCGCCTTGATCCGCGAGGCCATCCGCGCCCCGCCTTCGAGTTTGACCGCGTGGACTCCGGCTTCCTTCATGAATCGCACGGCCGTGGCCACGGCCTGTTCATCGGAGACCTCGTAGCTGCCGAATGGAAGGTCGGCGACGATGAGTGCCCGGCTCGTCGCCGAGGCGACGGCCCGGGCCAGCGGGATGAGTTCGTCGACGGTGACCGGCAGGGTGGTCGCGTGGCCATAGACATTGTTCGCCGCAGAATCGCCGATGAGCAGGGCCTCGACACCGGCTTGTTCGAACAGGGCCGCCGTGTACTGGTCGTAACTGGTCAGCATCGCCCACCGCCGGCCCTCGGCCTTGGCCTTGATGAGGTCGAGGGTCCGGATTCGCCGAGGCGGTGCTGCCGGTGCGGACACCGGACCACCGTACGGGGCCGGTTGTTCCGCCGAGGCGGCGCCCGCCGTCGTGCCGGGGCCCGCCGTCGCGCCGGGGCCGGCCGGGGCATTGCCACCGGCAGCAGCGTTGCCCGCAGCGTCGGCGGTGGAGGAGGACGTGAACTGGTTCGAGTGTGCCGCTTCGGGCATGAGAATCCTTCAGATATGCGATGTCGTCGGTGCCGGCGCGGGCGGGGCGAGGCCGACGCTTCGGTCCGAAGCCTCGGTGACTCTCACGGGGGCGCCCACCGCAGTGCGCATCGACTCGGATTGCGAGCCAGACCACAGCCTATTGCATCCCCCGGCGCAGAGCCATCGACAGTGTCACGGCCGCGTCCTGCGCCGCACCGACTGCCTGGAAGTTGTACATTGCCCGCCCACAGGATTAAGCTCAAATCTGCGCAAAGAAATAAACGCACAACTGCGCAAAAGATTTCGGGCAGCTACGACCACGTGCGAAGCACTTCAGGCACGGGTCCCGCCCACCGAGCGAAGGACGATGATGACCACTACAGCTTCGATCGAACTCACCCTCAAGGACATCTCTGCCTCGGGCGCGAACGACGAAATGTGCTCGACGGACCTGCTCGATGCCCCGTGGGATGTCGACGAACGTCCCGGCTATGGTCCCGGTTCCTCGATGGCCGACCCGATTCCGGTCGCCGCCCCACGTCAGGGCGATATCCCCGAGGAGTACAAGCAGGCCACGCCTGAAGAGCTCGATGCCCGCATCCGGGCTGCCAAGGCCACCCTCAGCGATCGTGTCGTCATGCTCGGCCACCACTACCAGCGGGTCGAGGTCGTCGAACACGCCGACTACATCGGCGACTCGTTCATGCTCGCCCAGGCCGCCCAGAACCACCCGGAGGCCGAAGCCATCGTCTTCTGCGGCGTCCACTTCATGGCCGAGACCGCCGACCTGCTGTCTAAGCCGGAGCAGTCGGTCATCCTGCCCAACCTCGCCGCAGGCTGTTCGATGGCCGATATGGCCAGCATCGACCAGGTCGAGGACTGCTGGGAGCAGCTCGCCGAGGTCTTCGGCACCGAACCCGATGCTGACGGTCGCGTCCCGGTCATCCCCGTCACCTACATGAACTCCTCGGCCGCGATCAAGGGCTTCTGCGGCCACAACGGCGGAATCGTGTGCACCTCGTCGAACGCCGAGGTGGTTCTGGAATGGGCGTTCGAACGCGGGCAGCGGGTCCTGTTCTTCCCCGATCAGCACCTGGGCCGCAACACCGCGGTGAACATGGGCATCGGTGTCGACGAGATGCCGCTGTGGAACCCCGCCAGGCCGCTGGGCAACAATGACGAGCAGACGCTGCGTGAGGCCCGGGTCATCCTGTGGCAGGGATTCTGCTCCGTGCACAAGCGCTTCACCCCGGCCCAGATCGACAAGGCCCGCGCTGAGCACCCGGACGTGCGCGTCATCGTTCACCCCGAATGTCCGCGTGAGACCGTCGAGGCCGCCGATGAGGCCGGATCGACCGCGTATATCACGAAGGCCATCGAACAGGCGACCGAACCGACCACGTTCGCCATCGGCACCGAGATCAACCTCGTCCAGCGACTGGCCGCCGAGCACCCTCAGCACGGGATCTTCTGCCTCGACCCCGTCATCTGCCCGTGCTCGACGATGTATCGCATCCACCCCGGCTACATCGCCTGGGTCCTCGAATCGCTCATCGACGGACAGGTCGTCAATCAGATCTCCGTCGACGCCGAGGTGGCCGAACCGGCCCGCGTGTCCCTGGAGCGGATGCTCGCCGCGAAGCCGCGGATCTGATGAGCCGCGTCATCGTCGCAGGCTCCGGGATCGCGGGGCTGACCGCGGCACTTCGCCTGTCCGGCCGTCACACGATCACGCTCGTGACGAAGGGCCGCCTCGGCGAATCGAACACCGAGTGGGCGCAGGGCGGCATCGCCTGTGTCATCGGCCCCGACGACACGGTCGACTCCCATATCGCCGATACGCTCACGGCCGGTGCCGGACACTGTGACCCGGAAGCCGTGCGCACCCTGTGCGACGCCGGTGGGGACGCGATCGTCTCCCTCGCCGAGGCGGGGGTGGACTTCGACACCGATCCGACCAGAGCCTGGGCCAGGGGCGTGGAAGGGGCGCATTCCTATCCGCGCATCTTCCATTCCGGAGGCGATGCGACCGGTCGGGCGATCAGCACCGTCCTGGCGCAGAAGCTGCGCACCGAGGTTGCCGCGGGGCGGGTCACCCTGCTCGAGGACACGATGCTCGTCGACATCCTCACCAGCGACGACGATCACCGCCCCACTGGAGCCACCGGAGTCGCCACAGCCACCGGAGTCACCGTGCTCCGCAACGGCCGCGTCGAGGCCCTGCCTGCCGATGCGATCGTGCTCGCCACCGGCGGTGCCGGGCAGCTCTTCGCGCACACGACGAACCCGGCGGCTGCGACCGGAGACGGTTTGGCCGCTGCCATTCGTGCCGGTGCCGAGGTCTCCGATCTCGAGTTCTTCCAGTTCCATCCCACCGCCCTTCCAGGTCCCGGCTTCCTCATCTCCGAGGCCGTCCGCGGGGCCGGCGCTCTCCTCCTCGACGAGCACGGCCACCGGTTCATGACGGACATCGATGATCGCGCCGAGCTCGCCTCTCGTGATGTCGTCGCACTCGCCCTGCACCGCCGCCAGGCGGCTCAGGACGGACGCCCGTGCTTCCTCGATGCGCGGGCCGTCCCGGATGTGAGGGCGAAGTTCCCGAGCATCACGGCTGGTCTGGCCTCTCATGGTCTCGATCTGTCCCGGGACCTCATCCCCGTCACTCCCGCCGCCCACTACTTCATGGGTGGGGTGGCCACGGATCGCGACGGTCGCACGAGCGTCGAGGGACTCTTCGCCATCGGCGAGGTCGCGTGCACCGGAGTGCACGGAGCCAATCGGCTGGCCTCGAATTCTCTGCTCGAGGGCGCGGTCTTCGCCGCCCGCGCCGCCACGGCGATCGACGCACTGCCGGTCAACAGAGACCATGAACTCCCACTCCCCCAACTCCGTTCGTTCCACCAGACGGCACTGACACGAACCGAGCTGCAGGGCCTGACCTGGGCTCATCTCGGCGTGGAGCGCACCGCCGCACGCCTGCGGACCCTGCTCGACCGCCTCGGTGATGGTTCCCACGACGACGGTTCCCGTAACGCCCACCGAACCTCCGGCCCGACCGCGACCAGCGTCCAGGCGCTCGAGACCGCGAATCTCGCCCTCGTCGCCTGGCACATGGCTCGGCATGCGCTGGCCCGGGAGCACAGCCTCGGCGCGCATACCCGCACCGATACGACACTCACGTCGTCGGCGACCGCGCAGTCCACTGCCACTCCGCCCACCGCTCTGCTTCAGGAGGCCGCCGCATGCTGACCGCTTCAACCATCGATTCCGCACTGCGTGCCGCTCTCAACGAAGACGCTCCCTGGGGAGATATCACCGGCGAGGTCTTCATCCCCGCCACCGCCTCGGCGAGGGCCGAACTGCGTGCCCGCGAAGATGGGGTGCTCGCCGGGATCGAGGTCTTCGCCCGCGCCTTCACACTCGTCGACCAGAGCGTCACGGTCGACCTCGCTGCCGCCGATGGAGACTCTTTCACTGCAGGTCAGGTGCTTGCCACGGTCGCCGGTCCCGCTCGGGCGGTGCTGCAGGCCGAACGGATCGCGTTGAACTTCTGCCAACGGATGAGCGGAATCGCCACCCAGACCCGTGGCTATGTCGATGCCGCCGCCGAGCAGGCACGCATTGTCGATACCCGAAAGACGACTCCGGGACTGCGCGCGTTCGAGAAGCACGCCGTGGTCTGCGGCGGCGGACACAACCACCGTTTCGGACTCTCCGACGCCGTCATGGCCAAGGACAATCACCTCGCCGTCCTCACCGGTGCCGGGCTCAGCGTCGCCGAGGCGATCCGCACCGCCCGTGCCCGTCTGCCGCATACGACGATGATCGAGGTCGAAGTCGACCGGCTCGACCAGGTGCCGGCGGTGCTCGACGGCGGCGCCGATATCATCATGCTCGACAACTTCACCCCGGCTCAGCTGCGCGAAGGCGTCGAACTCGTGGGCGGCCGCGCCGTCGTCGAAGCCAGCGGCAATGTCACCCTGGCGACGGTCCCGGAGATCGCCGCCACCGGCGTCGACGTCATCTCGTCGGGCGCGCTGACCCACAGCGTCCGTGCGATCGACCTCGGTCTCGACCTGAGCCTCGAGGCCTGAGATGACCGGGCGCCTCTACCTCGACACCGCGGCCGCGGCTCCCGTCCGCAGGGAAGCCCTCGAAGCCGCTTGGCCGTATCTGGCCGGGGCGTTCGGCAACCCGTCGAGCCATCACGAGTTCGGTCGCGGACCCGCCGAAGCCCTCGCCGATGCCCGTGCTCGGGTGGCGAAGGTGCTGGGCATGAGGGCCACGGACATCACGTTCACCAGCGGCGGCACCGAGGCGGACAACCTCGCGATCATCGGCATGGCCCTCGGGCAACAGACCCAGGGTCGGGGTCCAACCCAGGGTCGGTCCGGGACCGCGGCGCCGCCTCGGCGACATATCGTCACCTCCCCCATCGAACACGAAGCGGTGCTCGCCTCGGTGGAGTTCCTGACCCGCGTCCACGGGTTCACCGTCACCGAGGCGGCCCCGACCTCCGATGGGACCGTGACCCCCGAAGCCCTCACGGAAGCGATCCGCCCGGACACCGTGCTCGTGAGCTTGGGTTATGCGAACAATGAGATCGGCACCATTGCCGACATTCCGACCCTGGCGGGAATCGCCCATGAGGCCGGTGCTCTCTTCCACACGGACGCCGTGCAGGCGGCCGGGTGGCTGCCGCTGTCCGGATTGAGCGTCGATGCGCTCAGTCTGGCCGGGCACAAGGTCGGAGCGCCGAAGGGCATCGGTGTGGCCGCGATCCGCGCCCGCGTCCCCGTCGAACCGCTCATCCACGGCGGCGGGCAGGAGTCGGGTCGGCGCTCGGGCACGGAGAACGTGGCCTTGGCCGTCGCGTTCGCCACGGCTCTCGAAATCGCCGAGGCGGAGCGGCATGAGGCCGCCGATCGTGTCCGAGCCATCCGTGATGAGTTCATCGCCACGGTACTCGGCAACGTACCCGGGGCGTTCCTGACGGGCACGGCGGACACGGCTGGCCCTGACGGCCGGGCGACGCGGACTCCGAATCACGCGTCGTTCTGCTTCTCGAACACCTCCGGCGAGGCAGTGCTGCTCGAGCTCGATCGCCTCGGAGTGACGGCCTCGAGCGGTTCGGCCTGTGCGGTCGGCTCCGACGAGCCCTCCCATGTGCTCACGGCCTTAGGGATCGCGGCGGAGGTCGCGCAGACGAGTGTGCGCTTCACCTTCCCGTCCTCGATCACCCCCGACCAGGGACGAGCGGCGGCCCAAGCTGTCAGCAGCGCAGCCGAGAGCCTCGCAGCTTCCTTTGCGTGAACCTTTGCGTGAACGGCGTCTCACACCCGAGTTGATTTTGATCACCTTCACGCTCACCAGGTGGGATAGCCCTATCTTTCTCTGTATTTTGGGGCGAGACTGAAAGAGAGGCATTCGTATCAGGATGTGAGGGGGCCGCCATGGATCTTTTGATTCTGTTCATGATCGCAGTGATGTTTGCGACGATCGTCTTCGTCATCGGACGATACGCCTGCCCGAAGCATGACCGAGTGCCCCTCATCGAGGTTGACCACGTGCTTCTGTGGACGACTCTGCGCCGCGGTTGGCATGCACTCGGATCGTTCGGTCCGCTCGTTCATTACCCGGATGACCCTTATGGAGCCTCCCGCGCCTGAGGCTCTGTCGCCTCGTTGGGGCCGAACCTCCGTCGTCTCCGTAGGACCAATCCTGCCGGACGATCGCCGCGGTCGGGTAGCACTCTGCTGTTGTTAAGGTGACAACATGCCTTCCTCTGCGCAGCCGCATCGGAACCCACCGGGCGAGACCGCCACGCTCATCTTCGCGGTCGCCTCGATCCTCGTCTTCATCGGGGTCTGCGTCTGGTTCTGGGTGCAGGCGCCCGAGAATATCGCCACCCATTTCGACTCCGGTGGCCAACCTGATGACTGGACGTCGAAAACGGGACTTCTGTGGATCTTCCTGCCTATAGGCCTCGGCCTGCCCGTGCTCATGTCGATCCGGCCGCTGCTCGAGAAGCTTCCGGTCTCGCTCATCAATGCCCCGCACAAGGAGTATTGGCTCGAGTGCGACGAGAAGACCTACCTCGTCGACTGCCTCATGGAGCTGCTGCGCATCACCGCGGGACTCACCGCGCTGCTCATCGCCGCCATCCTCGTCATCATCGCGGAGACAGCGCGTTCGGCGACGATGCCGGAATGGCTGACGTTCGTGCCGACGGCCATCTTCCTCGCCGCCACGGGACTCGCCGTGTGGCGTTTCTACCGCAGGCTCACCCCACCGAGGTGACCGACTCAAGGTCAGGGCCACCTCGGCGAAGGGGATCCGATGCTCCCTGGAATCAGACGGTGATTTCCTGGGGCAGGAACACGGAGACGTCCCAGTTCTGCATGGCGTGGGCAGAGGCCCAGAAGTGGAGTTCGAAGACGCAGGCCTGTTCGAAGGCGGCGCGCATGCGGGCGGCTTCCTCGCTCGGAGCCTTCGCGAGTTCCTGTTCGAGGATCTGCACGGCGTGGCGGGTCGATTCGTCGAAGTCGGGTGAGTCGTAGGTCTGCACCCAGGTGCGGTAGGGGTGGTCGTCGGCCATCTGCCCGGCCCGGTCGACAAGCACCTTGCCCATATGGGCGTACACCCAGAAGCAGGGCAGGACTGAGGCGACGCCCTCGCCGTAGGAACGGCTGGCGGCCGTGGCGACGAGGAACGATACATAACCCAGCGTCGTCGGTGAGGCCTTGAAACGAGAGCCTTCCGCGGTGAGCTCCTCCAGCGCCGAGGCGAGTCGGGCGTCGGCGAGCAGCTCTCCGTGCATCTCCTCTTCGACGGTGATCGCCTCGGCGGCGGAACCGGCCCAGAACCGGGATTCGTCACGGTCGACGGCCTTCGCCGCGAGGAACGACATGGCCTTGGCGTAGCCGTTGAGGTACAGGCTGTCCTGCGAGATGTAGTTGACGAAGGCCTTCGGATCGAGGCTGCCGTCAGCGAGCTGGGCGAGGAACGGCAGAGCTTCGATCTGCTTGATGATGGGGCGGACGCGGTCCCACAGCTGGGTGGTCAATGGGCCGGCGGTAAAGGTGACGGTCATGGGAACTCCTTTGTGCTCGTGTGACGTGGTGGTTCATATGACGTGGTGAATCGAGTGAGGTGGCGGTTCGGGTGAGGTGGCGGTTCGGGTGAGGCGGCGGTCAGGTGGGACGGATATGTCAGGCGGGTCGACCGCGGACGATGTCGACCTGGTGGTCGACCGGTCCGTGGGCGCCTTCCGGATTGAGGCTCAGCTGCCAGTCAGCAGCCGAAGTGAGAGCGCGAGCAAGGTAATCGAGGGCATTGCCGACAGCCTCGCCGAGGAGGTCCGACCCGATCTCTGTGCGTTCGCGGCCGAGGACGGCCACCTCGGCGGTGATCGCGGCTGACAGGGTGCACCCGGTCCCGTGTGTGTTCATTGTCGCCACACGGGCGTGGCTGAACTCGCGGACCTGGCCATCGGCGGTGGCGAGGATATCGATGACCTCGTCCTCGCTGCCGTGTCCGCCCTTGAGCAGGACCGCTCCGGGTCCGCGTTCGAGCAGGCGCCGAGCCTGGTCACGCATGGCTTCAGTCGTCTGTGCTTCGGGTTCGTCATCGCCGATCAGCAGGGCCGCCTCGGGGAGGTTGGGGGTGATGAGGTCGGCGACGGGCAGCAGGTGGGTGCGCACGGCGTCGACGGCATCGGTCTCGAGGAGGCGGTGGCCGGAGGTCGCGATCATCACCGGATCGACGGTATAGAAGCCGAGCCGACCTTCGGCGGCGCGGGCGACGACGAGTTCGACGAGGTCACGGCTGCCGAGCATCCCCGATTTCGTCGCATCGACGGGCAGGTCGCCGAGCACGGACTCGAACTGATCGGCGACGAAATCGACGTCGATCGGATAGACCCGGGACACACCGTGCGTATTCTGCGCGACGAGAGCGGTGATGACGGTCGTGCCCATGGTCTTCCGCGCGGTGAAGGTTTTGAGGTCGGCGTGGATTCCAGCACCGCCGGAGGGGTCTGTGCCGGCGATGGACAGGGTGATCGGCGGGCGGGTCGTCACTGGCCGCTCCCGGCGAAAGCGGTGAGCAGCTCCTCGGCCGCCGCCTTCGGATCGTCAGCCATGCAGATCGCCGAGACCACGCAGATCCCGATCAGTCCACGTCCCTGCAGGTCAGGGGCACGGTCGGTGTTGATGCCGCCGATCGCGACCGCGGGGATGCCGGCTTCTGCCACCAGTTCGCCGAGGCGGTCCGGTCCGATTCCGTCGGGGGCGTCGGCTTTCGTGGAGGTGTCGTAGACGGGTCCGATGCCGACGAGGTCGACGACTCCGGAGTCGCGAGCGGCGGCGAATTCGTCGCTGTGCGCGGCAGAGAGACCGATGAGCGGTGCCGCACCCAGGGCGGCGCGCACCTCGGCGACGGTGGTGTCAGTTTGGCCGACGTGGATGTGCACGTTCTCGCCTTCGTCGATGAGACGGCGGGCCACTTCGACGCGGTCGTTGAGGACGACGGGGACCGTGCGGTCGGTGTCGCGGGTGGCGGCATCGACGGCGGAGATGACCTGGCGGGTGAGCGAGTAGAAGCCTGCATCGTCGATGTCCTTGTCGCGGACCTGGACGATGCCCACTCCCCCGGCGACGGCGGCCTGCACGGTCTCGGCGACGCTGCGGCCGGCGGCCTCGCATTGCGCGGAGTCGGTGACGAGGTAGAGGCGCGTGTCGATTCCGGCGAAGCGGTCGGTCGCGTCTGCTCGGTCGTTCACGGTCGCGCTGTCGTCGGCCGGGTTGTCAGCGATATGGGCGGAACCGGCGGTCATGCCTGGACGCCTTTGCTGGCGGTTTCATTCGCAGAAGTGAGCGTGTCGAGACTGATTCTCGCCTGTGCGAGTCGACTGCCGTCGACGGTGTGGAGCGCATCGAGGAAGTTCACCGAGTAGCTGCCCGGCCCCTTCGCACCGTCGGCGGCGAGTTCCCCGGCGACCGCGAAGTGGGCGTGGGCGGCGACGACAGCTTCGAATCTCGCCGAGGCGGCCCCACCGAGCGCGGACTGCTCAGCGGCGTTGACCGCTGAGACGTCGGCGTCGGGGTCGGCCAGTCCGGCGCGGGCGGCGGCCAAGTAGCCGACGGTGACGGCGCCGAGTGAGCAGCCGGTGCCGATGACCAGCGGCATGAACTCATGTCCGCCGGAGATGCGGGCGACGTGGTCGGTGCCGTCGATGTGGGCGACGACGGCATCGGTGGGTCCGGAGACGGCGACGATGGCACCGGTTTCCCGGGCCAGTTTCGCGGCGGCGGGAAGGACGGCGTCGACTTCGTCGGTGGAGTCGACTCCGCGTCCACCGAGTCCGACTGCGGCGAGTGCGGCGATCTCGGAGGCGTTGCCGCGGATGGCGGTCGGGTGATCGGCGGCGGCGCGGCGGATGCGGGAGGTGCGGAAGTCGACGGCACCGACGCTCACGGGGTCGAGGACCCAGGGTTTTCCGGCGGCGTTGGCGACGTCGATGGCGGCATCGGCGGCGAGCAGCTGGTGGTTCGAGGCGGTTCCGAAGTTGACGAGAATTCCGCTGGCGATTCCGGCGAACTGTCCGGCATCGGCCTCGTGGTCGAGCATTGCCGGGGAGGCGCCGATGGCCAGGAGCACGTTGGCGCTGAACTGCTGCACGACGGTGTTCGTGATGCACTGGATGAGTGGGTTGCTTGCGCGCAGTCGCGCATTCGCAGAACGCAGGTCGAAGTCAACCATGACGATCCCTTCGCTAGTATGGCCCAGATCAGGTTCGATGGGTGTTCTCTCAGCCTCGTTGTCCTCCGTGCGCAGCGTCTTGGTGCGAACGGATCCTCATGAGGCACCCCATGTCATTGGCTCCGACTGTATCAGCCCGCCCGGACACGGGCGACTTCCACAGTCACAAGGTCAAGTCGGGGAATGAGCGCCGCTCCCCGTTGTGCGCCATGCTGGCCGATAGGTCCCCGTACAAGACTGATTGCACGGACCTCCGTGCTGTGAGATTATCGAAGTGGTAGCAAGGAGTTCACCTCCTAGAGCGCCAAGTCGCAAGCCCACGTCTCAGACGTGGGTTTTTGCGTTGGGCCTCGTGTCAGAGCCGCTGGGTAGAGTTTGCCCATGCTGCTCGCCTATATCGATGAGATCGGTGAACCCGGCCCGTACGTCGCCAAAGACCACCCGAGATTTAACACCAATCCCGTCTTCGGCTATGCAGGCTTCGTCATTCCCGAAAGCTCGGCTCGGAGATTCGGTCAGATCTTTACAGCAGAGAAGCGACGTGTCTTTGCCAGCGAGCTTCGGGGCGTAGAGAACCCGGGCCGCTGGGAGCGAAAGGGCTCAGATATCTTCACCCCAGACGCTTGGCGAAGATACGGTGAGCAGATCCGTGTCTTTCGCGGACTGATCAACAGGCTCGCAGAACTGAGCGGACACGTCTTCTTCGATGCCGAACAGAAGGAGGTCGGCACCAGGAAGCAAGTGCGGCTCTCCGATGAGCAGCGCTATGCGAGAGTCGGTCAATCGTCTCTGTCGTCACGCGGACAATTGCGGCGAGAATCTACTGATGCTAATGGACCAGATCAATGAGAAGCAACGGGCTGCAAGAGTAGCGTCGATATACGCACACATATTCTCGCGTGCCCAAGAATTCAGGGAAATGAATGCTGCCATTGAGCCGCCCATGCACATCGACAGTGCTCTCAGCTCCAATATTCAGTTTGCCGATTGGATAGCAGCATCTGTCAGCCGAGCCATCGACTACCAACTCGAACGCGGATCAAGGTACGACTGGGTACCTCAGGCCCTCGGCAGCCACATGCACCATCGCATCACACACGAATCCAAGCTTCGTCTCTGGCAGAGTTCGCTGGGCGATCTGAACAACTTCGACGTATTCAAAGCCGAGAGGCCTTACCTGGACCGACTTCAAAATGGATCCATGAGCCCCGAAGATCTCGCAAAACTTGAGAGGATCAAGCACGCATCCATGAAGCGTCGCTGACGCTCCGCAGAACGAGCTACTGGAACCGCGACGTGTTCAAGTGCTCCACGTAAGCACTCGAGAAGCTCGCGAGCGGGCTGCTCAAATCCGAGATGGCCATCTGTACGGAGCCATTTCGGAGCTGAGCGACCCGCTCGGCGGAATTCCGAGGGCGGGCTTCCCGCTACCCGCGCCCGACGTACCTCTGACCGCGGCGGCTGAGCGCATCGACGACGACTGCGGTGAGCAGCACGAGTGCCGTGATGATCTGCTGTGCATCGGAGTTGAAGCCGATGAGGTAGAGACCGTTGTTGATCGCACCGACGACCAGAGCACCGAGCACGGCTGCCCAAGCAGTTCCGCGACCGCCGAACAGCGAGGTACCGCCGATGACGGCTGCAGCGATCGCATTGAGCAGGTCCTGCGTGCTCACCAGCGTCGATCCCGCATTCGTCGTCACACCGGTCTTGATGAAACCGAACAGTGCGGCCAGCACTCCGGCGGCCATGAACACGCTGATGCGCACCCAGGTCACGCGGATGCCAGCGCGCCGGGCGGCTTCGACCTTGCCGCCGACGGCGTAGATCGACCGGCCATAGCGGGTCTTGCGCAGCACGAGATCGATGATGATCGCGATGACGATCATGAGGAAGAACGGCATCGCCAGACCGAAGTCCTGATTGACGAGGATGAGGAACCCGAACACGATCGCGGCCAGCAGCACGATCCGCACGATCACAGAGGTCCAGCTCGGAGCGCTGAGACCCTCCCGGTGGCGGCGCAGCTTCGAATAGATGATGCCGCCGCCGAAGCCGATGATCGCGACGGCGCCGAAGATATAGGCCCAGATCGCCGGGAAGTAGAAGCTCGCGAAGTCGAAGGCGAAGGTGTCCGACATCGACAGGTTCTTCTGCGTGCCGAGAGTCGTGAGGGTCAGACCGGTGAACGCGAGCAGACCGGCCAAGGTGACGACGAACGCCGGGATGCCGACGACGGCGAAGAACCAACCTTGAATCGCGCCGACGACCAGGCCGAGCAGCAGCATGATGATCAGTGCCAGGGCCGGCGGCACACCTTGTCTCACCACCAGAACTCCGAGCAGCGAGGCGGCCAGACCTCCCAACTGCGCCAGAGACAGATCGATCTCGCCGAGGAGCAGGATGAGGTTGATGCCGAGAGCCAGGATCGCGAGGAACGCGACCTGAGTGGAGAGGTTGACGAGGTTGGCCGGAGAGATGAAGTTCGAGTCGGCCGACTGGAACACGATGACGATGACGATGAGAGCGAGGATGACCGGGAACGACCCCAGCTGCCCCTCTTTGACCCGGCGGACGAAGGTGCCGACCACACCTTCGGACGAGATCCGCTCATCGGTGATGAAGGAATTGCGGGTCATCGGCGCTCACCCCTCCGTGCGGCGCGTTTGGTCACGACGTTGTCGCTGGCTCCGGTGATCGCGGCGACCAGCACGTCGGTGCGCTCGTCACCAGGGAAGTCACCGGCATCCTTGCCCAGTCGCAGCACGTGCACTCGGTCGCACACCGCCTGCACATCGGCCATATTGTGGCTGACGAGCAGCACCCCGAGGTCGCGTTCCTTGAGCCGTTCGATGAGGTTGAGCACCTCGGCCGTCTGGGCGACGCCGAGCGCCGCCGTCGGTTCGTCGAGCATGACCAGGGATGGTTCGCCGAGGAGGGACCGGGCGATGGCGACCGTCTGACGTTGACCGCCGGACAGGGCTGCGATCGGTACGCGCACGCTCGGGATCTTTGCCGAGAGGCTGCGCAGCAGCTCCCAGGATTTGGCTTCCATCGTCACTTCGTCGAGGACGCCGCCGCGGGTCTTCTCATGTCCGAGGAAGAGGTTGGCCACCACGTCGAGGTTCTCGCACAGGGACAGATCCTGGAACACTGTGGCCACTCCGGCTTTCTGTGCATCCTTCGGCGAGGAGAATCTCTGCGCCGTCCCGTTCATGATGAGCTCGCCGTCATCGGCGGCGTGGACTCCGGCGATGACCTTGATCAGGGTCGACTTGCCGGCGCCGTTGTCGCCGACGAGGCCGACGACTTCGCCGCGGCCGACGCTGAGATGGATGTCGGTCAGGGCTTGGACTGCACCGAACCGTTTGTTGATTCCGCGCAGTTCGAGCACCGGCTCGCTGTCGCTGCCCGGCGTCCGCGTCGCTGCGGATGCCGGGTCGGGTGTCTCTGGTGTCATCTGTTCCTACTTGTCGCAGTCGTTGACCCCGGCAGCCGGCGACCGGTGGCGGTCGCCGGCTCGGGGTCGGTCACGTCAGATTGTGAACGCGCACGCGCTCACTTCACACCGGCATCGGCACAGAGCTTCTCCACCTTGCCGGTGCAGATGTCCTCGGCCTTGATCTGGTCACCGACGATGTCTTTGATGGTGTCGGTGGTGACGACCTTGGCTTCGACGAAGTCCGTGGGGGTGTCTTTGTAGGTCGTGCCCGCGTCGACGTCCTCGCCTGCGGCCAGGGCCACGGCGGCCTTGGCGGCGAATTCGGCCTGCGGCGGGATCGACTTGTAGATCGTGGCGTACTGGTCACCCTTGAGGATGTTCTGCAGCCCGTCGACCTCGGCGTCCTGACCGGTGACGACGGGTTCGACCTTGGCCTTCTTCGTCGCAGCGATGACACCGCCAGCGGTGCCGTCGTTGGCAGAGTAGATCGCGATCGGCTTCTCGCCCTTGCCCTGCAGCTGACCTTCGACCCACTGGCGGGCGTCGTCGGGATTCCAATCGAGGGTGTCATGGCCGGCGGCGATGTCGACGCCCGCGCCCTTGAGGGTCTCTTCGGCACCGGCCTTGAAGTCCGCGGCGTTCGGGTCCTTCGGGTCGCCGTTGACCATCCAGACCGGTCCGGACTTCGGGTCGACTCCGGCGTCCTTGAGTCCGTCGAGGACGGCCTGGCCCTGCAGGTTGCCGATCTTCTTGTTGTCGAACGAGGTGTAGTAGTCCGCACCTTCGAAGAAGCGGTCGTAGGCGATGACCGGGATCTTCTTCGCTTCGGCCTTCGACAGCGCGGAGGAGACCGCGGAAGCGTCGACGGGGTCGAGGACGATGGCGTCGACGCCCTCGGTCACGGCTGCCTCGACCTGTTGCTGCTGCTGAGTCGCGTCCTGATTGGCGTTGCGGTATTCGACCTTCGCGTCAGGGTTGGCTTCCTTGAGGTATTTCTCGAAGTTCGGCTTATCGAGCGACTCGTACCGGGTGGTCTTCGACTCGGGTAGCAGCAGCGCAATGGTGACGTCCCCGTCACTGCCGGATCCGCTGTCGGCCTCGTCGTTTCCCTGGCCCTTCTGATTACCGCAGCCACTGAGCGCAAGAGCACCGATAGCGACGGAGGCACCGAGCAGCGCCAGCTTCTTGTGGGACTTAAGGTTGTGCCTCATTGTGAACCTTTCAATCTTTCTGACAACGTTGTCAGGCTGTTGAATATGATTCGCTGAACGCCGCCTGCTGTCAACTGTTTCGGCAAAAGTTTTCAGCGGGTGTCGGGAGGCTCTTCGCCGCTGCCACGAGCGATGACGCACACTGCATTGTCGAAATCCGGCCCCTTGCCACCGTTATTGCTGTCCCTTGCAGTCACGTTCTCTCCAGGATGTGTCCCCTCGCCGAGGCGGCCCCCACCGTCCCCGGAAATGCTGGGTCGGTCCCCGGAGACGCTGGAATCCGCGCTGGCACGGAGTCGTCGGACCGCCTCGGCGGCGAGGGATTCGACGTTGCGATCGACGACGGTGACATCGAGGAGTTCAGCCGTGGGGAAATCGTCGATGCCGACCAGGGCCGGCCATTCGCCGAGGCGGCGGCAGGCGTCGATGGCACCTTGGGTCACTGTGGCCGACAGGGCGATGAGGGCTCCGGGCGCGCTGCGGGATCCGAGCCAGGCGGCGACGACGTTCTTCGCGCTGGCTTCGTCGTGAGCGTCTTCGCGCATATAGGCGCGCCAGCCGACGCCGCGGCGGCCGGCGATGGCGTCCTGGATTCCCTGCAGTCGGCGGGTGGTGATGAGGCTGGACGAATGATCGCCGATGACGCCGAGTGCCATGTGCCCGTGAGCGAGCAGCTGTTCGGCGGCGAGGCGTCCCGCCTCACGATCGTCACCTGCGACGATGCTGATTCCAGGGCCCTCGACAGCCGGGTCGAGGGAGACGATTCGGGTGCCCGGCGCCGAGGCGGCTCGCGCGTAGGTCTCGGCCGCCTCGGGGTGAGCGCGGATGACGATGATCCCGGTCAGGTCGTTGGCGAGGCATTCGTCGAGGAAGGCTTCCTCCCGGTCCGGGTCGTCTCCGACCACGGTCACCACTGGGCGCAGGTCGAGGGCGGCGAGCTCGGCTTCCACTGCGGCGAAAGCGCGGGCTTGGAAGGCATCCCCTGCGTCGGAGAGGACGACGCCGATGTAGGGTGAGCGGCCTCCGGCGCGCAAGCGTCGGGCCGTGGTGTTGAGGCGGAATCCGAGTTCTTCGGCGGCAGCTTCGACCTTCTCCGCCGTCGAGGCGGCAACGTGCTTTTCGCCGTTGAGGACGCGGGAGGCGGTTTTGATGCTCACGCCGGCACGCGCAGCGACCGTGGCCAGGGTCGGCCGATCGTTCTGCTTCGCCATGCGCACACCTTTGAGTCTGAGAACCGGTTCGTGACTCTGCGCATCGACGCGCGGTCAACCGTTGGAATGATACTAACCGCTCGCGCGGCGGACTCAGTCGCGCCTGTCTGTGTTCCGCAGTTGTATCAGCCTGTGATCGTGCGATTGAAGTCCAACGCAGTCTCAACCCAGAATGCCAACTGCTCGTCGTCACGGACGGCATCTGCGCTCACGTTGATCCACCCCGGTCCCATGTCTCGACCGGTTCCCATTTCGGCTTGGGCAGCTTCGGGTCGTTTGAGGAGCTCATCGTGACGGTCAGCGTCGACGTGCGCGAGCAGATCACCAGTCTTACCTGCGCTGACGATCATCTTCTCGTTGACCATGACCGCGCGGCCCCCGAACATCGAGACCTCTCGGACAGCGGTCTCTTCGGCAATGAGTGCACGGATTCGTTCGATGAGTGAAGTCTGCTCGGGAGTCATATCAGTGGTCTCCGGTCAGCTCTGCAGCAAAGGTCGGTTTCACTGTGAATGGTACTCGCCGAGGCGGGACCCCATTCCGGAGCCCCCCCCCCTCGGCGAGTGGCGCGGGCTGCTGCGTCGATTCACCGACAGCGCAGCGCAGTGGCGAGCGGTCGGCAGCCCGCCCTCTGGCTCAGCGAGCCACGGGATTGGGCATGGTGCCCGCGTAGAGCAGTGATTCGGCTTGGTTGCCGATGTCGACCATCTGCTTCGTGTTCTTCAGCTGCAGCCGGTTGAGGCACGAATGGGCGAAGTGTTCGGCACGCAGGTCCACGTCGCCGCTGACACCGTGCGCCGCATCCGGGTGTTCTGCTTCGTAGTCGTCGAGGGTCTCGGCGACGATCGCCCAGAACCTCTCGGCCGGCAGCAGTCCGTCGCCGTCGAGGATGCCGGACAGGTGCCGCAGGACCCCATCGAACATATCGGTGAACACCGACAGCGCCTTCTCCTCCCCCGGCACTACGGCGCGGATGCGTTCGACGTCGGCAGGCAGTTCGCGATGGCCGAGGACGGCGACCTCCTCACCGATGTCCTTCATGAATGCCCCTGTCACCACATGCTCGTCGAGGACGAGGATGAGGTTCTCCCCGTGCGGCATGAACACGAGATCGTGGGCGAGCAGCGCATGCACGAGTGGTTTCAGGTAGGCCCGCAGGTAGCTGCGCACCCATGCCCCGACGCTCAGCCCGGAAGCGCGAATCAGCTCGGCAGCCAAGGACACACCCTGGTGATCTCGATGCAGCAGCGCGGCCATCGTGATGAGCTTCTGACCTGGTTCGATCTGCTCGACAGGGTTCTCCCGCCACAGGGCGGCCAGCATCTTCCGGTGCGGGTTCGTCTCCTTCGTCCGATGGTAGACATCACCGGTGTATCCGAGCGCCGCGCGCTCCCGCAGAACGCGGAATCCGGCCGCAGCGAAGGTGTCATCGGAGGCGATGAGATTCGCAACCCAGTCATTGATGGCCGGAGTGTCACGCATGTACTTCGGCGATAGGCCGCGCAGGAATCCCATGTTCTGCACGGCGAGCGCGACCTTCACATACGGAGCTCCGGCCCGCGAATGATTGAAGAACGTGCGCAGGGACTGCTGCGCCTGGTGCTTATCGAGCCCAACACCTAACGGCAGAAGATCACCTCGGGCGATGTCCGCGGCGAAGGTGATCGCCAGACGGTGGTCGGCCTGCCAGGGATGAATCGGCATGAGGTGGAAGTGCGCAGGATCCTGTCCCGCCGCCCGGATCCGGGACCCGAAGAGATCCCGTTCGGCTTCGCTGAGAGCATCACCGAGGTGGTCCTCCTCATCGAGTCCGACTCCCAAGGACAGATGGCTGAGTTCGCGCCTCACTGCCACCCATTCGATGCGGTTCCGCTCACCGTTCTCCGGTGCCCACTTGCGGAAGTCGCTGAGGCCGAAGCCGATGCGACCGTTGTTCGCAAGGAATCCTGGGTGGCCCTCGGTCATGGCCGCCTCGGTGGTCTGGAAATCCGCATCGACGAGTGCACGTGCATTGGGTCTGCGCCCGGCCCGAGCGTCCTCGAGTTTGAACGCGGCCCCGGCCAGGGTCGAGGCGAGCTCCTCGAGGTAGGTGGAGATGAGGTCCTCGGGGATGAAGAGTTCGTCGTGGAGTTCGACGACGAGTTCCTGCGCGTCGAGCGGAACCTCGGTACCGTCGCGCCACCGGGTGATGCTCGCTTCGTCGATCACCCAGTGTTCGAGCGGCAGCACACGCGCGGTGAATGTGTACCGACTGGCGCCGGAGATGCTCACTTCCCAGGTCTGACCTTCGCCATTCGCCGAGGCGGCTCCCCCATTCACATCGGCACTGCCGTTCGCGGCGGCTCGCTCGCCTTCGCCCACGTTCACCGGTGCGATGAGTCGTTCGTGGGCGAATTCGGACAGGGCTTTGGCGACGAGGTGGCGCTGCACGACGGCGAAAGCATCCCCGTTGAGGTGGGCGTACGGTGCCGGTGGGGTTGCGGCCTTCCGCCCTGTATGCGATTCAGTGGACCGCTGGGCGCCGACCGGTTCCCCGCTCTCGCCGACGTGCGACGTCCGTGCAGCGGTGACGAACGGAGCCAGCGCGCTGGCCTCGAAATCCGCGCGGGCGCACACACTGACGAGCGCCAGTTTCTCGATCTCGCCCATCATGATGGTCGCCTCGGTGATGGGGGTGAAACCGGCCGCTCGGTTCTTCTCGATGATCGCGTCGTTCCTGGCATCGGGTTCGACGACGACGCGTTCAGCTCCGCGTCCTCCCTGGCCAACCGGCCTGAGGCAGAAGTCGATGACCTCCGCCATGATGCGGTCGGTGAGGCCGTGCACGGCCGGTCCTGCCGGCGGTGCGACGAGCAGATGCATCCCGATGTCCGCGGGCCCGGTCGCCACGACGTTCTGCGGGATGAGGCTGTCCGGAGTGTAGGTCTCGACGTAGAAGCAGTCGATGCCGTCGACGGAGCCGACCCAACCGGCGTCATCCGCTGAGTCGCGAATGCCATCCAAGTAGGTCCTGGCCTCGTTCTCGTCGAGGTCGGTCATCATCCAGTAGTGAGCGCGCGGGTGGGTCAGCCACTCGTGGATCCGGGCGGTGTCCCGGTCGACGTCGAGCGGACGGATGGTCACTGTCGCCGAGGCGGCCGTGAGCTTCACGTCCGAACTGCGGTCCGTGCGCGTACAGGTGGCGTTCGCATCAACCGCAGAATCGGTCGGGTCGGTTTCGTCAGCCTCGGTGGTGGTGAGGCTGGTGATGAGTTCGGTGGTCATGCGTGTGACATCTCCTTGGAGTCGTCGAGTGCGAAGGCGGCATCGGGAACGGCATCGGATTCGTCGGCCGGCACCCCGAAGGTCTGGAAGGCGATGGTCCGTTCGATCGGATAGGGTTCCCGGCCGGTCACTGCGGCCAGCACCACCGAGGCCCGCCACGGGCCGAAGCCGAGGTCAGGTGCGGTCACGCCGTGGGTGTGCTCTTCGCCGCCTACGACGTGGATGGTTCCTTCGTCGTTGATCGTGTAGTGGCGGCTGACGTCGAGGCGGCCCCGGGAGTCCAGTCGGATGTCGTCGCCGAGGGGGCTGAGGAAGTCGGGGACCTGCGATTTGTATCCGGTGGCGGCGACCACGGATCCCGACCGTCGGGTGAACGTCTTGTCCAGTGCCGTGTTGCGGAAGCCGAGCAGGTATTCGCCGCTGATCGGATCGATCTCGGCGGTTTCGAGTTCGGCTTCGGAGACGAGGTTCGTCAGCAGCTGCCGCCCGCCGCGGCTGAGTCGGTAGAGAGTGTCGTGGATGTCGTCGACGAGGTCGGCGGAGATGCCCTTGTACAGCGTGCGCTGTTCCCGGCCGACGCGTTCGCGCAGCTCATCGGGCAGAGCCCGGAAGTGGTCGGTGTACTCCGGGGAGGTCATCTCCAGGGTGAGCTTTGTGTATTCCATCGGGAAGAACCGCGGCGACCGGGTCACCCAGTCCAGGCGCACTCCGCGGTCTTCTGCGTCGTCGATGAGGTCACGGTAGATCTCGGCGGCGGACTGGCCGCTGCCGATGATCGTGATCGCTCCGGAGTCGAGCAGCGCTTCCCGGTTCTCGAGATAGTCGGCGGTGTGGATGAGCGGGCCGGCTGCTTCAGTACCGTCGCCTCCCCCGAGTCCCTGCAGCGCAGGTGGCAGCACCGGCTGCGTTCCCACCCCGAGGATGAGATGCCGAGCGCGGTAGGTCTCGGTCGTCAGGATCGAGCCGGAGTCATCGACCACCTCGGCGAGGGCGGTGTACACACCGTCGTCCCTGGTCACGGACACGACGCGACGGTTCCAACGCAGCGTATCCAGCTGGGCAGCGACCCACCGGCAGTACTCGTCGAACTCAGCACGCAGGGGGTAGAACGATTCGCGGATGTAGAACGGGTAGAGCCGCTTGCGCTCCTTGAGGAAGTTGAGGAATGAGTACGGCGAGGTGGGGTCGGCCATGGTGACGAGGTCGGCCAGGAACGGCACCTGGATGGTCGAGCCTTCGATCATCATGCCCGGGTGCCAGCGGAATTCGGGGCGCTGGTCGAGGAAGATAGCGTCGACGTCGTCGAGCGGTTCCGACAGTGCGGCCAGTCCGAGTCCGAAGGGTCCGATGCCGACGCCGAGGATGTCGTGAATGGGCGTGGAATCTGCGCTCATGCTGCGCCTCCTTCTGTCGCTGCGTCCTCGAGATCCCGGCCGGCGAGGATGCCGTGCCCGGTGGCACGGACGAGGTCGAGCACGGCGGTGACGTCGTCGATGCGGGTGTCGGGATTGAGCAGGGTGAGTTTGAGCCACGGCGTGCCGTCGATGACGGTGCGGGCGATGGCTGCGCGGCCGGAGCGGAAGAGGACTCGACGGATGAGCGGGACGAGTTCGTCGCAGGTGACCTGGTCCGCGGTCGCCGGGGTGAATCGGAAGAGCACCGTGGACAGGTCCGAGGCGCCGAGCACTTCGAAGTCCGCCTGGTCCTCGAGCAGCGCCCGGACGTCGGTCGCGAGGTCGCAGACGGCGTCGAGCATCGATCCGATCTCCCCTGCTCCGCGGGCGCGCAGCGTCGTCCAGAGCTTGAGCGCGTCGAAGCGGCGGGTGGTCTGCAGGGACTTGTCGACCTGGTTCGGTTCGGCGTCGGCTTCTTGCGCTTCGGCTTCGGGATTGAGGTAGTCGTGGTGGTGGATCGTCGGCGCGAACAGACTCGCGTCCCTGATGAGCAGGGCCGATGAGGACACGGGCTGGAAGAACGTCTTATGGAAGTCGATGGTCACCGAGGTGGCCCGGCAGATCCCGTCGAGCAGGTGAGCTCGTTGTGGGGCCCAGAGCAGTCCGCCGCCGTATGCGGCGTCGACGTGCAGCCACACGTTCGCTGATTCGCAGACCTCGGCGATGGTCTCGAGCGGGTCGATGACACCGAGGTCGGTGGTTCCGGCGGTGGCGACGACGGCCATGGGGATCTGGTCGTTCGCCTCGATCGCGAGCAGGTTGGCGTTGAGCGCTTCGGCATCCATGCGGCCGGACCGGTCGGTCGGGACGGTCACGACCGCCTCGGCGTCGAGACCGAGGAGGAACGCAGCGCGGGACACGGAGAAGTGGGCCTGGTCGGTGGCAAGGATCCGCAGCTGGGACAGCAGGTCGCGGCGCTTGGGCGCGCCCAGGTCAGGGCCGCCTCGGCGGGATTCGGCGTCATCGGCCTCACCATGTCCCGCAGCCTCGGCGAGGACGTTTTCGCGGGCGAGGAACAGCGCCTGGAGATTCGATTGGGTGCCTCCGGAGGTGAAGATTCCGTCGCCGCCGGCGAAGCCGAGGTGACCGCAGGTCCAGTCGATGAGGCGGCGTTCCATGAGGGTGGCGACCTCGGATTGGTCATAGGTGTCGACCGAAGTGTTGATGGCGGCGAGCATCGCCTCGGCGGCGACGGCGGGCACGGCGACCGGGCAGTTGAGGTGGGCGACGTAGCTGGGGTGGTGGAACCACACGGCATTGTCGGCGTAGAGAGCGTCGACCTCGCGCAGGGCTTCGGCGTTGCCGACGCCTGCGGTGTCGAGATCCACGGCGTCGACGGCGGCCTGGAGCCCGGAGCGTTCCTTCGCCGAGGCGGCGCGCTCAGTTGTGCGGAACCGAATGCCGAGGATGTCGACGACGTCGTGCATGAGCGATGTGTACTCGTCTGCGCTGTGGGCGCCGAGGAGGGCATCGGTGCGGGTCGGGTTCTGGACGTCGGCGAGGGTGGGGTTCGCGACTTCCGGCGCCGCGGTCGGTGCGTTGAGGTCGGAGTTCGTGTGGGGAATTTCGGGAGTCTGAAGGGGTGCTGAAGTGGGTGTCGCTTCGGTGTCATAGAGCAGAGAAGTCGTCACTGTGAGGTTTCCTCCTTCGATGATGCGCACCGCAAAGCGCGGCTCGCATTAGGGAAACCTACCCTAAGTTAATGCGTTTCCGAAGAGCCTCTGGCCGGATTCGATGACTACGGAAGTAGACCCCTCACCGGGGCCGATGCCGCCGCTTCCCAGCGCTCACAAGGCAAGGCGACCGTTCGCACTACGGGTGCATCGGCCGGAAAATGAGCGCGTGGCATTCGTCACATCGGGGTGTGTCATCCAGCATCGTGAGACATTCGGGGCGCCCGGGTGACCGCGGATTGTTGGGTCGATCCACGGTGGTTTCAGACCGCAGAACACCGTGGATCGAACCAACAATCAGCTCAGGCGCTGCAGAGCCACAGCTTCCCGTTGAACAGCCAGGAATTCTCCCCACGCCCTCAGCCGACCCCGCACTCAGAAAAGCCGCAGCTTCCGCGCAAATGCGGAAACTGCGGCTTCTCACTGACCAGAGGCACACCGTCAGAGGTGCCCGCCTACGTCACTTCACGACGTAGTTCGGGGCCTCGACGGTCATCTGGATGTCGTGCGGGTGGCTTTCCTTCAGCCCTGCCGTGGTCAGGCGGACGAACTTGCCCTTGGCCTTGAGCTCGCCGACAGTGCGTGCGCCGACGTAGAACATCGTCTGGCGCAGGCCTCCGGTGAGCTGGTGGGCGACCTGCTTGAGGTGACCGCGGTAGGCGACTCGGCCTTCGATGCCCTCGGGGATGAGGTCGGTGTCGGTGGCGATATCGGCTTGGAAGTAGCGGTCCTTCGAATACGACTTGCCCTTGCGGGGAGCCATCGCGCCCAGCGAACCCATGCCGCGGTAGGCCTTGTACTGCTTGCCGTTGACGAAGATGAGTTCGCCTGGCGACTCGTTGCATCCGGCCAGCAGGGAGCCGAGCATGACGGTGTCGGCACCGGCGACCAGAGCCTTGCCGATGTCACCGGAGTACTGGAGACCGCCATCGGCGATGACAGGAACTCCGGCAGCCTGAGCGGCCTGTGCAGCAAGGTGGACGGCGGTAACCTGCGGGACGCCGACACCGGCAACGACGCGGGTGGTGCAGATCGATCCGGGTCCCACGCCGACTTTGACGGCGTCGACTCCGGCCTCGACGAGCGCCTGCGCGCCTTCCTTCGTAGCGACGTTTCCGCCGATGATCTGCACGGCGGAGAACGCCGGGTCGGACTTGATCTTCTTGATCATGTCGGTGACTCCGCGAGCGTGGCCGTTCGCGGTGTCCACGACGAGGACGTCGGCGCCCGCCTCGGCGAGCATTCCGGCACGCTCGTAGGCGTCGCCGTAGAACCCGACGGCGGCACCGACGCGCAGGCGACCTTCGTCGTCCTTGGTGGCCAGCGGGTATTCCTCGGTCTTGACGAAGTCCTTGACGGTGATGAGGCCTTGGATGACGTTGTTGTCATCGACGAGAGGCAGCTTCTCGACCTTGTGCTCGGCGAGCAGCTCGAAGGCCTTCTCGGCGGCCACGCCGACGGGCGCGGTGACCAGCGGCATCTTCGTCATCGTCTCGGCGACGGTGCGTGTGGGGAATTCGCTGCGGGTGACGAAGCGCAGGTCGCGGTTGGTCACGATGCCGACGAGCACATTGTTCTCATCGACGACGGGCAGTCCGGAGATGCGGTACTTGCCGCAGATCTCGTCGAGCTCTTCCAGCGTCTTGTCCGGGGTGATCGTCAGCGGATCATTGATCATGCCCGATTCGGAGCGCTTGACGTAGTCGACCTGGTTCGCCTGATCCTCGGCGGAGAGGTTGCGGTGGATGATGCCCAGACCGCCGATGCGGGCCATGGCGATCGCCATCCGAGATTCGGTCACGGTGTCCATCGCCGCGGAGACGAGCGGGATGTTGAGCTCGATCTCCTTGGTCAGCCGGGAGGCGGTGGAGGCTTCGGAAGGGATGACATCGGTGTCGCCTGGCAGGAGGAGGACATCGTCATACGTGAGTCCCGTCAGCGAGAACGGATCGTTTGCGGCCTGTGATTCCTGCTCAGGGTTTCCCATGAAAACAGCCTTTCGACGCGAAGATACGGTGGCTCAATGCTATCGGAGCGAGAGAGTCGACCGCTATGGGTTCAAGCACCGGGCACTGTGAGACTGGCTACACAGGAAAAGCTGTCGGATTCGTGCGGGAAACCCTACCGCCCCTCCCCCACTGACCGTGCGAGGTCGAGGGTCGAGGCTTCGGAGTCGTCGAGGTGGATGCGCAGCAGTCCTTCGGCCCCCTGCCGATCCCCGGATTTCATCTTCTCGAGGATGTCCCGATGCGGATTCGCCCAGTGCGAGTGGTATTTACCGGGTTCGGGCGAGCGCGAGAACGTCGTCGACAGCCTGGCCATGAGGTTGAGGTAGAACTCGTCGAGCAGCGGTGAGCCCAGCAGCCCGACGATCGCACGGTGGAACGATGCCGAGTGCTCCTGAGCATCGGCCCAGGTTTCGTTCTTCGGCGCGGTTTCGGCCCGGACCACGGAAGCTTCGACGGCGGCCATCGCCTCGTCGGTGGCGTCCTGAGATTCCTGGACGGCGCGGATCTCGAAGACTCGGCGGGCGCGGTAGAGGTCCTTGAGTTCGTCGATGCCGAAGGTGGAGACGAAGAAGCCCCGGTTGGGCTCCTGAGTGAGCAGCCCGGCGTGGCGCAGCAGGCTCAGCGATTCGCGGGCGGTGTTGCGCGAAACGTTGAATTCCTTGGCCAAGGCACCATCGCGGACCGGGCTTCCTGCCGGGTATTCACCGTCGGTGATGCGGGTGCGGACAAGGGCGACGATGGCCTCTGATGTGCATCCGGGGGCGTGTGGACTCATAACACCAGGCTACCGGGTTTCGACTGGATCGGAGCTGACTGCGGCGGGATCGAGTTCGAGTGCGCTTTCGAATCGTCGGCTCAGCCCCGTCAGCGGGTCATCGAATTCGATCTTCGCGGCCAACAGCTGCAGCGGTGATGAGAAGTCGTAGGGGTCCGGGGCGAGGTCGACCGGATAGACCGGATCACCGAGGATGGGCAGCCCGAGCGCGTTCATGTGCACCCGCAGCTGGTGCGTCTTGCCCGTGACCGGGCTCAGCTCGTACTCGGCAACCCCTCGCCGAGGCGGCGCTTCGTCCTCGCACCTTGTTCGATCACGAGGATCGACGTCGGCATCCTCTCGCCGAGGCGGCGCTCCTCTCTCGCCTTCCCACCTGTCTCGCTGTTCGTGGTCGGATCCCTCACGCTGAGGCGGCCACGCGGCACCCGAGACACTGGTCCTGGTGGTGATGGTTCGAAGCAGTCGGATCCGACTGACCGCGTTCGGCTCCCCTGCGACTTCGTGCACCTGGCGTCCGCCGACGGGTTTGACCAGGCGCGATTCGCGGACGAGTGGGAATTCGAGCTCCGGCGGCGGGGCCGGCGCCAGGGCGCGGTAGGTTTTGCTGACTCGTCGGTCTTGGAACAGGCGCTGGTAACGGCCGCGTGTCTCGGGCCGTTTCGACAGGACCAGCAGTCCGGCGGTGATCCGGTCGAGGCGGTGGATGGCGACGAGGTCGGGCTGGCCGAGGTCGACGCGCAGACGCGTGACGACGCATTCGCGGACGAACCGTCCGTTCGGGGTGCTGGCGAGGAAATGAGGTTTGTCGACGACGAGGAGGTCATCGTCCTCGAAGACGATCCCGACCTCGAACGGGATTCGCTCTTCCGGCGGGACCGGTCGGTGGAAGAAGTAGAACCCACCGGGAATGACCGGGTCGTCCCAGGCCACCGGGAGCCCAGCCTCGTCGCGCATGTCCCCGTCTGTCATCAGCGCGCGTCGGGAGTCGGGGGACGCCTCGGGGAATTCGGATTCGAGCCAGGCCCCGATCGAGTCGGGAACGGGCAGGTGATTCTTCGCATGGGTGGCCTTGCCGCCGGGGGCGCGCAGCGCGGTCGCCGAGATTCCTTCTCGGGGCGGGAGCGGACTGCGGGGCATGGGGCCAAGTCTATGCGGCAGGCTCCCGCAGCCGTGCAGCCGATCCCGCAATTCCGGAGGCAGGATCCGGAATCGTCATCGCGGTCGCGAATGCAGTGGCACGGAACCGCACGAAGTCTGCCGCATACCGCAGATCGGCCGCGGTTTCCGCAAAACTCCGAGACACCTTCGAGCTCCCGACGACTGAGCACATATGGTGGGACACATGGACCGCATCGAACTCACGCAGGATGTCCTCTGCGAGAAGGTCGTCACTCCGATCGTTCTCGCGATGTTCGCCGATCACGAGTGGGACAGCATCGCGATGCTCCGCGATACCGAAGACGAGCGTCGGCTCTTCGCGCGGATCGTCGTCGCCGGGGAGGCCATTGAAGTCCTCCTCGACTACCCCGGCAACGATGAGAGCCTCTACGACATGCAGGAGCGCCTGGTCGCAGAGTTCCGGTCGTTCATCGAAACTTCTGAGTTCGGTGCGCGACGCGCCCCGGAATGGGAGACCGATCCATTCGCCCTCGAGCACAAACCTGCTGTCGTCTCTCGCACTCCGCGACCGGATTTCGACGGACCGCCGGACTGCGTTCAGCGTCGCCTGCGCAACCGCGGCCGGGTCATGCGCGTCGACCGCCGCCGGTGCGTCTCCGCTCACCGCCGCGGCTGAGTTCCGGTGCGTCCTCGCGTACCGGCGAGGCTTCCTGCGCCTCCGCGTACGCGCGGCTGAGGACACAGGTCTTCCGAGCCCTGCCGCACTCCCCCACATGCCCTAGCCAGACACATGCTGGCGTCCAAATTCGACGCACCCTGCGACCACCCCACTCAGCTGCACGCCAGAGGACGATCAGGTCACTGTTATCTCTGAAATGCTCACTTACTTCGCTGTGCATTCCAGAGAAACCTGTACCTAAAGTTGGAACGGACTCGCTGCGGCCCAGTTGGAGTCGAATAGCCCAGTTTCTAACGTGGGCTTCTCAACTCAAACTGGGCCGTCAGCATCACCGGCCCGCACTTCACACGGCTTCGAGCGCCTCGACGGGACTGATCGAGGTGGCCGCGCGGGCGGGTTCGCGGCTGGCGACGAACACGGCGATGAGGGTGCCGGCCACGACTGCGATGACGACCACCCAGGGCACACTCGGCGCGAAGAGGCCGAGCAGGGGCGAGAGCAGGGTCAGCGCGCCGACCCAGCCGAAGCCGATGCCCAGCGGAACAGCGACCGCGCAGGCGGTCAGGCTCAGCTGCAGGCCCTCGGCCGTGATCATCCGACGCACGCGCTTCGGGGTCTGGCCGAGCGCCATGAGCAGCCCGATCTCCTGAGTGCGCTGGCGCACGGAGAGCATGAGGGTGTTCGCGACGCCGATGACGGCAATGATCACGGAGAAGAGGATGAGGGCCAGCGCGAACAGCATCGACTTGTCGATGACGGTGGCCAGCGCGTCCTCGAGACCGCCCCACCCCTCTTCACCGAGGGAGCGCGCATACCGCAGCAGCTGATCGCGGAAGGTCGTCATGGCGGTGGCGAACATGACGATGAGCGTGATGCCGATGACGAGGCCGATGACCGTGCGCGCGTTCCGGGTGGGATGGCGGGCGATCGTCGAGGCGGCCAACCGGGACACAGCAGTGCGTCCGCACAGCCAGCCGATCGCCGCCTGCAGGGGCGGCAGGATCCACGGATGGCCGATGATGACGCCGAGGAAGGTCAGACTCGAGCCAAACGCAGTGAGCACCACGCTCATCAGGCTGATTCGATGGTCGGCGGCTCCGATCACGGAATTGACGAGGAACGTCAGGCCCATGGACAGCAGAATCAGCGAGGCCGTGAGTCCCCCGAGTGAGGCACGGACATCCTCGGGGCGGCTTTCGACCGCCTGCGAGGTCGCCTCGATCGGAGAGATCCCCGTGATGCGGCGCGCGCCCAAGTACGCCGACAGCCAGGTCACGATGATCGTGGCGAGCGCGGGAACGGCCATGGTCGGGGTGACGAGAGCGACCTCCTCGGTGATGGCGTTGCCGAGGAAATTCTGAGCCGCTCGCGCCAGCCCGGTCGACGCGGCGAAGGCGAGCACCGCGGCGGGGACGGAGATGATCAGGCCTTCCAACGAGGCGGCCCTGCGCAGCCGTTTCGACGACGCCCCGATGAGGCGCAGCAGAGCCAGCTGGCGGCTGCGACCGGCGATGATGATCGAGAACGTGTTCGCGATGACGATCGCGGAGACGAAGAGAGCGATGAGGAAGAAGGTGACACCGATCATCGACAGGAAGTTCTGCGCGGTCTCGGACTCGGCGATGATCTTCTCAGACGACAGCCACGCGGTCAGTATCGCGATGCCCTGCATGATCGCGGTGCCGAAGAGGGCGGCGATGAAGACGACGAGGACGCTGGGGAAGAACTGCCGCGGGTTGGTTCGGATTTCGCGCAGCGGGTTCATCGGCTCACTGCGGATTCGGCGCGTTCGTCGATGTCGAGCATGGTCGAGGCGATCGCTTCGGCGGTGATGGTGTCGTTCAGTTCCGTCACCGGGGTGCCGTCGGCGATGAAGATGACACGGTCGGCGTGGGCGGCGACGATCGGGTCGTGGGTGACGAGCACGATCGATTGGCCGAACTCACGGACGGCCTCGACCATGATCGCCATGACTTCCCGGCCGGACTTCGCGTCGAGGTTGCCGGTCGGCTCGTCGGCGAAGAGGATGTCGGGGCGTGTTGCGAGTGCCCGGGCGATGGCGGTGCGCTGCTGTTGACCGCCGGAGAGCTCGTTGGGTCGGTGTTTGAGGCGGTCTTCCAGTCCCAGGCGGTGGACGACCGTGGTGATCCAGGCGCGTTCGTCGGCATTGGGCCGGCGATCGTCGAGTTCGAAGGGCAGCCGGATGTTCTCCTTGACGTTAAGCGTGGGCACGAGATTGAACGCTTGGAAGACGAATCCGATCCGGCGGCGGCGCAGGGCGGTGAGGTCGTCGTCGCGCAGCTTCGTGATCTCCTGATCGCCGAGGTGGACCGTGCCCGAGGTGGGACGGTCGAGTCCGGCGAGGACGTGCATGAGTGTTGACTTTCCCGAGCCCGAGGGCCCCATCACCGCGGTCAGCTTGGCCGGTGCGATGTCGAGGCTGACCTCGCTGAGAGCCGTGACCGCGGCCCCTTTCGGATCGAAGACCTTCGAAACGTCGCGAAGTCGGGCGATGGGCATCGTTGGGCCGGTGGTCATAGATTCCTCATGCGTCGGTGCAAGCTGTCATTTCCAGACTAACGAGGATCGGCGCTCAGAAACATGAAAAGCGACTGGCCAGTAGGTGTGAGCCAGCTGTGTACGGCAGGTTTCCTGGCCGCTTGTGCCCTGCTGTGGTCCACTGGAGAGATGACGAATCCAGCGCTTCACCTCTCGACACCTATCAACTCCTCCCCCACCGAGGTGGCCGCCTTCGCTGGGGATCCCGCGAACCTTCCGGCCTGGGCAGCGGGACTGAGCAATGGTATCCGCGAGGAGGGCGGCCGCTGGATCACGGATTCCCCGATGGGTGAGGTCGAGGTCCGCTTCGGCCCGCACACGCAGCTGGGCATCCTCGATCACGACGTGATCTTCCCCGACGGAACGGTCGTTCACAATCCCCTGCGGGTGCTCGCCAACGGCACCGGCGCCAAGGTGGTCTTCACTCTGTCCGGTCTGCCGGATGTCGTTGACGCCGAGTTCGACCGCGACGCCGACATGGTCCGCGCGGACCTCGCCCGCCTGCGAGCGCACGTCGAAGCGAAGCGCGACTAAGCAGGCCCGAGCACACCGACGATTGAGTGCCCTACGTCCGGACGCGCTACGGCCGGGCGCTCCGCGCGGGCTCAAAGCCGGCAACTATGACACGGTCGCAGCCGAAGCAGATTCTTTGGGACACCCTGCTCCGAAATGCCTACGTTCTTCGGTGTGCATTCCAGAGAAGGGTGAGCCGAATGGAGCCTCGCCAGCAGCGACGACACGCCGGCGCGACGCTCTACCGCCCCGTCGCGACGCTGTGCCGCCTCGGCGCGACGCTGTGCCGCCCCGTCGCGACGCTGTGCCGCCTCGGTGACGGTGAATGCGACAGTGGCCCGGAACGTGATGTTCCGGGCCACTGTCGTGGTCAGAGGTGACTCAGTCCGAGCGGATGGCTCAGTCTTCGTCCTCCTCGTCCTTCTTCTCGACGACCAGGGTCTCAGTGGTGAGAACCAGGGCGGCGATCGAAGCGGCGTTGCGCAGCGCCGAACGGGTGACCTTGACGGGGTCGATGATTCCGGCACCGATGAGGTCGCCGTATTCGTCGATGGCGGCGTTGTAGCCCTGGCCGGACTCGAGGTCCTCGACCTTGGCGACGACGACGTAGCCGTCCTGGCCCGCGTTGGCGGCGATCCAGCGCAGCGGCTGGACGACTCCGCGCTTGACAATCTCGGCACCGGTGAGTGCGTCACCGGACAGTCCGAGGTCGTTGCCGTCGAGGACCTTCGCAGCGTGGATCAGAGCCGATCCACCGCCGGCGACGACACCCTCTTCGATGGCGGCTCGAGTAGCGGACACGGCGTCTTCGACGCGGTGCTTGCGCTCCTTGAGCTCCACCTCGGTGGCGGCGCCGACCTTGATGACGGCGACTCCGCCGGAGAGCTTGGCCAAGCGCTCCTGCAGCTTCTCGCGGTCCCAGTCGGAATCGGTGTTCTCGACCTCGGCGCGGATCTGAGCGACACGACCGGCAACAGCATCGTCGGCACCGGCACCATCGATGATGGTGGTGTTGTCCTTGGTGACGGTGATGGTGCGGGCGTTGCCGAGCTCTTCAAGGGTGACCTGGTCGAGCTTCATGCCCATGTCCGGGGTGACGACCTGGCCACCGGTGAGGACGGCGAGGTCCTCGAGGATGGCCTTGCGACGGTCACCGAAGCCGGGAG
The DNA here is from genome assembly GCF_046534565.1 of Brevibacterium sp. SIMBA_078. Lineage (NCBI taxonomy): Bacteria > Bacillati > Actinomycetota > Actinomycetes > Micrococcales > Brevibacteriaceae > Brevibacterium > Brevibacterium sp. SIMBA_078. The sequence continues at coordinate 137,018 of NZ_JAWRYQ010000001.1, forward strand.
CCTTGACGGCGGCGACGTTGATGATTCCGCGCAGCTTATTGACGACCAGGGTCGACAGAGCTTCACCCTCGATGTCCTCGGCGATGATGAACAGCGGCTTGCCGGCCTGCTGCACCTTCTCGAGGACGGGCAGGAGCTCCTGGATGTTGGAGATCTTGCCCTGGTTGATGAGGATGAGAGCGTCGGAGAGCACAGCCTCCTGGCGATCCGCGTCGGTCACGAAGTGCGGCGACAGGAAGCCCTTGTCGAACTGCATTCCTTCGGTGATCTCGAGTTCGACGGACGCAGCCTGCGACTCGTCGATCGTGATGACGCCGTCCTTGCCGACCTTGTCGAAGGCATCGGCGATGAGCTTGCCGATCTCGGGCGACTGAGCCGACAGACCGGCGACGTGTGCGATCTCCGAGGAGTCGGCGACGTCGCGGGCGATCGTGCCCAGCTGCTGCGAGACGGCCTCGACGGCGGTCTCGATGCCGCGCTTGAGCTGTCCGGGTGCGGCACCTGCGGCAACGTTGCGCAGTCCTTCGTTGACGAAGGCCTGAGCGAGCACGGTCGCGGTGGTGGTTCCGTCACCGGCGATGTCGTTGGTCTTGGTGGCGACTTCCTTGGCCAGCTGTGCGCCGAGGTTCTCGTAAGGATCGTCGACCTCGACCTCACGGGCGATGGTCACACCATCGTTCGTGATTGTGGGAGCGCCCCACTTCTTGTCGAGCACGACGTTGCGGCCCTTGGGCCCCAGCGTCACCTTGACGGTGTCGGCCAGGGTGTTGACACCCTTTTCGAGTGCACGACGGGCTTCGTCGTTGAATTCCAATGATTTAGGCATTCGTCCTCCTGTCAGTGAAGTAGTTGTTCAGGGGATTCAGCCGATGACGGCGAGCACGTCGCGAGCCGAGAGCACGAGGAACTCTTCGCCTGCGTACTTGACTTCGGTGCCTCCGTACTTGGAGTAGATGACCTTGTCGCCGACGGCGACGTCGACCGGCACGCGGTTTCCGTTGTCAGCAACGCGGCCCGGGCCCACTGCGACAACTTCGCCTTCCTGAGGCTTTTCCTTGGCGGTTTCGGGAATGACCAGACCACTGGCGGTAGTCTGTTCTGCTTCGACCTGACGGATGACAATCCGATCTTCGAGTGGCTTGATGGAGACCGACATATCGGGCCCTCTCCCTTCGCTGGGTTCTATTTCATCGAGTCAGACGGCGGCTGCTGCCATGAACCTCTCGTCGTCGCGGGTGCCGAGCGATTCGACCGTCTCATGAAACTGGCACTCAATGAGTGCTAGTGCTAATTCGACTCTAGAACGCTCTTAGCACTCGGTCAACTTGAGTGCCAACAATTCGTCATGCTCTGGGCGAAAGTTCAGATTGGGCCTGGAAGTCGGAGCGGCGAGACACCAAAAAGCGTAGGCCCCGAGGATCTCTCCTCGGGGCCCACGCTCCTTGCTGACCGCCTCAGCTCAGTTGTCGATATCTGTTGTCAATGGCGGCCAGAGTTCATAGCCTTTGCAAGTGCCCAGTCGGCAGCTGCACACCTGATCTCAGATCAGGCGCAGGCCCACTGTCCCCAGCCGGCTGCAGCCTGGAGCTTCTTGGCCCGCTCGAACTGCTCACGCGGGCTGGCGTCGACCGGGTTGCCGCTGCCGCCCATCGACTGCCAGGTCTGGAGCTTGAACTGGAACAGGCCGAAGTGTGCGTTGTTCGACTTGTTCACCGCACGGGGGTTGAAGTTCGATTCGCACTTGGCGACCTGGTACCACTTGGATCCGGGTCCGCCGAGCATGGCCTTGATCTCCGCGGTGCTCATGTCGCCACCACCGGAGCCGGAGCCGCCGCCGGTGCTCGAATCTCCGCCAGAGTCGCCGGAGTCGCCCGAACCGGAATCGCCGGAGTCACCCGAGTCGGAACCGCCGGTGTCAGCCGGCTTTTCCTTCTTCTTGGTGCCCTGGATGACGACCTTGGTCTTGGGTTCGGAGAGGACCTTCTCGTCCTTCTTCTCCTTCTTGACCTCTTCGCCGTTGATCGTCTTGACCTTGTAGGTGACCTGCTTCTCGCCGTCCTTGCCTTCGGTCTCGACCTTGGTCTCACCCTCGTAGAGGGAATCGGACTTCTTGGTCTCGACCTTGGCCTTGATGGCCTGCTTGTCCTTGACGGTGTCGTTCTTCACGCGGTTGACGGTCAGCACCTGGCCGTCGGAGACCTCGGCGGACATCGGCACGGACAGGAAGTCGTCCTTGTCGAGCTTGACGCCCGTGTCCTTGAGGGCTTCCTTGGCGGTGCCCACAGCGGCCGAGACCTTGTGGTCCTTGCCGTCGGCGACGACGGTGAGGTCCTTCGACGTGGTCACCTCAATGTCATTGCCTTCGTCCTTCAGACGCTGGCTGGCCTTCGCGTTGAGATCGGCGCCCTTCGCGTCGACGCCGAGGTCGGCCAGAGCCTGACCCACGGTGTTCGCGTTGGTCCATTCGTTCGTTTCCTTGCCATCAACGGACAGCGCAACCTTCTTGGCCGTGTTGACGGTGATCGTCATGTCACGGTCGACCTTGGTGCCCACACCGGGCTTGACCTGGTCGCGCTTATCGACATCGATTTCGTGGCTGTCGAGGATGTCCCCGACCGTTCCACCGAAGGTTCGGATCTCTTCGGCCTGTCCGTTGACCTCCAAGGTCACGGGCTTGTTCATGGTCACAACTGCGCCCGTGCCACCGACGAGTCCAGTGATCACGACCGCCTGTGCAGCGATCTGAACCTTGCGGTTCTTCAGAAAATCAATCACAAAAATATCCCTGAGCAGAGTTTATCGACCTGTTCACTGTAACCGATTCGTTACACGGTTCGCAAAATATCACGGAAATGTAACGGTGTGAGTTTCCTGAGGGCGCGTCTGACCTGGAGTTCCCCGTGTTTCCGGGGCATTCCCGATCGTGATACGTCCCCGCCGAGGCGGCGCTGCGTCCCGTTACCTCGCTCACAGATCGTTGGGTTCAGTCGGCCCAGCGGACGCTGTGCGACAGCACCCGGCGACCGGCCGCCTCGTCGGGTGAAAGGGATCCTCAGCCCAGTTCCCCCGAGGTTGTCAGTCCCAGCTGCCGAGGGCTCGCTCCGCGTTGTTCCATACGGCCGCGCACAGATCCTCTTCGCTCATCCCACGCACCTCGGCGAGTTTCCGCGCAGTGATCGCCGTGAGGTAGGGACCTCCCGGCTTCCCGCGATGCGGGTGCGGGGTGAGGAAGGGTGCGTCGGTCTCCGTCAGCAGCAGCTCCAACGGAGCGGCCGCCGCTGCCCGCCGCAGCTCGTCGGCGTTCTTGAACGTGAGGTTGCCGGCGAAAGACATGTAGTAACCCTCGGCAGCACATTCACGGGCCATCGCCTCGTCGCCGGAGTAGCAGTGGAAGATCGTGACATCGGGGGCGCCTTCCTCCTTGAGAATGCGCAGCACATCGGCATGTGCCTCCCGATCGTGGATCTGCAGAGCGCGTCCGGTGCGCTTGGCGATCTCGATATGGGCACGGAAAGAACGCTGCTGTTCGGCGACTCCCTCTTCTGCCGTGCGGAAGTAATCGAGGCCGGTCTCCCCCACCACACGCATACGATCATGCGAGCTCACGAGCGATTCGATCTCGGTGAGAGCGTCGTCGAGCAGGCCGCGCTCGGCCAGCCGCGGGGCTTCGTTCGGGTGGAGGGCGGCTCCGCCGATCATCCACGTCCGACCCTCGGCAGGAGGAGCGGGCACGGTGCGGGGGTCGGCCGCCTCGGCGGGGGTGCCGGAATATTGGGAAGCCACGAGCGCGGTCGTCCACCGGGCTGCCGGAAGGTCGCAGCCGATCTGGACGATGCGACGAACTCCCGCCTCGGCGGCGGTGTCATGGAAGAAATCCAGCGACGGGAACTCTTCGTCCGCGTCCGGGGTCACCTCGGGTTCGGGTTCACCGGCACCCAGCGGCAGCCGCACACCTGTGCAGATGTCGAGGTGGGTGTGGGTGTCGACGATGGGGTGAGCGAGCGGTTCGGGCACCGGTGGATAGGTTCCGGCGGCGCGCGAGGCCATTATTCGGTCTCCTCCACGAACTTCGGGAACACGGGTTCGGGCTTCGGCAGGGGCGTGCCCGGCTCGAGCGGGAACCCGACGGCTGCGAACGACCGGGGATCCGCCTCAGCGGCGGCGATGCCATCGGCAGCGGCCTCGGCGACATTCGGCGCCAGGGCGGCCGACGCGTAGGCGGCTCCGGCGGCAACACCGATGGCCGCACTCGCCGATACGGCCCCCATCGCCTCGGCGCCGGACCCGGATTCGACGGCGGTCGGCAGGACCTTCGCGCCGGCCTCACCGACTCCGGCGGGCACACCGAGGAGGTCGAGGATCTTGCCCGCGGAATCGGGCATGACCGGCTGGATGAGGATGGAGATGATGCGCACGGCCTCGATCGTCACCCACAGCACGGTGGCCATGCGATCGGGATCGGTCTTCTTCAGCTTCCACGGCTCCTGCGCGGAGAAGTAGCGGTTGGCCTCGGACAGCACCTTCCAGCAGGCCTCGACATAGAGGTGGAGGGCCTGGGTGTCGACGTGGCGTCGGGCGGTGTCGGGCACGGCGCGGGCGAGCGCGAGGAGCTTCTCGTCCGCCTCGGTGAGTTCGCCTGGTTGCGGCACCTGGGCGTCGCAGTTCTTCTGGATCATCGACAGCGAGCGCTGGGCGAGGTTGCCGTACTCGTTGGCGAGGTCGGAGTTCTTCCGGGTGATGATCGAGTCCTTCGTGTACGAGCCGTCGTGGCCGTAGGAGAACTCGCGGAAGAGGAAGAAGCGCAGGGTGTCCAAGCCGAAGGCGTCGACGAGGTCGAGGGGATCGACGACATTGCCGACGGACTTCGACATCTTCTCACCGGAGTTGAAGAGGAAGCCGTGGGCGTGGACGCGCCCCGGCAGCTCGATGCCGGCGCTCATGAGGAACGCGGGCCAGTAGACCGAGTGGAAGCGGATGATGTCCTTGCCGATGATGTGGACGTCGGCGGGCCACCACTTGCTGAGGCGCTCCTGGTCATCGGGGTAGCCGGCGGCGGTGAGGTAGTTCGTCAGTGCGTCGATCCACACGTACATCACGTGCTTGTCGTTGCCCGGCACCGGCACACCCCAGTCGAAGGTGGTGCGGGAGATGGAGAGGTCCTTGAGCCCGGATGCGACGAACGAGGCGATCTCGTTGCGGCGGGAGTCGGGACCGATGAACTCGGGGTGGTTCTTGTACAGCTCGAGCAGCTTGTCCTGGTACTTCGAGAGGCGGAAGAAGTAGCTCTCCTCTTCCGTCCAGGTCACCTCAGTGCGGGTCTCCTTGGACAGGCGCACGCCGTCGACGACCTCGGTCTCGTCGTCGGTGTAGAACGCCTCGTCGCGCACGGAGTACCAGCCGGAGTAGGTGTCGAGGTAGATGTCGCCGGCCTCTTCGAGCTTGCGCCAGATGGCTTGCGAGGCGGCGTAGTGGTCTTCGTCGGTGGTGCGGATGAACCGGTCGAAGGTCGAGCCGAGAGCGAGCTGGGTGTCGCGGAAGTTCTTCGCGTTGTCGTCAGCGAGTTCTTTGGGGGTGATGCCGAGCTTGTTCGCCGCCTGCAGCATCTTCAGTCCGTGCTCGTCCGTGCCGGTGCAGAAGAAGACATCGTGATTGTCCAGTCGCTTGAACCGGGCGATCGTGTCGGCCGCAATGTACTCATAGGCATGCCCGATGTGAATGGCCCCGTTGGGGTAGGCAATCGCTGTCGTCAAGTAGTAACCCATAGGGAACTCAGTCTAAGGGACGCGGTGCGGCGGGCGCGCATGGGTCCGCTGGCGGTGAGCTGGTGGGCGTGGGTGGGCGCGGGCGGATGTCCGCGTGACGGTGTGGGGCGTGGGTGGGCGTGGGTGTGGGTGCGGGGACACAGCGCAGGCGGGTGACAGGTGCGTGGGGCGCAGTGTGTGGTGTGCTGGTCGGGTTGTGGTGTGTCGAGGGTACGGAGTGGATGCGCCATAGGGCGCGTGCGGGTTTTCCAGGCACAACCCGTATCCCGGACGGGCCTCCAGCAGCGGCCCTCCCCGTACCGGATTCGGCTCCGAAATGGCGACAGTGCCCCTCCGACCTCAGTTTCGGCATAGGTTTCTTCCAACGGCTCACTGAACAAACTGTGCATTAGAGAGACAGGCGAGCCATCCGCGGCTTGAGTCCGCCACGTTGGCCGGGCTGCGTCCGTTCCGATCACAGAACTCCGCGTCACATTCTCTGCACTACTTCAGCGTCGGTTTGCCCCGGTAGTCCAGGAGCTGCGGGGCCTGGGCGAACAGCTTCATCTCGAACCGCTTCAAGTTCATGACGTCGTTGATTTCCAGATGCACGATTCTGAAGCCCATGTTCAACAGCTCGTTCTGCAGGCGGCCTTCATGCTTGAGCCGCTCGCCACCGAAGTTGGCGTATTTCTGACCTCCGTCGAATGCGAGAACAGTGTTGGTGGGCCGGTGCAGGAAGTCGAGCCTGGTGAGAAGATCGCCGTCGCGTCCGACATTCCACTGTTGGGTGAAATCGTGGAGTCCCATCTGGTGGAGAGCGAACGATGTCCGGCTCTCTGCGTAGTTCTCCGACAGCGGACTGATGATCGCCAGGATTCGCAGAGCCCGCTCGCGTCCCTGACGTAGCCTCATCGCCGCGGGGACGAAGTCACGAGCCACGATCTCTCGGCCGATCGTGTGCATGCGCTGTGGATTGCGCATGCCGATCTGTGAATCGCCGGATTCCCGCTCCACCTGCGTGCGCAATCCGCCTTCCAACGCAGCCATGCCGCCTGCCGGTCCGCTCTCAGCTATCAGATCCAGCCCAGTCCGGACAGGCGTGAAGGATCTGACTCCGTGGACCCTGCACACGTCCTCCGGGCTGAAATGTCGTCTCCACCTGATGATCTCGGGACTGCGCGAAGCGGCGGACGGATGCGACACAACGATCCGCTCCAGCTCAGCTTTGTACAACGGCAGCTCGTGAAGAATCGCGGCCGACACTCCGCTGACGGCATCTGCTGCCCGGAAGTGGCGATAGTGCACGATCTTGAGACGTGCCACGTGTTCATCGAAACGATGGTCCGCTGCGCGACTGAACGGTGTCGTCGTGCGAAAGAAGTCGACCCAGTCGTCATCGCTGAGCAATTTCGTCACCGGCCGGTGCTTGTGCTCAGTGCAGGCACGAATGATCGAATAGGTTCCCCTTGACAGCTTCAGCAGACAGCAGTCCACAGCGCTGGAGATGGCTGCATGGCTCATCCCGACTGCACGGAGAGTTCTGTAATCGACGACGTTGTACTTATCCAGAAATGCAAGTGTCATCTGCCGATCGTGCAGCTGCACCGCGGTAGTGGCACAGGGTGAGATAGCTGCCTGTGGATTGATTCGCACCGTCCACAGGAAATAGCGTCGAAGTCATCGGCCCCACAATCCCGATACAGGCGAATACTTGCCCGCAATTGGTGATGACTACAGCGTCGAGCCGCACAGTATTTGCGCGGCTCGACGCTGTTTTCGGCACAGGGACTTCTGATTTGCGCAGGTTCCTCCAAGTGCAATTCAAAGCAGGGTGTACCGAACTGCTCAACAGGGTGGGGCGTGCGAGTGCATCCGCCCCGCACCTCAGTCGCGGTGGAGCCAGGCCTCGTAGACGTCGCGCTTGGACAAGCCGAACTTCTTCGCCACCTGTCCGGCCGCATCCTTGGCACGCACACCGGAGTCGACCAGTCCGCTGACCTCGCCGAGGTGGTCCTCAGGAGCCGTTTCGACTTCGGTGGCGCCGGCGAGCACAAGGGTCAGCTCCCCGCGCAGTCCTTCGGCGGCCTGACCGCGCAGTGAACCGACGGTTCCGCGCAGAGTCTCCTCGTAGGTCTTCGTCAGCTCACGGCTGATGGCCATGGGCCGGTCGACGCCGATGATCTCGGCGAAGTCGTCCATCGCATCGGCGATGCGGTGCGGACTTTCGAAGAAGACCATCGTCCGCTTCTCGGCCTTGAGGTCGGTCAGCAGAGTCTTGCGCTGCCCGGACTTGCGCGGCAGGAACCCTTCGAAGCTGAACCGGTCGCTCGGCAGTCCCGAGACCGCGAGAGCCATGAGCACCGCGGACGGCCCCGGCGTCGACGTGATCGGAAGTCCCGCCTCGGCGCAGGCCTTGACCACGCGGTAGCCGGGATCGGAGACGGCGGGCATTCCCGCGTCAGAGAGCAGGACAACGGTCTCACCGGCGGCGATGATGTCGACGAGCTCGGGAGCGCGGTGTCCCTCGTTGTGATCGAAGACGCTGATGACCCGTTTCGTATGCGTGAGGTCGAGCCGCTGCGCCAGTGATAGGAACCGACGCGTGTCCTCGGCGGCGATGACATCGGCCGTTTCGATGGCCTCCCGCATCCGCGGGCTCGCATCGCCGAGGTTGCCGATCGGAGTCCCGACCAGGATCAGTCGACCGCCGGTGAGGTCCGGACCGGAACTCAGCCCCGCGTCATCAGTCTGGTCGATGTCGTCAGACGGCGCCGCCTCGGTGGGGTTGTCGTCGGCTCGGTCATTGGCCGGCTCGGTGTGGCCCTCGTCTGAGGCTGGATCCTCGTCCGAGGTGAACTCAGAGTTCGGATTCGAGGAATCCTCGATCACGAAGCGCCTTCAGCCGCGAAGAGCACGGCGAACATCCCGACGTAGAGCAGGATCATGAAGACCCAGAAGAGAATCCAGAGGATGGTGCCGATGTAGCCGACCCAGAGGGCCGCGATCGCCATGCCGTCGCCGCGCTCTCCGCGTTCGCGGATCTGCTTGCGGGCGATGTGGCCCATGATGATGCCGGCGATGCCGCCGATGAAGACGGACGAGATGACGCCGAAGATCGAGGCGCACATACCGACGATGGCCAGCACGTTGGTCGGCGGAAGCTGCTGGTACACGTATCCGGGTCCGCCCGCGTACTGCGCATTGGCCGCGTAGGCGCTGTTCTGACTGTACGACTGGGCACCGTACGAGCCGCCCGCGTTCGACTGGGGCTGCTGGTAGTACATGTCCGGGTTGTTCCAGTTGTTCTGGCTGCTCATAGCGAAGTCTCCTTGTGGTTGCCTTCAACGGTACAGAGTCGTCAGTGGCGGCAAAAGGTGGGGCGGTTACAGGTCAATCACAGTTGAAGATGCGGGACCGTGGGGTGGGATGCCGGGTCTGCCTAGCTGCGGTGATGCGGCATCAGCTGACGGTGCCTCCTCCGGCGGTGATCGCCGCGCCGATCATGAGGGCGATGACGCCGAAGTAGATCAGCCAGAACGCGACCCAGAAGAGCACGCTCAGATAGCTCAACCACAGCCCGGCCACGGCCATTCCGTTGCCGCGCTCTCCGCGGGCCTTGATCTGCGAACGGGCGATGTGGCCGAAGATGATGCCGACGAAGCCGAGGAAGAAGAACGAGGAGATGAACGAAATGAGGCCGAGCACCAGCGCGACGATCGACGAGGAGTTCGTCGGCGCCACCTGCTGGTAGACGACGACCGGTGCCCGGTTCCCGTACGTCACGGGAGCCTGGACCAGCGCCGGAGAGTGGGCCGGGGTGTGAACCGGTGCGGGCGTGTGGACCGCGACGGGGGCGTGGACCGAAACGTTCGATCCGGTGTAGGTGTTCCCGAGGGGCAGTACGCGAGTGTTCATGTCCGTTCCGTTCCGCTGGCTGTCGTTGATCGTCAGGGCTGTTCCGGGCCGTCCTCGACGGTCGTCCCGATGTCTGAGATCAACGCTACCCACCTGCGGCGAGCGCGGCGGCCGAATCGTGTTACAGTCCTGCACCACGGGTTGCAGAATCCCCTCGCCGAGGCGGCCCGACCGTCCCGAATCCGCGTGACCTCAGAGTGCACGCAGCGCCACGGGCAGGCGAGTCCTGGGTAGTGCCGAGCGGCCCGGCCGCCCCGTTCCCGCGTGACCTCGGTCGTCCGCCGAGGTCACACGGGACGGCGCCGAGTTCACCAGGGGCAACTCAGTAGCTGCTCATCATGCCCAAGAAGCCGATGCCGAGGATGCCGATCATGACGATCGCCATGATGAGTCCCAGGGCGATGGTCACGTAGCCGATGATCAGACCGGCGATCGCCTGTCCGCGGCCTTCCTCGCCGGTGCGCTTGATCTGGCCGAGGCCGATGTGGCCGAAGATGACGGCGAGCACCGGTGCGATCCACAGGAACATCGCGATGATGCTGAAGATGATGCCGATGACCGGAATCATCGAGAGCAGACCGCAGACGAACCCGCCGCCGATTCCGGCGATGCCCATCCACATCGACCATACGGCCATCTTGTTGGGTGCGGGCCGGACGAAGACCGGCTGCGCGCCATAGGTCATCGGCTGGCTGTACGCGCCTGGCTGGCCGTAGGCATCGTAGGCGTTCGGCTGGCTGTACGCGCCGGGCTGGCTGTCGGCATCTGACTGTCCGTACCCGTTGTGCTGGCCGTACCCGTTCTGCTGTCCGTAGGGGCCGGACTGTCCATAGGAGTTCTGCTGCCCATACGGCTGTCCCTGCGCGTACTGTCCTGCACCGGATCCGTACTGACCTGCGCCCGAACCATACTGGCCAGCACCCGATCCGTACTGACCGGACTGTCCCTGACCGGACTGCGGCTGGGATCCGTAGTTGTTGTTGAACTGCTGCGAGCCGACCTGGGGAGGATCGCTCGGGCGGTAGTTGGGGTTGTTCGACACGTTGTGCACCATTCGCTCTGACTCCGGCTGTCTCCCACTACTCTAGTGATGCGCGGTGGCGAATGCCCAAGAATCTCGCCCAAGGTGCCGAACCTCATGCCGCAGCGCCCCTCCCGACCTACGCCTTATCCTTCCACGCCTTGCCCTTCCCTGCGGGTCGCATGAGAGCCCCGCCCGCCGAGATCTCTAAACTGGACTCCGATGACACACACCGCAGACTCCCCGGCCCCCACCAGGCGCATCGCCCGCGAGCGCCTGGCGAGGAAACGCGAAAAGGTGCGTGCCGGCGCCGCTGCGATGCGCCGCGAAACCTTCCACGCCGGCATGTGGGCCACCCGCGCACCGCTGTGGATGTGGCCGGCCCTGCTCGTCATCACCGGAATCGGTGCGGCCCTGCGACTCTTCCGCCTCGACTTCCCGCACCGCCTGATCTTCGACGAGACCTACTACGTCAAGGACGGCTACTCGGTCTTCAACTTCGGCTATGAACGCTCCTGGCCCGAGAACGCCGACGACTCCTTCAACGCCGGTGACCCCAGCGTCATCGAACCCACCCCCGAATACGTCGTCCACCCGCCCCTGGGCAAATGGCTCATCGGGTGGGGCATCGACCTCTTCGGCGCCGACGATTCGTTCGGCTGGCGCTTCACCGTGGCGATCATCGGCACGCTGACGATCTTCCTCCTCGGCGTCATCGCCTGGAAGCTCTTCCGTTCGGCGTTCTTCGCCTGCGTCGCCGCCGGCCTCCTCGCCATCGACGGCGAGCACTTCGTCCACTCCCGCACGAGCCTGCTCGACATCGTGCTCATGGCCTTCGTCCTCCTCGCCTTCTTCTTCATCCTCCTCGACCGCGAGCAGTTGACGAAGCGCCTGGCCGCCTGGACCCAGCGCACCGCGGAGATCGACAGCTTCGCACCGTCCCACACCCAGAAGAATCCAGATCCCCTCGCCGAGGCGGCCACCACGTCCACGGATTCCACCGGGTCCGCGGCTGCCGCACCTGTGCCCATCCTCACCGACAAGGAGCGACGGCAGCGACGGAAACGGCGGGATGCTCTCAACTTCGGGCCCCGCCTCGGCGCGCGTCCCTGGATCTTCGCTGCGGGGATCAGCCTCGGCCTGGCTACGGGAGTGAAGTGGTCGGGTCTGTATGCGCTGGCGGCGTTCGGGATTCTACTCGTTCTGTGGGATGTGCATTCGCGGTATCGGGCCGGGGTCGTGCATCCGTGGCTGGGCATGCTCATCCGCGACAGCATTCCCTCGTTCTTCAAGCTCGTGCCGATCGCGCTCGTGACCTATGTGGCGTGTTGGACCGGGTGGATCCGGTCGGATGATGCGTGGGACCGGCAGTGGGCTGCGGAGAATTTCGGCTGGTGGCGTGCGCTGCCGGAGTGGTTGGACTGGCTGCCGTCGCTGGCGCACTATCACTACACGGCGTACTCGTTCCATGTCGGGCTGGACTCGGAGCATCCGTACATGTCGAACCCGTGGGGTTGGATCGTGCAGTGGCGGCCGACGTCGTTCTACTACGAGTCCTATGACCGGGGCGATATGGGGTGCACGGTCGCGAAGTGCTCCTCGGCGATCACCTCGGTGGGCAACCCTGTGATCTGGGGCTTGGCCGCCTTGGCAGTGCTCGTCTGCCTCATCGTGTGGATCATCCGCCGGGACGTCCGCCCCGCCGTCATCCTCGCCGGCCTGGCGGCGACCTGGCTGCCGTGGTTCGCCTACCAGGAGCGAACGATCTTCACCTTCTACACCATCGTCATGGTGCCCTTCGTCGTGCTGGCCGTGACGTATTGCCTGACCCTCGTCTGGGGTCGGGTGCCTGTTGGTGGGCGGTCCGTCGTAGGCCGCACAGGTGCGGCCAAGCATCGGGTCGATCAGCCGGCGTACGATTGCGCGACGTCCGCACCGGCGGCCGACCGCGCGTCGCCAGGGCCCACGACGAAGCAGCGATTCGCTCGGATCTCGGCGGCACTGTTCGCCAGGCGGCTGAGCGTCGGCCTCATCCTCGTCGCAGCGATTCTCGCCTTCGCCTATTTCTGGCCGGTCTACACCGGCGAGGTCATCCCGTTCTCGGCCTGGAACAACCGCATGTGGAACATCACCTGGCGCTGAGTCGCTGGCGTCGGCGCGCACCTGCGCCCCGCACGGGCACAGCCACACCACGCCGCTGACAGCTGCGCGCCGAGCGTCAGCGGCTTTTGTCCCGAGCGTCAGCGGCTTTTGTCCCGAGCGTCATCGACTTTTGTTCCACTCGTCATCGCATTCTGATCAGATACTCGTGTTCGAACCGGATTATCTGTCCAAAAGTCGGTGAGACGTTTTCGCGCACCTGCACAGAAGTCGATGAGGCTCCCACCGGTTCTGCCCGCTCAGCACCCACTGCCCGAGGCCCACCTGCGCATCGGTCACGGGTTCGCCATCGAAGGGTCGCCTCGGCGACATGGCGTGTTCACCTTGAGGTAACACCCCGTCGTTAGCGTCGAATCATTGTGAATGACCAGTCGACGACCTACGAGCCCGACGCAACCGAGTTTCAGTCAGAAATGAAGCCGGATGCGCGCACCACCGTGGCCGCAAATCAGGCGGCAGAAAGCACCACCGCACCAACCAGCACCACCTCCCCCACTCCTCACCGCACCGTCGCGATCATCCCCGCGCGCGGAGGGTCCAAGGGCATCCCGCTGAAGAACCTGCAGAAGGTTGCGGGAATCTCGCTGCTGGCCCGCGCCATCAACGCCGCCCAGGCCAGCCCCAGCATCGACCGTGTCATCGTCTCGACCGACCACGACGGAATCGCAGCCGAAGCCCTGCGCGCCGGCGCCGAGGTGGCCCACCGACCCGCCGAGATCGCCGGCGACACCGCCACCAGCGAATCCGCGCTCATCCACACGCTGTCGACCCTCGACGAGGACTTCGACATCACCGTGTTCATGCAGTGCACCTCCCCCTTCATCGACTCCGCCTCGATCGAGAACGCGGTGCGCACGGTCCGTGACGACGACGCCGATGTCGTCTTCTCCGCCGTCGAAGACCATTCCTTCCTGTGGCGCCTCGATGACGACACCCAGGCCGTGGCCGTCGGGCACGAAGCCAGCTTCCGGCCGCGCCGCCAGGACCGCGCCAAGCACTTCAATGAAACCGGCGCGTTCTACGTCATGCGCACCTCCGGTCTCATCGAGCACGAGCACCGCTTCTTCGGCCGTATCGGCATCGAGGAGGTCCCGCCCGAGCACGCCCGCGAGATCGACGACATGTCTGACCTCACCCTCGTCCGCGCCATCGCCTCGACGCAGGAGACCGCGCAGGTCATCGACGTCGACGCCCTCGTCACCGATTTCGACGGCGTCCACACCGACGACGGCGCCTACGTCGACGAGGACGGAAACGAACAGGTGCGCGTCCACCGCGGCGACGGCATGGGCATCTCCCGACTCGTGAAGTCCGGAGTGCCCGTGATGATCCTGTCGAAGGAACGCAACCCCGTCGTCACCCGCCGCGCGGAGAAGCTGCGCGTCGACGTCGCCCAGGGCATCGACAACAAGGCCTGCATCCTCGACGCGTGGATCACCGCCAACGACCTCGACCCGGCCCGAGTCGCCTACGTCGGCAATGACATCAACGATCTCGAGGCCTTCGACGTCGTCGGCTGGCCCATCGCCGTCGCCGACGCCCACCCGCGCGTCCTCGCCGCCGCCCGCGTCATCCTCGACCGGCCCGGCGGACGGGGTGCGGTGCGTGAGGTCTGCGACCTCATTCCCATCCCCGCCGAGGCGGCCGAACCCGTTCCGAATCCGACCCTGACCTCACTGCGGTCGCCCACCGGACACCCATCGACCTTGGCCGGCCACCAGTCGGCGGCCATGTCCGGCCACGCGTCCGCCTTCCCCGACCAGCAACCGTCCGTCCCGCGGCACCAGCCGCAGTTCACCAACCGCGCGGAGATTTCGCGTGCCAACCGAAAGCAGGTTTCATGACTGATCAACTCGCCCCCGTGGCCATCGGAGAGCACCTCGTCGGCCCGAACCAGCCCGTGTACATGATCGGTGAGATCGGCATCAACCACAACGGCGACGTCGACATCGCCAAGCAGCTCATGGATGTCGCCGTCACCGCCGGTGCGCAGGCAGTGAAGTTCCAGAAGCGCAACCCCGAGGTGGCCGTCCCCGAACACCAGAAGTCGAAGATGCGCTCGACCCCGTGGGGCGAGATGACCTACATCGACTACAAGCACCGCGTCGAGTTCGGCATCGACGAATACACTGAGATCGACCGCTACGCCAAGGAAGTCGGACTCCAGTGGTTCGCGTCCCCATGGGACACCGACTCCGTCGACTTCCTCGAGAACGAATTCGATGCACTGACCTACAAGGTGGCCTCGGCCTCGCTGACGGACTTCGAACTGCTGCGCGCGATCGCCGCCACCGGCAAGCCGGTTCTGTGCTCCTCGGGCATGTCCGATTGGGAGACCCTGGATCGTGCCGTCGAGGTCTTCGACCGCGACAAGCTCGTGCTCATGCACGCCACCTCGACCTACCCGCTTCCGCCCGAAGAGGTCAACCTCAAGGCCATCCCGGCCATGCGCGAACGCTACGGAGTTCCCGTCGGATACTCCGGCCACGAACTCGGCCTCGAGATCTCGTTCGCTGCAGCCGCACTGGGTGCTGTGACCATCGAACGCCACATCACCCTCGATTCCTCCATGTGGGGATCCGACCAGTCAGCCTCGATGGAACCGCGCGAATTCGCCTCCCTCGTCAAGGGCGTCCGCGTCCTTGAAACCGCTTTCGGCGACGGCCAGAAGCGCGTCATGCCGGGCGAGGAATCGAAGATCGACTCCCTGCGCAAGGTCACTGCCTGAACCGCAGCCGACACCCGGTCCGGACCCGGACCTGAGCGTTGATTCGGCGCCATCACCTCACCGAGGTGGTGGCGCCGTTTCGCTGTTCCCACACCGAGGCGGCACCACCGACGCCCGCCCCTCGCTGAGGCGGTCGGACCGACCGTACCCGTCAGTCGCGACGTTTGAGCCGGCGGATCCTCCACCAGATTCCGTGCCGAACCTTGTCGGCGAGCACGCGTGCTTCTTCACCCGCAGTGCGGTTGTCCACGGCTTCGAGCGCTAGAGCGTTTCGTGCCGCTTCATCGGACAGTTGGGCAATCCGTCTGTCCTGCTCTGTTGTTTCGCCGCGCAGCCGGTCGGCCTCGGCCAGTGCGTCATCACGTTCGGTTTCGAGGGCATGCTGCTTCGCCTCCGCTCGTACCTCGGCCTCGCTCATCGCTTGTGTGTGGTCGCGGCGGACCTGGGCAAGGTCCCGACCGGACCGAACCAGCGCGCGGGTCTGCTGGGCCGCGACCTCGTCGGATTCGGCGATGGCCGCGATATGGAATTCTTCGGCACGGATGTCCTCTGCAGTGCGCAGGCGCGAAGCCGAAATGACGTCCACAGAACTGGCCGCCGCCGAACTGACCGGTACCGACTCGACAGACCCCGCCCCAGCACGCGGCCGCGCCGAATCGCTGATACCCGTCCGAGTGCGCGACCGCGCTGAGTCTCTGATGCCGGCGAGGTTCTCCGCAGTGATGTCGGCGAATCGTGCACGGGTCTCGGCCAGGTCGACCTGCAGGTCAGCACCGCGCGAATACGCATCTTCGAGTGCCGCGACCATCCTGTCCGCCAGGGCGTCGGCCGCTTGGCTGCGGTCCCCGTCGGACTCCACAACGTCGGCGTCCACACTCATGCCTTCCGCACCGACGGGGACCACGAACTCCGGATGCCCGATGTCGGCGGCGAAATAGCCGAGCTTCGCATGCAGATCCACGGAGATCGGAATCGACCCGACCCCGAACGGAATCATCTGCGCATGCCCGCGCCCGCCGAGCACATACGGCACGGACGAGAAGAACTCGACACCGGAGAAGAACCCGACGTCATGACCGTACAGTCGCACCTCTTCGACTCCGGCCACCTCGGCGACAAGGCGAAGGGAGACCTCCGCATCGTCCGGGTGGAACGGAGTGCTCAGCACCCTCCACCCCTTGCCCACGAGGGTCCGAGCGACACGCACGGTCGCCTCGTGGATGGTGTCGGCATCGAATCCCGCGGCGATCTGCCGGGGGTGGACGAGCATTTGGATGGCCACGGTCTTCTGCTTCGGGTCCGGTTTCCGGTCGGCCAGCGGTTCGTACAGGTGATCGAGGATCGTCGTCGGGCAAGGCTGGTAGGCGATGCGATCCGGTTGGCCCAGAAGCGCGCCGATCGTCGTCATGCTCCCGGTGTTTCGCAGCCCGAAGAACGCCGACTGATCGAGCACCTGCCCCACATGGGAGCGCATGAGGTCATCGAACTCGGGTTGTCCGGGGAACCTGTTGTCCCCGAGCGCGTAGACGATGAGGGGAACCTCGAGGGCGGCGAGCGCCTCGGGCGAAATCTTCCACTGCCACCCGGACAGGCGGTTCGGGTTCGTGTCCTGGAGGAACAGCCCTCCCCCGCCGATCACGACGGCATCGGCGGTGGCGTTGATCCGGGCCACAGCCGCCTCGTCGACCTCACGCCGCAGCGCCGCCGCCGAGGTGAACGTGAAGTTCGGCTCCCCACTGACCGTGTCCGTACCGCCCAGGACCCGGAAGGCGTCCCTGACGACCGGGAACAGTGCCTTGTCGCCGAAGTTGCCCCAGGTCGGGATGTCGAAATGGAAGAGTCGCAGGCTTCTCATCGGCCAAGACTAGAGGCGTCGGACGAACCCCAGATGAACGTCAGCGAACATTTCCGGACACCTGCGCGCAACTTTCTGTTCTCCTCTCACCCCTACGATCGATCGGACGCGCACAGCAACCGAGAAACCGCGGAAGGACCACATGCCCCAACCAATCGTCAGCGTCGTCATCGCGGCGAAGAACGCCGAGGAGACGATCGGCGGAAGCCTCAAGGGTCTGGTCAACCAGAACTTCGCCGCCAACGAACTCGAGGTCATCGTCGTCAACGACGGTTCGACCGATGACACGGCCGGGGTGATCGCCGACTATTCCGATCGGCTCAATCTCATCGAGATCCACAACGCCGAATCACGTGGGGTCTCCACCGCCCGCAATGCAGCCCTCGAGGCCTCGACCGGTGCGAACATCACCTACCTCGATGCCGACGACTGGTACGCCCCGGGCCACCTGCGCTCACTCACCGACGCCATCACCGGACTCGGCGTCGACTTCGTGAAGACGAACTATCTCATCGTCAACGGCTTCAATCGGAAGCTGCGCCGCGCACCATGCGCGAAACACAACACGGCGCTCAACCCACGGGACCAAATCCTGCCCCACGACGCCTCGACGATGGTCGACTTCCCGGAATGCTGGACGGGCATCTACTCCCGGTCCATGGCCGATCGCGGACTGCTCGAATTCAACCCTCTGCTGCGCACCTGCGAGGACCGCCCCTGGACGTGGCGCCACCATCTCGAGGCCGATTCCTTCGCCGTGGTCGACACGGCGGGTCTGTGCTACCGGAAGGGCAGCACCACCTCGTTGACGGCGATCTTCGACGAACGCCAACTCGACTTCATCCCCGCCTTCCGGTCGGTCTTCGCGATGCTCGAGGCGAACCCGGAGTTCCGCCGCTTCGAACAGAAGGCCGTGCGCAGCTTCCTCTCCATCCTCTACTTCCAGATCTTCAACCGGGGGTCGTCGATGTCGCGGACAGTGCGCGAACAGCTCAACCTCGGCGCGGTCAACACCTTGAAGAACATCGACAACGACGTCATCGACCTCGCGCTGACGAACTACGGCGAACGCCGACTGCCCGTGATCGAACCGATCGTCAGGAGGGCCCGCTGATGACGCAGATCATCGAGATCTCCACCCAGTACCAGCTCGCGAACATCTCCGCTCTCATCCGCGCGGGCCGCCTCGGCGAGCCGAATGAGCGGCGGATCCTCGTCGTGGCGAACAATTCCTTCGCCCCCGAACTCACCCCGGCCGCCGATGCCATGCCCGGGTCGACCGGGCTGCTGGCCGACTTCGATGCGATTGTCGATTGGAACGCCACGATCTGGCCCAACCATCCGAAGGCCTTCGGCATCTCCGGTGAGCGCGCCCCGATCATGGAACGCGCCCTGCGCCGGGAGTGGGACCTCGCCGATCACGAGGAGCTCGAGCTCATCGTCGAGTCCCTGCCCAGTCATCCCGCCGGAGCGCTCACGCAGATCTTCGCCACGGCTGATATCAGCGTCCATTCCGATGGGCTGATGAGCTACGGGCCGATCCGCAATCCGCTCACACTGCCGCAGTGGCAGCGGCTGAAGGCGATCTACTATACGGATCTGCTGCCCGGCATCACCCCACGTCAGCTGGCCGAACATAATCCGGAACGGGTGGTGCTGCCGACCGCGGATCTGGCCGGAGTCATCGACGACATGACCGCCGAGGTGTCCGATGAGCTGGCCAGCGCTCATCTCGATGCCCCGATCGAGGGCAGTGCGCTCGTGCTGGGTCAGTACCTCGCGCAGCTCGACCTCATCACGGCTGAGGAAGAGCTCGATCTGCACTTCCAGATGCTCGATGAGGTCAATGCGGCAGGTCTGACCACGGTGATCTTCAAACCCCATCCCACCTCGGCGCGGACGACGATCGGTCCGCTGCGCAAGCGCAGCGAAGAACTCGGCCTCGACTTCGTCCTCGCCGACGTTCCCCTACTGGCCGAGATCGTCGTCTCCGCCACCCGACCCGAGCTCGTCGTCTCCTGCTTCTCGACCGGACTGGCGACCGCAAAAGGACTCTACGGCTGCGAGACCGCGGCCGTCGGCACCACCGAGCTGCTGGCCGCGCTCGCGCCGTACCAGAACAGCAACCGCATCCCGCTGACCATCATCGATGCCCTCCACTCGGGCCGGTATGCCCTGCCGGGCGACCTCGCCGAGGCGGGGACGTCGTCCCGTGCGACTGCCGGGTCGGGGACGGCGCGGGACCTCAATCCGCTCATCGACGCGGTCACGTACTGCATGCAGTCGGACTCCGCGTCGTATCTGCGGCAGAACGCGATCGATTTCCTTTCAGGTGCGGTCGGCGGTCCCGATATGAAGTACTTCAAGCGCAAGCGGCTGACCAAGCTCGATCTGCCGGGACAGCAGGAGATCCCCCTGCACAGGAAGACCCTCAGCGTCGCCAAGCAGCGGCTGGTCTCGAAGGCGAAGCGCACCCAACATGTGCTCAAGGACTACGGCATCACCGTCGATCCATCGAAGCTGAGAAAGAATGGCTGAATTGCTGATGGCTGAGAAGACCAAGGCGAACCCGAAGAAGGCCAAGAAGTCGGGTGACAAAGCCGTCACGAACGAGGCGGCCAAGGGCGGTGGCGCAAAGAACGGATCGGGGAAGAAGAGCACACGAATGGCCTCGGTGGCCTTCGTCGAATCCCCGCTGCAGTTCCTCTCTGCGCTCGAATCCCATGAGCCGACGGAGGATCTGCTCATTCGGGCTCGGGCGAGCGCGAAGGGCATGACGTCCTTCCTCGACGCCTTCGACCCGGCCTGGCTGCCGAAGAACGTCCGTCTCGAACGGGACGGGGCCAAACCGGGGCTTCTGCGCAAGAACACCTTCGATCGGATCTACCTCGGCGATGCCTGTTCGGGTGAGGTCCACAAGGCATTGGCCCTGGCGTATCTCGAGCGACGCATGCCCAAGGTCGTCATCCTCGACGACGGCCTGGCCACGTACTCGGCGATCGAGATCCTCACCGCCAAGCGCGGCCCGCTCGTCCGCCCCCGACAGAAGCTCAAGGCTTCGCGCACGGTCATGGCCGCGCACGTCGCCGACCGGCTGCGCCACCTCGCCACCGTGGGCAAGCTGCGCTGGCACACGGCGCTGCCGGTGGCGAAACCGCTGCGCAAGGCGTTCCTCAAGTCCGGCGGCGAGATCACCCGCCACCGGTTCGAACACCTCCAGTCCCTGCCCACCGGCGGCAGCCATCCCCGGGACAATCCGGTCATCGGTTCGTCTCTGGCCGCAGACGGGCTCATCGACGCCTTCGCCTACCGGGCGTGGGTCGATGACATCATCGACACTCACGGATCGATCACCTATTACCCGCATCGGCGTGAGACCGAGGAGTTCCTCGCCGATCTCTCCCAGGACGAGCGCGTCAGGATCAAACATCTCGGCCTGCCGATCGAGCTGCGCCTGATCAACCTGCCGCCAGACTCGACGATCCGCAGCCTGCCGTCGACGGCAGCGGTGTCACTGGCCGTGCTCAATCCGGATGTGACCATCGACGTCACCGAGATCCCCGCGAAGTGGTGGACCGGTGCCTCACCCGATAGTCTGCGAAAGTCCCTCAACGCCCAGTCGGTCAAGGCAGATGACGATTCCTGAACCAGGCGAGCCCCACTACAGCGGGCCGATCATGCCGCCGTCGCTCTCCGACGCCCCACTGCAGCGATCGGCCGGGCTCGAGCCCATCCGCATCCTCTCGGTCTCCGACAGCGAGTCGTACCTCAAGTGGGCGACGCAGCTGCTGAGCAGTCTGCCGGATGTCGAGGGGCGAGTGTTCCTCATCGACAATCCGATCCTGCCGACCGACGAACAGATCGCCAGTGCTGTCGCCGGCACCGATTGGGAGCACCGTGAGGTCCCCGTCATCTCCCGCGCCGACCTCGCGCAGGTCATCGCCGATCACTCCCCCGATATCGTCCTCGGCGCCGCCACCGGCCCGATCGTCGCCCAGGTATTCCTCACCGCGCACACCCGCACCGACCGGCCGGCGTTGGTCTCGGGATTGCCCGGAATGGGTCTGCCGGCCAGCGGCAAGGGGATGAACTATCGCAGGCTGATGGATGCGTTCATCGCCCATTCCTCCGCCGAGGTGGCCGCTTACACCCAGGCGAGCGCACGATCGCAGGTGCCCTGCGAGGTCCTGTTGGCGCGCCTGCCGATGCTGCGTTCGGAGGGCCTCCCGCAGCTGAAGAACTCCAGCCCCGAGGCGACACCACCACCACCGGATTCCGTCACCGAGGCGACACCTGACACCCTCGTCTTCGCCCCGCAGGCGAAGGTTCCGGCCGAGCGTGCCGACCGTGAGGCGATCATCGCGGCCCTGGCCGAATTCGCCGACAGACACCCGGATTCGACGGCGGTCATCAAGATGCGGTCGCGTCCCGGTGAGTTCGAGACCCATCACGAACAGCATTCCTACTTCGAGATCCTGGACGACTTCCGCACCCGCCGAGTGCCCGGAGCGGACCGCATCGAGCTCGGGTATGGTCCCCTCAGCGACTTCCTCACCGACGGCTCGACCCTGGTCACTGTGTCCTCGACTGCGGCGCTCGAGTCCATCGATCGCGGCATTCCGACCCTGCTCATCTCGGACTTCGGCTTCAAAGCCGAGCTGCTCAATGAGGTCTTCGAAGGCTCGGGCGCCACCGGCACATTGGCCGATGTGGCTGCCGGGTCAATCGGGTTCCCTGACCCGGAATGGCTGGCAGAGAACTACTTCCACGCGCAAGATGGACAGCTGCGCCGAGACCTCGGGCTGTTGGCCACCCGCGCACAGGCCGGTCAGCTGCCGAACCGTCGTTCCGCTCTGTTCAAGCAGAAGCGGACGCTGCTCCGCGCCGAACTGCGCACCGTCACACCGGCACCCGTCGTCAGCGCCTATCGCAAACTGCGCGGCACCGCCTGACGATCGCCGCAGCTCTCAGCTCCGGTCGTCGGGGACTCGGCTCGACTCCTCCATGGGCACGACCACCTCGGTGTCGGGGGCCTGGTCCTTGAACACCCAGGTGCGGTAGGCGTAGAAGCGGAAGATCATTGCCAGTCCGATGCCGATGACATTCGTCGAGATGTTGTAGGTGAGCTGGTCGCGCATATCGAGCAGGTACCAGGTCACGCCGAGGGGAATGACGGTGATGATCATGCCGGCAAGGTTGACCGCGATGAACAGGACGATGCCGCGCATGTTCGAGTTCGTGGTCCGGTCGCCGTAGGTCCAGAGCTTGTTGCCCATCCACACGACGATCATCGACAGAATCGTCGAGATGATCTTCGACTTGATCGGGCTGCCCTCGAGGAGGGCGGGGATCGGACCGAACCCGTAGGCCAGAAGGTTCGACAGGCCGACGTCGACGATATAGCCGAGCCCGCCGACGGTGAGGAACTTGAAGGCTTCCACCGCCAGGCGCCGGAGACGGTCCGAGAATGACTCTTTCATAACTGGCACCAGTCTATGGCCCTAGGATTCGGACTTGCTGGATGCCGCGCTCGGTCGGCGCTGCCACATGGCGATCGCGAGCACGACAGCCATGGTCAGTCCCAACGCCGGCCAGAACGTGTACCGGAAATGGTTGGCCGGCACGATCGGGAAGTACCCGAATACGTAGCACAGCGCCGAGGCGGCCAGAGTCGTGATCTCGGGCCAGAAGGATCGTCTGTTGACCGTTTCCCCTCGCCCCCGTCGGTGCGCCCGATAGCCGAGGCCGAGCATCACCACGGCCACCAGCGTCCAGAACCAGGGGGCGAACAGCATCGGGAACGTGCCGAGAGCGAAGTCTTCGACATAGGGACGGACGATGTAGTCGGCCTTGGGATCGCCCTGCTCGATGCCGGCACTTGATGCTTCGCCATGCCATTCGGCCGGCCAGTACTCGACTCCGGAGGTGAAGAAATAGTAGGAGAACACGGCGGCCCGGTACTCGGCGTAGCGCAGCGGGTGAGTGATGACATGGTCGAGCCACAGCTGCTTGAGCGCGTCCTGGTGAGCGATCGGCGAGAAGTTCTCTCCGCTCTCGCCTTTGCCAAAGCAGTTCCAGTACGAGTCCCAGATCTCGCCCTTCTCCAAGCACTTCTCTCGGGCCGAGCTGATGTGGTCGGTGAGTTCCTTCGGAGCCCCGGACTTCTTGAGTTCGGCGTCGGGGACGGAGAACATCACGTCGTCGAGGAAGATCTGTGAGATCTGGCCGGTCTTCGTCACTCCCATCTGCGCATCGATAACCGCGTCCGTGACTTTGACGCCGCCGCCGATGAGCACCAGCACAATCAGCGACGAAGCCGCCGTCAGCAGAAGCGGGCGTCCGTTTTTTGCGGAAGTTGCTGTCGGCCCTGAAGTCTCGGATGACTCGGAGACCGTTGTGGCTGAGTCTCCCGAACGTCCTCGACGGTTCCGCCACAGCTGCATCAGGCACCATCCGCCGTACACGGCAATCGGCACGACCGCGAACACCGCGTTCTTCCGCACCCCCACCGCGTAGACGAGGAGGACCAGCGCCGGCAGCCACAGCAGCCACGTCTTCGGGACGAAGCGGGTGATCATGATGAGGACGACGGCGAGCAGGATGGCCACGGCCATCTGCGTGTCCTTCCACAGCGTCGTCATCTGGGACACGACCCAAGGCGTGATCATGATGGTCGGTCCCAGAAGCGACACCCACCTCGGTGCTCCGGATCGGTGGACGAGCACGCCGATCCCCCACGCGGCCGCGGCGAGCAGGCCGACCTGCAGCAGGAGCAGGCTGCCCGGGTCTCCGGTGATGTCGATGAGGATTCGCCACACCGCGCTCATCACCGGCGGATGCCAATCGGAGTACGGGATCTTCTCGGTGGCCTGCAGGTACTGGTTGGCGATATCGACGTTGACCCGACCGGGCCAGAACAGGCGCAGGAAGAGCGCCGACCAGATCGCGACGAGTACTCCGAGCAGCAGATCCCATGCCAGAGGGGACGTCAGCCACCTGCGAATAGCAGAACGACTCATGAAGCGAAGCGTGCCCGCACCTGCCGGTTCGGCTTCATCCGTGCTGCGTCGGCAAAGATCTCTGCCTCCGGAGCCGAGAACTCTCCGTCCGTGGGACCGGTCTGTCGCGGAGCCTGACGCTGAGTGACGGGTCGTCCGGTCACGGCGGGCAGGCTGAGGTAGACCAGGCGGGAGGTCTCGCGCCGGGCACGGCGCAGTCCGTCCAAGGTCAGTCCGACGCTGCCGAGGAGGAACGCCAGTCCCATGAGCGCGGCGGCGAGAATCGCAGTCGGGAACCGGGGTACGAGACCGGTCTGCCAGAACTCCCACACCACGGGAATGCCGAAGACCAGCGACAGGATAGCGAGCACCGTGGTGAGCGTGCCGTAGAACAGGCGGGGTCGTTCGTGGCGGACGAGCGCGGAGATGAGCCCGAGGATGCGGAACCCGTCCTTGAAGGTCGAGAGCTTCGACTCGCTGCCGTCGGGTCGGTCACGGAAGTCCACGGCCACCTCGGTGGTGGGAAGGCGCAGCGACATCGTGTGCACGGTCAGCTCGGTCTCGATCTCGAACCGGCGGCTGATCGCGGGGAATGACTTCACGAAACGACGGGAGAAGACGCGGTAGCCCGAGAGCATGTCGGACACCTGCGAACCGAAGAGCCACCCGGTCAGCCGGTTGAACATCTTGTTCCCGGCTTCGTGACCGGGACGGTAGGACGTGGTCTCCTGATTGTCCTGGCGCACGCCGAGCACGTGGTCGTAAGGGCCGGAGATCAGGGTGTCGATCATCTCGGGCAGGTGGGCCGCCTCGTAGGTGTCGTCGCCGTCGATCATCACGTAGATGTCGGCGTCGATGTCGGCGAAGGCGCGGCGGACGACGTTGCCCTTGCCGGGGACGTTCTCCTTGCGCACGATGGCACCGGCTTCAGCGGCGCGCTGCGAGGTGCGATCGCTCGAGCAGTTGTCGTAGACGTAGACCGTGATGCCCGGGACTGCGGCCTTCAGGTCGCCGACGACCTTGGCGACGGTGATCTCCTCGTTGTGGCAGGGAACGATCGCCGCGATCCTGCTCGATTCTTCGTACATTCACCGGTCCCGTCGTGGAGCTCGTCCGCCTGCCGGGGATACCGGGCAAGCGAACCTGTCGATCATCCACAGGTACGCCGCGGACATGGACATCGGGTTACGTCGGAGGAAAATGCTGCTGGATTCTGCCCCGACTTCGACCGCCGTTCACCGTCTCGTCATCTCTGCCGCCGAGGCGGTCAGATTCAGTCGGCACCGAAGCAAGCAACCACGCCCTCCCCGCCCCCAGTGAGTTCTTCGTCACGATCGACTGCCTATGCGTCCTTTTATGACATCCCGTGCCGACGCCGAGCCGGTTCCTTGTCATCCTGAATCGTCGGCCCTACTGGACCGTAGACCGGCCCATCCCCAAATCTCTGCCGTCCACCACCGTGCGCGGCATTCGTCAACCACACGAGGAGGCGCCTGTGATCGAACTGCGCGCACTGCGGAAGGTGTTCGGAGAGACCGTCGCCCTGGAGGAGATCGACCTCTCGGTCCCCGCCGGAGAGATCCACGGCATCGTCGGCCGCTCCGGCGCCGGCAAATCCACGCTCATCCGCTGCCTGACCGGACTCGAGTCCCCCACGTCCGGGACGGTATCGATCGACGGCGTCGACCTCACGAACCAGTCCGGTGCCGGACTGCGCGAGGCCCGTCGCAGCATCGGCATGGTCTTCCAGCACGTCAACCTCCTCGACTCGAGCACCGCGCTGAAGAACGTCGCACACCCGCTCAAGATCGCCGGAGTGCCGAAGGCCGAACGCCTGGCCAAGGCCCGTGAACTCCTCGAATTCGTCGGCCTCGGCGACCGTGTCGACAACTATCCGTCTCAGCTCTCGGGAGGACAGAAGCAGCGCGTCGGCATCGCCCGAGCACTCGCCGCCGAGCCGAAGGTGCTGCTGTGCGATGAGCCCACCTCGGCGCTGGATTCGGCGACGACGGATCAGATCCTCGGCCTCATCCGCTCGCTGCGCGACCGTCTGGGCATCACCGTCCTCATCATCACCCACGAGATGTCAGTCATCCGCGAGATCTGCGACTCCGTGACGCTGCTCGCCGACGGCCGCGTGGCCAAGACCGGGAAACTCGCCGAGGTCATCGCCGAGCCCGGTTCGGTTCTGGCCAAGGATCTCGTCCCCCTGCCTCCGGTCAGCATCGATGACGGGGCCAGCCGCCTCGTCGAAGTGTCCCTGGCCGGCACCGATCTGCCCACCGTGCTCACCGCCGCACGGAATGCCGGAGCGAGCGCCGAGGCGATCCTCGCCGGTGCCGTGGAGACGATCGAAGGCCGCCAGGTCGGTCGGCTGCGCTTCTCCGTCGACTCGGCCGAACAGGCGAAAGAGCTGATCAGCGCTCTGAAAGCCGATGGAATCTATGCGGAGGAGGCTGCCTGATGAACGATCCCACATGGTTCGACAACCCGGCGATCACCGATCAGATGTGGCCGGCCGCCATCGAGACTCTGCTCATGACGGCGTGGTCGACCGGACTCGCTGTGCTCTTCGGACTGCCCTTGGGCATCTGGCTGTTCACCGCCTCGAAGGGCGGGCTGAACTCGAACCCGGTCGTCTACCGAGTGCTGTCCTTCATCGTCGACATCACTCGCTCGATCCCCTTCATCATCCTCATCATCGCCCTCATCCCCTTCGCCAGATTCGTCGTCGGCTCGGCGCTGGGCTGGCAGGCGACCGTGGTGTCGCTGACGATCGGCGCGATCCCCTTCTACGCCCGTCTGGTCGAGAACTCGCTGCGCGAGGTCTCCGAAGGCAAGATCGAAGCCGCACTGATGATGGGCGCCTCGAACGGCCAGGTCATCCGTCAGGTCTACGTCCCCGAAGCACTGCCCGGTCTCATCGGAGCCGCCACGGTCACCTCGGTGACATTGGTGTCCTACACCGCGATGGCCGGTGCCGTGGGCGGCGGCGGCCTGGGCGCGCTGGCGATCTCCTACGGCTATCAGCGCTACCAGGCGGACACGATGATCGCCTGCATCATCGTCCTCGTCCTCATCGTCACGATCATCCAGTTCATCGGCGATCGGCTGGCCCGCGCGGTCGACCACCGGTGAGCCGCCTCGGCGACTCCCACCTCAACTGCACTCTTCACCACACAACACACATCTCAAGGAGAACCATGAAGACCAAGCTCATTGCGATCGCGACCAGCGCGACTCTGCTGCTCTCGGGCTGCGGACTCGTCGGCGGCGGCACCGATTCCGTCGGTGAGAAGGACGGCGACATCACGAAGCTCACCGTGGGTGCGACCCCGGTGCCGCAGGGCGACATCCTGCGCTACGTGGATGAGAACCTCGCCGAGGATGCCGGCCTCGACATCGAGGTCACCGAGTACACGGACTACACCCTGCCGAACAAGGCGCTCAACGACGGCGACATCGACGCGAACTACTTCCAGCACAAGCCGTACCTCGATTCCGAGGTCGAGGGCCAGGGTTACGAGATCACCGGGTTCAAGCCCATCAACCTCGAGCCCTTCGCGCTGTTCTCGAAGAGCTTCAAGGACGTCAAGGACATCCCGAAGAACGCGAAGATCGGCATCAACAACGATCCGTCGAACCAGGGTCGCGCGCTGAAGATGCTCGAAGACGCGAAGCTCATCACCCTCAAGGACGGCGTGGACGCGGTCGACGCGAAGCTCTCCGACGTCGAGGACAACCCGAAGAACGTGAAGTTCGTCGAGGCCGACGCCGCGCAGCTGGCACGCACCCTCGAAGACGTCGATGCTTCGGTCATCAACGGCAACAATGCCCTGGAGGCCGGACTGAGCCCGGCCAAGGACGGCATCCTGCTGGAGAAGGCCGAGGACAACCCCTACGGCAACTTCCTCGCAGTGCGCACGCAGAACAAGGACGACGAGAACATCAAGAAGCTCGACGAGCTGCTCCACTCCCCCGAGGTGAAGAAGTTCATCGAGAAGAAGTGGGCCGACGGCTCCGTCCTCCCCTCCTTCTGACCTCAATTGCTACCTGACGGCGGCTCAGCAACCTCGCGCGAGGTTGCTGAGCCGCCGTCAGGTAGTTCTGGGCGGGAAAGAGTGTCTGCGGACCGACGTTCCCCTCACCTCAGCAGATCGTGGAGGGCACGGGCAGCGGCACCGAGAGCCGCCTCGGCGGCTGGCTGCACGGCAGCAGGATTGCTCGATTCGCTGAGCACGACAACCGCGATCGACTGACCGTCTGCGTGGTCGACGACGCCGATCTCGTGTCTGAGGTGGAGCAGTGTGCCAGTCTTCGACGACCACTGAGCCGAATCAGACATCAGGTCAGGGGCGATGCGGTGACGCACGACGTTTCCGGACATGAGTTCCCGCAGCCGTGCGGCGACGCCGGGATCAACACGTTCGGGCCGCCACAACTCAGCAAGTAGGTCCATCAGGCTGCGGGCGGTGCCGGAGTTGGCCCGGGAGACATCAAGCTGCCAGATCCGATGCCCGTCTCCGTGGGGAGGCCGCGTCTGTGCGAGATCGTACGCGAGATGTGCTTCAGACCGGTCGAGGCTCTCCAACGGGGTCGACTCCAATGCGTCGAGCCGGTGTCGGACATCCATGCCACGCAGCCCCATATCCTCGAGATCTCTCTGGACATCGCGCGCAGGAACGATGTCGAGCAGAGCGTCGGCGGCAGTATTGTCACTGAAGCATACGGCTAGAGTGAGCAGATCCTCGACTGCGATCCGTGCCGGATGCCGAAATCGTGCCGCGCCCGTCGGGCTCGCAGTGTCGGTCGCAGCAGGTTCGACCCGAATCTGTTCGTCGGCAGCGAGCTCACCCGCCTTAATTCGGTTGAGCACCGCCAGGGCGATGGGCACCTTGACCAATGAGGCCAACGGCACCGCCCCTTCGGGCGACAGTACGACTTCTGCGTGCGAGTCGAGATCGCGTGCGATGATCCGGGCGCGCAAGCCCGCGCTCTCAAGCTCCGCACCGACCGCTTCGACGACCTTCTTCCGCTCGCTCAATCCATTCCTCACGTCGATCGTCCGATTCCCGATCCCCTCGCCGAGGCGGCTCTATTCGTCGTCGTGTGTGTCCTCACAGCCGCCGAGCCTGGCTGTCTCAAGCCTGCGAGGCTCGAACCGCCGAGGCAATCTGCGAATTCCTCGGCGAAGTCGGCAAACAGTGCGATGTCTTCGTCCGAGCCGGCCGTCAATGTATAGCCCCGAGAGATGACCGGATCGATGAGCGGCACCCAGGGAAGGTCCAGGTCCGCGGCTTCCGCTTCGCTGCAGAGCAGCAGATCACCGTCGCTGAGGACTCCCGCGACCGCGTCAGGGCCTGAGGTGTCCACGATGACCTGGTACGGGAGCAGACCTGCGGTCTCGGCGGACCGACGGATCCGGTCGCGGATGTGCGGGACGTTGTCCTCGCTCGACACTCGCAAACATCGACCTGCGAGTTCGAGGGGATAACCGGGAACCCGCGCACGGGATCTCCGCAAGTCAGCGATCCGCACCGGAGCCCTAAGCTGGGAGCGATGAGCACATCCCAATGGGACGGCCCATGTGCCTTCGTCTACAGGAACGGTCTGCAGGGACGCGCGCACTCGTCTCCCAGCGAGTTCGTCGACTCGTCGGCCCGGCGCTCCCGGGTGGAAGTCGACCCGCAGCCCCCGGTCCTTCATCGAAGCCGCCAAAACCGCAAGGTTTCGTGTGGAGCAGTTCATCGGAACTGCGAGAGAGACCGGCCGCAGTTTCGCTCGGTCAGCTCCGAGCAGCATCTCGTCGGCCAGCTCGACGAGACGCGAAGCCGGGACGAGCATGTCGCGGCCGAACGGCGTAAGACTCACTCCTCGCCCGGTCCGCTCGAGAAGCCGTGCACCGAGCTGCTTCTCGAGCCCGGCGATGCGCCGGCTGGCCACGGGCTGCGGGATCCCAGCGGCCGCAGCGCCGAGTGTCATGCTGCCGAGTTCGCTGACAGCGGTGAATGTTCGACAGGCGTCTACCAGGTCCATCACCTCATGGTATGCGCGATCGGCATGAGAGCGGACGTTTCAGTCTTCGACTGTATGGCGGATGCGGACAAGACTGTTTCAACAGCAAGCATCACAAGCAAGTCGAACGGGAGATGGTGCTTGCCCGAAGATCTACTTCAGATGGCCTCCCGCAGGGAGAGAACGGAACGATTCGATGACCACACAAACTCTGCAGCTTCTCGCTTTGTCAACATTGACCGCTGTGACACTAGCCGCCTGTGCTCCGAGTGAAACTCAGTCGTCTGACCGATCCAGCAATCAGGCCGAAACCTCAACCAGCTCAAAAGACGTCACCGACAACCAACAGGTCAAAGACCAGCTCAAACGCCTCGAAGACCGCTACGACGCGAGAGTCGGAGTCAGCGCGCTCGATACCGAGTCCGGCGAATCAGTTGACCACCGTGCAGACGAGCGCTTCGGCTTCGCTTCCTCGCTCAAGGTCTTCGCCGTCGCCGAACTCCTCGATCGCACGACGCCGAAAGAGCTTGAGAAGAACGTGCCCTGGACTCAGGCCGATGTCGATGAGGCCGGATGGACACCGGTGACGGAGAAGCACGTCGACGACGGGCTGCCACTGGAAGATGTGGCCGAGAGCGCGCTGAGGGTCAGCGACAACCTGGCGATGAACATTGTGCTTGATGAGCTTGGCGGACCAGAGGCTCTCGACGACGCCATGGAGAAGGACGGTGACTCGACGACCGAGGTCACCGACGAAGAGCCGGAGCTCAACGACGTCGAAGAGGGCAGCAGGGACAACACCACCACCCCGGCCGCATTCACCGCCAGCCTGCAGGGCCTTCTCGATGCGAAGCGACTCTCGGACGATGATCGCAGGGTGCTTCTCGACTGGATGTCGGCAAATGAGACGGGCGATCCCCTCATCCGCGCCGGCGCTCCCGAAGGCTGGGTGGTCAGAGACAAATCGGGACACTCGGACGCCATTCAGAACGACATCGCAGTGGTGACACCTCCTGATCGCGAACCCATCGTCATCTCCGTGATGACAGAAACCGACGACCCCGAATCTGAGGACGGACCGGCCCTGGTCGCCGCCGTCGCCGAGGCGGTCCTCGCCGAATTCGAGTGAATCCGCCCCGCTCGAATTACTATCCGACGGCGGCTCAGATACCTCGCGCGAGGTATCTGAGCCGCCGTCGGGTTGTTTGGACGCACGGCAGCTCACCTCCCTTTCGAGGTCCCCGCACCCGGACCATTGAGTCAATGACACAATGCGAACAGGGACACGCCACTCAAGGAGGAGCACATGACACGCATCGGATTCATCGGAGTCGGAGAGATCGCCTCGGCGATGGTCGAAGGCCTTGCAGACAGCGAGGCGAAAGCCGACCTCCAGATCTTCCTCTCCCCACGCAATGCCGACCGTGCAGCGAAACTCAGTGAGTCCATCGAGTCTGCCACGGTCTGTCGGAGCAATCAGGACGTCGTCGACCGCAGCGACCTCATCGTCCTCGCGGTCCTGCCGCAGCAGACCGACGCAGTCCTGGACGAGCTCGACATCCCGGCAGAGAAGACCCTGGTCAGCGCCGTTGCCGGCGCCTCAACGATCACGCTCAAGGCCAACCTTCCGCATTCCCCGACGATCGTGCGCGTCATCCCTCTGCCCGCCGTCCGCGAGCGCAAGGGAGTCACCGCTGTGTACCCGGCCAACGACGCGGTCGAAGAGCTGCTGAACCACCTCGGCGGATCGGTGACCGCGGCCGATGAGACGATGTTCTCCACGCTCTCGGCCGTGACCGCGACGATGTCGGCGCACTTCGCGTTCCTCCAGACGATCACGGCATGGCTCGTCAACCGCGGCTGGGACCAGGCGGATGCCGATCACTTCATCCGCGGTCAGTTCGTCGGTCTCGGTACCACTCTCGCCCAGACCACCGACCCCATCGACGACCTGGTCGCAGCTCACGAAACCCCGGGCGGCCTCAACGAAATGCTCAATAACGAGTGGATGGACAAGGCCAACCGCAAGTCCCTGGCATCCGCTCTCGACGCCGTTTTCGATCGCGTCACAGGAAGCGCCGGCGACTGACTGCGGACCGGTCGAAGTACTTGCGCGACCAACGATTGAGAGATCGCCCGCGCGCGTCCGGAGGTCGCTAGGATGACCGGCATGACTGAGTCTCTCACCTTCGCAGATTCCATCCACATCAGCGCCGACCCCATGACGGTCTACTGGACTGTTGCGGACGTGACTCGGACTGGAGAGTGGTCGCCGATCTGCCGAGAGTGCTGGTGGGACGAAGGCGATGGTCCACGAGTAGGAGCTTGGTTCACCGGGCGCAACGTCACCCCTGACCGTGAGTGGCAGACTCGCAGTCGTGTAGTCGTCGCCGACGAAGGGCGGGCTTTCGGATGGAACGTGGGACCCGGCCGAGTCAACTGGACCTACAGTATGCGGGATGCGGATGGAGGCACACTGCTCACCGAATTATGGGAGTTCCTGTCGGAGGGGCAGGAGTTCTTCGCAGAGAAGTACGGTGCACGGGCATCCGAGGAGATCGCCGCACGGACAGCATCTGCGCAGACCGGCATTCCCGAGACCCTCGCTGCGATCAAGCAGGTCGTCGAAGCACGCTAGGGCAGAGGCAGACGGAGCAACCACAGAACTGGCTGCCCGCCCCGATTGACCCCTATTGCTACCCGGCGGCGGCTGAGCAACCTGGCGCGAGGTTGCTGAGCCGCCGTCGGGTAGTAATTAGCTCTTAGAAGAGGCCGGTGATGTTGCCGTCCTCGGTGACGTCGATCTTCAGCGCTGAGGGTTCGCGCGGCAGGCCCGGCATCGTCATGATGTCGCCGGCGATGACGACGATGAACCCGGCTCCGGCCGACAGCCGCACATCCTTGATCTCGATGACGTGGTCGGTCGGCGCCCCGCGCAGGCTCGCGTCCGTCGACAGCGAGTACTGGGTCTTCGCGATGCACACGGGCGCATCGGCGTAGCCTTCATCGGTGAACTGACGCAGCTTCCGGTTCACCTTGGCCGGCAAGTCGACATCTTTGGCCTGGTAGATCCGCTGCGCGATCGTGCGGATCTTGTCCTCCAGCGGCCGCTCCAACTCGTACGAATACCTCGCCGAGGCGGCCGGATCCTGCGGTGCCCCGCTCGCAGCCTCGACGACCGCCTCCGCCAGAGCCAAAGCGCCCTTGCCGCCGTCGGCCCAGTGCGTGGACTCCACGGCCGCAACTCCAAGACCATCCAAATGCTTGATCGCCGCAGCCATCTCTTCGTCGGTGTCCGTGGGGAATCGGTTGAAGCACACGACCGGGGTCAGTCCGTAGATCTCGCGCAGGTTCCGACAGTGCAGCTCGAGATTGCTCATCCCCTCCAAAACTGCCGCCACATCGGGAGAGTTGACGTCGGCCACGTCGACTCCCCCGTGGTACTTCAGGGCCCGCAGGGTCGCGACGATGACCACGGCTGAGGGCCAGATCCCGGCGGTGCGGCACTTGATGTCGAGGAACTTCTCGGCTCCGAGGTCGGCACCGAAACCGGCCTCCGTGACCACCCAGTCCCCCAGCGCCAGCCCGGCCTTGGTAGCCAAGAGACTGTTGCAGCCGTGGGCGATGTTCGCGAACGGTCCGCCGTGAATGAACGCCGGCGAATGTTCCAAGGACTGCACGAGGTTCGGCGCCAGAGCGTTGCGCAGCAGCGCGGTCATGGCGCCCGCTGCCCCGATGTCCGCAACTGTGATCGGCTCCCGCCCCCGACTGTGGGCGAGCACGATCCGTCCCAGCCGTTCCTTGAGATCAGCCAACGAGGTGGCCAGGCAGAACACCGCCATGACCTCGCTGGCGACGACGATGTCGAAGGCGTCCTCGCGGGGCACTCCCCCGTTGAGTCCGCCGAGTCCGACGACAACTCCCCGCAGTGCTCGATCGTTGAGGTCGACGACGCGGCGGAGATGGATGCGCCGCGGGTCGACGTCGAGGTCGTTGCCGAAGTGGATGTGGTTATCGAGCATGGTCGCGGCGAGGTTGTTCGCCGCCGCGATGGCCGCGAAGTCGCCGGTGAAGTGGAGGTTGATATCTTCCATCGGCACGACCTGTGCGTATCCGCCGCCGGCCGCCCCGCCCTTCATTCCGAAGACCGGGCCCATGCTCGGCTCCCGCAGCGCGAGCACGGCCTTGCCGACCTCGGGTTTCGACCGTGCGAGTTCGTTGAGTCCGTCGGCCAGGCCGATGCTCGTGGTGGTCTTTCCCTCCCCTGCCGGGGTCGGGCTCATGGCGGTGACGAGGATGAGCCTGCCGTCTGTGGCGTTCTCGGCCGCCCGATCGAGGATGTCGATGGGCACCTTCGCCTTCGTCCATCCGTGGGGAATGATGTCCTTCGCGTCGAGACCCAGCCCAGCGGCGATGTCGACGATGGGATCGAGCTCGGCGCTGAGCGCAATATCCATATCTGTGGTCATAAGGCCATCATGCCCGTTCTGCGAGATTTTGTGACCATCACCGACCCGAGAATTCGCGCAATGCGCACTGAGTTCCGCCCATCGCAACATTCCATCGCCGAGGCGGCGCCACCCCATCACTACGCGCAGTCCCAGCTCGGCCCACCTCACCCCGCATATTCCGAGCACTCCGGACACCGGGTCATGAGGTCGTGCCGGCAGCTGCGGACGTGGAGGAGGAACTTCTCCGCTGAGTCGAGCGAGGTTCGCTGCGCTCGAATCGCCGACAGCCGATCAGCGATCACCTCCGCACGCCCTGCCTCACCGCGATGCAGAATCGCCCGGATCTCGGCGAGGCTCATGCCCACGCTCTGGCATGACAGCACGATCCGGCACCTGCTCAGGTGCTCGGCCGAATAGTCACGGTGCCCGGCCGCTGTCCGGTCCGGCACGACGACGCCTTCGTCCTCCCAGTGCCTGAGTACATGCGCTGCCGTCCCCAGCTGCGCGGCCGCATCCCCGATCTTCATGACTCCATGATGACACCTTGACTTCAGGTCGACCTGAAGTTCTACCGTCGATTCATGACGACGCCCACCGATCGCAGCCCCGCTTTCCGCATATCCACCGACCGCATCACCTTGAGCGACGGCGCCGAGGTGGCCACCACGACCATCTCACCGACCTCCCACGGCAACGTCCATGACCGCCTCGGCGAGGTGATCATCTGCCACGGAACCCCGTGGTCATCCCGCATGTGGCTGCCACTCGCCCGGGACCTCGCGCATACGAACCGCATCCGCCTCTGGGACATGCCCGGATACGGCGAGTCGATTCCCGCCACATCCGACGATTCCATCCCCGATCCCTCCACTACGTCGGCACAGCCGACGGGCAATCCCCTCGCCGAGGCGGCCCCCGCCGTTGATCTCATCACCCAACGTCGTCGACTGGCCGAGCTCATCGACTGTTGGAACGTCTCGAATCCCCATGTCATCGCCCATGACATCGGCGGTGCTGTGGCGCTCGGTGCGCACTTGCTCGAGGGCTGCGATTTCGCGTCGCTGTATCTGCTCGACGTCGTCACTCTCGACCCGTGGGGTTCACCGTTCTTCCGCCTCGTCGCCGAGAACGAAAAGGTCTTCGCCGCCCTCCCGCCTCGCCTCCATCGCGCACTGGTCCGCGAATACATCGCGGGTGCGGCAGCCGCGACAGCCGACGATTCTCCGACAGGCGAAAACCGCTCGAGTCTCAGCGAAGAATGGATCGCCGCACTCAGCGCACCCTGGTGCACTATCGCTGGTCAGTCTGCGTTCTACCAGCAAATCGCCGCGCTGCGTCCCGAGCACACGCCACCCATCGTCGACCGCCTCGGCGAGGTGCGTTGCCCGGTCCGCATCGGGTGGGGTGAGGACGACCCATGGATTCCCGTCGACCAGGCCGACCGTCTCGCCGAGGCGCTTCCCCGCCGTCCACACGTGACCCGATTTCCGCACTCGGGCCACCTCGTCCCGCTCGAAGCACCGCACGATCTGCTCGCCGATGTGACCGCGTGGCTCGACGGGTGAGAGTCGTGTGCGCGAGGATGGAAACATGCGCGCATTCGACGAGCTCGTCACCGAAGCACAGTCCGCCGATGTCACCGGGTGGGGGTTCGGCTGGCTCGATGGGCGCGCCACCGAGGAGCGGCCACCCTGGGGTTACGCAAACCTCCTCGCCAGGCGGCTGTCGACGGCGACCGCGGCCCTCGACATCGACACCGGCGGCGGTGAGGTCGTCGATGAGGCACCGGTTCTGCCGCCGCGCATGGCGGTGACCGAATCGTACCGCCCCAATATCGCTGTGGCCCGTCACCGGCTCGGCCCGCGAGGAGTCGATGTCGTCGAAGCCGACCCGCGCCGATTGCCGTTTGCCAATGGCAGCTTCGACCTCGTCACTTCGCGGCATCCCGTGAGTCCTGCGTGGTCAGAGATCAGCCGTGTGCTCGTCCCCGGCGGCACTTACCTCGCACAGCACGTAGGTCCGGCCTCGGCGTTCGAACTCATCGAGTTCTTCCTCGGACCGCTTCCCGAAAACCGCAAAGCTCGACATCCAAAGACCGAATCGGATGCCGCCGAGGCGGCCGGACTCACGGTCGAAACGCTGACCACCGCACGCTGCCGCATGGAGTTCTACGACGTCGGCGCGGTCGTCTGGATCCTGCGCAAGTGCCCATGGTGGGTGCCCGATTTCGCGGTCGCCGATTACCTTCCGCAGCTGCAAGAGCTCGACACGCAGATGCGCACGGGCGAACCCTTCGTTGCTCATTCGACGCGGCACCTCATCATCGCGTCAAAGCGCTGAACCGCCCCGTCGCCGGCAAGTCACCGAGCAGCAGCGCCCACCCGGAACCGTTCCGGCACACTGCTGGCTCCCGTTGCGAGGTCGGCCGCGAACTCACCGAGCAGCGGCGCAAACTTCGCCCCGTGCCCCGAACAGGCAGACACGATGACCAGGCCATCCACCTCGTCGATGACGAAATCCTCGTTCGGTGTGTTCGTGAACAGACACGTGGTCTCCGCGTACGGTTCCGGAACGAGCCCCGGCAGGTTCCGCTTCGCATAGTCGATCATTCGGGTCCGCATCTCCTCGGTGATCTGTCCGTCCTGGTCGAGCGCCGAACCGATGACCTTCCCGCCGTTGAATTGCGCGAACTTCTGCCCCGCGAAGCCGGCATCCCGCCCGCCGGGCAGTCCGTAGGTGAACATTTCACCGGATTTGTGGATGAACGTCGGCCAGGGTGTGCTCGGCCGTCCGTCTGCGTCGGCATCGCGGTAGGGCATGTGGAAGGCCTGCTCCTGCCGCACTTCGAACCTCGGCAGTGCGTCGAGGAATCCTTGCGGAAGGCCAAGATCGCCGAGGAGGTCGGGCAGCCACCCGCCCGCAGCGACGATCACGCGGTCGCCCTCCACAGATTCCCCCGTCGCCGAGGTGACACTGAAGCCGCCCACGCAACGTCGGGCCACCTCGGTGACCGTCCAATCGGTGAGTATCCGAGCCTGACCGGTGTCCACTGCACGGTCGAGCATGGTCGTCACCGTGGTCTCGGCATCGATGACGCCGGCGTCGGGGTGCCACAGAACTTCGGTATCGAAGGCGAACTGCGGCCACCGTTCTGCGCCCTGTGCCGGATCGAGGACTTCGTATTCGACGCCGACGGCTTCGAAGATCTCGGCGAGGAAATCCGTGTGCCTGGCGTCGCCGAAGTCGAGAGCTCCGGTGCGAGTGATCAGCTCCGTCCCCGATTTCGCCTCGAGGTCGTCCCACAGTTCACGGGCGCGCACCACGAGTTCGGTGTAGAGACGATCGGGATAGGCATACCGGAAGATCCGCGCTGAGCCATGGGAGCTGCCACGGTCGTTGGCCGGGGTATGCCGTTCGAGCACAGTGACGTCCTCGCCGCGCGCGGTCAGTGAGCATGCGGCCGCGGCACCGGCCAAGCCCGCTCCGATGACGATATGGTGGGTCATAGCAGTGCTCCTGTCGAGTGGGTGACGACGGTCGGCCCGGCTTCCTCGTAACTACTTCAACTTGAGGTCGGTCACGCAGGTGGGCCCATCGCTTCTCGTGGAGAAATCGGTCGTACCGGTCTTGCCCTCGGCGGTGACCTCGATGGTACCGGTGATGCCGGACGGCACCCAGAATCCGACGAACCCGTTATCGAAGGTCGTCGTCGACTCATCCACCACTGCTTCGCCCGTCTCTGAGTCTGTGATCACCACATCGACGTCCTTCTCGCTCAACTCGCCCCGACAGGTCGTGAGGCTGTGGTAGGAGCAGTCGTGCGTCTCATCGACGAAAGGAGCGATGGAGACGTAGCTCTTCCCCTCCGGCAGTGCCATCGTCGCCTCTTGCTGTCCATCGGTGAGAACAAGTTCGTCCGGCTGGACCGAGGCCATGAGGTCGGTGGGCCTCTCGTCGACAGGCAGGCGATCGAGTTGATCGATGACTCCTGTGACGTCCTCGTCGGCCAGATCGAGGTCAGCTAGCAGCGTTTCAGCCGAACCCGACTGCACTGCTGCAGACTCTCCTGATTCTGTGGATGCTTCGCTTCCCGTTCCAGAAGCAGAACACCCGGGCAGGGCAAGAACGAAGGCCGCAGCCCCCAACACGAATTGCGTCGTCTTCATATATATCCCCATGTCACTACGGATGCAGAGCACGTATGCCGTCTTGGCAATCATACCCATAAGGGGTATAGGGTGACCGTGGCGGGTCCACGAGATGGGATGCCCTGAAAGGTTCCCATCTGCCGCCGAGCGAATCCGACGCGACCGTCTCACCGAACCAGGAGACCACTCATGAAGAAGCTCAATCCAGCCGCCCGCCTCACTGCGGTCACCGCAGCACTCGGACTGGCTCTGGCAGGCTGCTCAACTGCGAATGACGAGGGCCGCGGATCGGGCGGAGAAGACCCCCACGGCAGCCACGAGTCCGCCTCGAGCGAAACTGGCGGCTCCGAACACGACGACATGGACCACAGCGAATCCGGACACGAATCGGGTGGCCATGAAGGGCACGCCGCCGACGGCGGCGACCCACCGGAGGGCATCAAGAAAGCCGCCGACCCGAAGTTCGATGTCGGCGACACAGTCGTCCTCTCCGCCGACCACATGCCGGGAATGAAGGGCGCCGAGGCAACAGTCTCCGGCGCCTTCGACACCACGACCTACTCAATCAGCTACACGCCGACCGACGGCGGCGACCCGGTCAAGGATCACAAGTGGGTCGTCCACGAAGAGCTCAAGGACCCAGGCAAGGCACCGCTGCAGCAGGGCGACAAGGCCACCGTCAACGCCGATCATATGCCCGGAATGAAGGGTGCCGAGGCGACGATCGACTCAGCGACGGACGAGACCGTCTACATGGTCGATATCAAGACCGATGAGATGGAGATGACGAACCACAAATGGGTCGTCGAAAGCGAGATGAAACCCGCGAAGTAACGGAGTGGTTCACCAGGTCCGACCAAATCGTGCGAGGCAGTGCCAAAGCTTCTTGCTCTGCTGCCCGTCGAGGTCCCACACCCGTCTGGCACGTGCGACATGAATGGGGAGCAACTGGGTTGAGTTCGCCAGCCTCTCGACGATCCGCTGCGCGAGCTCGACCACATCCTGGCCCCGATATTCCGGGTGCGCCGCAATTTCGGCAACCTCGGCGACATAGCCGGGGTGAGTCTCGACAACGAGGCCGCAGCGGCCGGCTCTCTCCACGACCGCATGATCGGCGAAGCTTGGATCGACCACCAATGCTTCAACATCATCGGGCACCTTCACCCCTCCGTGGATATGGGCCTCGATGTAGTGATCGAGACGGTCGACGATGCCGCATCCCTGGGCAGCAGCCTGGTCGGCAGCCCGCTCGTCACGACGATAGTCGGCAATGAGCCTCATCCGGTCAGCCACCCCGAAGAGCTCCGGCTCAAAGGTGCTGTCCGGGTAAGCGAACGTCGCTCGCGCAAGGACCTCCGGACGGAGACGCAGGTAGGCCGACCCGAACCGCGGTGCCGGCCCAAAGGGGTCGCCGTCGAGGTCAAGTGCCCCATAGACCGGTCGGTGGTGCACCTCCACATGGTCATAGGCTCCACCGAAGATTCTCTGCTCCCAGAGCCACCGGTCGCCGCCGGGGAAGGCCGTCAGACCGCCATTGCTCGTGCCTGTGGCGAACTGGGAAAGATACTGTCCCAGCTCGAGAATCGACTCGAGCACCCCAGCCTCAGAGGCGTCATCACCGGGATGGAAATGCAGTGCCACCCGCGCCCCGACCGGCAGCTCGTGCCCTGGCGCGGAACGTGCTCGGACCCAGTGAAGTGCTGTTGCGGCTGGGTCCGATTGCGTCATCGTTCTTGGTTCGGCAACATCCCCGCGGCCTCGACGGCGCTGCGGACGATCTCTTCGAGACCGAACTCGGCCTTCCAACTGAGCAGGGCCGAGATCCGGGTGACGTCGGCGACCAGCGCCGGCGGGTCACCGGCGCGACGCTCGCCCATTTCGGGGACGATGTCACGGCCGGTCACCTCGGCGATGGTGTCGATGACTTCCTTCACCGAGGCGCCGGTCCCGGTGCCGACGTTGAACACGGTCTCCATGGTGTCGCCGGCCTTCATGTAGTCGAGGGCGGCGATATGCGCCTCGGCGAGGTCCTTGACGTGAACGTAATCGCGGATGCACGTGCCGTCAGGGGTGTCGTAGTCGTCGCCGAAGATGATCGGCGCCTTGCCGTCCTTCAGCCGCCCGAGCACGATCGGGATGAGGTTCATGACGGCGGTGTCGGCGAGTTCGCTCCAGC
The DNA here is from genome assembly GCF_046534565.1 of Brevibacterium sp. SIMBA_078. Lineage (NCBI taxonomy): Bacteria > Bacillati > Actinomycetota > Actinomycetes > Micrococcales > Brevibacteriaceae > Brevibacterium > Brevibacterium sp. SIMBA_078. The sequence goes on from NZ_JAWRYQ010000001.1 coordinate 178,229, forward strand.
CGGCACCGGCGACGTTGAAGTAGCGCAGCTTCACGGCGTTGAACGTGGTGCCCCGCATCTGCGAGGCGGTGATCTGGTTGTCGATCATCCACTCGCCGATGAGCTTCGTCTGGCCGTACGGGTTGATGGGGCGGCAGTCGAGATCCTCAGGCACCATGTCGACATCGGGCATGCCGTAGGTCGCGGCTGAGGAGGAGAAGACGAGCGATTCGATGCCGGTCGCCTCGACGGCGGCGAGGATGTTCGTCAGTGCCCCGATGTTCTGCCGGTAGTACATGACCGGTTCTTCGACGGACTCGCCGACCTGCTTCTTCGCGGCGAAGTGAATGATCGAGTCCACGCCGTGCTCCTTGATGGCGGACACGAGGCGCTCTTCGGCATCAGCGGCGGCCAGGTCGAGGTTGACCACGGGCAGTCCGTCGACGCGCGCGTCGATGCCGGTGGAGAAGTCGTCGACGACGAGCACCTCGTCGCCGCGTTCGGTGAGCAGCCGCACCACGTGCGACCCGATGTAGCCTGCCCCGCCTGTGACCAGTACTGCCATGCCCGGTCTCTCCTTCATCTCGACGACTCTTCACTGTCAGAATGCTCGGTATCAGAATACGCGCTCAGACTCCGAAGCTCTGATTCGGGCTGAATGCGCGGTGGGAAAACATCGTGCACGAAAACGTTGCATGTCCAGGCCGACCACCAGCTGGCGCTGAGGGGGGGGGTTACGCGTCATCTGCGGCAGCGTTATGGTGATCATAGGCTCCGGGTCAACGTGAAACCGGAGAGAACAGGAGCAGAAATCATGACGCAGTCAGTGACAGTTCCCGACCCCCATGGCTCAGAGAAGACAACCCGCGAGAACGCCGAACGCGGCTTCATCGCCTCCGACGCCCTGACCAAGAACCTCCAAACGGTTCTGGTCGACTTCATCGCTCTGAGCCTGACCGCCAAGCAGGCGCATTGGAATATCGTGGGCACGAACTTCCGAGACCTCCACCTCAACCTCGACGAAGTCACGGACATCGCCCGTGCAGGCAGCGATGAGATCGCTGAACGCATGCGTGCCCTCCACTCCACTCCGGACGGTCGCCCCGCGGTGATCGCCGAACAGACAGGGCTGCCGGAGTTCCCGAACGGAGAGATCAGCACCCACGACGCCATCGACCACATGGTCGCGTCGATCGAGGCAACTGTAGCGTCCATGCGTGACTGCCATGACGAGGTCGACTCGGCGGACCCGACAACTGCCGACATCTTCCACAGCTACATCGCCCAACTCGAGCAGCAGGCCTGGTTCATCAGCGCAGAGACCCGCACACCCAAGTGAGTCGGCGCGACTGAGCAGCCGCTCTGGCATTCGGGCCGCCTCCCCTTCCTCACGGTCGGGCAGGCGGCCCTTCGTCGTCGAGGCCCGCCACCGGCATCATCGCCCGTCGATGATGCCGACGAGGTGTTCGGCAATGGCCAGCGCCGAGGTGGCTCCCGGGGACGGCGCGTTCCTGACGAACATCGTGGCTCCCGCCCGATCGATGACGAAATCATCAACGAGTGTTCCATCCCGATTCATGGCCTGCGCGCGGATCCCGCGGGTGGCGCGGTGACCGTTGGCTCCGGCGAGCGAGGGAACGTAGCGGGCCGCCTCGGCGACGAATCTCTCGATCGAGAGCACCCCGGGTAGCTCACGGGCAGCGGTGGCCATATTGGCTGCTGCGAAGCGCCAGAATCCAGGGTCGGCGGCCACAGCGAGGGAGTCGGGGATGTTGAGGCCGAGGCCTCGGTAGCCTTCGCGGGATAAGGAGAGGAAAGCGTTGGGCCCGATCATCAGTCCGCCGTCGATGCGCCGGGTCACGTGGACGCCGAGGAAAGGATACTTCGGGTCCGGGACGGGGTAGATGAGCCCGTTGACGGCGTCGCTGTATTCATCGTCGAGGATGAAGTACTGACCGAAGAACGGCACCACGGTCGGGGTACGGCTTTCTCCGGAGCGGCCGGCGAGGCGGTCGGATTGGAGGCCCGCGCAGACGACGACGTGGTCGAACTCCTGGGCATCGACCAGGGTGCGGACGATGGCGGAGCCACGGGTGGTGGGTCCGCCTCGTCGATCGATGCTTTTGACCGGGGTGGAGAAACGGACACGGCCGCCATGGGCGCGGAAGTCGGCGACGAGGGCGTCGGTGAGGCCGGGGTAGTCGATGATTGCAGTGTGGGGTGAGTGGAGGGCGGCGAGGCCTTCGGCGTTCGGTTCGATGTCGCGCAGTCCGTCGCGATCGAGCATGGCGATATCGGGGACGCCGTTGGCCAGAGCGCGGTTGTGGATGGCGTGGAGGCGTTCGACTTCTGTCTCGTCGGTGGCAACGACGACCTTGCCGCATTCGTCGAAAGCGACGTTGTGTTCGTTTGCGAAGTCGCGGATGAGGTCGACACCGCGGCGACAGAGCGTGGCTTTGAGGCTGCCCGGCTCGTAGTAGAGACCGGCGTGGACGACTCCGGAATTGTGCCCGATCTGGTGGGCGGCGGGGTGGTCTTCCTTTTCGAAGAGGGTGACGTCGGCGGAGTCGTGGCGGCCCAGGATCTCGCGGGCCACGGCGGCTCCGATGATGCCGGCTCCGACCACTGCCCATCGCGTGCGCTCCGCCATGTCTCAACTCCCTCGTCGATCTCCGTCGTTCCTGCCGTTCGACTCGACTGTAGATACTGACGAAGCGTCCGTTTCGGTCCGTCCACACCATGGAAGCCGTGACCTTGCCGCTGACGGCTTGGTCACGGGTCGACATCGCAGGCAGCTCTTTAAATCTCAATTTGTGACATATGGACGCAGCACAATGACTCGGTCATGACTGGCGCATCTCCCGGAACACTGAATCCACTTGCGATCGTCAGACCTGTGAACTGGCCTTTTGTCGGCTACAGCGCCTGCGAGACCTGACTGACAGGATTTCGCAATGCCCGCCTACATCTACTTCAACGTAACTATAACGACGAGGTAACTTTTCTTGTGATCCACTGATTACTTTTTCATTACTCCGTAACGTTGTGAGGGATCTGTCAGGAAACTGCCCGTTTCCGTCCAGGCCAAGCTTGGAAATGATCAGGATCCGAACGATGTGGAGAACCATGAGAAAACTGAGAGGCCGGCCCGGAACCGGTCGGAAGATCGCGGTGGGGTCCGTCGCCGCAGCGACAGCTGTGGGACTGACGCTGCTGACGACCTCGCCCGGTGCCGCCGATGAACAGAACCCGAACGAAGACTCAGAAGCCTACGGGCAGCTGATTGAGAGTGACCTTCTCGGCGGACAGCTTGCCGATGTCGCATCTGCGTACAGCAGCTCTCCCAACAACACCGATGAGGTCGCGACTCCGCTAGATGTCGAGGCTCTGCAAGCTCTCGATCTCGATCTCGGCAACGGCCTTTCGCTGCCTCTTGTCAGTGAGCCCGGCGGAGATGGGCTGCTCGATCTCGGCGCAGTGGGTGCCCTTAATGCCTTTGGCCATGCCCCTTCGTACGATTCATCGACGGCGAGCGCCGGAGCAGTTGGAGCGGACGGCGCTCTCAACCTCGACCCCGACAATCCCGGTGAATTTGGTAACGCGCAGGTCAATCTGACCGACCTGTTGTCTCAGCTCAACGTCGACGCGCTCTCGGACGAGATCGTCGACCAGCTCTCACTCGAGCTCGGCGCAATGGGCAGCACAGCCACCGCGTCCGGAGACAGCATTGACTCCGAATATGTCGTGGCCGACGCCGAAGTCAACCTGCACAGTCCTCTTGCGGGCAAGGTTTCTGGTCAGCTCGACGACACTTTCACAGGTGTCGGCGACACCGTCGATGCTGCGACCGGATCGGAGGGAGCCCTTGGCCAGATCCTCAGCGATCTTAATATCGAGCTAAGCGCTCTCGGCGTCGGAGTCGCAGTCGAGTCCGGAACCATCGGAGTCGACGGCCTTGACACGGCTCTCGACGACCTCAGCGATGAACTCATCAATGAGCCACTCGTCGACTCAAACGAAATCGTGTCGATCAATCTTGCCACCGGCGAAGTGTCGGTCAATGTGGCAAATGCTGCCGGGGAGAACGGACTGAATGGTCTCGGTCCCAATACACAGCTGCTGGACGAGGCCACGATCACGAACATCACAGAGGCGATCACCGACGCTCTTGGAACACTGACGACGAAGGTCACCGACGGAGTCACCGATGTACTCAACGACACCTCAGTGACTCTGAATCTCAACGCCGAACTCTCGTATTTGGTGAACAGCACAACAGCAGACATCACCGTTGAAACCACACTCGGCCAGCTCGCTGGAACGGACACGGCTACCGACCCGGTCATTGACATCGATGCTGACGGCGGAGTGCTAGACACGATCTTGGGGCTGCTCGGAATCAGCCTCAATGACCTGACGGAAGACTTGGTAGAGCCACTGCTCGATGAGTTGGTCGATACGCTGAGCGGAACCCTGGGCACAGTGATCGAAGATATCGGGACGGACCTGTCGGATAACCTCGATGGACTGATCAATCCAGTTGTTGATGGTCTCGGTGGAGTCTTCGACAACCTCAACCTGATTGCTGACGTGACGATCAACGAACAGCCCACTGAAAAGGATCCGGCGCAGGAGAGCCAAGTCAACGGAAACAACGGTCCTGGTTTCACAGTCAATGCGGTGAGCCTTGAACTGCTCCCCGGAATCAGCGCCGCGGACATCAACCTGGCCTCGTCCTCGGTCCGTGCGACCGCGGACGCACCGGCCCCGGGCGATGACGATGCGAACACCAACGCAGCGGCATCGGCCTCGGCTTCGGCCGACGCCGATGGTGACAACAACCCGGCCGCCCAGGCTGCCTCCGAGGCAGCTGCCGATGACAATGCCGACAACACGGCATCGGCAGCAGCTGACGAGAACGCCGAAGCAGCCGCCGAGTCGGCAGCAACCGAGGACGCATCCTCCGAGGCGTCGGCTGATTCGACAACGGATGAGAATGCTTCGTCGACGGCTGCTTCGCAGGCCGCTGCACAGGCTGACAACTCCGATGACACGAACGCAGAGGCATCGACGGCGTCGGACGCGAACTCCGCTGCCGCTTCTGAGGCCGCTTCCACCGCTGATTCCTCGAACGAGGCCTCCGCAGAGGCAGCAGCCGAGTCTGACGCCAGCGCAGCAGCAGATCCTGATGCCGCGAACGAAGCAGACGCGAATGCCAATGTGAACGCAGCCGCTTCGGCCTCGGCTTCGGCCAACGCCGATGACGAAAGCAACGCTGCAGCTGAGGCAGCAGCAGTAGCAGCTGCCGATGACGATGCCAACAACACGGCATCGGCAGCAGCTAACGAGAACGCCGAAGCAGCCGCAGAGTCGGCAGCCAACGAAGAGGCCTCCTCGGAGACCTCGACGGATGCGACATCGGATCCGAACGCCTCGGCACAGCGGGCAGCCAACGCCGCCGCGAACGCCGACAACTCGGACTCGACGAACGCCGATGCTTCGGCCGCCGCTGATGCCGATCCGGCAGCTGCTGCGTCCGCAGCTTCTACCGCTGATTCCTCCTCGGAAGCTTCTGCCAACGCAGCTGCTGACGCCGACGGTGCTGATGACGGAGCCGCGGCCACCGCTTCGGACGATTCCGATGCGAATGCCAATGTGAACGCTGCCGCATCGGCCTCGGCTTCGGCCAACGCCGATGACAACAGCAACGCAGTCGCAGAGGCAGCCGCCCAGGCAGCAGCCGACAACGATGCCAACAACACGGCATCGGCAGCAGCTGACGAGAACGCCGAAGCAGCCGCAGAGTCCGCCGCCAACGAAGAGGCCTCCTCGGAGACCTCAGCGGATGCGACATCGGATCCGAACGCCTCGGCACAGCAGGCAGCCAACGCAGCCGCAAACGCCGACAACTCGGATGACAGCAATGCACAGGCATCTGCCGCAGCCAACGCCAACGCCGGTGCCGCCGCTTCTGCAGCGTCGACGGCGGACTCCTCCTCCGAGGCGTCCGCTGCAGCAGCGGCAGACGGCGACGAAGCCAACGCATCGTCGGCAGACGACGCGAATGAGGCTTCGGCAGATTCGGATCAGGCCGCATCGGCCAACGCCGGATCGTCGGCCAACGCCGGAACCGGAGCAGACGCCTCAGCTGGCTCGAGCACTAACGCCTCGGGCAATGCCGGTGGAGACCTGCCGCGGACGGGTGCCGATGGCCTCCCGGCCATGGTCGGATTCGCCGCACTGCTCATCGCCGGTGGTGCAGCAGCGGTGTGGGGAACCCGCCGCTACCGCGCCTCGGCTGGCAAGCACTGAGTGCGTGCAACCGAGCAGGTGATCCAGCTCAGCGCTTGAGCTGAAACCGCGAACGGCGGGATCGAAGAGAAATCTTCGATCCCGCCGTTCGACATTCACCCAAGACCTACAACCCGCGCCCTGCCTCCCACGGCTCTTCTGAGGCACCGGTGATCAGGGCGTTGACCGACATGGCCTGCGCATCGGTGAACGAGGCGATGTAGTCCACGACCGCCCGTGCTCGACCACGCCGCACGATGCCGGCCGCGCCCTCGTCCCCCAACGCAGCAGGGTTGCGCGCGTACAGATCCGAATACTCCTGCGTGGCCGCCTCGACGGAATCGACCAGACGCCGGGGAATCCGCGTAGCCTCATCCGGATCGAGCAGCCACTCATGGAATCCCTCGACCAGAGACGCGATGATCCGCGTCTGCCCACGCTGATACACGGCCAGGTCAGACCGTTCGAGCACGAACCGCGAATGCACGAACTTGAGCACCACGACATCGTGCCAAGCCTCCTGGCTCAGCCGCACATGACCGCTGCGGATATGCGGATCCGGGTCGACGACGATCGAGGCCTGCAACCGATCGATCCACCGCCGGGTGAACCCGGTGACCGCCCGATCCGCCTCCAGTCCCCCGTCGTAGGGGACGCCGAGGAGTCCCTCGACGAGATCCCGGTTGACCCGCTCCACCGACTCCCGGAACGCCTCCTCCGAGGCGATCCACGGATCCTTCTCCCCGATGTGTCGCCGGATTGCTTCGAGCGCATGGCCGGGACGGCGCCGATCCAACTCCGCAGAGTCCAGGGCCGCCAACTCGCGATGATCGCGCAGCCACCGCCCGAGCTCAGCGGACACAGCCGTGTACTGCAGCACGTTCGACCGGTAGAAGTCGTCCAGGTCGTGCACCGCGTAGGCAATGTCGTCAGCGACGTCCATGACCGCGCACTCGAGCGTCTGCTGATACTTCCCGATCGCCGGGAACGCCGAGAGCACGTCCGCCATCTCTTCGACCTCGGTGGCGTAGGCGGAGAACTTCATCGCTCCCTCGCTGACATCGTCGCCGACCCCGCGTGGCATCCGCGCCGCCGACGACGCCCGGTCGCCGGTCCATTCCCCGCGCTCCCACGGATATTTGAGCACCGCGGCCCGAATCGCGCGTGTGAGGTTGAGACCGCGCGCCGTGGCCTCACAGCTGTCGAGGGCGGTGAGGATCCGAAACGTCTGCGCATTCCCCTCGAACCCGTCCTCGAGGCGCAGCACCTGCCGCGACACCCGGTCGAGTTCCTTCTCGCCGAGGTGGCCGAACGGAGGGTGCCCCAGATCGTGGGCGGCCGCGGCCGCCTGGACGACAACCGGATCACACCCGCCGAGGCGGTTGACCGTTTCCCGAGTCCCTTCGTCAGCGTTGTTCAACGTGATCGCGATCGACCGGGCCACCGCGGAGACCTTGAGCGAATGCGTCAGCCGGTTGTGGATGACCGTGCCCGACCCTGCCTGCGGGATGACCTGGGTGACCGAGGCCAGGCGGGAGAAGAACGGGGAGAACCGGATCCGTTCGATATCGACGCGGAACTCGTCCTCTCCGGGGCGGGCCTCCTCGGCGACATTGCGATCGCGACCTCCGGTGGTGTGAAATCTCTGTCGTTCCATGAACTCAGACTACCGATTCCGCACCCTGAAAACCCTCTATCGCTACCTGACGGCGGCCCAGCAACCTGGCGCCAGGTTGCTGGGCCGCCGTCAGGTAGCAATAGGGGCCCTTGAGACTCAGTTCACAGCATCGTATGGTGAGGATACCTGTAGGAGGTGGTCACGATGACCGGAGTCAATGAAGATTTCTACCAGCCAGCGACCCAACCCGGTGACATCATCGAAGTCAAGGACGAAGAGACCGGTGAGATGGTCAAACACATCATCTACCTCGACGAGTTCGGCAATGGCACGAAGACGCGGCCGCTGACCGAGGACGAGCTCAAAGACCTCGACAACGTCTGAGTCCCCCCTCGCCGAGGCGGCTCCCCCACTTCCCGTCCCACCGCCGATTCGTGTGGTGCAGGGCAGGGTGAGCCGCCCGGCGAGCGGGCTGGTTCACCAACGAGCGCGGACGGTTTCCGTGGGGCCGTCGACTTCGGTGAAGCCCGCGTCGACGACGCTGATCTGCTGGTCGTTCGCGGCCCACGATTCCCGGCTCGCCGTGATCACGCGCAAGCTGAAACTCGATTCCCGCCAGCGATCCCGCACATCGTCGGGCATCTGCTCGAACGCCAGCTGCGCGGCATGACCGCATTGGGCGGCGGCCTTTCCCGTCGTCAGCGTCAGATCGGGTGAGAGTTCGATCGTCACAACCGCCTCGGCGGCGGGGACCGAACTCTCGCCCTCGTCCGGGAACTCGGTGCCGCCGACCTGCAGCTTCTTCAGCTCAGGCGGAAGGGGCTCGACCGGACCGGGCGCGAACACCAGCGCCTCGGCAGGGGCGAAATCGTCGGTGCCGCCGAAGGTCACGCTCACGCACCCGAGTGCCCGTGCGTCCTCAAGTTTCTTCCCGTCGCCACGGCGCACGACCTTGCGGATCGCTCCGTCACGCCAGTATTCGACGGCCTCATTCCAGTCCCCGTCCGGCTGCGAGCGCGGATCGTCGAGGAAGGTCACGACAGCACGAGAGGTGGCCTCGAGGACATCGATGTGGCGAGAGATAGCGGTCTTGGACCGGCGCACGACGATCGGCAGTGACCAAGGGATTTCGTGGTCGGTCTCGTGCCTGCGCATGTGTTCGGTCAAGGGTTGGCTCCTGCAGTGTCTTCGGCGGTGAAGGACTGGTGTCACAGTCCCCTTGTCATAACAGCGACGATCGGCAGATATTCCGGATCTTCTCAGGTGAGTCCTACCGCGGCCGCCGACGCTGGCCTCGCTAAGCTGGGAATCATTGCCGCCGACCAAGAATGAGGCTGATGATTCCCGGCGTGACCGTCGACCCCGCGCTCACCGAAGCGCTGCTGGCCACCATTCCTGCCGACATCGTGGCATCGATGTCGCCGCAGATGCGCGAGATCATGGCCGTCCAGGCCACTCGGGCCGACGCGTGCCGCCGAGCCGGCGAGGACTTCGCCGCTGCCTCCGGTGACCTCTCCCCTGCCGCTCGATCCTTGGCCGCCAAACGCGCCGAATACCGGGCCGAACGCGCGCTGTGGAATGAGGGTGGGCCGACCATGGCCCGCACCGATGATCACCACATCCGCACCGCCGGGGTCGACGTTCCGATCCGCATCCATCGCCCCACCACCGAGGCGGTCCTGCCCGGTCTCCTGTTCCTCCACGGCGGTGGGTTCAGCCTCGGCGACCTCGATACACATGACCGAATCATGCGCGTGCTCGCCGCTGCCGGCGGCTTCGCCGTGATCGGAGTCGACTATTCGCTGTCGCCGGAGGTGAAGTTCCCGCAGGCGCTGCACGAATGTGCCGGGGTCGTCGACCACCTCGCCGGCCACGGTGAGGATTTCGGCATCGACGGCACACGTCTGGCCATCTCCGGGGATTCGGCTGGGGCGGTTCTCACCCTCGGCGCAGGTCTGCTTCTGCGCGATGAACCGGAGACCATCGGGGCGAGTCCCGCGAGCTTCTCGGCTCTGCGCGCCCTCCTGCCCATCTACGGCAGCCACGGTCTCATCGACTCGGCCAGTCGCAGGCTCTACGGCGGCGACTGGGACGGCATGGGCATCCACGACCTCAGCAACCTCCTCGACGACTACCTGCCGACCCCTGAGGACGAACATTCACCGTTCGTCGCGCATCTGACCGCCGATCTGTCCGGTCTGCCGCCGGTGTTCGTCGCGGCCGCCGGGCTCGATCCGCTGCGCGATGACAGCCGGGCGCTGGCCAGGACCCTGCAGCGGGCAGGCAACGACGTCCGCTTCGAGGAGTATCCGCATGTGCTCCATTCGTTCCTCCATTTCGGGCGGGTGCTCGACGACACGAACACCGTGCTTCACAATGCCGCCGAGTTCGCCGCACGTCGTCTGAACTGATTCCTGCGGTCTGCGGCACCGTCGGACTGCCGTTGCCGCTCGCGTTCGATCTCAGCGTCGAACTCGGCGCCGAGGAGAAGCGAGAGGTTGACCATCCACACCCAGGCGAGCCCGACGATCACTCCCCCGATCGACCCATAGGTGACGTTGTAGCTGCTGAAGTTGTTGATGTAGAGAACGAAGCAGGCCGACACGGCAAGCAGCACGAGCAGCGCGACTAAGGCACCGAGGCTGACCCACCGGAACTTCGGCTGCCTGACGTTCGGGGTCACGTAGTAGAGCAGCGCGATGAGCAGCATGACGAAGAAGACGAAGACCGGCCATCTGACCACGTTCCAGATCAGCAGGGCAACCGCGCCCATTCCGATGAACTCGCCGAGCGTTTCGGCGATGGGCCCGGACAGCACGAGCAGCAGCCCCAGAGCGGCCAGGACGATGAGCGTGATCACGGTCATCAGGAGCATGAGCGGCTTGAACTTCCAGTACGGCCGAGTCTCCTCGACCCGGTAGACAGCGTTCAGGGCACGGCCGAATGCGCCGATGTATTTCGACGACGACCAGATCGCCAGCAGCAGGCTGCCGATGAGGGTGGCTCCGGCCGAAGACGACTCGGTGAGTTCGACGATGAACGGGCGGATCGCCGTGGCCGCCTCAGCCGAGACTCCGTGGACCAGGGAGAGCACCGCCTTCGTAGTCGACTCGGCTTCCCCGACCACGCCGAGCAGCGACACCATGGCGAGGATCGCCGGGGCAGCAGAGAGCAGAGCGTAGAAGCTCAGCCCGGCTGCTCTGTCGAGGCACTCGTCGTCGAGCAGACGCCGAAGAGCGCCCTTGACGATTCGCACTCGATTCAACCGTGGCCCGGCCCGTCTCAACGCTGTCCCACTCTGTAGTCTTTGGCCGCGTGGATCATCGCATTGAGAGTCGCGATGACCGGCACGGAGAAGAAGGCCCCGGCGATGCCCGCCACCGCTGCTCCCGCTGTCACCCCGAGGATCACCGCCAAGGGGTGGATCTTCACTGTGGGTCCTGTCAGCCACGGCTGCAGGACGTGGCTTTCGAGCTGCTGGACGACGATGACGACCCCGAGCATGATCAGGCCGTGCACCCAGCCGTTGAAGAGCAGTGCCAAGCCCACTGCGACCGCTCCGCCCACGATCGCTCCGACGAACGGCACGAAGGCACCGAGGAAGACCACCATGGCGATCGGCACCGCCAAGGGGACGCCGAGGATCAGTGCACCGACTCCGATTCCGATCGCATCGCTGGCCGCGACGACGAGCTGGATCCGAATGAAGTTCGTCAGCGTCTTCCAACCGGCCTCACCGGCCGCGGAGATCCGCGCATGCGCCTTCTTCGGCCAGATGTTGACGACCCAGGTCCAGATGCCGCGTCCGTCGATGAGCGCGAAGAGGGTGACGAACAGGATGATGATGACGCCTTCGATGACATGCGCCGCCGTCGTGCCCACCTCGGCGGCACCGGAGCCGAGACCGGCGGCGTTGTCCTGCAGCCACTTCCCCGAGGAATCGACGAGGTCATTGAGTTTGGCTTCGGTGATTCCGAACGGCTGAGTGGCCAAGAGCTGCTTCGCCGCGTCCAGGGTCGTCGCCACCTGCTTCTGGATCTCAGGTATCTCACTTCTGATCTGAAAGGTGATGAGGAGGACGAGTCCGGCCAACAGGCCGAGGACGACGACCCAGACTGTGACCACCGCCAACCACTTCGGCCACCGATGCCGCTGCAGGAACGTCGACATGGGGACCAGGAGGGCAGAGAGGACGAGCCCAGCCAGGAATGGAACGACGATCTGTGCGACCTGCAGTGCTACGAAGATCGCGACTGTGATTCCCGCGATGATCACCAGCAGGTATCCGGTGAAGCGGGCACCGAGTCTGAGTCCCTCGGGTATCGGGTCATCGCGATTCGGAGGCGCGTTCAATGGACCTTCTGTCATGAACCAACACTAATGCCGCGAGCCGCACAGTGGGTGGACCATTCTGTTCTGCCCCGCCGGCGCGGGCGAGAACGGGGCTCCGGTCAGCCGCCTCCGAGGAAAATCCGAAGATGTACTAAAAGTGAATTACTACGGTGTTCCGATGACCAGATTGCGACGTTGGCCCTACACCTTTGCCATGGTGCTCGCTCTCCTCGTCGGAGCGGCCGCCGTGTTCTCCTCCCTCTTCCTCGATCTCCCGCTGCGGGACCCCGACGGATTCCTCGGCCCCTCATACATCCGTCTGCCTCTGCTGATTCTCGGATTCATCGGCGCCGGGCTAGTCGTGGAAACGGTGAGGCGAAACGGGTGGCGAAATCTGCCGACGTCGGTCGTCGACATCGCAAAGAAGGAATGGAACACCCACCGGCTGCTGTGCATCGGCGCCGGACTGCTGAGCTTCTACGTCTGCTACGTCGCCTACCGCAATCTCAAGAGCGTGCTGCCGGTGTACCGCGAGGGCACCCTCTTCGATCAGCAGCTGTTCCGCCTCGACCATTGGCTCGCCGGCGGGAACACTCCGGCCGTGCTCCTGCACGAACTTCTGGGCACCGGCATCGCGGCGAACCTGCTGTCGATCGCCTACCTCGCTTACCTGCCGCTCATTCCGATCAGCCTCGGCGCGGTCCTCGTGCTCAATCGCAGACTCGCCGTCGGCGCTTGGTATACGACGATGTTGAGCCTCAATTGGGTGCTCGGCACCGTCAGCTACTATCTCCTGCCGTCGGTCGGTCCAGTGTTCAGCCACGCCGAGGTCTTCCGGGCGCTGCCCGACACCGGAGTCAGTGAGCTCCAGGAATCCCTCATCGACACTCGCCTCGACTACCTCAGCAACCCGATCGGAAGCGATTCCATCCAGGGTGTCGCCGCGTTCGCTTCGCTTCACGTCTCCGTCACCTTCGCCGCAGCACTGTTCATGACGCTGACGAAACAGCATCGCGCCGTCCAGGTGTTCACCTGGATCTTCTTCGGTGTGACGGTCGTGGCCACCATCTACTTCGGATGGCATTACATCCTCGACGACATCGCGGGCATCGGCATCGGCTGGGCGTCGGTGGCGCTCTCCGCATGGGTGACCGGGCACCGCCGAGTTCGCCGACGGCCGGTCGCCGCAGTCTCCGAGCCTGATTCCGTGCCCGCCGCGAAGCCCGCGGATTCTGTCTCACGCGCCGCCGGGGCTATACTGTAATTACTTGCGAACCCGATTTCGGGTTCCCTGCGTCGTCAGGACGCCTCGTCTCTGCAGCTGGGTGATAGCACCCGCGCATTTCCGAAGCCGTTTTCTCTCGGCGATCGAGAGCGCCGACAGCGCTCATTCCATGACCGGAAGCGGTTGCCTGCCACCTATTCACGGCACCGGCACGCCCTCCGGCACGTCGAAGGGCCATCCCATCACTACTTCACAGACACGCACCAATCCCCGCAGCACCCGCACCCACGGAGGCAGCACACGCAACACCACCGCAGGCAGCACCGGCAATCGCGCGAAGAAAGCCACCTCGTTCGCCGACCTCGGTGTTCCCGCCAAGCTCGTCGACTCCCTCGACCGTGAAGGCAAGACCCAGGCCTTCCCGATCCAGCAGGACACTCTGCCCGACACGCTGGCCGGCCGTGATGTGCTCGGCCGCGGAAAGACCGGGTCCGGCAAGACCCTGGCGTTCTCCATTCCGCTCGTCGCTCGCCTGTCCGAATCCGGCGAGGGTTCGCAGAAGTTCCGCCATCCGCGCGGGCTCGTCCTTGCTCCCACCCGTGAGCTCGCCACGCAGATCACCGAGGCCATCGATCCGTTGGCCAAGGCCGTGGGCCTGCGGACGACGACGATCTTCGGCGGCGTCAAGCAGCGTCGCCAGGAGGTCGCGCTCAAGGCCGGAGTCGATATCGTCGTGGCCTGCCCGGGTCGCCTCGAGGACCTGCTCCAGCAGGACATCCTCACGCTCGAGAACATCGAGGTCACCATCCTCGACGAGGCCGACCACATGGCTGACCTCGGGTTCCTGCCCGGAGTCACCCGAATCCTCAACCAGACCCCGGCTGAGGGACAGCGGATGTTCTTCTCCGCCACCTTGGACAACGACGTCGACAAACTCGTCCGTCGTTTCCTCCACAACGAGGTCCTCCACTCCGTGGACGAGGCGACCTCCCACGTTTCGGCCATGACCCACCACGTGTTCGAGGTGTCGGTCGACGACAAGAACGAACTCGTACACAAGCTCGCCTCCGGCACGGGCCGCCGCATCCTCTTCACCCGCACGAAGCACCGGGCCAAACGCTTCGCCCGCCAACTCACGGCAGCCGGTATCCCCGCGGTCGACCTGCACGGCAATCTGTCGCAGGGTGCGCGCGACCGCAACCTCGCCGCGTTCACCGATGGCGAGGCGAAGGTGCTCGTGGCCACAGACATCGCCGCCCGCGGCGTCCACGTCGACTCCGTCGAGCTCGTCGTCCACGTCGATCCCCCGACCGAACACAAGGCTTACCTGCACCGCTCCGGTCGCACCGCACGTGCCGGCAGCGCCGGTGACGTCGTCACGGTGATGACCGCCGAAGAGCGCAAGGACACTCAGATCCTCCTGCGCAAGGCTGCCATCAAGGCGACCCCGCAGAAGGTCAACGCAGAGTCCCCCGAGGTGACCGAGCTCGTCGGTGAGATCGCCGAGTTCGTCGCCCCGCAGCCGAAGGAACCCGTCCAGCCGCGCAGGAAGACCGAACCTTCCTCGTCGAATGGTCGTTCATCCCGCCGTCGCCGAGGTGGCCGTGGCGGACGCGGCGGAAGCTCGGGTCGCGGTGACGCCGGCAGCGACCGCAGCCGTGAGAACTCGGACGCCACCGGTGGCGGTCGCAGCGGCGAATCGCGTCGCAGCGAGAGCGGCGGCCGCGGCCGGGGCGCCGGGCACACCGGCGAGAGAAATCGTCGTCGCGAGAACTCCCGCGGCGGCCGCTCCGGCAATGGCCGCTCGGGCAGTCAGCGCGCGGAATCTTCGGGTCGTCAGCCGAGCAGCCACCGCGCGTCCGAATCCCGCGGCACCAGCCCCGAGACTCGTCGCCGCAACCGCACCCGTGCCGGAGGCTCGCAACAGGTCTACTCGACCAGCAGCTGACGTCCTCACAATCCAATAACCCTGCTTGGCTACTACACTTTGGTGTAAATGCCGACTGGGCGAACCAGCTGTGAGAGGAGTCTGCCGATGAGCCACGACCGCGATTCCCTCACCCTCGTCTGGTTCCGCGACGACCTGCGCGTCGAGGACCACGAGGCCCTGACAGCGGCCTGCGGCGACGGGCAGGTGATCGGCCTCTGGATCAGAGAGTGCCGCAGCGACGACGGCCTGGGCCCACGCCCGTTAGGCGGGGCGGCCCGGTGGTGGGCGCACGAATCGCTGCGCGTCCTGGAGACCGAACTCGCACAGCTCGGCATCCCGCTGCTCTTCGCAGCAGGCTCGGCCGCCGACATCGTCCCGCAGGCGGCTGCGGACCTGAAAGTCGATGCTGTGCGCTGGTCGCGCCGTTATGCGCCGGCTGCACGTCGCCTGGACGCGCAGATCAAGACGGACCTGGCTGATGCCGGTCGTGCCGTGCACTCCCATACCGGCGCGCTGCTCGTCGAGCCTTGGACGGTCAGCCCTCAGGGCGGTGACTTCTACAAGGTCTTCACGCCGTTCTTCAACGCTGTGCGCGATCGCAGCGTCGGCGACAGCCTCCCGGCGCCGCGCACACAGAGTTCTCCGACGAAGGCCCAGCGACAGGCTTTTGCCGGGCACTCCTGGGTGCGCGACCTCGACGATCTCGGTCTTCTCGACGGGACCGACACGGGCTCGGGCAGCTTCGCCTCGGCGAGGACTCCACAGTGGTGGCGGACGACCGTGGCCGGGCATTGGAACCCCGGGTGCAGGGAAGCGGCCCGTGAGCTCGACTGCTTGAGCGACGGGCTCGACGGCTACGCAGATTCTCACGATGTCCCCGCAGACCCTGACAGCACGTCAGGCCTGTCGCCGCGACTGCGCTTCGGCGAACTCTCCCCCCGCCAGCTGCTGGCAGCGGCCCTGGACATACCGGAGGTGAGGGACGATGATCGGCAGGCATGGATCCGGCAGCTCTACTGGCGGGAGTTCTCCTGGCACCTGACCTATCATCTGCCGGCCGTCGAATCCGAACCGATGCGACCTGAATTCGCGTCCTTCCCCTATGAGGACGACCCCGAGGCACTCGACCACTGGTGCAGCGGCACGACCGGGATCGACCTCGTCGACGCCGGCATGGCTCAGCTGTGGCAGACCGGATGGATGCACAATCGAGTGCGGATGGCCACGGCGAGCTTTCTCACGAAGAATCTGCTGCTCCACTGGTGGCACGGCGAGCAGTGGTTCTGGGACACGCTGGTCGACGCCGATGAAGCCAACAACCCGGTCTCGTGGCAATGGGTGGCCGGGTGCGGAGCCGATGCGGCTCCATATTTTCGGATCTTCAATCCCGAACGCCAACGTGAGCGTTTCGATCCCGACTGCGAGTACGTGGGCAGGTGGTTGGGCCGCGGTCCGGGCGGTCTCACTCGGGCGGAACGCTCGCAGGGTGATCGCGAGCCGATCGTCGATCTCAAGGCATCGCGCCAGGCGGCATTGGCCGCCTATGACCGGATGAAGAGTGAGGCGAAATGAGCACGACGAACGGTCGCAGGATTCTCATGGCCGGGTGCGGAGACCTGGGCACACGGCTGGGCCTGCGACTGGTCGACCAGGGGCACCGGGTGATCGGACTGCGCCGACGCGTCGCCGAACTGCCCGACGCCTTCGAGACGATCAGTATGGACCTCTCCGGATTCGGAGCTCCCGGCCGCGATAGGGTCGATGCCGCGGACCGCAGCGATCCGCGACTGGACGCACTCGATGCGGTCGTGATCACTCTGACTTCGGACGAACCGACTCGGACCGGATACGAACGGGCCTACCTCCACGGGCTGAGAGGTCTCGCCCGCGTGCTCGGGTCACAGCCGGGCCGAGTCGTCCTGGTCTCCTCCACGCGTGTCCTTGCGGAGGACCCGACGCGTGTGATCACCGAAGACGCTCCACTCGCCCCAGGGTCCGGGCCGGGTGAGGTCCTCGCTGCGGCCGAGTCCGAGGCGGCCGAGCTCTTCGACCACCTCACGATCGTCCGCCCGGCTGGTATCTACGGACCTGGCCGCACCCGCCTCATCGACTCCGTGCGACGCGGCCAGCGGTTCAACCATCAGCGGTGGACGAACCGCATCCACCGAGACGACCTCGTTCGCGGCCTCGAGCACTTGGCACTTGCCTCGGAACCGCCGGACCTGGTCCACGCTGTCGATTCGCTTCCTGCTCAGATGGGCGACGTCGCCGCCTTCATCGCCGGCCGCCTCGGCGTGCCCGTCCCCGGCCATGCCGACGACGAGAAGCCGAGCGGCAAACGGATCGACGGAACTCGCTTCGGCTCGCTCATGGGCGAACTCGGCTACCCCACGTACAGGCACGGCTTCGCTTCGATGCTGACGACAGCCCCCTGATCATCAACAAAACCGGGAACGTTCAGGCTCGGCGCCGCGCCTCGGCTGCGATGTTCTTCGCCATGGCGGGAAAGATGAAGCGATGAAACGGGGCGACGAGGGCCCAGTAGATGCGGCCTCGCACTCCAGTGGGGATAAAGGTCGCCGTCTGGTGATACTCACAGCCTTCGACTGAGTCTGTCAGAGCGAATTCGAGCCACGCGTGACCGGAGACCTTCATCTCGGCGCGCAGCAGAAGACGAGAGTTCGGCTCCAGCTGTTCGACTCGCCACCAGTCGACGGGATCGCCGATGCGCAGGCTGTCGGGCAGCCGTCGGCCCCGGTTGAGGCCAGCGCCTCCGACTGCTTTGTCCCAGATCCCACGAATCTTCCATGCCAGCGGCCACGAGTACCAGCCGTTGGTCCCACCGATCCCCTCGATCACAGGCCACACCTCGGCGGCGCTGACACCGCTGATCGTCGTCGACCGTTCATCGGTGTAGATGCGCCGGCCGGACCACTTCGGATCACTGGGCGACGGCTGGGCCGCCTCGTCGAGCTCTCCGGCGTCGGCGTCCCAGTTCGTATCCACGGCACCTTCGATTTCACGGCGCAGGGCGAGTCGGACGGCGTCGGCGAACCCGATGAGCCCGGACTCGGGCGGCGGGATGACCGCGTCGACGTCCTGGTCCGAGGCCACAGCATCCTCCTGCACGGATTGGACGAGCGGCAAGGTGAGGCTGAACGGCAGCGGGGTGACCAACCCGACCCAGATGCCTGACAGCGTCGGTGCGGGAAGAGGCAAAGCGATGACGTGGCGGGGCTTGAGCCCTGCGACGGCAGCAAAGGTACGCATCACGTTCGCATAAGTGAGGATCTGACGTGAACCGATATCGAAGGACCGGTTGACCGCCTCCTGCACATCGGCCGCGGAGAGAAGGTAGTAGAGAGCGTCACGAACCGAGAGCGGCTCGACACGGTTGGACACCCAGTCCGGTGCCGGCATCCAGCGCAGGGTCATGGCGAGGTGGCGGATCATCTCGAACGAAGCCGATCCGGAGCCGATGATGATGCCGGCGTTGAAGACGATCGCTTCGACTTCGGAGTCGAGCAGAATCCGTCCGACGTTCGCTCGTGAACGCATGTGCTTCGAGAGCTCACGTCCCTCCGGATGGAGCCCTCCGAGGTAGACTATGCGACGCACGCCGGCAGACGCGGCCGCGCTGGCGAAGCGCCTGGCCGCTTCGGCTTCGGCTGCCTCGAAGTCCCCGCCGGAGCCCATGGAATGCACCAGGTAATAGACGGTCTCGATGCCGCCGAGGCTGTCATCGAGACCGCCACCGGTGTCGAGGTCGACGGTTCTCACGTCGACGTCGGCTGCCCATGGAACCTGCTTGAGCTTCTCCGGCCGCCGCACCCCGACCCGAACCCGGTGCCCGGCCTGCAGCAGTCGGGGCACAAGGCGACCGCCGATGTAACCGGTCGCCCCGAGCACGAGCACGCGTCGCGGGGTGCGGGTTTGGCGGATGACTTCGTCGCCGAGCGACTTCGGGCCGGGCGGGGTCGAGCGTTCCGTCGGGCGATTCATCAGGAGATCCTTCCGGCCTGCCGAGATCGGCTGTCACTGACCAACCATACACATGTAACCCATTGACTACTGCCGACCATCGTATAGCTGCTGCTCAGTCCGCCAGCGCAGCGCCGACGTCGTAGCGGAGGATCGCAGCTATGCCGTCGCTCATCGGATCGTGACTGAGACCGACCTCAGCTGAGGACAGGATAGCCGCGGAGACGATCTCCGCTTCTCCTGCTGAGGCCTCGGCATCATCGAGCAGAAGGACCGCCGCTGCTCCGCGTTCCACTGCCTTTTCGACTTCTGCTCGCCCTTCGACCGCACGGCCGTGTGCTTTGCTTTCGCCCAGACGCTCCGAGTTCTCAGCCTCTCGTTCTTCGGCGAGCCTCGTCACCAACGTCCTGATGGCCACGTCAATCGCCTCTTCGGCACCTTCGTCTCCATCGCCGCCCTCGGAGATCTCATGAAGCATCTCCTCGGCTCGTGCCGACAGCTCAGCCTTGACGGCGGTTCTGCCCTGCACCTCTCCGGCCAGAACGAGTGCGTCCGACGCGTGGTCGGTGATGAGACCGTCGACGAAGTCGGCGACACTGCGTGCATTGTCCTTGATGATCTCGTCGACACGGCGCCGGATCTGGTTGTGCGAGTATGCTCCTCGCCGCGGCTTGTTGATGTCTTCGTCGTTGTCGCCGGTGACGTGGACCGACTCTTTCTCGGTGCGTTCGCGATCCGGGGTTACGCTCAGCTCACGAATGGCCGCTCCGTCCTGGCCGGCGATGACGAGGACGACATCGAACTGTCTGCACTCCTGTCGGAGAAAGGCTCCAAGCTCCGGCGCCTCGCCGTAGTGGGCCGAATCTCCTTCTCCCAGCGCCGCGTCCCAGTGTTCGTCCAGCAGAACTCCCTGTGAGTTCGCGACGATGGTCCGGCCGTCTGTATGCACCTCGGTGGGTTCGTCGGCGAGGATGATCGCATCGATGGACTCGAGGAGAGACTCCTCTGCCCCGCTTTCGGACAGCTGGTCTCGCAGCTCCGACCACCGCAGGCGCAGCTGCGTATCGGCATCGGCTGATGGGGTTCGTCCTTCGAGGTAGACGGTGGCATATGGCCCGCCGCTCTCGACGACCGTGCGCAAGTGATTGTGGTTCATCCCCTGTTCCTCCTCAGCGTCTGTGGCTGTCTGACCTGCCCCCGCGGGGCTCGCCGCGCTGCGCGCGGTGTTATCAGCGTGGCATTGTGGGGAGACCGCTGTAAACAGTCTTGACAAACCGGGGTCGGGCATTTACAGAAAAAGTCAGGCCAGCTTGGGCTTCTGAAGTGACACAATGTGAACATGAACACCGATACAAACACCGAAACGATGATGCGCGCCGTCAGTCAGCAGACTTTTGGAAGCGCCGACGTCCTCGAAATCACCGAGATCCCACGACCGAAGCCCCGCACCAACGAAATCCTTGTGAAAGTCCACGCTGCGGGTCTCAACCCGACCGATTGGAAGCACCGTTCCGGCCACGGCTTCGTCGACGATCTGCCATTGGTGCTCGGCTGGGACGTCTCCGGAGTGGTCGAAGCCGTCGGCATCGGCGTCGCGACGTTCGCGCCCGGAGACGAGGTGTTCGGCATGCTGTCGTATCCGTTTGGGCTCGGCTCCCACGCCGAATACGTCGCCGCCCCGGCCAGATTCTTCGCGTCGAAACCCCGATCGGTCGACCATGTGCAGGCGGGAGCACTCCCCCTCGCCTCTCTGACCGCTTGGCAGGCGCTCGTCGACAACGCCGGCTTACAGCCCGGACAGCGTGTGCTGATTCACGCGGCCGCAGGCGGCGTCGGGCACATAGCCGTACAGATCGCGAAATCGCTGGGCGCATACGTGATCGGAACCGCGAGTTCGGCGAAGCACGGCTTCCTGCGCGAGCTCGGCGTCGATGAAGTCGTCGACTACCGTACAGAGGACCTAACCAAGCGAGTGCAAGACGTCGACGCGGTGCTCGACACGATCGGCGGTGACACGGCAATGCGCTCCCTGCACACGCTTCGAAAAGGCGGCTCTCTAGTGTCGCTCATCCCTGTCGGCTCCGCTGATCTCCTTCGCGAAGCAGATCAGCTCGGAGTGCGAGCTCTTCGAATGCTCGTGGACTCCTCGCGCAGTACACTGGAAATCGTCTCCGGACTCGTCGACGATGGTGCACTGCGTGCCACCATCGCGGGCACTTTCCCGCTCTCGAAGGCAGCAGAAGCCCATCGAGAGGGCGAGACCAACCGCACCACCGGCAAACTCGTACTCACAATGGACGAGTAGGCCAAGCGCAATCTGGTCAGTTCCTCACTCGAAGCGGCACTATGCTCACTGCCGCGACGCAGGGCCCGGCACCTGTGCATCGGTGCCGGGCCCTGCGATCACGGAAGTCAGTAGTGTGCTGGCGGATCGCTCGCGGGGAAGGACTCTTCCTCCCACTCATCGACCAATTCGTCCTCTTTCTCCTTCGACGCGGAATCCGTGCCGGGCATTTCCGCAACGTCATCCTTGGCTCCCTCGGGGGCCACTTTCGGATCCTTCTCGTCTTCGCTGAAATCGCTCATCACGATCATCCCTTCTCTATCGAGTGTACGAATCTATGCTGACACTCTTTGGTCCAACTGGATAGGGGGGTGCGGGCATATTGGCATGAGGCATTACGGGGGTGCCGCTCGGCAGAGGCCCCACGTAGACTGATCACCTATCCGCGCTCTCCAGCGAAAGGTGACCAGAATGTCAACCGACGACAACAGCACCGAAGGCAACACATCAGACAGCATGCGCAAGGCTGCGGAGAACCTCGATCACGAGGCCGGAGGTGCACCGTCATCCGAGTACCTCGATAAGGTCGATCCCGACGAATTCGGCCGCAACGATGAAACCGGCGAGGATGAGGACCGCGACGAGGATGCCGCCTCCGACGATAACGCATCGGCGAACGGTTCTACCTCGACTGATCGCTGACGACCTTCAGAGCATCGTCGGCTCACAACACAGTTTGGGGCGGGTAGCACAGGTTTGAACAGGTGCTATCCGCCCCAAACTGTGCCACAAGCCCTCAGAACTTCGGCACGTCGGCGATCAGCTCCCGCGTGTATTCGTGCGACGGATCCTCGAGCACCGAGGCGGTCGGCCCGTAGTCGACGATCTTGCCCTTGTTGAGCACGGCAAGATTGTCCGCGATATGCCGCGACAGCGCAATATTGTGCGTGACGAAGAGCATCGCCAGCTGACGTTCCTCCCGCAAGCTCCGCAGCAGGGCAACGATCGATGCCTGCACGCTGACGTCGAGCGCCGAGGTGATCTCATCACAGACCATGACCGACGGTGCGTTGACCAGCGCACGGGCGATCGCCGCCCTCTGCCGCTCACCACCGGAGAGGTCACCGGGGCGCCGGTGGTAGAACGTCCGTCCCAGACGCACCGAATCCAGCGCCTCCTCGACAGCGGCCTTCCGGCTCGCGGCCGTTCCCTGACCGCTCATCTCCAATGGCACCGTCAGCGACTGACCGATGGATCGTCGCGGGTTGAGCGATGAGAAGGGCGACTGGAACACGTACTGGATGCCCACACGCTGTTCGTTCGTGCGTTTGCGCGTCGAACGTGCCAGCTCCGTTCCGCGCAGCTTCACCGAGCCCTTGTAGTCGTCGTTGAGCCCGGCCACACACTGCGACAGAGTTGTCTTACCCGACCCGGATTCTCCGAGCAGCATCGTGCACTCCCCCGGCTCGAGCGTCAGGTTGATCCCGTCGAGGATCTGCGTCTTCCCGTAGGCGAGCGCCACATCTTTGACCTCGAGCAGAGGCGCAGTCACCGAGGGGGCCTCACCGCCCCCATCCCTCACCGAGGCAGCCGCCCCGTCAGCATCGGTCCGTTCCGTTTCCGAATCGCCGGACTTCTCCCCCGCCGACACGAGGATATGTGTCTTCTCATCAGCCTCGGCGACGGCTTTCGCTTCCGCGGCCCCGTCACCGATCGTCTTCCGCCCGGCCAAGTCCGGCACCGCTGCCATGAGCATCTTTGTGTAGTCGTGCTGCGGACGTTCGAGCACCGCCGACACCGGGCCCTCTTCGACGAGGTCGCCGCGCAGCATCACAGCCACTCGGTCGGAGATGTCCTTGATCACCGCGAGGTCGTGGGTGATGTAGAGACCGGCGACGTTGTTCGCCACCGTCATCTGCCGGATCGTGTCGAGCACGACCGACTGCGTGGACACGTCCAGGCCGGTCGTCGGTTCGTCGAGGATGAGCACATCGGGGTACATGGCGAAGGCCATGGCGATGCCGATGCGCTGCTGCTGACCGCCGGAGAGCTGATGGGGCCAGCGTCGCTGATAGGCACGATCCCCGGGCAAGCCGACGTCAACGAGCACCTCTGCAACGCGATCAGCTCGCTCACGATCCGAGGATCCGAAGTCGTGGATGTCGAGGACTTCCCGGATCTGCTCGCCGACACGCATGGCCGGGTTGAGCGAGAGCGCAGGATCCTGAGGGATGTACGCGATGCGGGATCCGCGCAGATCGCGCCGAGCCACCTCGTCGAGGTCGCCGACCTCAAGGTGGGTGGCGTCACCGCGCGGCCAGATGCTCACGGACCCAGACCCGAATTTCAGGCCCTCCCGGAAGTGTCCCATGCAGGCCAGGCCGGCCGTGGTCTTACCGGAACCGGACTCGCCGACGAGTCCGAGGATCTCTCCTCGGGACAGGGCGAAGTCGACTCCGTGAAGGATCTCGTCCCCGGCATTGGTCAGGACGCGCAGGTCGCTGACGCGCAGGACGATCTTCTCGTTCGGCTCGTTCGCATCATCGTGGCGAACGGTCTCTGTCTTCGGGCTCATCATGCCTCCACGGATGTTGATGCGGTGGCTCGGGCGAAGGAGTCCGCGAGCAGGTTGGTGCCGATGGTCAGCAGCGCGATCGCAACGACCGGCAGCAGCACACCCCAGGGCTGGATGGACAGGGCGATGCGGTTCTCGTTGATCATCAGGCCCCAGTCGGCCGCGGGCGGCTGCAGACCGAGTCCGAGGAACGACAGCGACGCGATGTAGCCGATCGAGTAGGTCAGACGCAGTCCCGCCTCCACGCTCAGCGGTCCGGTGATGTTGGGAAGCAGCTCACGGATGAGCACCTTCCACCTGGGCATCGCGTACATCTCGGCCGCCTTGATGTAGTCCTCGGTGATGACACCCAGCGTCGCGGACCTCGCGACGCGGGCGATGCGCGGGGCGTGGGTGAGGCCGATGACGGTCACGAGCACCCATCCTTGAGGTCCCAACACTGTGATGGCCAGGAGGGCGAACACGAGCTGCGGGATGGCGAGGAAGACGTCGTTGATGCGCATGATCACAGCGTCGAAGGTCCCACCGATGTATGCGGCGAGCATGCCGACGAGGGCACCGACGATCATGCCGAGCGCCGTGGCGAGCACCGCATAGACGATGAGGGTCAGTCCTCCGGCCAGGAACCGGGAGAAGACATCGCGGCCGAGGTTGTCCGAGCCGAAGAGCCCGTAGGGGCTGAATGGCTTCGTGACGAACTCGGTGGCGGTGTTGCCGGTGGCCCAGGGCAGCAGCAGCGGTCCGCACAGGGCGAGCGCCACGACGACCACAGTGATGATCAGACCGATCTTGCCCTGTTTCTGAGCGAGCACCCGTTTGTAGAAGGGAACGTAGGTGGTGGCGGACTCTTTGGGCACCTCAGCGGCATCGGTGGCCGCGGACTTGAGGTCATCAAGACTGTTGGCGTCGGTGCTCATGCTGCGCTCCTGAGTTTCGGGTTGGTGAGGATGCCGACGACGTCGGCCGCCAGGTTCACCACGACGTAGACGGCGGCGACGAGCATGGAGATCGCTTGGACGACCTGCACGTCGCGGTAGGTCACCGCATCGATGAGTGCTTGGCCGAGTCCCGGGTAGCGGAAGAGGAACTCGACGACGACCACTCCGCCGGCCAGCCAGGCCAGCTGGATCGCGACGACCTGAGCGACCGGTCCGAGGGCGTGGGGCACAGCGTGACGCATGATCACGCGCTTCTCAGGGACACCCTTGAGACGCGCCATCTCCACGAATCCGGAGTCGAGGACTTCGATCATCGTCGCTCGCATCATCCGCACGATGTAGGGAGTGACGACGAGGACGAGGGTCAGCGTCGGCAGGATCAGCTGTTCGGGGCGTTTCCACACCGGGTCTCCCGGCGGAGCCAGGGTCACGGCCGGCAAGATCTGGAACACCGAGGTCGCGAAGAGCGCGACGAGGCCGATGCCGATGACGAACTCGGGCATGGAGGCCAGCACCAGGGAGATGCCGGTCATCGTCTGGTCACGGCGCTTCCCACGGTGCAGAGCCTGATAGACACCGAGGCCGATGCCCAAAGGCACGGAGATGACCGCGGCAAGTGCCATGAGGATGAAGGACGCCCCGAGGCGGTCGCCGAGCAGTTCGGAGACAGGTCCACCCGACGCCGAGGAGGTTCCGAAATCGCCGACGAACAGCCCGCCCAGCCAGTGGAGGTAGCGCAGCCAAGCGGGGTCGTTGAGCCCCAGCTGTTCGTTCAAGGCCGCAATGCGTTCCGGGGTGGCCTGTTGGCCGAGGATCGCCCGGGCGGCATCGCCGGGCAGCAGCAGAGTAGCGCCGAAGACGAGCAGAGAGACGGCGAGGAGGATGAATGCGGAGAAGAGCAGCCGCTTACCGATGACTTTTCCGAACATGTCAGACCTCTCCGATCCATACGCGGTCAAGTCTCCAACCGCCCAACGGTCTGCCGGTGGCGTTCTCCTTCAAACCCCCGACGTACTTCTGATAGGCGTCGACCTGGTTGGCGAAGCCCCAGATGATGTAGCCGCCCTCGTCGTAGAGCATCTTCTGCGCTTCGTGTTCGAGATTCTTCCGTTTGTCGCTCTCCGGAATCCCCCGTGCTTTCTGCACGATGGACGAGAACTCCTTGTCGACCCAGTGGGTTTCATTGAACGGGGAGATTTCCATCGCACATGACACGCACTGCGGAAGGAAGTCGCGGGTGTACCAGAAGTCCTGGGCGAAGTCCCACTTGAGGTACTCGTCCCCGAAGAACGTCGTCGCATCGACCTTGCGGATCTTGACCCGGATCCCGGCGTCGGCGGCCTGCTGGGCGAAGACCTGAGCGGCTTCGACGACGCCGGATTGGATGGGTGCGGTGACGAGTTCGACCTCGAGGCCGTCTGGATAGCCCGCCTCGGCGAGGAGTTTCTTGGCTTTCGGAATGTCGCGTTTCCGCTGCGGGAAGTCCGGATAGTTCTCGCTCAGCGGGCCGAACATGTCGTTGCCGATCGTGCCGAAGCCCGAGAGCACCTGTTCGATCATCTGTTCGCGATCGACGACGAGGCGGAAGGCCTGCCGGACCCTGACGTCGTCGAAGGGCTTCTTGTCCACGCGCATGGTGAAGGGCAGCCACATACCTGTCTTCGAGTTGAGGATGGCCATGCGTTCGTCGGCATCGATGACCTCGACGAGAGCCAGCGGTATCTGCGCGATCGCATCGACCTGCGAGGACAGAAGGGCGTTGATGAGAGCATCAGAGTCGTTGAAGTTGAGGATCGAGACGTCTTTAAGGTAGGTCGAGTCCCGCCAGTAGTACTCGTTGCGTTCGATCACCGTCGACTGCCCTGGGGTGTGGGACTTGAGTTTGAACGGCCCCGAGCACACCGGGTTCTTCGGATCGTAGTCGGACGGGACGATTCCTGTCGTGTACTCGGACACCGAGTCATTGAGCAGACCGTTCGGTTCGGACAGCCTGAATTCGACGGTCCGCTCACCGGTTGCAACGACCTTGTCGAGCATCGTGAAGCTCGACGAGGCGGTCTTCGGATCGTCAGGGTCGTTGATCCGTTCAAAGCTGAAGACGACGTCGTCGGGGGTGATGTCGCGCCCGTCCGAGAACTTGACGCCCTTGCGCAGGGTGGCCGTCCACACAGTCGAATCCGAGTTCGGCTCGAACGACTCCGCCAGCTCCGGCTGGATCTTGTAGTCGTCGGTTCGCGACAGCAGGCAGTTGTAGAGATTGACTGTGCGAGCTATGTCGCCGCTGTTGACGGGGATGTGGGCGTCGACGGTGTCCGCGGAGTTTCCGCCGGTGACGCCGACACGCAGAGATCCACCCTTGACGGGTTCGCCGGCGTCGGCGGCGCCGACGGCCCCTCCGCCGCAGGCGCTCAAGCCCGCCACGCCGGCCACGGCAAGGCCCGCGCCCAGCGCTTGTCTTCGGTTCGGTGTGTTCATGTGCCTTCTTCCTAGGACGTCGGGTCGAGTCGGCCAGCAGTGGCGACCCGGTCTGACTTCGGGTGTCGGGTGTCGTCGGATGGTTCGAGGAGGACGTGAGCGGCGAGGTAGTTCTCGAGCATGGTCAGCGCTTCATCCTCGGCGATAGGCACCTGACCTGTGCTGCGGGCGACGCCGAGTCCGTCGATGAAGATCGCCAGAGATTTGACCATAAGCGCAGTGTCGCCGGTGCGGATCAGTCCCAAGCGTTGGCCGCTGTCGACGAGGCTGGCGATCATGCTCAGCCATTCGCCGTAGACGGCCATGAGGTTCTCACGTGCGTTGTCGTCCGTGGCGGCGCGGGCCCAGCACTGCAGCCAGATCGACCACACCCGCCGGATCTTGACGTTGACCCCGGCGTGGATGCGGGCAAAGTGCCGGAGCACGGAGATCGGGTCGTCGGCGTTGAGGTGGCGCGCCTCAGCGATGATGTCGAGGGAGTAGCGAAGGGCCGCCTGCAGCAGTTGGTCTTTCGTTCGGAAATGGTAGTTCACAGCCGAGGGACTCACCCCGGCGACGTCCGCAACGTCTTCGGTGCGAACCTTGTCGATGCCGAGGTCGGCGAATAGTTTCCAGGCCGCGGCGATGATCTTCAGCCGGTTGCGGGTGCCTTTCGACATCCAGTCCTGCTCAGCAGCAGCTCCGGATGCCGCTTCCCCATCGACATCCTCAATCCGTCCATCAGCTGCGGCATGGCGGGCAGACGATTCGATGAGTGCAGCGGGGATGTCGGTGACCATAGCTCGCCGAGGCAGCTGTGCCTTCCGGCCGGTCGTCAGCCAATCGGTGGTGACCCCGGTGAGTTCAGCGATGCGAGAGACCTCTTCGACCCGGAACTTCCGCACTCCGGCGAGGGACTTCGAGAGCTTGCTGGCGTCGAGCCCGATCCGTCGGGCGACTTCGCTGTGGTTGACTCCTGCGTCTCTGATGGCGGTTCGGACACGGCTGACCAGGGACGTCTCTGTGCTTTCAGCACTATTGCCTGTCGTGACCACCACTACAGTCTGCACATAAGTTGCGATTTTGGCAATAGACACTGGCAGCTTTAATAGCTTCGAGTGGCTCAGCCACAGGGGCAGCCAGAAGCGAACGTTCGATTTGGGCCATCGACCAGGGCCCGCACATTTTCATGATCCACGCGCCTCCACGGATTCACGCAACAGCAGATGTAGCATAGTAGCTTGCGCGAGTTCCCCCGCGACATGTGAACACTGCTATGGAGCCAAGATGACTGAATTGCCCGCAAAGACAGGCCCCAACCCAACCGGGATTGATGTCAGCGTGGTCATCCCTGTGTACAACTGCGAAAAGTACATCCAGGAAACGGTCGAATCCGTAAGAGCCCAGGACATGCACGCCGGAGCACTAGAAATTATTGCTGTTGACGACGGGTCGACAGACGATTCACTGAACATCCTCAACAAACTGGCCGCGGACTGCATCGACCTTCACGTCCACTCGACCCCCAACAGCGGGTCTGCTGCTGCGCCTCGTAACTTTGGACTCGAACGAGCCCGTGGCCGCTACGTTTTCTTCCTCGACGCGGATGACAAATTCTCCCCAAACGCACTCTCCCGGCTGACCGAGGTCGCGGACAGCACAGGCTCAGGGGTCGTACTCGGCAAGATGGGACTGTTCGGGGAGAAGAGGGCCGGCAACGTACCTTCGACTGCTTTCGGTAAGACACTGTTCGCCGTCGATTTCATCGATTCCAAGGCACATTCGACGCTCGGAGCATGGAAACTTTTTCGCAGGTCGATCTTGCTGGATAATGACATCCGATTCCCGCTCGGCTACAAGATAGGCGAAGATCAACCGTTCACGATGAAGGCCTATCTTCACAGCCCGCACATTTCGATATTGGCTGACCAGGTCTATTATTGGCTCCGAGGCAGAGACGACGGAACTAATATCACCGCAACTGGTCAACCTCCGCGTAAGCATCTCTGCCGAATCCTCACGCTCATTAAGACGATCGTCGACAATACCGAGCCAGGCGAGCGTCGTGACCATCTGCTCCGGCGTCCGATCGTCGGAGCAGCAGGGGTCAAGTCTGTGTTCGGCAAGAAGATGCTTGCCGCTCACGACCGAGCTGAACGTGAAGCCATGGTGAAGGAATTCCGCGAAGTAGTCGCGCCCCTTTGGAACTCAAACATCCGTGACCACGGCGTGCCTGAGTCACAGATCCTGGTGGATCTTGCCGTTCGCGGCGACATCGACGAAATTGAGACCGTCAGTCGTCTTTTGGCGCAGAAGAAGCCCGTCCCTCTCAGTTTCGATGAGGAACACGCACAAATGGTCTACGAACCCCGCGCGGGTGACAGTGTGGGCGACCTGCGAGTCAGGCTCCACCAATCACTCGAGTCGATTACTTCGACGGCAGACGGGATCATTATCCGGGGCGAGTTCGGAGTCGCCGGCTTAGGCCGCGCTCCTGACAGCGCCCACATCATCCTTCGCCACCGTAAGCTAGGAACAAAGATCACGTCCAAGATTGACATTTCTCGGACGTACACTCGGAGCTTCGGTACTCGCGTGAGATTTTCGACCGATGTTCAGATTTCGAAGTTGGCCGATTCCGGCATTTGGGAACTATTTATCAAAGCGAAGTGGTCATCAATGGTGGTCCGTGAACGTCTCGGGATAGCCCGGGCAGCAGGGATGGATACTGCTCCGATCATAATCGGCGACCCGGTCGAAGGCGTCGTATTCTTCGATCAATCTGACGGACTTTCCGTCGACTTGGGACCCACTGAGAAGCATCTCGATCCCGTCAAGAGACATGAGCTGCACGTCGTTGATCAGTTCGAAGTCGGACGTTCAATGGTCTTCGTGATCAGCGGCCCGGTTTCGAACATGAAGGCCGCGTCCTATCAAGCAGACGACAAGTCCAAGTCAAAATCTGCCAGATTCATCGTCCATTCAACTGATCAAGCGTCAATAGTCATCCCTCGTTCAGCTGCAAAAAAGCAGGGCTGCGCGATCGAGTTGAAAGATGCAGAAGGGAACTCAGTCGAAATAGCACTGACTGAGCTCAGAGACTGAGAACGCAATCTTCTGAGGACGAATCAGCTCCTGAACAGAACTGGCCGCAACCACCCGTTTACGCATCGGCCGTCATCTCCGCTGTCTGCCGAATCTCGGGACGCACTATCGCTTCAATCCACGCTTCAGCCGAGTCCTCACACTTCGCAGTAGCGACTGCGGCTGTGTGCGACCGGACTGTCCAACGGACGGTTCCACTGCGTTTGCGGCAATCTTGTCCTGGTAGAAGCCATACGATCGACGAAGCTTACGTCGCATCTTCTCTTGGTATTGCTTTCGTGATGTACCCGCATAGCGTGGCAACTTCTCTCGGAGCTCCTCAAGTGAGTAGGGTTCGATCTGTTCGCTGGGTTTGAGGATGCCTTTCAATCCTGAGAACAGGGTTCGATAGACCGAGATCATGAAATCGTCGTCCTTCTCCACGCCCTCGCTCATAGCTCTGTCGAGGGCGCTGAGAACTGTCGAAGGCTTCCAATCTGCCGACTCCAGCGCTCGTTCCGGATAATCGACAGAACGATAGAAATCCGGAACCTTGAAATTCCACGTCAGCCCGATTGAAGGGATGTCGAAGGCGAACGAGGTGATCGACGCGTGAAGACGATATGCGATGACACCATCACAGCTGCGAAGCTGTTCGATGAGCTCTTCTGGCGAGTTGAGAGTGACGGCAGCTTTCTTCCCCTGCACCCCGTGGTGTCGAACCAGAGAATCGAGGAAGATCTCATCGTCGAAATGACCAGTGGTGAACAGTCGATAGTCGTCGCCTCTCGCTGTCAGCTCGTCGATCACTCCAAGCCAGAAATTGCGCTGATCTGCTTCACTGAAAGGAATTCCGTTGTCGGGGAACACACCGGACCTTGTGACGACGAGGCCGATACGTTTCCGGCTGCGTCCACGCGGATCGTCAATTGGACGCACCTTCTCAAACACCGAATCAGCGAAGACCGCGGGGTCAGACACGAGCGCTGTAGGAATCCCTGTCCCCTCAACATATTTCTGTGTCGATTCCAGATCGTCTCTGGTGGTGATCTGGCGAACGACGGATTTCCTCAGCGCACTCTGCAGCGCCAGCGAACGTTCGTCTGCGTAATTGTAGGGCTCCACGCCGATACTGGAGAAGAGCACAGGGACCCCGTACTCCTCGGCAAGTTCGACCGTCCGGATAGTTCGCCGGTAGAAGACTTGGTAGACGTAGTTGAATAATGGCGCTCCGCCGAAGACTACTACGTCAGCCCTGGAAATGGCACGTCGAGCCGACTCGAGCAGAGACTCGTCACCCGTGCTCATGTATTTCTTGCTGATGATGCTGGCTGCTCGGCTGCGAACGATAAACGACTGTGATGCAATTCCGAGGTTCTCTGCAGCCGCTTTCAGCAGGCTGATTACAGAGGCTTCAATAATCTGATCACCGATATTGTCAGAATCTCGGTTAGTCAGCAGCAGAACTTCAGTGCGTGCCACGATTGACTCTTTCTCTAGCGTCCACAATCAATCCGTTGACTGTGCTTTGTCATATAGCTTCTGGTAGTTCTCGTAAGTACGACGCAGCTTCCGGTTGACCTTATCGCGGTAGCCCTTGGGACCAGTAGCCAACTGCCGGGGCATCCCTTCCCATAGCTCCGAGAATTCGTAGGGGGTTGCAGGATTGCCGGGAGCGAGCACGTCTCGGATCCCGGTAAACAGGGTGTTGTAGACGGACTTGAGGAATTCTTCGTCTTTGGCGATGCCTTCCTGCATTGCGCGCTCGATCGCGGTAACGACCTTCTCGGCTTGCCACTCTTCCGGACTCAGCGCGCGATCCCCATAGCCCACGGATTCGTAGAAATACGGCACCTTAAAGTTCCACGACAGTCCGATAGAGGGAACGCCGAGTGCAAACGACGTGATGCTTGCATGCAAACGATAGGCGATGACCCCGCTACACCCACGCAGTTCGCGAATGAGTTCGTCTGGAGAATTCACCGTAACTGCAGCCTTTTTGGCCGGAATACCAGAGGTCTTGATAAGGGTGTCGAGGAAAACTTCATCTGAAAAATGGCCAGTGGTGAAGAGACGGTAGTCGTATCCCTTCTCTTCGAGCAGCGCGATCGTCTCGAGCCAGAATCTGCGCTGATCATCCTCACTGAAGTCGATTCGGTTGTCAGCGAAGATTCCCGCTCTGGTGACAACCAGACCGATACGTTGAGGCTTCGGTTCCGTAGCAACTGGCGCTTTAGCAACAGGTTGAACCGGGGCTGTCTCAGGCTTAGCCACGCTGGATCCGGCTGACCTGGCGACAATGCTTTTGACAATTCGTTTGAGCTTCCGCTTCGCTCGCACGGGAACGGACGGCACTGGCTTAGGCGCCGGGGCAGGTTCAGGCTTCTTCCGATAGACGATATCGGCCAATACTGCGGGGTCGGCAACATGAGCAACCGGTACGTCTGTGCCTTCAGCATATTTGCGCAGTGATTCGATGTCATCGCGCGTTGTGATCTGCTTGACTACAGGAAGTTCAAGCGCCTTTTTGAGAGCCTGGCTCTTTTTGTTCGTCGCATCGAACTTCTCCACACCGATGCTCGAGAAGATCACTGGCACGTCATACTCCTGCGCCAGTTCCAGAGTGACGATCGTTCGACGATAGAAATTCTGATAAGCATAGTTGAAGAGCGGGGCCCCACCGAAGATGATCAGATCAGCTTTCGAAATCTCGTCCCGGGCCGCTGTCAACAGCTCTGGGTCTTTGGTGGCCATGTATCTTCTCGAGATGATTCCTGCAGCACGGCTTGATATGACGAAGTCATCGGTGCCGATGCCAAGATTCTTCATCACGCCTTTGATGATGGACAGGACTGTGGCCTCGATGATCTGGTCTCCGACATTGTCCGAATCACGGTTTGTCAGCAGAAGAATTCTGGTGGGGCTCATAGACGTTCAGGTCTCCTCATCAATGCAACGAACAGCGTCGTTACCGAAATTGTGGCACGTCGTACCGGTTGGTGAGTGAAAGAGGTATGGTGTTTTTCGATCAGTCGATGAGCGGACCGTCTTCGAACGTCCGAACTGTCCGGGAGACGCCGTCAGTGAGCGAAGTTCCCGCGCCCCACCCGAGCGCGGTGAGCTTGGCCGCGTCCAAGCCGAGAGAAGCTACCGGGGAGAACGATCGCCCGTCCCGCGGGTTGACGAAGTCCAGCTCGAGCTTCTTCTCCGGCCGTGCAGCGGCAAAGGTCTCGGCCAGTTCACGGATGCTGATGTTCCCGGCAGGATCGGCGATGTTGTAGACCTGTTCTTCACCACGCAGGTGAGCGAAGAACAGTCCCTCCACTGCATCTGCGACATACGTGTAGGTCCGAGTCGCGGCACCGGCACTCATCATTCGCACGTTGCGACCGCGAATGACGTCGGCGAGGAAATCGGCTTGTACTCGACCGTCATCGAGAGCCATGCCCGGTCCATAGATGTGCCCGAAACGCAGGCTGAGTCCCCTGATACCGAACTCGTCGGCATATGCGGCCAGTGCGGTCTCGGCAATTCGCTTGCCTTCCGAATAGCTGGCCCGCGGGGCGAAATGCTGCAGAGTTCCTTCGTCATCTTCGCCAATGAGGTCTTTACCCTTGACCGCACCGTAGACCTCCGACGAGGACAGGAGGACAAACGACTCCCCCCTCGCCTCGACAAGCGCGTCAAGCAGATTGATCGTGCCCACTGTGTTTGCCTTCAGTGTCGTGACCGGAGACGACTTGTGGAGACTTGGACGGGCCGGCGAGGCGCCGTGGAAGATTGTCGAGAACTTCCGTTCAAAGCTCTGCGAATCGATGACATCGCCCGCGAGTAGTGTGAAATCCGAGCGCTCGAGCGCAGAGCCGAATCGCTCTTCAGCTTTCGTTCGGTTCCGCACCAATCCTGTGACACGAAGCCCGAGGTCATGGGCATCGTTCGCGGCCAGCAGCGCTCCGACGATGTACATCGGGATCATTCCGGAGGCACCAGTGACGAGGATCTCGGTGTTCCGGTATTTCTCCCACGGCAGCTGTGCTGAGGCGATGCGGGCAACGTCTTCAGAGAAGACAGGAGTATCGAACAGAACGACGTCGGTGGCTTCGGCCGCTGAGACGACCGCTCGGTCATCACTCACCGCCGAAGGCCTCCCTATCCTCGATGAGCGTGAGGAAGGTCCGGCAGACGTAGTAGTCCGAGGCAGTCGTGATCTTAATATTCGTGCGCGGCCCTTCCACACGGTGTACGTCGTAGCCGAATCCGTTCATCAGTGTGCAGGTGTCAATTGAGTCGTTCTCGCCTTCCGCGACCGCACGATCGTATCCGGCGAGGACGTCCTTGAGCGGGAATGTCTGTGGGGCCTGCGCAGTCCACAGCGGGTCGCGGGGGATGACTTCCTTAATACCCGAGCCTTCCTCCACGACAACCGTCTCAGTCATCTTGGTACAGGTGACTGCCGAACCGAACTCACGGGCGCTCGCGATGTTCCTCGAGATGAGGTCCGCATCGATGAGGGGACGGACACCGTCGTGGATTAGCACGATGCTGTCTGGGTCGTTGTGTTCAGCGACGACTTTGAGAGCGTTGTGGCGCGATTCCTGACCGGTCGATCCTCCATCGACGATCCACTGGACTTTGTCGAGTTCATAGCGCTTGATCAGGCGTTCCAGGTGCTCCCGGTACTGCGGAAGGATGGCGACTGCGATCGAGTCGATCTCCGGGTGCTGCTGGAAGATGTCGAGCGTGTGCACAATCACGGGTCGACCATGGATCTCCAGGAACTGCTTCGGACGAGAGCTGTGCGCCATTCGAGCGCCGACGCCTCCTGCGAAGACTACTGCGATGTTTGCCATTGGTTCTCCTCGTCCTCTTCTTCGGTCTTATAGCTGCCGTCGGAATCGTTGTCCGTCGGGTCGTTGAGCTGGTCTTCTTGCCCGGGCGCACCGGGATCTTCCTCACCGACACGTTCGGACATACGGTGATCTTCGTCTTCGGAAGGCACCTGTGGTTCCGTGGCAGGCTCGCTGAGGATGAGCGTGTCGATCACTCGGTCGGAGTTGTTCGTGTCCACGTAGTCGAAGTTCTCTTTGACGAACTCCTTCGTCGCTTCGTTGCTCAACTGGGGTCGGCGGAGCAGTTCGACGAGTTCGTCGAAGGTCGTAGCGATGCTTCCCGGGGCGGCTTCCCGGTAGTCTTTGTGCATTCCTCGCGTCGCGGAATAGGTATCGAGATCGTAGGCGAAGAAGATCATCGGGCGCTCGAGCAGCGAATACTCGTAGATGACCGACGAGTAGTCTGTAATGAGCACGTCCGAGATGAGCATCAGATCGTTGGTGTCCGGGCAAGACGCGACGTCGATGAGTCGGTCGCTGAATTCCTGTGGGATCGGAGCCGGATCAGGCACGAAATGATGCTGTCGGAACAGCACGACGGAATCGTCGCCGCACGACTCGTACAGCTCCCGGAAATCGATCTGGTCGTAGTCGTAGTGGGCGTCTCCGGAGCCGCGACCGCGGAAAGTAGGCGCAAAGAGGATCTTCCGCTTGCCTTTCGCCGTCGGGAACTGCTTCTCGAAGTCGACAAGGACCTCTTCTGCACGTCCTTCTCTAAGGAAACCGTCGATACGAGGCAGACCGGTCGCGAGGACTGCGTCTCTCTCGATGCCGAAAGCTTCGCTGTAGACATCCCGCAAGTGCTGGGAACCGCAGATGGCATACGAATAGAGGCGATGGGCGTTTCGCAGATTCGGTGAACCGTACTGCCCGAAGCGGCTGTAGCCCACTGACTTGAATCCGCTTCCTGCGTGCCACAGCTGGATGATCTTCTGTTCATCTCGGTTGCCCAGGTCCTTGAGGATGGCGAAGTAGTCATCGATGAGGATGGTGTTCGCTTTGCCCATCTCCCACGCCAGCGCGAACGCACTCTGGCGGCTGCTGGTGCGGCCGGTACGGAACGAATAGCCGAAGTTGAATTGCGAATCGAGACCGCGTTCGAGCATGCGGTCATGTACAGCTTTGAGGTTGCCCTGCATGTTCGGACGGGCCTCGGATGCGAACAAGATGTTGCTTCCGTCAGACGGCCGTTTGTAAGCAGAGATGGCGAATACGGTCCGAAGAGCCTTCCGCTTGGTCTTCGTCCACTTCTTGCGAGCTTTCGACTTCAGGCGTGCCACCGTAGACGAGGGCTTACCTCCGGAACGACCGAAGGAGTAGGTGCGCATGAGGAAATAGGGAGCCGCCTCGTCGTCAGAGATGCCAAACGTCACGGTGTAAGCAGAGAAGTTCTTGTTGTAGACGAAAGCTCGGGAGGCATCCCCGAGCTCTTCGGCTCTCGCCAGGGGGTAGGACGCCGGAAGGTTAACGTCCCCACGTCGAGCAACTAGGTAATACGTTCCGTTGGGTACCTGGGCTCGTCGATTGAATTGAGTCACGTTGATTGTGAGCTGAAAACGCCCCTCCCCCAACGGTTCTGAGCGAACGGGGA
The DNA here is from genome assembly GCF_046534565.1 of Brevibacterium sp. SIMBA_078. Taxonomy (NCBI): domain Bacteria; kingdom Bacillati; phylum Actinomycetota; class Actinomycetes; order Micrococcales; family Brevibacteriaceae; genus Brevibacterium; species Brevibacterium sp. SIMBA_078. Next base: position 215,400 of record NZ_JAWRYQ010000001.1, read on the forward strand.
GCTCAACTTCGTATGGACGCGAGTTCGGTGTCAGAAAGAACGAGTCAGGGGTATCCCCGGAAACCCTGACGACAAATGTCAGAATCACACGTTCCCACGAGATTCTTTCAATTGTCAGCTCATCTACCACAGGTTCCCCTCACCAGCATGATTTTGAAATGCTGACGCAACTCGTTCACTCTCGATTAACGTTGATAGCCTAGCAGTTTGCCTGTGGCAGTCGGTAACTTAACGACACGCCCGCGGACCGCATCCGAGTCGATCACTTCGTGTTCTCATGGGCTGTCATGAAACGATATTCTGGCCGAGTCGTCGGTTGCATCTAAGGCATTGAGCCGTTGCGGATCCGAATTCACAACTGCAAGGAGTTCGAACAGTGGCTAACCCGGTCCGATGGGTCGCACGCACCGCAGTGCGCTCTAGCGCGTGGAAACGCACCAGCAAATGGATCAGGGGCGCTGAGAAGTGGAACCGCCTCGAATACGAATATGACGGCAGCTACGTCGATGCCGAAGTCGTCGTCTACTTCGGCGACCGCAGTTCGAAGTTCTACCAACTCGAACAGTGGATCCCGGTCCTCGAGCAACTCCATAAGGTGCACAGGGTCGTCATCGTCGTGCGAAAAGGTTCAGCTTTGACCAGCGTGATGGAAACCACTCACCTCCCCGTGGTGTTCAAACGAAAGTTCGATCCCCTGCAGACCTTCTACCACGCCAATGACTTCAAGCTCGCTCTGTACGTCAACAACGGAATGACGAATTTCCAGTCGCTCAGTTTCGCTCCGATGGTCCACGTCCATGTCAATCACGGCGAATCGGACAAACTGAGCATGGTCTCCAATCAGGCCAAGGCCTATGACAAGGTCTTCATTGCCGGCGAGGCCGCTGTGGAACGACACCGCAGGGCTCTCATCGACTTTGATGAATCCCAGCTCGTCCGAGTCGGCCGGCCCCAATTGGATATCGAAAGGCCGCTCGAGCTCGAACCTTCGTCTGCCAGGACGATCATGTATGCGCCCACGTGGGAGGGCGAGAATGATGCGAACAACTACACCTCGGTCGATCGCTTTGGTCCGCAGATCGTCGAAGCCGCCCTCCAGATTCCCGGTGCGCGTTTGATCTACAAACCCCATCCTCGGGTCGAAACGTCCAAAGACCCGGACGTGGTCGAGGCGAATGCTCGAATTCTCGACCTCATCGAGGCGGCAAATGTGTCGATCGCCAACGAGACTCAGCAGCACCAGGTGCTCATGCAGGGAGACATCCTCGGCATGTTCGACACGGTCGACCTGCTCATCACCGATATCTCCAGCGTCGGACTCGACTTCCTCTATCTCCACCCGGATAAGCCGCTCGTTCTCACCGACCGTCGCGGTGACACCGAATCACTCAATGCCGAGGCGCCGATCAGCCGCGCCGCGCCCCTCATCAACGATGAGTCGATCGGAAGTGTCGAATCGCTGCTCAAAGAGATGCTCGTGCGCGATTCTTCAGCAGAGATCAGGCATGAACTCCGCCGCCACTATTTCGGCGACGGCGAACCCGGATCATCGACCGTTCTGTTCACCGAGGCGGTGTCCAGGCTGATCGCTGATCGTACGGCTGCGCTGCAGACCTACCACACCGAGAGCGTCAACGCCGAGGCCGACGACGAATAGCCGTGATCGGACTCCGCCAGCGGGTCATCGCCGCGGTCAGCGCGTCACCGGAACATGCGGACGCCTGAAGCTCGAATTACTTCCGAGGTCTGACCGAGAGGTTCCCGTGCTTCGTGGCATACCATTCGCTGGCTGTCGCAGTCGTGACGCGGAATCGCTTCGGAGTGCTGATTCTCCGCTTCGATGACCACAGATCATGGGGTCGGCGAAGAAAGACGTCGAATGTCTCACCAGCGGACTCGGAAAAGCTCTCATCGTCCACGTCGAAAGTAAGCACCGTTCGGTGTCCGAACCAGCGGAATGAGGTCTCGGACTGGTCGCAGAGGAAGAACGTACTGAGTTTCCTGCCGGCCACGACCAGCTGCAGCGTCTCTGCAATCGACTGAAGAATACCGTCGATTTCGATTTCAACTCTGCTGCCGCCCGCAATCGGGGTGCAGGTGAGCTTCTTCGCTTCGATCGAACGAGCCGACTTCGTGTCAACGCGGTCCGGCAAGTTCGTCAACCGCATCTCACCGAGCGCCTCCTGCCAACGCCGGTATCCGGCTTCGGGGAGATACCTTTCGACGGACTTCACCGCTGCTCGACGCATGGGCTCGACTTCGCTGGATTCCAGAGAGAGGAACCTTTCGATCTGGTCGGCCAGTGCGTCGATGTCGCTCCACGGCGTAATGAAGCCGTTGTCGCCCTGATCGATGAGGTCTCGCGGACCGTAGGTGATGTCGTAGACGATGGGCACGCACCCTGCTCCCATCGCCTCCAGCAGGGACAGCGGCAACCCCTCACTCGTGCTGGTCAGTGTGGAGAACGACGCCGATGTCAGTCGTTCGTGCACATTATTGACGTACCCCGGCAATTCGACACGATCGCTGAGGTCGAGCTCATCGATGAGAGCTTCCAGCTTTGGTCTCGCGGGTCCCTCTCCGAGCACAGTCAGGGAGACTGCGATTCCACGGTGGCGCAGCTTCGCGACCGCGCGAATCGGGTGATCGATGCGTTTGAGGTCGATGAGGTTCGCGACCATTACGGCATTCCCCGTGTCTCGCAGCATCGGCGGATCAGAGACGACCGATCCTTGCGGCAGTTCCCCTGTCAGAAGTCTGATGTTCTCGCCTGAGAAGCCCATCGCTCGAATTGCTTCGGCCTGCTGCTGTGTCTGCACTCCGACGATGTCGAATCGGTCGAAGTTGCGCATCGTATCTGTACGGGCCTTCAGAGGCTGCCCGTGATCGCCGTTCCACGGGTGGCGGAGATGACTCCCGTGGAGAAAGAGGATGAGTGCGAAGCCGCGGTCAGGGATCTCGTGGATGAATTCGCTGACCTTCTTGTCATCGACGATGACGACCGCCGGCGACTTCGTCACGGTCGCCGTGATCCACGCATTGTAGAAGTCCCGCGGGCGTCGCCACTCGGCCATCGGCTCCCCGGCCGGGGAATGCAGGATGAACCGTCTGCCCAGTTTCGGATCCTCGATGTCAGCAAGCAGCAGACTTCCGTCGCCCCGCAGGTAGTTGCGCCGGATGACCCGACCGGTCCGCGAGTTTCGGAACACGTCGTAGAAAGCGGTGATGTTCTCGAGTTCGCCGTCTTCGTCGGGGATCGGCATCCTCGGGGGCTCACCCTCAAGGCTGGCCAGTTCGGCTTCGCTTCGTCCTCGCAGATCCTGCCAGATATTGACCAGTTCAACGTTCTCTCGCATCTTCCCCTGTGCGATCAGACGGTCCCTGATCTCATCTGTGTCCATGCGCGGACTGAACGTCAGAATGGTCTGTGACAGCGGGTTGCCGAAGTCCTGGAAGCTCCGAATCCGACGCAGCGCAGCCGTCGTCATGCCGCCCATGGACTCCGGAATGCCCCACAGCACGTTGTATACGTGGACTGCGTCGGTCCCAAATGCGGGACCGTCTGGTTCAGCGTCCCGGCCGTTGCCGTTTGGGTTCGTTCGGGGTCGCAATCTCACAAGTGGTACCTTTCCTCAGCGCTCATCGACGGCGAACGGGCAATCAGCGCGTCAGCGCCATGTGGCCGAAGTGGCGAGCCTGACGACGCCAATTGACGATCTTGGGAACATCCGATGCCTCCCACTGAGCGTGGATGTTCCAGTCACCGTCGAGGTCGGCGTACCGGCCTTTCACGGTCATCTGCATCGCGTCGATATAGCTGAGGCCGTTCTGCTGCACGAGACCGAGGACTCGTTCCACGATGCCTTCGCTGCGCAGGCCGGCCAGATTGAGCACGGCGATCTGCGGGTCGAACGGCACGAAGTCTTCGTTCATCCCTGCGTGGCTGGCGAAGACGAAATCGAGGGCGCCCGTGTGATCGTCACCGAACGAGCTCGCGATACGTCGCATCAGTGTGAGACCGCTGGATCGGCTCTTCCTGACGTCATGTTTCGCGGCCAGCAGCGTGTCCTTGAAGTCGACGGTCGAGAGCTCGGTGATGTCTGCAGACACCTCGGCGGTCGCAGGCACGACGATGAGTCGCTCGTGGTCTGCAAAGAGCCTCGGCAGCAACGCAGACAGCACGCCAGGCGCATTCTGTGTCCCATCGAATTCCACAGTCGGGAGGACGTGGATGCTTCCCTGAGCGAGCTTGCCTCGGATCGCGTCGACCTCGGCTGACGTCAACGAGCCGTTCGGCAACCACACTCGGTAGGCAGACCCGGCGTGAGCGTCGATGGATCGGAGCGCCTGCCCGACCAGAGGAGCCTCACCCTTTTCAACGGTCATGACGATATCGGTGGTCTGCGCATCGGGCGCTGGGCGTTCAAATCCGATCAGCGCTGAGGCCACGGCTCGGTTGTCAGCAACGGGCAGTGTTGCCGCAGCCAGGTACTCGTCGGCGAAGGCCATCTCGTCCGCGGTGATCTCGACCCACTTCGCGTAGATCTCGTCTTCGTGCGCACCTGTGGCGATGAGGGGCAGCAGCTCGGAGAGCTTGTCGAGGATTCCATTGCGAATGGCGTCGAACTCGGCCGCGTCGATGCCGATGAGTCCGCCGAACCGCGAATCGGACTTGTTCTTGGGTTCGAAGTCGACGTCGGCACCGACAGACCTGGCCGGCAGATTCGCGTGCAGGCGGGAAGTGAGGACGTGCTTGTACTTATAGGCGTAATCAGCGACCCAATTGCGTGCGAGTTCGAGGTTCTCCGGGAACGACTTGTCACGAATCGCGGTGACGGTCTGCTTCTTCTTCGGCCCCTTGCTGTCCTTCGTCCAGTCGACGCGCAACGTCCCCGAGCGACGATCAGGTGAGGCTGCAGGGAAGAGAGTATCGACTGTCGTCGTCAGGCAGCCAGAGAAGAACGCGGGCACACCGACTGCGCGCAGCACGGCGACGGACTGCCAGTCACGGCAACCGACCGGTCCGTACTTCTTCAGGTAAGCGATGGCATCGGGCGTGAGCATCTCGGGATAGCGCACGAACACAGACAGCAGGATCGGGCGCAGATTCGGGTGGAACGGAATATTGAACGACTTACCAAAGATGTCGTGCATGTACCAGCCGAAGGCGATGTACCAGGTGTCCTCCGGGATGTCCTGGTAGACGTTGCCGTCTCGATAGACCTCGACCAGGTTGAGTTCGCCCTCAGGTCCCGCGTACTTCCGCTCCTCCTTGACCGACTGGCGCAGTTTTGCGAAGAGTTCGGTCAGTCCGGTGTCGCCGGTGAAGCTGAGGTTCTCGTAGCGGAGCAGGTGCCCGATCGATGCGATCGTCTGGATGTAGTCGCCGATGTTGCGCGAGCGGATTCCCGGCTGGTCGTAGCTGAGGACACCGAAGTTGCGTTTGCCGGCAGTCGTCGGAAGCGGGTCGAGGTGCTTTCCTCCCGGGAGCCAGTCGCGCATGCGATTGAGCTCGTAGCGCACGGCCGAATCCGCGTCGTCATCCATCTGGTCGAGGCGCGTTTCGATCAGAGTCCGGACATAGTCGAAAGCGTCGATGCAGAAAGCCGACTCGGCGGTGCGCAGCACGGCCTTCGCATTCCAGCTGTCGATCTCGCCTGTCTCGTGTGCCGAGTCCAGGAGCGGCAGAGCGTCATCTCCGAGGGTGTCGATCGCGGTCGGGTAGTACTCTTCGGCGGCGGAGACGATGATGTCTCGGTCATCGATCTTCTCGAATTGCGCCCACGCCACTTCGGGATCAGATGTCCGCTGGTAGGCCATGCCCAAGAGAACTCTGCCGGCATCCTCGGTGGATGGCTTGTTGCGGAGGTTGAGCCCGATCGACACTACATCGGCCATATGTCCGCCGGCGACGAGCGACCGTCCTGCTTCCACAACCGCGGTTCCGAGCGACGATCCCTGGGTCAGCGCCTCAGACAGAGCGGAGTGCGCCTTGAGACGCGCCAGCTGACGAGCCTTACCGTCGACCTCGCGTGCGGAGGGAGCGACGGTCCACCCGTCGGTGTTCTCTGCTGTCGCACCGAGCAAGCCTGCTGCCAGTTTCCGATAGGCCCGAGCGGTCTCGGTCGCGATCTTCTTGGGCTTGCCGGACGCCTTCCCGGATCCTTTTCCGCCCTCCGTGCGTTCGCGCACGTATCTCGTCCCGGAGGCCCGTTCGACCACAGGCAGAGCTCGACGGGCGATCCCGTGAACAACTGGTTTCACCAGTTCTCTTCCCTTGTTGAGGTATCGGTCTGCGGCATTTCGTCCAGTGGTCACTCGTTTGGTCCTTTGCAGAGGCTTCGGTGGACGGTCGTGGGCTTAGGTGTGTCGTTCGGGATCAATCAGGCACACGATATCGAACTTGACTGTCAGTTCGATGAACCGGTGACCTGGGATCCCTTCGGTTCTCAGTCAAAGGTGTCCAAGCCTGATCGGCTGAGTCTCGAACTGAGCTGCGGCGCGAGAGTCTGCGCATAGGTCGCGGTGATATGGGCGGTATCGAAGTAGGTGATGACTCCGCCGATGACTGGCTCGCAGCGTCCTTCAGGGCAGAACCAGTCCTGGGGGTAGATGACCGACAGCTTCTTCGAATCAATGGTCCTCGCGGAGGCCGCGAGCGGGTCCATCCAATGCCAAGATTCTGGTGTTCCGGAGCACTGCTCGAGGTCGTCTTCATGCTTGGCAACGCAATCCGGAACAGTGATATCCGCTCCGCCCGGGTAAGGGGTGTCTCGAATGACCACAACATCCAAATCAGCATCGACCCAGCGCTGCAGGATCTCACGATGTCCTTCGGGCGCCTGCTTCTCGGTCTCTTCCCAGTCCATACCTTCCAGCGGCGTAGACTGGCGTTCCGAAGTGATGACTGCGTCGAAGCCGCCTTCGGTAGTTCTCTTCGAGACCCAATCGGCGTAGTCCTGACACCCCCTGGTTTCCTCCGGCGTCGAAAGGTCCTGAGGCAGGGTGGAAATGCTGCAGTTCGAGGCGAGGAAAGTGGTGATCGTCAGATCATGCTCATCCGCCAAGCGCTCGAGTGTCGGCAGCCAATGACCGGCGTGCGAATTTCCGACCAGCGCGACATGTTTCGACCCGTCTCCATAGGTGCACTCCGGTTTGCTCGCATATGGTGCACTGGCCCAGCAACCATCGGCATAGGCTTTGGACTTGTCTTTCTTGGCCGCAGCGGGCTCCATCTGCAGTGAGTCCTTGTCTTCGCAGTTGGGGTTGTCCTTGGCACTGGGGAGGAGAATTCCGGCGCCGAGGCAGGACTCGGGATCGTCCAACTGGGCCTGCAATTTGTCTTCGTTCTGCTCGACGATGGTGTTGGCGATGACCATCTGGCTGAGTCCCAGTGCGGCGACGAGCGCCATCGCCAAGGCTGCGAACGTGAAGGTCTTCTTCGAACTGCTGAAGAACGACGACTTGCGGAATCGGTTCTCGACCCAGGTTGTCGAAGCCCAGGCGGCGATGATCGAGACCAAGATGATGGCGATATTGTCCAGGACGCCGAGGCTCTCGGAAATTCCGAACTTGACCGAGGCATAAGGCACGAGGACGATCAGCGGCCAGTGCCAGAGGTAGACGGAGTACGAGATATCGCCGAGGAAACGCACCGGCCGCAATGACAGGAGCGGAAGCACAGATGCCGGGCCCCGAGAGTCGACGAGGATGACAAGTGCTGTCGACACCACGGGCACCAACGCGATGTAGCCGGGGAACGGCTTGTCTGCGCGGATGAGAAAGGTGGCAGCCACAATTCCGGCGAGACCGATCCACCCGAGCACTGAACTGAATGGTATCTTCTCGGGTCGAACATAGAGCACAAAGACGGCGACGAGCCCGCCGGTGGCCAGCTCCCACATCCGGGTCGGAGTGATGAAGTAGGCCATTGCAGGTTCGTTGGCCGTGTACCAGACAGAAAAGACGAACGAGGCTAGGAAGATCCCGAGGACGGTGAATCCGACGAACTTTTTGGACCGGCCGAGCTTCGTCCCCAAGAGGAACGCCAAGCCGATGATCATCGGCCAGAGGAAGTAGAACTGCTCTTCGACCGACAGCGACCAGAAGTGCTGGACCGGTGACGGAGCATTGTCGGCAGCCAGATAGTCGACGCTGGAGATGGCGAAGTCCCAGTTGACGACGTAGAGACCTGCCGAAAGGATCTGCCGACCGGTATCGGCCCAGACCGACTGCGGAGCGACGAGGAAGGTAGCGATGCCGACGAGGAAAAGCACGAGCAGCGATGCCGGCAGCAGTCGCCGGACACGCCGCGCCCAGAACTTTGCCACATCTCCCCAACTTCGTGGAGGGGACTTGATGAGGTGACTGGTGATCAGGAAGCCGGAGATGACGAAGAAGACGTCGACTCCGACGAATCCGCCGACGAAGCGATCGGGCCACAGGTGATAGAGCAGAACGATCCCCACGGCCAGGGCTCGCAGCCCTTGGATATCGGAGCGAAAGCCTGGGGGTTTCGGCACGCTCGAACTCTGTGGGGAGTTTTCAGCGACGGGGGCTGTCGACTGCATCAATCGGCTCCACTCAGTTTCTCAGTCGGTTGGTTCGGACCCGACTGCGGTCCATTTCATTACTCGTTTCTGTTGTACGCGGAAGACAGCATGCTCTCCGGAGACTCCTCCAGTTTGATTGCTGCTGTATCGACGCGCACCGTTCCGCCATAGCGGCGTGAGGTCACACGATCGGCGGCCGCCCGTGCCTGGACATTCGAAGTACGCCTCTTCCTGACAGCTTTTGGCGGTCCTCGTCCTGACCCCACGGGTCGTGACGCCATCCGGCTCGCCATCCTTCCATCCATGCTTTGAGCTGGTGAGGCTTGTTGGCCCATTTGAGGAACTGCATCAATGTCCAGGAGCCCACATAGGCCCAGCTGAAGGGCCATGGCAGATTGCGCCGAGCCAGCCAAACCCGGTTTCTCGCGTTCATGTAGAAGTATTCATCGTGGCGCCTCGGGTCGATCACCGGATGAGCGACGGCGAGGTCACCCATGTACCAGACGATGTAGCCGGCGTCCCAGACCCTCCACGCGAGTTCGATCCCCTCGTGCGCGTACCAGAACGGTGCTGGCCATCCGCCGCACTCATCGAAGGCCCGACGCTGCATGCAGACTGCGCCTTCCCACACCGAGAACACATTCGATGAATGGTCGGCGCTTCCCTTCTTCAGTCTGGGGATCCACCGTTTCGGGGCATCCGGCCCACCGGGTTCCTCAACCCTCGGCTGGATCAGCCCGATTTGCGGTTTCGTGCGCATCAGCTGTGCCATGCGCATCAGCGACGTGTCATCAGGCAGCCATGCGTCGTCGTCGAGGAAGAACAGGAATTCGCCTTCGACGTGGGGAACTCCTGCATTTCGGCCCGCAGGGATTCCGAGGTTCTCCGGCAGTCCCAGCTTCTTGACTTGGTCCGGGATGCCGTCCGGCTCCCAACCGTTGCCCACGCAGACGATGTCGAGGTCGACGCCCTTCTGTGCCAGCAGCGACTCAAATCCACGATTGAGATCATCCAGTCGCTTCCCCTGGCTGAGAACGACAACGCCGAAGGTGTAGCGCCTGTTGTCTTCGAATCGTTGAGAGAGGATCCGCGACGACTTGCTCATGACAGCCTCCTCGATGCCATGATCGACATGAAATGCCCGATCACAGAGAGCAGACACAGCGGAGCCATGATGAGGACGAGCCAACGTTCGCCGAACAAGGGCTCAGCTCCTGCCGAAACCGCTATCACGGTGACAATGCTCGATACCAGCGCCATCAATGACATCTCTACCGAGTGGAAGATGCGGTGGAAAGGCACAAACCGAGCGATTCGTTTGAGAGTGGCCACGACTCCGGGATTGAGCGCTGTGGCTTCCTTCGAATCCGCGAGTTTATCGAGTCCGTTGAACGCACGGGAGACGTGAACCATGTCGTTGAGGGCTTTGTTGAGTAGCACCAATCCTGCAAGGACCGTTCCAGCGAGCAGAAGCGGGTAGGATCCGGCAGGGTCGTCGATGAGGTTGCTCCACTCCCCGACTGCTCGAACTCCGAGCGCGACGGCAACCAGACCTTCGGTCGTATAGTGGCCGACCTTATCGAGAAACACACCTTTGGCGCCGCTGGTGCCGCGCCACCGAGCGACCTCGCCGTCGCAGCAGTCGATGTACATCTGGACTTGCGAGAAGAAGACAGCAAGAATCGCTCCCCAGATTCCCGGAATCAGAAGGCTGAAGGCGATGCACCAACCGGACAAGATCATCAGGCCGGTGACGCCATTTGCGCTGATCCTGGTGCGCACGAGCAGCATCGTGAAATAGATCGAGATATGGCGGAGATAAAGCTGCGCCGACCAGTGCTCCGCGTTCTTGCGACTGCGGACCTCTATCGGCTGTGCTTTCGCCCGAAGCTCCGACAGTGTCGGATGTTTCGCCGAAGACTTTTCGGGCACGTCCGTTCCTCTCAGATCCATGGATGATGTCCAGCAACGATAGCGCGAAGTTCGCGCCGTTGCTGTCAGGACTTGCCCAGCTCGCTCTTGATCCGCGTTGTCGAGATCTCGGGCGTGCGTTCCAGATAGACGACTTCGCACTTGTCTTTGAGGAAGTCGAACTTCCCGGTCCAGTCGTCCCCCATGACGAAGGTGTCAATATGGTACTTATCGATATCGGTCGATTTCTGCTCCCAGTTATCCTCAGGCACAACGAGATCGACGTAGCGGATCGCTTCGAGCATGTGTTTGCGCTCTTCATAGGAGAAGTAAGACTTCTTGCCCTTGCCAGCATTGAATTCGTCACTCGACAGCGCAACTACCAGGTAGTCGCCCTGATCCTTACAACGTTGGAGCAGTCGAATATGCCCGTAATGGAGCAGGTCGAATGTCCCGTAAGTGATGACTCGTTTCATTGCTGAATCCGTCCAGAGGTCGAAGCTCACCTCGTGAGCCGCAGAATAGTTCCGCGTTAGTTTATCATTTTGTTACTTCAGGTTAAGAAAATGTCACACCGCTCACTGAGCGTGCTTCAGACGACGTTCTTCCGAGCGATCTCGGATCACGCGTTCGCTTGATTCGATGAAACGAGCGGTCTGCTCACCGTCTGCTGTGTCGCCCAGATAGAACTGCGCCAATTCTGCAACCGATCCACTGCGCGAGACTGCCTCGTCGATGAGATCGACAACACCCACGCGGCTCTTCGGGTCGACGGTGGGGCAGCGATCCAGGAGTCCACCATCGAGAACTTCTGCCTGGGGATCGTGCGGCTTGACCATGACCAGCGGCTTTCCGGAGGCAAGCCAGTCGAATGCCACCGATGTCATTTCCACGACCGCAAGATCCGCCTCATCCAACTGCCAGGACACGTCAGGCGATTCGTCGAGGAATCCTCGCGGATCGCATCGGACGATTTCGGCCACGTTTTCCACGGCCTTTTCGAACTCGCTGCGCATCACTCCCGTGCGGGGGTGAGGCCGGAAGATCACCCGGTAGCCGGCTTCCAGCAGCGAGGTGACGATGTCTTCGCCGTTGTAGGCGATAGTTCCGTACGCCATCGACGGGGAGTCTCCCTCCCACGTCGGCGCATAGAAGACCACTTTGCCATCTGAGTTCTTGGTCTTGAACTCTTCCCATTCGGACGGGACCGATCGAGGACTGTCCAACTGAGGCCGACCGACATCGAGCATCCGATCGGCGCGCATACCGTAGAGAGTCTGCTCGATCCGCTCTCTCGCGGCTTGGCCGGCGGTGAATATGTAGTCGTATCCCTTGAGCTGATTGGAGATCATCGAGATCTTCTCGCTCTCACCATGGCTCAGATGGACATGGGCAGGTTCCGGATAGCGCAGTGCCTGGAAGTTGCTTGTTCCCTGGTTGACGTAGAACACGGCTCGCAGGCTCGGTGACTGCATGAACTTGTCGAGTCCCTTAGTCAGTCGCGAGAACCGAACCGGAAAATCGGTAACTCCTTTGAGGTGTTTCGCGACCACGGCATTGCGGACGATGATACCGAAGGGCTGCTGGCTGTGTCCCAGTTCCTTGAGACGGGCCTCAAGCTGCTCGAATGGCCACAACCACTGTTCGAGCTGATAGACCGAGCTGAGATCACCGGCGAAATAAGCAGCTACAACGAACTCGTCGTCGTCCTGAGGGTGAAATTCGTCAGGCAGCCGTGATTCGCGAACACGCTCACGGAGTCTCAGCGCAGCGAGTTTCGCCACCGATTGTGCAAAGTTGGCACCACGAACTGCGGTGTGCGGCAGATCTGCCGGTAGGAAGGTCATGAAAACTATTGTGCATGCCTATCTGTGTTCGACCTGAACTTGACCTCCGTTCCAGGTGAGCCTCAGTCCCACTGCAGTCGACTAGCACAAAGGCAATCCGCTAGTTTTGGTTGGGATTCTGCGAAAGGGAGCACATGTCACCTGAAAGTCGCCAGCGGTTCGATCGGCCGTCATTGCGAAAACGAGCGACTCCCGGCTCCAAAGAGTCCGCACCTCGGGCTACGACACTTTTCAGCCGCAAGATCGTCAACAGCGAGCCTCAGGAGCTTCATACCGCGCATACGTTCCACGACGCCCTGACCCCGCGCACTGCCGATAGTCCTGAATCGAACTCGACAGGGTCAACCACTCAAGTAATCATTCCTTGGTCGACTCCCGAACTCCTCGCAGAACTGGCTTCAGCATGGGACCTGCATCCGGTGCTCGTCGACGATCTCTTCCACGCGAACCAGCGGGCCAAAGTCGAGCGCTACGGTGAGGTGCTCTTCGCCGTTCTGAAATCAGCCGTCTACATCGATGCGAAAGAGGAAGTCGAGTTCAACGAGTTCCACCTACTCATGAAGGACGATGTGCTCGTCATCATCTGTCAGGGAGATCGCTTCATCGACGGCACCCCGATTGCGACGGACACAAGTGGAATCCAGGAATACTTCACAAACGAGAAGCGCAGCTGGACGAAAGACCGTGAACTGCTCGCACTCGGTCCAGAGGCACTCATCTACCGTCTGCTCGACACTGCAGTCGACGGGTACTTCCCTGTGCTCGACGGGCTTCAGGACGACAAAGACGGGATCGAGAGACAGGTCTTCAGCGGGGACACTGCCGCTGCCGAGCGCATCTATCTCCTCAGCCAGGAAGTCATCGATGTCTTGCACAACTCCACTCACCTCAATCGGCTGACTCAAGCTCTAGGTAACGGAGCCGCCAAGTACGCAATTCCCGACGACCTACGTGCCTACCTCGATGACGTCTCAGACCACCTCACCAGAGTCCTTGCCGAAGCCGGAGAACTACGCGAATCTCTGTCGCAGATCCTCAATGTCAATTCCACTCTGGTCGCTCAACGTCAGAACGAGGATATGAAGAAGATCTCCGGGTGGGCGGCTATCCTCTTTGCTCCAACTCTGGTCGGCGCGATCTACGGAATGAACTTCGACGATATGCCCGAACTCCATTGGGCCTTCGGCTATCCGATGGCATTGGGGCTCATGCTTGGGCTGGGCGTCGTTCTCTACGTCGTCTTCAGAGTCAAGAAGTGGATGTAGGCGGCGAATCGCTCGCCGACGAAAATGGCCTTCGGAATCTGACTATCCGACCGGCTGTGCCGGCCGGTCGAAGAACAGTCGACGTTCCTTGACGAGGATGATCGCCGAGAGGACGAGCATCAGGCCGGTCTGAATGATCTTCGAGTCAGGATCGGTCATGAAGATCTCCGCGGACATATTCGCAGAGGCGTGGAAGACCACCGGAACCAAGATGCTGCGACCGCACCGAAAGTACAGCCAGTTCATCACGAGGACGAACGCCACCATCGAGACCGGGAAGTTCAGGGTCTGCAGCACTCCTGATTCGACGACCTCGTTCTGGTAGTAGCCGTCGATAAATGACAACGGCACATGCCACAGCGCCCAGATGAGAGTGAAGAGCATCGACGCCGAGAACACCCGCATCTTCCTCACCAAGGTGTCGGTGCCGTAGCTGTGCCAAGCAAGCTCTTCGATGACAGCGGCCCCGATCAGAGTCACCCACACCGGCATCAGCCCCGTTGAGAACGTGAACCCGCCCCGAAGCTTGAACTGGCCGGGGTCGTAGCCGAAGAACAGTGACAGCCCCTGCGCAGCCATGAGAGTGACGGGAACGAGGAACACCGCGGCGACAAAGAACGGCCACCGCGCAGAACTCGGCCACTTCAACCTGTTGACGATGTCGGCTCGCAGCTCCGGGCGGTGCCGGACGAAAGCGACGACCACGGCAAGTGGGGCGAACAGTCCCGCCAATGACAGCACCAAGGTCGCGACGAGCACGGCCTGATTCTGCTCAGGCAGATGACTGAGATAGGCAGCCGCGAACCAGAACACCCATGGCAGCACGGTTGCCCACACATAGAACGGAACCGGGCGATCGTACTTGTGCAGAACCGCTTCGTCCTGGCGGCCCCGTGCGATGTCGGGGTCCATCGGAGCTCGGCCGAGGGCGGGGTCGGTGACCATAGCGCACAGAATAGAGTCCGGTCCGGGCCGAAACCAGGGATGCACGTTCCTCAGCTCAATGCCCGCCAAGCAGGGGTACGGCAGGGGCGGCCGCCTCGGCGCAGGTCGTCATTTCCCACCCATTCGTCCATTCTGCCGGTGACGTTCACGGCGGCTTCGCCACACGATCACCTGCGCTTCGTAGCGTTGCGGACGTGAATACACAGAAAGAGACATCCACACGCACCCGTCCGTTCACGATTCTCGCCACTGCTGTTCTCGCGGCTTCGGCCACCTTCGGTGCCGGTCTCGCGCCCGCGGCCGCCACCGGGCTCGGATCCGCCGGTGAAGCACCGGGACTCGGCTCCCCCAGCGGCTTCACCGCCCCGGACAAGGTCGCCGACATCGAATTCCCGACCACGATCTCCCACCGAGGCGGCGCCGACGTCTATCCGGAAGAATCCATGGAAGGATTCACCGCCTCGGCGAAGGACGGTTTCCTCCCGGAGATGGACATCCAGTTCCTCGAAGACGGCACCCCGGTCCTCATCCACGACGACACCGCCGACCGCACACTCAACGGCGCGACCGGACCCATCCGGGACCTCAGTCGGGAGGAATGGGACGCAGCCACGATCAAGCACCCGGCCGGCGGAGAAGAAGCCGCCACCGTCACCCTCGACGAGCTCCTCGACGAAATGGGCGGTGACGTCGTCCTCGTGCCCGAGATCAAGCCCGGGGCCACCCCCGAGGAGGTCGACCGCGTCCTCGACGAATTCGACGAACGCGGATTGAAGGACTCCCTCGTCGTTCAGTCCTTCGACTTCGAAGCTGCGAAGACGATCGCCGACCGCGGCTACACCTCGCTCTATCTCATGGGGTCGACCATGCCGAAGGAATCACCGGCAGAGATCAAGGACGCCGGCATCGAATGGGTGGGACCGAGCAAGAAGCTGCCGACGAACAAGATGCGGGAACTCGACAAGGCCGGCTTCCACGTCGCCCCGTACACACTGGCGACTGCGAAAGACGGTCACCGCCTGCCCGGGTTCATCGACGGCTATTTCACCGACGACGCCTGGACGAACTGACTCACTCGCGTCGATGAACAGTCAGCGGGGTCCGGGTGATGGTCGGAAAATCGTCGCCACGAGTACCGGCGAGGTTCAGTAGACTGCATGGATGGAGCCACTCGAACGCGGTGCCCCGATCCCGGACCCGCTGACACCCTATCTCGAGGTCGACCGCACCCAGCCGCGGCACGAATGCTGGGTGACCGGTCATATGGTCGCCGGTCTCGACGGAACCGCTGCCATTCACGGACGCGTCGGTGCTCTGTCGACAGAACCCGATCAGGACCTGTTCCGACGGATGCGACAGATCGCCGATGTCGTCATGGTCGGCGCGCAGACAGTGCGCAGCGAAGGCTACGCTCCGATGCGGCTGAGCGAGTCCGCCCGAGCGCAGCGTCGAACACGGGGACAGTCCGAGATGCCACCAGTGGCGGTCGTCAGTCGCAGCCTCGATCTCGACTGGTCGTCACAGGTTTTCACCGCAGCACCCGAGCACGCGCGCACCATCGTCATCACGTGCGCAAAGGCCGATCCGGAGCGGCTGGCGGCCGCCGAACAGGCGGCCACGGTCATCATCGCCGGCGAGGAGCGGGTCGAACCGGCCGCCGCTCTGCAGGCCCTTGCCGGTCTCGGCTACCAGGTCGTCCTGTGCGAAGGCGGACCCCGGTGGCTCGGGGAGCTCGTCGCCGCAGACCGCCTCGACGAGCTGTGCCTGTCGATCTCACCGATGATGGGCGGCGATGCGCTGCCCGTCAGCGTCGCGCCGCCGGGAGCCGGCATCGCGCAGTTCTCGCTGAAGTCAACGATGGTCGCCGATGACACTCTCTTCCTCCGATACGAAGCGAAGCCGGCGGAGGGACGATCATGAGCACCTCCGGGCTCGACGACCTCATGGGTTCGGTCGATTCTCCTCTCATCGTCGTCACCACCTCGGCGGAGGGCGAACGTGCCGGATGCTTAGTCGGATTCCATTCCCAGGCGAGCATCGATCCGGAGCACTACTGCTTCTGGCTGTCGAAGGCCAACCACACCTACCGGGTGGCGCTGCGTTCCGAGCGCTTCGCGGTGCACTTCCTCACGGACGTCGACCGCGAGTCGGCACGGCACTTCGGATCACTTTCAGGAATGGAGACGGACAAGTTCGCCGGTCTTGACTTCACCGTCACCGAGGATGGGGTGCCGCTGCTCGCGGACCTGCCCAACCGTCTCATCGTCGAACGCATCGCGATGCTCGACGACGGGAGCGATCATGTCTGCCTCACTGCACGTGTGCTTGCGACTGAGACGACGGGCGGCTTCGCATCGCTGCGCCCTTCGCAACTGGGAGACCTCACCCCCGGACACAGCGCCGAGGAACGGGCGATCCGCCCGTAAGCCGACCGCGTGCCGATCTGCTGTCAGCGATGGCGGAGCAGATGGTCAGACACACCTCTACTGTTGAGCATAGGACGACAACGGCAGAGCTCATTCGGAGTCGATGGCATGCCCGAAGTGCGTAACCCGCATCGCAATGCCATCGACCGGGTGGTCGTGGCCTTCCTCGTGGCTCTGCTCCTCGGCACGTGCGTGACGAAAGGTCCTTGAGGATCGGAGCAGAATCAGCGTCGACTGGTTCAGACTCGGACGTCCTCTGCGTCGATGTCGGAGCGCAGGCCGCGCCAGACCGGGTGCCGCAGGCGTCCGGCCTCGGTCAGGCCAGAGAACCGGACCTCCCCGACGAGGTCGGGTCGCACCCAGTGGGCATCTCGAGACTCGTCTGCCGGAACGGTGAGCGCCGGCGTCTTCCGCGACCGACGATCGAGGCTGGAGCGCAGCCTCCGCAGGGCCTCCTCGTCGAACCCGGTGCCCACGCGACCGAGGTAGTGGAGCCCTTCGTCGTCATGGGCGGCGACCAATAGCGAGGCGAAGCTGGATGAGCGTTCTCCTTCTCCGGTCCGCCAGCCGACGACAATGACATCGCGGGTCGAGGCGTGCTTGAGCTTGGTCCAGGTGCGGGTGCGCTTTCCGGGCAGATAGACGCTGTCGGTCCGCTTCGCCAGCACTCCTTCGAGTCGAAGCTTCCGGCTGGACTCGAAGGCGGCGTCGACGCTTCCTTCGAAGGCCTCGGGCACATGGATGTGCTCGCTCTCGGTCACAAGTTCGAACAGACGTTCGCGCCGCTCCGTATAGGGGGTGCGCAGCAACGACGATCCGTCCGCGTGGAGGACATCGAAGAGCATGAGGTAGACAGGGGTGCGTCGCTGTTCCCGTTCGATATCGCTGTCCCGGCTCAGCCCCATTCTGCGCTGGAGGCGTCCGAAGTCCGGTCGGCTGCCCTGCCCGAGGGCGACGATTTCACCGTCGAGGATGCAGTCGACATCGATACACTCGACCAGTTCGTGAAGCTCCGGGTACGTGTTCGTCATGTCATGGCCGTTGCGACTGGTCAGCTCGATGCTGCCGGTGCGCTCCCCTTCACCGGGCGCCACCCTCGCCAGCGCACGGATGCCGTCCCATTTCATCTCGAAGGCCCAGTCCTCGGCCTCCCGCCGGAGGGAGTCGATGTCCCCGATGCTCGCGAGCATCGGGGACAGATCCGCCGGCAGAGCCTCTTTCTTCGCAGCTCGCTTCTTGGAGGTACGCCCGGTCGGCGTGCCTTTCTTCGATGAGTCGTCCGCTGCCGCCGTCTGCTTCTTCGGCTCGTCCTCCATGAGGTGGATCATCCAGTTCTTCTCGGACTCCCTGTTCGGTCCGTGGTCACCGGTGTTGAACAGGGCGAACCGCCGCACTCCCCCGAGACCGCCATCCTCGCGCCCGTGGAGGACCGCGATGATCTCCTTGCCTTCTTGCCACTTCTCGACCTCGATGGTGCCTGCGTCCCAGATCTCGACGTCGCCGGCCCCGTACTCCCCTTTCGGGATCGTGCCTTCGAAGCTGCCGTATTCGAGGGGATGGTCCTCGGTCTGTACCGCCAGGTGGTTCTTCCCGGGGTCGGTCGGCGGTCCCTTCGGCAGGGCCCAGGACACCAATACCCCATCGTGTTCGAGTCGGAAGTCCCAGTGGAGGCTCCTCGCATGGTGTTCCTGGATGACGAAGGTCAGCTCATCCCCGCTCGTTCCCTGTTTCGCTGGCACGGGTTCGCTCGTGCGCTTCGGATCCCGTTTGGACCGGTAGACCTCAAGTCGATCGCGCTCGGCTTTCGCGGCATCGTCCGACTTCGGGTCGGTTTGGGACTCCGAATCGGCCCCGGACTCCGGGGCCGAAGCGGTTCCTCCGGCCGCCTCGGCGAGGGGCTCGAGGAGGTCCCCGACCTCATCGACCCGGTCGAGAACCTCCTCGAAGCGCACCTGCTCGACGGCGGCCGGGTCGTCGAATTCGTCCCACCTGCGCGGTGCGGCAACCAAGGGGGTGAAGCGTCCGCGCAGAGAATACGGAGCCACCGTGGTCTTCGACGCCGAGTTCTGCGACCAGTCGATGAGGACCTTGTTCTCCCGCAGCGTCTTCTTCATCGCAGAGACGATGAGCTTTTTGTGGTCGGCCTCCAGGCTGCGGGCGAGCTCATGGGCGACATCGGAGACCTGCTGCGAGCTCACCGACCCGTCCAGCGATGCATAGAGGTGGACGCCTCTCGATCCGCTGGTCACCGGGTAGACCTCCAGGTCCATGCCCTCGAGCAGTTCGCGCACGAGCTGGGCCACCTCGATGCAGTCGGCGAGGCCGCGTCCGGGGCCCGGGTCCAGGTCGAAGACCATGCGGTCGGGGCAGCGGGTATCCGCATCGATCGTGCCGGGATCCTTCGCTCCGGCGCTCACCCTCCACTGGGGCACATGGATCTCGAGCGCGGCCATCTGCGTGAGATAGGTCAGGGTCGCGAGATCGTCGACCAGGGGATAGCGTTTGCTGCCTGTGGAGTGCCGGATCGCCCGTGTTCGGATCCACGACGGTGCGGATTCCGGGAGGTTCTTCTCGAAGAACACGTCCCCGGGGTCATCGGCAGTGCCGACGCCGTCGACCCAGCGTTTGCGGGTGGCGATCCGGTCCCGGGCATGGCGGATGAGGTGCGGGGCGATCCTGGCGCAGTAGTCGAGGATCTCCCCCTTCGTCGTGCCGGTCTCCGGGTAGAGGACCTTGTCCAGATTGCTCAATGTCAGTCGATGACCCTCCACCGTGACCTTCTGCTCGTGACCTGCCACTGAGCACCTCCTCGCGTGCACCGTTCGTGCTGGATAGTCCTTTCACCGTACTTCGCGCCGATCATGTGCAACAGGGGGTGCGGGGCGGCCCGAACACCCTCGGCTCCGGTGACCCCTCTTGTCGGGGTGTCCGAACGGGGTTAGGTTTGACGGACGTCGACAACGCTGTCTGGAGGGCCCTCATGGGACACTCGCTGCACCTCACCGTCGACGGCCAGGAGCACACCCTGGTCGTGGATTCCCGAACCTCCCTTCTCGATGCCCTGCGGGACCGGCTGGGGGTGATGTCCACGAAGAAGGGCTGCGACCACGGCCAATGCGGGGCCTGCACCGTCCTCGTCGACGGTCGGCGGCTCAACTCCTGCCTGGCGCTCGCGCTCACCCACGACGGTGCCGAGGTCATGACCGCCGACGGTCTGGCCCCCGAGGGTGAACTCTCTACCCTGCATCGGGCATTTCTCGCCCACGAAGCGTTCCAGTGCGGGTACTGCACACCGGGCCAAGTCTGTTCGGCCGCAGGCATGCTGGCCGAAGCCGCCGACAACGCACCGAGCGTGGTCACCGAAGACCTCGAGGGACCGGTGGAGCTGTCCGAGGAGGAGATCCGCGAGCGAATGAGCGGCAACCTCTGCCGCTGCGGAGCCTATGTCAACATCGTCGCGGCCGTGCGCCGAGCCGCAGAGGAGTCACGATGAATCCCTTCGACTACGAACGCGCCGCCGATGCCGCCGGAGCCGTCACGACTGTCACCGATCGTCCCGATGCGGTGTTCCTGGCCGGAGGTACGAACCTCGTCGATCATCTCAAACTGGGCGTCGCAGAACCAGGTCTCGTCGTCGACATCAATCGTCTCGAGCTCACGGAGGTCGAGGCACTCGACGACGGGGGCCTGCGGATCGGTGCGATGGTGCGCAACAGCGACGCCGCCGCCGACCCGCGCATCCGACGCGACTACCCGATGCTCGCACGTGCCCTGCTCTCCGGTGCCTCCGGTCAGCTGCGCAACGCGGCCACGATGGGCGGGAATCTGCTGCAGCGCACCCGATGCGTGTACTTCCAGGACACCTCGACCCCCTGCAACAAACGCGAGCCCGGTGCCGGCTGCTCGGCCATCGGCGGCTACACCCGCTACCACGCGATCCTCGGTGCCTCGGCGGACTGCGTGGCCACGCATCCCTCCGATATGGCCGTCGCTCTGGCCGCACTCGATGCCACAGTCGTCGTCCTCGGTGCGACCGGTGAGCGCCGGATCCCGGTCACCGAGCTTCACCGGCTGCCCGGGGATCGCCCTGAGCAGGACACGGTCCTCGAACACGGGGAGCTCATCACGGCGCTCGAGCTCCCTCCCCCACGGCCCGGCGCCGCGACGTATCGGAAGATCCGCGATCGCGCTTCCTACGCTTTCGCTCTCGTCTCCGTCGCGGCCCGGGTCGACGTCGACGCCTCGGGACCGGCACCGATCATCCGTGAGGCCTCGATCGCCCTCGGCGGAGTCGCACACAAACCCTGGCGTGCACGCGCCGCCGAGGCAGTGCTGCGTGGCGCGGAACCGACCGCCGAGACGTTCCTGGCAGCTGCCGACGCCGAGCTCGAGACCGCCGAACCCCTCGAGGGCAACAGCTTCAAGGTTCCGATGACCCGCGGAGCGATCACCACCGTGCTCGCCGAGCTCGCCGGAGCGTCGGAAGCCCTGCCGGAGACGACCACGGAGGCCACTCATGAGTGACCTGCTC
This sequence comes from Brevibacterium sp. SIMBA_078, assembly GCF_046534565.1. Taxonomy (NCBI): domain Bacteria; kingdom Bacillati; phylum Actinomycetota; class Actinomycetes; order Micrococcales; family Brevibacteriaceae; genus Brevibacterium; species Brevibacterium sp. SIMBA_078. The sequence continues at coordinate 236,877 of NZ_JAWRYQ010000001.1, forward strand.
ACGACCACGTCCGTCGGCACGCACCAGGTGCGCCTCGACGGACCCGACAAGGTGCGTGGACGCGCCCCCTACGCCTACGAACACCCCCTGACCGATCCTCTCTACCTCTACCCCCTGCAGGCGGGGATCGCCCGCGGACGCACAGCGCACATCGATGTCTCCGCGGCGGAAGCAGCCGAGGGGGTGGTGTACGTGCTCACCGCCGACAACGCACCCGAGTTGGCGAGCACCGATGACGGCGAACTCGCGATCCTGCGCTCTGCCGAGATCGGATTCCGCGGCCAGTACCTCGGCGCTGTCATCGCGACCACCCCCGAGCGGGCCCGCCACGCGGCAGGCCTCGTCGAGATCACCTATGTGCAGGACGATCACGACGTCGAGCTGCGCGAGGATCACCCTGCTTCCCGGGAACCGGAGTCGGGCAGCGGGGATGTGCGCACAGGCGATGTCGACACAGCCCTCGCTGAGGCGGCCGTATCCATCGATGAGCGCTACAGCACCCCCATGGAGCACAACAATCCCATGGAACCGCATACTACCGTCGCCCTCTGGGACGGAGACGAACTGACCCTGTGGACCTCGACACAGGGTGTGCACCCCGCACGCGCGACATTGGCGCCGATCCTCGGGGTGGAGCAGGAGAAGATCCGCATCATCTCCCCGCACGTCGGCGGCGGCTTCGGCTCCAAGGGCCTCCCCCACGCGGATATGATGCTCACTGCCCTCGCGGCACAGGCGGTGCCGGGTCGACCCGTGAAATATGCCGTGACCCGGCAGCAGATGTTCTCGATCACCGGCTATCGAGCTCCGACCCTGCAGCACATCCGTCTGGGCGCGAGAGCCGACGGCACGCTCACGGCCTTCGCTTATGATGCGATCTCAATGTCCTCGCAGACCAAGGAGTTCCCCGAGGAGTCGACGAAGCCGGGCCGCATGATGTACGCAGGCGACAACCGCCGCCTCACCCAGCGAGTGGTTCCGCTCGACGTGCCGGTGCCCTCCTGGATGCGTGCTCCCGGCGAGGCTCCAGGCATGGTCGGACTCGAAATCGCCATGGACGAACTCGCAGTGGCCGCCGGCCTCGACCCCATCGAGCTGCGGGTGCGCAATGACCCGACCACCGACCCGGACACCGGGCTGCCATTCAACCAGCGCCGCCTCGTCGATTGTCTGCGAGAAGGAGCAGACCGTTTCGGTTGGGAGAAGCGGAATCCGCAGCCGCGCACCCGTCAGGAGAACGGCTGGTTCATCGGCATGGGCGTGGCCTCTGCGACCTACCCGGCCGGTCGGCAGCCGGGCTCCGTCGCGCGGATCCGCCGCACTCCCGAAGGCTTCGAGGTCTCGATCGGTGCCGCCGATCTGGGCACCGGGACGTGGACCGTCCTGTCTCAGACTGCCGCGGACGCTCTCGGAGTTCCCATCGGGCAAGTAGATCTGCGAATCGGCGACACCGCGCTGCCGAACGCGACCGTGGCCGGCGGATCCACGGGTTTGGCGAGTTGGAGCACGGCGATCGTCTCCGCAGCCCAGGAGCTCCGTTCCGAGCACGGAGCCGATCCTGCCATCGGCGCCGAGGCCCAGGGTGAGGCCGAGGCCAATCCCGCGGCGGAGAAGTTCGCCCTGCACTCTTTCGGCGCCCATTTCGCCGAGGTCCGCATCCAGCCGACCACCGGTGAGATCCGACTCGACCGCATGTTCGGCATGTTCTCCGCCGGTCAGATCGTCAACCCGAGCACCGCACGCTCACAGCTCATCGGCGGCATGACCATGGGCGTCGGGATGGCTCTGCATGAGAAGGGCGAGCTCGACCCGCGCTTCGGTCACGTAGTCAACCACGACCTCGCGGAGTATCACGTTCCCGTCAACGCAGACATCACCGACATCGAGGCAGATTGGCTCGACGAGAAGGACCCGCACGCCGGTCCCCTCGGCGCGCGCGGCGTCGGTGAGATCGGCATCGTCGGTGCCGCAGCCGCGATCGCGAACGCCGCCTTCAACGCCACCGGAGTCCGAGTCCGCGATCTGCCGATCTTCGGCGACGCGTTCCTGCCGACGTGAGCGGCGAGACCGGGTCGACTCCTCCCAAACGACCCGTCCCCGGTCCCCCGAGAGGACTCATCCTCGCCGCCGGAGCCGGACGACGCCTCGGCCGAGGGCCGAAGGCACTGCTGACGCGGGAGGACGGGCTCACCCTGGTGGAGTCGATGGTCCTCGCCCTGCTCGACGGTGGCTGCCGGGACGTCACAGTCGTCACCGGAGCCTGCAGCGAGCAGGTCGCGAGCCTGCTGGGCGGGTGTGACCGCGTGTCCGTCGCGTTCAACCCTGACTGGTCTTCGGGTATGGGTTCCTCTCTGCGCCGCGGCCTGCAGGCGATCGGCCCCGGACCCGACGTTATGGTCACACCTGTGGACCGTCCCGGAATCTGTGCGGCGGAAGTCGCTCGTCTCATCGCCGCCCATCGTCCCCGTGCCATCACCGCTGCGGGCCACTGTGATGCGAATGGGTCGCTGCACCGCGGTCACCCTGTGCTCTTCGACGAGAGCTGGACGAGCCAGGCGGCTGCCGCCGCGCACAGCGACGTCGGTGCCCGCGACCTGCTCGCGACGCACAGATCTGTCGTCGACCTCGTCGACTGCTCCGACCTCGACGACGGGGCCGATGTCGATGTGCCCAAGGACCTGCACAGGCTGACAGTCGTCAGGTTTCGCGATTAGCTCTGGGTTGTCGGGAGCAACTCGGCCGGAGGCGCCCTGAAGTGCTGTGAGCAGAGTCGGGTCTCAAAGAAGGCTCTGCATAAAGCTGCTGAAGCCTCCCTCCGCGCGTCCCTCCAGACGGGCCGAGGTGAGAACCCGGCAGGTGTCGGTGCGTCTCACGTTTCCCCCCGCGGCGAGCACGGCAGCAACAGTTGCGGCATCTTCGCCGAGTGGCAGCTGAGGCATGCCGCCGATGATGTTGAGATACGAGCCTCGAATGCCCAGGTTCGCGCCGAACACGTGGGGATGGTCTTCAAGTAACGTATGGTGAGAGTGCCATTTCGCGATCAGCGCTGCCGACCCGGTATCAGGTCGAGGCGACACCGTGCCGACCAGGCAGTCGCTTCCGGCTTCCGCCATGGCAAGGTGCGTCGTCAGCCAGTGGGTGGGAACTCTGCTGTCCGCATCGGTGAACGCAATCCATGTCAGGTCGAAGTTGACATCACGATCAGCTTCAACCACCTGATTGAAGTGATTCCAGGCGAAATTCCGGGCACTGCCAACGTTCTTGAGCGACGTCTCAAGTATCGTGACTTGTGGATGCTGTTCGGCGAAGTCTGCGACGCGACTCACCGTCTCATCGCTACAGGCGTCGGCCACGACGAGGATTCGAGTGGACAACGGCGCGAGCCCGTCAGGGACCTGAACACACGCTTGGGCCACCGAGTCGAGACAGCCGAGGATCTCGTCTTGTTCATTGTGAGCCGGGATGACAATGCCCAAGTGCGTGATCACTCAACGGCTTCCGCAGGGAGGAAATCGTCAGTTTTGTCCACCGTCACGATATCGAGACGATACTCGGCCTCGGAGCGAAAATCGGTCCGCAGTCGGGGCCAGTAGTCCAGGCACGCGTCATGGACTTCATCGGCGGTCAGAGGCCAATCTTCGATGTCGCCCTTCCAATGACAGAGAACGAGCACAAAGCGCGATGGGGTTGATTCATCAATGCGCTCCAACGTTCGTTGCAGCTGTGCACGTGTCAGATAGAAGCCGGTCTCTGAGAGGACGACGCAGTCGAAATGCCCTTCGGGCCATTCGTATGGGACAGTGGCGTGCAGGAAGGCTATTTCGGCTGCAGTGGTCGTCTGCAGACGTTTCGCTGTTTTCAGCGCCTCGCAGCTGGCATCGACAGCTGTCACTCTGACGCTGTAAGCGGCAAGCTCTCGAGTCAAAGCGCCGACTGAACAACCGATCTCGAGAATGTGGGAGAACGAGGTCGACGGGAGGTGGGACACAAGGGTCTCGCGTTTGGCGATTTCGTATTCGGAATCCCACACCGTCCACGGATCACTGCGTTCTCTGTGCACATCATCGAACACCGCCGACGCAGTGGACGCATCATTGATCCGCGAGCCTATTCCCTCCTGACCAGAGCTCGGCGATGCCTCACCGGATCTGAAATCCGTGATCACGAAGGTATCGTGGCTCCGGATGAAGTGTTCCAAATGGGCGCTGGTGAGGATCGCTTCGTCCCCGTGCCGATCCGACAGCGCTTCTGTCTGCGACGGGTAACACGCGAGCAGAGCATTTCGATCGAGACCTTGTGGGTCGGCTAAGATCCGCCAGGCCTGCCACCGAGGGTCTGTGGGAGCAGCCCAGTGCCAGAACCAGATGGGATATTCGAGCACTACGGCATGATGTGATCGCCCGATGTCCAGCGTCGCGGCGCCCACCGCCTCGTGGTCACAGTGCCCATCCCGGCTGTAAGGCGCAACGAGTGTCACCGGCCCATGTGATCGTGCGATCTCCTGTCGGATCGCGTCTCTGATCTGGCTTGAATATTCGGGCAGCTGACCGTCGGGCAGATCGAGAAATCGACTGGAGTGCACCTTGTCGAAGGTGCTCAGCGCACGATCGAACTCCTCCAGACGGATGCTTTTGAGCTGGTCGCCGGTATACGTCGGCGACTCAGGGTGCGATTTCTCGCCTGCGCTGAAGAGTAGGACTTTCAGCTGGCAGCTCCACTCATCGGCACGTGCGAGCAGCGCAGCGGCTCCCAGCGCTTCATCGTCTGGGTGTGCGGCAAGGACGATGATGGTTCCGCCTGTGGCGATTGTGCTCTCCGGAACCGCCGGAAGATCAAGGGCACCCGCCTGCACCCAGGCAGCTTCTCTGGTGCTGCGGTCTTGGTGGCTAAACCTCATCGACATCTGACTCTGCACAGATGTTCTCGCCCAAAGCAGCTTCGTCCCGAGGCCCGTGATGCTGACTGAGGTAGACGGTGAGATCAGCGTCAGCTTTGGCAAATGCCGCATCACTCGTCAGAACCGCGGGACCGGCCAGCTCCCGGCTCAGAAGCTGGATCCGTTGGGCACTGCGGTATATGTTGTTGCGAACTCTCAGAGCCAGTCTCCACGCGTGTTCTCGCGAGAACTTCTCATCCCCATCCGCTGCAGCAGCAGTTTGCGCCAACATGGTGCGGACCGCGAAGATCTCAGCATCAAGCTGCCCGAGCTGCATCTCTCCCATGGGCGAGCGCCAAGCCCTGTTCAGGTGGGTTTGGGCTGCACGCCGGGCCAGTCCCAATGCTCCACCGAACCAGCAGGCTGCCACGCGAATCCCACCCCAAGCGAAAGAGGGCCGGTCAAGGTACCAATTCGGGGGGCCGACACTCGTCGCTGGTGCTCGGTCGAAGACGACTGAGCCGCTCGGGATTTCTCTGAGACCCAGACTCGGCCAAGCACCTGTCTGCGGTCGTACACGAGGGTGCCGAAGATTCACCGCGTAGGCTCGGTTCCCGTCGCTGCCGCTGGCGATGACGATCGCGTCGGTGAGTTCCGCGGCCAAAGAGCACCACGCTTTCGTGCCGGTGAGGAGGTTCTCCGCACCGGCATCGATCACGTTCACGCGATGTGTGGGCAGGTCAGCCGCGTACACGCCCCAGGCCGAATCGGGGTCAGGTGTTTCGTGTCCGGCCTCGGCGAGGATGCCCAGAGCGTCGACGTGGGGTTCAAGCATACGAGCGACGCCGATGTCGATCGCAGCCAGTTGAAGCAGCCTTTCCCATTGATCGATCTGAGGTGAGCACCCTGTGAGCTGCAGAAGCCGGGCAAGGGCGGTGATCTTGTCGACAGCGGACGCACTGCTCGTGACGACCTCGGTGAGATCATCCCTGCAGTCTGGAGTTTCCCACCACGGTTCGAACGGTGTGGCGATGATCCGAGACGAGGTTGAGTCGAACAGGGTTTCCATTTCACGTCCTTCGGGCAGAACATTTCGTCGGAACTCGGATGCTTGGCAGATCTCAGTCAACTGCTCTCCACCGTGTCGTCGGCATCTGTGCTGTTGTCTGTATAGACTCGCTGCCGCATCCGCTGGCCATGAGTCAGCTTCTGCACGTCGGCATCAGTGTCGAAGCTGGCACCGAGGCCGCCGGCGACCACACCCATAGCTGCGCTGAGCCATGCGATGTCGAGGTAGTTGGTGAACGACGCGTCTTGTTGAATCTGTTGGGTCATAAATGCCGGATCGATAACGACGAGGCCGCCCAGGAGAATGAGGACGACCAGTGTCGCGTAGAGAACGATCACAGTGATCAGCAGTGTGAGGACGGTGGAGAGGTTGTAATACATGACCACCGTGGACAGACGTTCGTTGACCGGTCGATCCCAGAGTCTGTGACTGACGATCAACCAGGCGACCATCATTAGGATGGCGAGCGCGCCGATTGAGAGCAGCCGGAGGGTGGACAGGTAGGTCGACATCTGCCAGATCGAACTGTAGAAGATGCCGAAAGCTCCGGTTGCCGAGGCTGCCGCGAGGGCTCCTGAGAGTTTCGGAGCCGTGCGCCAAGGTTCGTTGGCAATCGTCATCCCCATAATCAGCCGTGGGCCTCCGGTGATGGTGTGGGCATGCAGGGACTGATGGCTGGAGTCTTCATTGTTCGACCAGTTCGACCATCCGAGCAGAAATTTGCGCGTCGTGGCTTCGGGGTCCCACGGAACCAACTTGTTCACCGAGCTCATCATGACTTTGATGATGCGGCGCTTGGTGGCCCACGCGCCGAGTGTGGGGCATGAGACGACCGCAAGGTTGCGGTCAGAGTAGACTTCGGCGATCAGAGGGTCGCCCTTGGTGTGCCGGGGGATCTCTGTGAGGATGAGGATGATGTTGACGTCGGGGTAATCAGCGCGGAGGTCTTCGACTGCGTCTAGAGCCAGCTCGCGCTCGGGTGTCAGATAGACCGTGTCGGTGCGAGTGTACAGCGTCGTTGTGACCCCATACGCCTCACGCAGATAGCGCTCTAACGAGGAGTGGATGGAAGCCGCTCGCCTGCTGGGCAGACCTGGGTCGGCTACGACCAGCACTTGAAGAGCCTGGGATGAGGTGGTGGGCATAAAGTCCTCCGCTACTCGACCAGCGAGTTGTGTAGAAGATTGTTCTGGTTCCGAAGTCTAGTGAGCGTAATCACTATGGGGTAGTCCTACACGTCGGCTTCGCTGTCTGAAGCTCTATCGCCAGCGCAACCGCGGACAACTGCTTCGGACTGGCCGGCGAGCGGTCCCCCTGAATCGAGGTGACCAAGACAGAGTGAGCAGCGACATACGCGGTGTCGAACTCTGCTGTGCCACAATGGTCTCCATGGTCCCCGGCACTGTGCACGAACTGTCCGAGCATGATCGGTTGATCCTCGATTTCGAGAAGACTGCGTCTACTGCGGCGGGGCGACACGAGTTGTGCCAGCGAATCGAACTTCCAGCAGAGAGGTACGCCATCGTGCTCGAGGGGATCGTGGATACGGACGCCGCATACGGTTACGCCCCGGACGTTGTGGAGCGGGTGAGGCGGTTGCGGGCGGAACGGTTCGCATTCGAACGCCGGCAAGGCCGATGGAAGAAGCACAGCAGCTTCCCCCTATAGCCCGATATGCCGCCATCAGATCAGCGCGGCTTCTCACCCGTCTTCGTCATCAACCTCTACAACGATGGATTGATCGGCAACATCGCCCATATCCGCTTCGCGGATTGCTCCCCAGTGAGGCTCAGCCTCTTCGTAACCGTCGTCGATATGCGTTGCGGCGTCGACGAGCTGTTCGTTCCAATCCGGCCCGGGCACTTCGACGCCGGGGCGGACACTGTCTGCCTTCATTGCATCCTCCTCAATTCGCACCGAAGCGAGGTGTTCTCATCCTGGAGATCGAGTATGATTCCGATGCTAGCGAGATTCGCGCCCACGTCAACCAGCTCCCGCACACGCCGCAGACGAGCAATATCCTCGCGACTGAACCGCCGCGTCCCGCCGTCACTTCGCATAGGCGTCACGAGACCGCGAGCCTCGTACTGCCGCAATGACTGCACCCCGACACCGGTCAACTCCGCAACACACGAAATCGAGAACAAGCGCCCACCAGACTCTGAAGTCGCCGTCTCCCCATGTCCCAAAATTCCTCCTGAAACGGTGTTGACATTCGAATTCTGATCGACTAAATCATATGTCTATCAGATGATGTAGATCATATCATCTGCACGAATCCGCCATCCAGCAAAGGAGGTTTCACCAATGATCATGATGCGCACTGACCCATTCCGCGAAGTCGAACGCCTGAGCAGAGAAATCTTCGGAGCCACCGGCACAACGGCTCGCCCCGTGATGATGCCGATGGACGCTTGGCGCGACGGCGATACTTTCCGCGTCGAACTCGACCTGCCAGGAATTGATCCTGACAACATCGACCTCGACGTCGAGAACAACGTCGTCACCGTCAAAGCTGAACGGCCTGCGACCGACCACGGGGAGTCTTCGGTCGCGGCAGAGCGGCCCCGCGGGACCTTCAGCCGACAACTCGTCCTCGGCGACAACCTCGACACCAGCAACATCACGGCGAACTACGACGCCGGTGTGCTCACACTCAGCATCCCGGTCGCGGAATCAGCGAAACCCCGCAAGATCGCCATCAACTCAGGCTCTGCTGAACCGGCAGCCATCAGCGCCTAATTACAACTGGTGGGGTGTTCCCATGCAGACGTGTGCACCAGACGTCCAGCTGGGTATCGATGCTGCGTTCTGGGCGATCATCCTCAGCGACCGCGAACTGCGCGACCTCGACACGAGTCACCACGCAGATGATGAACCGCGGGCTTTGAGTCATTGCGAGTGCCGGACCTTCAGGCACTCCTCACCGTGGCTGCTGTTCCGGTCTCCCGGCCTCTCAGCAGCCCAGGTTATCGCCCACCGAATCCTCGCTTGTCAGCGCTCTCCTCCCCGGTTCAAACGGCGCTGACATCTTCGATGAAAGGAGGTGAGACGTTTCCGCACCCAGGATGAGCTACACAGCCGTGTGGTCGCGTCCGCAATTCTTTCTACCAGTGTGCTCGACGCAAGATGCGCGGCAGTGACGTCACAATGACGACGAAGTGATGCGGGCCCGTCCACGGCTTCCCCTTCTGGCCCCGGGCTATCCCCCGGGGTCAGACCATGTTCGGTTGAGATGAGAAACGAGGAGAACATGTTCGTCAGCTTCTTGGAGAAACTGTTGATTGTCTGGCCCTGGCACGCTCGAGCACTCGCTCGGGCACTTGTCGGCAAGACTGCCACAGTCCGCCATCGCCCATGACTGAGCGATCATCGCATATGAATGCTTCCTAGCGCTCGTCATGAGTTGTAGTCCTGAAGGTGAGGTCGTGTCGCACGCCAGGGGCAGGCACTATGAGGCACAACAGAATGCTATGACTGACATATCGAAGTCGAATGCGAAGATGCAGCCAGCGACTGGCGACTCGTTTCGCCTCAGTGAAGAGGCGAATCTTCCCGTTCGTCGCTGAGGGGAACGACCTGCCGGCGGCCACCGCGTACAGCGAGGATCTCTGCGAGGATCGACACAGCCACCTCGGCGGGGGTGAACGTCTCCAGATGGAGACCGATCGGCGAATGCAACCGTGCCAGTGCTGGGCTCGCCACTCCCGCTTCGCGCAGCGCGGCGCGGCGGTCGCGGTCGCTGCGCCGCGAGCCCATCGCCCCGACGTAGGCCACGTCAAGGTCGAGTGCGACGGCCAGGGTGGGGATGTCGACCTTCGGGTCGTGGCTGAGGACGCAGATCATGCTCCGGGTGTCGAACTCACCGGTGGCGGCCGCTTCGGTGAGGAATCGGTGCGGCCAGGCCCGAACCACCTCGGCGCCGGGAAACGATGTCTGGTCGGCGAAGGACGGACGGGGGTCGCACACTGTGATGCGCAGTCCCAAGGGTCTGGCCGCTTCGACGAGGGCGAGACTGAAGGCGTTGGCTCCGACGACCAGCAGATGGGCCGGCTCGATGCGGGTCTCGACGAAGAGCTCGATCGGCTCGCTCCGGCCTTCCGGGGGCGCAAGGCGGATGCTGCCGGTGCGGCCGCTGCGGATAAAGGCCCCGACGCGCTGCGCGGCGGTCTCGACCACGTCTTCGGGTACCAGAGGACCGAGTCTGACGGCCAAGGATTCGGTGCTCGGCCCCGTGCTCTCATCCACAGCGCTGGCCGAGACAGCTGCCGCTGGGGCACAGTCGTCATCGGCGGAAGGCAGGCGCATCACCACGGCTGTCGGTCCACTGTCCGATCGCAGACCGGGACAGCCTGAGCGGAAGGGCTGGATGAGCACGTCTATGCGGCCACCGCACATGAGTCCGACGGAAAAAGCATCCTCGTCGCTGTAGCCGAACTCCTGCACCGAGGCCTCGCCGGTGGCGAGCGCGTCCTGACACGCCTCGAGTACGGCTCCTTCCACACATCCCCCGGTGAGAGAGCCGACGATTCCGCCGGCGGTATCCACGAGCATCGATGTGCCGGCTGGGCGCGGAACCGATCCTTCGGTCGCGATGATCGTCGCGACGGCGACGTCCTGCGGCTCCGGCGAGCCGAAGAGCCGCGTCACGGCAGCGGGAAGGACATCAAGCATGGACCGAGACTATACCGTCGGGAACGTCAGCGACAGAGCCTTGACGCGAACGGACTATTCCGGCAGTTCGTACGTCAGCCAGACACGATGGGTGCCGTCGGCTTCGTTCCTCAGTCCGCCGGTCCCAGTGATCCCGGCCAGGTCTCCGGTGCCGCTCGACGGGACGATGACGAACGATTCGTTGTCCCGGTCCTCACCGGTGGTCGTCGCCGAATGGGTGAAGTTGAAGGTGCCCGTGCGTTCGTGCACCTTCCCTGCGAACGACTCCATGGCGACATAGCCGCCGACGTCGGTCGAATGGTCCACAGCGAAGGTGAACAACGTCGTCGAGTGCCCGCTGACTTCGCCGGTGAAATGCTTCTCCATCCGCGCGAGGCCGACCGGGGTGGCCGTCGTCGGCGTCTCCTCGCGCGGAAGATCGATCGGGGTGAACGTCTCGACGGTGAATGCTCCTGATGCGTCCATGCATCGGCCCTCTCTGCTGGCGGGTCCTCTCGTCCACGCTACCCCGAAAATGATCGGGATGGGACCGCGCGAGAGGGCAGGAGGGAAGAGCGCGGAAAGCCCGCGTCACAGCCAGGGGCGCATCGGCACGAGAGCGCGTTCGGCGAGTTTGGTCAGCCGGTGGCGGTTGAGCCACTCCGAACCGAGTTCGACACAGTGCATGGAGTCACAGTCGAAAACCTTCTCCATCTCGGCGGCGAATGCACGGTCGATGACTTCGACATTCGTCTCGTAGTTGAAGGTCAACGACAGCCGGTCGATGTTCGCCGTGCCCACCGTCGACCATTCGCCGTCGACAGTGGCGACCTTCGAATGGATCATGCTCGCGGTGTAGAGCAGAACCGTGACCTTCGAGTTGATCATCTGCTCGAAGAATCCGCGGGAGAGCCAATCGCCGAGGATGTGGTTGGACTCCTGCGGAACCATGACCCGCACGTCCACGCCGCGCTCCGCCGCCTCGACGAGAGAGCGCAGCAGCTGCTGGTCGGGAATGAAATAGGGTGTCGTCAGCCAGATCCGCTTCCGCGCACGGGCGAAGGCGTTGAGATACATGCTGCGAATGGGATAGACGAGGTGGATCGGAAGATTCGCCGAGACCCGCAGCTTCGACTCCCAGGCCGCGGGCGGCACCCAGGCGATCTGTTCACCGGAGTCGTGGAACTCGTTCCACACTTCCGCGATGGTCTGCCGCAGACCCCAGGCTCCGGGGCCGACCGATCGCAGGTGGGTGTCGCGCCAGTGACGGGCGTAGAGAGAGCCGATGTTGAACCCGCCGACGAAGGCTACATCGTCGTCGATGACGAGGATCTTCGAATGGTTGAAACCCGAATGCCGCATCGGCCCCCGCCAAAACCTCCGCGCCACCGTCGGCAGACGCAGCACACGGACCTGCTCGGAGAGCTGATGGTAGAACGAGCTGGGCACCGACAGGTTGGCGAAGCCGTCGTAGATGAGATGGACCTCCACACCGCGGGCCGATGCCGCGTTGAATGCGTCGATGAACCTCTGACCCACCTCGTCGTTCTTCCAGATGAACGTCTCCATGAGGATCGACTCGCGTGCGGAGCCGATCGCATCGAGCATGTCCTCGTAGAGAGTGGCACCATCGGTGTAGATGTCGAGCTCTGACTCTTCGACCGTCGAACTGAAGGTCCCCGGTCGCGGAGCAGCGCGCGTCTTCCGTCCCCGTTTCTGGATGAGGTCGATGGCCATCGAAGCTGCGACGGTCGCCGGCACCGCACTGACGAGGCCGGCGACCGCCCAGGGCACGATTCGCCGCAGACTGTCGGCTTGGCGGAGGGCAGGATTTCTCAGAGGAGACATCCGCTCACTCTATCTTGTCCGTCCTCTCCGCCTGTCTCAGCCGAAGATGCTCACTCCCCCGGGCCCGACGAGGCAACCGACGACGATGAGTACGACTCCCCAGAGAATCTGCTTCCTGAAGATGGCGAAGATTCCTGAGATGACGAGGATCGCTGCGAGGATCCAGAGAATGACTGCCATGGGTAGTACTCCTTCATTCGGTGATTGCGAAAGCTGCTTACCGGCAACCGGTTCGCCTTCGAATCGCCAATCTAACACCGCTTCGCTGACCTGGCAGGACGGCGACGGTGCGTCAGCAGGTGGAACCGGGAACGACACTCCCGGCAAGCGAATCCGATGGAAGAGCGCGCGAACCACCCCCGTACACTTTTGCCGAAGCTGAACTGTTCTGACCGGACTTCGAGGCGAGGAGCCAGCCATGCCCCATGATCGCTCACAGGAGGGATATCTCCGGCGGCCGGAGTTCGTCACCGACCTGCTGCAGATCGCCAAGGGCGTGATCGCCGCCACCGGCGCCTGGTGGGTCTCTGACGCCGTGCTTGACAGTCAGATGCCGTTCCTTGCTCCGTGGACGGCGCTGCTGACGGTCCACGCCACCGTCTACCGGTCGTTCTCTCGAGGGGTGCAGACGACGATCGCGTCGACGATCGGCGTGGGCGTGTCCTTCCTCATCGGCAACTACCTCGGTGTCGGTCTCTGGACTTTCGCTCTGGCGATGTTCGTCGGTCTGGCCGGTGCCCGCCTGTCGTGGATCCGCGACGAAGGAGTGGCGATCGCGACGACGGCGATCTTCATCCTCGGCTCGGGATTCGACTCCCAGCAGCCTCTGCTCGTCGACCGTCTCCTCGAACTCGCCCTCGGGGTGGCAGTCGGCCTCGCAGTCAATCTCCTCATGGTCCCGCCTCTGCGGGACCGACAGGCGGCTCGCTATATCGACAGCGTCAACCGGCAGATGGGCGAAGTGCTCACAGACATGTCGGACCAGTTCTCTCGCTCCTGGGACTCGGATGCCGCCCAGGAGTGGTTCGAGCGGACTGAGTCCATGAGCCGAGAGCTCGAATCGGCGTGGCAGACCGTGCGATTCGCCCGTGAAAGCCGACGCATCAATCCCCGCACAGCGATCCGGGCCAGGAGACTGCGACGCCGGGCAGAGACAGCCGACTCCGCAGAGAAGGAAAGCTACGAGAACATCCTGTTCAGAGCCGACGAAGGCATCTCCCACCTGCGGAACCTCGCCCGCACTCTCCGTGAGGCCTCCTCATCCGAAAGAGAATGGAACACCTGGTTCCGCGATGAGTGGACGTCGATCGTCGCCGATGCCGGACGGTCCATCGCCGATCCCGATGCCGAGGTCGAACCGATCTTCGACCGTCTCCAACAGCTGTCGACCGATATCTCCCAGGATCGGTCGCTTCCAGAGACCACGTGGCCGATCTACGGCTCACTCATCACGAGCCTGCGCCATATCGTCGTCATCGTCGACGATGTCGCCTCGGCGCGCAGCGCACGGGAATCCAACTGACCCCGACTCCCTGGGCACGTACGCGCGGGTCTGAGCCCGAAGCGCTCAGGCCCCTGCCTCGTCGTCGGTGTCGCGGCGTTCGCTTTCGCGCTTGCTGTACGTTGCTCGCCGAATCTCATCGTCGCTGTCGAAGTTGGAGCCGAGTGCTCCGGCCAATGTGCCCAGACAAGCCGCCAACCACGCAAGCCTCGGATAGTTGAAGAAGCTCACGGAATGCATGAGTTCGGAACCGAGCTGACCATCATCGACGACGACCAGTCCCAGTGCGAACAAGAAGGCGAACAGGACCAGGAACATCAGGGCCACGCTGGTACCCACCATAATGACCGTGGCGGTGTTGTTCAGCCCGCCCTGCCATGCGTACACCGCATCGCGCTGCTTGGTCCAGAGGCGATTGCGGAAGATCAGCAAGAAGGTCAGCGCCGCGATGACGAGCAGACCGATCAGGAGCAGACGCGCCGGATGCAGGGAATCGGCCAATGTCCACATCGAACTGTAGAAGACACCGAATGTGCCCACGGCCGCCGCCGCCGCGGCGATGGAGGTGGTCAGCGCGGGCAGCGTCCGCCCGGGCCGGTTGCTGCGCACCATTCCTGTCAGCAGCCGCAGCCGGTTGAGCCATCCGGGCATCACGATGTATGCGGTGTCATCCCGTCCCAGACCGGGGTCACCGCGGTCCCCACGCGCACTTCTGAGTTTCGCGATCGATCGCACGGAGTCCTCCAACGAGCTCTGTCTCGTCTTCTCCTGCGTCGAGAAGATGAGCGCGACCACCAGATTCCGTGTCTGTGCCAGAAGACGATGAGCGCCCAATGCCGGAACCGAGACCAGCAGAGCCCGATTGGCAGTGCTGAGTTCGCACAGCATCGGCTGAGTGTCATGGTGGCGGGGCAGTTCGGTCAGGTAGACGATGTCGTCCCATTCACAGCGGCTTCGCAGGTCTTCGGCTCTGTCCATGAAGGGGATATCGCCGTCGGGGGTAAGTAAGAACGATTCGGTACTGACTTCGACGTGCCACTCGATGTCCTCGATACGATCGGCCAATTCTCGTTTCAGAGACCCTGCGACCGACTGAGCGATCTTCTGCGGCACACCAGGATCGGCCATCAGTCCGACAACCTTCGCTTCTGAGCCCATTCAGTCATCCTCAGGCACGGGAGGACAGCCGTCTACCCCCTGCCATGCGCGGGGCTGGTGCCTGCTCCCTACATTTCCCGGGTCGGCCTGAGGGGGCTAGCCAGTGCTCGAAACCTGCGTTTCAATGGGGTCATGAGAGCTATCTGGACCGGATCCATCGCCTTCGGCCTCGTGAATGTGCCCGTGAAGCTGTACTCGGCCACGGAGAACCACGACGTGCGAATGCATCAGGTCCACAAGAAGGACGGAGGGCGGATCCGCAATCAGCATCACTGCGAGGAATGCGGGAAGACCGTCGAGTACGACGACATCGATAAGGCTTTCGACGACGGCGAGCACCGCGTGGTCCTCACCAGTGAGGACTTCGAGGCTCTTCCGGCAGAGGACAACGACGATATCGACGTCCTGCAATTCGTGCCCAGCGACGAGATCGACCCCATCATGCTCGAGAAGGCCTACTTCCTCGAGCCGACGTCGAAGACGCCGAAGGCCTACCTCCTGCTGCGTAAGACGCTCGAGGACACCGAGCGGACCGCGATCGTCAAGCTCACTCTGCGCACCCGTACGCGTCTGGCCGTGTTGCGGGTCTGCGGAAAGGTCCTCATGATCCAGACCCTGCGCTGGGCCGATGAGATCCGCGACGTCGACTTCAAGGGCGTGAACTCGAAGGCGAAGATCTCGGACAAGGAACTCGAGATGTCGGAGAAACTCGTCGAGTCCTACTCCGAGGACTTCACCCCCGAGGAGTTCAGCGACGACTACCAGGTCGAGTTGCGCAAACTCATCGATGCGAAGATCGAATCCGGCGAGAGCCTCGACATCGAGAAGACCTTCGACGAGGAAGACTCCGAGGAGGACACCGGAGGCGATGTCATCGACCTCATGGAGGCGCTGCGCAAATCCGTGGACAGTTCGCGGTCGTCGAAGCAGGGGACGCCGGGCAAGAAGTCGAATGCGAAGAAGACCTCGTCCAGGAAATCGGGCGCGAAACCGAAGAAGTCGACGGCGAAGAAATCGGCCCCGAAGAAACGCACCGGATGAAGTGCAACCTCAGCCAACCTTGCAGAAACCTCTGGCCATGAACGACACGATAGGAGAAGTTCACACCATGCCGAAGACGACGAAGACAGGAAAGCCGAAGGAGAGCGAGCTGCCCTCGACGCTGGAGAAGTCGAGCAAGAAGGCGCAGCGGACCTTCGCCAAGGCCTACGACTCGGCCATCGACCAATACGGAGACGAGAAGCGCGCTCACCAGGTCGCCTACGACGCTCTCAAACACAGCTATGAGAAGGTCGGCGACAAGTGGGAGGCGAAGGACTCCTCCGGCCCGTCAGACGCTCAGAGCTCCGGTGGCAAGAACACCGACCGCAAGACCGCCGGCGGAGTCGACGCGAACTCCTCGAAGGAGCACCTCTACGAGCAGGCGAAGAAGCTGAAGATCTCGGGACGTTCGTCGATGACGAAGAAAGAACTCGTCGACGCACTCGAGAAGGAGAGCAAGCGCAAGACGAAGCAGAACTCCTGACACCGACCCGAAGCAGCGAAAACGAAGCGGCATGGAGAGATCTTCCGGCAACGGTGCCGATGACTCACCCGCCGGTAAGGAAATTCCCATGTCTGTCTTCGACACCCGTGGAAACGACCGCCAACGATAAAGGAGGAATACGATGAGCGACCAGCTGACCTTCCAGGACCCCACCACTCGCTTTCCCGACATCTCACCGCCGAAGCAGGATCAGCCCGAACCGGGACTCGACGCGGAACTCATCCCCGGCACGGATCGCGGTGAGGACAGCTACACCGGCACAGGCAGGCTCCGCGGTCGCAGGGCGCTGATCACCGGCTCGGACTCCGGCATCGGATCCGCCGTCGCGATCGCCTTCGCCCGTGAGGGCGCCGATGTTGCTCTGTCCTATCTGCCCGCCGAGGAGGAGGATGCCCAGCACGTCTGCGAAGTCATCCGCCAGGCCGGTCGCAAAGCCGTGCCGCTGCCGGGCGATCTGTCCGACCCCGACTACTGCCGCGAAGTGGTCCGCCGGGCGGCAGAGGAACTGGGCGGGCTCGATGCGGTGGTCAACAATGCCGGCCGACAGATCGCCGTCGAAGACATCGCCGACCTCACGGACGAGCAGTGGGAGGACACGTTCCGGACGAACATCCACGCGATGTTCCGGGTCTCCCAGGCCGCGCTCGAGCATCTCGAGCCTGGGTCGACGATCGTCAACAGCACCTCCGTGCAGGCGTATTCGCCGTCCGCCCACCTCATCGACTATGCGTCGACGAAAGCGGCGATCAACAACTTCACGAAGGGACTGGCCACTCAGCTGGCTCCGAAGGGCATCCGAGTGAATTCCGTGGCACCGGGGCCGATCTGGACCCCGCTGCAGGTCTCCGACGGCCAGCCGAAGGAGGCGCTGCCGCACTTCGGCAAGAACACTCCGCTGGGCCGGGCCGGACAGCCGACTGAGCTCGCACCTGCGTACGTCTTCCTCACCTCGTCGGAGTCGAGCTACGTGATCGGTGAGACCCTCAACGTCAACGGCGGCCAGCCCACCCCCTGATCGTCGGCTCCAGGGATGATCGTCGAAGCGGTGGGACCCGAAGCGAGAAGAGCGCCGCATTTGCCCTTAGGCCCGGTGCTCTCCCGGTCGGCCGTCCGCGTCGTCGGCCAGTACGCCCTGCGGACGGTCGGCTTCGGTCATGGCGGAGAGGAACCGCAGCACGGTCTCGCGCTCCTGGCTGTCCAGGGCAGCGATCGCCTCGAAGCGCCGCGCGTGCTGGAGGCCGACCGCCTCATGCGCGGCCTGGGCTGTCGCCTCAGTCACCTCGATGCTGGTGGTGCGCCTGTCGTGGGGATGCGGAATCCGAACTAGGTGCCCACCGGCGACGAGGCGATCGACGAGTTTCGTCGTCGAGGCGCTGGAGATCCCGACGGCAGCAGCGATGTCCTTGGGAGTGACGATGAGTCCCTTCCGCTGCGCGCGGATGAGCAGGCGGATGGTGCGCATATCACTGTCGTTGAGCTGCATATACCGCCGCGACGCCTCGGCGAGGACGCGTTCGGCCTCATGCCACTGCCGCAGCGCCTCCATCAGGGCGGTGCACTCCGCGATCTCGGCGTCGGACAGGGCCGAACGATCGGCGAACTCCGATTCATTCGAGAAGTAGGTCAGCCCAGCTGCCTTCGAGTCTGCGGACGGCACGCTGACAGCATACCGCTGACGTGTTAGATTGAACTCTCGCCTGGCTAAAGAAATTGGAGAGCGTCCTGACCGTCGAATCCCGCCTCGTCGAAGTCCTCGCCGCTGCTCGGCGACGCTCTCGAGTCCGAACTCAGCAGTACGAGCAGCTCTGGGAAGCGCTTTCGAGGATGGCGTTGGGCGGAAAGATGATCAGACCCCGCCTGCTCATCGATGCCCATGAGGGTCTGGGAGGCACGGCAACGCAGGCCGCGATCGACGCCGCCGGCGCGATGCAGCTGCTGCACATCGGCCTGGTCATCCACGATGATGTCATCGACAACGACACCGTGCGTCGAGGAGAGATGAACATCACCGGACAATTCTCCTCCGAGGCCATGCTCCTCGGAGCCACGAGCGCCGCAGCGCAGACGTGGGGGACTTCCTCGTCTTTGCTCGCCGGTGACCTCATGCTCAACGAGGCCCAGTCCCTCATGGCGCGCCTCGACCTCGACACCCCGCGCCGGCTCGCCGTGCTCGACATCTACGATGAGACGATCGCAGAGAGCGTCGCCGGAGAACAGTCCGATGTGTGGCTGAGCCTCCACCTCGACGAGGCCGACTCCGAAGACGTGCTCACGATGATCGGCTGCAAGACCGCCTCCTACTCGTTCGAAGCCCCGCTGGCCATCGCCGCTGTCCTCGCCGGAAGCGACGCCAGCCTGGTCGAGCGGCTGCGCGTCATCGGCCGCCGCATCGGCATCGTCTACCAGCTCAGAGACGATGTCCTCGGAGTCTTCGGCGATGAGCACGAGACCGGCAAATCCGCACTCAGCGACCTCCGAGAAGGCAAGGAGACTCTGCTCGTCAACACGGCCCGAGCCCATCCGGTCTGGGCGCAGGTCGCCCATCTCTTCGGCGATCGGGGCCTCGACGCCGAGGGTGGCCTCCGGCTGCGGCAGGCCATCGAGGAGTCCGGGGCGAGGGCATACGTCGAATCGATGATCGCCGAGCACTGCAAGACCATCGCCGGGCTCATCGCCGAAGCGGAGCTGCCGCACGCGCTTGCCGGCAGACTCGCGGACCTCACCTCCGCCTGCAGTCTGAGGTGCGCATGAGCGGGGCCGATCGGCACCGTCCGAGCCGGCTGGCGGCACCCGGCGACGAGCCGGCCGGCCCCCCGGTCGAGCAGGTGCCACTCGAACACGGTCCCGACCTCTGGCGCATCCGCTCCTTCGACGCCGCCCGCCAGGTGCTGCGGGCCCGACACCTCACGACTCAAGCCGGATTCACCGCAGAGCGGATTCCTCGCGGCATCTTCCGCCGCCACCCGATCCTCATCTCCGACGGGGAGTCCCATGACTCGCAGCGCCGAGAGCTCGCCCGATTCTTCGCCCCCGCTGTGATCGCCGACAGGTACGGCGAGCGCATCGATGCTCTCGCGCAGGACACGGTCGGCCGGGTTGCCGAGACCGGCCTGTGCCGCCTCGACGAGGTGGCTCTGCACTTCTCCGTGGCCGTGACTTCCGAAGTCGTGGGACTGACCGAATCCTCCATCGCGGGCATGTCGCGGCGGCTCGAAGGATTCTTCACGCAGCCGCCGGTCGACCTCGCCGCCCCCGGTTGGGGGCGGACCCGGCGGCAATGGCTGCAGGCTGCGGTCAACGGTCTTGTCCCGATCGCCCGGTTCTATCTCGCCGACGTTCGTCCGGCGCTTCGCGCCCGGCGCCGCAGGCAGCGCGATGACGTCTTGTCCCATCTCATCGGGGCCGGACACAGCACGTCGGACATGCTCGTCGAGTGCGTCACCTACGGCACAGCCGGGATGGTCACGACCCGCGAGTTCATCACCATGGCGTGCTGGCATCTGCTCTCAGATGACGAACTCGGGGCGGAGTACCTCGCGGCCGACCAGTCGCGGCGGCTGGAGATCCTCGAGGAGATCATCCGCCTCGAGCCGGTCGTCGGCCACCTGTTTAGACGCGCGGAGGCCGACATTGAGGTGACGGCACCGGATCGCACCGTGACGATCCCCGCCGGGGACCTCATCGACGTCTGCGTCCGCGCGACGAACACCGATGAAGAGGCGATGGGACCCGAGCCGCATTCCCTGTGCCCCGTGCGGCACACCGCAGAAGCCGTCCCGGCGGTCGGCATGAGCTTCAGCGACGGTGCGCACAAGTGCCCGGGGCAATCGCTGGCGCTGTTCGAGACCGATGCCCTCGTCCATCGCCTGCTCGACCGCGGCCCGCGACTGGTCGCCGAGCCGGAGATCGGCTGGGACAGCGTCATCTCGGGCTACCGGCTGCGTGGACTCCAACTGGCCTTCGACGAGTGCTCCGGCCCGGAGAGGAGACTGTCGTGAGCGCCTTCGAGTATCTGCTCCTCATGGGTGCCTGCGTCCTCATCACCCTGCCGCTGGAGCTGTTCTTCCGGGCTCGGGTGTACCGTCGGTGGAGAACCGTGCTGTGGGCTCTCGTGCCCGTCATCGTCGTCTTCTGCCTCTGGGACGTCGTGGCCATCGCCCGTGACCATTGGGTGTACAACCCGCGATTCGTCACCGGCATCCACCTCGGCAACCTGCCGCTCGAGGAGCTCGTGTTCTTCATCGTCATCCCCCTGTGCGCCCTGCTCAGCTATGAGGCGGTCGGCACGGTGCTCACGGCGGTGCGCAAGCGCACCCGGCCGGGAAGCCTGCCCCGGCAGGACAGTCCACCCCGGCCCGCAATCCAGCCCCGGCCACAGGAGCACGCTGACAGGCGCTCCGAGTCCGGAGGAGGTGACGAACGATGAGCGTACCCGAGTACACGATTATGACCGTCATCGGGATGATCCTCATCGTCGGCCTCGAGCTGTTCGTCTTCCGCTCAGGCATATTCCGCCGGGCGAAGTACTGGGCGGCGCTGAGCATCTGCCTGGTCTTCCAGTGCTTCGTCGACGGCTGGCTGACGAAGCTTTCGGATCCCATCGTCATCTACAATCCGGAGGGGCTGAGCGGCATCCGGTTCCCGTGGGACATCCCGATCGAGGACTTCGGCTTCGGCTTCGCCATGATCACTGCCGTCCTCATGCTCTGGCAGTGGCGCCTCAACCGTCAGACTGTTTCAATGTCGGCCACCGGAGAGGAGAACACATGAGCCGTCCTGCCTCCCAGCCGCGCCCCCGCGACCGGCACGCGATCCTCACCCCCTCCCACCCGGGCCGTCCGCGGCTGCTGCGGCCCAAGCGAGTGACCGTCGTCGGCGGAGGCATCGCCGGACTGGCCGCGGCCACGGTCCTCGCCGAGCACGGGGCCACTGTGCACCTGGTCGAAGCCGAGTCCAGCCTCGGCGGACGGGTCCGGGCCTGGAGCCTCGACGGGGGACGGACTATGAGCCGCGGATTCCATGCCTTCTTCCGTCAGTACTACAACCTCCGCAGCCTGCTCGCACGCACCGACCCCTGCCTCGACCGGCTGGTCCCGGTCACGGACTATCCGCTCGTGGGTCGGGACGGTCTGCGCGACTCCTTCGCCCGGATTCCGCGGACTCCCCCGCTCAGTCTCGCGGGATTCGTGCTCACCAGCCCGTCCTTCCCGCTGCGCGGTCTGGCCGACGTCGACCTGACGACGGCGTTCGAACTCATCGACGTCGACTTCCCGGACTCCTATCAACGCTACGACGGAGAGTCGGCCGAGCAGTTCCTCGACCGGCTGCGGTTCCCGGTCGGGGCGCGGCATCTCGCGCTCGAGGTCTTCGCCCGCTCGTTCTTCGCCCACCCCGCGGACTTCTCCGCCGGGGAGCTCGTCGCGATGTTCCACACATACTTCACTGGCTCCGCCGAAGGGCTGCTCTTCGACGTCCCCGACGACGACTACGACACCGCACTGTGGTCTCCCCTGAGCGAATACCTCGCCGAGGCGGGGGTGCGGATCGAGACCGATACCGCGGTCACCGCGCTCCGCCCTCCGGGCAGAGCGGGCCGCGCCGGGTGGCGCGTCGAGACGACGAGCGGGACGCTCGAGAGCGATGCTCTCGTGCTCGCCGCCGATCCGCGGAGCACTCGAACGCTGCTGGCCGGACTCGAGGACTCGGTCGACACCGACGCGCTCGGACACGCGCCCGGCTCACCGGCCGCAGGCACGGGAGCTCGCGAGCGGTGGCTGAGCAGCGTCATCTCGCAGCGGAACGCCCCGCCGTTCGCGGTGCTGAGACTGTGGCTGGAAGACGAGGTGGATCCGAGCCGCCCGGCCTTCCTCGGCACGACCGGCTATGCGCTGCTCGACAACATCTCGGTCCTCGAACGCTTCGAGGCCGGGGCGGAGAGGTGGCGGCATACGCACAGCGGCTCTGTCCTCGAACTCCACGCCTATGCGCTCGGCACCGCTCATCGGGGCGGCGCGCGAGCGATGTTCGAGTCCGAAGACGTCGACCGGGAAGCCGTGACACGCCAACTGCTGGCCGACCTCCAGGCTGTCTACCCAGAGACAGCCGACATCGCCATCACCGCCCAGGAGCTGCTCATTGCCGACGACTGCGCTCTCGCCGACACGCGGGCGTACAACGACCGCCCCGGCGTCACCACCGCGTTTCCGGGACTGGTGCTCGCCGGCGACGCCGTCGCCTGCGAGGCGCCCGTGGCGCTCATGGAACGCGCGGCGACGACGGGGTTCATGGCCGCGAACGAACTGCTCGCCGGTTGGCGGGTGGAGGGAACCGAGATCTGGTCGCCGCCTCGGCGCGGTCTGCTCCGGCGGGGTCTCCTCGGCGCACTGCGCGGACGCAGGGCAACGAGGCACAGGCGTGGAGCACCGGCCGAGGGCTGACTGCCGGTATCGGAGCCCCGTCACCGGCTCAGGTCGGCAGCGGTCCCGGGCTGGAGTCTCCGCGGAGGCGTTTGAGGACGAGCTCGGCGCTGATGAGGCACATCGGCACACCGACGCCGGGCGTCGTGGTGGCGCCGGCATAGAACAGCCCGTCGACAGTCTTCGAGGCGTTCTGCCGTCGGAACATCGCGCTCTGTCGCAGTGTGTGCGCAGGTCCGAGCATTCCGCCGAGCCAGGAGTTGAATCCTTCGGCGAAGTCTGTCGGGCCCTGGGTTCTGCGCACTCTGATCCGTCGGCGCAGGTCTGGGATGTCGGCCCACCGGGCGATCTGGTCGATCGCACGGTCGGCGGCCGTCTCGATCCGCGGGTCGCCTCCGCCGTCGTCTCCCCCGGCCCCGAGTCCCGCATCGGCGGGGACGGGGATGAGGAGGAAGAGGTTCTCGTGCCCGGGCGGAGCGACAGTGGGATCGGTGGCGCTGGGACGACAGACATAGATCGAGGCCGGTGAGGGGATCTTCTGCCTGGACCCGAAGATCGCGTCGAAGTTCGCCGCCCAGTCCTCGGTGAAGAACAGCGAATGGTGCGACAGCGCCTCGAGTTCGCCTTCGATGCCGAGGAAGACGAGCACCGCGCCGGGACCGCTCGTCACCGACGCCCAGGAGCGTTCGGGGAAGCTCTGGTCCTCGGGAGAGAGCAGTCTCGTCTCCGTGTGGTGGAGGTCGGCGGCGGAGACGACGACATCGGCAGAATGCGTGTGCGCGCGTCCGTCCTCGTCGGTCCAGTTCAGCCCGGTGACTCGACGTCTGGTTCGGCCGCGCCCGGCTGGCCCGCGCTCGGCTCGACCTCGCCCTGCTGCCTCGGTGTCGATGTGCGTGACATCGGCTCCCGTGTGCAGGCGCACCCCGGAGCGTTCGGCCAACCGGACCAGGGCGTCGATGATCGTACGGAACCCGCCCATGGGGTAACTGACACCTTGGGCGAGGTCGAGCGTGCTCATGAGGTGGTAGATCGCCGGTGCCCGTCTCGGGTCGGTGCCGAGGAAGATCGCGGGGTACTGGAGGATCTGGCGCAGCACCGGATCGTTGACCGAGGAGTCGGCGAAGCCGGCCAGCGACGTCCCCATCTGCCGGACCAGTTTCGGGAGTGCGCCGAGGATGTCCCGATGGAGCAGTGACCGCGGCGAGGTGAAGGGGTTGTAGAGGAAGTGGGCGAGCGCGAGCTCCTTCGTGTGCTCGGCCGAGACGAGATAGTCGTCGAGGGCATCTCCCGCGCCTCGCTCGACGCTTTCGAAGGTCGCCCGCACCCGGGACCTGCCCTGTGGGATCGTCAGTTCTCGCGTGCGCCCCGGGGCTCCCGTGCTCTCATCGACCGGCCCCGGTGGGCTGAATACGGTGTAGCTGGGATCGAGCGTGCGGAGGTCGAGTTCGGCCTCAGCGCTGGTGCCGGCGAGAGCGAAGAAGTGTTCGAAGACCTCGGGCATGAGATACCAAGAGGGGCCGGTGTCGAAACGGAAGCCCTCACGCTCGAACACGCCGATGCGCCCGCCGAGTTCGGTGTTCTTCTCGAACAGGTCGACCGAGTGCCCTTCGCGGGCGAGGAGGATCGCTGTGGCCAGTCCGGCGGCTCCCCCGCCGATGATGCCGGTGCGCGGGCTGCTGTGGGCACCGGAGCCGCTCCGCCGGTTCACTTCCGACCTTCGCGGGCTGAAGTCATGACTGCGTGGGCTGTCAGTCGAGCCTTAACGGCGCTCGGGACCCGCACCCGCTGGCGGTAGAGCTCGGCGACGGGGGTCGCGGCGATCCTGTCGGTCAGCGCGGTGAAGAGGGCACAGGCGCAGCGGACCGCGGTGCGCGCGTCCTTCGGCAGTCCGGTGATGGCATCCTGGGCGGCGTCGAGCTGCTGCCGGATCGTGTTCACCCATTCGGCTTTCTCAGCCTCGGTGAGTCGGTGTCCCGAGGTGAGGTAGCTGCGGCCGAGGCGCTGATCATCATCGGCCAGGTCGCGCAGGAAGTTGACATTCTGGAACGCCGCTCCCAGCTGCCGTGCCCCGTACTCGAGCCGGGCGACCTCGGCGGGGGTGCGGTCGTGATCGATGAGGAAGACCTTGAGGCACATGAGTCCGACGACCTCGGCGGACCCGAAGACGTACTCGGCATGTTCCTTCGCGTCGAAGCCGCGGACCGGCGACGCGGTCGCCGCCTCGGTCCTACGACCGGAACCTGCGTCCGCGGATTCCAGGTCTGCCCGCATGGAGGCGAAGAACGGGTCGATGAGCTCGGCGTCGATGCCTGCTGCGCGAGCGGTCCGGGCGAAGGCATGGATGACGAGGTTGTCACTGATGCCGTTGCGCAAAGCCGCGTGGGTGGCGGATGCGAATCGGTCCAGCATCTCCCGCTGCTCGGCCTCGTCAAGCCCTGCTTCGAGGGCCAGGCCATCGACAATCTCATCGGCAATGCGGACCAGGGCGTAGATATTGCGGATATGGTGCCGGTTTCTGGCTCCGAGCAGTCTGACCGCAAGACCGAAAGAGGTCGAATAGCTCGCGATCACGGCCCTGGACGCATCCTCGGCGGTGCGCGTGTAGAGCTCATCGATGGTGCTGCTTCGCCGCGTCATGGTCGTTAGCTTAGCTAATGAAATGCCCGAGGGGCGAATCTCCCTTGCGGGCCGAGGCGACGTCACTCGAGGACGAGGCGGAAGGGCCTCGGAGGTCAACGCGATTCAATAGACGAACCCCGCGGATCTGTAAAGACCCTTCCGCACGAACTTTGCCCTCAATAGCGTGATTGCCAACACGGGAACCCCTGCGGCTCCTCGAACCGATTCGGAGGAAGACATCATGACTTCACCCATCCAACTCGCCCGCACCTACGCGCGCTCCTATGAGGCGTCGTCGCGCAAGGGCAAGGGCACGATCCTCGACTCACTCACCGAGGCGACCGGGTGGACTCGCGATCACGCGCGCCACCAGCTGCGCAGCCAGTCCCATCAGATCAGGGCCGGAGTCTCCCTCGACGCTGTCGTCGACCGCCGTCGTCTCAAGCCGAAGAAGTTCTCCCCCCACGCCCAGCGGGCTCTCGAGCTGGTGTGGAAGTCTTCCGGCCGCCCCTGCGGTAAGTACCTCGAAGCGGGAATGTCCGACTGCCTGGAATCCTTGGAGAGGCACGGCCATCTCCGTGAGGGACGGCACGGCTATTCTTCCTCGGTGCGACGGGAACTCCTCAATATCTCCGCGGCGACGATCGATCGGTACCTTCGCGGTGCCAAGGCCGGCGACCACGACGATTCGTGGCTGACCGGCACCGGGGCGGGGATGCGCGCTTCGTTCCCGCGGCAGCGCATGCGATCACTCCTCGAGCCCGAACCCGGCTATTTCCTCGTCGAACTGCTGACGATCAAGACACCGACGGGCGAGGACTGCGTCACAGTAACATTCACCGACGTCGAGATCGGGTGGGTACAGACGAAGACCTTCGCTCCCGGCACGCAGGTCGTCGACATGCTCGCGCAGATGGTCCGCGGGGTGCCTTTCGTCGTCACCGGAATCCTGCTGCCGCCAGCGGTTCCGGACAGCACTATCACTACGTGGGCGGAGGCGAGCCTCATCGAAATCCACTGCACAAGCGATCTCCGACAGGGGCCCCGCGTGCCCGATCGGACGTTCAGCGGCCTTGACCTTCCGCTCGGCACACCGCACGCCACCGATGCCGCGATCATCAGAGTCAACGGTCTGTGGTCGGCCTTGGCCGACCGGCTCAATCACTTCATGCCCGTGAAGAACCCGGTGGGCTGGCGCCTCACACCTTCAGGAGAGCGTCGACGCGAATACGACCAGCCGCGCACACCGGTCTCCCGACTCCTCGCATCCGGCATCCTCTGTCCCGAACAGACGCGAGAGCTGTGTGAGAAGAGTCAGGGGCTTGACATCGCCGGGCTCACCGCACGCATCGCAGAGCTGAAGTCGACTCTGCACTGAAGGGACAGTTCACCGCGGGCCCCGGCGGGCAACGACGGAAAACCACCGTCGGGAGCCATCGGCGGGCCCTGACGCGGACGAATACTGAAGACTGAAGACAGCAAGCCCAGGGTCGGCACCTGAGACACGATTGGAGCGGCATCTCTGATGGACGGGACCTCAGCAGTATCGACCGATGACATACCTCGCGACGCGGCTGCTGCTCCCGCGCCCACCGTTACCGATGACGAACGGCATCGACTTACTGCGCAGATCGGCGCGCTCAACTTGTACTCGAAGACGCCCCGCCCCGTCGACCAGGAATCGGAGGACATCGGAAGCGGGATGGCCGCGAACTCATGCGTCTGGCTCTCGAAGACTCACTGAATCGCCGGATCCCCATCACCGTCTCGTGTCCGATCGCGCGCAAGCATATCGACAGCGACCCGGTCATCGGTGCCCACACGCAGATTCTGCCCAAGAACGTGGGGCATAAGCACGAGAACTCCGTCGAATAAGGCAGCGACCGCGTCTGTCACACCTCTTGCGCCTCGGCATCGGTCTCGACGTCCTGGGGCGACGAGAAACATCGTGCTCGTCGATCTCAGCGGAGAGGAAATTCTGAGGAAGGGCGCCAACAGAGGATCAGCTGTCCGCCGTCGCCGTCAACGACAACGTCCGAGACGTCGCCGGACACGACTTCAGCGCGAAGGACCTGCGCATGTGGCGGGCGACCGTCGTCGCCGCTCACGAGCTGCCATGGGCCGAGGCGCGGTTCGTGCCCGCCGATGTGCTGTCGTCATCTTCATCGTCTCCTCGTGTCAGTGTGCGTGTCGTCTGCTCCCCCGCAGCGGGAACGGTCGGATGACCTACTCTCCGGGTGCAGGACGCTCATCATGCTGAGTGCTCCCGAGTACTGTTCAGGGGGCCGCCGCCCCCGGCGGGTGCCTCAGACACCGTTGCCGTTCCGGGCCGCAGATGGAGCCGGAGTCTTGGTTGGGGCGCTGCGCAACCCCTCAGCGGCGATGAAATGTGAGTCTCGCACGGGCGCTGACACCGGGCCTTTGCTTTGTCACACTGTCAGTTCAGCCACCACCGACGACGAGGAACCAGCGGATGACACAGACAGGTGCGATCGCCGAACTGAACAGCACTGCACCGCTCACTGCGCCGGAGCGCGGACGCGTGCCTCGGCCGAGAGGCGAGGTCACTTCGCTGCTGGTCAGCGTGCTCACATCTGACGGCGGGGAAGCTGCTGAGCTGTTGCCCGAACTCGACTCGGCGGTGTCATCTGCGCTGGTGTCGAGTGAGGACATGTTCCGCGACGAGGATCTGCAGCTGGCGCTCCACCTTCTCTACACCCTGCACACCGGCCCTGCCGATTACGTGCACGGAGACTGGGAATGGAACCCCTCGCTGATCGGGATCCGCGGCAAGATCGAGCGCCGCTTCGAGGCCGCACTGCGGGCATTCGCGCCATTGCCGGACCTCATTCCGCGCTCCGGCGCAGAGCTCGCCGAGACGCTGTTCTCCATGACGAGCGAGGTGGCGCAGCCGGAACTGGCCACGTGGGCGGCGCGGCATGCCTCGATCAATCAGCTCCGAGAATTCCTCATCCACAAGTCGATCTACACCCTCCGCGAAGCAGATCCCCATTCCTGGGCGATCCCCCGATTCCGCGGGCGGGCGAAGGCAGCTCTCGTCGAGATCCAGGCCGACGAGTACGGAGGCGGCAGACCCGACCACGTCCACGCCGAGATCTTCGCCGGAACGCTGCGCGGGTTCGGCCTCGACGACAGGCCTGACCGTTACCTCGACGACGTCCCCGCGATCACTCTCGCTTCGGTGAACGCGATGAATCTTTTCGGCCTCAACCGGCGCCTGCGAGGCGCCGCGATCGGGCATCTGGCCGCATTCGAGATGACTTCGTCCATTCCCAACGGCCTCTACTCCCGCGCTTTCAGCAGAAACGGCTTCGGCCGGGACGTCACATGGTACTTCGATGAGCATGTCGAGGCCGATGCCGTGCACGAGCAGATCGCGGCGCACGACCTCGCGGGAGGAGCGGCAGACGATGAGCCCGGCCTCATCCCCGACATCCTCTTCGGTGCCGCCTCCTGCCTCCGCCTCGACGACATCAGCGGTTCCCACATGCTCGAAGCCTGGTCAGCAGGAGAGCCCTCGCTGAGGAAGACCCCGAAGGAGGCTGTCTGTGGATAGCGAGCCGGTCACCATCACCCCCTGCCCCGACGGGCCCCTGCTCGTCCGCGGGGACTTCACCGTCCTCACGGCACCGGGACGGGAGGAGACGGCAACCGATCGCCGGGTGGTCGCCCTGTGCCGGTGCGGCAAGACCGGCATTCCTCCGTTGTGCGACGGCTCCCACCGCGCAGTCGGATTCCGTGCCCCCGCACCGCCGCCGGCGGAACCTTCGGAAGACGGATAGCCCGAGCAAACGAACACACTGTCGATCGACGAGGAGAGAGCAATGCGAGCAGTCACCTGGCAAGGCAAACGAAACATCTCGGTGGAGACGGTCGCCGACCCGATCCGCCATAAGTCCAATGACGCGATCATCGAAGTCACCTCCACCGCCATCTGCGGGTCCGACCTCCACCTCTACGAGGTGTTGGGACCATTCATGGACCGCGGAGACATCGTCGGGCACGAGACGATGGGTAGAGTCGTCGAGGCCGGCCCCGATTCTGGTTTGTCGACCGACGATCGGGTGGTCGTGCCGTTTCCCATCTCCTGCGGCCGCTGCTGGATGTGCGAACAGGGACTGTATTCCCAATGCGAGACCACACAGGTGAGGCAGTACGGGTCCGGGGCACAGCTGTTCGGCTACTCTCGACTCTACGGGTCCGTGCCCGGCGGGCAGGCAGAATATCTCCGTGTCCCCTATGCCGACGTCGGACCGATCAAGGTCGGTGCCGATCTTCCCGACCACCGCTACCTCTTCCTCAGCGACATCCTCCCCACGGCCTGGCAGGCAGTGAAATACGCGGGGATCAGAGAAGGAGACTCGCTGGCCGTCTACGGCCTCGGACCTGTCGGCCAGTTCGCCGCCCGCATCGGCAGACACCTCGGTGCGCAGGTCTTCGCTCTCGACCCGGTCCCCGAACGTCGTGAGATGGCCGCTCGCCACGGGATCGAGGTCTTCGACTTCGACGAGGACGCACATTCGGCCATCCGAGAGGCCACCTCCGGGCGTGGGCCCGACGCGGTTGTCGACGCCGTGGGGATGGAAGCACATGGGTCCCCGCTGGCCTCGGCCGCACAACAGGCGATCGGCCTGCTCCCGCCCCCGGCCGCGCGGAAGCTCATGGAGACCGGCGGCATCGACAGAACAGCGGTTCTCCACGCGGCGATCGATCTGGTTCGTCGGGGCGGGACTCTCTCGCTCAGCGGAGTCTATGGAGGGATGCAGTCCCCCATGCCGATGCTCACCCTCTTCGACAAGCAGATCCAGATGCGGATGGGACAGTGCAATGTTCGCACCTGGACCGACGACCTTCTGCCACTGGTCGAGGACTCCGCGGATCCGTTGGGGGTCGACGACCTCGTCACCCACCGGCTGCCCCTCGAGTCCGCTCCCGAGGCCTATGAGATGTTCCAGCAGAAGAAGGACGGCTGCATCAAGGTCGTCCTCGACCCGAACGCGGAATCATAAACCGCTCCCGCTTCAGCACACGGAGCTCCACGAGTGCGCGGATCGCCTCTACCTTCAGAACACGCCAACGCAGGAATGAGAGTCCTGTCATCAGTGAGGAGACATCATGAGTTCAGACGAACGTCCAACCGTTCCCGGCAAACCCGGCTCCCGCACTCCGGACTTCGAAGAACCGACGACACCGCGTGAACCGTTGCCGCCGAAGCAGGACCAGAGCGGACCGCTTCCCACGACGCCGACCGGGGCACCCAGCAGCGACACCCAGGAAGATCAGGCCCAGCAGGGCAGCTGGCTGACCACGGCTCAGGGCGCCCGGCTCTATGACACGGACCATTCCCTCAAGGCAGGATCGCGGGGACCGACCCTCCTCCAAGATCATCACCTGCGAGAGAAGATCACGCACTTCGATCATGAGCGCATCCCTGAACGAGTCGTCCATGCCCGCGGATCGGCTGCCCACGGCACCTTCGTATCCTACGGCTCCGCCTCGGAGATCACGAAGGCCGCCTTTCTCGCCCCCGAGGTGGAAACGGCGGTATTCACGCGTTTCTCCTCCGTTGTCGGCTCGCGGGGGTCTGCAGATTCCGTTCGCGATACCAGGGGCTTCGCGACGAAGTTCTATACGAGGGACGGGGTGTTCGACCTCGTCGGCAACAACATCCCGGTATTCTTCATCCAGGATGCGATCAAGTTCCCCGACATCATCCACGCGGCCAAGCCCCACCCCGACCGCGAGATCCCGCAGGCGCAGAGCGCCCATGACACCTTTTGGGATTTCGTATCCCTGCACACCGAGGCGACCCACCACACGATGTGGCAGATGTCCGACCGCGGTATCCCACGCTCCTTCCGAATGATGGAGGGCTTCGGAGTCCACACCTTCAGGGTCGAAAATGCCGCTGGTAAGACCTCCCTGGTGAAATTCCATTGGAAGCCGAAGGCCGGAGTCCACTCGCTCATCTGGGAAGAGGCGCAGATGGTCAACGGTGTCGATCCCGACTTTCATCGCCGAGACCTCGCCGACGCCATCGAAGCCGGAGCAGGCCCGCAGTGGGAACTCGGCGTCCAGGTCTTCCCCGACGACCCCGGTGAGACCTTCGAGGGAATCGATCTGCTCGACCCCACAAAGATCGTGCCCGAGGAGCTCGCACCCGTGCAGCCGCTGGGAATGCTCACACTCGACCGGAACCCCAGCAACTTCTTCGACGAGACCGAGCAGGTGGCGTTCCACCCCGGCCACCTCGTGCCCGGCATCGACATCACCAATGACCCGCTGCTGCAAGGGCGGCTGTTCTCCTATCTCGACACTCAGCTCACGCGACTGGGCGGACCGAACTTCTCGCAGCTGCCGATCAACCGTCCGCGCTGCCCGGTCAATGACATGTTCCGCGACGGCATGCACCAGACTGCCGACCATCGCGGCACCGCACCGTACAAGCCGAATTCGCTCGACGGCGGCAACCCCTTCCCTGCTGAGCAGACCGACGATCATACGTTCGTCGAAATCGCCCACGAGATTCCGGCGTCGAAGAAGGAGCGCCGTTCGCCGGAGTCCTTCGACGACCACTATTCCCAGCCGCGCATGTTCTGGCTCAGCCTCACCCCCGTCGAACAGCAGCACCTCGCCGATGCCTTCACCTTCGAGCTCGGCAAATGCTACGAGGAGACGATCCGGGAGCGCGAGGTCGCTGTGCTCGCCTCCGTGGACTCGGAGCTTGCCCGCATGGTCGCCGAGGGGCTGGGCCTCGAGGCCCCTGTGGCTCAGACGCCGCCGCGCACCGATATCGAACCGAGCCCGGCACTGTCCCAGGTGGGGAAGCGCTGGCCGGTGGACGGGCGCAAGATCGGCATCGTCACCGGCAGGGGGACCGACGCCGAGCAGGTCATCCGCGCCTACGACCGCATCGCCGAGGCGGGAATGGTCCCCATCACGATCGCTCCGGCGGGCGGACGCATCACCTCCGGCGAGCGGAGCGTCGCCGTCGAGCGGACATACCTGACCGTGGCCTCGAGCGAACTCGACGCCTTCTTCTTCGCCGATGGTGCCGGACTGACCACCGAGATCGAGCTCCTGATCACGGAAGCGTGGCGTCATCTCAAGTTCATCGCCGCCAGCGGAGACTCCTGCACCATGATGGAGAAGTACGGCATCACGGCCGACGACCCCGGAGTCTACTGCAGAGATGACCTCGAAACGGCGCTCTCGCAGCTGCAGGAGGGCCTGTGCGAGCACCGAGCTTGGGCCCGGGTCGAGGCCTGAGACACTGCATGTGCCATTGCCGAAGAAAGGTGACGTCGCCGGCAGCGGAAGCCCGGGAAGCCGGCTCACAGCTCGTCGATGCGCCCGGAGGCATCGAGGACCGGAGCAGGATACGGTGTCTCAGTCGCCCCGCACAGGGCTGACTCCCGAGGCCTGATCGTAGACAGCCCGATCCCGGCGGAACGCGCGGCTCCGAGCATAGCTGTGCACAGTGTCGAGCACTTCACGTTGGTGTTCTGCCTTCTGCGCGAAACCACGGAACTGTTCGGCATCCAGGCCGAGTGCCTCGGCGTTGCCCTCAAGCGTCTGCCACATTCCCAGCTTGCCGATGACCGCGCTGCGCATCAGCTCGGCTTCGAGCACGAGGGTCATGGGCGAGCGCTTGAGCAGCGAGCCGTTGCTCTTGAGCCTGCCGACCCGTTCGCCGACCCACGACAACGCCTCGGCGACGGGACGGCGCCGGAGACCGAGCTCGCCGATGAGGTGCCGAACGTAACGATGCTCTCCGCGGATCTCCGCGGCCAGCTCGGACAGGGCTGCGAAGACGGGAGTGTCGATGAAGTCGGCCGCCATCCGTTCGATCCTCTCCGCTCCGGCGGTGGCCCCGGTGAGATGGTCGCTGAGATAGAGACCCAGGAGGTCCATGTCGACCTGCTCGTCCGCACCCGGTGCGTCGTGCCCGCGGCTCGTATCGTCCGTTGCCCGCAGGCGCGTATGTTCGACATCGCGTGGACGCAGCGGGACGGAGGCGGCACCCTCGCCGTCGGCCATGCCTTTGAGCAGTTCGCGCGCGGCGTCCATGGCACTGTACTCCGGCTCCCAGCCGAGTTCCCGGCTTGCGCGGCCGTTGTCCATCAGCGGCACGTGCAGCCCCATGTCCAGCCATCCCGCATCGGCGGCGACCAGTGAGATGCTGTGGCCCACGCCCAGAGCCGCGCGCACTGCGCCGTTCGGCACCGGGATGTGCCTGCCGTGGTCGAGCAGTTCGGCCAGATCCTTCGGATGGAGGACATCATCGGCGCAGATGTTGAAGGCGCCCGAACGGCGACGGAGGACACTGGCGACATAGGCACGGGCGACATCGGTCGAGTGGACGGCTTGGACCCCGCGCAGTCCCGCAGGCAGTGGAAGGAACGGCAGTCGGCCCGCGCGCAGCAGCTGGACGGGCATCCAGGTTCCCAGGAAATAGCGCTGGATCTCCGAGGCGGCAGGGGCACCGAAGATGAGCGCAGGACGCAGTCGGGTCACGGTGATCTCGGGATGGTCGGCGCAGAAGTCGTCGAGCACGCGTTCCTGGGCGGCTTTGTCCACACTGTAGTGGGAAGAGCGGATCCCCTCGGTCGGCCATGCCTCATCGCGCTTGTCCATGCTGTCGTCGGGAGAGTAGGCGCCGACCGAGGACGCCACGACGAGATGCGGAACGCCAGCCGCCGCGACGGCTGCGGCCACACGGGCCGTGCCGTCGACGTTGACGCGTCGGAGCAGGTCACGGTCGCTGTTGGGCTGGATCAGCCAGGCCAGATGGATGACGGCGTCGGCACCGGTCAGCGCTTCGGTGAGATCCCGGTGCGCCGTGTCCTGGCCGCTCGCGGCGGCGATGTCGATCGATCTCCATTCGCATCCGGAATACGGTTCGGCCTCGGTGTCGGGCATCCGTCTGGAGATTCCCAGCACCGAGGTGATGTCGGACGTGCGCCCGAGCACGTCGAGGACCGCTGTGCCGACGTTGCCGGTGGCTCCGATGACTGCGACTCTCATGTTCTCTGCCCCTGCGGGTTCGGCGTCGGTGCGTCCGGCGCAGAGCCGTTCGGGTTTCCCTCCTTGCCGATGGAGACGTCGGCGAAGGAATACGGCGGCCACGGGCCGAGGAAGCGGATGGACAGAGCAGGCTGAGCCTTCTTGAGCGCGGTGAGCTCGGCTCCAAGCGCCGTGATCTCTGTGCCTCTCACCAGGCACGAGGCCATGATCACCGGTGTCAATCCACTCTCGCGGCTTGTGGAGCGGTGTTCCTCGATGTCGAGGCAGTGGGCGGCGATCCTGGCCCTGATCTCCGGATAGATCCTGTCGGCCGCTCGATCGATGATCTCCTTCTCCGTCTTCTCCAGTCGCTTCTCGAGCAGTCGGCGCACTCCTGCAGGACGACTCTCCATCTCCATCCTCATGTCGCCGACTTCTGAGTCGACCTCCTCGAGCAGGCTTCCGTCCAGGGACAGTTCGACGCGCAGCTCGGAGGTGTCGCGCAGCTCCTCGAGCCGTCTCGACAGCGTCTCCGCGGAGTCGTCGAGCCAATGTTCGAGCTGTTGGGTCGCCGTCGCCTCGGTCTCCGGGTCCGAGCGGACGATGACGTTGAAGGAGACCGGGAGGAGGGCCGGTGAGTTCTGCCAAGCATCATCGATGACTTCGCTGTGTTCGAGCACCCACCGACGCACGGAATCGTCCGGCCCGTCGAAGGGGCCTCGGGTGTGGCGGTGGACCACGGCCCTCGGTCCCGTGTCGCGTCCGACCATGTGGAGCGCGGAACCGTCGATGCCCGTGACGGCGGGAGTGTAGTCGCCGCCGGCGACGACGGCGTAGACGTAGAGCATGTCACCCTCGGCGTTCATTCGACTCCCTTTCCGTTCTCCTCGGCCCATCTTGCGGGATTGATGAGCTTGTCGACGACTTCATCGACGACGTCGTCGAGACCCCGATGCAGATCGTCGACGGAGCCGGTGATCCCGTGCTGGTCCTTGATCTGGTCCATCGCCTCATCGAGTTCGAGGAGGGCCTCGCCGAGGCGGTTCTGCTCGTCCTCGGTGAGGTCCCCGCCTTCCATCCGGCGCACGGCTTGGGTCTCGAGGGCTTCTTGGATCACCTCGACGAGCGTGACGACGAGGGTGAGCACTCCGTGTTTGAGGCTCTCCTCATTGACGTTCAGCGCCATGGTGCTGCTCCTTCTCCGACACGGTCATCGGGGTTGCTGTCAGGTCGCGTGGGCTCCTCGAGCGGCGCGGGCCCCTTGGCATCGAGTGCTCCTGCCCGCCAGTCGTCGAGCCTCTTGGACCATGCGCCGCCGTCGTCTGCGGCGAGGGTGATGGTCGAGTCTGCGGTCTCGAGGATGAGGACCCGCCGTTCGTCGGTCGGGTTGCTGCGCTCCTCGCGGCGGATGTCTAGCAGCTGCTCGGGTGAGATCCTCACTCGTGCGCGCCCGTCCATCGGCGACCTCCAGGTCAGTTCCGTGTTCGAAAGCTGCGCCTGCCCGCCGCGCCACGTGCTCCCGGTCGACAGAGTCTCGAGAAACCACATCCGACCCTCTCGCAGAGGCCGATCCTCCGCCGTCGCCTCCGGAGTCGAGGATGAGGCGCCGTCGGCCCGGCCGAGCCGAGCCTGGACCAGGGAGATGAGGCGATCGGGCTCGAGGGCCGAAAGGACCGCCTCGCTGCCGTCCTTGAGCCCGACGAGGATGCGCGTGCGCTCTTCGCCTCCGATGGAGGACTCGCGATGCGGGGAGACCGAGGCGATCGCGTCCAGGCGCGTCTGCCACAGTGTCTCCGCAGGGTCACGTCGATGGATGATGAGACGCTGGGTGGTGAGATAGGCGCTGCCGGGCCGCCACGTTCGATAGAAGTTGTCCTGATAGTGCCCTCCGGCCATCTTGGCGAGGATCTCCTCGTCCGCGGCCAGCGGCAGATGTGTGCGGACCGCTCTCTGCACCCACTCCCTGGTGTCGCGGTCCCACTGTTGCATCATCCCGTACTCGATCATCGTCTCGATTCCCGCGATCGTGGCGCGCAGATTGATTCCGATGAGCGGGATGTCCGACACCGAGATGATGAGATCGAGGTTGAGATGGACCCCCTTGTTGAGAAGCACTTCGATGAGATCGGGCAG
This sequence comes from Brevibacterium sp. SIMBA_078, assembly GCF_046534565.1. Classification (NCBI taxonomy): domain Bacteria; kingdom Bacillati; phylum Actinomycetota; class Actinomycetes; order Micrococcales; family Brevibacteriaceae; genus Brevibacterium; species Brevibacterium sp. SIMBA_078. The sequence goes on from NZ_JAWRYQ010000001.1 coordinate 273,723, forward strand.
AGTCGCCCGCGGGTCGCGTGTGGGCTGCATGCTCGCGTCTCCGGTCATGGTCGCCTCAGCGGTCGTCGTCGGAGTCCAACTGGGCCGGCTCCCCGGCCTCGATCCGTTTCGACCGCGCGCTCTGCCAACCGCACCAGGGACAGTAGTCGTTCATCAGCTGTGCGAGCTCGGAGCGCTTCCCGCACTCCGGACAGGTATCCTTCTGCTCGACCGCTTCCTTCCACGCGACGGTCTCCCGATCCGTGCCGGCGGGGAAGTCCAGTCCATAGCGGGCCGCGGTTTCGAAGGAGGCCAGGGCGGCTCTGATTCGGATGCCCAGCAACTCGACACCGGCCACGGAGACCATGATGTCCGCGTTGAGGACCAGACCTTTGTCCAGCAGCGTCTCCACCACGTGCAGCAGCGTGCCCTCCTGGCTGCGCTGCGGCTGCATCGCATCGTTCGGCTGATTCGTGATGCTCATATCGCCCTTTCGGTCACTCGCTCGGTCGGCCGCGGACGTAGCGATCTTTCCTGTCATAGGCCATGAGCTCGCCGTCCGCATCGAGCTCGACCTCGTATTCGGCCAGCAGATCCGCGCTGTCGGGAATCCGCCGCGATTCCACGACCTCCAGACGCACGGACCAGTGGTCGTCCTTCCACCTCGTGCCGACCACGGACTCGGGAGGCCTGCCCGTGAGGGTGCCGAACTGCTCGATCGCCTTCTTCACCGCTCTGACCGCAGAGATCCTCTTACCGGTCGCGTCCTGAGAGCCGCTCTCCGAGCGCGAGGACGCCTTCGGCCTCTCCCGTGCCGATGACGCCGACTTCTCGTGCGATGACGATGCCGACTTGTCGCGTGATGACGATGCCGACTTCTCACGTGACGCTGATGTCGAGGCGGACGAGCGGCGGGACGACCCCTCCGTCACGTTCTCGCTCGGTTTCCGGTCACGCTTCTCGCTCGCGTCTGTCGCAGATTTCCCATCTGCTCTGGGTTCTTCGCTCATCGGTCCTCCTCGGTTCTGCGCCGACGGCCCTCGAGCAGTCGTCCGACGAGCTCACGCTCGAGGGCATCGGCTTCGTCATCACTGATCGATCCGCGTTCACGTGCACCGGCGACCTCTTCCAGCTGGCGCCGGATGGCACCGGGATCGAAATAGCGCTTCTCGGCTTCTCCTCTGACCTGCTCGGCGACCCATACGGTTCCCTTGAGCGGTGCCAAGGGAGCACCGAAGACTGCTGACAGAAGTCCCATGACGTCACCTACATCTCGGGGACGAAGTCGTAGGGTGCCTGCGGTCCGATCAGCCGGAATCTCATCCGCTCCCGGTTCGCCTCCGCCAACTCCTCGATGACGGAGTCGAACTCGTCGATGGCGTCCCTGCGAACCAGCACCGCCACCTCGGCGACGTCCTCGGCCTGGCCTACTTCCCGCATCGCCGTCTCGACTGTCGCGGAGCGGATCTGCTCGAGTATCGGAGGAGCTTCGGTCCTTCTCCAGCTCTCCATCGTCGTGACCACGATCTCTCCGAGCCGGATACGTTCGTTCCTCGTCTCGTCTTCGCTCGTGCCGCTGATCCTCTCCCTCAGCTCGGCGACCTCGGGGCTACCGCTGACGATCTCCCGCAGTATCGCGTCTCGATTGAAGGTGATCCTCAGGGTGAACTGCGTGCATCCGGACAGCTGTTCGAGCGCCTCGGCGAAGGCCTCCGCCTGCGGAGCGAGAACCTCCTCGGCGATATCGGTGTCTCCCGGCACCACGGTGCCGAATGCGAGCGGCAACACCGGTTGCTTCTCGGCCAGCTCGTCGAGGACGACGCTGTGGTTCTGCAGAGCTTCGGGAGTGCCCAGCATCCCACTGTCCGCGAGTTCCGTGACCACGGCCGCAACTGCCCCGGACTCGACGAGAGCGAGGGCATTGCCCTGCACCCCGTCGGGCCCGGTCGGCAGCTCGGCACCGGCGCGTACGATCCCGTACAGATACCGATCTGCCGAGGGTGCGCCTTCTTCACTCATTCGGACTCCGAGGAGTTGCGCGCCGGGCGTTTGGTCCGGCGACGTGATTTCTCCTGACTCGAACTCTCGCCCGAGTCGTCATCGGAGTCGTCCGAGGTGAGGGCGTCCTTGATGCCTTCCACAGCTCCCTGGGTCTTGCCCTTAGAGCCGTTCTCCATCATTCCGCCCATCATCTCCGGTAGGTCGCGTCCGCCCTGCTGTGTCAGATCGAGCCGGTTCGTCGCCTCGGCGAAGCGCAGATAGGTGTCCACGCTGGCGATGACGATGCGTGCGTCGATCGTGAGGACCTCGATCCCCACCAGGGAGACGCGTACGTATGCATCGATGACCAGGCCCTTGTCGAGGATGATCTCGATGACGTCTGCAAGCGAACTCGACGACGGACGGTCGACGTAGCTGCCGCGTGATCGTTCAACAGTGCTGGTGCTCATTGTCCTTGCCTACTTCCCAATCGGAGGACGCTCAGCGGCGTTCCTCGTCTTCTGGTTCTTCGGATTCCTCGTATTCCACGGGCTCGTCAGCGGCTTCCGGCTCCTCCTCGAAGTCCTCTGCGGGCTCCGCGTCTTCTGCCTCGGCCGGTTCCTCCTCCTCGTAGTCCTCTGCGGGCTCCGCGTCGTCTGCCTCGGCCGGTTCCTCCTCCTCGTAGTCCTCTGCCGGTTCCTCCTCATACTCCTCTTCGGCTTCGCCCTCCGCGGGCTCGAGATCGGACTCCTCCTCCTCCGAATCGTCGGGATCTGTCTCGTCCGCACCGGAGTCGACATCCGCGTTCTGATCCTCGGCGGACTCATCCTCGCTGCCTTCAGCTTGCTCCTGCTCCTCCTCGAGGCCGTCCTCGTGGGAGGTGACGAGCTCACCGTCGCGGATCTCTCCGCGCCAGCCCTCGACGCTGTCGGGATCGAGCATGATCTGACGCATCACGTGGTGGACGAAGAACTTCAGTTCGAGGCGGAAACGGCGGGGAACGGTGAACCACAGGGCACCGACGCCTTCCATGAAGCCCTGCTTGTGGTACTCGCCCACCGCAATGATCCGGGTCAGCCTGGGTGCGACTTCGTGGAAGGAGATGCTGCCGCTGATGTAGCCCTTCTCACCGGTCGATTCCCACACGATATGGGAGTCGGGAACCTGCTCGGTGATCGTGGCTTCCCAGGTTCGATGCGACCAGACCGCCTGTCCCTTGATGCTGAGTGTGACATCATCGGTGCGTTCGACGTTCTCGACCTTCTTCATGAAATCGGGCCAGTCCTCGAACATCGTGAACGCGTTGTAGGCCACGTTCAGCGGGACACCGACCTCTGCGGTCTCCACGATGTTAGAGAACTTGAAATCACCGGAGCCGCTCGAACCGCTCGAGCCGCCTCCGAACAGACCCTTGACTTTCTCCTTGACGCCGGTCGTCGCCGCAGACAGTGCCGCTTTCGCCGGTGACTCGCCCTCGGCGATCTCCTCCGCACCAGCCTGGGCCGCAGGCGCTGCACCATCGCCCACACCGTCGAGGCGGTCTGCGAACTTCTCGACTTTGTCCCCGACGGAGTTGACCGCCTTGCGTCCGAGGGTCTTGGCGAAGTCTCCGGCCTGCTGCCTGAGGCCGCTGAAGATCGAATCATCACTCATCTTCGGCCTCCTCGGGCTTGGCAGCGGCGCGGGATGATGTCTTCTTCGCAGTCGTCGAGCGCTTGGAGCCCGACTTCGTGCGCGAGCCGCGCGAACTGGTCGAAGACTTCGACGAACGCGTGCCCTTCGCGGAGCGGTTCGCGGTCGAGGAGCGCTTGGCTGCCGGCTTCTTCGGAGCTTCCTCCTCAGCCTGCGGCTCTTCGTCGATCTCCTGCGGCTCGTCGGCCGTCTCCGCCTCGCCGGTCTCGGAACCCTCCGACGACTCGGGAGCGTTCTCGTCCTCCGACTCGGACGTGTTCTCTTCGTCGTCCGCGCCCTCGCTTTCATCGACATTGGGATCGATCGAGTCGGCGGTGTCATCGAGAGTCGACTTCATCTTCTCGGTCTGCTCCTGGAGCTTGACGCTGAGCTGATCGACTCCCTTCGCTGCCACGGCTTTCGCCGCGCTCTTGCCGGACTCCGCCAGACGACCGGTGATCTTCTCCTGGAGATTCTTGAGCTCGGGGGAAGAATCAGCGAAATCCTTGAGTCCGCCCAGAAGCTGGTCGCGATTCTTCGCGGCGGTCGTCCCGGCGACAGCCGAGGCGACCGTGAGCGCCAGGCCGAACTTCTTGGTTCTGCCGAGCATGTAGCCCGCCAGTATCAGGCCGGTGATTTTCATCTTGTTGTTCATGATTGCCTCCGTCTCCGCGCTGGTGGGCACGGACCGAGATGGGAATTCGAAGACTGTCCCCTGGCCGGGATTGCCGTTCCACGGGGTACAGCTCCACTGAGCTGATCAATGATTCGAGGGTCACCGCCTCATGACAACGACGGCGGGAATCGTCTCCGCCCGGCGTCCGAGGCTGTCGCAGATTCCTGACCGCATCTGCGGGCTTCCTGTGTCCCGGAAGCCAAGAGCACTCTGCCCTTTTCACTATCATCTGTTCAACCACCCCTGATCCGTCAAGGGGGGTCAGAACCGCCTCAGGGGGCCATTGGCGATTGCTCGAATTCATCCTGAGAACTGTCTGTCAATCTGTGTGCGGCGTATTCCAACAGGCCTCCTACCCCCTTTCTCGCTGCGATCCGGCGCTGCTCCTCGGAACCGGTGCCCTGGTTGAGCAGACGGCGGAGTCCTTGGTGAACATGGGGAATGTCCTGGGTTCGTGTGAGGGCCGGTCGTGCGCGTTGGAACGCCTTTCGGACCACCTCTGCAGCCGGGACACTCGTATGTGTGTCGGGGTCCATGAGCATTCCCGTCAGTCCGAAACGTGCAGCCTGCCAATGAGCGATGTTCAGCAGATTCGCAGGGAACCCGTCCGTTTCCGGGTCGTCCATCGCGACATCCGCGAGCGCACGGATGAGCAGTGCGATGGTCACAGTGGCCGCGGTGTCCAGCTGCACGTCACAGGTCCGGACTTCGACGGTCCTGTGCGTGGGTGAGAGCCGGACCAGCCAGCCCAGAGTCGCCTCGTCGAACACCACGTCCGATCGCAGCGCAGCAGCGATCTGCGCATCGTAGTCGTCGAGGTCGTGGAAGTGAGGCGGAATGCCGAAGACGACCCACCGCCGGTAGTGGATGGAACGCCAGCTGGCGAAGCCGCTGTCGGCTCCGCGCCAAAGAGGAGAATTCGCGCTCAACGCGGTGAGCACGGGAATCCATCTGCGCAGGCCGTTGAGTGCCCTCAGTCCTGCTTCCCGGTCGGGGATGTCGACATGGACATGCATGCCGTTGACGTACTGATCGGCTGCGATCCCGGGCGCCAGGTCCGCGAACTCACGGTAGCGACTGCCATCACTGACGCCTGCGGGAGCGCCCGAGATCTGAGGCGCTGTGCCGAGGCCGACAGCGAACAGATCGCGCGCCCGAGACGCTGTCGAGAGGCTGCGGCGAAAAGCGTGCAGCGATTCGACCGCCTCGTCAGCGGTGGTCAGGACGGGAGTGGCGAATTCGATCTGCCCGGGCAGCCATTCGGCACAGGCTTCTCCGCTGCTCGGGCTCACCGCGTCCTCTACCTCCTGCAAGCTGCTCTTCGATCGAGCAGGCAGAAGTGAATGTCGATCGACGAGGAGGAATTCCTCCTCGATGCCGAATTCGCTCATCGTCACCTCATTCCGTTTCTGACCCGCTCACGCTATTGGACCGGCCGCGGATGCGACAGCAGATGTGGGGCCTCACTGAAATACCTGCGTAGAGGCTCCTTCGGCAGGTGCAGGCGTTGTGCGCTCGCGGCGATTTAGAAGCGGCAGACCGATCGCCGACAGCCCCTAGCCCTGCTCGAGAAGCAGAACATACACTTCGGGAAGATTCGAGACCAGCGATCAGCGTGAGCAGGGAGCGCTGGGCCCGGATCGCTGGCACACTGGGCAGGACGAACCTCCTGCCGCGAAAGTCACGAGGCGAATCAGCAGACGTATGGACGATCAGAACCCGAAGCGCATCGACACCCACTCCGGTTACTCGTTCTCAGACGAGCGCGCGATCATCAGGCGGAGGCAGCTCACGGAGGCCGTTGATTTCTGGAACATATCGGTTGCCGGAGCGTGGCTGCACTATGTCAGCCTTGGCGGTGAACTCACCGAATACGAGCTCGATGCCTACCTCCACGAGGCTTACTTCCTGGAGCCCTATCAGCACGACATTCTGGCCGAGGCCGTCAATGAACTCATCGATATGCTTCCCCCGCCTCCGCGAGCCCCGCTGACCGACGAACCCGGTCTATGATCGGTCGCCTCGGTATTCCAGCCTGCCGCGGCGGTTGCGATGGACGGCTCCCTGCCGAACTGCTTCACGCACCGCCGCACGGAAGCGTCCTGGGCCCCATCGTCGAGCCCCGATCGCTCGGTAGAGTTCGACCTCACCGACAGGTTCCATGTCGCGGACGAAATCGATGATGCCGTTGACCTCGTTGGCCGAGACCTCGGGCGGAACGTCGCGAGAGGACACCGAAGGCCACGGCGCATAGACGCCGGCCGATCCCGGGCCCGGACGCAGACGCTCCCTTCGGCTTCCCGCCTCGGGGCCCGCCGACGATTCGGCTGCGGCGGCGGAGCCCGCCCGGTCACTGCGCTCGGTCCGCTCAGAACCGCTCTCCGCAGCGCTTTCGGCACCCTCAGCGTCCTCGGCCGTCAAGGGGCGGGCGATGTCTTCGAGGTCGGCACCTTCCGCCTTGACGCCGAAGAGCAGCTCGGCCACCCCGCCGAGCGCCATGACCGCGGCCCCGATGCAGAACGCCCAGGCCACTTGGGACCGGTCACCGGACTCGATCATGCCGCCGAAGAGCAGCGGACCGGCGATGCCTCCGGCGGCCGTACCGACGGCGTAGAAGAACGCGATGGCCAGTGCTCGAGTCTCCATCGGAAAGATCTCGCTGACCGTGAGATAGGCTGCGCTGGCACCGGACGACGCGAGGAAGAAGCACACGACGAGAATCAGGAGGAAGAGCCATTCGCCGCCGACTTCACCATTGAAGACGAAGGCGAGGGCGACTGCGACGACCGCCGATCCGAGGTAGCTGAACGAGATCATCGGCTTCCGACCGATCGTGTCGAAGAGTCTGCCGAGGACGACGGGGCCGGCGAAGTTGCTCAGCGACCACAGAATGATGAAGATCGGCACCGAGGCTGCGGCGACTCCGTAGAAACCGCTGAAGATCGTGCCGAGGTTGAAGGTGATGCCGTTGTAGAGGAACGCCTGACCGACGAAGAGGACGAGGCAGAGGATCGCGCGTTTGGGATAGATCGTGAAAGCGACCTTCATGATCTCGACGAACGAGATCGTCTTCCGCTGCCGGACGGTGATGGTCTTCTTCGGCGGCGGCAGAGTCTGTGAGGTCTCCGCCTCGATGCCGTCTTCGATCTCGCCGACGATGCGTTCGGCCTCGTCGTTCCGACCGTGGATGAACAGCCACCTCGGACTCTCTGGAACGTTCTTGCGCACGACGAAGACGAAGATCGCCAGCAGCATGCCGACGGCGAAGGCCAGGCGCCAGCCGATCATCTTCGGCAGGATATCGGTGTTGAGGAAGAGCAGCGTCGTTGCCGCACCACCGGCGGCACCGAGCCAGTAGGAGCCGTTGATGATGAGATCGATGCGGCCCCGCACGCGGGCGGGGATGAGTTCGTCGATGGCCGAGTTGACGGCCGCGTATTCCCCGCCGATGCCGGCACCGGTGAGAAAGCGGACGAGGAAGAAGTACCAGGCGGAGAACGAGAACGCCGTGGCGACGGTGGCGACGAGATAGAGCACGAGAGTGATGAGGAAGAGCTTGCGTCGGCCGAATCGGTCCGTGAGCTGACCGAAGACGATCGCACCGACACAAGCACCGAGGACGTAGATTGCTCCGGCCGTGCCGATCTGCCCCGCAGTCATGTCGATGCCGCTGCCCTCTTCGGTCATCCGGGCCGCGACGTTGCCGACCATCGTGACCTCGAGTCCGTCGAGGATCCACACGCTGCCGAGGCCGACGACGACCATCCAGTGGAAGCGGGCCCACGGCAGCCGATCCAACCGTGCCGGCACATCGGTCTTGATCGTCCCGAGTTCAACCTTCTCACTCATCACACGCCTCCTGAACATCAGCCTGACAGAGTCTTCCGAATGCCAGGAAGTCTAAGCACACTCCGCCGGGCCGACAAGGTATGGCGCGAAGGCCTGAAGGATAGTAACCTGTTCCCACAGCGCACGGTGGCGCTTCGTCAAAGGCTCGCAGACAGGCGCGAATACAGTTCAGTGTCGCGCGGCCTTGTGAGGTTCTCCCCGGAGGCCCGGTTCACGAGGTCCTGATCACGGCCGAAGGACGAGTCATTGGCGAGTGCAACGGCTTCATCCTCGTTCGCGACCGAGTAGACGACCACGACAGGCCCGAACAGCTCCTCCGAGCAGGCACGCATCTGTTCGGTCACCCCGGTCAGCACCGTGGGGTCGACGACGGCACCCGGCCGGTCGGCTCGGTGCTCTCCGGTGTGGACCTTCGCGCCGTGGGCGACAGCGTCCTCGACCTGCTCCATGAGGTCACGGGCGGCCTGTTCGGAGGACAGAGGTGCCATCGTGGTGACGGAGTCTACAGGGTCTCCTGCGACGAACTGCGACATCTTCGCCGTCATCAGATCCACGAACTCGTCGTAGAGATCTTCGACCACGATGAGGCGCCTGGAGGCGATGCAGCTCTGGCCGGAGTTCGCCATCCGCCCCTCCACGGCGGCGGTGACGGTCGCGTCCGGATCCGCGGAGTCGAGGACGATGAACGGGTCGCTTCCGCCGAGTTCGAGGACGGACTCCTTCAGACTGTGTCCGGCGGCCACTGCCGCTCCAACGCCTTCGGAACCGGTCAGCGAGGCGCGGCGAACTCTCTCGTCCGCGGTGATCATCTGGATCTGATCATTGTCGGAGAGGACGTTGCGATAGCAGTCGGACGGCAGCAGCGCATCGTTCATGACCTGTCCGACGTGCAGAGCTGTCTTCGGCACGGCGGGTGATGTCAGGCCGAAATGCGACTCAGGCAGGCACGCCGCCCAGCATGGTGGCGATCAGCCCCAGTACCGCCAAGGCCGCGATGACGATAACGATCACACGTTTGCGCATGTTCCGGATTCTACTGCGACCCACCCGCCGGATGTCCAAGGCGCCAGGCTGCGGGCCACCGTCATCACAGAGTCGCCCGTCACCACGGGTTGGCCTCCTGCCAGCGGGTGAACCAATAACGGTCGCCCTGGTAGTGCGACTTCTCCGGCTTGCACCCTTTGAGATCCGAATGCTCGCCCAGCCACGTCCGCACTAGCGGCATGACCTCGTCCAGACGATCGACCCAGTCATCGAGTGGCAGCAGCAGAACTGAACCGTCATCGGAGTCCAGTCGGCATGAATAGTTCGGCAGTCCCTCGGTGATCTGCGAATGCGTATACCTGATCTGATCGCAGCCGGTGGTGAGATAGAAGCGGATGAACTCACCGCAGACGTAGGAGCACAGCGTTTTGAAGTTCCGGTAGCGGATCATCCACGCCGGAGGATCATATTCAGACATGTGTTCTATTATAGGCACACGTCGCCCCGATCTTCGGCCCCGATCTCATACGGGCCGCCTCGGCGCCGGGAAGGCGCTCGGGACGAGACCCCTCGCTCTGGCTGAACGGTGGGTCGACTGTGGTCGACTGCGTCTCAGCTGCGGCGGGAGCTTGAGCGGATGAGGATGAGCGCGAGGATCACGCAGAGCAGATAGGTGGCACCTACGGCGCTCCAGCCGAGTTCGAACCCGCCGGGCGAGCCGACGATGACACCGATGAGCAGCGGCCCGAGCGCGAAGCCGAAGAACATTCCGGCCGTCACCACCCCGCTGGCCGAGGCCATCGAAGCAGCGGGAATAGCCCGCATGAGTGCGGCCATGAGCACCACCGAGACGCCGAGAGCCGAGATCCCGTGGAAGGCCACGGCGACCCAGACGAGCAGTCCCCACCCGGCCGTGTCGGCGATGAGGAACAGCACCGCTCCAGCCAGGGCGATGAGGGCGAGGACCAGCAGCAGGTGCGGCCCCGAGGCGCCTTTGGCCATGCGTCTGGCCCAGGTGACGCGGGCGATGACGCCGATGACGCCGGCCAGTGCCGCCGTGGCACCGCCGAGGACGAGGCTGAAGCTCATCTCGCGCACGGCGAAGAGGGGCATGTACACGTTCGTCGCCTGCACGCCGATGCCGTTGATCAGCCCGAACAGCGCCAGGGCCCACACCATGCCGGGGTGCCTGGCCGGCCGGGTGGGTGACGGTCCTGGGTCAGGTCGGGCCGCCTCGACGGGAGTGTCGGTCTCGGCGATGTCAGGGTTGAGGTCGGCCGCCTCGGCGGGGGTATCGCTTGAGGTTTTCGGAGCGATCAGCAGCGGGGTGGTGCGCAGGGAATACCAGGTCATCGCAAGCAGGATGAGCGGGATGATCGCGACGGTCAGGGCTGCGCCGCGCCAGCCGATGCCGAGCGCGAGGACGGGGAAGGAGAGGCTGGCGACGAGCTGGCTGACCTGGACCCCGGACTGCTTGATGCCGACCCAGCCGATGCGTTTGATGTCGGGGACGCGTTCGAGCAGGATCCGGTTGGTCACCCCGTTGGGGAAGGACTGGGCGATGCCGGACAGGCCGGCGGCGAGCAGCAGCGTCCCGAACCCGTCCGGCACGGCCACCAGAAGCAGTGCGAGCGCGGAGAGAACGAAGATGAACGCCATGAGCGAGAGGTCGGAGTGCCTGTCGGCGAGCCTGCCCAGGGTGGCGCTGCCGACCGCTGCGGCACCGAAGCAGGTGGTGGCCAGCAGTCCGAAGTGGGCTTCGGAGATGCCGAGCTCGGCGATGATCGAATCGCTCGTGGCACTGAGCCCGTAGAGCAGGATGGGCCCGGCGGCGACGGCACCGAGGAGAACGGTGAGCAGACCGATGCCAGGGGGCTTCTGGTCCAGTTTCCGGCCGTGGTCGGCCATCACTCACCTCCTGTCGAGGGCATGCTTCAACTCAGCATGCTAGCCGGAGGCCGACGGCAAGTGTGGAGATGTCTCAGGCGCGGCTGCAGCGTCGAAGTCACGCCACGCGTTCGGGGTACGAGTACGCGTTGAACTTGCCCTTGCGGTTGAAGCCGATGACGCTCACGCCGACGTCCTTGCCGTAGTCGACGGCCATCGCCGAGGGGGCGCTGACGGCGGACATCATCGGGATGCCGGCCATCGCGCACTTCTGGACGAGTTCGAACGATGCCCGCGCGGACACCTGCAGGACGGTCGATCGCAGCGGCAGGCCACGGTTGGCCATGGCCCAGCCGATGACCTTGTCGACGGCATTGTGCCGGCCGACGTCCTCGCGACCGACGAGCAGTTCGGGTTCTGCGTTCGGGTCGTCTCCGACGGCGAAGAGTGCCGCGGCGTGGACCCCGCCGGTCTTGTCGAAGATCTCCTGCGTCTGCCGCAGTCGATCGGGCAGCTCACCGATCCGGGCGGCAGAGAGCAGCTGCGGAAACTCGTACTCCCTCTGATCCTCAACATGAAAAGCGGCTGGAATGAGGGGGAATGCGGAGGTCTTCGTCACCGCATCGGCGGCCGCGGTTCCGCAGATTCCACACGACGATGAGGTGTAGACGTTGCGGGCCGGTGCCGTCTCGGGATTCCAGATCCCGGGGGCCAGGCGCACTTGGGCGACGTTGTAGTTCCGGCTGCCATCGGGGGCGAGTCCGGCAGAGAAGTTGACCTCGTCGATATCGTCCATCGAGGTCACGACAGCCTCGGAGAGCAGGTATCCGGCGATGAGTTCGACGTCGTGTCCGGCGGTGCGCATGGTCACGGTGTACTGCTCACCGTTGAGCTGTATCTCCAGCGGCTCCTCGCCTGCCAGGGAATCCGGACCGGCCGAGATCTCACCGGTGGCGTCGAACTTATAGACCCGGGCTCGCACGGCCTTGCGCATCTGCATGGTCTCGTTCCTCTCTCAGGCCCGGGGGCCGTGGTCGGTGGTGTCCTCGACGGAGGTCTGAATGTGCTCGAGGAGGTCATCGATGACGGTGATTCCGTCCTTGACCCCGCCCTTCGAACCGGGGAAGTTGATGACGAAGCTGCGTCCGCGCACTCCCGCGACTCCGCGGCTCATCACCGCCGAGGATGTCGACTCGAGACCCTTGCGCCACATCGCATAGATGAGGCCCGGGGACTGGCGCTCGAGGAGTTCGGCAGTGAATTCAGGAGTGCGATCGTCGGGAGCGAGCCCGGTGCCGCCGCTGGTGACGATGATGCGAGGACGGTCGGCTTCCGGAGTGTCGACGAGGAGTTGCTTGAGCGCGTCGCCGACAGGTTCGCCGTCCCGGACGACGATGGCGTCGGGGGTCTCATAACCGCGGCCGCGCAGCCAATCGACGAGGATCGGACCCGTCGTGTCCGCGGCTTCTCCCCTGGCCGCCGAGGTGGAGGCGATGATGACCGCAGCCTTGCGTCCCGCTCCGAGGAGCTCGCTGTTCTCTTCGCTCACCTATCTGCCCTCTTCCGCATTCAGTTTCAATCGCGCTCGTGGACAGCACAGCTGGTACGTGCTCTTGCTCACCATCCCTGCGCTCGCCCACGAGGCACGGTTACTGCCTCCATTGTCCCACTCCGGTCGGGGATGGCCAGAGACGGCACGACCCCGGGCGGCTTTCCGAGACGACGTCCGTTTCACCCATCTGGTGCCACTTGTTCAACCACTACAGACATTCACCTTCAAGACTGCCCACATCTCACCCCGTGCAGCCCGGGTAATGTGAGGGCGAAACACGTCGCCCACAACGTCAGCGGCCACTACGCAGTCAGGAGAAGGAGAAGCCGTGGAAGATCTGAGCCTGAGCACGCTTATCTGGCTGCGCATGGCCCGCTTCGTCCAGAACAGCAACCAACTCTCCAATGAGCACCTGCGCCAATTCGGGCTCACCGTCGCCCAGTTCGAAGCCCTTGCCCATATCCGCAATTTCGAACCGATCACGCAGTCCGCTCTCGCCGAGGGCCTGACCGTCAGCAGCGGCGGGATCTCCCGCATGCTCGCTCGACTCGAGTCCGAGGGCCTGATCTCCCGCGAACAGGACTGGAAGACCAAACATATCTCGCTGACGCCCAAGGGCCGCGAACTCCTCGAACGCGCGTTTCCCTCGCAGCAGAGACAGCAGGCGTCTCTGTTCGACGATTCCTTGAGCGAGGACGAGAAAGTGCAGCTGCACGCACTGATGAAGAAGCTCTACGACACCAGCAGGGAGCGCGGCGAGAACTCGCGGGAATAATCCCGCGGCCGTATCAGTTGACATGGCAAATGACATTTTCGTCGCCGTCACGAGGAGAGACCTTGAGCGAGTCCGCGCAGCTGCACACCACCCCTCAGCAGCACTCCGAAACGACTGAATCCCAGCCGTCGCAGCAGCCGAACTACATGCACGAATTCGGCCTCGACAAAGGCCAGGGACTGCAGTTCGGGATCTACAGCCTCGGCGATCATCTGCCTGACCCGCACGACGGATCACGCGTCGACGCAGGACAGCGCATCCACGAATTCATCGGCTATGCCCAAGCCGCCGAGGCAGCAGGACTCGACTTCTTCAGCCTCGGCGAGAGCCATCAGGAGTTCTTCGCCTCGCAGGCCCATGCCGTCATCCTCGGCGCGATCGCCCAGGCCACGGACACGATCCGCATCGGCAGCTCCTCGACGATCCTGTCGACCTCGGACCCGGTCCGGGTATTCGAGAACTTCGCGACGATCGATCTCATCTCCGGCGGTCGTGCCGAGCTCGTCGCCGGTCGCGCCTCCCGGGTCGGATTGTTCGAGCTCCTCGGCTACGATCTGCGCGACTACGAAGAGCTGTACGAGGAGAAGCTCGATCTGCTGCTCAAGATCAACCGCGAGAAGCAGGTGACCTGGTCCGGTCAGTTCCGGGCTCCGCTCAACGACGCCGAGGTCCTCCCCCGCCCCACCGGGCAGGTGCTGCGCATCTGGCGCGCCGTCGGCGGGGCACCGGCGAGCGCGGTGAAGGCGGGACTGGCCGGGGTTCCCATGGTCATGGCCCACCTCGGCGGGACCACCTCGGTGTTCAAGGGCACCGTCGATGCCTACCGTCGCGCGGCCGCGCATGCCGGATTCGATCCGGCCACATTGCCGATCGCCACGGCGGGATTCTTCCACGCCGCGGAGACCTCGCAGGAGGCGCTGCGAGCGATGTATCCGCACATCAACGAGGGGATGAAGCGTACGAACGGGCAGGGCATGCCCAAGCAGCATTTCGCGCAGAGTGTCCACCCGGCATCCATCGCGAACATCGGCAGCCCGCAGCAGATCATCGAGAAGATCCTCCACCAGCATGAGGTCTTCGGCCATCAGCGCTACCTCGCACAGGTCGACTTCGGCGGGATGGCCTATGCCGACGTGATGAAGCAGATCGAGATCATCGGCACCGAGATCCTGCCCGCCGTGAAGAAACACACCGCCGAGGAGGCGCTGGCATGAAGATGATTCTGCTGTCCGGGTCGAACGTCGGAACGAAGACCCGGACCGTGATCAATCACCTCGCCGAGGCGGTCGCCGCCTATGACCCCACCATCGAGCTCAACGTCGTCGACCTCGCCGAGGCGGACATGGTCTTCGCCGACGGCCGGAACTTCACCGAGTACACCGGTGACACCGGTCGAGTGGCCCGGGAGCTCATGGATGCCGATGCGATCATCATCGGCACCCCGATCTTCCAAGCTTCGATCCCGGCGGCGCTGAAGAACGTCTTCGATCTGCTGCCAGTCAATGCCTTCCTCGACAAGGTCGTCGGCGTCATCGCCACGGCCGGTTCGTCGAAGCACTATCTCATTCCTGCCCAGCACCTGCTGCCGATCCTGACCTACATGAAGGCGCAGGTCGTCCAGCCGTATGTGTTCGTCGGCGAGAGCGACCTGCACCGCGGCGAGATCGTCAGCCACGACGTCCTCCAGCGCCTCGACCGCCTCGTCGAGGACACGGTCGTACTCACCCGCACATTTGCCACGATCCGGGAGGAGCGGGACGCCGCCTACGGGTTCTGAGACGCTCGGTGCCCGTCGGCCCAATTCGGATTCAGCCCAGTTTGAGATGAGCAGCCCAGGTTCAAACATGGGCTGCTCACCCTCAACTGGGCCGAATCGATCCGGCCGACCCCGAGGCTCAAGCACGCAGATTCTCGAGATGCGCGGCGAGCAGTTCCTGTGCACGCTCAGGAGCGAGAACTTCCGGGTGCAGCGCCGAGCGCAGAGTCAGGCCGTCGATGAGTGCAGCGAGAGTCTCCGCTTCGAGTTGAGCGTCGAGGCCCGCGCGTAGGACACCGCGGTTACTCATACTCTCGACGACTCGAGCCATGAGATCACGAGTGCCGCGCACTGCAGTTTCGAAGACGTCGGCAAGCTCTGGTGTCGTTCGAGCCTCCTCTTCGAAGGCCAGCCACACCACTGACTCCCGACGCCGAGTCTCGTCGAGCGGCAGCAGTTCGGAGAGGAAGTCAACCGTCAGCTCTTTGGCCTGATCGTGATCGATGCTCCCGGAATCAAGTTTGGGAAGCATGTCAGCCAATCGTGTTTCCAGCCGAGCCCCGACACGCTCGACGAGAGTATCGAGCGCGAAACGTACTATCCCGTCGGCGCCGGAGAAGTAGTGCCTGATGGAGCCGATGGCCAAGCCGGTTTCATCGGCAATCGTCCGCAGCGAGACCTTGGAGAGCCCCTGCCTGAGGACAATGGAGAAGAGCGCATCGGCGATGAGCTCTCGGCGCTGAACAGGGTCGACGAATTTCGGCATAGATCTTTTATAGCACATCCATGCCACAACGTGCTATCGTTTTAGCACGCACCTGCTAATACATCAAAGGAGATCGCCGATGTCACCCCTCCTCATCGCCCTCGGAGTCATAGCCGTCATCGTCGTCGTCATCGTTCGACGCTTCCGCGGAGAGCCCGTCGACGCCAAAGATCTCGCAGTTCCACCGTTGATCCTGCTGGGACTGGCCATCAAGGAACTGTGGGGATTCAGCCATTGGACACCGGCGAACGTCACCTTCCTGACCGCCTCGGTGGTGGTCGGCGTCAGCTTCGGAATGCTGCGCGGAGCATCCACGGTCCTCTTCGAACGAGACGGGACTCTCCACCAGAAATACACGGTGAAGACGATGATCATCTGGGCATGCAGCCTGCTCGCGGGGCTGGGCCTGCATTTCGGAGCTCAGCTCATCGGCGCCGAAGAAGCCGTTCGCCCCATGACACTGAGCATCGGATTGAGCCTGCTCGGCGAAGCAATCACCTGCGGCGGGCGGGGTCTGCAGTCGGGCGTTCCCTTCAGCAATCGCGACGCGATGCGGAACGGCTCCGACACATCAGCACTGAGCAGCCTCGTCGACCGCGCGCGGCAGCGGTGAGCGGCAACGTGGGGGATAGTGGCGCGGTTGACGACGAGCAGCACGGTTTCAAACATGGGCTGCTCAACTTCACTAGTGCCGTAGCGGCTGCTCGATCCAGCAAATCGGTACACCCTGCTCTGAATTGCACAGCGAGGAAGGTGGTCATTTCAGAGGAACCTATACAGAACCAGAACGTGCGCTCCGACGAAAGGCTCGCGCCCACCAACGCGCACCCCAATTTGGCCGACGACGCGCTCGAGCCACACCAGCGCCCGGCAGATCCGGTGCCCCAGATCACCCGATTTGCCGGGCCAGGCGAGCCTGGATAACCTGAAAGTGGAAGGAACCGGCCGGGACGACCCGGCTGAGTGAGATTCACAATGAGGACGGCCTCAGAGACAGGAAGACCTTTCATGACCGCCGCCCTCCGTTCAATCATCACGCCGACCGCAATCCTGCGACTCGTCCTCGGCTGGGGCGTCTTCATCGCCCTGCAGTTCATGGGCTCTCTGCTTGCCCCGCCGGTCCCCCTGCCGCTTCTCGTGACCGCGCTCATCGTCATCATCGCGGTCATCCTCATCTGCGCCTTCGGCGTCGTCACCGAGGCCGAGCACTTAGCAAACCGCCTCGGCGATCCCTACGGTTCGCTCGTGCTGACGATCTCGATCTGCCTCATCGAGGTCATCCTCATCGCCGCGGTGCTGCTGGGCCCGGGCGATCACGCGACGATCGCCCGTGATTCGGTGATGGCGGTGTCGATGATCATCCTCGGCGCGGTCGTCGGCCTGTGTCTGCTCGTCGGCGGGCTGCGGCATGGGGCGCTCACCCACAATCGCACGGGCGTCTCGAACTACCTCGTCATGATCGTCGTGTTCGCCGCCCTCGCTTTCGCCGTGCCCGCCCTCATCGGCACCCCCGATGGCGCCTACGAGATCTGGCAGGAGGTCCCGATCATCGTGGTCACCGTCGGTGCCTACGCCTTCTTCCTCTACCGACAGATGGGACCGCAGGCCCACGAGTTCACCGAGGCGGCCCCCGTCGGTGTTGCCACGGCAAGCGCCTCATCGACTGCCGAAACGATGCAGTCCGCCTCCACCGAGGCAGCCGACCAGGCCGACGACGCACCTCAGGGAATCGTCGAGATCCTCTCAACCCACCGAGTGGAGATCGTCGTTCGGCTGGTCCTCCTCGTCGCCACGGTGCTGCCGATCGTGCTGCTCTCCCATGACATGGCCTCGTTGCTCGATGACGGCCTGGGCCGCCTCGGCGCTCCTGTTGCTTTGTCAGGGGTGGTCATTGCGATGATCGTGTTCCTGCCGGAGACGCTCACCTCGCTGCGTGCGGCGTGGAACGGGGAGATCCAGCGCGTGAGCAACCTCTGCCATGGAGCACAGGTCTCCACGGTGGGACTGACGATTCCGACGGTGCTGGTCATCGGCATGCTCACCGATCAGCCGATCGTGCTCGCCGAGTCACCGATCAACCTGGCGCTGCTGGCGATCACCCTGCTGGTCTCTGTCATCGGTTTTTCCGCCAAGAAGGTCACGGCTGTCCAGGGGGCCGCTCATCTCATCATCTTCGTCGTGTTCGGTCTCGCGCTCTTCGCGTAAGAGCAGACTGACCGAGCGGACGCGATCTGCGTCAAGGTTTGAGCTGCCCGGAGGGCGGACACCCGACTGCGGTTCGGGAAATGTAGTCTGGCGAGGACAACACATCACCGACCTCAGGAGATACGATGACCGACCGGGCCCCGTCCGCACAGCAGGAATCCACGCTGCAGAAGTCGGCACTGCCCGATGTCTCCCTGGAGGGCTCGAGCCGGTTTGTCGCGGCGACCGGACTTATCGTCGAAGAGGTCAGCACCACCTCGGTGCGCGGTCACGCCGACCTCGACGAGCACCACCACACTCCGTGGGGCGTCGTCCACGGCGGCGTCTACACCTCCATCGTCGAAAGCGCCGGCAGCATCGGAGCGAGCCATGCCGTGGCAGAGCGCGGTGAGTTCGCTGTCGGAGTCCACAACGCCACGGACTTCCTTCGCCCGACCTCGGCGGCCCGGGTCACGGTCACCGCCGAGGCGCTCCACCAGGTCCGCAGCCAGCAGCTGCGGGATGTCGTCATCGCCGATTCCGCGGCAGAGAAGGTACTCGCCCGTGGTCAGCTGCGCCTGCAGAACGTGCCGCTGCCGACCGACGCGAAGTAGGTGCGCACTGGACCAAACAAAGCCCCCCCCCCACATGGCTGGGGCACCGTCGAGACTGCCACGCAGTTCCTCCGCGAGGTGCGAGATGCCTGTCGGTACGAGCTGCCGGAAGAAGTGGACGTGCCTTGGTGAACGACAACAGATTAAGCGTATGGATCTGCGACCGTCGTCACCGCCAGCCTGCGGCAACGCCGGGGCCGTGGGAAGACAGATCTCAAACCGATTGAAAGAGCGACGGCGCCTCTCTTCGAGGCGGACGGGTATTCATCGCATGAGTAGCCGGACGGTCGCTTGAGCCGTGACGGGCAAGCCTTCAGCAGTCCCGATCGATGACAATTCGCTCCTGGGCTGGTGCTTGCCCCTCTGAGGGCTTCTCGGCAGCAGTGCTGCTCTGTGCTGGGCCGAGAAGGCCAGATGCCAACGTCAGAAGTCCAATCACTGTCGCAATAGCGAAGTTCAATCGCCCTGCTCTCGTTTCTACCATGTATTCAGTTGCCTTATTTTCGTGTTTCATTAGATGGCCTCGAGGATCGTATGCTTCCGGCACCCCATTTGACATCCCCCAAATGGAGTAGATTTCACAGAAATCTGATGACGTTGGCGGGCGCTCGGCACGCGCTTCTGTAGACTTCCTCGGCAGTTGAAGAAAGCTAAGGCACGCCGACCGGAAAATCCGCGTGCTGGCTCTGCCGGATTGCCGATGGCGAGAGTTTTGCTTAGCCGTATTCAGACGTCTCGGTTGTGGAAAAGATGGTCGCCGCACGCCAACAAACCGGTCGAATAGACGATTGCCGACACGCGTCCGACTCTCCCCTGTCGTTGTCATTAACAGGCACAGCACACACGGCGGTGGCTGCACGTGAGTTCAGTCAAAGCAACCCTCCGCTTCCCAGCTCAGCCGTATACGACCGCTCTTGGCACTCGTCCCGTGATAGCGGCACATAGTTTCCGGCCGCTTCGACGACCTGCTCTTCGGCCTTCTTCTTCGCTCGCGCCTCATCACGCTTCTTTTGCTGGTTGCGCCTCACCATGGAACAAGTTAGTCACTCTTGGAGTGCGCCTTTGCAAGGGATCTGATCAATGACCCTCCCCAGCCTCGCCCAGGACACTCAGCTCCCCGCCATCTCCCGCAGGGCGTTCTTGCGGATCTTGCCGGTCGACGTCGTCGGCAGCTCGTCGACGAATTCGACCCCGGCCGGGGCCTTGTAGGAGGCGATTCGGGTCTTGACGAATGCGATGAGATCGGCTTCGGCCACCTCGGTGCCGGGCGCAAGGACGACGTAGGCCAACGGTCGCTGTCCCCACTTCTCGTCGGGCATTCCGACCACGGCCGCCTCGGCGACGGATTCATGGGCGACGAGGGCCTGCTCGACCTCGATCGTGGAGATGTTCTCTCCGCCGGAGATGACGATGTCCTTGGCGCGGTCGAGGATCTGGACGTATCCGTCCTCGTGCATGACGGCGAGGTCACCGGTGTGGAACCAGCCGCCGCGGAACGCCTCGGCGGTGGCCTCAGGCGCGTTCAGGTAGCCCTTCATGACGTTGTTGCCGCGCATGACGATCTCTCCCATCGTCACCCCGTCGCGGGGCACGTCGGTGAGGACATCGTCGTCGCGCAGCTCGACCACGCGCATGCGCTCGGCGCTGATCATGCCGATCCCCTGTCGGGACTTCAGCTTCGCGCGCTCCTCGACCGGCAGACCGGTCCATTCGGGCTGCGGTTCGCATGAGGAGTACGGGCCGTAGGATTCGGTGAGTCCGTAGACGTGGATGACCTCGATGCCGAGGCCTTCAAGGAGGGCGATCGTCGTCGGTGACGGCGGGGCGCCGGCCGTGGTGATCGACAGCGATCCACCCAGGTCGTGGGCTTCCTCGGCCCCGGCGATCGTGTTGAGCACGACGGGAGCACCGGCCATCCGCGTGACCTTCTCTTCGTCGATGAGCCGCCAGGCCTCGGGCCCGCGCACGGCTCGGATGCACACGTGCGTGCCCGACACCGCGGTCAGCGCCCAGGTCGTGCACCAGCCGTTGCAGTGGAACATCGGGAGCGTCCACAAGTATTTCGTCAGTGGCGCGAAGCCCTGCGTGACGACCTCGCCGAGGGAGTTCAGGTACGCCCCGCGATGGGTGTACATGACGCCTTTCGGCCGACCCGTCGTGCCCGAGGTGTAGTTGACGGTGATCGTCGCGGTCTCGTCTTCGACTTCATAAGCGCGGGGTGATTCCGGCGCCGAGGCGGTCCAGTCGGCATACGCTTCCACGCGCAGATCCGCGGCGGCCACCTCACCTGGGGTGCCGTCTTCGTCGGGGTGGACGACGATCGTGTCGACGGCGTTCGCAGCCCCGGCATCGATGACCGGCTGGAGGAGTCCGGCATCGCCGAAGAGGAATTTCGCCTCGCTGTGGCCGAGGATGTACTCGACCTCGGGCGGAGCCAGTCGGGTGTTGAGCATGACGAGCACGCCGCCTGCCAGCGGGACCGCGTAGTGGGCGATGAGCGCCTCGGCGCTGTTGGGGGCGAGCACGGCGACCGTGTCCCCGGGCTGCAGTCCACGGCGGACGAGTCCTTCGGCGAGGTTCTGGACGGTCTCGGCCATCTGCCGGTAGGTGAAGCGGCGGGGCCCGTCGACGATCGCCTCCCGATCCGGGTGAGCCTCGAGCGAGCGCTCGAGGAAGCGCAGCGGAGTCAGGGCAGTATCGAGTCCGGACATGGGAATCTCCTCATCGTCGATGATCGTGGCGACCGTCGGCAGGCGCAGCTGCGACGGTGTTCGACTTCAGATTACCGAGCGAGTGTGATCGCGTGCACACCGCCCCTCGCCGAGGTGGCCGAACGTCAGTGCGACCGCTCCCTTTCGGTTGCGGTTCCACGCCCCTGTATGGTGCGGCTTTTCGGCTATTCGCAGGCGATTCCATCGCCGTCGCGGTCGAGGTGGGACCCGTATCCGGGGTCACCGCTGCGAACGGGTGCGGCACCGGCTTCGCGGGCGGCCGTGCAGTTCTCGAAGAACGTCGACGAGCCCGACGAGCTGCTGGACGATCCGCTCGTTGTTCCGCTCGACGACGAGCCCGACCCTGTCGATCCGGAGCTGGACGAACTCGAAGACTTCTGACCAGCCGGGCGGGTCTCTTCTTTCGTGGTGACGTTGTCGCCCTCGCCTGGACCCGGCCAGTCGACATCATCGGCGAAGGCGGGCTGATCGTCGCACTTCGCCAGCACGCGTTCCATGGCGGCCTTCTCGGCAGGGACCACCCACAACTCGTATTTGTGTTTCACGGCAATCTGTCGGGCGACGTATTCGCAGCGAAAGCTCTTGTTCGGCGGAAGCCAAGTCGCGGCGTCGCCGTCGCCCTTCTGCCGGTTGAGGCTCGAGCTGACGGCGAGCAGATTGAGCGGGTCGTTGCCGAACTCCTTCAGCGTCTCCTCGTCGAACTTGAAGGCCCCGGTCTGCCAGGCGTTCGACCGGGCGACGACGTGGTCGATGTCGACGGAGTTCGCGCTGCGGTCGAAGTCGGAGGTCTCGCCGGCATAGGGGTCGTCAAGCGTTCCGGCCAGCACGATGCATCCTTGGGTTCCGGCCTTGAGGGTGATGGTCGTGAGGTCGCGGCGGAGCACGTCGTTGCGGGTGTCGCAGCCGTTGTGGTCGGTGTCCGAACGCCATTTGAACAGGTCGCCGTCGTAGCCGGTCTTCGGTGCCCGGCCTTTGACCGTGAGTTCGTCCAACATCGCCGAGGCGGTCCCCGTCGCCGCGCTGCCCGCACGGCCTTCATCCTCTTCCCCGGCCCCGTCGGTGTCATCGCTCGTCGCCGATGCCGCAGGACCGGAGCTCGGCTCCGGGGCCTCACGAGTCGGCGTGGGGTCGGCGGTGCTGGAGGCGGCGGTGTCGACGGTCGGCTGGGCATCCTCGGCGCATCCGGAAAGAAGGCCGAGGGACAGGACTACTGCAAGTGCCGCGAGTGTGCGGCGTGAGGAAGAGAGCAAGGGCATGGGCTTTCGGGCGTGCAGGCTCGCCGGTAGGGCGAGATGGTTCAGACGTGGTCGTGGACCGAGCCGGCACGAATGCCGCTGCTCGATCCACTCCGATCAGTGTAGGACGGGCAGAGCGTCGGCGGCACGCGGTCGGTCGGAACGTATCCCATTCGTTAGAAACGCGGAAAACTTGCCAGCGGACCTCCCGCTCACCGTCCCATCTGACTGCACCGGCGGGTGGGTGCATGATGGGAGGGAAGGGTGGGCAGCCTCGGCGAGGAGGATTTTCGATGCGACACGATGAGGAGCGCCCGCGTACCAGCGGGTTCCTGTCCGACGGTACGGTTCCGGAGCACTGGACGCAGGTGCTCGGGTCGATGCGGGCGAATCCGTTCACGCATCTGTCATTGGATGAGGTGCGCGCCGAGGCGGCCCACCTCCTCATCGTCACGCCCTCCCCCGAGGTGGCCCGTGCGTGCTTTGGAGAAATGCTCGATGCGTTCGGGGACTCGGTTGAAATCGCCGCCGTCGACGAGCTTGTTCCCAATCACGTCCCCGCGGGGACGTGGGTGTTTCTGCCGCATCGGCAGGACGGGTGGACGGACCTCGAGGACGCCTCGGCGAGGATGCGCCGGGATCTCGTGAAGGAGAACTCGTCACGGGAGGCGCCCGACAAGCTCGTCCTCATGGAGTACGGGATCAACCTGTGGATGTGGGCCGAACCACCGTCAAGCGGAGGCGACCCCGTCTGCCACGCCGGTGAGCTCATCAGCTGGGAAAGCGCCTGGGCGCTGGGGGCGAACGGGACTGACGCAGACTCTGGCACTTCGGAGACTTCACTGCCGACCGCCCCGGCCCGCCCGCCGATCTATTTCGGCCTACCGCCCATCTTGCGCCAGCGCCGCTGGGATGGCTGAGCATATTCTCTAGCCCATCCTCGTCGACCGCTCGAGTTGGCCTCGAGCGCACCAACTGTGCGGCGAGCGCTCGGCGCTCATGCGAGCGGTCGGTGGGCAGGATCGTGGCTGAGGCGAGCGGTCGAGCAGCCTCGGTCAACTGGCCCGGTGGATCGTCAGATCCGTGCGTCCGGGATGGACACTGTCGATCAGTGCCCGAGTGGACCGGTCGTAGTCTCCTCCCAGCATTCGGCGGTAGGGACGCGCACCTTCCTCGCGCAGTCCCGCGATCCGAGAGGTCAGTCGCGCTGCTTCCTGTTCTCTGCCGTCGGCACCGAGCCCGTCCGCGTCATAGACGACGTGGAGGTCGAGGGTTTCGATCCCGACGTACCACAGTGCACCGTGCGTCAGCGGAAAGAGCAGTGATTCGAGGTCGCCGCTGATTCCACGCAGGCCCAGTGTTCGACTGTCGTCTCCTGCTGTGACGATGATCAGTGCTTTCCTGCCCATGAGCCGGCCGTCGCCGTATCGTCTCGGCAGACCGGTTGAGTCATCGACGTCGCCTTGCGCGAAACCGGTCTGCAGCACGCGGTCGATCCATCCTTTGAGCATCGCGGGAGGCCCGTACCACCACAGCGGAAACTGGAGAACCAGGAGTTCGGACGCCGCCAGCCGCTCCTGTTCGCGTCTCACCTCAGGCTCGACCTCACCCCGGGCATAGGCTTCGCCAGTCAGTTCCGCCAGGTTCCCACCGGCACCGGACAGACTTCCGAGATCATGTTCACCGAGCGTCGGGTTGAAGCGTTCGGCGTAGAGGTCCGACACTGTGAGCTCGTATTCTTCGGCCAGGGCGGCTCGGCCGACCTGGAGCAGGTGCCTGTTGAGCGACTCTGCCTGCGGATGTGTGTAGACCCAGTGGGCGCGACCGGAGATCGGTTCATGAAATGTGTTCATGACTCAATTACATACGAGGCGCACGAGACGGAGAATAGGCGATACGATCAGAAAGATGCTCCATCGTCTAAAATGACAACGTGGATGCTCTGACAAATGTGCTCACGCATATCCGGTCGTCCGGCGCGCTGCTGGGTAGGATTTTGGCGAACCCGCCATGGTCTGCAGTGTTCGCGGAGAAGTCCTCTCTTACTCTCGTCGCCATGATCCGGGGTGATGCGTGGATCGTCGAAGGTGGACAGTCTCACCGACTCAGGCCCCATGACATCGCCGTCGTCGTCGGACCGGCCCCTTTCGAGGTCACCAGTGACCCCGGGATGTCTCCTGATCCCATGTATGTCCAGACGGAGGCGGGAGTCTGCCTCGCCGCAGACGGAGGTGTGGCTGACAGCATTGCGCTGGGGACCCGAACCTGCGGCACACAGTTGGATGCCGATGACACTATGCTGACCGGATCATTCACTGTGAACGGTCGCGTAGCCGACCGCCTGCTGACGACACTCCCCCGGGTATTCGTCGTGCCGCACGAGTCACAGCGCACGAAGACGCTGGGTCTTCTTGAGGCGGAGATCATGCGCGAAGAGCCCGGGCAGCAGGTCATCCTCGATCGGCTGCTCGACGTCGTGCTGGCTGCGGCACTGCGGGACTGGTTCGCAATGCCCGAAGTTCAGGCCCCAGGCTGGTACCGCGCGAGCTCCGACCCTACCGTGGGCGCCGCGCTCAGCACCATCCATGACTTCCCGGAGCACCCATGGACCATCGCGACGCTGGCCGAACAGTCGAACGTCTCGCGAGCGACGCTGGCGAGACGCTTCACCGAACTGTTGGGAGAGCCCCCTCTGACATACCTGACGAGCTGGCGTCTGTGCTTGGCCGCCGACCTCCTTGAGCAGAGCGACTCGACAGTCGAATCTGTGGCACGCGAAGTCGGCTACTCCAGCGGATACTCACTGAGCACTGCCTTCTATCGCGAGTACGGGATCCGCCCCAGCCGGTATCGCAGGGCGTCAGTCGACGCCTGAGGGCACCGGCCTCCTCACGCCACCGCGACGACTACCCCGGCCGCCACGAGCAGCACGAAATAGCCCCAGGCGTGGAGGATCTCGGGGATCTTCGGCACCCGGCGGCGCAGGAACACGATGATCGGCAGTCCACCGATGAGCAGCGCCGCGGCCGCCACCAGGTCGAGTGATCCCACGATGCCCGGGGCATCGATCGCCGCCGGGGTCAGTATCGTCACGAGCACAGCCGGGCTCATGATCACCAAGGTCAGCGGGTTGGCCAGGGTCGTGGCCACGGTCATCGTCGCCCCGGACCGGCGCATCATCGGCACCGTCATCACCGACCCGCCGACGCCGAGGAACGACGCCAGCCCACCGATCGGCACTCCCCAGACCGCGGCGATTCCACGGCCTCCCTCGCTGACTTCGCCAACGTTGTCGACGACCGCGGGCTTGCGCCGGAAGAATCCCGGCCGGGCGAGCAGATCGATGGCCGTGGCCGCGATGTACGCGACGAACCCCCACTGCAGCAGCGCGTCCGGAGCGAACCGCCCCGCGAACGCGCCCAATCCCCCGCCCAGCGCGAGCAGTCCAAGCAACCACCACCGCCCTTTGAGGTGGGCGAGCGTGGATCGCTTCGTCGACACCGTCGCGACGATCGCATTGACGAGCATCACCAGCGCCGAGGTGGCCGCCGCCACCCGTGCCGTGTCATGTCCGAGATCCGAATCGACCAGGGTGATGATCGGGACCGTGACGAAGCCGCCGCCGAACCCGAAGAGCACGGTGGTCACGCCGACGAGGCAGCCGATGAGAACGAGCCCGAGGAACTCCATACTCTCAGGATCTCAGATCCGGGCGATGAGCAGCGGCTGGGTCACAGCTCCGACATAGCCGATTTCGTCAGCCAGGTCGCCGTTGGCGACACCGCGACCATCGGGCCCGACGTGGGTGCGGACATTCATGTTCAGCCATTCGGACTTCGGTTCCCGGGCGAATGTCAGCGACAGCGACGGTGGGATGAACGTCCACTCCCCGTACGGCACAGCCGCCGAGACACCGTTCGCCGAGTCCGCCACGATGACGAAGCGCTGAATCGGGCTGGTTTGTTCACCCGCGACGAGCGGGATGCGCGGGCGTACCCAGACGTCGGCCGCCCCAAGTTCCTGGAGACCGCCGGAGACGAAGCGCCACTCGATAGCACGCCCGTAGCCCCAGTCGGGGCTGATGCCGGGGAAGTACTTCTGCTCTTGCGGTTCCGGCACCGCCGAGGTGTCGAAGGTCGAGGCCACCTCGGCGCTGGAGTCCGGTGTCGATCGCATCCTCCACGCGGTTGCGGTGACGGCGAGACGGTCCTCGGCCCAGAGTTTGGCTTCGACGAGTTCGATGCGCTTTCCTGGTCTCACGATCGTCGCCTCGGTGCGGATGCGGCCCTGCGGGATGGGGCCGAGCATGTCGATCGTCAGCCGCCCGATGCTCATCGCCTCGTCCTCGCGGACGCGTTCGACGGCCCGGGCGAGCAGTGCTGCGGGCGGCCCGCCGTGCTGCATCCGTTCGTCCCAGGGGCTCGTCGTGGCCCGGGTCGAGTCGAATTCGTTCTCACCGCGAGGGAGGTAGAAAGCCTCGGGCAGTGGTGTGACCTCGTTGTCTGTCACGCATCCTCCTCAATCGTTCGTTAAGTTCTCAGGCTACTGTCTCTCGGCTTTCGCGGCGAAGGCGAGCGCGAATTCCTTCTTGCTGTCGGCAATCGCCTGCGCCTCGAAGGTGTTCTTCCACGACCGCAGCAGTCGCTTCTGCTGCGCGATGACGGCCCGATCGGCGCGTGTGGTGTCGCGCAGCAGCTCGAGTGCGCGCTCCTCGACCGACCCGTCGACGGAGTCGTTGAGGAAGCCGCAGGCGAGCATGTCAGCGGCGGAGAAACAGTTGCCGGTGAGCACGAACTCTGTCGCCTTCGTCCATCCCATCAGGCGGTGGAGGTTGACCGATTCGAGCACCGATGGGATGCCGATGCGCACCTCGGGCATCGAGTACCAGGACTCGCTGCTGCCGATGCGGAAATCTGCGGCCGCGGCGATCTCGGCAGCCCCGCCGATGCAGTAGCCGTCGATCGCCACGGCGACCGGAAGTGCGCAGTTCTTGATGGCTTCGCAGACCTCGCCGAGGCGGCTGATCGTCTCGTATGCTCGCGACGCACACGTATGCGCGAACTGTGCCGTGTCCATCCCGGCAGAGAATCCCCGTTCGCCGGCTGAAGTGAGGAGGACAGCGCGCAGCCCTTCGTCAGCATCGGCCTCGGTGAACGCGTCGATAAGCTGGCCGAGCATCTCTTCGGTCAGCGCGTTCGCCTGGTCCCGGTTGTCGATGGTGACGGTGAGGACGTCGTCGGTACGGTCTTGCCTGATCATGCGGGCTCCTGCCTGTGAGTGTGTCGCTTCCTCAACCTTATTCCGCCCCAAGGCTCGCCAACGCCGACTCAACAAAGGCCGACGCCGCCGGGCTCGGATTGAATTCGCTCCAGGCGAGGTATTCCGCGCGCTTAGGTCCGTCGGTCACGGGCACAGTGGCCAGCTCTCGCCCGTCCGGCACAACCGCCGGGGCGAGCAGCGCAATACAAAGCCCCTGCCCGACGAGGTCGAGCATCATGTCCACGAGCATCGATTCGAACGCAACCGTTCGGGTCAGTCCCGCCTCGGCGAAGGCCCGATCGGACTGTGAACGACCGGGACTGTCGGAGGGGAAGTCGACAAATGCCTCATCGGCGAGATCGGCCAGCCGCAGCCGTCGGCGTTCGGCGAACCGATGGCCCGGGCCGAGCACGGCCACGAGCCTCTCCTGTGCGATGACGGTGCTCGCCACGCCCTTCGGCTCGACGTCCTCCGGCAGTCCGAGGACTGCCGCGTCAAGGCTTCCCGCCCGGATCCGGTCGATGAAGTCGAGACTCCCGCCCACGCTCATGCCGATGCTCACATGCGGATACGTCCGGTGGAACCGGCCGAGAACCCCCGTGAGGTCGAGTCGGGTCACCGTCGGGATCGCTCCGACGCTCAGACTTCCGCGCATCTGGCCTGTCGCGGCGACCGCCTCGGTGACGGCCCGATCCGCGGCGTCGAGAGTCGCTCGAGCACCGGCGACGAAGGCGTGCCCGGCTTCGGTCAGTTCGACTCGCCGGCTGGTCCGAGCGAAGAGCTGAACGCCGAGCTCGCGTTCGAGGGCCTTGATCTGATGGCTCAACGCCGACTGGACGACATGAGTCTTCGCCGCCGCTCGGGTGAAATTACGCTCCTCGGCGACGGCGAGGACATAGCGCAGCTGCTGCAACTCCATCCATTAATGATCTCAGTTCATTGATCGGATGAAAACAATGTGTTGGACTCATGGCACGGTGCAGGCAGACGCTGGTGTCATGACAACGACGACCACGCCCACCCCATCCGCCCCGTCACCGACGCACTCACGAGTCGGAGCCACCGTCCTCACCGCCCTGGCCCCAGCCGTCTGGGGCTCGACCTACCTCGTGACCACGGAATTCCTGCCCGCGGGCCATCCGCTCTTCGCCGCCCTCATGCGCGGCCTTCCGGCCGGCCTCATCGGCCTTCTCATCGCCCGCCGCCTGCCCGCCGGGTCCTGGTGGTGGAAAGCAGTGGTGCTCGGCACGCTCAACATCGGGATCTTCTTTCCGCTCCTGTTCGTCGCAGCCGCTCGCCTGCCCGGCGGGGTCGCTGCGACTCTGGGTGCCGCGCAGCCGATCCTCGTCACCGTCCTCGCAGTCATCGTCCTCGGTGAGCGCCTGTCGGTGTGGCGATTGGGCTGGGGGTTCGTCGGCGTTGCCGGAGTCGGTCTCGTCGTGCTCGGCCCCGGCGCCGGTTTCGATCCAATCGGCATCGCAGCGGGCATCCTCGGCGCCGCCTCGATGGGAACCGGCGTCATCCTCGTCAAGAAGTGGGGACTGCCGCCCGGCATCGGACCGGTCGGCTTCGCGAGCTGGCAGCTGAGCGCCGGCGGACTCGTCCTCCTCCTGCCCACCCTGCTCGTCGAAGGCGTCCCCGCACAGGTCGACGCCCCCGGCATCGCCGGCTATCTGTGGCTGGGCGGGATCGGCGGACTGCTCGCGTACACCCTGTGGTTCCGCGGCCTCGGACGCCTGCCGGTCACTGCCACCGCCCTGCTCGGGCTGCTCTCCCCGCTCGTGGCCGCCGGACTCGGCATCGTCTTCGCCGGTGAGAGCCTCAATCTCGCACAGGTCTCCGGCTTCGTCCTCGCTCTGGCCGCGCTGGCCTGCGGTCAGCTCTCCCCGACCGTTTTCACCCGTGCACGCACCCTGGATCGCACAGAGAAGGAGCCCACAGCATGAAGATCACCGTCATCGGAGCTACCGGCATGGTCGGGTCCCGCATCGTCGCCGAGGCCGCCGACCGCGGCCATGACATCATCGCCGCTTCACGCCGCCCGAACAGCACATCCGCCGTTTCCACTGCCGCAGTCCGGCCCGGAGTTCAGGCTCTCCCCGTCGACGCTCGCATCGCCTCCGACCTCAACTTGGCGCTGGCCGATGCCGATGCAGCAGTGCTCACCATCCGGGCCGCACCAGGACAGACGTCACAGTTCCTTTCCCTTACCGAGGCGGTGCTGACAGCCACCGCCCACGCGCGGGTGCCGCTGCTCGTCGTCGGCGGGGCTGGTCCGCTTTGGTCCCCGGTTGATCCCGACTCCATCGTCCTCAACGATCCTGAGTTCGTCGCCGAGGAGTGGAGAGACCTGGCTGCAGCCAGTCTCGCCCAACTCGAGGTCTGCCGGAATCACTCAGCGGACCGGTGGACCTACGTCAGTCCTCCGGCCGTCCTCGCACCCGGCAACCGCCTCGGCGAGTACCAGCGCGGAACGACAGTCCTGCTCATCGGGGCGGACGGCCAGGCTCGCATCAGCGCCGAGGACCTCGCCGCTGCCGTCATCGACGAACTCGAATCACCAGAGGGCGACCGGCACTTCACCGTCGCAAGAGTCTGAGGTTCGCGCGGTCAGGCGAAGGGCATCGGCCGGCCACCACCTCGGTCGTCCCTGTCTGTCCCACCTGCGGCCAGCCTCACTCTTGTATCCAAGATGGATGCAAGTTAATGTGAGTGGGTCTTGACCACTACAACGACGTGAGACCACCATGACCAGCCACATCCGCGAACAGGCCAAACTCATCACTGCCCAGCTCCTCTCGGGAGCCGGCATCGCCTCCGGGTATGCCGTCGGCGGACTGCTCGCCGAAGAGATCACCGGGCAGACCTCGATGGCCGGATTCGCGCAGATGAGCGTCATCCTCGGCGCCGGTCTCATCGCCTATCCCCTCGCCGTGCTCGCCGGTCGCTCCGGTCGTCGCAAGGCGTTGACCTTGGGCTTCGGCATCGGCACGCTCGGCGCGGTGGTCGTCCTCATCGGTGTGGCTCTCCAGTTCCTGCCCTTGTTCATGCTCGGGATGATGATGTGCGGGTCCTCGACAGCCTCGGGCTTGCAGGCCCGTTACGCCGCCGTCGACCTCGCCGACCCGGCCGCCGCTGGTCGCGCGATGTCCCTGGTGGTGTGGGCGACGACCGTCGGCTCCGTCCTCGGCCCCAGCTTCACCGCCCCGGGTGCCCACCTCGGCGAAACGCTGGGCATGAACGGATTGGCCGGGCCCTACCTCATCTCGATGGTCGCGTTCGCCCTGGCGACGCTGTCGGCCTCGACGCTGACGAAGTCGGTGGCCGCCGGAACCGACCACCCCGGCGAACCCAGGGTCGACGATCCCGGCCACGACGGTGAGGGCACGGCCGAGGTCAACGGCAGCGCCGCCTCGGCGAAGGAATCCGCCCCGACCGACAAGTCCACCACCACCGAGGCGACCGCCCCTCCCCCGATGAAACTCGGCGAAGCGCTGCGCTTCGCCCTGGCCCGCCCGGTGCCGCTGTTCGCGATGATCACGATCATCGCGGGGCAGATGATGATGACCAACGTCATGGTCATGACCCCGGTGCACATGGATCACCAGGAGTTCAGCCTCGGCGCGATCGGCATCGTCGTGAGCATCCACATCGCCGGCATGTACGCCCTGTCCCCTGTATTCGGCTGGATGGCCGACCGGTGGGGTTCGGGCGTCGTCATCGCAGGTGGGGCCGGTATCTTCGTTCTCACTATCGTCCTCGGGGTCATCGATGCAGTGGCCCCGGAGTCGTCGATGGTGCTGCTGTCGACTGCGCTGTCGCTGCTCGGAATCGGGTGGTCGATGTTCCTCATCGGCGGCTCGTCCCTGCTCACCGCCTCGGTGCCGGCGCATGCGAAGGTGCCGCTGCAGGGCGCTTCGGATTCGGCGATGAACCTCGGCGGGGCGCTCATGGCGGCGATGGCCGGGTCCGTGCTCGGCGCCGGCGGATTCCTGTGGATCAACCTCATGGCCACGTTCGTCCTGCTCGTCGCCGTTGGATTCTCGATCCGCGCGATCCCGCTGATGAGCTGGCCCGGACGCCGCGCACCCGCCCTCGCCGAGGCGGCCGACCGGCCCGCTGCCGCCGCGAGACAGGACGAGGTGGGGAAATGAGTAAGAAGACAGGATCCTCGAGAACGGCGACCGAATCAATGAGCGCGGCCGAGCGCGCCTATTCGGTCATCCGCGGGCAGATCCTCAACGGCTCTCACACGCCCGGCACGATGCTCGGCGAGGCGGCGCTGGCCACCGAGATCGGCGTCAGCCGCACGCCAGTGCGCGTGGCTCTGGCCAGGCTGCAGGACGAGGGATGGATCCACATCTATCCCAAGCGCGGGGCGATCGTCCAAGGCATCGACGAACGCACTGTCGCCGAGCTCGCCGATGCCCGCTTTGTGCTCGAGACGACCGCTGTCGAGCGGGCCACCGAACCCATGCGGCAGCGATTGGCGGAGAAGCTCGGTGATCTCATCACGCAGCATCGAGCCGCTTTCGCCGAGGGGGATGTCGCGCGTTTCATCGAACTCACCCTGGAGTTCCACCGCGGCTTCGTCGAGGCAGGGGACAACCGGGTCATGCTCGAGATGTATTCGCTGCTCTCGGACCGGCACAGATTCACCCTATTCATGAACAGCCGACACCTGCTCGATCGGTCGGACGACCTCATCGCCGAACACGAGGCGCTCGTCGCACATCTGCGCTCCGGCGATTCCGCGGCGTTCGCGGCGACCCTGCGGGGACATATTGCGGAGAACGCCGGTCCGGCGCGCTGAGGCACGGACGCTGTCCTTGCTGGCAACAAGAGTTCGGTACGCCCCGCTCTGAATTGATCACTTTCTTCAGTGGGCAATCCAGAGGAAGGTGTACCGAACTGGCAAGTACCGCGGTGCATCCGCTCCGATACGACCTCGCCCTCGCGGATATGCGGCGGCGAGCGCCTATGGCGTGATTCCGGACGTCCCGGCATGCTCCTCGGAAATCGCGATCTTCACATTAATGAGTTCAGAACCTAGAGGTTCTATATTGGAAGAGGCGGGAGGTGGACATTCATCTGGCCTCAGGACACTCAACACCTAGTGCGATTGAGAGGGAAGTGAGAAGAATGGCTGAGACTCTGAGCGATTTCCTCGACCACTATCCAGTGGACCGTGAGAACGTTGAACGCCACAAGCAGCGAATGCTCGCGGAAGTCCGCGCCCACCGCCTGAAGGAACTCCGATCAACCGCCGGGCTCACTCAGCAGGAACTCGCCGACAGAATCGGCGTTTCACAACGCCAAGTCTCCAAGATTGAACATGGAGACCTTGAGAACACCAGGATCGGCACTGCTCGGCGCTGCCTGGAAGCAGTTGGCGGAAACCTGACACTCGACTTCGTCTTCGGAGAAACTCGAATCCAGATCGCCTGATTCGTCCTGGCTATGGTCGCCGCACGTCGCACCAGCGATACCTCAATGTCGTGCCGCCATGTCGGCGGCCAGCTTCCTGACCAGCTCCCGCGCCGCCGGTGGATCGATGACTTCGATGTGGTCGGTGAATTGCATGAGCTGCCTGACTCCGTCGAGTTGGTCGTAAGCGACGATGATCCGTACTTTCGCATCATCAGTCGGCACTTGTTCGACGGAACGCAGTCGACTGCCGAGGATCCTGCGCGCAATATCCTCTCCTCCGACCTCGAGAAGAGCCGTCACAAATACGTCCTCTCGGCTCTCCAGACGCTCGACCAAAAATTGCGCAACACCCTGCAGCGTTGTCTCCGGCCGGAGCGTCCGTACAGATTCAAGAACAGTCCACTTCCGCATTCGGGTCATGGCGAACATGCGCGGATTCCCATCGACATCGGCAATGAGGTACCACCGCCCGCCTCGCAGATAGAGACCATACGGGTCGACCTGATAGATTCGCGTTTCAGCTTTCCCGCTTGACCGATATTCGATCTGCAATCGCCGGGCCGACCGGAGGCAATCGACGAGGTCAGCGAAGTCGAATGCCGCTTCGTCGGCGAACCATGCCGAGCTATCGATCTCGACCACTTCACGGAGAGGAATAGGTTGCTGATCTGTCCGCTCGAACGGCTTTGGCCGCCGCGCGTCTAAGCGTTGGAAGGCCCGCAGCATTCCCTCTTCGAGGCCGAGATGGCGCGCACTTCTGAAATCCAAACCGACCAGCGCCAGCGCCTCCGCTTCGGTTGCGGATAGCCGGTTCACGTCGATCTGCGTTCTCGTCTGCAGGGAGATCCCGCCGTAGCGGCCGGGCGCTGCAACGACCGGCACATCCGCTTCGATCAATGCGTCGATGTCACGCAGGATCGTTCGCACCGAAACACCGAACTGTTCGGACAGACGAGCAGCCGTCGTCTGACCAGCGGACTGGAGCGCCACGATGATCGACAGCAATCGCTGCGGACGTTTCACTTCGTTCCTCCTCCCTCCCCTGCAGAGAGTTTTTCCGAGCTCGTTTCCAAACATGACATGGGCTGTCATCTATTGCTGTCAGTGTAGAACCACGGCGACCGAACTGAAGGTCACCGAACGTCGAAATCATCGAAAACCAGCAAACAGAAGGAGCACCTCATGCCTGCACCGAACCTGTTTCTCATCTACGTCACCGACACCGCCGCCTCGACGGCCTTCTACAGCAACCTCTTCGAGATGGAACCCGAGATGGTCACACCCCACTACGTCTCATTCGAAATCGCACCGGGAGTTCTGTTCTCCCTCTGGAGCGGCGCAAGTGAGTCAGTCACAAAAACATCAGTGCGCACGTCAGAAGTCGGACTCATGGTGCCCGGAACCGCAGAAGCAGTCGATGCTGTTTTCGCCGACTGGACCGCAAAGGAAGTTGTTGTCGTTTCCGAGCCCTACGACGCAGTCTTCGGGCGCACCTTCGTCGTCGCCGATCCCGACGGGAATCTCATCCGCGTCTCGCCCGTGGATTGAACTCCGCCTCGGCGAAGGGGTCAACACGGAAGCGCTGGCTAACAGTCGGACAGATTGGCGATACGATTCAGGACGACTATGCCGACCGGCAATTCGAACTGCGCGAGGATGTGAATGCTCAGGTATCTGGCTGCTCTGCCATTCGCGCTGCCTGCGTTCGCCCTCGGTGCCACTATCGCCGGAATCTTCTCGAAACGCCTTGGGAGACAGATCCACGAACATCCCGCCGTCGTCTTCCTGTGGTTAGCAAGTCTGTCGCTGATCCTTGCCGCGACTCTCACTCCTTCAAGCCAAGCGTTCGAGGCTCACGAGGGGCTTCGAACCACACGGGTGTGGATCTGGTCTCTGCCATCCCCGGGTGCGCTGACCCATGTGAATTGGCAGTCGATGAACCTGCTGCTCTTTGCACCGGCAGGCTTCGCGAGCGGCTTGTACTCCAGGCGACGGAATGTCATGCTTTTCGGTTCGCTGGCCCTATTGAGTTCACTCGCGGTCGAAGTCGTCCAATATCTGCTGATTCCGCTCGGCCGAGCGCAATTCAATTCGGCGACGGTGATCATCGGTTGGACCGGAATCACGGCTGGAGCGCTGGTGGGTGCTCTCGTCTCAGCTCTGTACAGACGCGGTCAAAGCCGGGCGGCTGCGCCCGCATAAGGACTGACAGCCGGAACCAGGCGATCGTCCGGCTCTCGTGTCGGTCAGGTGAGCCGAGCGTGGAGCTGGGTACGATGGCCTGGTTCCGGACTTCCCCCTACAGATCGGATGATCATGAAGAAGCTTGCGCTGTCTGTCAGCGGATTGGCTGTGGCCGCCGGCACCGTGGTCTCTGCCCACCCCGCGATGGCTATGGCCGATGAGGGTGCTGCACACGTAGCCGCTTCCCCGGCCAGCGAGAAAGACCGCATCGATTCGCTGCTCGAAGACGGCGCGGAGGCCCACCCTCTCGACCTCGTCCCAGGGGCGACAACCGATCCAGTTAAGATCAAAGAGATAGAAGAATCAGCTGTTCCTGCCACGGTCGTCGTCAATCCCGACAACGGGGAGATCGTGGCTGCCAAGGTCGAGTCCAGCACCATTGGACATGTCATCATGGACCTAGCCCAGCCTGATTCCATTTTCCCGACCTTGACCAAGTGACAGGGCCCGCGGGATTCTGACCCCGCCTCGGCGAGGGGTTCCGCACTCCCCCACCCGGTCGTAGGCTGAGGTCATGGAGCACAGATATCTGGGAAACAGCGGACTCAAGATCTCCGAGATCACCTACGGCAACTGGCTCACGCACGGTTCGCAGGTGGAGAACGACACCGCCACGAAGTGCGTGCACGCCGCCCTCGATGCGGGCATCTCCACCTTCGACACCGCCGACGTCTATGCGAACACCGTCGCCGAACAGGTCCTCGGCGATGCGCTCAAGGGCCAAAGGCGCGAATCGCTCGAGATCTTCACGAAGGTCTACTTCCCCACCGGACCCAAGGGACACAATGACACCGGGCTGTCGCGCAAGCACATGATGGAGTCGATCAACGGCTCGCTGCGCCGACTCGGCACCGACTACGTCGACCTCTACCAAGCCCACCGCTACGACTACGAAACCCCACTGGAAGAGACGATGCAGGCCTTCGCCGACATCGTCCGCTCCGGCAAAGCTCTCTACATCGGCGTGAGCGAATGGAACGCCGACCAGCTGCGCGCCGCCCACCACCTGGCCCCCGACCTCGGCATCCAGCTCGTGTCGAACCAACCGCAGTACAACATGCTCTGGCGCGTCATCGAGGAACGGGTCGTCCCGACGTCGAAGGAACTCGGCATCTCGCAGATCGTCTGGTCCCCGATCGCGCAGGGCGCGCTGACCGGCAAGTACAAACCCGGCCAGCCGGTCCCCGCCGGCTCCCGAGCAACCGACGAGGACGGCGGCGGCGCTGAATCGATCAGGAGCCGCTATCTTCACGACGACAAACTGACGGCAGTGGCGAAGCTCGAACCGATCGCCGACGAGCTCGGAATCACTATGGCGCAGCTCGCGATCGCCTGGGTGCTGGCCAACGACAACGTCGCCACCGCCCTCGTCGGCGCCTCCCGTCCCGAGCAGATCGCCTCGAACGCCGAGGCCGCCGGGGTCACCCTCGACGCGGACGTCCTCACGCGCATCGACGACATCCTCGGCGACCTGCCGGAGACCGACCCCAACAAGACCCAGTCGCCGGCCACCCGCCTGACCTGATCCCTCACCGAGGCGGCCGACCGTCCGACCGGCCCCTCACCGAGGCGGCCGACCGTTGCGATTCCGACCGCGGCCCCGTATCGGGCCACGATCAGGATCGTCCGCACCGGCGACGGGTGTCTGTCACCCAACCGGGAGATGAACTCGACGAATCTCACACCGACCCGGGGCCGTCTCGGCGAGGGTCGTGCGTTAAACTGCATAAAACGGTTATATAACCAAGGAATTTAATTCCGGGCGCGAAGAGGGGCCCATTCAGCACACCGCCTCGGGCGGGCTGTCGCTGGAAGACGAGAAGAGACGCAGACGACGAACGGGTGAGGGGATGCCATTGGCGAACGGAGACGATATTCAAGAAGGCACCCCGGTCAACCGAAACCTCGTGCTTGCGGTTCTCGTCTCAGGCGCGTTCGTCATCATCCTCAACCAGACGCTGCTCAACACCGCCCTACCGGCGTTCATGCACTACTTCGACATCACCTCCGGCGCCGCACAGTGGGTGACGACCAGCTTCATGCTCGTCAACGGCATCATGATTCCGGTGACCGCCTTCCTCATCGAGAAATTCACGACGCGAGGCCTGTTCTTCACCGCCATGGGCCTATTCATCCTCGGCACTCTCATTTGCGCGATCGCCCCGGTCTATCCGGTGATGCTCATCGGCCGCGTCATCCAGGCCTCGGCCGGCGGCATCATCATGCCGCTCATGCAGACGATCCTCTTCGCGATCTTCCCCGTCGAGAAACGCGGTTCGGCCATGGGGACCTTCGGACTCGTCATCGCCTTCGCCCCGGCTATCGGCCCCAGCCTCTCTGGCTGGATCGTCGACCACCTGCCGTGGCAGACGCTGTTCTACATGATGCTGCCGATCGCGATCATCGACCTCATCATCGCCTACTTCCTGCTCAAGAACGTCACCGAACGGACCTTCCCGCGACTCGACGTTCTCTCAATCATCCTCTCCACCCTCGGCTTCGGCGGACTGCTGTTCGGCTTCGGCACCGCAGGTGACGCCGGGTGGCTCAGTGCCGAGGTTCTCATCCCGCTGGTCGTCGGTGCGATCGCGCTGACGTTCTTCATCACCCGCCAATTCAAACTCGAACAGCCGATCCTCGAGTTCCGCATCCTCCGCTACCGCATGTTCACCCTCAACACCCTGCTGGGCATGTGCGTGTTCATCGTCATGGTCGGCGGCATGATGGTCCTGCCGCTGTACATGCAGAACATGAATGACTTCTCGGCCATGGAGTCGGGCCTTGTCCTGCTTCCCGGTGCCGCGGTGATGGGACTGATGTCGCCGGTGACCGGTCGCGTGTTCGACGCCATCGGTGCGAAATGGCTCGCCATCGCCGGATTCGTCCTGCTCACCGGAACCACGTTCCTCTTCGCACGGCTGGAACCGGACACCGGTTTCATCTACCTCGCCGTGGTCAACACGATCCGCATGTTCGGTGTCGCCATGATCATGATGCCGGTGACCACGGCCGCACTCAACCAGCTGCCCGCGCACCTCATTCCGCACGGCACCGCTCTGAACAACACGATGCGTCAGATCGCCGCATCGGTCGGCACAGCAGCGCTCGTGACGATCATGGTCTCGGCCGCACGGAACCCGGAGACCTACGGCATGGCGGGCCTCGTCCACGGCGCGAACGTCGCCTTCTTCGTCGCCGCCTGCGTCGGCGTCCTCGGCATCATCGGTGCGTTCTTCATCAAGAACTCCCACGGACTCGAACCGGGACAGAAGAAGACCACCGGAAAGTGACCCCGGGGCGCCGCAGACGCCCGACCGCC
The DNA here is from genome assembly GCF_046534565.1 of Brevibacterium sp. SIMBA_078. NCBI lineage: Bacteria > Bacillati > Actinomycetota > Actinomycetes > Micrococcales > Brevibacteriaceae > Brevibacterium > Brevibacterium sp. SIMBA_078. The sequence continues at coordinate 312,615 of NZ_JAWRYQ010000001.1, forward strand.
ATACAAGCGGATCAGCCCCGACCTCTCAGCGGATCCGGACCGGCCCCTCAGCCGCTCTTGTCAGCACCCTCAACGAGGTGGCCCGCCACAATGCGCGCCTGTTCGAGTGCGTCTTCGGGCTCCACTGCTCCGCTGAGCACCAGAGTGGCGTATCCGTGGACGAGCGACCATGCCGCCACCCCGAAATCGGAGTCCGGCCCTGATCTGGTCTTCGCCACTCCGACCGAGAGCGCAGCCCACGCCCGCTGACGGGCCGCAGTCAGCTCGGCGTCGTCATCGTCGAGCAGCCGGGGCTGGAACATCACCGTGAAGTGCGATGGGCAGGCGAGCGCGAATTCGACATAGGCGACTCCGCGGTCGATGAGTCCGCCGCCTTCGTCGACTCCGGCCAGCGCCTCTGCGAGACGGTCGTACCCTTCGGCCGCCAGCGCCGTGAGCAGACCGGATTTGTCACCGAAGTGATAGGTCGGAGCGGCGTTGGAGACTCCGGCCCGTTTCGCCAGCGCACGCATGCTCAGTTTGGCCACGCCGTCCTCGGCGATCGCCGAGGCGGTCTCCTCCAACAGGGTCCGACGCAGATCCCCATGATGATAAGTCACAGTTCGATCGTACCGGAGCAAACTTTTCATTGACAAGATACTCGTCCGCGGTCTATCTTTTCAGTGTAAAGATTCGCTGGGGCCGCAAGGCTTCGCTCATCGATGGAGCCTCTCATGGCACCCTTGCTCTTTCTCCTCATCACAACTCTCGCCGTCAACGCCGTCGGGCGCTTCAACTCGGCAGCGGCCGAACATGGCCTCGGCACGTGGCCGGTGGCGATCAGGTTCGGACTGGCCGTGATGTTCATCGTCACCGGCATCTCCCATTTCGTCGGCATGCGCGAGGCTCTCATCGACATGGTGCCGCCATGGCTTCCGGCAGCAGCCGCGCTCGTCACCGTGACCGGGGTACTCGAACTGTTCGGAGCCATCGGCCTGCTGCTGCGCCCGACTCGCCCATGGGCGGCCGGCGGGCTGGGGCTGATGCTCATCCTCATGTTCCCGGCGAATGTGCACCTGGCGCTGACCGGCGAGAATCTGCCGTGGGACGACCAGCTGGTGCCGCGCACAGCCATGCAGGCCGTCTTCCTTGCCGCGGTCCTCGCAGTTCTCATTCCGGAGATCTGGGCCCGGCGAGGAGCGCAAAGGCAGTACGCGCCGGGCGCGACATCGAAGCCGTCCGCACTCTGACGCTCCGGGCCTATTTGTAGTAGCCCTCGCGAAGGTTGATTCCGTGCTCGACCCAGACCTTGAGCGCCGAGAGCATCCCGGTCCAGCCCATGCAGTTGCCGAAGGCGCCCTGAGCTCCGCCCTCGGTGAGCTTCCAGGACTTCTCCGTGATCGTCACGAGCGTCCTGGCCCCATCGTCGACGGGGTGAAGTAGCGCGAGAGCTGTTCGAAGTCGGCGGGCAAGGGCCGCACTCACGCTTCCCGAAGTGGGCCGGTCGAGCCGCGAACGATGAGCTCAACGGGTTCCCGATGGTTCCCGAGTCCGGGTTCGGTGAGTCGCCGATATGCCTGGCGTCCCATTTCGCGAAGGTCCAGTCGGACCGTAGTCAGTCCAGGTGACAGCAGCGACGAGGTGGCGAGATCGTCATGACCGATCACGGAGATATCTCGACCGACAATGAGACCCTGGTGACGAATCGCATGATAGACATAGGCAGCTGTGTGATCCGAGTTCGTAATAATTGCCGTCGGACGTTCTGCAGTCGGCATTCCGAACACTTCGGACAAATGCTCTGTAAGGCCGTCGCCTCTCAGCGAAGCGTAGATGGGACTAGGCAGAACATCATGCTCTGAACACAGCTGCAGATACCGTGCCGTCCGGTCTCCATCGGGCATGAGCTGGGGCGGAGCAGACAAGAGTGCAATTTTTCTGTGCCCCATTTCGTAAAGATGGTGGAAGGCGAGATCCACTGCTGTCTCATCGTCCGGCGTCACATGAGGGATCTCAGGTGCCGCTGTGAGTCGCGCATTGACGATGGCAAGCGGCGCCGTCGGCTGCAGCTGTTGCCATAACCGGACGGTGGACGCATCGCCGACGGGCACGATGGCCAGTCCAGCCGTACGGCGGGAAGCCAGCGAACGAACGTGCGCCTCTTCGCGCGCGGCATCAAATTGACTGTCCATCGCGAGAACCGATACGCCATCGCCTTCCGCTCTCTCCTGCATCCCCATGAGGATTTCGTTGAAGAACGGATTGGCGACGTTTCTGACAACGAGGCCCATAATCGTTGCTTTTCCAGTCCGCAGCTCGCGAGCACGCGGGTCTGGCTGGTAGCCGAGCTCAGCAGCAACATTGCGGACGTGTTGTCGAGTCGGCTCGGAGACTCCAGGACGTTCGTTGAAGACGAAGCTGACAAGGGAGGGAGATACGCCTGCCGCTTCAGCTACTGTCCGAACCGTGGGTCGACGGTTTGACGTTCCTCGCTCATTGTTCGGAACCATCCGTCGTCTGCCTCGCTCAATCTGTCGGTCCGTCGCGGTTCGCCGGCGGCTCAAATTCGGATCGGTGACTTTCACCGAGCTCCATTATCCCGGAAATCTGCCTGCCGACTTCTCGGTCGGCAGACAGATACGAACTCAGTCTGATCACTTAGACTCGGCACCGCTTTCTACACGTGCACTCCAGTGGCCGGCTTCGGCAGCCAGCTTCAAGAGACCCCCAATGCTGTAAGAAGCTCATTCGAGACTGAAACCAGAAGGTCCTGATTACGATCGGCAACGGCCCCTTCAGCGTATAGTCCACCGACAGAACCTTCGTCGTTGGCCGCGATCTCCCGGTGAAGAGACGCGAGATCCTCAAGGCTCAGGGTTCCGTCCGGTGTCGCCGGTGCCTGGGAATCAACCATCGTCGTCCGCAGCCTGACCATCGACGGGCCTGCAGAGATCTCTATGCCACGGAATTGCACGGGCCATTCGGCGATGGAGCCAGTCGAAGCCTCCCAGAAACCGCCGCCTTCGCCAGGTCGAGGGGTGATTTTGTTGACATGGGTATGCCCTGACAGCCACAGTGCCACATTCGCAAAGCGGTGCAGAAGCTTTTCGACCTCGTCAGCAAGATACAGCTTCCCACGTCGGTCCTCTCCTGCCCCAGAGCCTGCCCCGAAGCCGTTGGTCATCGTAGAGAGACCATGGTGCGACGCGATGACGACCAACCGGTCGTCCCCGCCTCCGCTAACGGCCTCCCCGCTCTCGGAGAGATACGAGGTATGGACCTCGACGAGTTTCTCCTCCAGCCATTCGAACTGTCGCTGGTCCACGCACCCATCGACGTGCCCGGCGATGTTGGTGGTGTCCAGAACGATCATTCTCACTCCGGGAAGTTCGTCGTAGACGTAGTACGCGCGACCGGATGCTCTGTTGTCCTCGGTGAATCCGTGCCCCTGCGGAGAGCCGAGGGCGCAGAGATGTCTATTAACATACTCAGCCTTCGTCACCATCCGCCGCCCCGAGTCGCTTTCGATAGGATGGCTCGCCCCTTGAGAGACCCACGTCGGGTCCTCGACGTATGCGGACAGCTTATCTCCGCGGGGACCGGCATCCTCCGCTACTCCAATGGGCTTGGCTCGGCCAGTGAGAAAGTCGTCGTATCCGCGCGGCTCGGCGGAACGCCCCTGTACCAGGCAGTCATGATTGCCGAAGCAGCTCAGCCAGGGAAGCTTCAGGCCCTCGCCGTCAAACGGTTTGGCAGATGCCGTCAAGGCTCCCGCATGTGTCGGCAGCCCTTTCGTCTTCTTCCACTGGTCGTGCGACGAAGGCTCGGGGTTGTAGTAATTCTCGTCATCCAGGCCCACTGGCGCATCGCTGAAACCGCGTGTGCCAGCTGCTGGCTCGATTGTGCCGCCCGCGAGGTATGTGAGGAACGCATCGAGCTCGTTCGACTGCGCCGAGTCTGTGTTATCCCCGGTTGTCAGAGCGATGTCCCATCGTCCCGGTTCCCTGGCGACTAGTCCGTTGATGGTGCGCACCGTCATTTCAATCGCGTGCGCCAGAAGAAACTCTTGTGGCCGGTAGGCGGGAAGCATGCGCGCCCAGTCTGGTTGCCCTTCGCGTCGTTGGAGGAACTCCACTCGACTCGGCGAGGCAAGGTCTGCGATCTGAAAGTCAGTGAAGTGAACCAGCCCGGCAAGCCGGACTTCATCGCGGGCAGGCTCTCCGTCTGGCGTCGCAGGCACCAGGTCATTGCGCACAGTATGCTGTTCACCGGAGTGGAGGTGGAGCCGACGATACGGCTCGCCCTGGTCGGGAACCAGAGTCGTTTCGACGGTGGTGATCACCTTAATGTCATCGCGCTCAGGCATGAGCAGGCTCCTCGAAGTTGATCTCTTCCAGGCTGCGGTTCTTCGTCTCCGGTGCCATAAACAGGCAGATCAGCAAGCCCGCGGCACCGACGGCGGCAAACACCCAGAGTGCCGCATTGTTCCCCCATGCCGCCACGAGGTTGGGGAAAGCCAGCACGCCCAGGATCGATCCGATGCGGCTTACCGAGGTCGCCAGTCCCGAGCCCGTTGCACGCAGTGATGTCGGGAACAGTTCTGTGGGGTAGACGAAGTTGAGGATGCCGCCACCGGAGTTGGCGAAGAGTACGGCGATGCTGAAAAGGACAACGAGGAATCCGAAGCTCGGTCCGATGACAGAGGCCAAGACGATGAGTGCCACGGTGAGGCCGGCAAAAGAGGTGATGATGAGTGGACGTCGTCCCCAGTTGTCGACGAGATTCATGCCGATGATGGAACCGGCCAGTCCGAGGAGGGCAACAACTCCGGACCCGATAATCACACTGACGTGAGAGCCGTTGGTGAACGGTTCCAGGATGGTCGGCGTGTACATCGAGATGCCGTAATAGGCAGTGGCGTAGCAAAACCAGAATCCGCAGACGAACAAGGTCCGTCGACGCTGGACACCGACGAAGAGCTTTGCCGACTCGCCCGGCTTCGGCTGGTCGCTTTCAGTGAGCTCGGCATCGGTCGGTCGTACACCGGTGACCTTTTCGACGACATTCTTCGCGTCCTCTGTTCGGCCGTGGGCGAGGAGCCAGCGAGGCGATTCGGGGAGCTGCACGCGGAAGATGAAGACGATGAGCGCGAAGACTGCTCCCACCAGCAAGAGCGCGCGCCAGGCGTAATCTCCCAGCGGCAGCACAACCAACCCGACCAGATATGCGGCGACCGCTCCGACGAACCACATCGCACCGAGCGACGTGGAGAGCTTCCCTCGCCCCTTCTTAGAGGCGAATTCAGAGACAATGGTCGCCGAGATGGGGTAGTCGGCACCGATTCCGATGCCGAGCAGGAATCGGAAGATGATGAGCTGCCAGACATCTTGTGAGAATGCTGTCAGGGCCGCAAACACGACGAAGGCGAGCAGATCGATGACATACATCGCCTTGCGGCCGAAACGATCAGTGAGATTGCCGAGTACGGCGGCGCCGATGAAAGAGCCTATGATCGCCGAACTGGTGATGAGGGACTTCTCGCCCGCACTGACATCCCATTCATTTGCAATCATCGGCAGAGCCACAGCGATGACCGTCAAATCGAAGCCGTCAAGGAATGTGCCGCCTGCAGATAGGACAGTCACCTTCCGTTGAAACCGTTTCGTCTGTGGACTCTCGAAGCCGTCAAAGTTCATGATCCGCACTCTCTCGGGGATGGAAAACCACCAAATAGGTGATCGTCTGAAGTCTCGTAATCTCGGGGTCTAAATCGATTTAAACGCTACACTGGCTGTTGCGCGATGCACAATAGAATTTTTGCCTGAAATCCAATCGACTCCTGCCCTTCATTCTGGGGTCAGATGAGGACACATAATGTTCACGTTCAAGTCATGAAAGGACCGGAGGCTGCAGTGGACGACATCCTCAACAACCGCTGCAATCGACTGTGGGGACTGCGGCACGGAGAGAGCCGAGCAAACGTCGAGCAGATTGTTGTCAGCCGCCCAGGCCGTCTTGCCTTCGAGTGGGCCTCGCTGACCGACCGGGGAAGGCAACAAGCAGAAGAGACCGCCCGAAACAATCGAATGCCCTCGGGCTCGCTTCTGATCACCAGTGATTTTGCGCGCGCCCACGAAACCGCTCAGATAGCAGCCACGGCCTGGGGAACCCGTCCCGTAAGGATCGATACGCGCTTACGAGAGAGGGATTTCGGTTCCCTCGAAGATGGCCCGGCAGCTCGATATGACGAGGTGTGGGCAGCAGATTCCGAAAATCGAGGCTGGCCCGACGGCGTTGAGACTCCGCAACATGTCGCCGCGCGGACTCGTGCACTTATCGAGTCACTCATTGACGATCCCGAAAATGAAGCTTCTGAAATCGTCCTCGTGGCTCATGGCGACGTACTGCAAATCATGGAAGCCTGGCTGAAGGGACTCGACCCGTCAGAGCATCGCTCGCTTCCCCACCTTCGCAATGCCGAACTTCGCCTTCTCACTCCAACTAAGGTATAAGTTCGAAGAATCCAAGAATGCGCCTTGGAGGTTTAGCCTCGGCTTCGACCTGATTGCGTTAAGGAGTTTGGCAAGAGTTCGGATCAGCTCACTTGTAGTAGCCCTCGCGGAGGTTGATTCCGTGCTCGATCCAGACCTTGAGCGCCGAGAGCATTCCGGTCCAGCCCATACAGTTGCCGAAGGCCCCCTGGGCTCCACCCTCGGTGAGCTTCCAGGACTTCTCCGTGATCGTCACGAGAGTCCTGGCCCCGTCGTCGACGGGAGTCAACTCGAAAGTCGTCGTCGTATCCTTCTCCACTGACTCATCGGACCCCTCCCAGCGGATGACGATCTTCTCGTCCTGTATGCTCTCGACGACCTCGACGGGGAATCGACCCGGGAAGTCAGCGAAGTCCCATGTCACTTCGGCTCCGGCTTCCAGGCGGCCGCGGGCGCCGCCGGTCGTGAAGTAATGCGTGAGCTGTTCGGGATCGGCAACCGCCTCGTAGGTTTCGTGTGGAGTCTTCGCGATATACCCGGTGACGGTGAAGGACAGCTCCTCTAGCGGGCGGGACTGATCGTTCACCTCGGCGGGCGTGCTCTGGGGGCTCTGCTCATCTGTCATGTGATATTTTAACCACATGTCACAGGTGGAGGGAACGGGTGAATCCGATGATGCGGTGTTCAAAGCACTGGCCAACCCCACCCGCCGACATACCCTCGACCTGCTCCGTACTCGACCGCGCACGACCGGCGAGGTCTGCGAAGCGTTCCCCGACCTCGACCGCACGACGGTGCTCCAGCATATTCGGGTACTCGAGAGCGCCGAGCTGGTCACCGGTCGCAAGGAAGGACGCACTCGCCGGCTCGCTCTGGCGCCGCTGCCGATCAAGCGGATCCACGATCGGTGGATCGGCGAGTACACACGTGCGGCCGTCGGACTGCTCGCGCAGCTCGATGAGGATTCCCAGCGCTGACGATTCAGCCCTACCCTTCAACCACAGGCTCAGTCGCACCCCGCAGTCTCCGGGTCAGCAGCGCCCACACTGACAGCTCAGCCGTGCCCGTTGTTCCGCATCTGCAGAGTCCGCGCGATCCACGACAGGGCACCGGTGAACAGCAGAAGCAGAGCACACACCAGGAAGGTCGACGACGAACCGAGATAGGTGAAACCGAGTCCGCCGACCACACCGGCGACAGCCAGACCGATGTCGAAGTTCATATTCCAGGCGACGCTGGCCCGGCTCGGCGAACTGACCGAGGCGAAGGCCATGACGAGACTTGCCGACTGCATGGCACCCAGACCCAGTCCGATGATGAGCATCGAGACGAACAGTGTCCCACCGTAGGAGACGACGGCGCAGACCAACCCGATCGACGTCAGGACGAGTCCCAAGATGTTGAGGGCGAACGGCGGGAAGCTGTCCGAAACGGCCCCGACGACGAAGCGTCCGATGACCGCCGATATCTGCATCCCGGCGATGAACAGTGCCGCCACGGCGACGTCCTCGCCCGGACCGAAGCCGACGATGATCCCTAAGACGATCATGCCGACGAGGAACGGAGAGAGCATGAGAACGAGCCCGAGGGCCTCCCCCGCCCGGCGTCCCACCTTCCGCAGGCTCCGGCTCTCATTGCGACCGGGCCGAACCCCGACAGTATAGCTGCCGTTGACCGGTTCTCCCGGATCGCCTTTTCCTCGCCGAGGCCGCCGACCGGGTACGTATTTGAGCACAGTGGGGATGGCCAAGAGGAGACAGGCGCAGACGATGACGCGGAAGATCCAGATCGGGATCGACTCGACCAGCCACAGTCCCAGCGGAGCTCCGACTGCCGCTGCCAGGGAGGTGATCCCACCGAAGCAGCCCAGCGCCTTGCCGATCCGCCCCGGCGAGGTCGTCCCCGGGACCGCTGCGTTGGCGAGGACGACGAAGAGGCCGAACCCGACGCCTCCGCAGAGTCCGGCGAGGACGAGAGCCAACAGGGGCGGGGTGACGAAGAGGCCGAGGAGTTGGCCGATGAATTGCAACAGGAGAGCCAGCATGAGCGAAGCCTTGAAACCGAAGACCCGACCGGCCCACGGAGCGAAGGGCTGAGCGACGATGACGCCGATCATCATCGTCGTCAGCACGGTCCCGCCGGTGACGGTCGACAGTCCGTCCGTCGACGCAATCGTCACCATCGTCGAATAGCTGAAGAAGAAGGCGGAGAACCCGAACATCGCCGTCCACACCAAGCCCAGCAGGGCCGGGGTGTACGTCGCCTGAGACGGCTGTTCGGGGTTCATAGTCCGAGGTTACGACATCGGCACTGCATCTGCCGTATCAGAATCGTCTGCCTCTCCTGCAGCGGAGAAGTGTTCACCTGCGCGTCAGAAACGTCGCCTATCATCGGTTCATGAACTCATCGGAACTCAGCTCGGACCTCAAGCGCGACGCTCCCAGCGGCACCATCGACACCGCCTTCGTCCTCAAGTTCGAACCGCTCTATGTCCTCACTGATCTCGAGTCAGAGATCTTCAATGACATCGGTCCGAAGACGAAGGTCCGCGAATCGTTCAAACGCAAGCATTTCCTCAAGGTCGCCGAGTGGAAGGCCCTAGGAGTTCTGCCGAGCCTCGAAGAGATCTCGTCCGATGACATCGATTTCGTCACCGGCGTTGCCCTCGACGACGACACACCCAACCGCTTCCGTCTGCCGTTGCTGCAGATGCTGCCCGGAGTGGGAATCCCGATGGCCAGCACGCTGCTCACCGTCGCCAATCTCAAGAAGTTCTCCATCATGGATTCCCGGGCGCTGACCGTTCTGCACGATTTCAATCTCGTGTCCACGGACAATCCGGCGCAGATGGACTATCAGACCTACCGCAAACTCATGAAGTCCCTGGCCAAGGGCGCCAACTGCGCGCCGATCGACCTGTATCGGGCTCTCATCGCCTATTCGCGACGGGAACGGGACTGAGGCTGCAGTTCCCGGGCTCGGCTCTGCCGACGGTCAGGGAACGTCTGGTTCAGCCGTCAGCCGACGACCGTGCGGCTCTGCCGACAGCGTGGGAACGGACCGCACTCAGGCGGCAAGCTCCTGCAGACGCCTCTGCCAGAACACGATCTCCTCGGTCAGTCGGGCCGGGTCGAGACCATCCGCGTACTGGGTGAGCTCGTCCTCCTGCGTCGGTGACATGACTCCCGCTGCCCGCAGACGTTCGAACGGTGTGCGCGGTTCGTCGTAGATTCGCCGCTGCTCGCCATGACCGCCATCGGACCAGCCAGCCGGTTTGCGCGTGGGAGTAAAGTAATTGAGCCGGTCATCGACCGCGCGCCAGAGTCCGTTGAGTGCAGACCGGGCCTCGTCGGTGTCATAGCGGCGGATATTTGCGTACTCATGGACGAGATGCTGATGCCGCGACGCTTCCGGAAGTCGATCGCGGCGGAGATCTTTGAGCACCGGACTGAAGTGGATGTCCAGTCCCCGCGCCCACTTGTCGGTCGCCTCGTGGACGGTGTCATCGGCATTGCTCAGCTCGATGGCATTGACCCAGAAGGGAATCCCCTGCACCTCATCGAGTGACCATTGCAGCACGTCCACCATAGTGTCCGGACCATTGTCGGCAAGACTGCGGGTGAAGACCCAACCGGTGTGCAGGCAGGAGGCGCTGATCGTGAAGACGCAGTTCGAGGCTCGGGTCGGTCCTGCGTGGGCGATGGTGTCGACGAGGAAGAATCCGGGTTCGTACTCGTTCGGTCCCGAAGCGAAGTCGAGGAAGTCTTCGCTGGGACTGGTGAACCGTTTCGTCGACACCCGACGGTCGCGGAAGTCCTCGGCTCGCGCGGTGCGCAGGTACCGGTCGATCGATGCCGGACTGACGGCGAGCAGCTCGGCCCGGACCTCGAGGCTGTAGCCGTCGCGGTCGGGCACCAGAGCGCCATGGCGTTCGGCCGCATCGAGCAGCTGCGGCATCACTGCGGCCAGGTACTTACCGCTCTGGAACCCGGACCATTCCCAGATCCGGACGAGGAGTGCACGCGATTCGGGTGAGTATTTGCAGCACCTCGACAACGGTTGGTCGGCGGGCGGATCATCGTAGGCATCGTCTTCTCCGACGCGGAAGGCCGCCAGGCGGCGCCGCGCATGGTCACGTGACCAACCGGTGAGGATCATGACCTCGTCGAGGATCCACCCTTTGTCCTTCTTCCGTGCCGACGAATACAACTCGAGATAGTCATCGACATCGAATTCTGTTTCAGTTGTCTCTGGGGAAGGAATGCTCTGAATATTCTTCTGATCGTGCATCAATTTTGTTAGTTCCTCCGATTTCGGGGAAGCCACTTCTTTGTTTTCGCTCTGCCCCGGAACGATTTGCATAATGCTATTCTGAGTTCAGGCAGGAGGTCTTCCTAAACGACAGAAGACGCAGAGATGTCACAGACTGCAGCACGACTGCTCGGGTTATTGTCACTGTTGATGGTGCCCCGAACCTGGTCGGGAACCGAATTGGCAGATCGTCTGGAAGTGAGTCCGCGGACCGTCCGGAACGATATCGGCACGCTCCGCGATATCGGCTATTCGATCGACGGCACACGCGGAACCGAAGGCGGATACCGTCTCACCTCGAACGGCGTGGGCATCCCGCCGCTCATGTTCGACGCAGATGAAGCGGTGGCGGTCGCCGTCGGCCTCCACTCGGGGCTGAGCTGCATCATCGGCGGAATGGAAGAGACCTCGGCACTGGCGCTGGCGAAGCTCGAGACGATTCTCCCCGCCGCAGTCCGAGCACGGGTGCAGAGTCTCGCGCACTTCACTGTTCCGGTCGTCGGCAATCAGCCGATGCCGATTGTCGACCCCAACCTCATCGTCACTCTCATCGATCACTGTCGCCGGCGCGAACGCCTGCGCTTCGCGTATCTCGGTGAACCGTCCGACCACTCGCCCGGCAACACAGGCGACTCATGCGCCACAAGCCCAGGCGCAGCGGACCCAGACACAGGTGACTGCCCACAGCGGGACGACCCGAGCAGCGCCTCGGCACACGAGGTCCACCTGGAAGTCGAGGCCTACCGACTCGTCAATCGTCAGCACCGTTGGCACCTGCTGGCCTTCGATCCCAGGGCCGGGGACTGGCGAGTCTTCAGCGCAGAACGCATCGTGCCGAAGACCCCGAGCGGCCCCAGCTTCACTCCACGTCCGCTGCCGGCCGTGGACATCGGTGACTTCGTCGAACGACACGCCACGGAACCCAGGTGGCGGCATTCGGCCCAAGTCGTCGTCGATGCCCCGGCGGCCTCGGTGATGAAGAAGCTCGCGTCCGCCGAAGGCACGGTCGAGGCGCTCGAGGGCGACCGGTGTCTCGTCACTGTCGGCGGCCAGAGCCTGACCACGATGGCCCTGGCGCTGGCGCGTTTGGACACCGACTTCACCGTCGTCGACAGTCCCGACCTCCGCGAGTGCCTCCACCGGCTCTCGGTCCAACTCGGCCGCGCGGCCGATGACCAGGCGGTACCCGACAGCGCACCTTCCCGAGCGAAGAATGCGGTTCGCCGAGCAGCGAAATAGGGATAAAGTCACAACCCCGCATAAAAGCCTTTGTGCGAATATGTGAAATTTCGCGGGCATGACAGGTGAGTCATGACCATTCCTTGTCGGCTGAGAACACCGGACGGTAACTTTCCTGGATACGTTTCAGGTATCGGCTCGCTTGATGGCGACTAATCCATTCGGGCCGTTGTCAGCCACAATCCCTAATCCTCTGATCGGAGAAATGAGATGCTTCTGCCGTGCTTCGGCACAGCAACGAGTCCTCGTGCCATCACACTCGATTCCGACGGCAGGCCGCAGTGACAGCAACAGACGACGGACGCTCGATGACGACCGGGCATCTCCGCCGCGCTGAGGACCTCGCGAAGCGCATCCGCCGTACGAACATCATCTATGCCCGCCTCTATGGGCCGCTGGTCATGCTGGTCATCGCCGCATCGTTCTTCCCCTACTACTCCCCCGAACCGGACAGTTCGGTCACGTACGGGAACCTGTGGCAGGAAGTTCTCATCATCGGTCGCGGCGTCGATGTCTTCGCGCTCTTCGCTCTGCTGTTCACCACCGGGCTGCTGTGCCTGGCAGCGGTGGGCCGCACGACAATCGCCGTCCTGATCGCGATCCTCACCGGCGCGATCGTCATCGGCTGCACCCTCCTGCAGGCACCCGGCTACGTCAGTCCACCGGCGCTGACGATCTTCGGCATCATCGACATCTCGCTGAGCTTCCTCATCGCCGCGATCACCTTGGTGCACTCCCTGCACCTGTTCGCACTCGACCTCGGGTTCCAGCGTCGCACCGCATGAAACCAGCGCCGGATTGCCAAAGTGCACCCCGTCCAGCCTGAAAGCAGCGTCGCACCGGGTAGGACGACAGCCTTTCACCCGATCAGCCGACCGATCTCCCCGCGGCCTGCAGTGTCGGGATGACCTCGTTGCGGGTCAGCGGCGCGAATTGGCGGATATCGGTGTCCGCGGGCAGCGGGTCTATGGGAAACCATCCGGCTTCGGCGATCTCGGCCAGATGCGTGATGTTCTCCACATCGAGTGCTTCCGGCAGACCGTCATAGCAGAACACGTCACCGATGACACGGTGATCGGCTTCGTTCGCCGCCGCGGCAGCGAAAGTGCCCAAGGCGTGCAGTCGGTGACGGTCCAGATCGAGTCCGAGCTCCTCGGCGATCTCACGGACGATGGTGTCCTCAGCGGTCTCCCCGTCTTCGGGTTTGCCGCCGGGCAGCATGAAGGAACTGGTCCCTGCCTTGCGCACCATGAGCAGTTCCCGGCGCTGCGGGTGGAGAAGGACGAGCGCGGAGACGCGGATGTCATTCATTCCGACCACACTCCGGACGCGCCTCGGCGGTGGGAATCGAGCAGGTGCGTATCGACCATGCCGATGGCCTCCATCAGCGCATACATCGTCGTCGGCCCGACGAAGCGGAACCCCTTCTTCTTCAGCGCCTTCGACAGTGCCACGGATTCCGGTCCGGTCGTCGGGATCTCGGCAATGGTACGCGGTCGCGGGGTCTGCGCAGGCTGGAACGACCACAGGAACGCATCGAGTCCGCCGTCTTCACGCAGTTCGATCACGCGCGCGGCATTGTTGATGCAGGCTTCGATCTTGCCGCGATGGCGGATGATCCCGGAATCGGTCAGCAGCTGTTCGATCTCGCCTTCGCCGAAGCGGGCCACGGCATCGGGATCGAATCCGGCGAAGACCTCGCGGAACCGCTCGCGCTTCTTCAGAATCGTCAGCCACGACAGTCCGGCCTGGAACCCTTCGAGGCTCATCCGCTCGAACAGCCCCGCCTCGTCGTGGACGGGCAGACCCCACTCGCTGTCGTAGTAGTCCAGCAGCATCGGGTCACCGTATGCCCACGGGGTGCGGGCAAGTCCATCGTCACCGGTGACGGCTCCCCCTGATGCGCTCGGCTGTGATTCGTCGTCCATCCTGCAACCGTATCGCGTCGCACTGACATTGCCCGCGCACCCCCAACACTCCGGCCACCCGCAGCTGTGATCTCACCGTTGTGAGCCTAGTGTCAGCCGTCTCCGATAGGGTGCGGCCATGCCTTCAGTGCTCCTCCTCGGCTTCGGTGCCATCGGCCGCCACGTCGCTCGGCTGCTCTCTCCCGAGCTCGAAGCCGGGGCGTTCAACCTGACCGCCCTGGTCTCGGATCGGACCAAGCACAGAGGTCGCCCGAATCACGGCGCCGAGGTGGTCGACCTCCCCACGCTCACCACCCCGGTTCACGAACCGGCCCCGTCGTTGCCTGTTCCGTCGTCGACGCAATCACCGTGGCCGAGGATGTTCGACCGCTTCGATGTCATCGTCGAATGCGCTGGGGTTCCCGCTGCTGCCCGATTCGGCCCCGCCGTCATCGCGGCCGGTCGCCCTCTCGTGCTCACCAGTGTCGGAGCCATGGCCGGTCCCGACACCCGCGCGGGTCTGCTCGGCGGACCCGGCCACCTGCATGTGACCAATGGGGCGATCGGCGGAGTCGATGTGCTCGAGGCGGCGGCTCAGTCCGATGGCCTCGACAGCGTCGAAATCACCACTGCGAAGGAGGCGAGCGGACTCATCCGACCGTGGATGTCCGAGAACGAAGCCGAGCGTCTGCGCGGTCTCCGCCCCGAGGACGGCCCTCTGACGGTGTTTGAGGGCAATCCCGCCGAGGCGATCGAGAAGTTCCCCGCCAACGTCAACATCGCCGTCGCCCTCGCTTGGGCCACCCGCGGACTGAGTTCTGTTCCATCGGCCTCAGACTCAGGAGTCAGAGCGGCGTCGACCGACACTGGGCCTGAACGCACCGATGCCGACTTGCTCGGTGACTCTTTGGAGAGGGTGCGGGTCGTGCTCCAGGCGATCGCCGGGCAGACCCAGTCCGCCCACCGAATCCGGGCGTCCGGGGCCGCAGGGGAATTCGCCTTCGACATCCGATCGACGCCGAGCCCGGAGAACTCTGACACCAGCGGGCTCCCGGCCCTGTCCGTCGCCCGCACCCTGCGCACCGTGATGGCGGGGTGATCGCCTGGCCGCCCCCGAGCCCACCACGCAGCGTCCGCCGGCCTCGGCGCCGGCGATCGACGCATCCTCGGTGAGTGAAACGACGACGCCCGGGACCGCCGGCCGTCAGGCCAGAGATCCCGGGCGCTGCTCTCACCCGCCGGTTTCAGTCATCCGGACATCGCGATTCAGTCATCGCCGTGGATGATGTTCTCCTGCAGTTGGAGGAATTCGACGTGGCGCTGGTACTGGTCGAGCACGTCATCGATGATCTGCTCCTTCGAGAAGCCCATGATGTCGTAGCCCTGACCGGTGCCGCCGTCGAGGTAGACCTCCATCCGGTAGTAGTCCTCGCCGGTTCCGCGTGGGACCATTCCACCGAATGACGGCACGCTGACCTTGTGCGGCCACACCTGATAGCGGAACGGATACTCCCCGTCTCCGTCGACCTCGAACTGGAAGAGTTCGCCGTCGTCGACGAACACGCCTTCGGAATCAACGCGACCGCACCGCGACGAGATTCCGCGGCCTTCCATCTCTTCAGCCACCTCGTTGAGGGTGGGGATGAGGACCTTCTGCTCGAATTCCTTCGCGCGTGCCTGGTTCGGGAAGGACAGCACCCGTCCGAGCTGCCGCTGCCAGGTCTCGTGACCGGGGCCCCGAGAGCGACGAGCCAGCGAGCCGGGCAGGGTCGTATCGACGCTGTCGACGCGGTTCGCCTCGACTCGCAATGCCTTGTACAGACCGATCATGACGAGGATGACGACGAAGGCGAAGGGCAGGCCCATGATCACCGTCGCGTTCTGCAGCGCGCCGATTCCCCCGACGAGCAGCATCGCCACCGTCAGGGCGCCGGTCAACAGCGCCCAGAAGATGCGCAGTCCGCCGCGGCCGTCCTCGGAGGGGTTGCGCAGGTTCGACGACAGATTCGCCATGACCAGGGCAGCGGAGTCCGCGGTGGTGACGTAGAACAGCAGTGCGGTGAGCGTAGCCAGACCGGCGATGAAGGCGAACGCCGGGTAGCGGGAGAGCAGGTCGTAGAAGCCGCCTTCGGGGCTGGCCATCACCGCCTCACCGAACTTCTTGTCACCGCTGCGGATGATGTCCAGCGCCGAGTTTCCGTAGATCGAGATCCACATGAAGATGTAGATGAACGGGATCGTCAGGGTGCCCAGCACGAACTGGCGGATGGTGCGTCCGCGAGAGATGCGGGCGAGGAAGAGGCCGACGAACGAGGCGAAGGCGATCCACCAGGCCCAGAAGAACAGGGTCCAGTCGGTCATCCAGGTCCCGGTGTCTTCGAAGGCGAAGGTCTGCCCGGCCATGTTCGGGAACAGTCGAACGAAGTCGGTGACGTTGAGGACGAGGGCGTTGAGCAGGAACTTTGTGTTTCCGGCCACGAGCACCCACAGGCTCAAAGCGATCGCGAGGACGACGTTGAGGATGGAGAGGAACTTGATTCCCTTGTCGACACCGGAGACTGCCGAGAGCGTGGCGACACCGACTCCGACGACGACGATGCCGACCTGAGTGGCGGTGCCGATCGGGATCCCGAGAACCGTGTTGAGGCCGACGTTGACCATGACGACGCCGATGCCCAACGAGGTGGCCACACCGAAGATCGTGCCGAGCAGGGCGGCGAAGTCGACCGTCTCGCCCAGAACACCGTGGACGCGTTTGCCGAAGATCGGGGCCAGCGCCGAACGGATCGCCAGCGGCATGTTCATCCGGTAGGCGAAGTAGGCCAGGGCCATGCCCATCAGGGCGTAGAGTCCCCAGCCGCTCAAACCGTAGTGGAAGAGCGCCCACACGGTGGATTCGCGAGCGGCGTCGACCGTTTCGGCCTCGGTGCTCGGAGGGGTGAGGTACATCGTGACCGGTTCGGCCACGGCGAAGAACATGAGATCGGTGCTGATGCCGGCGGCGAAGAGCATCGACGCCCAGGCGACGAGCCCGAATTCGGGTTTCGAGTGTTCGGGGCCGAGCTTCGTATTGCCGTAGCGGGAAGCCGCCAGGTAGATGACGAAGACGAGGACGGCGAGGACGAGGAGGACGTAGAACCAACCGAACCAATCGGAGGTCCAGCCGACGACGGCACCGAGGACCGCCTCGGCGTTGGTCGGTGAGATGAGGGCCCATGCGGTGATGGCGATTGCCACCAGGGCCGTCGCGATGAACACCCGCTTATTCACGGGTGGCAGCGACGGCTTCACCTTGGCCTTCGCTTCTCCTTTCGGTTCACCCGGCGGGGTGTCGACTGATGCTGACATGATTGTGCTCCTTATCCGGACGCTGCTGCGTCGTGGCATCGGACCCGGTCGAACAGGGTGCTCAACCGAGCATGATCAACGGCTGTTGCTGAATGAGATTCCGTCCTCGCCGATCCCCGGCTCCCCGGGGACGGCCAACAACGGAGGTTACCACATAGACACTTCCGGTCACTTATTCTGTGATGCCACGCAGATCTGCAGATCAGCGACTCACCCTCGCCGAGGCGGTATCTCCCGGCCGTCGTATCGACGATTCCTTTCCGCCCACCTCAGTGAGAAGGATCACCGGGTTTCACAGGGAGACGAGGAGCAGCGCGGCAGCCATCACCACCCCGGAGCCGAGGAACGTGATGACGGTGTAGCCGAGGATGTCGCGCATCTTCAGTCCGGCGATCGCGAGCACCGGCAGCGCCCAGAAGGGCTGGAGCATGTTCGTCCACTGGTCGCCGTAGGACACGGCCATGATCGCGAT
Source organism: Brevibacterium sp. SIMBA_078 (assembly GCF_046534565.1). Lineage (NCBI taxonomy): Bacteria > Bacillati > Actinomycetota > Actinomycetes > Micrococcales > Brevibacteriaceae > Brevibacterium > Brevibacterium sp. SIMBA_078. The sequence goes on from NZ_JAWRYQ010000001.1 coordinate 330,362, forward strand.
CGACGGATCGACGCCGAGCTGATTGGCCGCGTCGAGCATGATCGGCCCCTGCACGGCGAACTGGCCTCCGCCGGAAGGGACGAAGAAGTTGACGAGTCCGGCCGAGAGCAGGGCGAGGACACCGAAGGTCGTGGTGTTCGAGATCGAGACGAAGGCATCGGAGAACACGGCGATGAGTCCGGTGCTCGACATGATGCCGAGGATTCCCGCGTAGAGCGGGAACTGCAGGAGGATCTCGCCGACGTTCGACGCCGCCTCCTTCGTCAGGTGGATGAGCTCGAACGGGTTGCGCACAAGCAGCAGGATGAGGGCGAGGAACGACCAGTTGACGATGTCGAGGGTCAGTCCCCCGCCTTGGGCGAAGTGGATGACGAGGTAGGCGACAAGAGCGAGACCGACGATGAGGGTGAGCACTCGTGAGGCGTCGATGCGGTCGGCGGGGGTGACGACTTCTTCATCGACCTCGGACTGCTTCTCCGAGCTCACCGAGGCGGGGAGTTCGTAGACGGTGGCGCCGGCCTTGGGTGCGACAAGGAAGAAGAGGAGAGCACAGACGATGATGACTCCGGCGATCGCCAGCAGGTTCCAGCCGGCGAAGATCGTCTCCGACACCGGGATCGTCTGTCCGCCGAGCGATTCGGAGAGGAAGGAGTCCGGTGTGGCCGCGGTCAGCGGACCCGATCCCGAATAGCCCATATGCCAGACGACGAATCCGGAGTAGCCGGCGGCGACGAGCAGCGGGAAGTGGACCTTGATGCCGCGTTCGCGTGACTGCACGGCGATCTCACGGGCGAGCAGGGCGCCGACGACGAGACCGAGGCCCCAGGTGATGAGGCTGGCGAGCGCGGCGACGACGAAGACGAAGACATAGGCGAAGGTGGCGTTGCCGGGAACGCGAGCGAGCCAGGTCAGCAGCTTCCGCACGGGTCCGGTGTTGGCGAGGATGTGCCCGAGCAGGAGGATCAGGCACATCTGCGTCATGAACTCGAGCAGACCGGCCAGTCCCTCACCCCAGCCGGTGACGACGTCCGTCGGTCCGGCGTCGGTGAAGATGAACGCAAGGACGGCGACGATGAGGGTGAGGACGATGGCGAAGGTCAGGGCCGAGGGAATCCACTGTTCGAGGAATCGGTTGACCGGCCGCATGATCCCTTTTGAGGCTGCTGCGTTGACCTGGGTTGACGGCTTCGGTGCCGACATGGGGAGACCTCCCGCTGGGAATTATGAGAATCAGCTGTGCGTGGTCTCAGCATACAATCAGGGCGCTGTCCCCTGGTAGGAGACAGCGCCCGGAGTGCGATCACAACCCGGTCACGATCGGAACCCGGATCCTCGGGCTCCGATCGTATCGGTCAGTCCTGTTTGTACACGAGCTGCTTGTTGACGAATTCGTCCATCGCCAACGGTCCGAGCTCACGGCCGACGCCGGAGCGCTTGACTCCGCCGAAGGGCAGGAATTCGCGGGTGCCTTCGGGAGCGTTGAGGAAGACCATGCCCGAATCGATCTGGTCGCCGACCCGCTCGGCCCGCTTGATATCGGTGGAGAACACGGCAGCGCCGAGGCCGAACGGAGTGTCGTTGGCGAGCTCGACGGCTTCTTCCTCGCTGCTGACCTTGTAGACGATCACAGCGGGTCCGAAGAGCTCTTCGTAGTATCCGCGCATGCCCTTCTGCACATCGGTGAGGACAACGGGTTCGACATAGGCTCCGCCACCGTCGTACTTCTTGCCGCCGGCGAGCAGGGTCGCGCCCTCGCTGACGGTGTCCTGGACCTGCTCGACGAAGCGGTCGGCGGCGGCCACCGACGACAGCGGGGACAGACGGGAGCCCCCCTCGCCTGGAACGGCGGGGGTGTTCTTCTGGGCCGCCTCGGTGATGGAGGAGACGAAGTCGTCGTAGATGTCGTCCATGACGATCATCCGCTTGGGCGAGTTGCAGGCCTGGCCGGTGTTGCCCATGCGGGTGTCGAAGAACGTCTTTGCGGACTTCTGGACGTCGTCCGTGTCGAGCAGAATATAGGGGTCGGATCCGCCGAGTTCGAGTACGACCTTCTTGAGGTTCTTTCCGGCCTCGGCAGCGACGGCGGCACCGGCGCGTTCGGATCCGGTCAGGGACACTCCGTGGTTGCGCGGGTCGGGCAGGATGATGTCGGCGACCTGCTCGTTGCTGGCGTAGATGTTGATGTACGCGCCTTCGGGCAGCCCTGCCTCGATGAAGATCTCTTCCATGATCTGTGCCGAGCGGGGGCACTGCGGGGCGTGCTTGAGCAGGATGGTGTTGCCCAGGGCCAGGTTCGGGGCGGCGAAGCGGGCGACCTGGTAGTAGGGGAAGTTCCACGGCATGATGCCCAGCAGCGAGCCGACGGGCTTGCGGCGGATCATGGCGGTGGCGTCCTTGGGTCCGCGCAGTGGTTCGTCGGCCATGAAGGCTTCGGCGTTGTCAGCGAAGTACTTGTAGATCATCGAGCACAGCTGGACTTCGCCCTTGCCTTCGGGCACGGATTTGCCCATTTCGAGCTTGATGACTTCGGCGAGCTCTTCGGCGCGTTCGGCGTAGATCTCGGACACGCGGGTCAGCAGTGCGGCGCGCTCGGCTACCGTGGTCCGGCTCCACTCGTCGAATGTCGTCGCCGAACGGTCGAGGGCGGCGAGGATCTCGGCATCGGTGGCGGTGGAGAATTCTTCGGCGACTTGGCCGGTTGCCGGGTCGGTGACGCGATACATGGTGGTCATGGCTGTCCTCTTTCACTTAGACGAGGTTGAGGCGATCACTGATGGTGCGATCGCAGGTCCATCCCCCACGCTATGGCCGAACTCCGACGTCGGCAACGGCGGTCTCATTTCCTGGGCGGATTCCCAGCCGTCACCGAGGTGGCCGACCCGACCGACGGTGCGCTCAGCAACGCCGCCGGCCGAGTCCGTCGAGGCCGTTCCGCCGGTGGGGTCGGGTCTGACCCGCCGCTCGGGGCCGTTCCGCCGGTCGGGTTCGTCCCGATCCCTCAGCCGGTGACGCCGGTGAGTTCGTTCGGTGCGTGCGGCAGCGATTTCTCGGCCATCACCTCACCGGATTCGAGGTCGACGATGTGGATCGTCTTCTCCGCCGGATCGCTGACATAGGCGACCTCGCCCTGGACGAAGAGCGTCGGGCGGGCCTTCTGCCATTCGGCGGGCTCTTCCCATTCGTCGATGACCGGGTACTCCTCCGTCACCGAGGCGGTCGCGGGGTCGATGATCTTCAGCTTTCCGTCCGTGGTCAGGACGACGCCCTCCCCTTCGGGTCCGCGGCCCAGTGACCGGAAGCTGTAGGAGGGACCGAGGTCGACGAGCGAGAGCTTGCCGGTCTTCGTATCCGTGACGCTCACCCGTTCGGGACGTTCGAGTTCGGCATCTTCCTCTACTTTGTAATCGCCGAGGATGTACTGCGATTCGTCGCTTCCGGACTGGTTGCCGATGCGACCGAAGGAGTCGGGAGCGTCGATCTTCTCGAACTTCCCTTCTTTGTACAGCAGGATTCCGTCCTCGCAGCCGAGCGCGATGACCTCGTCCTTCGCAGCGGCTTCGCCGTGGACTCCGGGGCACTCGTCGCTGCTCGCGATCTCTTTGCCGGAGCTGTCGACGACCTTCGCACCCGAGCGTTCGTCCTCGGTTCCGACGGTGTGCAGCATCGACCCGTCGGCGAGTTTCACGGCGACACCGTGGTGGGGTTCATCGGCCTCGGCGACCTGGGGCTTCGGGGCACCGTCGGAGAAGTCTTCGGTGTCGAAGGTCTGGATCTTGCCGTCGCCGTCGCCGAAGAGCACGGTGGTCTCGCCGTGGTTGACGACGTGTCCGGGCAGTTCGGTGTCGAAGACGGTGTCGGTGAGCTGGGGGTCAGCGGCGTAGCTGTGGGTGTGGTCGCCGTGGGGCTGGGTCCAGACTCCGGCGTCGAAGAGGCGGAAGCCTTCGGCGACGGAGACCATGAGGTGGCGGCCGTCGCCGACAGGATTGAGGCGGTTGAAGCCCTCGAGCTTCGTATCGTCGATGACGTCGAGAGTCGTTGCATCGAGGGTGAGGATCCCGCCGTCGTAGGTGGTCACGATCCGCGGCTGGGCGGCGGCGAGCTCCTGGGCGTGCCCTGTGTCGTCCTTGTCGTCTGCGGTGCCTGCGGTCTTCTCGTCCTTGCCGACCGCGTCGTAGTCGGTGGCGTCGTCGCCGGCTTGGCAGCCGGTGAGCAGCAGCGCCGAGGCGACCACCGCAGATCCGAGCATCGTGTGGTGTCGTTTCATCATTCGCACTCTCTAGTTAGTGAGACTCGTTATCATTAGCAGGTCGATACTAACCCGATGTGAGGCAGATATGCGAAATGAGGTCGCCGTCGGTGACGAAGGGAGACTCACGGGCCGGCGTGGGGCCGACGGCCGGTCCCGACTATGGCTTGAGTCACTGTTACGGTAGTGCTATGGCCAGTGTGACTGAACTCGTGAAGCGCTACTACACCACCGTCGATGCCGGAGACGCGGACGCCACCTCGGCGCTGTTCGCCGCCGATGCCAGCTATGATCGGCCGGGCTATCCGACGATGGTCGGCCAGCAGATCACCGACTTCTACCACGGCGAACGCGTCATCGAATCCGGTGCGCATTCGCTGCAGGAGATCCTCGTCGACGGTGATCGCGCATCCAGTCGCGGCGTCTTCAGCGGCCGCCTCAAGGACGGCTCTGAGACCTCGGTGGGCTTCGCGGACTTCTTCCTCTTCGACACCGAGGGCCTCATCGCCGAACGCACCACGTACTTCTACCAAGCAGCGGTCTGAGCCCCGGCCTCAGCGCCCCTGACCGCGGGCGTCGAGCACCGCCTTCTGGATCCGATCGCGGACGGCCGCGGCCTGTGGAGTCGGCGTCGGGCCATAGGCTTCTTCGACCTGCTCGAAGACGTCTTCCATGCCTGCGGGGTCGACGTCGACGGGCAGATCCTCGATGGCGGCGAAGGCCGGGCCGATATGGTCCATGAACCCGCGGATCCCGGCCTCTCCCCCGCCGAAGTGCATGCCTTCGAACTGACCGATGGCCGACCAGCGCAGACCCAGCGAATTCTTCATCACGGTGTCGAGTCCCTCGGCGGTGACGACTCCGTTCTGCACGAGCGAGATCGCCTCCTTCATCAGCGCGTTCTGGAGCCGGTTGCCGACAAATCCGCGGATCTCACGCCCGAGCACCACCGGTTCGCGCCCGCAGCTGCGGTAGAACTCGACCGCGGCCTCCACGGTCTCCTGGGAGGTCTGCGGCGACGGCACGACCTCGACGAGCGGCATGAGGTGCGGCGGATTGAACGGGTGGCCGACGATGACGCGAGCTGCCGCGGACTCCGGCAGCGCGGCTGCGATCGATGAGGCCGGGATCGTCGACGATGACGTGGCGAACACGGTCTCGGTTGGAGCCGCCTCGGCGATCTGAGAGAACAGCACCGGCTTCGATTCGGGGTCCTCAGGACCGGATTCCTGGACGAAGACGACACCTGCCACCGCAGCCTCGACGGATTCGGCGAGTTCAACGGTGCCGACCTGCGAGGCCAGCTCATTCCGGGCGGAAGCGTCGGCGGTGACGTCGGCCTGGAGCTCGGCGACCACCTCGGCGAGGTCGCGACGCGGGTCGAAGACCCGCACCGTGTACCCGCTGCGGGCGAAGAGGAAGGCGAACGATCGGCCGATGGTTCCGGCGCCGATGACGGCGACTGTTGAGCTCATGCGTCCAGGCTATACCCGGCCCCTCCCGACCGGCGGCGGAGTTCACTCAAGCGTGCGGGGACGTTCACTCACGCGCGTGTCGGCCGTATCTCGGCATGCACTGGACCGTTCGCCGTAGTCGAATCGTTGCCGTGCACCTCCCACCGGGGCCGAGATCTGGTGGCACAATGTCACCATGAGCGCGAACCCAGAACTGAGAACAGTGGACTCGGAGATCATCGCCCTGGCGGAGGACGAATACGCCGCCGCGGCGGAAACCGCGCGCATCGAGGTGCGCGAGATCCACACCGCCGACGAGGCGGCCAAGGCCTCACTGCTGCTCGACGAAGTCTGGAACGTCGACGAGACCGGCACGAACGTGTTCGAACCCAGTCTCATCATCGCCTTCGCCCACGCCGGCAACTATGTCTCCGCTGCGTACAGCGTCGACGAACCCGACGAGATGATCGGTGTGACCATCGGCTTCTTCGGTCAGCCTTTGGGTTCGGTCATGCATTCGCACATCGCCGGAGTCCGCCATCAGATCATCGGCCGCGGTGCCGGATCCGCGATGAAGCTGCACCAGCGTCTGTGGTGCCTCAACCTCGGCATCACCGAGATGACCTGGACTTTCGACCCGCTCATCGCCCGCAATGCGTACTTCAACTTCCAGCGTCTGGGTGTCGGCATGGTCGAATACCTCGAGGATTTCTACGGGCAGATGCGCGACGGAGTGAACTCCGGCCAGGCCAGCGACCGGATGATGGTGTCCTGGCCGCTCGACCGTCCGGCACGGGCCTCGGTCGTCGACCCCGGATCGGCCTTCCCCTGCCTGCGCGCCGATGACGACGGCGAACCGCTGCTGAGCGAGGTGCCGAAGGAGACCGAGTTCGTCTCGCTGGATTTCCCCTCCGATATCGAGGATCTGCGCGGCCAGGATGCCGATCTCGCCAGCCGCTGGCGACTGGCGCTGCGCACGGCGCTGACCGGCCTCGTCGGCGACGGCTGGGTCGTCGACACCTGCCTCAAGGGCGGCACCTACCTCCTCCACCATCCCTGAGAGTTCACCTTCGCTGCCCGTTCGCCCGGCGCGGCGGGTCTGTTCGCGCTGCCGGCAGCTGCCCCCGTTCACCTCGGCGTCACCTGATCCGTGTTCACTGAGGTGTTCACTTAAGCGAAGCGGAGGACCGATGAACAGTGATGCGGCGGCCACACATCAGCCTGGTGCGGCACCCCTCGCCGAGGTGGCCGGATCGTTCCTGCGCCTCGGCCTGACGTCGTTCGGCGGTCCCGTCGCCCACCTCGGGTATTTCCGCGAGACCTTCGTCGGCCGCCGTTCCTGGCTCGACGACCGCGAATACGCCGACCTCGTGGCCCTGTGCCAGATGCTGCCCGGCCCTGCGTCGAGCCAGGTCGGCATGGGACTCGGGCTGCGCCGTGCGGGCCTGCCCGGGCTCGCGGCCGCGTGGGTGAGCTTCACTCTGCCGTCGGCGATTCTGCTCACCCTCTTCGCGTTGGGGCTCTCGGCCTTCGGTGACCTCGGCGATGCCGGGTGGCTGCTCGGACTCAAGGCCGCCGCGGTGGCTGTCGTCGCCGGTGCCGTGCAGTCGATGGCGAAAACGCTGACCCCGGATGCCCGCCGGGCGAGCATCGCCGCTGCCGCCCTCATCCTCATGCTCGTCATCCCGAATTCGATGGTGCCGACGGCGCTCGTCCAGATCGCTGCGATCGTCCTCGGTGGAGTTCTCGGCCTCATGTGGCTGAAACGGCCCGACAAAATTCGGAAAGAGAAGGAATCCCCCGGGAGTAAGGTCGGCTCCCGCGGCGCCAGACGGCTGGGCATCGCCTCCCTCATCGCCTTCGCCGCTCTGCTCTTCGGACTGCCCGCACTCACCGCGGCGACCGGGGATGCGACCATTCGCCTCATCGATATCTTCTATCGGGCAGGGGCCCTGGTCTTCGGCGGAGGTCATGTCGTCCTGCCCCTGCTCGAGGCCGAACTCGTGCCCACCGGGCTGGTCGACCACGACACGTTCCTCGCCGGCTACGGTGCCGCACAGGCAGTCCCCGGTCCCCTATTCACCTTCGCAGCGTTCCTCGGAGCGTCGATGACAACGGGACCGGCCGGCATCCTCGGTGCCGGCATCGCCCTGCTGGCGATCTTCCTTCCGGCGGGTCTGCTGGTCGTCGGGATCCTGCCGTTCTGGGAGCGGCTGCGTGCTTGGGAACCGGCGACGGCGGCACTGACCGGAGTCAATGCCGCCGTCGTGGGGCTGCTGGGGGCCGCGCTCTACGATCCAGTGTTCGTCGAGGGGATCACCTCACCGGCGACCCTGGCGCTGGCCGTCGCCGCCTTCGTCGCCGGGACCATGTGGAAGGCCCCGGCGTGGGCGACGGTGATCGGCGCCGGAGTGCTCGGCTGGCTGCTGCTGTGACCGCTCGAGCCCAGGGACCGACCGGTCTCGACCCGGGTCAGGACTGACCGATCCCTGCCCGGATCAGTCCCTACCTTGCTCAACCAGCTGAGATCTGGACTGTTCCCAGTTCTTGCGCAGCAGCTTCTTGTCGAGTTTGCCCACCGAGGTGCGCGGCATCTCCTCGACGACCTTGACCTCGTCAGGCATCTGCCACTTGGCGAAACGAGCACTCAGCGTTTCGACGATCGACTCACGGGTCACCTCGGCGCCGGGATTGGCCACCACATAGGCGATCGGGCGCTCGTCCCACTTCTCATCGGGGACGCCGATGACGGCGGCCTCGCTGACGTCGGGATTGTCGAGGATCGCGTTCTCCATGTCGATCGACGAGATCCACTCGCCTCCGGACTTGATGACGTCCTTGAGTCGGTCGGTGATCTTCAGGTAGCCGTACTGGTCGATGGTGCCGACGTCGCCCGAACGCCACCAGCCGTCGAGGAACCTGTCGGCATTGTCGGGCAGCTGGTAGTAGGACTCGGTGATCCACGGGCCGCGCATGAGGAGCTCGCCCATGGACTTTCCGTCGCGTGGCAGCTCATTGCCCTCGGGATCGACAGTCTTCATTTCGACACCGATGATCGGCAGGCCCTGCGAGCGCTTGAGGTCCCACTTCTGTTCCTCGTCGAGGTCGAGACCGGGACGGATCTTCCAGTTCGTCGACGCCAGCGGGGTGGTTTCGGTCGCCCCGTAGCCGTGGATGACGTCGGCCCCGGTGACCTCCTTGAACCCGCGCATCATCGACAGCGGCGGCTCGGACGATCCGGAGACGAGACGGACACCGCTGAGATCCGGAGCCTGCGGCATCTTCTTCATCATCTTCAGCATCGGCCCGAAGATGGCGGGGGCGCCGTTGGCCAGAGTGACCTTCTCCTCGACGAAGGCCTGCGCGATGGCACCGAACTCCTCGGCGGCGAACTTGCCCGGCAGGACGAGCTTGGCGCCGGCGGCAACAGCGTTCTGCGGGAAGCCCCACGACAGAACATGGAACATCGGGGTGATGGGCATGACGCAGTCGTCGAAGTTCGCGTGGAGTGCGGCCAGACCGCCCATCGTGTGCAGGTAGATCGACCGGTGCGAGTAGTACACACCCTTGGGGCGGCCGGTGGTGCCGGTGGTGTACCCGGCGTAGGCGGCGGTCTTCTCGTCGACGACGGGCCAGTCGTAGGTCTCGGACTTCTCCGCGATGAGGTCTTCGTAGGAGACGACATTGGTCAGGCTCGTCTCGATCTCGGCGCTCGGCTTGTCGGTCATGACGACCCAGCCCTTGACATCGAGCTTCGGAGCCAGCGATTCGGCGACGGTCAGCAGGGATTCGTCGACGAAGATCCAGTCCGACTTCGAGTGGCTGACGACGTAGGCGAGGTCCTCGGGAGCCAGGCGCAGGTTGAGCTGAAGCATGGTCGCGGCCACACCGGGCACGGCGAAGTAGAGCTCGAGGTGGCGGCGGGAGTTCCAGTCGAGGACTCCGACCATGGAGCCGGCGCCGACGCCGAGGTCGGCGAGTCCGTGGGCGAGCTGCGCCATGCGCTTGAACTCGTCGGCGTAGTTCGACCGGCCCCAAGATCCGTCCGAACGACGGTAGACGACCTCGGCATCACCGAAGACGGTGGCTGCATGGCGGATGAGGCTGGTGGTGTTGAGCTGGTAGCTGTCGCCCAGGGTGGACGGAATTCCTGTCAGCATGAGACTCCTTCGTTCTTGCTCCGGTCCCTCCTCGTCGCTGTGGCCGCGACGGGAGAAGAATCGTGATCGCCGGTTTCGTGGTGGGCGGTCGTCACCATCACATCAGGTGCGGAGGCGGCGCGGTTGCAGACGCCTCGATTCGTGGTCAAACAGTTATCAACCGGTCCGCGGTCTGGCCGTTACGGACCATTGGGCGGTCCGGCAGTCATGAACCGGTTCGTCCGCGCCATCCCGCATCATTCCCCGGTGAAGCCGGGTGCTCTCTTGTCGAGGAAGGCGGCGACCCCCTCGGCGAAATCTTTGCTCGAACGCAGCGCATCTTGGCCTTCGACCTCGCGGGCGAACGACGCGTCGACTTCGGACAGGCTGGCCCGGTTGATCGCTCGCTTCGACGCTGCCAGGGCGCGCGTGGGGCCCTGCGCGAAGACCGCGGCGACTTCTCCGGCACGTTCCAGATGGCGTCCCGCCGGGACGACCTCGCTCGCCAGTCCCCAGTCGAGGGCGTCAGCAGCCTGCAGCTTCTCTCCCGTCAGCGCCAGGCGCAGTGTCCGGTGACGTCCGGCCGAGGCGGCGACCAGGGCGGTCGAGCCTCCGTCGGGCATGAGCCCGATCTTCGTGAAGGGAAGCATAAGATAGGACTTCTCGCTCATCACCAGATAGTCGCAGGCCAGGGCGAGGGAGCAGCCGATGCCTGCGGCCGGTCCGGACACCGCCGCGATCGTGGGGATGGGCAGGTCGAGGATCGCAGCGATGATCTTATTCGCTCCGGCGAGGTCGATGCCTTCGCGCTTCGCCACTCCTCCTTGGAGATCCGCTCCAGAGCTGAAGGACCGTTCGCTGCCGGTGAGGATGATGGCACGGGAGTTCGCGGCCGCCTCGGTGAACGCGGTGCCGATGGCCTGGAATGTCTCCTCGTTGAGCGCGTTGAGGCTCTCCGGACGGTTGATGGTCACGGTCGTGACATCACCGCTGACTTCGGTGAGGACGCTGGTGGACAATGCGACTCCTTCGTACGAATCCGATGATCCGGGTAGCTTTCGGGGCTTCTGCTTCCGTCCGCGCTCGGGCCGGCGGAAGCGTCTACCGTCACTTTAACGTACGTTAAGTTGATCTGCGTCACACGTCCGCGCTGCTTCGACCGTCGTCGAAAAACGGGACAAGCGTCGAGAAACGCCCGCCCACACCCGTGTCTCGACACGCAGTCCGTTTCTCGGCGGAATGCGCGGTGCTCAGGCCAAGGTGGCGTCGAGCTGGGCGGCGGTGAGTTCCCGGTCGGCGAAGACCAGTCTCACGGCGGTCGGGTCGGGATTGCCGGCGTCGGGTGCGCGGTGAACGAGTCCGAGTCCGAGCCTGCGGGCGACCTCTGCCGAGGCGGTATTGGCCTCGAGCAGATACGCCACGACCGGCAGCTCCGGGTCGATGCCTGCCGCGGCCTCGATCGCCTCCCGCGAGACCGCTGTCGCCAGGCCACGCCCCTGTGCTTCGGGCCGGAACCGGTATCCGAGGTTCCAGAACGCTCCGGGTGTACTGCGTGAGGCACCGGGGCAGGAGACTCCGCGCAGGGAGCAGCCGCAATGGCCGAGGATGTTTCCGCCCGGAATCTGCCTGACCATCCACGGTCCGATTCCGTCGAGTTCCCACTGCGAGGCCAGTCGAATAAGGATCGCTTCGGCCTCTTCCTCATCGGTCAGACGGCCGCTGGGCAGGTGCGTCCAGACCCGCGGGTCGGAGTCGATGGAGAAGAACTGGTCGAGGTCATCCGCGCTGGGCCGGTCGAGCACATAGTCGGGCGTCTGCCTCATCAGGCAAGGGCCGCCTCGAGGTCAGCCCACAAGTCGTCGAGGTTCTCGATGCCGACGCTCAATCGGATGAGTCCCTCGGGCACGGTCACCGGTTCCGACGGGTGTCGGCGGCGCCGTTCGATGAGGGATTCCACCCCGCCCAGGGAGGTCGCCGGCGTCCACAGTCGGACCGCCTCGGCGATGGCGGTGGCCTTGTCCGCGGATTCTGCGGTGAAGGAGATGATCGCGCCGAAACCGTTCATCTGCGCGGCCGCGCGGGCGTGGCCGGGGTCGTTCGGCAGGCCCGGGTAGCGGGTTTCGACGACGGCCGGGTGGGCGGCGAGACGCTCGGCGATGGCCTGGGCGTTGGCCTGCGCGCGGTCGAGGCGCACGGCCAGGGTGCGCAGTCCGCGCAGGGCCAGCCAGACCTCGAAGGGACCGGCGATTCCGCCGCGCATGGAACGTTCCGTGTGCAGTTCTTCGCGCAGTCCGGTGCTGCTGGTCACGACCGCACCGAGGACGACGTCGGAATGCCCCGCGAGGTATTTCGTCACCGAGTGCACGACGATATCGGCGCCCAGGTCGAGCGGGGTCTGCAGCAGCGGGGTGGCGAAGGTGTTGTCGACGGAGACGAGGAATCCGCGGTCCTTGGCAGCCGCGGTCAGGGCGGGCACGTCAGCGACCTCGAGCATCGGGTTCGTCGGCGATTCGATCCACAGCATTCCCGGCGCCGTCGCCGAGGCGGTCCTTCCCTCAGCGGCCCCCGCCGAGGCGGCCGCCCCCTCCGCTGGGACCCGGCCCGCCGTCGACTGCCCCGCTTCGTCGAGGGCGGCGATGACCGCGTCGGTGTCGGCGATGTCGACGGTGACGAGGTCGAAGTTCTGCCGCCCGGCGATCTGCTCGGCTGAGGCGAGCGCTCCCTGGTAGCTGTGGGTGGGGATGATCAGGGTGCCTCCGGCGGGCACGAGGCTGATCACGGCCGAGATCGCCGCCAGACCGGAGCCGAAGACCAGTCCGGGCAGGCTCGCATGCTCGAGCTGACCGAGCGCCCCTTCGAAGGGCGTCCATGCGGGAGTGTCGAAGCGGGCATAGGCATAGGGCGAATTCGAGATGTCGCCCGCGCTCACGAAGGTCGAGGACAGATCGATCGGCGGGTTCACCGAGGCGCCGTCGACGCGCTGAGGTCGTCCGGTCTCGACGACGATGGTGTCCGGAGCGAACTCAGGATGACGGGCGGGTGAGGAGGCTGGCTCAGGCTGTGTCATGTCCCCAATATATGCCTCACCGCATCACACGGAATCGACAGCGATATTTCGGACACTTTTCCGCAACTCTGAAGGGTTCGCCCGGTGTCCACGGCTTCAGACAGCGCGCAGATTACGGCCCGCTCGGGCTCCGTCACTCGAGCCCCACCACTCGATTTCCGTCACTCGGCTTCCGTCAATCGGGCTCCGTCACTCGAGGTTGTCGACCATGTGCTCGAGCAGCAGACGTGCCCCGGGTGACTGTCGCCGGGTCCGCGCCCATACGGCGTGGAGTTCACGGGTGAGGTCGACGTCGTCGGCCACCGGCAACGGCACCAGACGTCCCGCCCGGAAGTCATCACGCAGAGCGAGTTCGGACAGAACGGCCGGAGCCACGGATGTGGCGGCGGCGATGCGCAGGGCGGAGTTCGATCCGTACTCCCCCGCCACGCGCACTCCCCCCGCTCCGACCAGTGCCGCGTCGATGACCTCCCTCGTGCCCGACCCGATCTCACGCACCAACAGCGGCACCTGCGCCAGCTCCTCGGCGGTGATCGGCTTCGTCCAGGCGTGGGCGAAGTCCGGGGCACAGGCGATCATGAGTCGGTCGCGGCCGACCACCTCGGCGTTGAGATCCTGCGGCAGGGACACGGACTCGATGAGCCCGAGGTCGCAGGTCTGCCGGCGCACCCGGTCGATGACGGTCGCGGAGTTCTCCACCGACAGCCCGATGTCGATCTTCGGATGCGCGGCGCGGAAGGTCGTGAGGTGATGGGGCATGAGGTATTCGGCGACCGTCAGCGAGGCGCTGACCTTGACGGTTCCGGCGCGGGCGTCTTGGATGGCGCGGGCCCCGGCGTAGAGCGTGTCGTAGGCTTCGATGACTTTCGACGCCCATTCGGCGACGGCGCGGCCCTCGACGGTGAGTTCGGTTCCTCGCGGCGAGCGCCGCAGCAGCGGCACCTTGAGATCGCGTTCGAGGTTGCGCAGACTGCGTGAGGCATTCGGCTGGGCGAGATCGAGTCTCGCCGCGGCCTGGCCGATCGACCTGGCGTTGCCGCTGAGGGCCACCAGCAGCCCCAGAGCCTGGAGCTCGGGCCAGTTCTTCATATTCCCGAGATCGTGCATATGCTCATCATGACATATCAGATCCATATGGGTTGCGAAGAAATCACCGTCTACTGCGACCGAGCAGGCCTTGACAGACTGAAGTCATGAACCGCTTCGTCTCCCTCTTACCCGGACTCGCCGTCGCCGCTGTGGCCACGGCCGTCGCGTGGCCGATCTCCATGCTCGCCCCCGTGCTCTCACCGCTGCTCGTGGCGATCGTGCTCGGCATCCTTTTGGGCAATCTAGTGCCCAACCTGCCCGAGGCGTTCATGCCCGGACTCAACTTCGCCGCAAAGCCGCTGCTGCGCCTGGGCATCGTCGCCCTCGGCGCGCAGGTTGTGCTCGGCGACATCCTCGACCTCGGCTGGCTTGTCCTTCTCCTCGCCGCCGTCATCGTCGCCGCCGGAATCCTCTCAGCCCTGGCACTGGCCCGACCGCTCAAGGTCGACCGCCCCCTGGCCGTGCTCATCGGCAGCGGATTCGGCATCTGCGGTGCCGCCGCCGTCGCCGGAGTCGAGTCGACCCTGAAGTCGAAGATGGAGGATGTGGCCGCCGCGATCGGCCTCGTCGTCCTCTTCGGCACCCTGATGATCGCAATCGTGCCCGGACTCTCGACCGCCATGGGTCTGTCCCCGGAGACCGCAGGAATGTGGGGAGGTGCCGCCACCCATGAGGTCGCCCAGGTCGTAGCGATCGGCGGAATCATCGGCCCTGCGGCCCTCGAGATCGCCGTCCTCGTCAAACTCGCCCGTGTCATCATGCTCGCCCCCACCGTCGCCGTGTTCAGCTATGCAGTGCGCCGCAGCGAGGACAAGGCACTGACGAACACCGGCACCGAGGCGGCCGCCGGTTCCGCCGAGACCTCCGCAGCCGCGGGGTCGGGTGGAGAGAGCAACGGGTCGGGTGCATCGGCCGCGGGGGCGGTGTCGACTGCGACGAAGCAGACTCCGGCGCACGGCAAGCGTCCGCCGATCGTTCCGCTCTTCGTCGTCGGCTTCCTCGTCATGGCGGCTCTGCGCACCTTCGGCCTGCTGCCGGAGTTCGCCGTCACCGGACTCAGCTGGATCCAGACCGTGTGCTTGGCAATGGCGATGTTCGCCCTCGGCCGCGGAGTGCAGTGGCGGTCGCTGAAGAACCTCGGTGCCCGACCGATCGCCTTGGCCGCCCTGGTCACGATCATCGTCGCCCTCATCGCCTTAGGCGGAGCCCTCCTCCTCACCTAACCCTCCCAATTGCTACCCGACGGCGGCCCAGCAACCTCGCGCGAGGTTGCTGGGCCGCCGTCGGGTAGTTCTGAAGCTGCCTCGGGGAGGATTTTCCGACTATCGGGACTTTCCGGCGGTTCGGACACGCCTCATCGGTACCCGCCGGTAACACTGGTAGTCTCTCAGCGAATCAGCCAGCGATGCTCAGTGTCGCTTCAGCCTTCGCAAGGACATCATGCTCACTCAGATCATTGCTCTGCTCATATTCGTCGCCCTCTTCGCCATCGGCGCTGTCCGCGGTGTGCAGATCGGCGTGCTCATGCTCGTCGGCGCGGCCGGAACCGGGCTCATCTTCACCGATATGGCCGTCGACGACATCATCGCCGAGTTCCCCCTGGACATCATGATCCTGCTGGCCGGGGTCACCTATTTCTTCGCGATCGCACAAGAGAACGGGACCGTCGACAAGATCATCGACTGGGCCCTCGAACGCGTCGGATCCTCGGCGGTGCTGCTGCCCGCGGTGTTCTTCGTCATCACAGGCTGCATTGCGGCCATGGGCGCACCGTTGGCGGGCCTCGTCATGATGCCGGTGGGCATGCAGGTCGCCCGCAAGTACGGCGTCGACTACGCGCTCATGGGACTGGCGATCTGCTTCGCCATCGGCGCCGGCGGCTTCGCCCCGACCAGCCTCTACGGAATCGTCACGTACTCGACCGCCCATGATGCCGGAATCGACCTCTCCCCGTTCCTGCTCTTCGGCATCGCCGTGGCCGTCTACCTCGTCATGCTCGTGGTCGCGTACTTCATGTACGGTCGGTCGCTGTTCTCGAAGACGACTGTGGCAGCAGCCGAGCACGCTTCGGCCGGAAGTGCCCAGTCGAAGATCTCCCGCGGCTCCGCCTCGGCGTCAAGTGTCGCCTTCGGTGAGGACGATGAGGACGAAGCTCTCTTCGATTCCTCCACCACCGACGAGGCGGGAGAATCCAAGCCGTTCACCTTCGTCCAGATCCTCACCGTGATCTTCATGGTCGGCCTCATCGGCAGCGTGGTCGTGCTCGCGGCGCTCGGTCAGGAACCGGACATCGGCCTGCTGTGCTTCATGTTCGGAGCGATCCTCGCGCTGGTCGATCCGAAGACAGGCAAGGCCGCGATCCCGAAGATCGACTGGCCGACAGTGCTCCTCGTCGGCGGCATCATCACCTTCGTCGGCGTGCTGCAGAACATGGGAGCCGTCGACCTGCTCGGTGAGGGTGCCGAGTCGATCGGTTCGCCGCTCATCGCTGCTTTCGTCCTCTGCATCGTCGGCGGCCTGGTCTCGGCCTTCGCGTCGACGACGGGCATCCTCGCTGCGCTCGTGCCGCTGGCTCTGCCTCTCATCGCAGCGGGCGGGGTGCCCGGTTGGGCACTCATCGCGGCTCTGGGCGTGTGCTCGGCGGTCGTCGACGTCTCACCGTTCTCGACGCTGGGTGCCACGGTCGTCGCAACCGCCCCTGTCGAGGACAAGCCGCGCCTGACCCGCATCCTCGTGAAGTTCGGCATGTCGATGGTCGTCATCGGGCCGGTCGCCCTCGTCGGCGGTCTCGTCGTGCCCGCCATGATGTTCTGAGGCCGGGCTCTTGGGCGGGGTTCTCGGGCCTGTGCCCCGGGCCGGCTCCCAGTGCCTCCAAGAATAGGTCAGCATCGGACACTCTTCTCCAACAGAAGTGTCCGATGCTGACCTATTTTCCGACTGCAGCCCGTTTTCCGACTGCAGCCTCGATTCGGCCGCCCCTCAGTTCAAGGGTTTGGCCAGCAGCACGAATTCGAGGTCGTCGACCTTCGGCAGCCCGAAGCGTTCGTCGCCGTAGGGGAAGGGCTCGATTTCGCCGGTGCGCACGTAGCCGCGGCGCTCGTAATAGGCGATGAGTTCGTCACGCTTGTTGATCACGCTCATCCGCATCGACGCTGCACCCCAGTGTTCGACCACCCACGCCTCTGCGAGGCCGATGAGCAAGGACCCCACCCCTTTGCCCTGTCCCAGCGGAGAGACAGCGAGCACCCCGAGATAGGAGGCTCCGTCCTCGGGTTCGCGCACATAGACGCTGGCCACGGCGCGCCCCTGCCCATCGCGGGCGAGCAGGATCTGGGAGTCCGCCTCGGCGAGCATGTCCTCAGCCATGGGACCGTCGAGCCGCTGTCCCCCGAGCAGGTCCGCCTCGGTGGTCCAGCCCTGTTTCGATCCCTCGCCGCGGTAGGCCGAGGACACGAGCTCGACGTAGTCGGAGATGTCGGCGGACGTCAGTTCGGTGACCTCGAATCCGGCTGCACCCAGCTTCCGGCGGTGCGCGTCGACCAGGGTCGCCGAGGGGTGTGCGGTCATAGGTGGGACTCCTTCAAGATCTTCCGTGCGGCTGCGTCTGACCAGGCTAGTCGCTTCCTCAGAAGCAGAACTATAGTGTCAATTGTCAGGACAGCGACGATCGTCGATCGATCGCCGACGACCATCGCGCAGTGCCGCCGGCACGGACATTCGGGAGGAATGACCATGGACATCGACATCTCGGGAGAGACCTTCACCATCGCCGAGGATGCTGCGGCCAAACGCTTCACCGTCTCCCACGCGGGCAAGGTCATCGGTCTCGCCGATTACATCGACCGTGAGGCGAGTGCCGATGACACCGCCGACGGTCCGGTGCGCATCTTCACCCACACCGAGGTGTCGCCCGAGTGGGGCGGTCGCGGCTTGGCGGCCAAGCTGGTGCGCTATGCACTGGAGACCAGCGCCGAGGCGGGGCTGAAGTTCCGGACCACGTGCTCCTATGTGCAGAGTTTCCTGGCCAAGAACGACGAGTTCGACAAGTTCGTCGCCTGAGCGGCCGACCCATGAGCGGTGTGCGCTCCCGGCGATGAGGTCGCGCGGCCGCGATGACCGAGTGGCCGCCGCACCCCACACCGTTCCTGCCACAACCACCTCGATGCGGCATACCGCCTCGGCGCACCGAGGTGATCAGGCACCGGCGGTGCGTCGTCCCTTCTTCGCGAGGTAGGCGGCGACGGAGATCGAAATCAGGCAACCCACTGCGAGGTAAGCACCGACGAGGTACCAGCTGCCGTCGCCGACTCCGACGAGGTACGTGGCGATGAACGGAGTGAAGCCGCCGGCCAGCGCGCTGGCCAGCTGGTAGCCGACGCCCGCTCCGCTGTAACGGAACTCGGGGCTGAACATCTCGGCGAACAGCGGCTGCTGGACGCTGACGACCGCGTCGTGGGCGATGTTGACCAGCAGCACGGCGAAGATCACGATGGCGATCGTGCTTCCCGATTCCAGAGCGAGGAAGAACGGGATCGCGCTGAGCAGTCCGACGACTCCGCCGGTGAGGTAGACGCGCAGACGTCCGTACCGATCAGAGAGGTAAGCAAAGGCAGGAATCGTGACAATACCCAGGCCGCCGACGAGCAGCGTGATGTTGAGCATGAGCTGCCTGTCGAGACCGAGTTCGTCCGTCGCATACGACAGCGCGAAGGTGGTGACGATGTACATAGTCAGAAGCTCGATGAACCGCAGTCCGACGATCTGGGCGATCTGTGCGGGGAATCGTTTGAAGGCCTCGAGGATCGGCAGCTTGGCAACTTTGTCCTCGTCCGCGTTCTTCACTCGTTCCACATATTCTTCGGATTCCGCGACACCGGCACGGATCCACAGCCCGACCAGAACGAGGCCGACACTGGCAAGGAACGGGATCCGCCATCCCCAAACCAGGAAGCCTTCGGAGCTCAGTCCGCCGCTGAGGATGGCGACGAGTCCGGTGGCCAGCAGCAGGCCGACCGAGTAGCCGACCTGAACCCCACTGGAGTAGAAGGCGCGCAGCTTCGGCGGTGCGCTTTCGACGGCCATGAGCGCGGCGCCTCCCCATTCTCCGCCGACCGCCACGCCCTGAATGCAGCGCAGCAGGACGAGCAGTGCCGGTGCCAGCCAGCCGATCGCCTGGTAGGTCGGCAGACAGCCGATGAGCGCGGTGGCCACGCCCATGATCGTCATCGTCCAGATGAGCATGGACTTGCGCCCGAGACGGTCGCCGAAGTGGCCGAAGATGATTCCGCCGAGCGGGCGGAAGATGAATCCGACGCCGAAGGTCGCGAACGCCGCGAGCGTGCCCGCTCGGTCACTGTAGCCGGGGAAGAAGAGTTCGCCGAAGACCAGAGCTGCGACGATCCCGTAGAGCAGGAAGTCATACCATTCGACGACGGCGCCGATAAACGACCCGGCCGCCGCACGGCGTGCACGCCGTCCAACGTAAGGTTCAGCTCTCACCTGGTCTTCGATATCGGCCATCGGTTTCTCCCCTGAACTCGTCTTCGGCTCTCTGCCGGCCGCCCTCGCGTGATCGACGCTGAGCAATCTAGCACGGCCGATGACTGCTGAGTCGACCGTGTCCACCAGGGAAACCGCACGCCGCCAGTCAGTCTCCGTCCACGGCTTCCGATGCGCTCAAGCCAGGCACCGTCCGGAAGGGCCACTACAATCGGCCACTGTGAACGCCTGCTCGCTTCGTCGCTCGCGACCGCTGTCGATTCTCGGTCGGTTCCTGTGATCCTGCCGGAGGTCCGAGATCCGCGGATGATCACGATTCGCCGAGGCGGCTCCCTCACCGATTCCGAACACCACCTTCTCGCCCTGTGGGCTGCTGACTGCGCCGAACACGTCCTGCCGGTCTTCGAATCCGCCTGCCCCGAGGACGATCGACCTCGCGACGCCGTTGCCGCCGCCCGGGCGTGGGCAGCCGGTGAGATGTCGATGATGGAGGCTCGCGCCCTCGGCGGTCATGCCATGGGTGCGGCACGGCCTCTGCGTGGGCCTGCCCGGTTCGCCGCTTATGCGGCGGGGCAAGCGGCCTGTGTCGGACACGTCGCCGAGCACAACCTCGGGGCGGCGGCCTACGCCATCAAAGCGGCCCGAGGGGCTTCAGGGAAGAACCTTGCGGCCGGTCGTGCCGAACGCGACTGGCAGCGCGACCGGCTGCCGAATGAAGTCCGCGAACTCGTGCTGGACGATCAGGCACGACGCGATGCGATCTGCTGGTCGGTCTTCAGCGCCTGATCGCTGGCGGCACCCTCCAGGGCAGACAGCACGCTTTAGCACGGGTGCTATCTGTCGTGTAGCAGCCTGCCGGCGACAACCCCTCGTGGACACCGTAACCCTGGCACGCAGAAGCCCCGTCGATTGGCGGGGCTTCTGCGTCGGCATCGCGAAATCCGTGCGGACCTCGCTTCAGCGACTTCGGGGCTTCACGCGCGCCGGCGAGCGAGAACGTCGTTGACGGCACCGAGGTCGGCGGCCTTCGTCGTCCGGATCGCCTTGCGCCCATGGCCAAGGGGTCCTTCCTCGCGGGCGGAGTCGCTGAGTTCCGGCCGGTAGCCGAGCTCTTCGGCGAACTGAGCCGCGATATCTTCACGGCTGCGGGCCTCGGTTTCGTACGAGCTGGCATCGGCCGCCGATGCCGAGGGCACCGGATGCTCGGCTTCGGGTGCATCGACGTAGCTGGGCACCGGCAGCGGGGTCGGCGACCAGCCGTCACGCGATTTCAGTCGCTGCATAAACGGGTCATCGACCGTGCGAGCCGCCGCATCAAGTGCAGCGTGCACATCCGCATCCGCCTCCTTTCGACCGGCCGCATCTGAGGCCGTGTCGGCCTCAGCGAGGAGGTCGGCTCCGAGCGAGACCGGGGTCTTGGTGGATTCGGTCCGAGCCTTCTCTGCAGTCGTCGCCGAAGAGGCCTCGGAATCGTTCTCGCGGTCGACCGTGGTATCCGTCGATGCCGCCTTCGGCTCTGCCGTCGACGTTGATGCCGCGGTGGCGGCGTTGCCCGACGTCGAGGCGGCCTCCGAGCCGGCGGCCGCCTCGGCGGAAGTCGCGTCACCGTCTGCGGCGGCGTTCTCCTTCACGACCGGGATCGGTCCGGTGAGGAGGACCTGGCGCGTGGTGTGGCCCTCGGCGGCTTCCTTGCGGATGCGCACGAGCGGGATCTCTCCGGTGTCGGCCTCTTCGCGGGACTTCTTCGCCTCGGCGGAGCGGTTCATCGCAGCGCGAGCCTGCGCGGCCTTCGCCGCCGCGCTCGTGCCCTGCGCGGCCGCGGCGATCCGAGCAGCGGTTCCGCTCGAGGTCGATGCCGGTGCCGTGCGAGGCTGCTGCTTGACCGGAACGGTCTGCGACTTCGCGGACTTCGCGCCCGTTCGAGCTGTCGTCTGCGATCCAGTTGCAGGCTGAGCATTTGTCGTCGTCCTGGCCGTGGCATTCGATCGTGAGGAGTCAGTCGGTCGTGCCGTGGCAGTCGACGGTTCGGCCGGCTTCGTCTCGGAGGCACGCTCGACCTTGGCGACGCTCTCCGCCTCGGTGGCATGCTTCGGCTGGGCCGCTGTCCGCGACCGTGCGGTCTCCTGCAGGCGTCGCAGCTTCTTCTTCGTCTCGCGCTTGCGCAGATTGAGCGTGCGCACGAGGAAGAGAGTGACGACGGCGAGCCCGAGGAAGACACCTGCCAGGGCGATGTGCACGACCGAGAAGGCCGCGAGCACACTCGACACAAGGATGCCGAGAACCGAGGCGAGGAATACCAGGGAGAAGCCCCTGACCATGGTGTTCAGCGACTTCAGTGACTCCCGCAGGGTCGTGGCTTGCTCGGTCATCGCATGTTCCTCATCGGTTCCGATGGTCGGATTGGAAATCTGTCGGTTCGGTCCATCTGTGCCGGCCATCCCCTCGCCGAGGTGGCCGCCGCGTCCCGTCCGAGACTGGCCTTCATGTGGTCCGCCGCCTTGAGGGGCTGGACCGGCGCCGCCCGAAACCGTCCGGCTCGTCGACGCCTTGTGGCCGGCACTGGTCGGATGCGGCGGATGAGCCTGCGGCGAACGACTCTGTCTGTCCGACTGCCCGACGGAGCGGCCGCCGTCGTTGAAGACTGCATGGACCGCAGGGTGGAGCAGTCGCACATTGTCAGCGGCAGCGCCTGCACGAACGCCTGTGTCAGTGCCGACGCCTACGCTGGAACCGACGACGCGACCGACTGCCGCATGGTCGGCGGACAGGGAGGAGTAGGTTTCACCGACCGCAACGGGAAGGACGTTGAGCTGGGAGTGCTCGGCAGCCTCGGTGATGGTGTGTGCTTCGGCGTGACCGTCGATGACGGCGAACTCCGGGGTGGAGGCCGAGAGACTCAGCTTCGGGGCCTCGACTTCCTGTGAGACGTCCGGGGTCGGCACCGACGGCACCTTCCGAGGCTTGTCGTGGAATACCTGGATGCGCTCCGAATGGTCGTGCCCGGGGATGGCTGTCTCGGCGGAGACGACGGCCGCATTGTCCGGAACCGTGTCGATTTCGACGCGCGAGAGATCCGTCGCGGACTTCCGGATCATTGCGGGCACAGCAACGGCGAAGACCACGACGATGGCGATGACGACGATGATGCTGGTGTCCACAATGCCACCCTAAGTTGCAGGCATCAGGGAAGTCGTGAAGGCGCGAGGTGTGTCGGTCAAACTGGGGCGAAGTTCACCGAATTCCCAGGTGGCGGCTGGACGTTCCCGATTCGCGCCTACCACCCGCCGGTGCCGTGCCGGTATGCGGCCAGCAGACCCTGCGGGACCTCCTCGGCGAGGAGGGCAAAGGTGCGGTGGTCGCACCACTGCCCATCGATGTGCATGTACTTCTCGCGCAGCCCCTCATCACGCAGGCCCAGCTTCTCGACCACACGCAGGCTCGCGGTGTTCTCCGGGCGGATGTTGATCTCGATGCGGTGGAGTCCGAGGGCGAAGAAGCAGTGGTCAGCGGCCATCGCCACGGCGACCGGGGTGATTCCGCGCCCGGCCACGCGCGAGTCGATCCAGTAGCCGATCTGCCCGGACAGGATCGAACCCCAGCTCAGTCCCGATACGGTGATCTGACCGCGGAAGTTCCCGTCGACCTCGATGGCGAACGGCACGGTCTGCCCGCGTTTGGCCTGTTTGTCCTGCATCCGCACCATCGTGCGGAACCCCGGCAGCTCCTGGCCCGGCGCAGGCAGAGTCGCGTCCCACGGGCGCAGCCAGTCGCGGTTGAATCGGCGGACCTCTCGCCAGGCCTCTTCGTCGCGGCGGCGCAGCGGTCGCAGCACGATATCGGACTGTCGATCAGTCAGGATGACAGGCCACACGCGGCTGCCCTCGCTCTCGGGATCAAGGTCGGTCTGCCCGGACGGGCTGAACCAGGACGTTCGGCTCGGTCCTGTGTCGGCACTCAGTCCAGCTTCGGCACGAACTCGCGCAGCCACGCCTTGAGATCGTCGCCGAGGTCCTCTCGGTCGCACGCGATCTGCACAACGGCCTTGAGGTAGTCGAGCTTGTCACCCGTGTCATAACGGGCGCCCTTGAACACGACTCCGAAGACGCCGTGGCCCTCGTCGTCTCCGGCGAGCTCCTGCAGGGCATCGGTGAGCTGGATTTCGTTGCCGCGTCCCGGCTTCGTCGTTTCGAGGACGTCGAAGATCTCCGGCGCCAGCACGTAGCGGCCGATGATGGCGAGATTCGAGGGAGCATCCTCGGTGGCGGGCTTCTCGACGAGGTCGGTGACTTTGACGACCTCGTCGTCAGCAGTGGACTCAACGGCGGCACAGCCGTAGAGGTGGATCGCCTCGGGCGGGACCTCCATGAGGGCGACGACGCTGCCTCCGGTCTTCTCCGCGACTTCGATCATCTTCGGCAAGATCGGGCTGCGTTCATCGATGAGGTCATCACCGAGCAGGACCGCGAACGGTTCGTTGCCCACATGCTGACGTCCCTTGAGCACGGCATGGCCGAGTCCCTTGGGGTCGCCCTGGCGGACATAGTGGATATCGGCGAGTTCGGAGGGATGGCGCACCGCGGCGAGCTTCTTGTCATCGCCTTTCTGCGCGAGCGCTGCCTCAAGCCCGTCGACCCGGTCGAAATGGTCCTCCAGCGGCCGCTTGTTCCGGCCGGTGATCATGAGAACGTCCTGCAGACCAGCATCGACGGCTTCCTCGATGACGTACTGGATCGCCGGCTTGTCGACGACGGGGAGCATCTCTTTGGGGGTGGCTTTCGTGGCGGGGAGGAACCGAGTTCCGAGACCGGCGACGGGGATCACGGCCTTGCGAACGGTGCGCTGCGCTTCATCACTCATGAAGTCATCTTAACGAATCCGCCCGCCGCGGTTAGTCTGAAATGCGTGGACTCACAAACTTCGAAGGCGCAGCTGCGGTCCCGCATCCGCGCCGCTCGCGCGGACCGCTCCCCCGCTGAGGCGGTTCCGGCCTCTTCGTCGTCCGTGACGACGGCATCTCCGCAGCCCATCCCCGCCGAGGCGGACCCGACTACCGCTCCACTCCCGGACTCCGCGTCGGCTGGGGGTCCCGTGACGCCTGCGGGCACCGTGGCGGCCGCCGCGTGGGACCTCATCCGAGAAACACCGGTTCGTTCCCTTCTTGCCTATGCGGCGCTGCCCGGAGAGCCGGACCTCGACCCGGCGCTCGATCAGTTTCTCGCAGCCGGCGGCACCGTCTACCTTCCCGTCGTCACCAAGGTGGGCGAACCTTTGGTGTTCGGCAAGGTCACTGATTCGATGGCCAGCCTGAGACCGCAGGGCCGATGGGGAATCCGCGAACCGGCCCGGGATGGTGAGCTGCTCACCGCCGCCCAACTGCTCTCGCCCACGATCGGCCTCGGCATCGTCTTCGTCCCTGCCCTGGGCTTCGGCACTGATGGTGCTCGGCTGGGAAACGGGGGCGGCTTCTACGACAGGACCTTCGGCCCGCAGGGGGCGGAGCCTCTCGATTCTGGCGTTCTCGGATCGGGACTTCCTGCTTCCGAGTCCCCTGGTTCGGGGCGCAATGGTTCGGTACCTCCTGGTTCGGTACCTAATGGTTTGGCAGCTTCTGGTTCGGGTCCCCGCATTGTCGGGGTGTGTTTCGCCGACGAACTCGAACTACCGGGCCTCGTCGCCGCGGACTGGGACCTGCGCATCCCGGAGGCCGTCACCGACGACGGAACTCACATCTTCACAGCCTGATCGTCAGGAATCAGCGCCCACTCGCGCGTGTTGATATGTGGATAACCTTGTGCATATCGCGGACCGGTGCTCCGGGGAGGAACTGAGATGCACTATAATCTTGTCGTCGAAGAAAGGTCTCGAATGCCCGTCTACTCCTACGCCTGCAAGAGCTGTGGTCACGCCTTTGATATTCATCAGGACTTCAGCGATGACTCGCTCACCGTCTGCCCGGAATGCCAGGGCCGTCTGAAGAAGGTCTTCGGTGCCGTGGGCATCAGCTTCAAGGGATCTGGCTTCTACGCCACCGACTCCCGCTCGAGCAAGTCGAGCACCGTCACCTCCTCGAGTTCAGACTCCTCCTCGAAAGAGTCCTCGAGCTCGTCGTCGAAAGAAGCCTCCAGCTCATCGACTTCGTCATCGAGCAGCTCCTCGACCGAGAGCACCCCAGCCGCCAGCTGAGCGACGCCGGTCGCCGGCGCACCTTCCCAACCGCCAGCCAGCGCCTACAAGGTGATTCACCTCGGCCGCTGGCTACCCGGATGCCGCGACGGACCGGCTCTCGTCACTCACACACCGATCGCCTGTGGACACCACGAACTGTCCACAGGCGAGTTCCGCGC
Source organism: Brevibacterium sp. SIMBA_078 (assembly GCF_046534565.1). NCBI lineage: Bacteria > Bacillati > Actinomycetota > Actinomycetes > Micrococcales > Brevibacteriaceae > Brevibacterium > Brevibacterium sp. SIMBA_078. Next base: position 356,200 of record NZ_JAWRYQ010000001.1, read on the forward strand.
CCTTGCCGCAGGCCGCGCAGCGCCGCAGGCTCGGTGCATGGGCATCTTCAACCGCATCCGGTCCACGTCTTCTGGCTGGTCACGGCCGTCTCGCATTCGACCTCAGCGCATCCTCGCCGCCGTCTGCCTCGCATGTGCCTGCGCCCTCGCCGTCTGGATGCTCACACCGACCAGCGCAGGAACGGCGATCGTCGTCGCCAAGTCGGACCTGGCACCGGGAACTGAACTCAAGGCCCAGGACCTCACCCTCACTCAGTTCCCTTCCGACCTCGTCCCCGACAAGGCGTTCAAGTCCGTTGATGAGGTGAAGGGGCGAGCCACCTCGGCGGGATTGTCGAAGGGGTCACCGCTGACGTCGTCGATCGTGCTCGATCAGCAGGCGCTGCCGAAGGGCAGCCGCGATCTGCTCATGCCGATCCGTCTGGCCGATGATGCCTCGGGGGCACTGCTCCAACCGGGCCAGAAGATCCGTCTCTTCTCGTCCCTGCCCGACGGTGGATCAGAAGTCGTCGTCGAGAAAGTGACGATCGCCCGCCTCGTCGACAAACCCGAGGGAATAGCCGCGGAGTCAGGACAACTTGTTTCCGTTATCCTCTCCGCCGATGATGCCGGGCGTGTCGCCGAGTTCGCCGGACTCCCGATCAGCTTTGCGATCCTCCCTCGCTGAACCATGTCATCGCCGAGCCGTCCGCCCTGCTGATCTGCGGTGCTCGAGCGGTCCGCGTCCACCGGACCCGCATTCTTCACTGCAAACCGGTTACCCGGAGCATCTATACGATGATCAGACTCGCAGAACATTTCTGCTCACAATGAGTTACCCATGTGTACTATTGGAACGTAATTGAGCTATTCGATAACAGCATTTCAGTGAACACACACCGAAAGGGTTTCTCTAATGCTTAAGGGATTCAGAGACTTCATTCTCCAGGGGAATGTCGTCGAACTCGCAACAGCGGTCATCATCGGCGGCGCATTCACCGCCATCGTCACCGCCTTCTCCGACAAGATCATCAACCCGCTCATCGCCGCTGTCGGTGGTGCTGAGGGACCGGCACTGCAGATCCCGCTCAAGGAAGGCGTGCCCGAGGCCACCCTTGATATCGGTGCGGTCATCACTGCGGCCATCAACTTCCTCATCGTGGCCGCCATCGTCTACTTCATCATCATTGTGCCGATGAACAAGCTCAACGAGCTGCGCAAGCGCGGAGCTCCCGAAGAAGAAGTTCCTCCGACCACCGAGGATCTGCTCGGCGACATCCGCGAGATCCTGCGCAACCAGGTTGCCTCGCCTGCCGGGCCCGCCGAGGGTCCTGCCACCGACGGTCCGATCGATCCGAATCAGCCTCCGCGGCACTGATCACCGGCCGATCGCAGAGAAGGCCCGCTCTCATCCGAGAGCGGGCCTTCTTCATGCCTGAAACCTATTGGGCGCTATGACCAGTGCGGGGGCTTCTGCGAACGGTAGTAGTCCTCGCTGAAGCCGCCACCACCCGAGTCGGCTTCATTGCGCAGAGTCGCCCGATATCGACGTTTCGCCGCTTCGATGCGGGCCCTCCGAGGCTCATCAGTTTCGGTATCGCCGTCCTCGTGCGCTGGCTCCTCCGACTCACCGCCGGACCCGCTGACGCTGGAATCGACCGATTCTCGGTCGCTGCCGACCGATTCGCTGTCGCGATCAGGATCCTCGACGCCGGTGGGCCTGTCAGGCATCGTCGTGCTTCGACCCCGACTTCGCCGAGGCTGTCCCGTCCGTCCCGGATTCAGCCGACACCGACTCACCCGACTCCGCACCGACCGACTCTGCTCCGGCCGAATCCGCCTCGCCCGAGTCAGCGTCGACCAAAACCTCGTCGGCGGAACCCGCGTCGGCGGACTCGTCCCCATCCGCGCTGACGGCGGCTGCAGCATCATGCTGTCCAGGTGCCTTCGCGGGCGAACCTGCACCGTCGTCCCCAGCGCTGTCGGACTTAGCACCTTCCGAATCGGCGTGGACGGACTCGTCGGCCGCCTCGGGGACCTGGTCATTGCTTGCGGTCTGCACGAGGCCGGCTGACCGAAGCTCGTCGGCACGGATCTTGCCGGTGTCGAAGGTCGGCAGGATCTCCTCTTCGACGGGTCCAGTCGAGTTCGACCGTGGGATGAACACCTCGGCGCCGGTGACCTTCTTCGCCTGCGCATGGCGTTCGCGGTAACGGTCCACGGCGGCCTGCAGCTGGGAATCGCCGCGGCTCGAGTTGCCCTTCTGCGCCAGGGCGGTGCGCAGCAGATCCTTGATCTCACCGTCGCCGCGCACGACCGCATCCGACTGGATCCAGTCGATCATCTGATCGAGGCCTTCGGCGGAGTACTTGTGCATCGGCAGACCGGGCACGAGCTTCGGTCGGCTGCCGGTGCGGCCGACGACCACCGAGGCGGCACGCGCCGCATTGAGCACGGCCTGCGGGCTCATCGTCTCCACTGTGGCGCGCCAGGCCTCGAAGATCTTCTCGGTCTCGGACTGCGGGTCGACGAACGCATCGGTCGACCAAACGCGCATGAACTTCCAGCCTCGGCGGCTCAGCTGTTCGGGCAGCACCCGGTCCCGCTGGCGCAGGCTGCGCATCGACGCATACTCGGGTCCGTCACCGGCGACGGCGATGATCATTCCGTGCTCGTCCTCGGTGGAGTTCGCCACGGCCAGGTCGATGCCGTTGTAGTGCTCGTGGGCAACGACGCCGAGCTGCAGCAGCCGGTCGGCGATGTCGTTGAACAGCGGATCGTAGATCTCGCCGTGCGGTCCGGGCTGGTGGACGCCGCCGGTCGCGACCTCCTCGAGCAGCTGCGGGAGCATGACCGCTCCCCCGTTGAGTTTGCTGCGATCGAAGTCCTCGGCCTCGATGCTCGAGACCAGGGTCAGCCGCTTCCGGGCCCGCGTCATCGTGGCCGCGAGGATGCGACGCCCGTCCGGCCCTGACAGCGGACCGAAGTCGTGGATGACGCGGCCGTGGACGGTGCGGCCGTAGCCGAGGGTGAAGATCACGGCATCGCGCGACATGCCCTGGACGCGTTCGGCGTCGGTGACGACGAACGGCTCCTTCGATGAGTCGTTGAAGAACGCCGCCACATACGGCAGGTCCTTCATCGCCCGCGAGATCGCCGCCGCCACTCGCTGAGCATGATGCGGGGTGAGTGCGACGACGGCCAGCGACTCCCGCGACCGGTTCCGCGCGTGCTTGAGCACCAGATCGACGACGCGTTTGACCTCGGCGTCGGGACTCTCGACCCGACCGGTCCCGATGTCCGTGGGGCCTCTGCCGTCGGCGACATAGGAGAATTCGAGGCCGCTGCCTTCACCGGTGTGTGCGGTCGGCAGCGTCGAAATCGTCGAATCGTAGAAGTGCCGGTTGGCCAGGTCGATGAGTCCGACCGGGGACAGTCGGTAGGAGTTCGACAGCCGCATCCGCGGCAGGAACTCGCCGAGGCGGTCCTGCACCGAGCGGGGATGTTTCCCATCGTCCATGCCGAAACGATCGACCGCGATCGAGAACGGGCGAGGTCCGAGCAGCCGGGAGTCACCGAGAGAGATGACCTGACGGGCTCGGGTGATTCCGGGGACGACGTCGGCGACCGAGAGCCGTCCGGCATCGGCGATGACGACCGCATCGAAGAGAGGCAGGGCGGAGAAGAGTTCGGGCACCGTGTACGGGCTGCCCATCCACACCGGGGCCAGAGTCGTCAGCAGTTCGGGTGCCTGAGTGGAGATCCGCTTCGTCGAGGTGTGCTTCGACAGCAGCTCCTGTTTGATGACTCCGGCGGCGATCGGATCGGATTCGATTCCGCGCTTCCATGCCTGCGCATGGTTGAAGCGCAGTCGGGAGGCGCCGGCGGCGACGAAGGCACGGTCGTTCTCGCGGAAGCCTTCGGCGACCTGGTGGAGAGCGGCACCGTCGTGGCGGCCGATCGCGGGATCTTCACCGGCCATGGTCTGCAGCACGGAGGCCCAGTAGGCGAGGTCGAATTCGGGGCCGACGAGCGACTCGTCGACCTTGCGTCGGCGCAGATCGGCCATGAGGTCGCCGAGGCCCTCGCCGTCGAGCTCACGCTGCAGGCGGGAGCGTTCGGGCAGGTCGGCGAGGTTCTCCGAGTCGCTGCCCATCGCTTCGGCGCGTGCCTGGAGTTCCTCGATGAGCATCGATCCGAGGTCCCCGCCGTCCGGGGTCGTCTCGAGGATCGGGGCGAGCTTAGCCATATCGGCTTCGACGCTCTGGAGGATCTCGTCGGCTTCGAGGACGCCGCGCGGGATCTGCGGGCGGCCGTCGTGTCCGGCGAGGTCCGAGAGGATGACCCGCTGGGCGCGGACGTCGATGAGGGCCTCGTGGAGGTCAGTCACCTCGGCGCCGGGGCGGAGGAATTCCGCGGCCGACTTCTTCAGCCGACGGCGCTGCATCATGCCCATCTCGACGCCGACATCGGCCCGGTATTCGGGTGTGCCGGTGGCGGCGATGAGGTCGTCGAGGCGGTGATCGTAGATGTCGGGAGCGAAGTTGTCGAGCGTCTTGCGCACGCGCAGGAGCACGCGGATGGCGCGGGACCAGTCGTCGACATTGCGGCGCGGGTTGAGTTTCGCCTTCTGCAGCACCGGTTCGGTGGCTGCGACGAGGTCGGGGATCATCCGACCGATGCGTTCGGCCACGGTGCGTGCGGCTTCGGCTTCTTCGACGGATTTGAGGTCGGCCCCGAACCAGACGGTGTCTTCGACGTCGAGGGTGAAAGCACCCAGTCGGGCGAGTTCACCGAGTTTGCCGCGCAAGATGTTCCGGCGGTCGTCACTGGCACCGAGGATGTCGTCGTCGAAGCGCACCGGGGTCTGCGGGGAGTCATCACCGGAGGTCAGCTCCGCGAGGTGCTGCATGGTCTCGTAGACGGAGACGTCCCACGGCCTGCGCCTGCGGTGCAGGGAGGAGACATGGTCGGCCAGCGTCGCCCGCTGTTCGTTGAGTTCGGTCAGCAGGTGGGAGAGGTCAGGGCGTTCGGACTTCTCTGCCGAGGCGATGAGACCGATGAGCTGTTTGCGGATATCTGCCGAACCGGCGCGGGTGTCGACCGCGAAGTCGGAGAGTCCGACCTCGCCGAGGCGGGCGGAGAAATCGTCGAGCGCATCGGAGGTCTGCGCGAGGAAGAGCACGCTCTTGCCGGTGTGTGCCAGTGTGGTGGCCACGGCGACGGCAACCTGAGTGGCACCGGTTCCGGGTGGGGTGTCGACGACGACGGAGTGACCGGACACGGCAGCGTCGACGACGGCCTGCTGGTCACCGTCGACATCGATGACGAGGAATTCTTCCTGCGGCTTCCGATCCGGAAGCGGGGTGATCGGCTCCTGAAGCGCAGCGGGTACGACGTCCTCACCGTCGGCGTCAGCCGCGGGTGCTGTCTTCTCAGACTTGGTCGCTGATACGGCTTCGGCGTCGGTCGACGTCTTCTCGTCGTCGGTGGTCGTGTCGACGGCGGAATCGGCGGCAGTGACCGGCTTCGCGGCATCCAGTGGTTCGTCGGTGATCGGCACGGTCGGCTGACCGTAGTCCTCATCGTCATCGGCGTCCGCCGCATCAGCGGCACCGGCAGCTGTCTCTGACGAAGGCTTCTCGGACGCGGCCTTCTCACCGGCCTCCTCGTCGCCGCTGGTCTCCTCGTCGCCGCTAATTGCCGACTCATCGCCGCCGGTTGCCGACTCATCGGCGGACTCAGCGGCATCCTCGGCGGGGTCGCCTTCTGCCGTTTCCGCAGTCTTCGTCTCAGCTCCGGACTTCGCTGTGTCCGCGGAGGTCGCTTCAGGCGCTGACCTTTCATCGCCTGCGGGTTCGGTGTCCTTGTCTTCTGATTCGGCGGCAGCAGCGACACCGGCGACCCTCTTGGCTTCGGCTCGCTTCTGCTCGGCCTCGGCCTTCTCTGCCGCGGCGGTCTTCTCGTCCGGGAGGACACCCGGCTGCGGCACATACGAAGGCCCACCGAGGGAGGCACGCACGTCCTCGTCGCCGGCCAGCGCCCGCAGAACGGGGTGCTGGGTAGGCAGGTAGTCGGTGGAGAACGGGCTCGCGATGTTCGCGAACGTCGAAATGATCAGGCGGTGGTTGATCCGCAGACCGGGCACGTTCTGCCCCAGATCACGCAGACGGTCGAGAGCCGGGCCCGGATCGAACCCGTGCGGTCCGCCGGTCGCGTCGACCCATTCGTCGACGGGCACGTCGAGGTCGTATTCCTCGCGCAGGTGCTGGACGAGTGCAGGGTTGATCGTAATCTCGTTGTCGAGCACGATCTCGTAGTCCTCGACGCGGGACCCGCGAGGCACCAGCGTGATGTGGCGCATGACGACGGGGGCGTTGAACTTGAACTTCGCGTCCTTTTCCGTCCACGAAGCGAATCCGAGCGCCAGGTGAGCGGTGCGGATGCCGCGTTCGTTGTCGAGCTGCTCTGCCTTCGACCGGATGGATTTCGCACGCCGGCGCGCATCCGTGAGGATGTCGTGGTCGCGGATGAGACTGGAGAGTCGGGTGGCGCGACCGGCCAGCAGCTGTGCCAGGCCGGAGGGGTGGGCGCCGGAGAGGTCGATGCTGCCGTCACGCGAGTCCCGGAAATGAAGCATGGTGTCGCGACCGCCCAGATGGGCAGCCTGCTTCTTCCACTCGGCGAAGACATCTCCGAGTTCTGGGAACTGTTCGTCTCTAACGGAATCCGACACAATTCGACCCTAACGAGAATCTGTCCATAATAGGTGCTGGCACACCGTGGAACAGTGAGGTTTCTTCTACGCTACACTGGGTGATCGTGGTTGAGGATGACCACCTGGCCCCCGTAGCTCAGGGGATAGAGCACCGCTCTCCTAAAGCGGGTGTCGGCAGTTCGAATCTGCCCGGGGGCGCCAGAACCACCTGACTGAACAAGTTCCACTTGCCGATGTCGCCCAGACCCACCATCACCGAGGCGGCCGATCGTATCGATCGGCCGCCTCGGTGATTGTCTTCCGGCCTGAAGGACCCGGACCCGAGCTTCGTGATCGGGATTCTCGGACTCGGGCGGGGTCTAGAGGCCAGGCTCTGCCGGGGCCTCGTTGGTTTTGCGGCGACCGTGATCACGGGCGACGCGGACGACCATCGTCGGGCACTGCGAGTACGGCAGCACCGACTGCGAGGTCGAACCGAGCAGGAGGCCGGCGAATCCGCCGCGGCCACGCGATCCGATGACGAGCACTTCAGCCGTGTCAGAGGCGCGGACGAGCACCTCGGCGGGCTGGCCGTCGAAAAGCGTCCACGTGACGTCGAGATCGGGGAACTCCTCGGCCAGACGCTGCTTGGCGACGACGAGCTTGTCCGCGCCCTCGTTGACGAGGCGTTCGAGGTCGGCGGTGCTCGGCAGCCACTCGGGACCGATGACCGTTGTGGTGATGACGGCGACGATGTGCAGCGGTGAGCCACGGCGCACAGCGAGCCGGGCCGCCTTCCACAGTGCCGGAGATTCGGCGCCGAGAGAGTCGACGCCGACGACGACCTTCCCGTCGAAGCGCAGACCTTCGATCGACTCGGCATTCGGGTCGTGGGTTTCGACCTCGACTCCGTCCTGTCGGATCGGCCGGGACGAGGTCGGGTGCGCGGGGCGCTCGGCCTGGTTGTCCCAGCAGGAGGGGACGACGACCGTCGGGCACGCGGAGTGCGCCGGCAGAGCGCTCGAGACCGTGCCGAGGAGACGACCGGCGAAGCCGCCGCGCCCGCGAGAGCCGACAACGGTGAGGCAGCCGGTCTTCGATTCGTCGATGAGCACACCGGCGGCGTCTCCGATCTCGATGACCGCCTCGACGGGAACACCGGCGGCTTTCACCTCGGCGGCGGCCTCCTTGAGCGTGTTCGTCACCGCCGCACGGATCGAGCTGTCGTCGATGGGCACATAGGACACATCGATAGCGGCTGCGGCCACGCTCGGGATCGTGTAGGCGCCGACGAGGCGGATCGGACGGTTCAGGGAGCGAGCCTCCTGGATCGCCCAGGCCAGGGCGTTGCGGCTCGGCGGCGAACCGTCGATTCCGACGATGACGGCTTCGGGCTCACCGGCCGGGGCCGGGTCGGGGTTCTGTGGGCGATCCTGCTCACTCATCGCAAGCTCCTTGGGTCGAAGCGAACTTCTGTTTCGTCCACCCTAGAGCACATTGACGGTGAGAACTTCACCTATGTCACATCGTTATCCGAATTGCGCCAACATATGGACAACACGGTCCCCTATCTGGGACGATGCCCCGTTTTCAGGCGGCGCTGGAGTTGCTGTCAGGCGGCGCTGGAGTACTCGAGGAATGGTCGCCACTTCTCGACGGGTTTGTCGATCCCACGCATCCACAGCTGACCGAGGCGGGGCTCCTGCGGAAGGAAGCTGAGCTTCCATCCGATCTCACTGAGAGTGCGATTGCCCTTGCGATTGTTGCATTCGCGGCAGCACGCGACGAGATTCTCCCAGGTGTTCGCTCCTCCGCGGGACCGTGGGACGACGTGGTCGACGGTGTACGCCGGTTTCGAGCAGTAGGCGCAGCGGTGGCCGTCCCGACGCAGGACTCCGCGACGGGAGAGCGAGACGCGGCGGTTGCTGGGCGGGCGCACATAGCGGGTGAGCAGGATGACGGAGGGCTGATCGAGACTCATGTGCTCGGATCTCACCGGAATGTCCTCTGCGGCCAGGACTGTCGCCTTTCCGGTCAGCACGAGCACCACGGCTCGTGTGAACGGAACGATCGACAGCGGTTCATAACCGGCGTTCAGCACGAGAGTCTTCATATCTCGCCCCTCATCTTCTTCTCTACTGGGCCGAAACCGGCTGCCCCGGCCCCAGGGAACACAAAAGGCGCCGTGCTCATGGGCACGACGCCTGGGAAAGAGGGCACGGAGACAGATATGTACTCCGCACCAGAGACTGGAGCGGCTATTCGAATTATTCGACTATGCCCCATCTGCTTTCCTTCGCATCAGCGGTCGACACCACTTGGTGCCCACCATTTATGGAACTCAATCTTCTCCAGAGTAACGCCGCGCGCGCCCGTGACCCAATTCATACGGCTCGCGTCACGGAAACTTCGGTTTCCGTTCACCGAATCTGGTAGGTGCGAGCGGGAGCACGGGCACCTGGACTGCTCCGATGAGTCGCCTCGGCGAGCTTGCAGGGCCGAACAGCGGGCGCCCGAAGTTTCCGGGCATACGAAAGCTCCCTGTACAACTCGAGGACCGTCGAGTCGTACAGGGAGCTTTCGGAAAGAGAATCAGAGAACGCGGATGAAGGTGACGTTGCCCATCCAGCTGTAGCTGCGCTTCGAGGTTCCCGAGCTCGGCGAACCGGCATCGTACATCTGTCCGCCACCGGCGTAGATGCCGACGTGGCCGGGGTGCCAGATGAGGTCACCGGGCTTGGCTTCGGACTGCGAGACGATCTGTCCTGCACCCTTCTGAGCACCGGAGGTGCGGGGCAGGTTCACGCCGACGTGGCTGTAGACCCACGAGGTGTAGCCGGAGCAGTCCCAGCCGCTCTGGCTGGTTCCGCCCATGACGTAGGGGGTTCCGACGCCCTTCTGGGCCCAGGCGAGGACCTGCTCGGCCTTGGATCCGTCGATGGATCCCGAGTCCTTGGAGTCGGACTCGCCCGAGTCGGACGATCCGCTGTTGGCGGTGTCGTCGGAGGTTCCGGCCGGCTCATCGGAGTCAGCGGAGGAGGTTTCAGCGGGCTTCGGCTTGGGCTTGGGCTTCGGAGCAGCCTCAGCGGTGATGGCCTTGCTCTCGACACCGAAGGAATCGGACTTCTCGTCGTCCTTCTTGTCCTTCTTGCTGTTCGAGTCGTCGCCGATGGTTACGGTCTGGTTCTCGAAGTCGACCTTCTGGGTGGTCTCGGCTTCTGCGGAGACCTTGCTCTGGTCGTCGGCTCCCTGGCCGGCGGCCGGCATCACTGCGGCGGTCAGCAGACCACCGCTGGCAGCGACCACTGCTGCACGACGGCCGAAGACGCCCGAGTTGGCGTTCAGAAGTTCAGTGAGTTCGGTCAGTGGAGTCTTGACCTTGGCATCGGCGGCGCGGCGGCCATGCTGCTTAGTTGCCACGTTTTCCCTCTCGTCCCTATTGGCTGCTCTCAGCCAACCGCCACTATCGGTCCTTGGTATCTCACGGCGAGCGTGGCGCTCGGATCTCGCTGTGAAGTCGTCATTGCGTGAACGACCTCCACAACTGTAACCAATCGGTGACTGATTGTCACGTTTTTGTCACAACCACCGGAGGGAAACCGTGATGTTTTCCATAAACTCGCAGGTCAGAGGCTCAAAATGGCTTGAAATATTCGTAACATTTTCTCGTTATACGACGTGACCCAGGGGTGGAGAATCCACTCCCTGGGTCAGAGATCACAGTGATTTGTAACGAATCGGGGTTCGAGCACCCACTCTTTCGTTACCGTTGCTCGGTCTCGTCGTTATCGAGACACAGCCGTGCCGTTATCGAGACTGCGTCTCGTCCCGTTGCTGAGACGCAGTCTCGTCGCTATCGGGCGGAGGCTTCTGGGCGTCTCAGCTTCGGTAGGCGAAGACGTGCGAGGCGGTCTCGACCGGCAGGTCGAGTACGTCCTGCGCTCCGGGCACCTGCACGGTGATGTATTCGCCGTTGCGTGAGATCTCGACGTCGCTGCCCGGCAGGACGCCGGCGACCTGGAACTGTTGAAGCAGATGGATATCGACCTGCAGGGGTTCGGCCAGCCAGGCGATGGTCAGCTTCTTCGCGCCGTCCCGGCCGACTGCCGTGGCGAGGTCGATGACGTCGGTGGTCTTCGAGGCTTCGCCGCCGATGACGTCGAGTCCGGGGATCGGGTTGCCGTAGGGCCCGGTGGAAGTTTCGGAGAGCAGCGTTACGAGCTTGCGCTCGACCTGCTCGCTCATCACGTGCTCCCAGCGGCAGGCCTCGTCGTGGACGAGTTCCCATTCGAGTCCGACGACATCGGAGAGGAGACGCTCGGCCAGACGGTGCTTGCGCATGACGTCGGTGGCGATCCGTCGGCCCTCCGGAGTGAGCTCGAGATGGCGGTCGTTGCCCACGTGCAGCAGTCCGTCGCGCTCCATCCGCGCCACCGTCTGTGACACGGTGGGGCCGGAGTGATCCAGGCGCTCGGCGATGCGGGCACGCAATGGCACGATCGACTGTTCCTCGAGCTCGATGATCGATTTGAGGTACATCTCGGTTGTATCAATGAGGTCGTTCACTTCTGACCAGCCACTCCACTCTTCGTCTTCAGGTCGTTTCGAACGTTTCAGGCGTTGTCACCATTTCGGGTCGTTCCGACCCTGCTCCGCCCCGCACAGGCGAACCCGTTCGCGGCCGTTGCGATCTGCCCCAATCCTATCGTGCGTTCAGCAAATCCCGTGAGTCGAGGAATCGCCCCGTCCCGGACGCGGCTTCGGTCGCCACCCGACGGCTCGACCGGGGTGTGCATCTGCCCGCTCGGGAGGAATTCGCACCGGTCTGCTCAGCCCGCATTCGTGTAGGACGTCTTGTGCACTGTGAAGAACTCGCGTGCCGCCCGAGCCTGTTCCCGGGGACCATAGCTCGACCCTTTCCGTCCGCCGAAGGACACGTGATAGTCCACTCCTGCCGTCGGGGCATTGACCATGACCATTCCGGCATCGGCGTAACGCTTGAAGTGGGTCGAATATTTCAGGGAGGTCGTGAAGATGCCCGCGGACAGTCCGAACTCGGTGTCGTTGGCCACGGCCAGCGCTTCGTCGTAGTCGGCGACCTCGATCACCGAGGCGACCGGACCGAAGACCTCTTCGACGTTGATCGTGTCGCCCGGCTTCGTGCCCGTGACGAGCGCGGGAGCGAGGAAATACCCGTCCGTGTCCGAGTCGATGAGCTCACCGCCGGTGACCTCCCCGCCTTCGGCTCGGGCCTTGGCGATGTAATCGAGGTCCTGGTCGAGCTGGGTCTTGGAGACCACGGGTCCGATGGCGACGCCTTCGGCGCGGGCGTCTCCGACGGTCAGGGACGCCATCTTCTCCTTGAGCAGGCCGACGAATTCGTCGTGGACATCGGAAGTGACGATGAGGCGGGAGGACGCGGTGCAGCGCTGGCCGGTGGAGAAGAAGGCTCCGTTGATCGCGGCCTCGGCGGCCGCCTCGAGATCGGCGTCGCCGAGCACGACGAGCGGGTTCTTCCCGCCCATCTCGCACTGCACGCTGATCTGGTGTGCCGCGGCCGATGCGATGACGGATCGTCCGACGGCGACGGATCCGGTGAAGGTCACGGCGTCGACCTTCGCCGAGGTGGTCAGTGCGTCCCCGACCACGGAACCCGGCCCCATGACGAGGTTGAGGACCCCATCGGGCAGTCCCGCCTCGGCGAGGATATCGACCAGTGCGTACGCACTGGCGGGGACGAGTTCGGCCGGTTTGAACACGATCGTATTGCCGAAGGCCAGGGCCGGGGCGATCTTCCAGGCCGGGATGGCGATGGGAAAGTTCCACGGGGTGATGATGCCGATGACGCCGATGGGCTCGTGCGTCATCTCGGCGATGAGCCCGGGGCGGACCGAGTCGACGACCTCACCGGTGTTGCGGATGGTCTCGCCGGCGAAGAACTTGAAGATCTGGGAGGCGCGCAGCACCTCGCCCTTGGCTTCGGCGAGCTGTTTGCCCTCTTCCCGGGCGAGCAGATCGCCGAGTTCGTCGGCGCGTTCGGCGATGAGGCTGCCGGCCTTGTCGAGGATTGCGAATCGCTGCTGTGTGCCGAGGTCCGCCCAGGCGGGGGCGGCAGCGCGCGCGGCATCGATCGCCGAGGCGACCGTGGCGGCATCCGCGCGGGCAAAGCGGCCGATCACATCGGAAGGATCGGACGGGTTCGTATTCGTCGACCGGTCCTCACTGGGCACCCGTGCGCCGCCGATGAGGTTGTCGAAGACGGCGTCGGGCCCGTACTGGGTACTGCCTGCTGGGGGTGTCATGGGTGCTCCTTTGCATCGACTGCGCCCGGTTGCGGTGCGCATGTAGTGACCATTGTGCTGGGTGGCCGGCACCGTGTTCCGATTCATTCTGCAACACGGAAAGCCAGTGCCCTGGGGCTGAGCCTCAGGGGTAGAGACGGACGACCTCCCAGGCCGAGGAGTCGTCGAGGTCAGCTGCTTCGTGGCTGCCGTCGGCACGGCGGAAGACCCACCGGTCGTGGAACCGGTTCTGCTGGCCCTGCCAGAATTCGATCTCGAAGACGCGCACGCGGAATCCGCCCCAATGGTCGGGCCGCGGCACGTCCTGGCCCTCGAGCTCGGCCGTCGCGGCATCGTATTCGGCCTGCATCTGCTCGCGGCTGGTCACCGGCTGGGACTGCTTGGACACGGTCGCCCCGATCTGCGATCCACGGGGGCGCACGGCGAAGTACGCGTCCGAGTCCTCGGGGGCGGCCACCTCGGCGAGGCCGCGGATGCGGACCTGTCGTTCCATGTCCTGCCAGGGAAAGTTCACGGCGATGCGGGGGTCGGCCTGCAGCTGCCGGCCCTTCGCGGAGTCGTAGTCGGTGAAGAACAGGAGTCCGCGTTCGTCGAGGCCTTTGAGCAGGACGATGCGCGAGCTCGGGCCCCACTCGTCGAGCGTCGAGACCGTCATCGCATTCGGTTCGCGGACATGGTCGGCCGCCTCGTCGTACCACTGGCGCAGCAGATCCAGGGGTGCGGCGTCCGGGTGTTCGAAGACGGCTGAGTCATAGGACTTCCGGGTCTGCGGGAGACGATCGACGGGCTCACTCATGCCTTCACTCTACGACGCGGCACGGATACGAGTCAGCCGGGTCCCGCCTCGGCGGGGCGGTCGAGACTGGGAATGTCGAGACGGCACGTCCGTCACATGACGGACCGGTCCCGGGCGCCGGGCGGGCCCGCCGTAGAATGTCGAACGTGACTGCGACGAATATTGAGATCCCGAAGAACCTCCTGCCCGCCGACGGACGCTTCGGGTCCGGCCCGGCCCGCATCCGCCCCGCCCAGATCGGGGCGCTGACCTCGGCCGCGACCGAGGTGCTCGGCACCAGCCACCGCCAGGCGCCGGTGAAGAACCTCGTCGGCCGCATCCGCTCCGGACTGGCCGAGCTGTTCAGCCTGCCCGAGGGCTACGAAGTGGTGCTCGGCAACGGCGGGTCCACCGTGTTCTGGGACGTCGCGGCATTCGGCCTCGTCCGCGAACGGGCCGCCCACGCGACCTTCGGCGAGTTCGGTCAGAAGTTCGCAAAGGCCACCGGCACCGCCCCACACCTGAAGTCCTCCCTCATCCTGAACGCCGAGCCGGGCACGTCCGCGGTCCCGTCGCCCGAAGCCCTGGCTGCCGCCGGTCTCGTGGACTCCCCCGCCGAGGCGGCCACCGGCGAGAACGCCGCCGACGTCTTCGCCTGGCCCCACAACGAGACCTCGACCGGCGTCGCCACCCGAATCGCACGTCCGACCGGGATCGCCGAAGATGCTCTCGTCGTCATCGACGCCACCTCCGGAGCGGGCGGGCTGGCCGTCGACATCGCCGAGACCGACGTCTACTACTTCGCCCCGCAGAAGAACATGGGCTCCGACGGCGGACTCTGGGTGGCGATCATGTCGCCGCGCGCGATCGCCCGCGCGCAGGAGATCAAAGACTCCGGACGCTGGATCCCGACCTCGCTCGACCTGGTCACCGCGATCGAGAACTCGGCCAAGGACCAGACCTACAACACACCGGCGGTGGTGACCCTGCTGCTGCTCGCCGAGCAGATCGAGTGGATCAACGGCAACGGCGGACTGTCCTGGGCGGCCGAACGGACCGCTGAGTCCTCCGGACTCGTCTACGACTGGGCGGATTCCGCTGAGGCGGCCCACCCCTATGTGGTCGACCCGGCCGACCGCTCATCGGTCGTGGCCACCATCGACTTCGATGAGTCGGTCGACGCGGCGGCCGTGGCCAAGGTGCTGCGAGCCAATGGCGTCGTCGACGTCGAGCCCTACCGCAAGCTGGGCCGCAATCAGCTGCGCATCGCGACCTTCGTCTCCGTCGACCCCGACGATGTGCGGGCACTGCTTGACTGCATCGACTTCGTCATCGACGCCCTCAAATAACGAGCAGCGCGCCGTCCGCGCAACTCCTCCACGTAATGCCAGAACGCCCCGTTGCAACGGGGCGTTCTGATGTTTACGGGATGTTCCGGCGCTTATGGTGCGGGATGCCGCCAGCGGGACGGAGGACCTCCACTCCGAAAAGATCGTGCTGCGGGGCGTAGGCTCGTGACTGATCGGCGGCAACCGCCGTTGTGAAGGATCTGCCCGGGGAGGCGCACCGTGACCAGCACCGCGACCGAAGCACGAGCACGCACCGTCGACAGCTGTGCCCGCGTCGGCGTCATCGGCAGCGGCATCGCCGGGGCCAGCACCGCTTTCGCCCTCGCTTACCGCGGCGTCGACGTCACCATCGTCGACGATGCCACGGCCGGGCAGGCTACAGCGGCCAGCGCAGGCATCATCGCACCGTGGGTGTCGACGAGCACGGGCGCCTACTACGAGACGTACGCAGCCGGCGGAAACTTCTATCCGGAGTTTCTCAAACGGTTGACTGCGCTGGGCATCCCGGACCTCGGCTACCGCCGATCCGGTGCCCTCGTCGTCAACAATGACCCGGACACTCTCGCCGAGGCGGCTGCGACTATCCGTGAGCGTGTGGCGGCCGCCAGATCCGTCGCTGGCGAGATCCATGACATCGATGCGGCGGAGCTGGCCGAGCTCTTCCCTCCGATCGCTCCGAACATGACTGGACTCCTCATCACCGGAGGCGGACGTGTCGACGGGCGGGTTCTGCGAGATGCGATCCTCACCGGGGCCCGGCAGTATGGCGCCAAGTTCGTCGCTGACTCCGCGCAGGTCATCACCGCATCGGGCAGGGGAACTTCGAGCAGGGGAACATGGTCGGTTCGCACCACCTCGGCGATGGACGACTTCGACGCGCTCGTCATCGCAGGTGGGGCACGGAGTGCTGATCTCCTCGACCGACTCGGTCACCAGGTGGGGATCACTCTTCAGCGTGGCCAGCTGCTCCATCTGGGGCTGCGCGGGGTCAACACATCGCCGTGGCCGACGATTCACCCGCTCGACCACCACTACATTACCCCGTTCGACGGAGGCCGCATCGTCGCGGGAGCCACCAGGGAGGACGGCGTCGGCTTCGACGTCCGCGCAACGGCCGCCGGCACGAAACAGGTCCTCGACGACGCGCTGCGGATCGCCCCCGGCCTCGCCGAGGCGACTGTCCTCGAGGCCCGGATCGGCGTACGCCCCATGTCGACGCGGGAGGGGGCGCTGCCCTACGCGGGAGCGGTCCCGGGCGCGGACGGACTGTGGCTGGCTTCGGGGTTCGGAGCCGGTGGACTTACGATGGGTCCGCTCATCGGCGACGGGCTGGCCAGGCTGATACTCGGCGAAGAGGCAACGGAGATCGCCCACCTGGCGCTGTGAGCTGCGGTCTGACACTGAGCGTTGCGGTTCGGCGCTGTGATCCGCGGGCTGGCTCAATGACTTGAGGACTGTCTCCGCGGCCGCAGATGCTTGTCGGGTGGGTTTCGCGGTTTGCTAGCCTGAGGTTATGACTGCGGCGCTGCCCCGAGCCTTCCGCTGGTTCTGGGCGGGCGAAACCGTCTCTGGTTTCGGCAGCTGGATCACCATGATCGCCCTGCAGGTCATCGTCGTCGACCATCTGCACGCGGGTACTGTCGGTTTGGGCTGGCTGAACGCCTCCCGGTGGTTGCCCTACCTGCTGTTCGGTCTCGTGCTCGGGGCACTGATAGACCGGGTGCGACGCAGACCAGTCATGATCGGAACCGACCTGGTGCGAGCAATTCTGCTGTGTGCAATCCCCGCTCTGTGGTTCGCCGATCTGCTCGATCTTGGCGTGCTCGTCCTACTCGTCGCGCTTCTGGGAACGGCGACACTGGTCAACGACAGCGCTTCGCAGGCGTTTCTGCCCCGCCTCGTCACCCGGAGCAGCCTGCAGCCCGCCCACGCCCGAATCGACGGCACCAACGCGGCAGCAGAGACCGCCGGACCCGCACTCGGCGGTGCGCTTCTCGCCGTCATCTCCGCTCCTCTGGCCGTTCTCGTCAATGTCTCGACCTTTCTGTTCTCCGCGATCGTCGTCGCACTGTTCCGCGTCGAAGAACCCAGGCTACCGCCGCAGTCGCCGCCACCGCCGAAACGGCGGCTCGGACACGAAATCGCAGCCGGCCTGAAGTGGGTGTATACGACTCGAACGCTGAGGGACCTCGCTGTGTGGACACACATCTGGTTCGCCGGGCAGGCGGTTCTGGCATCGGTCACTGCCGTGTACTTCCTCAGCGACGTCGGGCTCAACACCGTCGCTTTCGGCATCGTCATGGGAGGAAGCGGACTCGGCGGCATCGCCGGAGCGCTGAGCTCAGGGACGGTAGGGCGTCGCGTGGGATCCGGGCGGACCGTGATCCTCGCCCACGTGGGCTCGGCCATCGGAGTGCTGGTTCTCATCTCGGCCGAACTCGCCGCGGACGGCGAGGCGGGGAACGGCCGGTCCACAGTCGCCTCGGCGATCATCCTGTTCACCGGGATGTTCCTGCACGGTTTCGGGATCGGGCTGAGCAACTCACATGAGATGGCCTACCGACAGTCGATCACTCCTGACCGTTTCCAGGCGCGGACGAACACGACGATGCGTTCGATCAACCGCGCCGTCATCGTCATAGTCTCGCCGCTGGCCGGATTCCTCGCAGCTGCCACCGGCACCGATTTCGCCTTGGTCCTCGCAGCCGCGATCTTCGCTCTCACAGCAATCGGACTGTGGTTTTCGCCATTTAGGGCTGCGCGACTCGACCGCGACTGAGAATCGCATACCTGGCGGAACAGGTTCGCGCCGCTTCACCGGTCCGCCTCAGGCATCCCACACCCTTAGCCGCAGAACACCCCGTTGCAACGCGGTGTTCTGCCGCTGTCGGTGAGGGGTCCCGACCTTACCCGCGGTGAAGCCACTCTGAGTGCGGTGTGACAGTAACGGTGCGGGATGCCATCCGCCGGCCCGGGGCTGACCGTGACCGGCCCTTACCCGAAGAAGTGGATGAGCACGCCGATGCCGAAGGTGATGGCGGCGAGCATGGCGAGGATGAACTCGATGGCAGCGCCGAGGCCGATCGCCTTGATCGATTCCCAGCTGGAGTTCCACGCCGTCTTCCCGTCCTTGAGGCGGGCATACTCGGCGAGGTAGAGGCCGGCGACGAAGCCGATCGGCAGGCCGAGAACCGGAATGACGAAGAAGCCGATGACGGCGAGCACCCCGCCCAGCAGCACCGAGGAGTTCGGCACCTGCATGGACTTGAGTTTGCGGCCGGTGAGCACGAGCGAGGCGCTCATCCCGGCCGCGACGAACACGGCGACGATAGCGAAGATGATCCACGCGCTCGGTCCGCCGATGATGATCGCCCAGATGAGCACCGCAATGGCGATGAGGATCGACCCGGGCAGCACCGGCACGATGATGCCCAGGCAGCCGACGAGGATCGCCAGGCCGACGAGCACCGAGGTGATGATGTCAGTTGTCACAGTCCGTCCGTTTCCATCGCTCGACCCTCGAATCCCTCGCCGAGGCGGTCGATCGAAATTCTATGACACGAACCTCCGGGCCCGCCGAGTGCCGAATCCCGCTCGAACCCGTCAGTGTCCGCTGCCGCCGGGCGGCCGGCCCTGATAGCTCATGTGCAGCCGGATCCGGGACTTCGGGTCCCGGTGGAGGCGCAGGTCCTTGGCCGTGATCATCCACAGCAGCCCCACGGCGAAGGCGATGATCCCCGAGGCGGCTCCGACGACGAGTGCCATCCGCGGCCCGAAGGCATCGGCGACCCAGCCGGCCAGCGGTGCCCCGATCGGGGTGCCGCCCATGACGACGGCTGCGTAGATGGCCATGACTCGGCCGCGGTAGTTCGGCGCGGTCGTCGTCTGCACATAGGCGTTGGCCGAGGTCATCATCGTCAGCGATGCGAAGCCGACGAACATCAGCGAGGCGGCGAAGAGATAGTAGTTGGGCATCAGCGATGCCACGCCGACGGCGATACCGAATCCGCCGGCGGCGCCGAAGATGAAGCGCAGGCGGGGCTTCTCCCGCCTGGCCGAGGCGAGCGCCCCGGTCACGGACCCGATGGCCATGACGGAGTTGAGCAGACCGAAGCCGCTGGCGTCCTTGCCGAACTCGATCTTCGCCATCGTCGCCGTGTAGATGTTGAAGTTGAATCCGAAGGTCGCGACGACGAACAGCACGACGAGCACGACCGTGATGTCCGGACGTCTGCGCAGATATTTCAGTCCGCCGAGGACTCCGCCCTTGCCGCGTCGACCGGAAGGATGCAGCTTCGACTTGTCGAGCCGGAGGAGCACGGTGAGCGTCGCTGCGAAGCCGAGTCCGCTGATGAGGAAGACGGGACCGGGTCCGATGACGGCGGTGAGCACACCGGCCACGGCGGGTCCGATCATGCGGGCGCCGTTGAAGGACGCCGAGTTGAGGCTGACGGCGTTCGGCAACAGCTTCTCACCGACGAGTTCGGAGACGAAGGCCTGCCTGGCCGGATTGTCCAGGGTCGTGAGCATCCCGAGCGTGAACGCAAGCACGTAGACGTGCCAGAGGACGATGACGTCGGTGATGGTGAGGACGAAGAGGACGAGTCCGATGAATCCCAGCAGCGCCTGAGTGACCATGAGCAGACGCCGTTTGTCGAACTGGTCGACGAGGTTTCCCGCGAACGGGAACATGATCAGCTGCGGACCCAGCTGCAGAGCCATGGTCAGGCCCAACGCCGAAGCGTTGTTGTCCGTGAGCATGGTCAGGACGATCCAGTCCTGCGCCGTGCGCTGCATCCATGTCCCGGTGTTGGAGATCAGGGCACCGGCGAACCAGTGCCGGTAGTTCGGCTCCGACAGTGACCGGAACATCTGGGACATCGAGAGGTTCAGCCCTCCTGGAACTCGAGCTCGCCGGAGTAGTCGTCGACGACGGCTTCAGCGGGCTCGTTGTTCGGCCGTCTCACATCGGTCTCCGAATGCGCACCGCACCCGGATTCGAGTCCGACCACGCGACCGTCGAACGGCGACCACGCATTGGCGCAGACCCCGAACTTCTGACGCAGCGATCCGGCGATCGGCATGAGGTAGCCGCAGCTGCCGCAGTGTCCGGCCGCGCGAGAGGCGAACTCGCTGTCGGGTCCGGCATCGGATTCCGACCACCGGCTCGCGGCCGCGCTCAGCCCGTCGGAGGAGAGCACGCGTTCACGACCGAGACCGAATTCGAAGTTCTGGATCTGGTCGACGTTGTCCGCCGCATTGTCCTCGGTCTGCTGGAAGCCCGGCTGCAGGTTCGGATCCCGGTCGAGCTTCGGCAGGGTATCCCGCGGGCCCATATCGCCGGGTTCGAGACGTTCCTCCCACGGCACCCATTCGGGGGCGACGAGAGCATCGGGACCGGGCAGCAGCGCGGTTTCGCAGACCGTGACCTTCTTCGCGCGCGGGGCACGGGCGAGCACGGCCACCCACCGCCAACCGCGGTAGGTCGGGTCGGTGCACACGAAGTAGTGGGTGACCAGGCGGGTCGCCTCGGCCACCGTGCCCAGGTGTTCGCCGACGACGGCGGTGCCGGCCACCTCGGTGATGGCGGTGCGGGCGATATCGATCGCCGCGGCCAGCTGGGTGTCGAGGACGACCTTCTCCGTGCCCGATCGCGCACGACCGGTCTTCGATGCCTTCGCCGAGGCGGCCGTGCCGGAATCCTCAGCGACCGCACTTGCAGCGGCGGTCGTTTCACCCGCGGCGGCGGGCGCGTCAACGCCCGGGGTTGCCTCGGTGGTCTGTTCGGCGTCGCTCTCGGCGGGCGCGGCGGTCTGCCGGGCCAGCCAATCACTGAACAGTGATGACATCAGGACTCCAAATCGTCGGCAATCGCCCGCAGCAGGCTGGCGACCTTGTTCCCATGGGTGGGGTCCGGATAACGGCCGTGCTGCAGTCCGTTGTTGAGGTCATCCAATACTTTGATGACATCTTCAACCATAACTGCCATGTCCACGGCCGGACGTCGGCGGGCCTTGGCAACCTTGGCCGGAGTGTTCAGGGGGCGGGCCTTGAGCACCTGCGCTCCGCGGCGGGAATCGACGACATCGTATTCGAGTCGGGTGCCCTTGGTGACTTCGAGTCCTTCGGGCAGCACGGAGGAATGGAGGAAGGCCTGTGAGCCGTCCTCGGCGATGACGAAGCCGAAGCCCTTGTCGGCATCGAACCATTTCACGCGTCCGGTGGGCATGATGTCCTTTCTGTCTGTTCGTACCCGCTGATGCGGGCTGATCGCACGGTGCCCGCTGGTGCGGGCCGTGTGTCGGTCGGCTGTGGAGTTGGATTCCGCAGCCGGGAAGCTGGTCAGATCATGTGATCGCTGTGCTCGTGCGCCCTCATCACCGACGGTCAGACTAGGCCGGGCGCATCGCATCGGCGTTGTGTCCCCTGACTCTCACCGATCCGTGAAGGTCACGTGCACGGTGGCGGCGAGCGCCTTATCGGCGGCGGGAGATCACGGGTGCGTACACGACTGGGTGGTCGACCGCCTCGGCGAGGTGGGGATCCGCACCCTTCGATCACACTGTGCGGGTGGGGCTCATGCCCGCACCCGGACCTGCGGGGCGAGGCATGAGTGATGGTTTCAGCGGTGGCCCACCCCGGTCTGTCTGCGTCGGAGGGCGGCTCGGATCATGGCCACGCAGGCGAGGATGACGGCGATGGGCACGAGGATCATGGGCAGGAAGGTCAGCAGCGGACTGGGCGTGAGTCCCATCCAGGCCTGGCCGAGGACGCCGATGAGGCCGAGCGCCCCGATGGCTGCGGCGGCAACCGCGGCGACGACGATGGTCGTGTCGACTCGAGTGGCTGACAATGCGCGTCCTTCCGTCCGATCTCTGATCCTTCTCTGCGCCTCCATTGTACCCCTCGCGATAGACTGATCTGCGATGTCAATGACCTTCAGCCAGTGGCTGTCCCACAGTGCAGATGCCGACTTCGAGTCCTTCGTCCGGACCCGTCGCGACCTCCTCCAACCCGAGTCCCCGACGATGGCGGCGCTGGCCGCGGCCGCGTCCTCGCGCATCGGGGTCTCCCGTGGCATCGAAGCCCTCGACGCGCAGTCGCTCGAGGTCTTCATCGCCTTGGCCAAGGCGGCCCGGACGACGCCGGAGATCAAGATCACGGGCAATGCGCATATCGATCCCGCCCTCGCCGAGGCGGCCCTGCCCCGACTGCGCGACCTCGGCCTGGCATGGCCGGCCGGTGGGGACGGGATCTGGCGGATCCAGTCCGAGGCCATCACCCTGCTGCCCACCTCGGCGGCCGAATCCGCCCGAGCCTATCCCTGGCAGATCGACCCCTCATCGATCGATTCGAGCACGGCCGCGATCGGTCAGCCTCTCATCCACAACAGCGAACAGGCCGCCGTGGCCGAGGTCATCTCATCCCTGCGCGGCCTCGTCGACGAGCTCGCCGCCTCCCCGATCTCCCGGCTGACCAGCGGCGGCATCTCGAAACGGGACGTCTCCCGACTCGCCCGCACCCTCGAACTGAGTCTCGAGCAGACGATCACCCTGCTGCAGGCGGCGAAATCGCTGCACCTCATCGGAGTCCTCGACGATGCGCTCGATCCGCAGTGGACGGCCGCCGACGATGCCGATTCCGCCCTCGCCGGTGATCGCGCCGAACTGTGGGCGGCGCTGGTCGGGGCGTGGCTGCGCGATCTGCTCGACGTCACGCAGCTGGCGGCGGGGGCGAGCGAGAACGAACGCCTCACCGTGCTCGCAGCTCCGAAGAAGTCCCTGTTCAAGGGCTATGGGCTGTCGGTGCCGGCGATGCCGCTGCTGCGCTTCGCCGTGCTCTCTGTCCTCCATGACATCGGTCTGGGTTCGGCACGGTCGGCCGAGTGGATCCACGCCGAGGCGCTGCGTCGGCATCCGCTGCTGCCGGCACACGAGTTCGCGATGACCGAGGCCGTTCTCCATACCTGTGTGAGTTTCGGGCTGGCGACGACTCCGCTGCAGGAGCCGGATCATTTCGGTCCGAGCCGGTTCGGACTCCGTCTGGCCGCCGGACTGGATCGGGCGATGGCCGAGCATGCCAAGCAGGACCCCTCGATCCTGCCGTTGGGTGTGTCCGTCGACGCCCTGACAGTGCCCGGCGATGTCATCGCAACGGTCACCGAGGGGCTCGGGGCCGAGGTCGACACGGTGCTCATCCAGTCCGATCTCACCGCGGTGGCCACCGGCCCGATCGAGCCGCGGGTCCACCATATTCTGCGCAAATATGCCGTCGTCGAAGCACGCGGCCAGGGCACCGTCTATCGCATCGACGGCGAGACCATCGAAGACACCATGCAGTCCGGGATCACCCCGGAGGAGGCCTTGGCCGAGCTCGCGGGCATCACTGCCGAAGAGCTGCCGTCGACCTTGGAATTCCTCGTGCAGAACACGGCCTCGAAGCTGCGCCGAGTGCGGGTGGCAGGGGCCCGGGCGGTACTCATCGTCGACGATCCGGTCGACCTCGATGTCATCCTCTCCGATCAGGCCATGATGTCGGCCGGTCTCGAACGTCTGGCTCCGACCGTGGCGATCGCTCAGCTGGGCCCGGAGCGGACGATGCACCTGCTCGAGGCCGGGGATCATCATGCTCTGCTGCATTCGGCGGCCCGGCCGGTGCGCAAACGTCGGGTGCTCACCGAATCGGAACCCGAGGTCAGCGTGAGGCGACGTCCGCGGGTCAGCGACGGCCACCTCGGCGAATATGTTCGGATCCTGCGGTCGGCACCGACGGCGGCCGCACAGGTGAGCACGGACGAGCCCTTGGGACATATGGATCGGCTGCGGGAAGCGGCGGAGGCGAAGCAACGCGTGCTCATTCGGATCGCGGATTCCCACGGCAAGGAGCGGACGATCGAGATGCTGCCAGCCACCCTCAACGCCGGCCGCGTCCGCGGAGTGGTGACGACCACCGGCGCCGAGGCCTCCCTGTCCGTCGCCCGCATCGTCTCCGTCGACCCCTCCCCCTAATTGCTACCTGACGGCGTCCCAGCTACCTGGCGCGAGGTTGCTGGGCCCCCGTCGGGTAGCTTAGAGCGGGAACAATCGGGGTGATGGACGTGTTGTGTCCTCTGGTGTCATCACACTTCGGGAAGGGAAGTATTGAATGAATGGTCCGTTGATCGTGCAGTCCGATCGGACTGTGCTGCTGGAATCGGGACATCCCCTGGCCGTTGAGGCGGCCGTGGCGATCGCCCCGTTCGCGCAGCTGTCGCGGACCCCGGAGTACATCCACACCTATGAGATCACTCCGCTGGGGCTGTGGAACGCTCGCGCCAGCGGCCATGATGCCGAATCCGTCGTCGACGTGCTCCTCGAATTCGCGAAGTACCCCGTCCCGCATGAGCTCCTCGTCGACATCGTCGACATCATGGACCGATTCGGTGTGCTCACCCTCATCGACCATCCGATCCACGGTCTGACCCTGACCTCGACGGAGACGGGACTGCTCGATGAGCTCGTCGGCCAGCCCGACCTCGTCGGCAAATTCGGCAAACGCATCGACGCCGAATCCGTCCTCGTCCACCCCTCCGAGCGCGGCGAACTCAAACACGCCCTGCTGCAGCTGGGCCACCCGGTCTCCGACCACGCCGGCTACGTCGACGGCGAAGCCCACGAGATCTCCCTGTCCGATGATGCCCACGGCGGTCAGTGGCATCTGCGCGACTACCAGAAGCAGGCGATCGACCAGTCGTTGTCCGGTGAGTCCGGGGTCGTGGTTCTGCCGTGCGGTGCGGGGAAGACGGTCGTCGGTGTGGCCACCATGTCTCGGGTGCAGACGACGACGCTCATCCTCGTGACCAACTCGGTCTCGGCCAAGCAGTGGAAGGACGAGATCCTGCGCCGCACCACCCTGACCGAGGACGAGGTCGGCGAATATTCGGGATCGACGAAGGAGATCCGTCCGATCACCATCGCCACCTACCAGGTGCTCACCACCCGGCGGAAGGGCTCGTACCTCCACCTCGAGCTCCTCGACGCCAAGGACTGGGGCCTGGTCATCTATGACGAGGTGCACCTGCTGCCGGCACCGATCTTCCGACTGACCGCAAGCCTGCAAGCTCGCCGTCGCCTCGGCTTGACCGCAACGCTGGTGCGTGAGGACGGACGCGAGGACGAGGTGTTCTCCCTCATCGGGCCCAAGCAGTACGAGGTGCCGTGGAAGGAACTCGAACGGCTCGGCTATATCGCTTCGGCGGCCTGCCATGAAGTCCGCGTCCGCCTCGACGGCGGAACCCGAACCGCGTATGCCCGCGCCGACGGTGAGGACCGGTACCGGTTGGCGGCGACATCGGATGCGAAGCTGCCGATCGTCTCCGAGCTCGTCGCCGATCATCCGGATGCGCAGATCCTCGTCATCGGTCAGTACCTCGACCAGCTCGAGGAGATCGGAGCCGAACTCGGTGCGCCCGTGCTCACAGGGCAGACCCCTGAATCGGTGCGCCAGGAGCTCTTCCGCGAGTTCCGGTCCGGGGAGATTCCGGTGCTCGTCGTCTCGAAGGTCGCGAACTTCTCCGTGGATCTGCCGGCCGCCTCGGTGGCGATCCAGGTCTCCGGAGCCTTCGGATCCCGGCAGGAGGAGGCTCAGCGCCTCGGACGGATCCTGCGTCCGAAGGAAGACAAGGGTTCGGCCACGTTCTACACGGTCGTCGCCGCCGACACCGTCGATGAGCACTTCGCCGCCCAGCGCCGTCGCTTCCTCACCGAGCAGGGCTACAGCTACAGCATCGAAGTCCGCTGACACTCCCCTCAATTGCTACCTGACGGGGGCCCAGCAACCTGGCGCCAGGTTGCCGGGCCGCCCTCAGGTAGTAATTAGGTAGTGATGAGGGAGGGTTCGGACTTGGCGACGACCTCGCGGCGGGCGACGCGGCGGGCCAGGCGGGACTCGCCCCACTTGATGAAGCCGACGCCGCCGAGGATGAACACGCCGCCGAAGAGCTGGATCGGGGCGGGCATCTCGAAGAGCACCAGCCAGGCGACGATGACCGAGAACGGGACCTCGACGAGGTTGACGAACGATCCGACCGTCGCCCCGACATAGCGCAGACCGAGGATCCCGGTGATGTAGGCGCCGACCGTGAAGACGACGATCATCGCCATCGGCACGACCCACGACATCGACACCCCGCCGAAGTCGACGTCCGCCGTCACCGCGTTCCACGGCATGATGCCGGCGAGCACGATGGCCGACATCGCCAGCGCCCCGATCCCCATGCCCAGACCGGTCAGCGCGACCGGTGGGATCGTGATCGTGTCCTTCGCAGAGACGAGGAAGTAGCTGGCCAGGCAGACCGCGGCAGCCATGGCCATGACCACGCCGAAGATGCTGATCGACGATCCGCGCAGGTTGAGCACGAGCAGGAGCCCGATCATGGAGACGACGACCCCGATGAATGTCACGGTCGCCGGCCGGGTCCGCGTCCGTGCCCAGATCCAGAAGACGATGAGCATCGGCGCGGTCATCTCCAGCAGCAGCGCCACGGCCACGGTGAGGTGTTCGACGGCGACGAAGTAGAACCCTTGGACACCGGCCATCGAGACCAGGCCGTAGGTGACGACGGTGCGCCAGTGCGTGAGCACTTCGCCCCAGCGTCCGCGCAGGGCGATAAGGGTGGGGATGAGCAGCAGGACCGCGGAGCCAGCCAAGCGGATGAGCACCACCGCGCCCGGCGTCCACCCGATCGCGTACATCGTCTTCGCGATCGGCCCCGACACCGCGAAGAAGAACGCGGAGGCAAGAGTGAGCAGGAACCCTGCGATGACGGTGCGATTCATTCCTGACCTCCTGATGTGGTGAAACGTTGAGTGGCGTACGAGGACAGACGTCCCCGAGGTGGTGGTGCGGTGTCGAGTTGACAGCGCGACGCTGAGTGGATGGTGCGGTGCCGGATCATCCCCTCGACGAGGCGGCCCGACGATTGCCGGTTCCCCTCGCCGAGGCGCTCCGATGGCTGCCGATTTCAGTATCGGCCCTGAAATTGAAATGGGTCAAGTGCATTTTGGTCCTTACGTCCTGTGGCAGAATGTGATTTACCATGGCTTTCATCTACGACATTCGCGCGAACCTCACGATGCTCGTCGACCTCCTCAACACCTCCGGCGACATCACGGGCGGCGGCGATGAGCTGACGACAACCGCGAAACTCCGCGAATTCGCGGCCCGGCACGACTTCTCAGGACCTCTGACCGCCACCAAGAGCGACGTCGACGAGACCCTGGAGCTGCGCCGCAGATTCGCCGCAGCTTTGGATGCGAGCATCGACGCCGAGACGGATGACGAGGTCGAAGCAGGGGCGGTCGCGGTCGTCGATGAGATCAATCTCACACTGAGCGACTCGGGGTCCGTGCCGCAATTGGTCAAACACGACCACTGGGACTGGCACCTGCACGCGACCGGTGCTCAAGCCAGCCTGGCCGACCGAGTGGCCGCCGATGTCGCTCTGGTCCTCATCGATCTCATCCGCTCCGGCGATCTCGACCGGCTCGGGCGCTGCGCCGCCGAGGACTGCCGCGCCTACCTCGCCGACTTCAGCCGCAATCGCTCGAAGCGCTTCTGCGATACCGGCAGCTGCGCCACCCGCACGCATGTCGCGGCCTTCCGTGCCCGCCACCACGACGCCGACTCCCACCACTGACCCGAGGAGCCGCCCATGTCACTTCAGCCCTTGCACATCACCGCCGGACGCAAGCTCGCCGCCGGTCTTGCCGGCATCATCACCATGTCGGCCACGCTGACGTCGGGCTTCGCCATTGCGGTGCTGTCGTTCCTTCCCGCGGGCCCCGGAGGACTGCTGAGCGAAAAAGTCGTCTTCAGCGCCCTCGCCGTCATCGTGGCCCTCGTCTCTGCCGCCATCAGCTTCCTGCTCGTGCTCGCAGCCCTCGGCCGCTTCCGCACCGGCGGCAGCCTGTCCCGATTCTTTCGGTATCAATTGGCAGCGCTCGGAGCCGGCGGCGGGCTCGGCCTCGGCTTCGCTCCAGCCATGACGGACGCGGCTCCGATCTGGTGGGTGGTTGCGATCGCCGCCGGTCTCGGACTCATCGCCGTCTCACTGCTCACATTCCGCAGGGCCCGCTATCCGATCCTCGACCGCCCGCCTCACCCCAATGTCGCCCTCGCAGAGGGAAGAGTCATCGACTACTCGGCACAGGCCCAGTCGAGGGGCCCGACCCTGACCGTGGTTCACTTCGTCGACGACAAGGGCCGGGACCGCTGGGCGCGCCATCTCGTCCAGCAGGACCCATCGATGCCCGGAACACGCGGCCAGGTAGTCTACGACCGCGTTCGCCCTGAAAGAGTTCAACGCTTCGCCGTCACTCAGCAGCTCATCGACCTCCGTCCACGGCGCGAGATCCGGGAGAATCCGACATCTCGGTCTGACACCGTCTTCCCAATGCCTCCTGGTCCGCGCCCACCGCACCCGCCGCGCCCGCACTGAGCCGAACACCCATACTCAGCTGAACGCGCCTTAGCACACCCGCCTCGGCGATCATTTCTGAACGCAAACTGGCCGCGACCACATTTTTCACTGAAATCACGCTTTCGTTCCTGAGAACGAATACCCGATCCAGGACCCAAAAGGACTTTCCTGAGAGTTTTTCAGTGATGCATGTCACATTCGCATTCAGCTGACCTCCAGCCCACTCCCAGAAATGGGACTCAGACTGGAGCCATGACTACAGCACAGAACGACACCGACATCGAAGCCACCCTGCTCGTTGTCGATGATGAGCCCAATATCCGCGAACTCCTGTCCACCAGTCTCCGCTTCGCCGGTTTCGACGTCGTCTCTGCCGCAAACGGCGCCGAGGCGCTGCGCCTGGCCGAGCAGACCGAGGTCGACCTCCTCGTCCTCGACGTCATGCTCCCGGACATGGACGGCTTCACCGTCACCCGCCGTCTGCGCCAGATCGGGATGAACGCCCCCGTCGTGTTCCTCACCGCCCGTGACGACACCTCGGACAAGATCACCGGCCTGACCGTCGGCGGTGACGACTATGTGACGAAGCCCTTCAGCCTCGAAGAGGTCGTCGCCCGCATCCGCGCCGTCCTCCGCCGCACCCGCAACCTCGAGGACGAGGAGAACGCCGTCATCGTGGCGGGCGACCTCGAACTCGATGACGACACCCATGAGGTCCGCCGCTCCGGCATCCTCATCGACCTCTCCCCCACCGAGTTCAAGCTGCTGCGCTACCTCATGCTGAATACGAACCGCGTGCTGTCGAAGTCGCAGATCCTCGACCACGTGTGGGAATACGACTTCGGCGGAGACACCGGAATCGTGGAGTCCTATATCTCCTACCTGCGCCGCAAGATCGACGTCACCCCGGAGACGGATGCCGCCGGCCACCCCGTCGAGATGGAGTGGACACCGATGATCCAGACCAAGCGCGGGGTCGGCTACATGCTGCGCACACCGGAATCCAAGTAGTCGTCCATGCAAGGACGATAGATTACATACGTGGCAATAGAATCCCGTCCCTCCCGTCCCGGCTTCTGGGAAGAATGGTCTCTGACCACCAAGCTGCTGGCCATCATGATGCTGCTCATGCTGCTCGTCCTCACGGGGACGAGCGCTTGGGTGTTGGAGAACCTGCGCGACAGCCTCGTCCAGCGCACCGATGAACGACTCATCAGCGCCTCCGAGACCCTGGCGAAGCAGGCCTACCAAGATGTGTTCCAGAAGGCCGAACTCCAGTCCGGGGACGACGACGCCGAGGATGCGCCGTCGTCGACGACGATCGATTCGAATTCTTGGGATCAGCTCAAGAGCCTCCTGCCGGGTGGATTCTATGTGCAGTTCTACAACACGGACGGGGATCCGATCCGCGACCCCGTCGCCCCGGAGCCGCAGAACCATCCGATCCTGCCGAAGATCAATGAGAAGGAAGTCTATTCCCGCGGCGGCGAGCCCTTCACTGTCGCCGGAACGAGCTCGCAGTGGCGAGCGCGAGCGATGAAGGTGAAGAACACCGACGTGCTCGTGTCCATCGCGGTGCCTTTCGACCGCGAGGTCGACAACATCAACGAGCGGGCCCGGAACACGATGATCGGCATCGGCCTGTTGGCCCTGGCGATGGTCGCCGGAGTCGGCTATTGGGCGATCAACAACACGTTCCGGCCGCTGCGCGATATCGAGAAGACCGCCTCCCGCATCGCCGCCGGCGACCTGTCCCAACGTGTGCCCAGCTATCCGCGCAACACCGAGCTCGGGCGGCTGTCGGCGGCGCTGAATACGATGCTCGGACGCATCGAGGACTCGTTCGACGGGCAGACCCGCTCGGAGAAGCGCATCCGCCAGTTCGTCTCCGACGCCTCGCACGAGCTGCGCACGCCTCTGGTCACGATCCGCGGGTATGCGGAGCTGTACCGTCAGGGTGCGATCACGAAGTCCGAGGACGTGGCCAATGCGATGGAGCGGATGGAGTCCGAGGCCAAGCGCATGGGCGTCCTCGTCGACGATCTCGTCGTCCTGGCCAGGCTCGACGAGCAGCGTGCCGCCGAGATCGGTCCGGTCGATCTGCACACGGTCGTCCGCGATGCCGCCGCCGATGCCGCGGCACAGGCCCCGGACCGCGATATCAGCTTCATCGGACTCGACGGTGAGGATGCCCAACCCGTGCCGATGATCCGCGGATCCGAATCGAAGATCCGCCAGGTCATCGTCAACCTTGCCGGCAACGCCGTGCGACACACCCCCGATCACGCGGCGATCGAATTCGCCGTCGGCGTCGTCGGTCTCCCCGAGTCCGTCGACCCCGATTCCGCTGACACCGGCGAGATCCGTGAGGGCGGCGCCCGCGGTCAGAACGGTCGCAATGGTGCGAAGAACGGGGCGAAGGACAAACCCCGTGAACGCGGGTTCGTCACCGGCGGGGTCCGCATCTTCCGCCGAGGCGACTCTGCCGGACACGACCAAGCCGACACCCAGCCGAACCCCCGAACCGCCGCTCAGTCCCCGGCCAAGCCCGACCGTCAGGTCGGGTCCGAGAGTCCCGCCCCGAATGCGGAGCAGGGAGAGGGGCAGCACAACGGGCAGCTCAGGACACCGTCCGGATCGCAGTCGGCGCAGCCCTCCGGTTCTCAGAATTCCGGACCGCAGAATGGTGCAGCGGCCGATTCCCGGACTGCGGCGCAGTCCGCATCATCAGCCGAGTCCCAATCCGGGCCTCAGTCCAAGGCTCCCGAGCCGGCGAACATCGTCCCCGATGTCACGGCGGCCGGATCGATCACGGTCGATGAGTCACTGCGAGGATTCCCCAACGGCAGGGTCCGCTTCGAGGTCAGGGACCACGGCGAGGGAATCGACCCCGAGGTGGTTCCGCGCATCTTCGAGCGCTTCTACCGCCTTGACGTGTCCCGGACCAGGGACACCGGCGGATCCGGACTCGGGCTGTCGATCGTCAAGGCGATCGTGGAGAACCACCATGGTGCGATCTCCGTCCACGAAACTCCGGGCGGCGGTGCGACGTTCCGCATCGACCTGCCCATCTCCGACAACGGCGATACCACTGCGGACACGCGAAAGGATGAGCGATGAACGAGAACACCGACCCTCAGAATCCGGATGAGGTGTCCCGCAGCTCCCGATCGGATGAACAGACACCGCGTCCGTCGCGGAATCAGGGCAGCGGTTCCGCCGCCGGGGGACGTCGCAGCCCATCGGCCGGTGGCTACCGCGGGTCCGGAGCCGAGGTTCCGCGCACCTTCCCGTCCCAGCCCAACGGCCCTGCACGCGTCAGTCCACCGGTCGCACCGCCCGAGCGACGCCCCGACGTTCCGTCGACTCAGGCGCAGAACCCTGTGGACGGATCCCCTCACCGAGGCGGCTCCCCCTCCCAGCAGTCGTCCCCCTACCACCCCGGTGGGCAGCAGGGCGGATATGCCGGCGAACGGCACGACGGACAGCCGGGCCAGCCGGGCAGCCAACGGCAGGGCGGTCAGCCGGGCTATCCAGGGCACCAGAGTGCCCAGGGCGATTTCGGCAATCAGCCGCAGCCGGATCGGCAGAACGTCCAGCCGAATCAGCCGCAGCGCCAGACCCCGTACGGTCAGCCCCAGCAGAATGGGCCGCAGTCGTATCAGGGCCAGAACAACGCCGGACAGAACAGCACCGGCTCGACTGCTGTCGGAACCGGAGCCGCAGCAGGAGCTGGCTCTGCGGCAGGAGCCGGAGCAGCGGCTGCCGGCGCTGGGTCCTATCACGCCGGGGCGAACTCTCAGCAGACAGGTTCCGCCGGCTACCCGGGCGCTCCCGGCAACCCGAACGATCCCCAGAACCCGCAAGGTCCCGGGTACCCGAACGCTCCGGGCCAACAGCCTGGTTCTGGTCAGCAGGTCGCTCCGAACCAGCACAACGCTCCCGGCCAGCCCACCGGCTCCAACGCCTATTCGGCCGCACATGGCTCGGGCCCCTATTCCTCGGAATTCTCAGCCGTCGGTTCCCAGCCCGGGCCCGGTGGACCGGGAGATCCCAACGGACCCGGTGGTCCGGTCGGGCCGGACGGGTTCGGTCCGTACGGAGCTCAGCAGCCGCCTCGGCGAGAGAAGAAGGGACCCGGCTGGGGTGCGACGATCGCGATCGGCCTGGTGGCCGCGCTCCTCGGTGGGGCTCTCGCGTTCGGAGGGAACTATGCGCTCTCGGCGCTGCAGCAGGACGAACCGCGCAAGGTCGCCGAGGAGACGATCGAGACCCCCGATTGGACGCAGGTCGCAGAGAAGACCTCGGACAGTGTGATGTCGATCCAGGTCGGCACTCGGGGCCAGGTCCAGGGGCTCGGCTCGGGTGCGCTGTACGACGATCAGGGCCACGTCATCACGAACAACCACGTCGTCGCACCGGCGGACACCCCCGACGGCGAGATCGCCGTGACCATGAAGAACGGCGAGACGACGGAGGCGAAGATCGTCGGCCGCGATCCCTCGACCGATATCGCCGTCATCAAGCTCGAACAGGTGCCCGACGGGGTGAAACCTCTGGTCATCGGCGATTCGAAGAAGCTGACCGTGGGCGATCCCGTGATGGCCCTGGGCAATCCGCTCGGTCTGGCCAACACCGTGACCACCGGCATCGTCTCCGCGCTCGACCGTCCGGTGTCGACGGAGAACATCGGCGAGGATGCCTCCTCGCAGGAGAAGGAGATGACGATCACGAACGCCATCCAGACCGATGCGGCGATCAACCCCGGCAACTCGGGCGGACCGCTGGTCAATGGTGATGGCCAGTTCATCGGGGTGAACTCGGCGGCCGCATCGCTGAGCCAGGGCGAGGGAGGTCAGTCCGGATCGATCGGCATCGGATTCGCGATCCCCGCGAACCAGGCCGTGATGATCGCCGACCAGCTCATCTCCTCCGGCAAGGCCCAGCACCCGTTCCTCGGCATCACTCTCACCGACGGGCACATCAACAGCGGTGGGATCAGCCGAGGCAGCGCCAAGGTGCAGTCCGTGGCAAGCGGATCCCCCGCGGCCAAGGCCGGAATCAAGGACGGAGACGACATCGTCGAGGTGGCCGGAACCAAGGTGAACAACGCCATCGCATTGCGCGCCCTCGTCCGCGCCCAGCCGGTGAACACTCCGGTCGAGGTCACCGTGGTCCGCGGCGGGAAGGAACAGAAGCTCGACGTCACGCTCGTGCTGCAGTAGGCAAGTCGCCGAGGCGGTTCGCTGGCTCAGCGGTCAGCCGCCCGATCGTCCACCACTCAAGCGTCCGCTCTTGGGGATCCGGACCTGACTCAGCCACCTGGAGGGTGTGGACAGCAGAACGCTGTCCACACCCTCGGTTTCTGCTCTTCCCCTCCTCTGTCGCGTCAGCCGACACTGATGTCGTCTCGCCCGACCGCGGCGGAACGTCTCTGACCAAGAGGAGTGATGATGAGTTTCGAAGTTGACGCCGAACGCGTCCAATCCGCTGCCACAGCCGCCGCGAACACCTCCCGCAATCTCGTGTCCGAATCCGACACGATGATGCGCAATCTGCTCGCCCTCCAGGAATGCTGGCGCGGCAGTGCGGCCCAGAATTTCCAAGCCGTGGTCAACCAATGGGAGCGTGCGCAGAAGCAGCTCATGGAATCGCTCAACTCCGTCCACGGAGCACTCCACACGGCGGCCCGGCAGTACTCCGAAGTCGAGGCGGCGAACTCGCGCCTCTTCGCCCCCTGATCCGATCGGATTCGATCGCCGGGACCTCTGCCGCTCATCCCCGAGATACCGCGGCCGGGATCTGTTCGTTCTTATAGTCGGCGTCTGGCAAACTATCAGCCTTTCTCAGTAGACTTGAGAGCGATAGTTCGCGGCGGTGTTGGCCAAGAATCTCCGGACCGGAGTGGATCGGGTTGGCAGCGTCGGGTCAAACCAATGCAGGAGTCGACTACGGATGAGTATCTTCCAACGGATCGCGACGATCTTCGGTGCCAAGGCCAACAAAGCTCTGGACAAGGCCGAAAACCCCAACGAAACCCTTGATTATTCGTACCAGAAGCAGCTGGAGCTGCTGCAGAAGGTCCGTCGTGGTGTTGCCGATGTCGCCACCAGCCGCAAGCGCCTCGAGCTGCAGATCAACCAGCTCGAACAGCAGCAGAACAAGCTCTCCGGTCAGGCCGAGAAGGCCATGCAGATCGGTCGCGAAGACCTCGCTCGCGAGGCCCTGACCCGCAAGTCCGGGCTGACCCAGCAGATCACCGACCTGCAGACCCAGCACGAAGGACTCCAGGGTGAGGAGCAGAAGCTCACTCTTGCCTCGCAGCGCCTGCAGGCCAAGGTCGACGCCTTCCGCACGAAGAAGGAGACGCTGAAGGCCACGTACAACGCTGCCGACGCACAGACCAAGATCGGCGAGGCGTTCTCGGGCATCTCGGAAGAGCTCGGTGACGTCGGGCTCGCCGTCCAGCGCGCCGAAGACAAAACCGCATCGCTGCAGGCGCGGGCCGGTGCCGTCGATGAGCTCCTCGCTTCAGGTGCCCTCGACGACGTCACGGGAACCCAGAAGGACGATATCACCGCCCAGCTCGACTCCCTCTCCAGCGAGAACGACGTCGAGATGGAACTCCAGCGGATGCGTGAGTCCCTGCCTGCCGGGTCCGAGAAGCAGGACCAGAAGTCGCTCGAAGGTGAGGATCAGCAATGATCATCCGCATCATGGGCGAAGGCCAGTTCGACGTCAAGAACGTCGACCAGGATCTGCTCCAGAAGTACGACAACCAGGTCGAAGATGCCGTCAACGCCGGCAACGAGGAAGCCGCCCGCACCGCGCTGAGTGCCCTCCACGACTACGTCACGGCAAACGGGCAGCCCGTCGCCGATGACTACCTCGGATCCTCCGATGTCGTCATCCCCTTCGTCGACGCCACCTTGGCCGAGATCGCCGAACTGCTCACCGGCGAGGGCTTCATCCCGGACCCGGCCTGAAACCACAGAGCACCGAAATGCACCCGGCCCATTGTCTTCGACAGTGGGCCGGTTCTGCCACTGCCAGAGAGGAATCCCGGTGAAGAATCGCTTCGTCAAAGACAACGGACTGACCATGCGGATGGGATGGACGATCTTCCTCAACGGCCTCATCTATGTCGTGCTCATCCTCGCGATCTGGATGATCATCGGCCAGAGCGTCGGCGGCGTCATCATCGCCGTCCTCATCAGCGCTGGCGCGTTCTTCTTCCAGTGGTACTTCTCCGACAAGATCGCCATGCGTGCCATGGGCGGACGGGAGGTCTCCCCCGAGGAGGCTCCGGAGCTGCATACGATCGTCGACCGACTCTGCCAGCTGGCCGATTCGACGAAGCCCCGCGTGGCCGTCTCGAACTCTCCGATCCCCAATGCCTTCGCCACCGGCCGCTCCCCTGAGCGCTCGGTGGTGTGCGTGACCCGTGGTCTGCTCGAGAAGCTCGACCGTGATGAGGTCGAGGTCGTGCTCGCTCACGAGCTCTCACACGTCGCCCACCGCGATGTCACGGTGATGACCGTTGCCGGCGTCACGGGAGTCGTCGCCGCACTGATGATGCGCGCCGGCTACTACATGAGCTTCGGACGGTCGAACAACAATAACAACGGCATTCCGATCCAGCTGCTCTTCATCCTCGTCGGAGCCGTCGTCTACGGGCTCTCGTTCGTCCTCATCCGCGCCCTCTCCCGGTATCGCGAGTTGGCCGCCGACCGCGCAGCAGCCATCCTCACCGGTGCACCGTCCACCCTGGCGTCGGCGCTGACGAAGCTCAGCGGAGACATGTCCAAGATTCCGGAGAAGGATCTGCGGTCGTCCGCCTCGGCGAACCACCTCGCCCTCATCCCCGCCATCAGCGGAAAGGCCGCCTTCGGCCAGCTCTTCTCCACTCACCCCTCACTCGAGAAGCGACTGGAGCAGCTGGCCCAGATCTCCGCCCAGCTCTCCCGCCCCGAGTGAGCACCCACCGCACCCTTTGAACTGCGCACCACCGAAATAGGAGCTCCATGGGATTCTTCGACGCACTGCTCGGTCGGTCCAAACCGAAACGGGCCAACCTCGACGACCTCTTCGCCCTGCCGCCGGCGGCACTGACGCTGCAGGCCGCAACCGGCTTCACCCCCACCGGCGTCGGAGCCGTCGCCTTCCGTCAGGTCGAGGGAGCCGCGTTCCAAACCGCTGAGTCCGAAAGCGTCGCCCTCATCGGCTCCGACCCGGCCGCCTCGGTGAGGCAGGAGAACGACGGCTTCGGATTCACGTGGCAGGTCGTTGCCGATGAGAACGCCGAGGTGGTCAACCTCGTCACGAACATCCACGCCGTGAACTCGGCGCTGGTCAACCAGGGCTTCGACACGATGCTGCTGTGCACCACCGTATACTTCGTCCACCCCGACGGGCGTCGGATGGCGTTGGTCTACCAGTACAAGCGCGGAACCTTCTATCCGTTCGTGCAATTGGGCCCGAAGCAGCGGGACAATCCCCTGGAGATCCAGGTCAAGGGCATCCTCTCCAACGAGTTGCCGTTCGAAGAGGACACGTCGAACTGGTCGGCTCTGTGGGATGCCCCGGGCATGAACGACACCCCGGGAGCTCCTGAATTGCAGTAGGGAGCTCAAGTCGAACAGACAGTAGTTCAGTCTGAACAGACAGCGTTTCAATCCGAACAGACAGATGGAGGGCGTCCCCGCGGGGACGCCCTCCTCTCATATCTGCAAACTGTCAGCCTTCCTCGGCAGCCACCTCGATGACTTCGCCGAGAGCTTCGATGCGGTCGCCGGGACGGATCGTGGCACCGCGGCGGGTCTCGACCTCACCGTTGACGCTGACCTCACCGTCGGCGATCATGTCCTTGGCCATGGCACCGTGTTCGGCGATTCCGTGGAGTTTGAGCAGCTGGCCGAGTCTGATCGAATCGCCGCGGATCTCGATCGTGTCCATCAGAACATGTCTCCGAATCCGTCGAACAGACCGCCGCCGTCACCGCCGTCGCCTCCGAAGAAGCCACCGCCGTCACCGCCGCCCATGTCGCCACCAGCGTCACCCATGTCTCCGCCGGCGTCGCCCATATCGCCGCCGTATGCGCCGTCCCAGCCGCCGCCCATGCCGCCGAACATCATGGCGCCCATGAGGACGCCGGGCAGCAGGCCGGAGCCGGCGTAGGAGTTGAAGTAGCCGCGGTTGTATTCGGCGTAGGCCGGTCCGGCCTCCCAGTAAGCGCGACGGGTGTGACCGTCACCGGTGACGACCTTGCGCACCAGCGGGTCGGCTCCGACGGCGACGCGTTCGGCGTCGGCGGCGCACACGGGCACGGGGCGCAGCTGGCCGCCGGCCGGGGCCCAGTCGATGTCTTCGACCGAGGGACCGTGCTGCGGGTTGAAGAAGCAGGGCGGACGACGCACCGGCAGGGGTTTGCCTTCGACCCGGGCGCGAACGCACTTGGCGGCGTAGCGGCCGTCTTCGAGCGCCTCGGTGACGTGGCGGATGTCAGTGGGTTCGGAGACCTTCTCGAGCGTCTCCTTCGCGACGTCGTACGAGTCGAGCGCCTGCTTGTAGTCCTGCGCTCCGCCCGTGTCGAGGTCGACGCCCGCGGTGATGACGTCGAGTTCGGCGACTTCCTCACCGAATGCGGTGACGTCCTCTTCAGCAGTCTTCTTCACCTGCTGAAGTTCAGCGGCGTGCAATTCCCGCTGCCGCTTCTTCTCCTTGCGGTGACCGATGAAGAAAACGGCCCCGAGAACTACGAGCAGCAACAGAAATACTTCAGTCACGATCCATGCCTCCCAGGCTAGCTTTGTCCTCGAACAGTATGCCCGATGAAACTGACAGACGTCTGAGCCTGTGCCCCACATCCGCTCAGTCCCTGACCGTCGACGACGGCTCAGACCCAGGCGGTGGAAGACCGCTGCACGAGATCATGCGACACCGGTGTGCGCAGGTCAGACGGCACCGGTCATCGCCCCGCGTACCACCGTCTCAGACGGCCTATGCGCCACCTCTTCAGACGAGCGCCACCGCCTCAGACGAGGGCCACAAGACCTTTGACCAAGGCCGCGATCCCGCCCCCGAATGCGAGGACCAGCATCCCGATCCGCGCTGCGCTCACGTCGATATGTCGGGAGAGCCAATCTCCTCCGGCGAGGCCCGCCACAAGGACGAGTCCGAGTCCGATCCAGACTCCGAGTTCCAGATGCGGCCAGGTCCCTCCGTCGATGATCACCTTCATCACCACCGCCGAGGCGGTCCCGACGACGAGGAACGGCTGCAGGGTGGCCGCGAACGACCGTTGTTCCCAGTTCGTCAGCACTGCGTAGGCGCTCACCGCCGGTCCCCCGGCTCCTGCCGCGGCGGACATCGCCCCGGAGAAGAGCCCGGCCGTCAGCCGTGTGCCGCCGTTCGCGGGAATCGTCCGCCCCAGCTTCCCCAAGGTCAGCGAACTGATGAGGGAGACGACGATGAGTGCGCCGATGAGGATCTGCAGCAGTGGGGTGGGCAGCGATGACGACAGCAGTGCGCCGGGGATGGTGCCGATCACCGCTCCCAAGGCAAGGTGTCGGAAGGGCGGCCATTCCACTTCGGCGAAGGTGCGGACGAAGACGGAGAATGAGGCGACGATTCCGCAGATGTTGACGAGGATGACGCCGCTGAACGGGTCGAGGAGGAGAACGAGGAAAGGGCCGCTGACCAAGCCGAATCCCATCCCGGTGACGCGTTGGGACAATGCGCCGAGGAACACGGCGAAGAGGATGAGCACGACGACGGGTTCCACTCGATCGAGTCTAGTCCAGCCCGATTCCCGGCTGATCCTCAGTCTCACCGCTGACCGCGGGGTTAGAGTATTCACCATGAACGCCAGTCCCCTCTGGTCGCGGTTCAGCGCAGATCCCCGATCGTATGGGCAGGTCCGGGCCTCTGATGCCGATCGCGCGGTCGTCAGTGATGTCCTCTCGGAGGGTTATGCCCTCGGTCAGCTCGACGTTGAGGAGTTCGATGAACGCACCGAGGCGGCTGCGAAGATCAAGACGCTCGGTGAAGTACCAGCGCTGATCGAGGATCTCGTCCTCGCCGATCCGGCCGAGGTCGAACCTGGCAGGCTCGACGACGCAGGTCGCGCGCAGGCCCTGGCTCGCCTCGAGGCAGAGCGAGTGCCGATCACGCCGGAGCAGATCGATGCCGCGGCGCAGAAGTACTACCGGGACCGGGTGCGCCGGTCACTGCTGGGTGCAGTCGCCGGGCCAGTCGGGATCGTGCTGGCGATCTGGGCGATCTCATCGATCGCATCTGG
Source organism: Brevibacterium sp. SIMBA_078 (assembly GCF_046534565.1). Taxonomy (NCBI): domain Bacteria; kingdom Bacillati; phylum Actinomycetota; class Actinomycetes; order Micrococcales; family Brevibacteriaceae; genus Brevibacterium; species Brevibacterium sp. SIMBA_078. Next base: position 396,060 of record NZ_JAWRYQ010000001.1, read on the forward strand.
AGGGTTCATCTTCTTCTGGCCGATCTTCGTCATCATTCCCTCGCTGCTCGGCGGTTTAGGGCACATCGCACGTAAGGACGAGATCATCCGCAATCGGAAGAAGGAGCTCACCCGCAGAGCTCGGGCCCAGCTCGGGGATGCTGAGGCCAAGCGACAGCTCGAAGAGGGCGAAGCCCCCGAGCGGGACTATGAAGCCGACTTCGGCACAGGCCTGCAACCGCCGCATCCGTCCCATCCGCCGTACTCTCCCGGACAGATCTCACGCCGGGAAGAGCGGGACCGGCACCGGTCGCATCGCCGCTACAACCGCGATAACCCCTGGGACTGAGGGCACAGCTCAGGTCCAGCGGACCCTGTTCTGGCTCAGGCTTGGAAGATCCGGATCTGACAGGTCCCGATCTGGCTCAGACCTGGAAGATTCTCATCTGCCCGAAGTCCTGAGCTTTGTGCGTGGTGAACCACATCGTGTGCGAAAAGTGCCGCAGGTCGTCGCCGTCGGCCTCGGCCTGCCAGTATCCCCATGCGGCCGCGGCCTTGCCGTGGGTGACCGCAGCTTCGAGGTGACCGACCTCGTGAGACTGGCCGGACAACTTCAACAGCGCCTCGACGACGGCGTCCATACCCGTGTGGGTTTCAACGTCAGAGGCGTGGACGATCTGCAGCACGCAGTCGTCGGCGATCACCTCGTTGAGTGCTTCTCTGTCGCCGTTGAAGAGATTCTCCTCGAACGTCGCGACGAAGACGTTCTTCGGACTGTTTCCGCAGGAATCGGTTCCGGTGAAGGTCATGGGTCCAGCCTATGCGGGGCGAGGCTGCGGAACAACGGGTCGGCGGGCCGCCTCGGCGATGGTGGTCGCCGACTCACGACGAGCGGACACGTCCGCGTGAACGATCTGACCATCGGGCCGGGATCCGGGAGTCGCAGCACGAGAACGGCCGTGCCGGCACCCCTGCGGGCACCGGCACGGCCGATCGAACAAGCGGTGGCTATCAGAAGCCCATGCCGCCCATTCCACCCATTCCGTCCATACCGGCAGCTGCGTCTGCACCTGCGGCGGCCTTCTCGGGCTTGTCGGCGACGACCGACTCGGTGGTGAGGAACAGACCGGCGATCGAGGCGGCGTTCTGCAGAGCAGAGCGGGTCACCTTGACCGGGTCGTTGATGCCGGCGGCCAGCAGGTCCTCGTACTCACCGGTTGCGGCGTTGAGACCGAATCCGGCTTCGAGGTTGGCGACCTTGTCGGCGACCACACCGGCTTCGAGGCCGGCGTTCGTGGCGATCTGCTTCAGCGGGGCTTCGATGGCAACCTTGACGATGTTGGCACCGGTGGCCTCGTCTCCCTCGAGTGCGAGGTCGGCGAATGCGGCCTTGCCAGCCTGGATGAGCGAGACGCCGCCACCGGCGACGATTCCCTCTTCCACAGCAGCCTTGGCGTTGCGCACGGCGTCTTCGATGCGGTGCTTGGTTTCCTTGAGCTCAACCTCGGTGGCGGCTCCGGCCTTGATGACTGCAACACCGCCGGCCAGCTTGGCCAGACGTTCCTGCAGCTTCTCACGGTCGTAGTCGGAGTCTGAGTTCTCGATCTCGGCGCGGATCTGAGCGACCCGTCCGGCGATCTCCTCGGCGTCTCCGGCGCCCTCGACGATGGTGGTCTCGTCCTTGGTGATGACGACCTTGCGGGCGGTGCCCAGCAGATCGGTGGTCACGCTGTCGAGCTTGAGCCCGACTTCCTCGGACACGACCTGGCCACCGGTGAGGATGGCGATGTCGGCGAGCTGAGCCTTGCGACGGTCACCGAAGCCCGGAGCCTTGACGGCCACGGACTTGAAGGTGCCCTTGAGCTTGTTCAGCACCAGGACGGCCAGGGCTTCGCCCTCGACGTCTTCGGCGATGATGAACAGCGGCTTGTTGGACTGCTGAACCTTCTCGAGGACGGGCAGCAGATCCTTCACGTTCGAGATCTTGGAGTTGACGATGAGGATGTAGGGATCCTCAAGGACAGCTTCCTGGCGATCGGTGTCGGTGACGAAGTAACCGGAGATGTAGCCCTTGTCGAAGCGCATACCCTCGGTCAGTTCGAGCTCGAGTCCGAAGGTGTTGGACTCCTCGACGGTGACGACGCCTTCCTTGCCGACCTTGTCGATGGCCTCGGCGATCAGTTCGCCGATTGCAGGATCTCCGGCGGAGATGCCAGCGGTGGCGGCGATCTGTTCCTTGGTCTCGATGTCGATGGCGTTGTTCAGCAGCACGTTCGTGACGGCCTCAACGGCCTTCTCGATGCCGCGCTTGAGGCTGAGCGGATCAGCACCGGCTGCCACGTTGCGCAGGCCCTCGCGGACGAGGGCCTGTGCGAGCACGGTAGCGGTGGTGGTTCCGTCGCCTGCGACGTCGTCAGTCTTCTTGGCGACTTCCTTGACGAGTTCGGCGCCGATCTTCTCGTAGGGGTCCTCGAGTTCGATCTCCTTGGCAATGGAGACGCCATCGTTGGTGATGGTCGGTGCGCCCCACTGCTTTTCGAGCACGACATTGCGACCGCGGGGTCCAAGGGTCACCTTGACCGCGTCCGCAAGCTGGTTGAGGCCAGCTTCGAGTCCTCGACGAGCTTCTTCGTCGAATGCAATCATCTTTGCCATAGTGGCTTAGATCCTCCCTGATGGAGTGGAGTGGGAATCCAGAGCAGTCATCAACGCCCGCGACGGCAGAGAGTGTGTCCGCATGTTCCATTCCACATATGGACCACGCTCTCGAGACGACTGGTGGGAACCCATCGGTTTTCACCAGTACTAGATTTAGCACTCTCCCCATGCGAGTGCAAATATTTGTCGCCCGCCAAGATGGGCGAGGACAGTTCGGATCCGCGAGCTGGCGGCGCGCGAAGGAGTCGGGGAGGGCAGTTCGGCCCAGCGCGAAACGCTTGGCGCAGGCGGCGCAGGCGGCGGTGCAGGTGGCACACCTGCTGCAGTGCAGGTGGTGCAAGTGGCGCAGGCGGCGGTGGCGCGGGCCTCAGATCCTGCCCGCCGCTCGTGCCCCGAGCCTGCGAACAGGCTCCGACCGCGGCCCGCAGGTCGACTCCAGAGGCCTCCCCGTCCGCACTCCAGGCTTTCGGTACTGTCTACTCTGAAAAACACACCGAGGAAAGTGAGCAATACGAAACAAGGTGGTCAATTACGCCGATTGATCCGTGACCAGCAAGTCGCAGGCATCAAATGGACACGAGGCGCCGAGGGCCCCGCCGGCTCTCCCCCCCGCAGGCACCCCGCCAGCAGCCACTCCCTCGCGCTGGCACTGAAAAGCGCCGAGCAGTTGCCTGCTCGGCGCTTCCCCCGTGCGATTGGTGCCGGTCGGCCCGAAAGCCGTTCCGACGCCCCGCCGCAGCGGATCAGAAAACTGTGCTGACAGCAGCCAGTCTCAGAGGAGGGTGACGGACTCCGCCTGAGGACCCTTTTGTCCTTCTCCAACTTCGAACTGAACCTGCTGGCCCTCTTCGAGAGAGCGGTAGCCGTCCATCTGGATTGCGCTCCAGTGAACGAACACGTCCTGGTTGTCGCCTTCGAGGGTGATGAATCCATAGCCCTTTTCAGCGTTGAACCACTTGACGGTACCTTGTGCCATTACTTCTCCATACAGTGCAGTGCCATTGAAATCCCGCATCGCAGCCGCGATCAGATGACCCCACCCGAGATACGGAAGCTAGTAAAACTCAACTGACCCCGCGACTTCTCTCATTGACCTCTAGAGAATAATCTCGGTGAAGCACGAATAGAACACAAGGTGCTGTGCTTGCCTAGCTGTTGCAACTCTACCGCAGGCACGCATCCCGCCTAGAGTGGTTCAGCACTGTTATAGATTCGTTATCTAAGGGTTTCTGCCCAGTTCACAGCAGGGATCGCGGCGAATGAAATCAGACCGTTCGGTCAGAAATTCGCCGAGGCGGCCCGCACGGTCACGACCCGACCGCAACCGAGGAGTCCCGCCGACTCATGCCCTTACGACCGAAGCGGCCGAGCCCGAACCGATCCCGCCGACTCAGCTGCGCTGCCGCGCCGCCGAACCGCATAGGATCACTCCGAGTCCCCGCCTTCGCTGGACTCGGGTCCACGATCGGCGATGTCCGAACAGATGACGACGGTGACGTCGGCTTCGAAGTCGGACGAGGCCTCCGTGGCAGAGACTCCCAGCGACTTGGCGACGAGCTTGGCCTGGGACGCGTTCTCTTCGCCGTTGTAGTACACGGTCGAATCAGTGAGGTTCGTCGAATAGTTGCCGACCTGCCCGAGTTTCCAGCCCTTCTCCTCGACCGCCTCGGAGAACTTCTTCGCAGCACCGGAGACGCCGGAGCCGTTGAGGACGTCGACGGTGATCGAGTCGTCTGCGACGCTGACCTCGCTCTCACTCGGCGAGGGTTCGGCCGACGCCGATTCGGAGGCCGGAGGGTCGGCGATCTTCGACTCGGGATTGCCCATCGAGGAGAAGATGATGTTGATGGCGGCCACGACCAGCAGCACGGCGACCAGGGCGAGGATGATGACCAGCGAGATGGCACCGATGTTCGACGACGCCGCGGACTCCTGTCGATGGGCACCGCTGCGCCGTCCGGGCTCGATCTCGTCGAATTCGTCGGTCATGTCTACCTCGAGACGCGGGCTTGGGCGCGTTCGCTCTGCCGCGTGCTGCGGATTCGGCGAAGGCGCTTGACCAGCATGGGGTCGCTGGCCAGAGCTGCAGGGTTGTCGAGAAGCGAGTTGAGTATCTGGAAGTAACTGGTGGCTGACATATCGAAGCGCTCACGGATCGCGTGGTCCTTGGCGCCTCCGTATTTCCACCACCGCCGCTCGAACTCCAAAACGGCCACCTCGAGCTCGCTCAGTTCTGAGGTGTCGTCGTTCGGCGGCATAGAGGTTGTGCTCCTTCGAGAGGTGTCTGTGCTTCTATATTATCGCCCGATCGGCGGTACTGAAATTTCCGGCGCGCCGCCGCGGATGTGAGGTCGGTCCCCGAACGGCCCAAGTCAGTCCCCAACTAACCGCACCACCCCGCCGCACGGCACCGGATCGGTGACCATGACGACGGGGTGAAGGGAACGACCTTCGCCGAGGCGGGGCCGCCTCGGCGGACCGGGTGACCCGATCGCCAGGATCGGGTCGACCCCGCGTTCGACCGCGAGGGCAGACCCGCCTCGGCGGGGAAAAGGATCAGCGGATGCGGATGTTGACCTGCTTGATCTGGGTGAATCCCTCGAGCATCCCTTCCAGCGATGCCTCGCGGCCGAAGCCCGAGGTCTTCATGCCGCCGTAGGACTGACCGGCCAGCTGGCCGCCGCCCTGATTGACCTGGACCCAGCCGGACTCGATGCGGTTGGCCATGGTCAGGGCTGCGTCCACATCCTTGGTGAAGACGAAGGCCGCGAGACCGAAGTCGGAGTCGTTGGCCATATCGATGACCTCGTCGATGTCCTTCCACGGGATGACGGAGAGGACGGGGCCGAAGATCTCTTCGCGGCTGGTCTGCCAGTCGTTCTTCGCCTTCGAGAAGATCACGGGCGCGTGGTAGAAGCCGGGTTCGCCGACTTCCAGCAAATCGGAGCCGTCATAGGCGATCTCGACGCCGTCCATCGCCTTGCCCATCTCGATGTAGCTGGCGACCTGGTCGTACTGCTTCTGGTTGATGATGCAGCCGATGTCGGTGGATTCATCGCGGGGGTCGCCGACCTTCATCTTCGACACCGCGTCGACGAGCTTGGACAGGAAATCGTCGTAGATGTCTTCGTGGAGGAACAGGCGCGAGCCCATGGTGCACGACTGGCCCTGGCGGGCGAAGCGGGTGGACAGTAGCACCTGCTCGAGGGTGTCGTCGTCGTTCGAGTCCGGGAAGATGATGTTCGGGGACTTGCCGCCGAGCTCCATCGACGAATGTGCGAGTCGACCACCGGCCAGCTCGGCGACGTGACGGCCGACGCTCGTCGATCCGGTGAATGAGACCTTGTCGACGTCGGGGTGGACGTTGAGGGCCTCACCGATGACCGAGCCCTTGCCGGTGACAACGTTGAGCACACCGGCAGGGAGGATGTCGGCGATGATCTCGGCCATCTTGAGGATGGTCAGCGGTGCATCCTCGGCGCATTTGAGGACGATCGTGTTGCCGGCGGCGATCGCGGCGGGGGTCTTGAAGGCGGCGATCATCAGCGGCGAGTTCCACGGCAGGATGCCGGCGACGACACCCAGGGGCACGCGCTTGGTGTACTGGAGCTGCTTGTCTCCGGCGGGCAGGGTGTTGCCCTTGACTTCGCCGGCGACGCCGCCCATGTAGCGGAACAGGTCGGCCAGGATGATCGTCTCCGGGCGAGCCTGGGTGCGGATCGCGTTGCCGGTGTCGAGAGCGGTCAGCTGGGCGAGCTCCTCCGAGGCGGCTTCGAGCGCATCGGCACAGGCCAGAAGCTTCTTCTGGCGTTCTTTGAACGGAAGGGCCGCCCACTCGGGGAAGGCCTTCCGTGCGGCTTTGACGGCGCGGTCGGCGTCGGCCTCTTTGCCGTTGGGCACCTTGGCGATGACGACGTTGCGGTCGATCGGGGTGATGACATCGGTGGTGTCGCCGTCAGCGGCGTCGACCCACTGACCGCCGATGAGCATCTTCCAGTTCTTGGCCTCTGGGAATTCCGACATTTCGGTCCTTTCGTTCAACGATGAACTCCTTAGGCTGAGCATAACGCGTAGCGCCGAACGGCAATACACCGGTTCGGTAGGCGATCGCGCACACCCGCTCTGCGCTCCGTGCACGTGCGCGCAGGTCGATTCCCACCCTCGCCGAGGCGGCGCCGACCATAGTGCATCGCTACACTCGTGCCCATGACGTCGACGCCTCCGATGACCGAGATCATGTCCCCCGACTGGGCGAACGCCCTGGCCGGAGTGGAGGAGCGCATCCATTCGATGGGCGACTTCCTCCGCGACGAGATCGCCGCCGGCCGCGCCTACCTGCCCTCCGGGGACTTCGTCTTCCGCGCCTTCGCCGAACCGCTGTCCGAGGTCAAGGTCCTCATCGTCGGCCAGGACCCCTATCCGACGCCCGGCCACGCCATCGGCCTGTCATTCGCCGTCGACCCCGATGTCCGCCCCCTGCCGCGGTCGCTGGGCAACATCTACAAGGAACTCGAGTCCGACCTCGGGATTCCGCCGGCCGCGCACGGGGACCTGCGCGCCTGGTCACGCCAGGGAGTCATGCTGCTCAACCGCGCCCTCACCGTCTCCCCCGGCGAACCCGCCTCCCACCGCGGCAAAGGATGGGAGGAGATCACGGAACGGGCAATCACCGCGCTGATCGAACGCGATCAGCCGCTTGTTGCGATCCTCTGGGGCCGCGATGCCCGGAACCTCGCTCCCCTGCTGACATCAGGGAACGCCGAGGTGGCCATCATCGAATCCGCGCATCCTTCACCTCTGTCGGCACGGCGGGGGTTCTTCGGCTCGCGACCGTTCTCGCGCACGAATGAGTTGCTCGCCCAGAAGGGCATCGACCCGATCGATTGGGCTCTGCCGGATCAGGTCTGAGTCCAAATTGATGGTGAGCCCGGATCAGATCTGAATCGGACCGGTGTCGGCCTCGTCCGAGGCCCCCGCTCCTCCGGGCCCACTCGACTGCGTCTTCGCGCCTCCGGACTCGCCCGATTGAGCCTTCGCTCCCCCGGATCCACTCGACTGGGTCTTCGCGCCACCGGGCTGCACCGAGTCGATGACAGAGGTCGAGGTCTCGCCGCTGCGCACCTCTTCGACCTTCTCCTCGGCCGAGCTCCGGCTCTTGAGGTTCTTCAGCGGCAGCGCCAGATAGCTGCCGAGCACAGCGCCGACTGCGAGCGCCGCATTCGCCAGGATCGCGGTGAACAGCGAGGACAGACCCACGGCGAAGGAGACGTTCTCCGACTCCGACGCGATCTGATAGACGGCGGTGAAGATCGACAGTCCCTGCAGCAGGGTGTAGATGCCGGGGATCATGAGCACGATCGCCGGCGCTCCCAGCCGCAGCGCCAGCGGCCGCGACAGAAATCCGGTGACGGTGGCCGCCAGCAGGCTGGCAAGCACATTGTCGACGTCCAACAGTGTCAGCGACATCATCGTGATGTGCGAAGCGAGGCCGACGAGCGCCGCCGGCAGGATGAACCGGCGCCTGGCCGACATCGCCACCGCACCCGACATCGCCACCACGGCCGCTGCCACCATCGACAGGATCGCCGTGACCACATGCGGGCTCGTCTTCGGCACGAGCACTTCGATATGACTGAGCCCGATGGCCTGACCGCACACGATTCCCAGAGCGATGCCGGAGACGATGCCGGCCAGAGTCATGAACACCCCGACCACGCGCCCGGCCGCGGTCAGCGGGAAGTTCGTCAGCGCATCCTGAACCGCCGAATACAGCGACTGCGTCGGCAGCAGCAGAACGATTCCGGCAGCCACGAGGTACTGCGGTGAGGCGATGATGCCCACGTCGCCGGCGATGGTGGCGATGAGCGTCGCCGAGGCGGCCTGCAGCGCCGTGGTGAAGAACGACGGCAGGTGGGTGCGACCGAGCAGCTTGCCGAACTGGAACACGACGATGGCCATCGTGATGCCCAGGGGAATCGCGATCGGCCCTCCCCCGAGCAGCAGGACGAGGGCACCGACCATGAAGCCCCAGGCACCGGTGGTGAACCATTCGGGGAACGGTCGCCGCTGCGTCCGTATCGCGTCGAGACGGCTGCGTGCCTCGTGGAATTCCAGACGTCCGTCGACGAGGTCGGTGACGAGCTTGTGCACCGAGGCGAGCTTCGCGAAATGCGTGGACTCACCGCGGTTGACCCGCATCACCGTCAGCAGACGTCCGTCCGAGGTCGAATAGTGCACGACGAGGGTGTTCGAGGTCAGATCGACCTCGACGGTGGCCAGACCGCAGGCGGTGCACGCGGCGATGACGGAGACCTCGACATCGCTGGTGCCGGCACCGGCGCGCATCATCATCGCCGCGATATCGGCGGCGAGGTCAAGGATCATCCGGGCTTCGTCTTCGCTCGGCTCATTCGCCTGCACGGGTGCCTGGTACGGGGTGCCCTTGAGCGCGGTGACGATCGGCACCGGCTGCGTGTTCTCCGTCGTACCGGAGACGAGTTTGCCCACGGTGCGCCGAGCAACCTTCTGGGCGATGCGCTGAGACGCACCGAGGTGGTCGGTGCGGGACTTCGACCGCCCGCCGCTGCGCTCGGACTTCGCCGCCTTCGCCGCCGCGGCCTTGGCGATGTCCTCAGGTTGGGGCTCCGGTGAGGAGTCCCGCAGTTCGGCAAGTCGCTGCAGTCGGGTGCGCTCGAGCAGCTCGCGCAGGGCCTGGGATCCGGCCTCCGGATTGCCGCCGGAGACCGGGGCCGGGGACGAACCGCGGACAGGGCCCGGTTCGGTCGGGTCCTCGACCCGAACCTCGGTGGTGGTGGCGTCCTCGAGTTCTCTGTCGCTCACGGCTCGCTGATGAGTGTCGGGCCGAGCGGGTCGGCGATGTGCGCGGTTCCTGAGGCGGCGTCGTAGTCGAAGACGCGCCGGCCGGAGACGAAGACGGTCTCGGCGCGGGAGTTCAGATCGAGCGGATCGCCGGACCAGATGACGATATCGGCGTCACGGCCCACGGCCAAGGAGCCGAGGCGGTCCTCGAGGCCGAAAATCGCGGCCGGATTGATCGTCAGCGCTTCGATCGCGACGATCGGGTCGAGGCCTTCCTTCACGGCCAGCGAGGCTTCGTGGATGAGGAAGTTGATCGGGATGACCGGATGGTCGGTGGTCAGAGCGATGCGCACTCCCGCCTCGGCGAGGGAGGCCGCGGTGGCCAGGGTGCGGTCGCGCAGTTCGACCTTCGACCGGGAGGTCATCAGGGGCCCGAGGATGACGTCGATGCCCTTGGCGGCGATGAAGTCGGCGATCTTGTGGCCCTCGGTCCCGTGGTTGATGACGAGGCGGTAGCCGAATTCCTCGGACAGGCGGATGGCGGTGGCGATATCGTCGGCACGGTGGCAGTGCTGGTCCCAGGCGAGCTTGCCGTCGAGGACGTCGGCCAGGGTCTCCTTGACCAGGTCGCGGTCGAACGGGGTGCCGTCGGCTTCGGCTTGCGCACGGTTGGCCTGGTAGTTCCGCGCTTCGACGAAGGCGTCGCGGATGATCTTGACGGTGCCCATCCTCGTCGATGGGGTGACCTTCTTCTCCCCGTACACGCGTTTCGGGTTCTCGCCGAGTGCGGACTTCACGGACAGATCCTGCGTCACGAGCATTTCATCGACGATCCGACCCCAGGTCTTGAGGAAGGCGGTGCGACCGCCGATGGGATTGCCGGAACCGGGTTTGATAAGCGCCGAGGTGACACCCCCACGCAGCGCATCCTTGAATCCGAGATCGGTGGGGTCGATGCTGTCGAGCGCGCGCAGGCCCGCCCCGTTGGGATCGGTCATCTCGTTCGTATCGTCACCGGACCAGCCTTCACCGTCCTCATGCACGCCGAGGTGGCCGTGGGCTTCGATGAAACCGGGCAGGACCCAGCGTCCGTCGGCGTCGATGACCTCGGTGTCCGCGGGGAGGGATGAGGTGTCCACGGAGCCGGGGGCCACCTCGGTGATACGGCCGTCCCTGACCGTCAGCGTGCCGGATTCGATCGCCTCGGCACGGTTCCCGGACGCATCGGCCACGGGCACGATCCGCGCGTTCGCGATGACGAAATCTGTGGCTGCGGGGACCGGGACTGACCGATACATTCTGCTCCTAGCGAGGGGGTCGACGACGACGTCTGGCTGCGGTGTCGAGTGTACGCCACCCAAGGTTTCGGCGGGGCGACCTCGGGGCCGTTCGCCGCGTTGGCGGGAGGCTTCCGACGGGGCGCGTTCTCACCCTCTTCCCTCCCCAATTGCTACCTGACGGCGGCCCAGCAACCTCGCGCGAGGTTGCTGGGCCGCCGTCAGGTAGTAATGGGGGCTACCGCGGGGTAGGCCGAGTCGGGCCCAGCGTATAGTCTGGATGAGTCGCACGAAGAGAGAAGGATCCCTGATGCTTGAGCCGATCACCTCATACGTCGCAATCGGAGACTCGTTCAGTGAGGGTCTGATGGATCCCGACCCCAGGGTCGAGGACCGGTACCGCGGCTGGACCGACCGGCTCGCTCTCATGCTCACCGAGTCGTCGGTGGGCAGTCCGGACCTGTCCTATGCCAATCTGGCCATCCGGGGGCGTCTGCTCGACCGCATCGTCGATGACCAGGTGCCGCAGGTCCTCGAGATGAAGCCGGACCTCGTGAGCCTGTGCGCCGGAGGCAATGACTGCCTGCGTCCGAAGGCCGATATCGATGCCCTGGCCGCGAAGTTCGAACGCGCCGTGATCGCGATGCGTGAGGCCGGCATCGAGGTGCTCATGTGCAATGGCTTCGATACCGAGTTCAGCACCCCGCTCATCCGTGCGGTGCGTCCGCGCGTGGGAATCTACAACGCCCATCTGTGGTCGATCGCGCAGCGGCACGGCTGCCATATGGTCGACCTGTGGGGGCTGCGGTCGCTCTACGCCGCGGAGATGTGGGCCGATGACCGCATCCACCTGTCGACGAAGGGTCACCACCTCGTCGCCGAGCAGGCTCTGGCCACGCTTGAGAGCGGCCGCTCACTGCCGGCCAAGGGCTTCGGAGTTCCGGCACGTCCGACGCGGGCGATCCGAGAAGTGATGAGCGAGGAGTCGCGGTGGGCCCGTGAGTACCTGGCCCCGTGGGTCGGTCGCCGACTGCGCGGGCAGTCCTCCGGTGACACTCTCGACCCGAAGCTGTCGGAGCTCACCCGCGTCCGTGACCTCGTCGAACGCTCGCGTGAGGTCGACCGTGCGCGGGAGAACGGCGAGGCCGACGCCACCGACGAAGCGGGCACTGCCGGCCGGACCGGCTCGGGCGAAACCCGCGCAGGCGACGCCGACGCTGGTGGGGTGAACGCACCTCGGGGTTCCGAAGGATGAGCGTCGAATCCGTGCGCATCCCCGGACTCTCTGCCGCCGGGACCGACCTGGCTCCGGCGTTCCGGCACGCCTACGGGGAGGCCCCCGAGCAGTTCGTCGAGGTCTATGGTGACCCGGCGGCCGCCTCGGCGACGGTCATCTTCGTCCACGGAGGCTACTTCCGACCCCGCACCGATCTGTCCCATGCCCGACCATTGGCTCGGGCGCTGGCCGAGTCCGGAGTGCTCGTCGCCTCCGTCGAGTACCGCAGACTCGGCGGTCAGCCGCTCCTGCTCGACGATGTCACCGCGGCCATCGAGTCGGTGTGCGCCGAACTGCCGCGGTGGGGTGTGAGCGAGCGGGCGCGGGAGAATCTGGTCGTGTCGGGCCATTCGGCCGGTGGCTGCCTCGTCCTCGCCTGGGCCTCGCATCTGCCCGCGGAGGGACCCCGGATCCGTCTGCGTCCTCTGGCACCGGTGACCGATCTGCTGCGGGAGGTCGAGGGCAACCTCGGCGATGGGGCAGTCCTCGACTATATGGGTGTGCGGCCGGAAGTCGATATGGAAGCCTACCTGCGCCACGATCCCAGGTCACGGGCGGCCCTCATCCCGGCACGCGTCGACGTGCATTCGATCCACGGGGACGCCGATGCCACCGTCGACGTCGAATTCTCGCGTGTCTTCCCCGCGGCCCTGACCGAGCTGCCGGGGGCGAACCATGCCGATGTCATCGACCCCGACTCCCCGTTCTTCCCGCAGGTGAAGAGCCTGCTGCTCGGCTGAAGGTGCTGCTCAGATCCCGTCGGGGCTGATGCCGGGTCCGTTCTCGATGCCGGTGCGGATGTCGAAGAGCTCGGGGAAGAACGTGAGATCGAGCGCCTTCTGCAGGAATCCGACGCCGCTCGAACCACCCGTTCCGCGTTTCATGCCGATGATCCGCAGCACAGTGCGCATGTGCCTGTAGCGCCAGATCTGGAAGTTCTCCTCGAGGTCGACGAGTTCTTCGCAGCTCTCGTATTCCTGCCAGTACTTCTGCGGGTTCTCGTAGATGATGCGGAAGACATCGCACAGTTCCTCGTCGAAGGTGTGGGCGACCGATTTGTCTCGGTCGAGGAGTCGTTGGGGCACCGGAAGACCGCGGCGGGCCAGGCCGGCGAGGAACTCGTCGTAGATGCTCGGTTCCTCCAGATACTGCTCCAGGGCCGCACGCGCCTCGGGCTCACCGTCGAAGACCGGGAGCATGGCCCGATTCTTGTTGCCGAGCAGGAACTCCACGGCCCGGTACTGCCAGGACTGGAAGCCGGAGGCACGGCCGAGCTGGTCGCGGAACCCGACGTATTCGCTCGGTGTCAGCGTGGCGAGGACAGACCACTGCTCGGTCAGGGTCTTCTGGATGTGTTTGACCCGGGCGATGCGCTTGAGCGCGGTCTGCAGCTCATCGGCGGCGATGAGTCGCCGGGCGTCGAGGAGTTCGTGGATGACGAGCCGGAACCACAGTTCCGTGGTCTGGTGCTGGATGATGAAGAGCAGCTCGTCGTGGTGCTCGGGGCTGCTGACGGGGTGTTGGGCGTTCAGGAGCCGGTCGAGGTCGAGGTACGACCCGTATGTCATCGACTCCTTGAGGTCGGTGTGGACCCCGGCTTCGAGGTCGCGTTCGTTCTTCTCGGCCGTCGTCCGAGCGTCGCTGCTCGGGTCATGGTTGGTATCGGTCATGACCTCCAGCATAGGGGTCAGCCGGGTTGTCGCCTCTGTGGTTCGGCGACTTCCCGCACATCATCGACGAGCTGCCTCCACTCCGGCGGCATCTGCGACTCGCCGAAGCGCACTCGCCCGTACCGGCTTTCGATGAGGTAGGCGAACCGGTCGGCACCCGCCTGCCGCGGCGCATCCTCACTCTGCCCGCTGTCGGACCAGGGAAGTTCGGCGATGCGCGGACCGAGGTCATCCCGCCGAGAGCTCGCGTCGATGTCGACGTCCCAGACGAGCAGCATCCCGCCGATCCCGCCCGAGCGTTCGACGAGCAGGTGCCCGAACCCCTCGGCCGGTTTCTCGTTCACCAGCTGCTCCCCTGGTTTCCGCGTGCCGAACCTGAGTGGGAGATGCCCACGGTCTCCCACCCGGACACGATCGCATCGTGAACGTCGGATCCGGCTCCGAACTGGTCGGCCGCCTCGGCGATGGTGAGTTCTGCGAACTCCGCGAATTCGGTGCGCTGCGTGATCTCAGTTCCTGTGAGGACGGAGTACCAGACCTGTCCGACGCTTTCCCAGGCCGGGCCGCCCACGGCGGTGGCAGCGAGCGCGAAGGCCCGGTTCGGGATCCCGGAGTTGAGGTGGACCCCGCCGTTGTCGGAATCGGTGGTGACGAAATCGTCCATATGCGCCGGCTGGGGATCCTTGCCGAGGACGTCGTCGTCATAGGCCGTGCCGGGTTCGATCATGGAGCGCAGAGCACGGCCGGTCACCTCGGGGGTGAAGATTCCGGCACCGATGAGCCAGTCGGCGTCCTCAGCATTCTGTCCCGCGTCGTGCTGCTGGGTCAGGGCGCCGAAGACATCGGCGCAGTGCTCGTTGAGCGCTCCCGGTTGGCCGAAGTACTCGAGGTCGGCGGTGTGGCTGATGACACCGTGGGAGAGCTCGTGGCCGATGATCGACAGCGAACCGGTGAACCCGGTGAACACTTCGTCGTCGCCGTCGCCGAAGACCATGAGGCGGCCGTCGAAGAAGGCGTTGTCGTAGTCCTTGCCATAGTGGACGCTGGCCATGAGCGGCATTCCCGCACCATCGAGCGAATCGCGCCCGAACACCTCGGAGAACAGCGAATACGAAGCACCGAGCCCGTCATAGGCTTCGTTGACCGGCTCATCGTCGACGGGCTCTTCGCCCTCGGAGCGGACGAGTTCGCCGGGCAGCACCTCGGTGTTCTGCGCATCGTGGACGAGGCGCTGCAGGCCCGCCGGAGCGGGTGGGGCGAGCGCGGATTCGTCTCTGCCGAGATCGGCCGGAGGGGTATAGCGCAGTCCGGCCAAGCGCAGGTTCCGACAGCTCTCGTCGGACATCCGGCAGCTGGCCGCGGCGGCCGCGGCCTTCGGAAATCGCTCGGTGCCGCGCTCGGCGATCGCATCGAGAAGGTAGGGCGGAACGACACTGTGAAATGGGACGACGCTCTGAGAAACCATGACTCCAGCGTGCCACTTTCAGAGACGAACCGATAGGGAACCCGGCGCATTCGCGGCGGACTCCGGCACATCTGCGCCGGGCTCCGACGTTCAGCCCGATCGACCTGGCCGCGTCGAGGCCTCAGCCGATGGCCTGAACATAATCCAAAGAAAGTATTGCAAAGACTTCTTTGCAAGCGTATCTTTGCACTATGAGCGAGGACACCGGACACGACGCCACTCACGAGATCACCCATCCCGATGGCATCCGTGAGATCAGCACCTCGGCCCTCAAGGGGCTGGCCCATCCCCTGCGGATGGCGATCTACGATGCCCTGTCCACGCAGGGTCCGCAGACGGCGACAGGCCTGGCCAAGCGCCTCGGCGAATCATCCGGGGCAACGAGCTACCACCTGCGTCAGCTCGCTCGGCACCAGCTCATCCGCGAGGTCGAGGGCGAACGGAGCGGGCGAGAGAAGTGGTGGGAGAGGATCCCCGGGGCCATGAAGGTGCCGGGCCCTGAGCGCGAACTCGACCCGTCGGCACGGACGGCTTCCTCCTACGTCAACCGAGAGTTCGTGCGCAATGCGCAGCGCAACTTCGAACACTTCATCGATGCCGCCTATGACGGCCAGCGGATGCCGAAATCGTGGATCGCAGCCTCGGTCAGCGAGACGAGCAATCTGCGCCTGACGAAGGAACAACTCGCTGAGATCGCCGCCGAGTTCGAAAGGACCACTATGACCTTCATCAACAAGTACCGCGGCCGCAATGATCCGGGCTCCCGCCCGGTGCAGATCCAGTTCAACGCCTTCCCCCTGACCGATGGAGAGGAAACCCCATCATGAGCACTCTCACCGCACCCATCCGCCCACCTCTCGCCGATTTCGGCGGGGCATCTCATCAGCGCCGCATCGTCGAACGCACGGTCACCGTGACCCGGGAGCTCGTCGTCGACAGCGGCGAGGACACCCGCGCCAGGGCATCCGGCCTCGAGGGTCTGGTCCTGCGCCTGGCGCTGTGGCTCATTGAGCGTCGCCGCGTCCGGGCCCTGCACGTGCAGGTCGACTCCGCGGAGATGTCACGTCGGGTCGACCACGCCAAGCAGAGGCACATCGACCGCTATCACGGTCTGCCGTTCTGACGCACTCACCGGACGACCGCCTCGGCGGCGGACTTGCCGTTCTCGTCCAGTGGAGGGAACACGACGAGGGTGATGACGATGATGACCATGAAGAACGTCGTGAGGAACGTCGGGACCGGGATGATCGGGTCGAGAAGGACGAGCAGAGCGCAGGCCGGAACGACGGTGTTGACGACTCCGTTGGCGTTGGCGCGGATCGCGAGCACCCACACCCCGAGGACGAACACGGCGATCGGCACCGAGACCGTGAATGTCGCCAGCCCTCGGTCGAGGGCGCTGGCGCCGAGCTGCGAATCGGCTTCGACTCCGACTCCGGCAGAGAACGCCCCTGCCGCAGCGAAGATGAAATAGTGCCCGTAGCCGTACTTGAGCGATCCACCGAGGCTGCCGATCGCGCGGTGATGCGGCGGCCAGAAGTAGATCCACCACATCGAGGCGGTGACGATGAGGCAGAGGACGCCCAGCGAGATCAGCGGGACGATGTCCTCGACTTCGCCCAACGCGTCGAAGACAGTGTTCGCCGAGGCCAGGAGGCTCTCACCGAGGACGATGATCGTGAAGCAGCCATAGCGTTCGGTGATGTGGTGCGGATGCCACGGTGTCTTTCCGCGGGCTTCGGCGATGACCGGCACAGCCACCTCGGCGAGGATGAGCACGACGAGTCCCACGCTCCGGATCATGGGGTCGTCGATGGCCAGCCACATCACCCACAGGATCTGGGCCAGGCCGATCCCTGCCGCATACACGATCGTCGTCCATCGCGCCCGACCGGCGCCGCGGGAGGCGCGCAGCCATTGCGAGATCATGATGATGCGCATGAGGACGTAGCCGGCGATGAGCAGCCGGAAGTCGCGGTCCTCGAAGACTGGCCCGATGCCGGCGGCGAGGATGAGCACCCCGCCCATCTGCACGATCGTGAGCACGCGGTAGAGCCAGTCATCGGTGTCGAACGAGGTCGCGAACCACGTGAAGTTCATCCACGCCCACCAGATCCCGAAGAACACGAGCAGATAGCTCACCACCCCGTCACCGAGGCGGCCGGCCGTGATCGTGTCATGCAGATGTGAGGACGCGATCGAAACGGCGATGACGAAGACGAGGTCGAAGAAGAGTTCGAGTGTGCTAGCGGCCCGACCCTCTTCGCCCGGGTCGCGCTGGCCCGCCCGGTGATCCGCATACCCACGGCCGCTCTCACCTCGGACTCCGCGACCACCTCACGCACACCCCAACTAGACTTGCCATGTGCTCAAACCCATCCTGTGGCCGGTCCTCGTGCCGTTCGCCCTCTTCGCCGTCGGCCTGGGTGCGATCATGCCGATCCTCGTGCTCGGGGCGCTCTCGCTGGGGTCGACACAGGCGTTCGCCGCCGCCATCGTCGGCATCATGGGGGCCGTGTCGCTTACGGCCACGGTGCCGGCGGGGATCCTCATCGACCGCCTCGGCGATTTTCGTGCGATGTTCGTGGCCACGATTGCGGCGATCATCGTTCTCGGCTCCATCGTCGCCGCCTTCATCTGGGATTCGCCGTACTCGCTGCTCATCTACACGCTCGCGCTCATGGTCTTCGGCCCGGTCTCCGATGTGTGGAGCCTGGCCCGGCAGGCCGTCGTCGCCGAGGTGATGCCACCGGCCGACCTCGCCAAGGCGATGACCGCGCTCGGCGGCACGCAGCGGGTCGGCAACCTCGTCGGACCGATGATCGGCGCCGGCCTCATGCTCGTCTTCCCGATCTGGTCCGTGTTCGTCTTCTCAGGCCTCACCGCCGTCGCCGCGATCGCGATCATGACCCTGCCGATCGCGCAGATCCCCGGTTTCGACGACCATCCCCACCGCGCCGAGGCGGCCCCGACCTCACGCGCGGACGATGACGTTCCCTCCCCCACCGATATTCCGAATCCCACCGAGGCGACCGACCCCGCCGCGGCGAACGATCCGGCACATGGTGACGTCGTCCCTCCTCGGCGGGGGAAGAAGAAGGATCGCCGGCCGCCGCTGGACGTGCGGTGGAAATCGGTCATCCTCACCGGCGTCACGATCATCGCACTGGCGGCGGCTCGCGCCGCCCAACCGGTCGTCGTCCAGCTGTGGGGCGTCGAGATCGGTCTGCACAAGTCCTCGATCTCGCTCATCATCGCCTTCGGCGCCGGACTCGAACTCATCGTCATGTTCCTCGGCGCGTACATCAAGGATCACCTCGGTCGGGTCGCGACCCTCGTCGCGTGCCTGTCCATCTTCGGCACCGGGTTCGTCATCATGGTCGCGAAACCGGATCTTGCCGGGATGGTCATCGCCGCCGCGGTCATGGCCTTCGGCAACGGCCTCGGCGCGGGAGTGAACATGACGATCGGCGCGGACCTCTCCCCCGCGGTCGGGCGGCCGCGGTTCCTCGGCATCTGGGCGATCTTCAACAACGGCGGCAAACTCGGCGGGCCGACGCTGCTGTCGCTCATCATCACCGTGACCACCCTGCGGTTCGGCGTGCTCTTCCCGGGACTGCTCGCCTTCCTCGGTGCGGTGTGGATCCTCATCTGGGCCCGTGAGGTCGGTCTGCCCGGAAGGCGGAGGCTCCTCGATCCGCCGCGCACGGACTGACTCGACGGACTAGGTTGGAGATGACCGATTCGACGATGTTCGGCTGACGGCCCGACGCTCGAGCCCGACGCTGAAGGCCAGAAGCGGCCGGCCCACGGCTGGGAGTCCGAACAGGATCAGGAGAGTCATCGATGGAAGCACTGGACGTCGGCGGATATGTGCTGGTGAGCCTGGCTGCGCTCGTCTTCCTCTTCCTCCAGTCGTGGTTCGCCGCCACCGTGGTCCGTCGCGTCGTCGGCGTTCCCACCGGCTGGCCGCGCACGCTCGCCGTCGGTCTCGTCATGAGCGCCGTCGTGGCCGTGACCGTCCAGTATCTCTACCGCGCCGGTACCGGGCAGAACGTCGACGGTCTCGACGTCTCCCCCGGAGTGGCGGTGCTGTTCATGGTGCTCGCCCTCGGGTGGATCTTCGCCCTGGGCGTCGGTGCCCTCGTCATGCTCGAAGCGGCCTTTCCGACCGGATCCCTGCCGAGCCCGCAGTCGCTGTTCTTCGGGTGGAAGTCCCGCCGTCGCCGCGGCCGCCGCTATGCCCAGGTCGTGTCCATCGCCGTGCGGCACGGGCTCGGCTCCCAGCTGCGCGGCTTCGGAGGGGATTCGCCGGGTCGCGACGTCAAGACCGCACGAGCGCTCAAGGAATCCCTCGCCGAGGCGGGGGTGACCTTCGTCAAGCTCGGACAGATGCTCTCGACCCGCAGAGACATCCTCCCGCCGGTGTTCGTCCGTGAGCTCGAAACCCTCCAGACCCAGGTCACACCCGAGCCCTGGTCGGTCATCGAACCGGCCATCGCCGAGCGGCTCGGTCGACCGATCGGAGAGGTGTTCGCACGGATCGGCTCCACGCCTCTGGCGGCCGCCTCGGTGGCGCAGGTCCATGAGGCGACCCTGCTCGACGGCACGGAAGTCATCGTCAAGGTGCAGCGGCCGAAGGCGCTCAATCAGGTCACTCAGGATCTCGACATCATCCTGCGGTTGGCGGGTTGGCTGAACAAGACCACGACCTGGGGCAGGGATCTGGGTGTGCAGTCGCTGGCCGCGGGATTCGCGAACACACTCGAGGAGGAGCTCGACTATCGGATCGAGCTGGACAATATGGCCAGCATCGAGGCCTCTCTCAAACGGTCGGGGAAGTTCGACGTCACCGTTCCGCACGGCTACCCGGGCCTCAGCGGCGAACGCCTGCTGGTCATGGATCGGCTGCCCGGACAGCCGGTCTCACGAGCGGGGGCACTGCTGACCGGGCTCAGCGACGCCGAACGGTCCCGGCTGGCCACCACACTGTTGGGTGCCACGCTCGAGCAGATCATCGGGGACGGGATCTTCCACGCCGATCTGCATGCCGGCAACATCTTCATCACTCCCGAGGGGAAGCTGGGGCTGCTCGACTTCGGTGCGGTCGGCCGACTCGATCCGGGCACACAGACTTCGCTGGGACTCATGCTCTACTCGATCGACCAGAACGACAGCGCCGGGGCCACCGACGCCCTCATCGAACTCCTCGGGCGTCCCGACGGACTCGACGATCGGGAGGTCGAACGGGCCGTCGGCGAACTCCTGCTGCGCTACGGCGGCGGCACCCGCGCGGCACAGGGGCAGAAGCTCTTCGATGATCTGTTCAATCTCGTGCTCGCGCACCGATTCTCCGTGCCGGCGCCGATCAGCGCCGCATTCCGGGCGATGGCCTCCGTGGAGGGTGCGCTGTTGACGATCGATCCGAACTTCGATGTCGTCGCCGTGTCCCGGCGGGAGGGCAACAGGCTCGTGAGGTCGAAGCTCAAGGGCACGAAGATCACCGATGAGCTGCAGCGTCGGGCCCTGCAGCTGATGCCGATGATCGACCGCATGCCGCGCCGGATCAACAAGATCACCGAGGATCTCGAGCACGGTCGGTTCTCGATGAACATGCGCGTGCTCGAGAACCCGTCCGACCGCAGCTTCCTCACCAGTCTGTTCCAACAGCTCATCGTGGCCGTCCTCGCCGGGGCCGCCGTGGTGGGAGCGATCATGCTCATCACCAGCGATGAGGGTCCGCTGCTGACGAAGGACATCCACCTGTACTCGTTCTTCGGCTTCGTGCTGCTCTTCGGCGGTTTCGTGCTGAGCATGCGCTCCCTCATGCTCGTGTTCCGACGCGACGGCCAGGCCTAGCCGGTCGCCCGACGGCGCAATGGCCGAAGCCAGCCAGTCGCCCGGCGGCTCGCTTCCGCCACTCGTCCGCACCGCTCGCTTCGGCCACTCGTCCGCCGTTAGTCCGCAGCACTCGCTTCCGCCGCTTGCCCGCAGCGCTCGGCCATTTCGGCTCCGCTGCCTCGTTCAAGGCTGAGCGCACTTTTCGCGCCGTGTACGCATCGATAGCCGCGCCTCGCCTTGAACGAGAGATGCCTGCGCTTGAACGAGTAGCTTGTGCTTGAACGAGCACGGCCAATAACCCCTGGGCCCGTCGCCATCGGCTATCCGCGCACAGAAAAAGCCCCGCGCTCACTGTTTCCAGCGATGCGCAGGGCTTTCCCGAGTGGAGCCCCCTGTCAGACTCGAACTGACGACCTTCGCTTTACAAGAGCGGTGCTCTACCAACTGAGCTAAGGAGGCGTGGTGCGCACCGAGCGTGCGCGCCTACACGATAGTAGTCCATGGCCGGCCCCGGCCACAAAACTGCGGTGCATGGAGAAAGCCGGACCCCCCACCTCGGCGGGATCCGGCCTACTCACACGGCGATGGCCGGGAGGAATCAGGCGATCAGCCCTTGAACTCTCCGGTGGCCTTGAGGATCTCGGTGGCCAGGGCCTGCGAGTCGCTGGTCTTGTCGGTGTGCTTGCCGTTGATGAGCACCCACGGGGTGGCTTCGACACCGTCGTCCAGAGCGGTCTGGCTCGACTGTTCGACGAACTTGTCGAAGGTGCGGTCCGTGACGCAGGACTTCACGGTCTGCTCGGGATCGGCCTTGAGCTTCTTCGAGGTGTCGACGCCGGCGTCCTCGGCCACCTTGAGCAGCTCCTCATCGGTGCGGCCCTCGGTGCCTTCCTCCGGCTGCTGAGCGTAGAGTGCGTCGAACAGGTCCATGGCGACCTCGGGCTGGCTGTCGACGACACAGGCGGCGAGGTTGGCGGCGCGGGTGGAGTACTCGTTGCCGCTGGACATGCGGTCGAGGAACGACACCGGCTTGTAGTTGACGACGATCGACCCCTCGTTGGCGAGCTTGCGCAGCATGTCTGCATTGCCTTCCTCGAAGGCCTTGCAGCCGGGGCACTGGAAGTCGAGGTAGACGGTGACCGTGGCGGCGCCCTTCTTCGCACCCTCCTCGGTCGGAGCCGGCAGATCCGATTCCTCACCTTCCGCCATTTTCAGCGGCTGCACGAGCGTGTTGTCCTTGCCCACGGTGATTCCGTCGGAGACATAGTTCGCGGGACTGACAGCGGGTTTGCTCTGCTGGAATACGAGCACACCGACCACGGCGAGCACGGCGACGACGACCACTGCGATCCCGGTGTACAGGATCGTCTTCGCCGTCTTCTCCTTCTTCGCCTGATTCGCCGCGATCTGGCGGGCGTTCTCGCGTGCGCGGTTCCGCTTGTCGTCCGCGGAGTTGTTCTTCGCCATTGTTCCTCACGTTGGATCGTCTGACATCAGTGCGGCCTGTGGCCCGAACGGTGCGGGACGGCTTCCGCGACCCGACGGCACCACTGTACCGAAACAGGTGCTTCGCCGACTCCCAGAAACATTCAAGGTTCAACTACAACGTTCAACTACCTCGGGCTCTTCCGGCTATCAGTACGGATCGAATCGCACGGTCGCACGGTCGCGCAGTTGAACAGGTGCCCATGTGCCCATGTGCCCATGTGCCCATGTGCCCAGGCGCACGATCGCCCAGGCGAACTCCCACTTTCCCGCCCGCGCCGGACCAACCCGCCCACGCCCGGCCAACCGACCCGCACCACACCGAACAGTCAGTCCGACCTGCTCACACCGGTCCGGGCAGGTAGTCGAAGGGGTTGATCGTCAGCGGCCACCAGGACATGGCCGCCCCCGACTGGATGACCATGACGGCGAGGATGACGAGCAGCGCGATCACCGCCAAGGCGATGAGGCGCCCGAGCTGATTGCGAGTGGCTCCCGAGACGAGCAGACGTGAGCCGAATCGCAGGCTCGAGGCTCCCGGCCCGATCCACAGCACGAGCGAACCTGCGGCGCCGGCCGCCCACACAGACCATTGTTCGGACGACCCGCTGGGCACGATCCCGG
The DNA here is from genome assembly GCF_046534565.1 of Brevibacterium sp. SIMBA_078. Classification (NCBI taxonomy): domain Bacteria; kingdom Bacillati; phylum Actinomycetota; class Actinomycetes; order Micrococcales; family Brevibacteriaceae; genus Brevibacterium; species Brevibacterium sp. SIMBA_078. The sequence continues at coordinate 419,154 of NZ_JAWRYQ010000001.1, forward strand.
CGATGTCGAGCCGGGTGAGCACGAGCGCGGCGGCGGCCGCGATCGCCGGCAGGATGAGCGAGGCCACCGATGTCAGGATCGAGGCCAGCACGGCCCCCGGCGCCGAGGCGAGCGCCCGGAAGAATCCGCCTGAATCGGTTCCGCGGTCGAACCGGTACCGCTGGACCTTCCGATCCAGACGTGTGCCGGTGCGGGCAAGCACGGACCAGATCAGCGCGACGACGCTGATGACCAGCGGGCCGAGCGGCATGACGGCGACGGCCAAGGCGACGAGTCCGAAGACGACCCAGCCGCCCGACTGCACTCGTCGGTATCCCATCGGCGTCCACGGCTGACCGCCGGGCTGCATCTGCTGGCCGCCCTGCTGCAGCGGCTGGCCGCCGGGGCCCATGTGCTGGCCGCCGGGACCGGACTGGTCGCCCCACTGTCCCTGGGCAACCTGGCCATGTTGTCCGCCGGGACCACCCGGTCCGACGAGGTTCTGTCCGTGACCGGGTTGGACGAAGCCAGAACGCCCGAGGTCGGCACCGGCCATCGGCGATCCCGGGCCTGCTTGGATGCCGCCGTTGGGGTTGCTGATCGGCGGCGCGGTCGCCTGCTGCGGCGGCTGCCCGCGCATCTGCCCGGGACCGTAGCCCGCTCCCTGGCTGGGCCCGACACCATGACCGGACCCGGCATGATTGGTCGGTCGGCTGGACCCGGGGTACTGCGGCTGCCCGCTGCCGGAAGGGCCGGCTCCCGGGTACCCCGTGCCCGCGCCCAGAGCCGCACCCCCGAGCGCAGCCCCAGCGGCCCCGGCACCACCGCGACCTGAACCGCCGTGACCGTTGCCACCATCGTCGACGGCGGGCATGACTGCGGTTCCGCTCGATGTCCGCTGCGGACCACCCGAGCCGGCCCCGCCGCTGGGACCGGAACCGAGCTGCGGCATCCGCCCGGACTCGATGTCGACGAGGGCGTCGAGGATCATCTGCCCCGACGGACGACGTTCTGGTTTCGGATCGAGGCAGGCGGAGATGAGCGGAGCGAAGTTCTTCGGCGCCCCGTCGAGGTCGAATTTGCCCATGGCCACACGACCGAGCACGGCTTCCAAGGGTCCGGAGCCATAGGGGTTGCGGCCGGTGGCGGCGAACGCCATGGTCGCGGCCCATCCCCACCAGTCGGTCTTCTCACTCGAGGTCTTGCCGTCGGCGATCTCCGGGGAGAGATAGCCGGGGGTGCCCATGACTAGCCCGGTGGCGGTCACGCGCACTTCGTCGGCGACCTGGGCGATGCCGAAGTCGATGACCATCGGCTCGCCGTCCATGATCATGACGTTGGCGGGTTTGAGGTCGCGGTGGATGACTCCGGCGTCGTGGACGGCGTTGAGAGCATCGAGGAGGGCGTGGCCGAAGTGGACGAGCTCATCCTCGGCGAAGGGGCCGTTGTCGCGGACGTCATCGGACAGGGTCTGCCCGTCGACGAATTCGGTGATGATGAACGGCTGCGCGGAATCGAGTTCGGCGTCGAGCACCTCGGCGATACGGGGATGGCGGATCCGGCGCAGGGTGCGGGTTTCGCGGGCGAGACGCTTCCTGGCGGTCTCGTCATTGGCGATATGCGGATGGAGGACCTTGACCGCGACCGGGTTGTTTCCGCCGTCGACACCGAGGTAGACGACACCCATGCCGCCCGAGCCGAGCTCCTCGATGAGGCGGTAGCCTCCCAGTTCCTGATCCATCACCTGGCCAAGCCTAGTCGAGCGAGTACAGTTCATACCAAGGACCGACACAGGAAGGAGGCGCAGATGAGCACCGTCGACTCTGCCGAGCCCAGCACCGAGATCCCCTACGGCGACAGCGATTTCGTCGTCGTGGCAAACCGCCTGCCCGTCGACCGCGATCCCGACGACGCGAATCGCGGATGGCGCACCTCACCTGGGGGTTTGGTCACTGCGGTGGCTCCCGTGATGAAGGCCCAGGAGGGTGCCTGGATCGGGTGGACGGGCGTCGCCGACGAGGATTTCGAACCCTTCACCATCGACGGCATGCACCTGACTCCGGTGACTCTGACAAGTGAGGATGTCCTCAGGTACTACGAAGGGTTTTCCAACGCCACACTGTGGCCGCTCTATCACGATGTCATCGTCCCTCCCGAGTACCACCGCACCTGGTGGGATGCGTATGTTCGGGTCAATGAGCGCTTCGCGGCCAAGGTCGCCGAGGTGGCTGCGCAGTCCGCGACCGTGTGGGTTCACGATTATCAGCTCCAGTTGGTTCCGCAGATGGTCCGACGTCTGCGTCCTGACCTCGCGATCGGGTTCTTCAACCACATTCCCTTCCCGCCTTACGAGCTCTTCGCTCAGCTGCCGTGGCGCGACGAGATCCTCCGCGGGCTCCTCGGCGCCGATCTCATCGGGTTCCAACGGCCAGCGGACGCAGCGAACTTCCGCCGTGCCGTCCGCGGGCGTCTGGGATATGCGACGAAGGGGTCGACCGTCTCGGTCCCGCCGGGCGACTTCCTCCCGGCCCACCTCGTCCGCGCCGAATCGTTCCCCATCTCGATCGACACCCCTTATCTCGAGGAGCTCGCTCGCGATCCGAAGATCATCGAGCGGGCGAAGCAGATCCGCGAAGAGGTCGGCAATCCTCGGGTGGTCATGCTCGGCGTCGATCGGATGGACTATACGAAGGGCATCCGCCACCGGCTCAAGGCCTTCGGAGAGCTGCTCGCCGAAGGCCGGCTCGACGTCGAGGATGTCGTGCTCATTCAGATCGCGACCCCGTCGCGGGAGCGGCTCGAGCAGTACAGGATCATCCGCCACGACGTCGAACTGGCCGTCGGGCGGATCAACGGTGAGCAGGTCGATGTCGGATCGATTCCCGTCCGGTACCTCCACCATTCCTATCCGCGCGATGAGATGACGGCATTCTTCCTCGCCGCCGATGTCATGCTCGTGACCGCTCTGCGTGATGGGATGAACCTCGTCGCCAAGGAGTATGTGGCGTGCCGAAGGCGGGATGACGGAGCCCTCGTGCTCTCCGAATTCACCGGGGCGGCCGAACAGCTCAAGGGCGCAGTGATGGTCAATCCCCACGACATCGCCGATCTCAAGGCGGGCATCCTCGAAGCCGTGCAGATGGACGAGAGGACTCGCACACGTCGGATGAAGCAGATGCGCAAGAGGGTCGCCACGGACACCGTGAGCCGGTGGTCGAAGAACTTCCTCGCCGAACTCGAGCACATCAAACACAATCCCGAGGTCATCGTCCCCGAACGACCCGTGGTGCAGAAGAACCGCAGCGCACCGCCGCCGGATGTGCCGGCGGCCCCATCGGATCGCGCCGACAGACCTGATGATGCCGAGTGGACAGACGATATCTCCACCGCCCGCTAGGAGAAGCCCAGTGACATCGAAGCCGACCGTGCTCAGTCCTGCCCCCTCCGCCCCCGCCGAGGTGGCCCTGCGCGATCTCGCCACCGCCGATTCGTTGCTGCTGGCCCTGGATTTCGATGGGGTGCTCGCACCTCTTCAGGACGATCCGTCCACGTCCCGGATGGTCCCCGAATCGGCCTCGGCCATCGCGGGGCTTGCCGGTCTGCCGCGCACTCGGGTGGCGCTGGTGTCCGGACGCGATATCGCCACCCTGCGACGCCTGTCCGAGGCGCCGGACTCGGCGTGGCTGATCGGTTCGCACGGGGCTGAGGCCGAGCTCGGCAGCGACGCTGCTCGTAAGGGCACCTCCAGCCTGCTCCGGTCCCCCGAACTCACTCCGGCCGAGGCGGAGATGCTCGCCGCCATCGACACTCACCTCGACGCGTTCGAGCACACTCTTCCGGGCGCTGATGAACACCCCGGTTCGGCCGCGGCGATGGGCGCGGTCGACTCGGGCGATGCCGACGGCCCCTCGGATTTCCTCATCGAGCGCAAGCCCTATTCGCGGACGGTCCACACTCGCGGAATCGCTCCCGAGGCCGCCGCTGCCCTGCATGAACACGCCACCGAGGTGGTCGCGGAGTTCCCGGACATCCGTGTCATCGAAGGCCACGACATCACCGAACTCGCGGTGAAACAGGCGACGAAAGGCGATGGCATCCGGCTGCTCGCCCGTGCCGGCGAACCGACGGCAATGGGCTACCTCGGCGACGATGTCACCGATGAGGACGCCTTCGCGGCCATTGACGAACTCACGGACTCCCGCGCTCTGAACGCTGGTCTCACCGTCAAGGTCGGGTCCGCCCCGACTCGCGCTTCATGGCGGATCGCCGATCCTGCGGCCGTGGCCGAACTGCTCGGCCGCCTCGTTGCCGAACGCGCGGAATTCCTCCGCACAGTCCACGGCTGAGGTCGAGCCGCCTCGCCGAAGATGATCCGGTTCGCGACCGGCATCGGACCGCCTCTGCGCACTCCGGTCGATCCGACTCACCGGTCGGATCCACGTCACGGCAGGACCGCCTCGGCGAGAATGAATGTGATCGAAACCCGAGATCAGCGGCGCTGCGGGGGCACAGCGCTGGCCCGGAGGACGAGGTCAGGGTCAACCGTGTAGTCGACATGTACGCGCACGTCACCGGCGGCGATCATCGCGCGGATCTCGTCGATCGCCGACTGCGCCACGGTCGCCCAATCGTAGACGACCTGCGACAGGGGCGGTTGGACGACATCGGCGTCGGGGACGTCGCCGACCGTGAGCAGGGACAGGTCCCTGGGCACGCCGAGTCGCAGCCGCTGGGCGGCCTCGAGCATGCCGAAGGACAGGGACGGGGCGCAGGCGATGACGGCGGTGCAGCGCAGATCGAGCAGCTCCTCGGCGGCAGCGACTCCGGCCATGGCTCCGCCGGCAGCCTCGACGACGGGGGCCTGATCACGGGTGGCGGGAATGTGGAGGATTCCTGCCATCGATCTGCGGAAGCCGGCGATGCGGGCCGGGGCAGCCGAATCGCGCAGCACGGCGAGTCCGATGCGCTTGTGGCCGAGGTGGACGAGGTGGGCCACGGCGGTCTCGATTCCGCCGGTCGCGTCGAGGTAGATGCGCGAGATCCCGTCGTCGTGGCGGGCATTCGAAATGCGGATGAGCGGCAGCCCGCGTTCGGCGAGCATCCCCGCAAGCACACCGGCGGCACCGCCGCCGACGACGATGGCTCCAGAGATCGTGGGCCCGCCGTGTTCGCTGCCGAGGATCGTCTCGAGGAGGGCCTCATTGCGTTCGGCGATGGCCTCGATGTGGACGACGGCGATGCCGAGTCCGTACATCCGGTTCGTCAGGATCTCCACCAGCCGCGAATACGGGTCGACGTTGCCCGCTGACACCGCGGGTTTGATGAGCGCGATGAGCGACGAGGCGGCGCCTGCACCGGGTCCTCCCCCGGCACCTGATCTTTCCCGTGCCCCGGATTCGACGTATGGGGCCTGCCCGGCAGCGCCGAGGATCGCCAGCGCCTGCCGCACCTTCGCCAACGAGGCGGCCGACACCGATTCGGGATCACGTAGGGCTCGTGAGGCGGTGGCTTTCGAGACTCCTGCGGTGCCGGCGATCTCGGCGAGACGGACGTGCCGGTGCTCGGGCAGGTGTTCGCTCATCGGCGAGCCGCCGTCGTCGAGGTCCGGGCGACGAGTCGAGGACGGAACACCGGAGGAACCGACGGCAGACCCGTCGTCGAGATCCGCAGGGTCTGCAACGTCGCATCGATGAGGGCATTCGACAGCCCTTCGACGTCGAGGCCGAGCACCGTGGCCGGCGGGCCCGTGAACTTCATCGTCGGGGAATCGCCGAACCCGACGACCGACATGTCCCGCGGCACCTGCAGATGCCGATTCCGCAGACCGTGGAGAGCACCGTGCAGCTGCAGCGCGGACTGCACGATCACCGCCGTGCAGGTCGCGTCCTTGAGCTCGAGCACCGCACGCGACCCACCGGAGAACGACTTCGGCACCCGTGAGATCCAGTCCTCGATGTCGAGACCCAAGTTCCGGGCCGGATGCTCGGCGAGGAAGCGGCGGATCAGCTGGACGGCCAGCTCACCGCTGTCATTGCAGATCAGCCCGATCCTCCGGTGGCCGATCGCCCGCAGATGCTCGAAGGCCGTGGTCATCCCACCGCCGAGGTCGAGGCGCGCGGCGATGACATCGGCGTTGCCGGGCCCGGCCGATCCCGGCCCAACCGATCCTGTCCCGGTCGACCCCGCCACCGAAACGTCCATCCCGGGCCTGTCGGCCTCCTCGGTGGCGGACTGTTCGGCGACGCGGATGCAGGGGATCTCCGTATTCAGACTCGTCATCGTCGTGGTCACCAGGGCCACGGCGCCCGCGTCGATCGCGGTCTGCAGCGGTTCCGGGTCGGTCTCGACGAGCGGGCGGGTGACGAGGAGATCATGATCCTGCAGGGCCTTGGCCACGCGGGTGCAGACCTGGACCTGCCAATGTTCGGGATTGCCGGGAGCGCTGACGGCCACGAGCCGCCTCGGCGCATCATGGAGCAGGGTCGAGCGCGAATAGCCGAGCTCGCTCATCGCCTCCAGCACCTTCGCCCGTGTCGATTCGGCGACGGCACCGCGGCGACCGAGCACCCGGGAGACCGTGGCCAGGGAGACTCCGGCCCGGGCGGCGACCTCGTCCAACGTGACCTTCATACGAGTCAGTCTACTTTCGCGCCGTGGTCTGCGTCGGCGCATCCGGCGGGGTGGACGCCGCGGTATGCGTCGGCGCACAGCCATCGTGCTGAGAATCACTCTACGCTTTGTCGAATTCACAGAGCACCCCAACCATCCACCCCTTAGGATGAGAGTGACTGAGCATCCCTGCCGGGTCACCGACGACCAGCTGCTCACGGAGTTATTCAGAAGTTTTAGGAGGACTTATGTCAACGGTGTCGTTGAATGGCCTCAGTCATGTCTACGAGAACACGACGTCCGAATCCGTTCACCCTTTCAATCTCTTCGTCGATGACGGTGAGTTCCTCGTCCTCTACGGCCCCACTGCCTCGGGCAAGTCGACGATCCTGCGGATGCTCCACGGACTGGAGACCCCGAAGTCCGGAACGATCCTCATCGACGGCGCGGACATCACCCACGCCGCCGTCAACGACCGCGATGTCACCCTGGCGCTGGAGAGCTACGCGCTCTACCCGCACATGAGTGTGCGCGACAATCTCGGCTTCGCGCTGCGCGTCGACGGCCTGCCCGCCGACGAGATCACCGAACGCGTCGAATCCGTGATGGACAAGATCGGGCTGAGCGACATCCTCGATTCGGTTCCCGGCGACCTCACCCAGCTGCAGCGCCAGACCGTGGCCCTGGCGCGTGCCGTGGTGCGCCGGCCCAAGGTGCTCATCATGGACGAGCCCGTGGTCAATCTCGTCCCCGAGCAGCAGGCTGAGACACTTGCGCTCATCAAGCAGCTGCAGCAGGAATTCGGACTGACGACGATCTACGCCACCTCCGACCTCGAGGATGCGAAGGTCCTCGGCGACCGGATCGCCTTCCTCGATCACGGACGGCTCATCGGCGTGGAGACACCCGACCTCGCCGAGGCGCTCGTGGCCTCGGTCTCCGATACGGAATCCTGAGCCGTGTCGGGGACCCTGCCTCCGCCGGACCCGTCAGCACAGGCTTCACCGTCGGCGACGAAGCCGAATGGCGCTGCCACGCCGGTCGGCGCGGCCGTTCCCACACCGGAGATCCACACTGTCCGCAACGCCGATCATGCGGCCCTGGCCGAACTCCCCTGGCACCTGCCCCTGGCCGAGTGGCCGGAGAAGCTCCTCGGCGGTCTGCCCCGCGGAATCTCCCGCCACGTCGTGCGCTATGTCGAGATCGGAGACGAAGTGCTCGCGATCAAGGAAACCGACGACGCGCAGGCCACGCGTGAGTTCGACATCCTCGGCGCGCTCGGCAACCTCGACGTCCCCCTCGTCGAGGCCCGCGCCGTCGTCGGAGGTCGCAGGACCGCATCGGGTCAGCCACTCAAGGGCGCTCTCATCACCGCCTATCTCGAGTTCTCTCTGCCCTACCGCGCACTGTTCTCCCGGGACCTGGCCGAGGACACCGGCGGCCGCCTCGTCGACGCTCTGGCCGTTCTGCTCGTCCGCCTCCACCTCGTCGGCTTCTACTGGGGAGACGTGTCCCTGTCGAACACGCTCTTCCGCCGCGATGCCGATGCCTACGCCGCCTACGTCGTCGACGCCGAGACCGGCGAGCTGCACGACCAGCTCTCCGACGGGCAGCGGAATATGGACCTGCGGATCGCGCGGATGAACATCGCCGGAGACTTCCTCGATCTGCAGGCCGCGGGCCTCGTCGCCCCCGAGACCGATCCGCTGGCGGCCGGTGAGCGGCTCTGCGAGTCGTACAACGCGCTGTGGGCGGAGCTGACCCGGGTCGAGGAATTCAGCGTCAACGAACGCTGGCGCATCGACGAACGCATCCGTCGCCTCAACGACCTGGGCTTCGATCTCGGCGAACTGACCGTGACGACCGATATCGACGGCATCAGCCTCCTCGTGTCCCCGAAGGTCGTCGAGCCCAACCACCACTCACGGCGTCTGCTGCGCCTGACCGGGATCGGCGCGAACGAGAACCAGGCCCGAGCGATGCTCAACGACCTCGATTCGTTCCGCTCGGCTCCCGAGATCGCCGAATTCGACGAACTCGACGAATCCCAAGCCGCCCGCCGCTGGCTCGACGAGGTGTACAAACCCCTCATCCAGGCGATCCCGGAGAACCTCACCCGCAAGCTCGAACCCGGGCAGATCTTCTACGAATTCGCCGAGCACCGCCGCACCATGGCGCGCGCCCGCCAGCGCGACATCCCCACGATGGAAGCCATCGCCTACTTCATCGTCGACTACCTGGCGAACCTCCCCGACGAGATCCGCTACGTCGACAGCAAAAAATTCTGACACCCTCCCCGAGGCGGCCCTGACCTCACAGATATCCCCTGTTCGCATCGGGTTGGCGCATCGGGCAGCCGCCTCCGGCGGGAGCCCTGACCTCAGCCGATGTTCCACAAGGTGAAACGGGGACGGCGGGGCCGCCTCGGCGGGCATACCTTTGAAGTCCACGGAGCGACACCGGTGTCGCTCCGGAACCGAACCCCGCCCGGAAGGATTCCCGATGTCGACAAACGAGCCGATGCCCACGAACGAGAACAACCCGTCGATCCCGTCCCTGTTCGACCTCAGCGGGCGCACGGCCGTCGTCGTCGGGGCCGGCTCCGGACTGGGGCAGGCCAGCGCGATCGGGCTCGCCGATGCGGGGGCGCACGTCGTCGTCGCCGACCTCAACCTCACCGGCGCCGAGGAGACCGCCGCCCTCATCTCCGCTCGCGGCAGCGGGTCGGCCGCCCACTCATCGGCACAGGGAACTGCTGCGGACGGATCGGCCGCGTCGGAAACGGACGGAAAGGCCACGGCCGTCGCCGTCGACATCACGGACACGGCATCCGTCGATGCCCTCGTGGACGCCTGGGCCGACGCCGAGATCCTCGTCATCACACCGGGTGCGAACGTACGCAAACGCCTCGTCGACACCACCGATGACGAATTCGATCGGGTCATCGACATCAACCTCAAGGGCACGTACCGGCTGATGCGCGGCTTCGGCCGTGAGATGGGCGAGCGCGGTCGCGGATCGATCGTCACCTACGCGTCGTTCCGGGCGCTGGCCATCGAACCCGGCCAGGGAATCTATGCGGCCGCGAAAGCCGGTGTCGTACAGCTGACGAAGACGATGGCCAGCGAGCTCGGGGGCAGGGGCGTGCGGGTCAATGCGATCCTGCCCGGCCCCTTCGACACTCCCCTGACCCAGCAGATCAAGGCCGACGGGAAATGGTGGGACGCGTATGCGGACAAGACCGCCCTGGGCCGCTGGGGGCGCCTGCACGAGATCGCCGGTCCCGTTCTGTTCCTCGCCTCGGACGCCTCGAGCTATGTCACCGGGCACTCGCAGCTCGTCGACGGCGGCTGGATGGCCCAGGACGGCCGGTTCACCCCCGACGTGTGAGCGCGGCGGCTTCCTGGCGGGCGGCTGGAGCGGCTCGTCGTCCCTGATATCGCAGCCGTGGCAGCGGATCTCCGCCGTCGCCGTGTGAGATCCGCGACGCTGCGGGGCGTCATTGCCAGTGATCACGCGGAGGCCCGGCGAGACAATATTCATGACTATGCAAGAATATTCAGATGACCGTTTCGCACACTCCGCCCACTCCGCCGGCGCACACTCCCACAGGCGTGCTGCGGCAGCTGGGGCGACGCAAGTCGATCAGCGCCATGACCGCCGAGGCCCACACCGATGCGCAGTCCGCGCAGCAGGGTGGACTGCGGCGGACCTTCGGTGTCTTCCAGCTGACGATGATCAGCGTCGGCGCCACCTTGGGCACGGGAATCCTCGTCATCCTCGGCGAGGCGGTGCCGGTGGCCGGCCCCGCCGTGTGGCTTGCCTTCGTTCTCGCCGGAATCACCGCGCTGCTGTCGGCGGTCAGCTACGCCGAGATGGCCGGAATGGTGCCGGTGTCCGGGTCGAGCTACTCGTATTCCTACGCCACCCTGGGCGAGGGCGTCGCCTGGGTCTGCGGCTGGTGCCTCGTCCTCGAATACGCCGTCTCGGTCGCGGCGGTCGCCGTCGGCGCGGCCGACTACGTCAATGAGACCCTGCGCGTCTTCGGCCTCGAACTGCCCGCATCGCTGATCACGGGGCCGGGCCTGGCGGATAATCCGGACGGAATCATCAACGTCTCAGCTCTTGTCGTCGTGGCGCTGGCGACCGTGCTGCTCATGCGCGGCGCCCGCGAATCCGGTGTGGTCAACACCATTCTCGTGTTCGTCAAGATCGGCATCCTCGTCTTCTTCGCCATCGTCGCGTTCACCGCGTTCAAGGCCGGCAACTTCGCACCGATGCTGCCGATGGGAGCCGCCGGTGTCACGGCGGCCGCCTCGAGCGTGTTCTTCTCGTATATCGGCTTCGATGCGGCGTCCACGGCCGGTGAGGAAGCGAAGAATCCGCGTCGGGATCTGCCGCGGGCGATCATCTTCTCGATGCTCATCGTCACCTCGATGTACGTCCTCGTCGCCGTCACAGCGATCGGGGCACGGCAGTGGCAGTGGTTCGACGGCGCTCATGCTCCACTCGTACAGATCGTCGAGGAGATCACCGGGTCGAACATCGCGGTGCTGCTCTTCGCGGTGGCCGCGGTGCTCGCGATCTTCTCCGTCGTCATCACCGTGCTCTACGGTCAGTCGCGGATCCTGCTGACGATGGCCAGGGACGGAATGGTGCCGAAGATCTTCGGCCGCGTCTCCCAGCGCACCGGCACTCCATTGGTCGGCACTCTCATCGTCGGCGGCCTCGTGGCCATCACCGCCGCGTTCATACCGCTCGGCGAACTCGCCGACGCCACGAGCATCGGCACTCTGTTCGCGTTCTGCCTGGTCAACATCGCCGTCATCTACCTGCGGTTCAAGCGACCCGACCTCGAGCGCTCATTCAAGGTTCCGTTCGGTCCGGTCGTGCCCGCGCTGGGTGCCGTGGCGTGTGCGTTCCTCATGGTCAACCTCGGCGGACGGACGTGGATCGTCTTCGGCACGTGGATGGTCGTCGGCGCCATCGTCTATTTCACCTACAGCCGCCGCCACTCGACGGTCGGGGCCATGGACGAGGCAACGTACCGCACCACCCTCTAATTACTACCTGACGGCGGCCCAGCAACCTCGCGCGAGGTTGCTGGGCCGCCGTCAGGTAGTAAGTGGGGTCAGGGGCGGCGAGCTCTGGCCACCTCGTAGAGGGAGACGGCAGCGGCGATGCCGGCGTTGAGCGATTCGGTGGTCGCAGCGATCGGGATCGACACGATCTGGTCGCACTTCTCCGCGATGAGCCGCGACAGGCCCTTGCCCTCGGAGCCGACGACGATGCACAGCGGGTCGCGGGTGAAGGTCAGCTCGGGCAGCTCGACGTCGCCGTCCATGTCGAGGCCGACGACGAAGACGTTCTGCTTCTTCAGCTCGTCGATCGCCCTGGCCAGGTTGACCACCTGTGCCACGCGGATGCGCGATGCGGCACCGGCCGAGGTCTTCCACGCAGCGGCAGTCATCGAGGCGGCGCGACGTTCGGGAATGATCACACCGTGACCGCCGAAGGCCGCCGTCGACCGGACGATGGCACCGAGGTTGCGCGGATCCGTGATCCCGTCAAGGGCCACGAGCAGCGGCGTCTCGGCACGTTCGGCTGCGAACTCGAGCAGGTCGGAGGGATCGGCGTAGTCGTAGGGCGGGACCTGCAGGGCGATTCCCTGGTGGATCGCGTCATCGGTGAGCCGGTCGAGGTCGGGCTTGCTCGCCTCGAGCATCGAGATGCCGCGCTGGGTCGCGAGAGTGATGGATTCGCGGACCCGATCGTCGGAGTCGATGCGTCCGGAGACGTACATCGCGGTGGCCGGAACGCCCTCGCGCAGAGCCTCGAGGACCGAATTGCGCCCGGCGACCATATTCGGTCCGAGCTCCTTCTTCTTCCGCTTCGCCTGCGCCGAGGCGTTCGAGCTCTTGCGCTGCTGTGCGGCCTTGTGCGCCTTGTGGTAGACGCGGTCCTCGGCCTTCGGCGTCGGCCCCTTACCGCGCAGGCCGCGCTTGTTCTTACCGCCCGACCCCTTGGTCGGACCCTTCTTCGAACCGCCGGAGCGGGGATTGGAAGCCATCTGATTCCTTCAAATACGTTGGGGCCGCGAGCTCGTGCCCGTGGCCGAAAATCGTCGCCCTCAGCCCTCGCCGAGGTGGTAGCGGTATCCGCCGGCCGTGTCCTCGATGACGACGCCGGCCGCGGCCAGTTCGTCCCGTAGAGCATCCGCGGTGGCGAAGTCCTTCTCCGCCTTCGCCTCGGCCCGTCGCTTGGCCATGGCAGCCACAAGGGAGTCGAGCGCCGACTCCGCCTTTGCATCGGCGGCAGAACCGGCCCAGACCGCAGCGCTGGGATTGACACCGAGGATGTCGAGCATGAGCTCCACCTCGGCGACGATCCGCGCCAGGCCCTCCCGGTCGCTGCCGGAGTCGAGGAGCTTCGCCCCCTCGCTCACGGAGGCGAAGACCACGGACAGGGCACGAGGCACACCGAGGTCGTCGTCGAGAGCAGCGGCGAATTCGGCGGGCACGTCGACGCCGCGTGAAGCGTAGGCGTCGCTGACGTCCGGCAACGCCGGCGCGTCCCCGCCGAGCGCCTGGCGGGCTCGCTGGAGGAAGTTCTGCAGCCGTTCCAGCGAGGCCGCGGAGCGTTCCATCGCCTCGTTCGAGAAGTCGAGGATCGACCGATAGCTGGCACCGGTGAGGAAGTAGCGCACGGCCAGCGGGCTGAACGTGGCGAACAGGTCGGAGGCGAAGACCGAGTTGCCCAGAGACTTCGACATCTTGTCCCCGCCCACATTGAGCAGACCGGAATGCATCCAGATGTTCGCGAACTGATCCCCTGCGGCACGGGACTGCGCCAGCTCGTTCTCATGGTGCGGGAAGCGCAGGTCGAGTCCGCCGCCGTGGATGTCGAAGTTCGACCCCAGGTACTTCGTCGACATGGCCGAGCACTCGATGTGCCAGCCCGGTCGGCCACGTCCCCACGGAGAGGGCCATGAGGCGGTGATCGGTTCGGAGTCCTTGTGCGCCTTCCACAGCGCGAAGTCCCGGGCGTCCCTCTTTCCACGCAGTTCAGCACCCTCGGACAGTTCCATGTCCTCGAGCTTCTGGTTCGTCAGGGCCCCGTACTCGCTCCACGAGGCGGCGTCGAAGTAGACATCGGCGCGGCCGTCGAGCGCGGGGTAGGCATGTCCGGCTTCGATGAGGCGGGAGATGAGTTCGATCATCTCCGTGATGTGCCCGGTCGCGCGCGGTTCGCTGCTCGGCGGCAGAACGTCGAGCGCGTCGTAGGCGGCGGTGAAGGCGCGCTCGTACTTATACGCGTGAGCGAACCACTCCCGTCCTTCTTCGACGGACTTCGACAGGATCTTGTCGTCGATGTCGGTGACGTTGCGGACCATGGTCACCCGGTAGCCGCTGTAGAGCAGCCAGCGGCGAAGGGTATCGAACACCGAAGCCGACCGCAGGTGGCCGATATGCGGTTCGCCCTGCACCGTGGCGCCACAGACGTAGATACCGACCTGACCGTCATTGACGGGGCGCAGTTCTTCGGTCGTGCGGCTGGCGGTGTTATAGAGCGAGATAGTCACGCCCTCAAGTCTACCGGGCCTGGGGCTTTTCGCGGTTTCGGCGAATTCGATACTAGACTGTTATGCGGCTCACGTGATGCGCAGCACATCGCACAGTGAATTCCCAGTAAAATGGGATCAAGCAACGAAGCTCGACTCGAGAGTCGTTCTCGCTATTCGGACTTCACACCGGGTCACCGGTCTCACAGACGAAACTTCGGTGGCCCCGTTCGGTCGCGACGATCCGCGACCGGTCAAGAAAGGACATCATGTCACCCAAGTCATCACCCCAGAGGGAGGTCTTCGTCTCCCGCGGCGCGTTCATCTTCGCGGCCATCGGGTCGGCGGTCGGCCTCGGCAACATCTGGCGCTTCCCCTATGTCACGTATGACAACGGCGGCGGCGCGTTCATCATCCCCTACCTCGTCGCGCTGCTGACGGCAGGCATTCCGCTGCTGTTCTTCTACTACGCGATGGGGCACCGTTCGCGCGGATCGGCACCGCTGGCCCACAGAATGGCACATAAGGGCGCCGAGCCCATCGGCTGGTTCGCCACCGGTGTCGCGATCATCATCGGCATCTACTATGCCGCGATCATCGCCTGGGCCGGCTCCTATATGTTCTTCTCGCTCACCGAGGCCTGGGGTGACGATTCGGAAGGCTTCTTCTTCGGCGAATACCTCAAGATGGGTGACCCGGGAATCTCGCTCGATTTCGTACCCGGCGTGCTCATCCCGATCATCATCGTCTGGATCATCGTCCTCGCCATTCTGCTCCTCGGTGTGCAGAACGGCATCGCGAACTTCTCGAAGATCTTCATTCCGCTGCTCATCATCCTCTTCCTCGCTCTCGTCGTCCGGTCGCTGTTCCTGCCCGGCGCCGCCGAGGGACTCAATGCGCTGTTCACTCCGGACTTCAAGGCGCTGACGGATCCGAGCGTGTGGATCGCGGCCTATGGGCAGATCTTCTTCTCGCTGTCGATCGCATTCGGCATCATGATCACCTACGCCTCGTACCTGAAGAAGAAGACGAACCTCACCGGTTCGGGTCTCGTCGTCGGCTTCTCGAACTCCGCGTTCGAGATCCTCGCCGGCATCGGCATCTTCGCTGCACTCGGCTTCATGGCCACGGCGCAGGGCGTCGAGGTCGCCGATGTGGCCTCCTCGGGCATCGGTCTGGCCTTCGTCGGCTTCCCGACCCTGATCTCGGAGATGCCGGGAGGAGCGATCTTCGGATTCGTCTTCTTCCTCTGCCTCGTCTTCGCCGGAATCACCTCGCTGATCTCGATCATCCAGGTGCCGATTCAGGCGCTGCGCGACAAGTTCCGCGTCGGCAACAAGGCCTCGACCGCGTGGATCGTCGGCAGCATGGCTGTCGTCTCCATCCTGCTCATGCCCACCATCACCGGTCTGTACGCACTGGACACGATGGATGCGTTCGCGAACAACATCGGCATCGTCGGTTCGGCCATCATGTCGATCGTGGTCGTCGGCTGGGCCATGCGGAAGCTGCCGGTCTTCAGTCGTCACCTCAACGCGGTCTCGAGCTTCAAGCTCGGACCGATCTGGATGACGCTCATCTCGATCACCGGCGTCGTGCTCGTGTACATGCTCATCACCCAGATCCTCACCTATATCAACGACGGCTACGAGGGCTACCCGCCGCTCATCCTCGGAGTCTACGGCTGGGGCATGATCGGACTCCTCATCATCGGATCCATCATCCTCACCCTGGTCCGCTGGCCGAAGGCGACGATCGACGAGATGGAGGCGGCCGTCGCCGATTCCGTCGCAGAAGAGAACCTCCGCACCGAGAACAAGGGAGTCTGACATGGGCACATCAGCAATCGTCATGATGGTCATCGCAATGGTCACCGTCTGGGGCGGCCTCATCGCGGCGCTTCTGCACCTGCGCAAGCACCCCGACGAAGACGTCGCCGACTGATCGCTGCGGGGTGAATCCCACCCCGTGATCACGTCCGGCTGAGTCGGATCCGCAGTGCCGCCTCGGCGACGCGGATCGGCTCACCCTCACCGAGGCGGCCCGATGCATCCCCAGCATCGGGCCGCCTTCGTCGTTCCACCTTCACCCGTCCTTGGGGAGTCCACCACCGGACCTGCCCCGCCCGTTTCCAACGCATCGTCTCACCACCGCATCCGCCACTGGTCGAGCCCAGCGTGCTTGGTTAGGGTGGGGATTGTGAGCACCCCGTCCGGGGGTGCACTCAGTCCACGTCGGGTGTTCCCACCAGTCGGACCCCGTCGCCGAAGACATTTAGGAGACGCAATGCCACAGACCGTCAAGGGCGTCATCTCCCGCAGCAAGGGAGCCCCAGTCGAACTCACCGACATCGTCATTCCGGATCCGGGTCCGGGCGAGGTCGTCGTCGATGTGAAGTCGTGCGGCGTCTGCCACACGGACTTCCACTACCGCGAAGGCGGAATCAGCGATGACTACCCGTTCTTGCTCGGCCACGAGTCCGCCGGAGTCGTCTCCGAGGTCGGCGATGGAGTCACCGAGGTCGCGGTCGGGGATTTCGTCATCCTCAACTGGCGCGCCATCTGCGGTGACTGCCGTGCCTGCAAGCGCGGCGAGCCCTGGTACTGCTTCGACACCCACAACGCTTCACAGAAGATGACCCTGCCCGACGGCACCGAGCTCGAAGCCGCTCTGGGCATCGGCTCGTTCGCCGAGAAGACGCTCGTCGCCGCCGGCCAGTGCACGAAGGTCCCCGAGGCGGACCCGGCAGTCGTGGGTCTGCTCGGCTGCGGAATGATGGCCGGGATCGGCGCCGCCATCAACACCGGTGAGGTCACCCGCGGCAAGTCCGTGGCCGTGATCGGTGCCGGCGGTGTCGGCTGCGCGGCGATCGCCGGTTCGGCGCTGGCCGGAGCGAACACGATCATCGCCCTCGACATCGACGAGAAGAAGCTGTCCTGGGCCACCGACTTCGGTGCCACGCACACCGTGTCGACGAAGGGCATGAGTGAGGACGAGGTCGTCGCCGCGATCCAGGAGCGCACCGGAGGCTTCGGTGCCGATGTCGTCATCGACGCCGTCGGACTCCCCGCCACCTGGCGGCAGGCCTTCTACGGCCGCGACCTCGCAGGCACCGTCGTCCTCGTCGGCGTGCCGACCCCGGAGATGGAGCTCACGGTTCCGCTGCTCGACGTGTTCGGCCGCGGCGGCAAGCTCAAGTCCTCGTGGTACGGCGACTGCCTGCCCGACCGCGACTTCCCGATGCTCGTCGACCTCTACCAGCAGGGACGCTTCCCGCTGGAGAAGTTCGTGTCCGAACGCATCGGCCTCGGCGACGTCGAATCCGCTTTTGAGAAGATGGCCAAGGGCCAGGTCCTGCGATCGGTGGTGGAACTGTAATGACAGCTATTGAGCATCTCGTCACGTCGGGCACCTTCTCCCTGGACGGGGAGACGCACAACGTCGACAACAACGTGTGGATCATCGGCGATGATTCCGAGGTCATCGTCATCGACCCCGCCCACGACGTCAATGCGATCGCCGAGGCGGTCGGATCCAGAGACGTCAAAGCCGTTCTCCTCACGCACGGTCACGACGACCACGTGGGAGTCGTCCGCGACTTCGCACAGCGGGTGGGCAACCCCACCGTGTACCTCAACCCCGATGACTATGTCCTGTGGGATATGACCTATGAGAACTACCGTCCCGAGGGACAGATCGCCCACGGCGACACCTGGACCGTCGGCGGAATCAAGCTCAAGGCCCTGCACACTCCCGGACATTCCCCCGGTTCGACGTGCTTCTTCGTCGAGACCGGCCTGCCGGTTCCGGCATCGGCCGGTGCCGGACGGGCCGTCGGTCCGGTGCTGTTCTCCGGAGACACCCTGTTCAACGGCGGCCCCGGAGCCACGGGACGTTCGCATTCGAGCTTCGAGACGATCATCGAATCGATCCGCGACGTGCTCTTCCCGCTGCCGGAAGCGACCGTCGTGCTCACCGGACACGGTGATTCGACGTCGATCGGCGCCGAGAGTCCGGCCCTCGAGGACTGGATCAAACGCGGCAGCTGAGCCGCCACAGACCGCCGGCTGATCGGCAGCTGATCCGGCTCTGACCGCTCGCCGGCGAACACGCAGAGCGCATCGCCGGCAGGCCTCCGGTCAGTCTCTGACCGACCAGTGCCACTCGCAGACGCGGGTCGCGACCCCCAGTGGTCCGCGACCCGCGTCTGCGCTTTCCGCCCCTGACGGATAGACTCGTCGGGTGCCTGAATCACAGTCTTCGCAGCCCGCCGAGTCAGCGTCCGCCTCGGCCACCGGCGCTTCCGCCACGACGTCCAACGGCCTCAAAGTGGGGATGAAGCCTCGCCACCTGGTGATGATGAGCCTCGGTTCGGCGATCGGCGCCGGTCTCTTCGTCGGTTCCGGTGCCGGGGTGCAGGCGGCCGGTCCCGCCGTGCTCATCTCCTACGTCGTCGCGGGTCTCATCGTCATCTTCGTCATGCGGGCGCTGGGCGAACTCGTCGCCGCCGATCCGAACCCGGGTGCGTTCTCGCACTATGCGGGCAAGGCCATGGGGCCGGCCGCGGCGTTCGCCGTCGGTGCTCTGTGGTGGGTTCAGCTGTGCCTCGTCGTCGCCGCCGAGGCCACCGCCGCCGCGCAGATCGCCGCCTCCTATATTCCGGCGGTCCCACAGTGGGTCATCGCCTTGGCGATCATGCTCGTCTTCACGGCCATCAACCTCACCACCTCGGGCAGCTTCGGTGAGTTCGAGTTCTGGTTCTCGCTCATCAAGGTCGCCTTCGTCGTCCTCTTCGTGGTGCTCGGTGCCGCGTACCTGTTCGGGTGGACCCCGGCCGAACCGCCCGCGCAGATCTTCGCCGACGGGTTCATGCCCACCGGCATCTCCGGCATCGCCGCCGGCCTGCTCGTCGTCGCGTTCGCCTTCGGCGGCATCGAGATCGTGGCGGTCGCCGCGGCCGAGACCGCGAACCCCGAGCGCAGCGTCTCTCAGGCGATCAAGACGATCGTGTGGCGCATTCTGTTCCTCTACATCGGGTCCGTGGCGATCATCGTCCTCGTCCTGCCGTGGACGGACGACCGCCTGGCCGAGTCCCCGTTCGTGGCCGTTCTCGAGACCGCCGGACTGCCTTTCATCGCCTCGCTGCTGGCCGCGGTCATCGTCATCGCGCTGCTGTCGTCGATGAACGCGAACATCTATGGGGCGTCCCGGATGTCGTTCTCGATGTCGCAGCGGTCCATGCTGCCGCGCGGACTCGGCCGCACCAATCGCCGCGGTGTGCCCGTGGCAGCGGTGCTGGCCACCTCGGCGTTCGGCTTCGTCGCCGTCGCACTCAACTATTTCTGGGCCGCCGAGGTCCTCGGGGTGCTGCTCAACATCGTCGGGTCGACGCTCATCGTCACCTGGGTCGCCACCCTCGTATCGCAGATCGTTCTGCGACGTCGCGCCGAGGCGGCCGGTCAGTCCCTGCCGCTGCGCATGTGGGGCTACCCGTGGCTGTCGTATGTCACCCTGGCCGGCATCGCCGTGATCATTGGGCTCGGCCTCACCGTCGAATCCGTGCGCTTCCAGATCGTCGGCACGCTCATCTTCGTCGTCGCGCTCTACCTCGTCGGTCTCGTCGTCACGAAGCGCCATCCCAACGCGAAGGTCTGAGTCCGGCGTTCACCGCCACCGAGGCGGCTGTCACTTCCGCGCCCGGACCGCGGCAGTCCTCGCCGTAGTCCTCACGGCCAGACCGCGGTAGTCCCCCGCGCCCGGACCGCGACAGTCCTCGCGGCCGGATCGCAGCCGACTCGCCGCGATCCCCCAAGGCCGGCGTTCAGCCGCAGCCTTCGTCCAATGCGGACATCTGAAGCCGCCGAGCCTCAATCGTCAAGTGCATCCAACGCGGCAATGAGCTCCCGCAGGCAGTGGGCCGAATCTGCCGATTCCGCCCAGCCGGCGAGCATGTCCCGTGTCTGGCCCACGTGCCGGGCAAAGTGCCTGCCCGCATAGTTCGTCACGTCGATCGGCACGATCCTCTCCAGCGCTTCGAGCACGACGTGCGCGGCGATGCCGAACACGGGAATCGGCACCCCGAGGCGGTTCCGCACGGCTTCGCTCGCGGCCTTCGCGGGACGGTCAAGGTGTGATTTCAGTGCAGCCCAGCTGCCGTCGCGGATGCTGAGTTCGGCGACGAAGGGAATGAATACCGTCGGCGGCAGAAGCACGGCTTCCATCGGCACCGGCAGAGCGAGTCGACCCAACCTCCTGACAAGCACACGCACCGCGGTCGAAGGTCCTGCGACGAGGAAGCGCGGCGCGCCGACCGGTGCCCAGTACGTCACTTCTCGCCCCGGTTCGACCTCCCGCATGGCCTCTCCCTCGCGACCGCCGGCTGTGCGCACACCTCTGTCGACCTCCCCGACCCCGTTGCCGGCCGTGCGCACGACTTCAGCCGGCGGACCCGGGTCCAGTCGCTCGGACAGGAACGCGGGTCCGAAGATGACTGCTTGGGTGGCGGGGAAAACGGCTTGTACTCGCTC
This sequence comes from Brevibacterium sp. SIMBA_078, assembly GCF_046534565.1. Lineage (NCBI taxonomy): Bacteria > Bacillati > Actinomycetota > Actinomycetes > Micrococcales > Brevibacteriaceae > Brevibacterium > Brevibacterium sp. SIMBA_078. Next base: position 439,830 of record NZ_JAWRYQ010000001.1, read on the forward strand.
GAGGTCTCCCTCGACCTGGCTCGTGGTCGCAATGAACGCGGGCGCGATGTCCCGAATCGCCGAGACCACCTCCGCGTCGAGATCTCCCGGTCGAGTCGTCAGCACGATGAGGTCCCAGCGTCCGTGCGCGGCAGCAGCGGCCCAGTCTGTGATCACCACCCGCCGAGTCGCGGCCACTCTGGTCACCGGCCAGCCATTGCAATCGGTCGGGTCGAAGGTGCTCACGCGCCGTGGAAAGGACGACCGCCCATGAGGACCAGCAGCGCGGGAGACGACGGCGACCTCATGGTCATCGGTGAAGAGCGCGGCCCCTGCGATGCCGATGGCGCCGGCCCCTTGGAAGAGGACACTCACTGCTTGTTCCTTCCTCGACTCTCGTGACTCGGTTCGAGCAGATCAGTGCAGGTGACACGGTACGGGTGGTTCAGAGCTGGTGAATCAGTTCGGATGAATCAGTGCCGAGGCGATGGCGGCGACTCCTTCGCCGCGACCGGTCAGGCCGAGGCCGTCAGAAGTTGTGCCCGATACCGATACGGGTGCGTCGGCAGCAGCCGACAGCGCCCGTTGGGCCTCTGTTCTGCGGGTGCCGATCTTCGGTCGATTGCCGATCACCTGAACGGAGATGTTTCCGATCTCGAAGCCTGCCTCGCGGACGATGCGGGCCGCCTCGGCGAGCAGCACCGACCCCGAGGCGCCGGCGAATTCCGGACGGTCGACGCCGAAGTGCTCACCGAGGTCGCCGAGTCCCGCGGCGGAGAACAGGGCGTCGCAGCAGGCGTGGGCGGCCACATCGGAGTCCGAGTGTCCTTCGAGTCCTCGTTCGCCCGGCCACAGCAGTCCCGCAACCCACAGCTCACGTGCGGGATCGGCGGCGAAGGCGTGGACATCGACGCCGGTGCCGATGCGGGGAATGACCTGATTCATCGAGGCTCCTTTGCCGAATCCGGCGCGCCCGGTCCAGGGGCGCCCGGTCCAGGGGCGACGGCATCATCACGCATTCGGGCGAGCTGTTCTGCGAGGACGAGGTCGAGCGGATAGGTGATCTTCAGCGCCTCTTCGTCACCGTCGACGGCGACGACGTCGACGCCGAGGCACTCGACGAGCCCCGCATCGTCCGTCGGCAGAGCACTGCCCTGCCGGTCGGCCCCGGTCGTCGAGCCCGCACCATCGGTCAGGCCCGCTCGATCTGCGGAGCCAGCCCCACCGGTCGGACCAACTCCATGAGCAGAGGTTGAGCCGCCGGCGGCAAACACGTCATGGGCCCGCCGGAGCACCTCGGCGCGGAACCCCTGAGGCGTCTGGACCCGTCGCAGCACGGCCCTGTCGAGGTCGCCCCGCACCACTGCACGACCGCCGGCGCCCACAGCGACGGCAAGATCCGGATTGTTGGGTCGATCCGCGGTGGTTTCAGCGCCAGAATCGTCGTGGATCGACCCGACAATTCCGTCGGATGCGCCCTCCGTGCCCGCGCCTGCCCCTGCATTCGGTTCCGCACCGACGGCTGCGTGCGGAACGACCCTCCGCACGGTATCGACCATCGGCAGAACCGGAACGACCGCCTCGGCGCCGGAATGCAGCGCGGCGACCACTCGAGTGAACACATCGGGCGGGGTCAGACACCTCGCCGCATCATGGACCAGAACGTATTCCGCATCGCGCTTAAGTTTCAAGGCTGTTTGCACCGAGGAATTGCGATCATTGCCACCTGCTACGGCTGTAATTGAAATTTCGCATTTCATCCGCGTGACTGCTTCGGCGATTTCTTCTTGCGCCTGCAAAAGAAAATCCTCGGGAGCGGCCACCACGATTGCGGAGGCGACTCCCGAGGAGATGATCGTCTCGAGGCTGCGGGCCAGAAGGGTCCGTCCGTTCACACGGACGAAAGCCTTCGGCTCATTGCAACCCAGACGGGATCCCGACCCTGCGGCCGGGATGATGACACAGGTGCTCAGGATGCAAGCACTTCGTCCAGCAGAGCTTCTGCTTCGGACTCTTCCTTCTTCTCGGCCAGTGCGAGTTCGGAGACGAGGATCTGGCGAGCCTTCGAGAGCATGCGCTTCTCACCGGTCGACAGGCCACGGTCCTGCTCTCGACGCCAGAGGTCACGGACGACCTCGGCTACCTTGATGACGTCACCGGACTGGAGCTTCTCGACATTGGCCTTGTACCGACGGGACCAGTTCGCGGGCTCTTCGACGAATTCGGCACGCAGGACGTTGAAGACCTTCTCGACGCCTTCTTCACCGACGACATCTCGCACACCGACCAGATCGCAGTTCTCTGCCGGAACTTCGATCACGAGATCGCCATGGGCGACCTGGAGCTTGAGATACAGCTTCTCCTCACCTTTGATGGCACGTTTCTTGATTTCTTGGATTGTCGCTGCACCGTGATGTGGATAGACAACAGTGTCGCCGACCTGGAAACTCATATTCTCTTCAAACCCCTTTCGCGGAATACCAGTTTACCATGAGGCTCGCCACAGAAATCGTTCAGGGTAGCGAATCTTCATGCTAGGCTCCGCCTCTGCCGCACACCGTGATGACCCCGGCTGACGCCTCTGCCAGCGAGAACATCGGAGAGGGCGCATTGCCACGAAGCTCGGCATTCAACCTCGACCGAACGCGATGCGGGCCGAACTTCGCCGCCTCTTCACCGAAACTTCAACCGCGACGCGCCCGAGCGTCGCGGAACCTCGTCCACTCCGGCCACCCGGTTCTACAGCGGGTCAAAAACCGGGTAGTATACAGACTGATCTTGTATTGCCACTTCAAGGAGCATAATGAAACGGCACAACCGCGCGGCTCTCGCCGTTGCCGCACTCGCTCTCGTTATCCCCGTCAGCGGATGTGCAAGCCTGCTGTCTCCCCATCAGACCGCCGAATACCACTACAACGGCGGCGATGGAGCCTCGGGAGCCGTCGGCGACGTCGAGGTCCGTGGGCTCATGCTCATCACGGACGAGGAAGGCTCCGGTCCGGCGCAGCTGTTCTTCACCCTCATCAACAAGGGTGACTCCACCGCCAAGGTGTCCATCGAGGTCGCCGACACCACGGTGAGCGAATCGATCAAGGCCGGCGACACCTTCGTCCAGGACCCGAAGAGCCCCGAGACCTCGTCCAAGGAAGTCGTCACGGTCGACAGCCTCAAAGCGAAGCCCGGCGACCTCGTCGACATCACTGTCAAGAACGGCGGCGACGAGAAGGTCATCAAAACCCAGCTCCTCACCGATACCCTGCCGTACTACGAAGAGTACGTGCCGTCGGAATCGCCGTCCGAGTCCCCGTCGGACATGCCGACCGAGGATGCCGGAGCAGCAGAGGGAACCGCAACGGCCAACGGCTGATCCGTCTTCCTCAAGCACCGGGACCAGTCCCGCGCGAGAGCACAGAAGGAGCCGCTCACGTCATGTGAGCGGCTCCTTCTGCATTCACGTCCGGCCAGCCGATCCCGGCCCGACGAACCCGGCCTCACGAACCTGGCCGGCATCCACCGACCTCGCCGATCAGCAGGCGCGGGTCTCGCCGGCACCGAACCTCACTCTTCGCCGATCAGAATCCCCAGGCTTCGCCGGATGGCGCCCTCAGGCTTCGAACTTGTATCCGAGTCCGCGCACCGTGGTGAGCAGACGCGGCTCCGAGGGGTTCTCCTCGATCTTCGCGCGCAGTCGCTTGACGTGGACGTCGAGCGTCTTCGTATCGCCCACGTAGTCCTCGCCCCAGATCCGGTCGATGAGCTGACCACGGGTCATCACGCGGCCGGAGTTGCGCACGAGGATCTCGAGCAGTTCGAACTCCTTGAGCGGCATGGACTGCTCTTCACCACGCACGGACACGACGTGGCGTTCGACGTCGATGCGCACTCCCCCGGCCTCGAGCACGGACTCGTCTTCGAATTCCTCGGTCTCGACATTGCGGCGCAGCACCGCCCGCACGCGAGCCAGCAGCTCACGTGAGGAGTACGGCTTCGTCACATAGTCATCGGCGCCGAGTTCGAGCCCCACGACTTTGTCGATCTCCGAATCCTTGGCCGTGAGCATGATGATCGGCACATTGGACTTCGCCCGCAGCTCGCGGCACACTTCGGTGCCGGAGGCGCCGGGCAGCATGAGGTCGAGCAGGACCAGATCGGCGCCGGTGCGGTCGAACTCCGCCAGAGCCTTGAGCCCGTCATCGGCGACCGTCACCTCGTACCCTTCCTTACCGAGCAGGTACGACAGCGGGTCCGAGAACGAATCTTCGTCCTCGACAAGCAGAATACGAGTCACGTTGTGAGCTTCCTTTGTTCGCTTTCTTCGGTCAGATCCTCGGGTGGGTCGGCGGTCGCCCCGCCGCCTCCATTATCACCGGAGGACGCGTCGTTGTCGCCGACCGGGTCGTCCGCGCCGGACGCGGCGGTTCCGCGCCCGTCGTCATCCGCCGAGGCGGTCCCGGTCGGATCCGCGGAATGTTCGATGAGGACCCCGGCCGGGGCCGAATCAGTCGCGGAGGCTTCGGTCGCAGTTCCGGCCAACGGGAGCACGATCGTGAATGTCGATCCCTTGTTCAGCTGGCTCCACACACGCACTTCGCCGCCGTGGGTGGCGACGATGTGTTTGACGATGCTCAGCCCCAGCCCGGTGCCGCCGGTGATCCGGGAGCGTGCCGGGTCGACTCGGTAGAAGCGCTCGAAGACGCGCTCGGTGTCCTGGGCGGTCATGCCGATGCCCTGATCGGTCACGGCGATCTCGATGCGCTCGTCGACGAGGTCGACCCCGACTCCGACGCGGGTGCCCTCCGGCGAATAATTCACAGCATTGTCGATGAGGTTGCGGACCGCGTTGACGAGCAGTTCGTAGTTGCCCTCGATGAGCAGATCGCTCGGCGGGGAGACCTCGATATGGATGTTCTTGCCTTCCGCCCCGGTCCGGGCACGGTCAGCGGCATCGTCGACCACCTCGGCGACGGAGATCTTCTCGGTCGTCGCGGGAGCGGCGTGGTCCTGGACGCGGGAGAGGTCGATGATCTCCTGCACGAGCTGGGTCAGCCGCTTCGACTCCCGCTGCATCCGCCCGCCGAAGCGTTCGACCGCGGCCGGATCGTCGGCGAAGTCGGTGACCGCCTCGGCGAGCAGGGCCATCGCACCGATCGGAGTCTTGAGCTCATGGGAGACGTTGGCGACGAAGTCCCGGCGGACGGCGTCGACGCGCTTGGATTCGGTCTGATCGTCACAGAGGACGAGGACGAAGGAGGTGCCCAAGGGAGCGACGCGGGCGTGGAGGTAGCGGAGCACGGAATCGGAGTTCTCCCGTGTCTGCTCGAGGTCGATCTCTTCGATGAGACCGCGTGCACGAACGCGGCCGACGACCCGCAGCATCTCGGGCGATGCCAGGGAATGACCTCTGACCAGGCCGAACGTATATGCGGCCGGGGACGCCTTGACGACATCGTCACCGGCGTCGATGACGATCGCGGCCGAGGGCAGGACGGCCAGCACCTCGGCGATGCCTTCGGGCAGGTCGTCTTCGGAATGCAGATCGGCAGCATCGCGGGAGCGTTCGCTGAATCGGAACGCAAGAATTCCCGCTATACCCAGGCCCAGGCCGACAACGCCGGTCAGGACCGCCACTACTAAGAGATCCACAGCCTCAAGCTTAGGCGGTGTCTACCGTCCCGGCGCACCGAATTCACTTCTGCTGGCGGTATTTGCCGAGGAATTCACCTTCCCGTCTGGAGTAGTTCACTCGATCGTGCGATGCTGACGTCTGTGTGCCTGCGTTCCCCGTCGTTCCCACCTTCCGCTTTCCCCCGCTGAGAGTGCGGACCGGAAGCGCCGGCACTCCTCAAAACACCAAGCACCGCCGACAGTCACTCCAGATTGTCACAATCGAGAGTTAAGGAACCGCAGTTCATGCGCGAAGTCTTCAGAAACGAATTGGACGACCTGGCCACCCAGCTGGTCGGCATGTCCACCAAGGTCCTCGACGCCATCCGCCTGGCCAACCAGGCGCTGCATTCGAATGATCTCGAGCTGGCCGAGAAGGTCATCGAGGCCGACTCCGTCATCGACAATATGCAGTTCACCCTCGATCAGCAGGCCGCCGAGATGCTCGCCCTGCAGGCCCCGGTGGCCGCAGATCTGCGCGCCGTCATCGGCTCGCTGCGGATGTCCGCATCCCTCGAGCGCATGGGCGACCTCGCCCGTCATATCGCACAGCAGGTGCGCATCCGCTATCCGGAGTCCGCGATCCCCGAGGCCTTCGAATCCGTGTTCGCACGGATGGGCGAGTCCGGTGAGAAGATCGCCGAGGCGACGCAGAGCCTGCTCTCGAATCCCGGCCTGTCCGATGTGCCCACGATCAACTCCATCGACGAGGAGCTCGACGAACTCCACCTGAGCGTGTTCGGGAAGCTCGGCGAAGCTCCCGCTGGTTCGCTGGCTCCCCGTCATATCGCCGATGTCACCCTGCTCTCGCGCTACTACGAGCGTTTCGGTGATCACGCAGTGTCCGTGTCGCAGAAAGTCGAGTACCTGCTCACCGGAAACTGGGAACCCTACCTGTCGAAGAAGTAGGGATCGGGCTCGACGAAGCACGAATCCACCGAAGCGCCCCGACATTGTCGGGGCGCTTCGCTTATCTGGAGGCCGAGACCTCTTCCGGCGCCTGACTGACGACGACCTTGCGGCGTCGTCTGGGCCCGTTCTTGATACCGCGGGCCAGGGTCTTGAGCACTCCCGTCGTCACGGCGACGCCGAGGAGCAGCAGGACTCCGCCGATGAGTTCGGCGATGCCAAGCCGGCGGTGTAGACGACCGAGGCCACGACACCCCAGGTCGGGTGCGTGAGTGCGTGGGCCACCTCGGCGGGTCCGTCGATGAGCATCGACAGTGCGACCATCGGAATCGGGACGACGAGAGCCGACCACACGGTCATCTGCACTCCGTTCGTGCCGGGTTTCACGCCGCGGGCGATGACGTTGCCCGTCGCCCAGGACAGGGCGGCCCCGACAGCGACGAGGAAGGCGACGATCGGTACGTTCGCCTGCAGACTCAGACCGATGACGGCCAGGCCGACGAGCCCGATGAGGATGCCGATGATCTGGCGGCGAGTCGGGATCTCGTGCAGCACGAGGGCCGCGACGATCACGGTGAACGCGGCTTGGATCTGGATGACGATCGAGGTCAGGCCGGCGGGCAGCCCGAGCGCCATGGAGGCGTAGAGAAGGCCGAACTGGCCGGCCGACATGAAGGTGCCGATGAGGAGGACGCGACCGAAAGAGCCGCGGGGAAAGCGGACGAAGAAGATCGCGGGCACCACGACGAAGGTGAATCTGGCGGCGACGAGGAGCAGCGGCGGCCAGTCGCGCAGGCCGCTGCGCACCCTCGTCGCCCTCGATTCGCTCGGTTCGGTCACGGCGACGGCCGAGTCCCTGGGATACACACCGGCTGCGGTGAGCCATCAGCTGCAGAAGCTCTCGCGCTACCTCGGCGCACCGGTGACGGAGCGGACAGGCCGCGGCATCGCGCTGACACCGGTGGGGCGGGAGCTCAGCCGGCGCGGGGCGGGCCTGCTGGAGGAGTTGGAGAGTCTGGAGACCGCGGCCCGAGCGCAGTCGGGTGAGCCGCGGGGGCGGATCACGGTCGGCGGGTTCTCGACGGGGATCCGCGGACTGCTCGTGCCCGCGCTGCCGCGGTTGGCCGCCTCGGCGCCGGAGCTGACGGTGTCGAACTTCGAGGAGGAGCCGGATGAGCTCATCGAAATGGTCACGGCCGGCAGGATCGATGCCTCCCTTGTCTTCGGCTGGGATTCGTCCTCGCTGCATCTGCCCGCGACGCTGATCTCGGAGACGATCACCGCGGATCGGGCGGATATCGTCATGCACCGGGATCATCATCTGGCCGCATGCACCGAGGTGACCCGCGCCGATCTGCTCGGCGAGATGTTCGTGTCGGCTCCGCGCAATGCCGTGTGCCATCGCTGGCTGACGGCGCTGTTCGAGGAGCTGGACAGCAAGCCGCAGATCGACTATTGGGCCATCGAGTACGACACGCAGATCGAGTTCGTCCGAGCTGTCGGGGCGTTGGCCCTCGTGCCGCGGTTAGGCAGGCCGCATCTGCCGGCAGATGTCGTGGCGGTGCCGCTCGATGATCCGAGCATTGCCCGCACGATCTCACTGGTGTGGCGGAAATCGATGTCGGCCTCCCCCGCCATCGTCTTTCTGCTCGAAGAGATGAAGGCGATCGCCGGGAAGGCCGACACGATCAGTGCATGAGTGAGGCCGGGGTTCGGCGTCCGAGTGCTGTCTCGACGCCCGAGCCCGAACGGAGCCCGAACGAACCCTGCCCCTTCTACGATGGGCCCGAGATTCAGCGTCCCTGGTTGGCGACCTGGCCGATGGCGGCCGCGGCCGCCTCGGCGTCGAGGTAGGTTCCGCCGGGGGTGACCGGGGTGAAGTCCTCGGTGAGCTCGTAGTGCAGCGGAATGCCGGTGGGGATATTCAGCCCCGTGATGTCGGCATCGGAGATCCCGTCGAGGTGCTTGACCAGTGCGCGCAGCGAGTTGCCGTGGGCGGCCACGAGCACGGTCTTGCCGACGGTGAGTTCGGGCACGAGGGTGTCGTACCAGTACGGCAGGAGGCGATCGATGACGTCGGCGAGGCACTCGGTGCGGGGCAGCGCATCGCCGAGGTTGGCGTAGCGGGCTTCAGCGGCCTGTGAGAATTCCGAGCTGTCGGCCAGGGCCGGCGGCGGGGTATCGAAGGAGCGGCGCCAAGTCATGAACTGCTCTTCACCGAACTCGTCGCGGATCTCCTTCTTGTTCTTGCCCTGCAGTGCGCCGTAGTGGCGTTCGTTGAGGCGCCAGCTGCGGTGGACGTCGAGCCAGGACAGATCCGCTGCCTCGAGTGCGATGTTCGCGGTCAGGATCGCACGCTTGAGCCGCGAGGTGTAGACGACATCAGGGATGAGGTCTTTCTCGCGCAGCAGTTCGCCGGCACGCTTGCCTTCGGCCCGGCCTTTGTCCGTGAGGGTCACGTCGACCCACCCGGTGAACAGATTCTTCTGGTTCCATTCGCTTTCGCCGTGGCGCAGCAGGATGAGGTTATACGTCATGGCTCCATTTTGACACGACCGTTCGGCCGGAGACGCCGATGCCCGTCATCACTGACCGTCATCACTGTCGGTCATCACTGCCAGTCATCGCTGCGGTCTCCTCCGGCGGTGGCCCGCCAACGCCACACCGATCCTCCTCGCCACCGCTCTTCCTCCCACACCGATCCTCCTCGCCACCGCTCTTCCTCCCCCACCGATCCTCCTCGCCGCCGACCCTCCTCGCCGATCGGGTCTCAATTCCTGGGCAACTGTCTCGAATGACAAAATCGACGGAGTAGCCTGGACCCATGTCACAAACGCCAGCACCCCAGGCCTCCGGGAGCACCGCCGCTCCCTCTGCCGACCGCAGCTCGATCATCGCCGTCACTGCCCTGCCGGTCCTCGTCGTCATCGCAGGAGTGCTCGGGTTCCTGCTGCCCGATGCCTTCACGCCTCTGGCGCCGTCGATCACGTGGGCGCTCGGCGTGGTCATGTTCTTCATGGGCCTGACCCTGACGCTGCCCGACTTCGCCCGCATCGCGAAGCGGCCGTGGATCGCGGTGCTCGGAGTCGTCACTCAGTTCGTGGCGATGCCGCTGCTCGGCCTCCTCGTGGTGACTGTCTACGGGCTGCCGCCCGAGATCGCGGTCGGCGTCATCCTCGTCGGCTGCGCTCCCGGCGGCACTGCGTCGAATGTCGTCACCTATCTGGCCAAAGGCGACACGGCGCTGTCGGTGTCGATCACGACCCTGTCGACTCTGTGCGCTCCCGTACTCACCCCGCTGCTGACTCTGTGGTTGGCTGGTTCGTATATGGACGTGCCGTTCTGGTCGATGTTCGTCTCGATCTGCCAGACCGTGCTCGTCCCAGTCATCGTCGGCGTCCTTGTCCGGGTGTTCGCGTCGAAGTTCGTCGACAAAATCTCGCCGGTGCTGCCATGGCTGGCCTCGATCGCCATCGCCTATATCGTCTCGATCGTCGTAGCCGGTTCCGCGGGTTCGATCGCCACTGCCGGTGTGCTCGTTCTGCTGGCCGTCGTCACGCACAATCTGCTCGGGCTCGGCGTCGGCTACGGTGTCGCCGCGGCCTGCCGCCTCGACACTCCGACCCGTCGCGCGCTGTCCTTCGAGGTCGGACTCCAGAACTCCGGTCTGGCGTCGACCCTGGCCACCACGTACTTCTCACCGCTGGCAGCACTGCCCGGAGCGGTCTTCAGCGTGTGGCACAACGTCTCCGGGGCCCTGTTGGCCTCGCTCTTCGCTCGTCGCCCCTACGGCAAACCGCCGGTCGGTGCGTCCAATAGTGAGCCGGCCGCTGCCGGAGCGACCTCCGCTGGGACCGCGAGCCGATGACCACCGAGGCGGCCCCGGGCGAGGGCAGACCGGGTCAGAGCGAATCGGGTCGGGGCGAATCGGGCCGAGGCTTCGACGGGTTCTCCCCTCAGACCCTGGATCTGGCGGGCCGGACGTTCGTCGTCCGTCGCGCGACCGAGACCGATGTGCCTGCCATTGTTGCACTCCTGCGTGACGACGTGCTCGGAGCCGCCCGTGAGGCCGATGTCGAAGTGGACGACCGCGCGGACGCTGTCGCAGCCGGCTCTGCACCTGCCATCCCCGACGCCGAGGATGCGGCCCCTTATGCTCGTGCGTTCGCGCTCATCGACGCCGATCCCAATCAGCTCCTCGTCGCCATCACCGAAGCATCCGGCCGGGCTGACCCGCCGGGCCGGGCTGACATAGCCGACCGGACCGAGTCAGCCGAACAGGCCCAATCAGCCGGCCAGCCCCGATCAGCAGGCCAGCCTCTATCAGCAGGCCAGGCGCACGACGGCTCGACCGTCGTCGGGACCCTGCAGCTGAGTCTGCTGCCCAGCCTGTCGCGCCGCGGTACGCTCCGACTGCAGATCGAAGCGGTACGCGTCGGCCCCTCTGCTCAGGGCATCGGGCTCGGCACCGCGGTCTTCGAATGGGCTCACGAATGCGGTCGCCGCTTCGGCGCCGGACTCGTTCAGCTCACCACTGACAAGTCACGCACCGGTGCTCAGCGTTTCTATGATCGGCTCGGCTATGTCGCCAGCCACGAGGGAATGAAGCTGCCGCTCGACTGAGACCGGCGCACCCTCACATCCACTTCACTCCGTCGACCTCGAATTCGCGGATCCGGTGGGCGATCATCTCGGTCAGCAGCTCGGTCGGAATCTCTCCGTCATACGGCAGTTGGATCGACCCCTTACCGGTGTCGAAGTCCTGCAGACGGTCGGCGAAGGCGTCTTTCGTGCTGGGAGTGAAGACGACATTCGCGTGCTTCTTGTACCCGGCGAACACGAACAGGATCGAGCCGAGGGCATAGGCGGGGCTGCCCCATTTGAGGCTCTCCTCGGCCTGCGGTGCAGCACCACGGCTGAGCTTGCGCAGCCGGGTGAGAAAGGCTCGGTGTCGTTCGTCGTCGAATGAGGCGATGTATTCGTCGACATTCGCGGGCTTGGAGGCGGCCGCACTCATGGGCGCGGGCCCTCGCTCGCACGATCGACCGACACCGCCGGAGGCTCGGAATCGGCGTCGCCGAAGGTGCCGAGGAATTCGTTGTCATCCCCGCTGAGCACCCTCTCGAAGGCCGCGAGGTTGCGCGTCGATTCACCTCGGCCGACCCTCCAGGCCCACTCCTTCTTCATTCCGGTGAGGAACCCGATCTGGAGAAGCTCGTTGAATGAGGAATCCGCCGTGGCGAGCATCGCCCCGAGAAGTCCGTCGAGTTCGTCGACCAGATGCTCTCGGGGCACGCTCGCACGCAGATAGACATCGCCGAGGCTGTCGATCGCGAACGCCACCGGCCCGGGTTTGAGGTTCTTCTGCAGCAGCCACCGGTTGAATGCGGCCGAATTCTCGTCCGGATGGCGGATGACGAACGCCTGCAGATGGGCGGTGCGAGCGAAAACGCTGATCGCCACGTTGGTCTTGAGCTTCTTCTCCCCCGGCAGGGTGACGACGATCTCCGCATCCTCGATCGAATCGACGGGAACGTCGTTGTTCTCGGCCCAGGTGCGCACTCCGGACAGGATCGCCTCGGTGTCGGTGCTCATGCTCTCACGCCTTTCGCTCGGCTCTCGTGCTCACCGCCGACTCTAGTCGTTCAGCATGCCCCCAGCGCTTCCGAGCGCCGCGTTGACGAGCCGGAGATGTCCGGCACAGCGTCGAGGACGGCTGCCACAGTGCGGCCCCAGTCGAAGCGTTCGGCACGGTCGACGGCGTGGCCGGCGAGTTCGGCTCGCAGCTCCGCGTCCTCGAGCAGGGTTTCGATCGCCGTCGCCCAGTGGTGCGGGTTGTGATCGGCGATGAGCAGTCCCGAATGTCCGTGTTCGACGATCTCCGGGAGTCCTCCCACCGCCGAGGCGATCGCCGGCAGACCGGAGGCGGCCGCTTCGGCGGCCACGAGTCCGAAGGATTCGCTGCGGGAGGGAACGACGAGCACGTCCGCGGCCCGGTAGTAGTCGACGAGGATGTGGGAGGGAACGGGCGGGCGGACCTCGACGCTCGGTTCGCTCGCGATCGCCGCGGTCAGCTCCCGCAGATACGTCGAGGACGGCCGGACCGCTCCCCCACCTGCTTCGACGCCTGCCCCCGAGGCGGCACCGAGGAGAATACCGCGGGTCCGGGAGGCCAGGTGCGGGTTGCGTTCCCGCAGTTCGGCCAGGGCGTCGACGGCGACGTCGGTGCCTTTGATGAACTGCATACGCCCCACGTAGAGGACGATCGCCTCGTCCGAGTCGAATCCCAGACGCTTCCGCGCTCCCGACTGTGAGCCAGGTGCGTAGAGCGCGTGGTCGACACCCGGTCGGGCGACGACGACCGAGTCGGGATCGGCGTGGAGTTCTGACACGAGGTCGCGGCGTTCGGCGGGGGTGGCTGCGACGAGCAGGTCGGCCTCGGCGGCGATGCGCTCTTCGGCTTCGAGTCGTTGGGGACGTTCGTGGCTGGTGTCGGAATCGCGGTTCTTCACGGCCCCGATCGTGTGCATGCTCACCGCGATCGGTGCTCGGTCAGGTCTGGTCTGCCCTGCCCCGGAAGCGGACTCAGCGCCGAAGTCGCCGGACTCAGCGCCGATGTCACCGGATTCAGCGATGGTGTCGACGGCGATGTCACGAGCGCGCAGGGCCGCCTCGGCGGAGATCCAATAGTGGGTCCAGATGAGATCGGCGGCGCGGAAGTCGGGGTGGGCATTGAGCATGTCGGCGAGTTCGTCGATCGCGTCGGCGAGTTCGTCCTTCGTCGTGGCGCCGACGGGCAGGTGGTGGAGGGTGATGGATTCGGTGATCTCCAGCCTCGCGCTCCGACCTGCGGAGGGGCCCGCGCCGCGCCCCTGACCAGCTCCGGTCCCGTCGACAGCGACGCCTTCGCTGCCTCCCTTGCCGTCGAGTCCGCCGGGGTCGGCGGTGAACACGTCGACTCGATGTCCGGCGGCGGCGAGCGCGCGCACGGATTGGTCGACGTAGACGTTCATTCCTCCGGCGTCGCCCTGGCCGGGCTGGGCGACGGGCGAGGTGTGGAGGGAGAGGACGGAGATGCGCACGGAGACAGTCTAGCCAACGACCTCGGTCCGGTGACCAGCCGAAGCCAGCACGCACCCGAAGCCAGCGCCCAATCGAAGCGAACGCCTAACCGAAGCCAGCCCCTAACCGAAGCCAGCGTCTAGTCGAAGAACTCGCCGAGGATGCGCCGCACATCGTGACGGCCGCGCCACAGGATCGATCCGGCCGGCAGCACCTCGAGGCGAGAGTGCGGAATCGCACGGTGGATGTCTTCGGCGACGGGGACCGGATGTGCCGGGTCGTCTTCGTGGGTGAGCACGAGGACGTCGCCGGGGAAGGAGCGCAGGTTCTCGGCTGCCTCATCGGTGTCCGCGACAGCGATTTCGAGGGCGAGTCCGAGTCCGTCGGACATGTCCGTGCGGACGAGGTTCTCGGCCTTCGCCTTCGTCCAGGCTCGCGCGGGAAGCATCTGGGCCACCTCGGCGGGTTCGCGGGAGAGCATGAGGTCGACGATGCCGTCGATCTCCTCATCGGCGATGAGGCGGCGCAGTCTCTCCAGGTAGGAGCGGTTGGCGGCGGCCACCTCGGCGGGGAATCCGGTGAAGGAGGCTGGGAGGACGAGGGCGACCTTGTCGAGGCTGCGGGTGACGGGGTGGGCGATGCTCAGCAGGTGGAGGAGTCCTCCGGCGGACATCGAGACGCCCAGCGCTCGGCTCGCCGAGGTGGTCCTCACGGCGTCGGCGAGCACCTCGGCGATCTGTGGGTAGGTCCAGCCGGGGCCGGGTGATGGGCGGCCGCCGTGGCCGGGCAGGTGGAGGAAGTGGCGGGTGCCGGTGATGCCGGTGCCGAAGGGGCGGGTATCGCGGATCGCGCCAGCGAATCCGTGGCCGAAGAGGGTGTGCGGCTCGCCGGTTCCGAAGGTGGCGATGAAGCCGGATTCGGGTCCCGGCAGGTTGAGGTCGGTGCTCATAGGGTGAGTCTAGTCAGCGTGCGCTGGGCGCTTGCCGATCGGGTCCGCGAATGCTGCTACCGCGTCGATCCGGTCAGCGGTTGCGGTAGCGCGGGTCGACGGCGCGGACCTTCGGGCGCACATCGGTGAGGTAGACGATGCCGGCGACGAGAGCGATGATGTTGAGGAAGATCATGCTCATGCCCATTGGCGGCAGGGCGATGAGGGCGAGCGCGAGTCCGACGCCGAGGAGGATGACCCAGAACTTCTTGCTCTGCTTGTCCACGGCGCGGTAGTTCTCATCCTTGAAGCGGAGGCAGTCGATGAACGCCCAGAGCTGGACGACGAATGCGGCCACCGTCAGGGCAAGAAAGACGAGACGCTGAAAGCCCGCGATGTATTCCATGGTCCCAGCCTAGCAATCTCGGGCTTTCGGGGCAGTTCCGGGCGGCAGATCCTCGGCAATTGCCCATCCGCATCCCACGGCTTTCACAGTGGGTGCGCACTGCCTCGAGGCGGCGGCCCACGTCTGCGGCGGCCCACGTCTGCGGTGCCGGCTCGCTGCCCCGTGGTTGCGGTCAGTGCGTGCCGCCCCTGCTCAGAGGATCCCGGTGGTGCGGATGAGCGCGCACACTCCCATGCCGATGACGACGGCGAGCAGCATCGGCACGCGCAGAATTGATGCGAGAACGCCGGCGCCGACGCCGATGAGACGGGCCGGATCGGCGATGTCTGTGCCGTCGAAGACCGCGGTCGTGGCGAAGACGGCGCCGATGAGTACGACCGTGGCCCGGTCCATCCACATCGTCACACGCTCGGTCGAGTCGGCCGAATCACCTGCCCCCGCCGAGGCGGCTGTGCCCTGTCCGTCGCGCCGTGCAGGGATGGCTGTGCCCTGTTCGTCGCCACTTGCAGGGGCGGCTGCGCCCCGTCCGTCCACACCCGCGGAGGAGCCAGCCCCCACCGAGGCGGTCGCCGGGGTCCGCCGGCGCCCCTTCGTGGCGATGGCCGCTCCCACCTTCACGCCGGCGAAGCGCATGAGGTAGGTTCCGAGGCTCAGCCCGGCAAGGGCGATGAGGAAGCTGACGGCGCTCATCGGCGGCTCTCCTCTCGAGTTGTGCGCTGCGAGTGTTCGGCATCGTGCTGGTCTGCGCTGTTGTCGCCGAAGCGGCGGCGTCGGGTGAACCAGCGCACACCCCAACCGGCAGCGACGAAGACGAAGACGGACAGTGAGGTCACGGCACCCAGACCGAGGGGCAGCAGCGGGGTCAGGCCCACGGCGATGAGGATGCCGATGACGGTCAGCGAGAGTGTGACCCGGTTCTTCAGGTCCCCGCGGATGAGGCAGAAGAGGATGATCGGGAAGGCCGCGTCGAGTCCGAGCAGGTCCGCGTTGATGACGCTGCCCAGCCACTGGCCGACCATGGCACCGCCGGGCCACATGATGGCGATCGCGGCGCCCATGAGCAGGAACGCATGCCATTTCGCCCGGTCGTTGAGCCCGAGGCGCGAGATGGCGGTGGATTCGTCGTTGATCCAGTGGGAGGCGATGAGAGCTCGCCAGTCCTGCGGAAAGAACGGGCCGACCGCGACTCCGAAGGCGAAGTTCCGGGAGTTGACGAGGAGACCCGCGAGCACTGCGAGGATCGGGGCACCGCCCGCGGCGATGACGCCGACGAAGGTGAATTCGGCGGCGCCGCCGAGGGCGAACATCGCCAGCAGCAGAGTCTGCCACCAGGCGAAGCCGGAGACCGCGGAGATCGCCCCGTACGACAGCGCGACTGCGATGATCGTGATGGTGACGATGGCGACCGCACGATAGGTCGAGCCGGGCAGCACCCGATCAGCCGTGCGGAATAATGAACCCATGTTCTATACAGTGCACCCTCGGCAATCGTTCGTCAACCCGAACGACCTAACCGCTATAGTGAACTCATGACTTCTCGAAGCAACGACGATTC
Organism: Brevibacterium sp. SIMBA_078; assembly: GCF_046534565.1. Taxonomy (NCBI): domain Bacteria; kingdom Bacillati; phylum Actinomycetota; class Actinomycetes; order Micrococcales; family Brevibacteriaceae; genus Brevibacterium; species Brevibacterium sp. SIMBA_078. The sequence goes on from NZ_JAWRYQ010000001.1 coordinate 456,333, forward strand.
GCTGAATGACTCTCAGGGCGGTTCCGACTCCGATACGCCTGCCGAGGCGATCATCGAGCATACTGCCGGAGCTGCCGACGAACCCGCCCCCGATCAGGCAGCCGCCGCTGCTCCCGGCTCAGCGCTCTCGCCGAGTCAGCAGATCGCGGCAGCGCTGAAACGCGAACGACTGCGCGCCGGACTCTCCCTCTCCGAGGTCGCCAGGCGCGCCGGCATCGGCAAGTCGACGATGTCCGGGCTTGAGACCGGAAGCGGAAATCCGAGCCTGGAGACGATGTGGGCTCTGGCCGCTGCGCTCGACATCCCACTTGCCCGCCTGCTCGACCCGCCCCCGCACGAGGTCGCCTTCCAGCACGTCGGCGATATGCCGAGCCTGCCGTCGACGACTGCGAACTATGTGGCTACCCTGCTCTCACCGTCGCCGACGAATGCCCGACGCGATGTCTACTTCATCCAGGCCGAACCGGGTGAGCCCAGGGAGTCTCAGCCGCACCCGCAGGGCACGATCGAACATGTCGTCCTCGGCCGCGGGGCCGCACGCATCGAAGTGCTCGGGAAGTCCTACGACTTGGGTGTCGGCGACTATCTCACCCATCCGGGCGATCAGCCTCATCGCTTCACGGCTCTGGAACCGGGCACGAACGCCGTCTTCGTCGTCGAAAGCAGCTGACCGCCTCGGGCACGCCCGGTTCGACGCACACCGCAACCGGCGTGCTCTCCGCAGCACGCGCGAAGCTTCGACTGCTATTCGACGGCCGGCCCGTCGTCCTCATCGGCGTTCACGGCCAGCGGTGGAAGCCGGGACTGAGCTTCCTCACGGGTGAGTCCCGCGGCCTGCAGCAGGTCGACGGCGACTGTCCGCAGGAGCAGGACCATCGATTCGTCGTGGATGTCCCAATCGGGTTTCGCCCGCGGGTCCAAGGCTCCCGCCGCCTCGGACAGGGCCGCCTCGGCGAGGGAACGGTCGGTGCCGCGGCGCAGGGCGATCTCGAGCTTCTTCGCACCGTCGGCCAGGGATCCGACGTAATCGGCGATGACGGGTTTGGCGACGCCGAGCTCGGTGATGCCGACGACGCGGCGGGCGATGACCCGCATGGTCCGCATCGCGCGGTCGGAGAAGGTGTGGGCACGGGAGAGGCGAGTGACCTCGGCCGCGTGCCGGCGGGCGCGTGCATTGATCTTCGCGGCTTCACGGGAGATCCGCAGGGATGAGCCCCAGGAATCGATGATGTCCTGGGTTTCGCGAGCACGTTCGAGGGCTCGCCCGGCCATCGTCACATCGGCTTCGCGCAGGGCTCGTTTCATCATCCTGAGGACGGCGTCGACCTCCTCGAGCATGTCCGCGGCCAAGCGACGCGGAGCCTTTCGGGCATCGCGCGGGATCAGCAGTGCCAGCAGAATCGCGCAGACGGATCCGGTGAGAGCGTCGAGGGTGCGCGGGAACGGCATGGTGGTGGCGCTGGCAGGGACTACGACGACGTAGACGGATTGGACGGCGATCTGGGTGATGAAGATGCCGCCGGAGTTCAGTATCGTGCCGATCGTCAGGCCGATGATCAGGGTCAGGGCGAGCTGCCAGATGCCGGAGCCGTAGAAGTTGACGAGTATCTCGCCCACGAGCACCCCGAACGTCGCTCCGATGCCGATCTCGAGGGCGCGGCGCAGGCGACGGTCGACGACGGGGCCGATTCCGACGGCGGAGGCGACCGCGGCGAGGAACGGATACGGGTGGCCGAGCACGTAGACGCAGAAGGCGTAGGCGGCGGTCGCGGCGATGGGGATCTGGATCAGCTGACCGGAGTTCACCCACACTCGCTTGAGCCCTAAGCGCAGGCGGTGGGCGACGACGTTGAACCCCCGCCGAGGCAGTTCGCTGACCCGATTGTCCGCCATCAGTCCCCTCTGCCGCTCGCTGGTGCTGTACTCAGAATACCGGAAATGTGGCATGCTAAAGTCTGTCCGCCGAGGAGGCTATTGAATGACAACGAATCTCACCCGAAGCGAAGCCCAGAGTCGAACACAGCTGCTCGAGGTCGATTCCTACTCAGTCCATATCGACGTCAGCAATGCCGAAACCGATGCCGACACGTACCTATCTCGCACTGTCGTCGACTTCTCCGCCCGCTTCGTCGATTCGACATTCATCGACCTCATCGCCGACTCCGTGCCCTCAGTTCTGATCAATGGTGAGAGTCTCTCCCCCACCGAGGTCTTCGACGGTGCCCGAGTCACGTTCCCCGTCCGCGCCGGCCGCAATTCCCTGACGATCGAGGCGCGGGCTCGCTATTCCACCTCGGGCGAGGGTCTGCACCGGTTCACTGATCCGGCCGACGGCAAGACCTATCTCTATACACAGTACGAACCCACCGACGCCCGTCGCGTCTTTGCGAATTTCGACCAGCCCGACCTCAAGGCCGAGTTCATCTTCACGGTCACCGCTCCCGCACATTTCCAGGTTCTGTCGAACCGGGCCGAGGCGCGGACGGAACCGGCCGATGGTTCGGCGGTCACTCACTACTTCGAACCGACGCTCAAGCAGTCGAGCTACATCACCTGCATCACCGCGGGCCCCTACGAGGGAGCGACGGATTCATGGACGGATCCGCGCACCGGGCAGACCGTGCAGCTGGGCGCGTGGACGCGCGCGAGCCTCGTCGACCACCTCGACGCGGAGGATATCTTCGGTGTCACGAAGGCGGGCCTCGACTTCTTCACCTCCGAATTCGACTACCCCTACCCGTGGGGCAAGTACGATCAGATCTTCGTTCCCGAGTACAACCTCGGCGCGATGGAGAACCCCGGCCTGGTGACGTTCACGGACAATCTGATCTTCCGGGACAAGGTTACGGACGCGAACTACGAGTCACGCGCCAATGTCATCCTGCACGAGATGGCGCACATGTGGTTCGGCGATCTCGTCACGATGAAGTGGTGGGACGACCTGTGGCTCAAGGAGTCCTTCGCCGATTTCATGGGCGGGCTCGCGCTGGCCGAAGCGACGCGATTCACCGATGGGTGGGTCACCTTCGCGCTGCGCCGCAAGGCGTGGGCGTACACGCAGGACCTGTATCCGACGACGCACCCGATCGTCGCCGACATCCCCGATGTCGAGGCCGCGAAGCTCAACTTCGATGGCATCACCTATGCCAAGGGCGCATCCGTGCTCAAGCAGCTCGTCGCGTTCGTCGGCCGGGAGGCTTTCTTCGCCGGTTCGCGGCTGTATTTCAGACGGTTCGAATACGGCAACACCGAGTTGGCTGATTTCCTCGAATGCCTCGCCGAGGCGGCTCCCGACCGGGACATCGCGAACTGGGCGGCCGCGTGGCTGGGGACGTCCGGAGTCTCGGAGCTGTCCCTGCAGCTCACGACGGCAGACGGTTCGTCTGGGTCCCCGGATGGTGTGTCCGGGGCCGCGGCCGGGTCGGCATCGGTCGCGCAGGGTGGGGCCGGAATCGAGGCCGAAGGGACGTCGGCCGGTTCCGACGTCCCGGCACAGAGCGCGGGACGCGGGAGGCTCGTGGCTTCGAGCGCGGGCGCGAGGCTGCGCAGCCCGGATGCGGTCGACGACGGTTTCGACGGGGCGGCCGGAGCCGCTCACGAGGCAGGGCCCGGGTCGAGCGGCAGGGCAGCGCCGCCTCGGCGACGGTCCGGTTCGGAAAAGGTCACGGGTGCCACGATCACTCAGTCCGATTCGGCCGAGGGCACGGCCCTGCTGCGGCCGCACACGATCGAGATCGCCACGCTCGGGCGGTCGGGGCGGGCGATCGTTCCCCTCGATTCCTTCCGTTTCGAGTTCTCGAGCGAGTCAGCTGACGTCGAGCAGCTGATCGGTCGCAGCGCCGGGGTGATCACTCTGCTCAATTACAACGACTTGGACTATGCGCGGGTGCGCCTCGACCCGGAGTCGACGGAGGCGGCGGTCACCTCGGCGTCGCGGATCACGGATCCTCTGTCACGGGCCCTGGTGTGGTCGGCGTTGGACAATGCGGTCCGCGATGGGCTCATGCCGGTGCAGAAGTACCTCACCGCCTATGCCCGCAGCTTGGGCAAGGAGAGTCATGCCGGGATCATGGCGGGGCTCAGTCAGACCGCTCTGACCTGCATCGATCAGTGGGTGGCCGATCGAAATTTCGATGCCGCGATCATGGGGCTGCTGGGAGCCGCCTTGGATGCGTTGGCGGCAGCGAAGGCGGGTTCGGATGCGCAGCTGCATCTGGCCAATCTCGTGTTGGCGCTGACGTCGCGGACGGCTCGCTGTGCCGCCGGCAGCTCCGCGGTGGCTATGGGTCGTGGGTTTGCCAGCCAGATCCTGGCGGTGCCGGTCGGGGAAGAGATCGATCGGATGTATGCCGGAGCTCACGGGCAGGCCGGTTCGGCTGGGCAGGTCGGTTCTGCCGATCGGGCCGGTTCGGCCGGGCAGGCCGGTTCTGCCGATCGGGCCGGTTCGGTGAGTCAGCCGGCCGAAGCTTCCGGTGGTGCCCGCACGGGTCGAGGCGCCGAGCATTCGACTGCGACGTTGCCGTTCCGGGGTCTCATCAATGATCATGCGCTGCGGTGGAATGCGCTGACGGCGCTCGTCTGCCTCGGGTGGGCGGATCAGACGGATATCGCACGGGAGAATCATTCGGATCCCAGCTCTTCGGGTCGGCTTCACGCCGAAACGGCCAGTGCCGCACTGCCTCTGCCGATCGTCAAGATCCGTGCCTGGGAGGCGATCCGTGAGGCGGGAGCGCTGAGCAATGATGTTCTGTCGGCGATCATCGCCGGGTTCATCGCGCCGAGTGCGATGCCGCTCATCGAGGAGTATGTCGATGAGTACTTCGATGGTCTGCTCGGGTTCTGGATGGACAATTCGATTGAGATCGCTCGCCGCCTGGTGCTCGGTCTCTATCCCCGGTGGTCCGTCGACGAGGAGGCTGTGGTCGAGAAGACCGATGCGTGGTTGGCAGCCAACGACGATGCGCCTGCGGCCCTGCGTCGGCTGGTCATCGAACGTCGCGATGATCTGGCCCGCGCCATCTTCCTGAAATCCACTCAGAGCTCGCGGCACTGACCGGCGGTTGCCTCGGGGAAACCATACGGCGGTCGCCTCGGTTGGTGAGTTTCGATGAAATCGGGTCGCTGGTCATTCCGGTCGATTCTGCTCGATAGCCGCCTCGGCGGGCGCCCCTCCCAAGGCCAGGCCCCTCCCCTGGCCAAGCCTCTCGACAATCGCCATGCTCAGCAAACCTGGCGAGGCTTCCCGGCTAGAGCCGTGCTCAGCGACCTTGGCGATGTTCCCAGCTAGGCCCTACTGAAATCACTGATGGCCGGTCCCCTATTGGGGCACCGGCCATCAGTGTGTCGGCTGGTCATTCGACAGACTTGGTCAGATCCTGGTTGGAATCGGGACCATCTGACTCGATCCAGGTCAGAGGATGCGGCGAGCTCCGGAGAATTCGTTTCCGGTGTCCCACTTCTTCCAGTCGGTGACGTAGACGTCCTTCGATGCGTTCGGCGAGTGGATCATCTTGCCGTCGCCGACGTACATTCCGACGTGATGGACTGTTCCCGAGCTGGTCGAGAAGAACAGCAGGTCACCGGGCTTGAGGTTCGACGAGGAGACCGCCTTGCCCGCCTTCGCCTGTTCTCCCGAGTCGCGAGGCAGGTCGATGCCGTGGGCTTTGTAGATGGAGTAGGTGAATCCGGAGCAGTCGAATCCGTAGGCGGAGACTCCGGCCCACAGGTAGCGCAGGCCCTCGAACTGCTTCGCGGTCTTCACGAGGCCTTTGCCGCTGGGCTTCTCGGGTTTGTCGCCGACATCATAGACATCCACGTCATCGATGTCGATCCAGGCGGCTCCGCCTCCGGGGAGGGCGACCCGGACGTCGTCGACGTCCTGGGCGATGAGAGGCAGGTCTACGTTGAAGCTGACGTCGGCACCGGTGTCCTTGGTGAATTCGATGCCTTCGAGTTCGCTCTTGGGCTTCGTGACCACTGCGCGGGGCTGTTCTTCGGCGAGCTTTCCGAAGCGGTCGTTTTCGACCAGCTGCTTCTTGGGCAGCCAACCCGGGTAGCCCTTCTTGTTCTTCGGGGTCTTCTGGTCGGTCACGGCGACCTTGGCCCAGCTGCCCTTGGTTTCGAGGACGGAGACTTCCGAACCGTACGTTGCCTGGGTCTCGGTTTTTCCAGTCAGGCCTCGGCGCGCATCGGTGGATTCGAGGTTCTTGTTCCACTTCTTGAGGTCGACGGGGTGCTGGAGTGCAGGCTTGTCGACCTTGCGAGGGGCCTTCGGGTCGGTCCACAGCGTCGCAACCGTGACATCGACGTAGGCAGTCTCGCCCTTTTCGATCTTGCCGTCGGTGATTCGTTCGAGTTCTTGGCCGGGCACGACATCAGCGGAGATGCCGGACGTTTTTGCGGCGTCGGTCGACGACAGATTGCTCGACAGTGCGGGAGCACCGGCGCCGAAAACCAGTCCGACCCCAAGTGCTGCCGAAACAGCAATTTTGGTACGCATTATTTCTCTTTCGGTCTGCAGGCCGGGGCCCGCGTGGGGGAAGTCTCCGAAGGTGCGCGAACGCATTCGGCGTACAGTATTCGCCTCCGTTTCGACCTCTCCGAAAGGAGCGGCCTCGCCGTAAGCGAGGTTCTGCACGGTGTCGATTCTACTGGCTGTCACACGACTGTCAGCTTTCATGACACTGTGACAGGATAACGCGGACTGGTCGTGGATTGAAGTCCACTTGCCCGAATCGATGCTGAGCTGAGACTTCGGCTCGGTGCCGATGTCCGGTATCGGCCCGGATCGGGACCTGGGAAAGTCATCAGTCAGGTGTCACATATCGATGCCTGTATCAGCGGCTCCGGAAGCACCGGTGGAACCGAGGAATTCCGCGGCAAGCAGGTTGATCGTCTGGATCCGTCCCGGGTCTTCGCGTACGTCTTCGCCTTCCATGGCGCCAGCGATCGGCTGGATCATGATCTCGTCGACGGCGAAGCGCTCGGAGAGTTCCTCGAGCTGCGCGGATACGGATTTCGTGTCACCGATGATCCAGTTGCCGGAAAGTTCTTCGCCGACCATGCGCTCCTGGTCGGTCATCACCGACCGCACGTCGTCGCCGGCCAGGTGCAGCTTCTCCATCGGTCCGCCAGTACGCATTCTGGCCATCTGCAGCATGAAGGGCTCCGAGCGCAGCCACGCTTCCTCCTCGGTGGGTGCGGCGACGACGTTGGCCGTGACGAAGGTCTGCGGTTTGTCGCCGTAGGCTCCGGGAGTGAAATTGTCGCGGTAGATCTTCATTCCGGTGGTGGCGCCGGATGCGAAGTGGTTGGCGAAGACATAGGGCATGCCGAGTTCAGCTGCCAGCCTGGCCGAGTAACCGGATGAACCGAGCAGCCACGGCAACGGCTGCGTTCCCGGTACTGCCGCGGGAGTCGCCTTGAGCACATGTTCGCGTCCACCGTGAAGCGGAACTCGCATGCCTTCGGGCCGCATGAGGCTGAGAGTGTCGATCACGTGCTGGGGGAACTGTTCGACGGGATCGATTGCCCGTCCGTCGCGGTCGACCATCCGCCCCTCGCCGAGGTGGCCCCGCATTGCCGCCGAGGTGATCGGGTCCGTCCCCGGTGCGCGTCCGATACCCAGATCGATCCGGTCGCCGTAGACAGCGGAGAGCAGAGCGAACAGCTCGGCGACCGCCAGCGGGGCATGGTTGGGAAGCATCACTCCACCGGAGCCGAGGCGGATCTGCCGTGTTCCCTGGCCGAGGTGCATGAGCTCCGGCCCAGGCATCGTCGATGCGATCGAGGGCATGTTGTGGTGCTCGGCGACCCAATAGCGGGTGAATCCGAGCTTGTCAGCCGTGTCGATGATCTGCTTAGAGGCGGCGAAGGAGTCTGCTGTCGTCTGTCCTGTACGAACGGGAACGAGGTCTAGGATCGAAAGCTTCATAACAAGGCAACAGTGCATGTGAGAAGAACATTCCGTTCCCCGCGGACCACGCCGCCGACGAACCGCACCATCGGTCCCTGCCATGTGTCATGCGAATAACGGCCACACTGCAGGGGCTGTTGCCAATCGAACCTAAGCGTTTGTCAGCTGAACCCAAGTGCCCGTCAGCCGAACCAAAGTGCCCGTCAGCCGAGCCAAAGTGCCCGTCAGCCGAAGAGAGTCTCTCCGATTTCCCGCGCAATGAACCGAGCGTGGAGCACCGGTTCTTGTGCTGGGTCGATGGTCGCCGGTGGCACCCACGCGGGCCGACCGTCGATGAGCATTCTGCAGTCCCAATCGGTGTAATCAAGCAGGTGGTGATGCGCTGAACAGGCCAAAGTGAGATTGTTGACGTCGGTCTTGCCGTTCTGCGCCCATGGGACGATATGGTGCGCTTCGCACCAGCCGGGAGGAGTGTCGCATCCGGGGAACGTACATCCCTGGTCACGGCTGGCGAGAATTGCCAGTTGTTTCTCTGTGGCCAACCGTCGTTCTGTCGCCAGTGCCAACGATTTCGCTTTCTCGCCCATGAGGTGGAAGAAGACCGATCCGTTCAGTCCTTCCAGAGCAGCGGAATCGATCGGGAACGGCGCTTCGGCTCCCGTGACGGCCTTGCCGGTCCGGTTCGCCAGGTCCTCTGCCTTGGCTGTGACGACCAGTGCGTAGGCCGCCCCGGCCTTGATGCGATTCATTTCGATGCTGCCGATGACGCTGGAGAAGCGCTCGTAGATGCGACGCCGGACACTCGGCTGTTCAGCGGCCATCGCCACCAGTGAGCCGTCCTGTGTCACCCCGGCTCCCGGCGGGATCTCACCATTCGCGCCGATCTGCGGCGGAGTGAAGTCGAGCGTGGGGTCGAGACAGTCCGCGCGGTCGCCACGCAGAACCTCCGTATAGGCGTCGACGACTTCCTGATCGAAGTCGCTGTTGCTTTCGCTGCCGTTGTCAGCGGCAAGACCCGAGCGACCGGCATTGCCGGCATCGATTCCTGCCGCGTTCGCGCAGCTGTCCTCGTCCGACTGAGAATCGGTTCTGATGCGCGAAGTCAGCAGGCCGTTGAGGATCCCACCGGTCTCCTCGTCGAGTCGACCTTTGAGAGTCCACGTTCCGTCCTTCGCCTGGCGCAGGTTGACAGCGAAGCTGTCCCGGTCTGCCGCTTCTTTCGGTTCCTGGCCGTCGGGATCGATCCAGCCCAGGATCTCTTCGAAGAGCGCATGGATATCGCAGACGCGAACCGCCTGAGCCTTTTCGACAAGCAGGCTTTCAGCCTTGATCCTGTCGTCCTCCGATACGTTCACCGGCAGGTTCTTCAAGCATTTGGAGATCGTCGACGCCTGGTTTGCCGAGAGCACTCCTTCACGAAGGGCCGCTGCGAGAATCGGAAACTGCGCTTCGATCGATTCCCCGCTGATGCTGGTCCGCTTTCCCAGGCACTCAGCGAGCTGAGTGCGGCGGTCGGCCTCTTGTGCGGAAAGATTGAGCCGATGTTGGACCAGCGCCTTCGTCGTCTTCGCGCCGTAGTCGCGGGGCGTGCCGACACGTTCGAACACGGAGAGGGTCACGACCGACAGGGACTCTGTCAGACGGTTCAAGGTCTCAAGACCGTCGAGAAGAGTCACCGCATCGTCGGGTCCCATGGGGCGGGTGAAGGCGTGGAGCCCGTCGAGCAGGCCCTGCAGTGCGCAGATGCTTTCTGTGACTTCCGGGGCTGCGTGCTTCAAGTCTGACCAGCGAAACTCGTCGAGCAGGGGATGCGTGTCAGCTTCGGAGTCATAGCGTTCGGCGAGTGCCTTGTGTCGCTCCGCGCGTTCTGCCTCAGCGATACGTTCGGCTTCTTTCTGCGCTCGCTTCTTCGCCTCGTAACGCTCAACCTGGGCGTTCCACTCCGCTCTTTCACGTGCGAGTTCTGCGTCCTCTGCGCGGGCCTGCGGGTTCTTCTTCAGGAACTCCTCACGCTCTGCAGCTTTCTGTGCCTCGCGTTCTTCGCGCTTTGCCTTCATCCACGCGCTTTGGCGTGCTTCGATCTCTTTGATGCATGCCTGGACCTCTGCCTCGGTCTCCGGCATCGTCGTCCTGCTCGACCAGGGCCCATGCCCGGCGTGGATATCGCCGTTCGGAAGAGCAGGCGCCGCTGCGTCAGCCTCGATAGCGGTTGCCTGACTGCCGCCTTCCGCAGCTGCGCCGCCGTCGACGACTGCATCGCTGCTGTCCTCGACGGCGTCATTCTGTCCGTCACCAGATTGGTCGGCGATCGCCTCGCCGTCGGTCAGGTTGTCGGCGATCCCGTCGAACCTGTCGGCGAGAGGATGACCGGTCAGATCGAATCCGGCCTCAGCGAGCAGCTCCCGATAAGTCGACCTGGAGGAGTCACTGTCGGCAGACTGGGCAGAAGAGCCGGCGGCAGCTGGAGGGAGGTCACTGGGCGGTGAACATTGAGGGGGTGGTGCCTGCGAAGCCTTTCCTGCTTCGCGGTCGTTGTGCTCGTCGTACCTTCGGTCGGGGAAGAGAGCCATCTTCGCTTTATCCGTTCATCATCGTTGATGTCTTCGGCTTGGCTCTATTCTAATCCAGAAATAGAACAGAGTCGATAGTTCTGTGCTATTTATTTGAGAGTTTTTCTCTGAATTACTATTTCGTACTATTTGTGCTGGTCAAATGGAGATTCCAGTCGGAGTGCCGTGTTTGACAATGATCGCCGACGACGGCCAGAAGAGAGGCCTCGCACCTACGGTGTCGACGAAGTGGGCCAAGACTACTTCTCGCCACTGACGCGAGCACGCACAACCAACACCCAACCGCATCAACGAGCGCCCGCGCCGGCCCGCAACTCCACTCAGCTCTTCATATGAACGCGCTGTCCTTCGGGTCCGAACAGGCTGAGATACTCAACCCCGCCGTCATCGGCTGCCCCGAACCAATGCGGAGTGCGCGTATCGAACTCCGCAGCCTCTACAGCGCTGAGGACCATCGTCCGATCACCGAGGATGAGGGTCAGTCGACCGCGGATCACATACACCCATTCGAACCCTGGGTGGGTCTTCAGCGCACCGAGCTTCGGGGTCTGCCGACCGTCGACGATGTGCTTGAAGGCCTGCACTCCGATCGCTCCGCGACTGAGCGGCAAGATGGTCTGATCGTGGAACTTCCGCGGTGAGATATGAATGCGCGGATCCCCGATCGGAGGGGTCCCCACAAGCTCATCGAGCGGGAGCCCATAGACTCCGGCCAGCGGCAGCAGCAGCTCCAAGCTCGGCTTCCGCTTCCCGGATTCCAGGCGCGACAGTGTGCTCGTCGACATTCCTGCAAGCTCGGCCACCTCGTCGAGGGTGCGGCCCTGCTCCTGCCGCAGCCCTCGCAGTCGAGCGCCGACACCGGCCAACGACTGCCTGATGGCTTCCTGCGCCCCGACCGGGGCGGAGCCATCGGAGAGGATCTCCGACATCCGACCCGTCACATGAGCGGCACGCTCCCCTGCCTCTCTTGACTCTTCCATGCCCTCATCATGACAGAGTTTGCCATTTCTGCAAACCCATTTGCGTCTGCGCGCGCGTCGGGAGCACACTCGAACAGTCACCGAAATCGGAGCACGGCTGGCACCGAGGTTCCTGCCGGTCCAGCACCGGCGTGCCATCCCAGCACCACCCAGGCTTCGACCATCCATCAGCCCACAGGAGAATCATGACTACCCACGCCCCATCCGAGAACTCCCAGCCATCTGCCCCCGATTCGTCGGCCGAATCCGTGCAGAACTCCTACGATGTCGCCGTCATCGGCGGTGGCGCAGGAGGTCTCGCCGCATCGATCGCCCTGGCCAGGTCGCTGCGTTCCGTCGTCGTCATCGACGCAGGCCAGCTGCGCAATTCCGCAAGCGCACACGCGCATAACGTCCTCGGCCACGAAGGCATCCGGCCCCAGGATCTCGTGGCGAAAGGCCGCGCCGAGGCCGAGGAGTACGGCGTCACCTTCATCGACGCGACCGTGCAGAAAGCACGCACGATCGATTCGGAACCCAACCCCGCCGAGGCGGCTCCACGGTATCGGTTCGAACTGACCACCTCGGCGGGGGTCGAAGTCAGGACCCGCCGCATCATCATCGCCACCGGGCTGAGCGACGAACTTCCGGACATCCCGAGCCTCGCGGAAGGCTGGGGCGAGACCGTCCTGCATTGCCCTTACTGCCACGGCTTCGAGGTGCGCGGACAGCGCATCGGGGTCATCGGCACGACGGCCATGTCGTACCACCAGGCGATGCTGTTCTCCCAGCTCAGCGACGACGTCAGCTTCATCCGCCACAACGCGCCCGCTCCTGATTCCAAGCAGGCGGCAATGCTCGAGACGCTCGGCATCGAGTTCATCGATTCCACCGTCACCGAGGTGGCCCGCACCGAGTCCGACACCGTCGTTTCCCTGACGGCCGACGAATCTGCGGACGGAGCGAACGCTCGCACCTTCGATGCGCTCACCGTCGGTGCGTATGCGCGAGCGAACGCCGAACTGTTCGCCCAACTCGGAGGCGAGGTCGTCGCTCACCCGAGCGGAATGGGCACCTATATCCCCACACAGATGGCGGGGCAGACCGATGTACCCGGCGTCTGGGCGGTCGGCAACAGCGCAGACGTGTCGGCGATGGTCGTGGCCAGCACCGCCAGCGGCGTTCTGGCCGGTGCCCACGTCAACGCCGACCTCATCATGGAGCGGCTCGGCTGAGACGTGCGCGCTGGGGGTGCATGACAGCGCAGCGAGCTTGGCTTCGGCCCGTAGCAATGCAAGCGCAGGCGTCACGAATTCACGGGGTGACCCATTTCGTCGGCCACCTCCGCAGCTGTCGCGCTATTGCGGCGCGGCCCGCTTCCGCAGGCCACGCAGACGCCACGCATGCACAGCACGCACAGCATGACCCGTCGCCGCGGGGCACGCCGCTGCACTCGCTATCTCAAGCCCTCAGTGCGCGGCTTTGACGCACAGCACCGGGGCTTCGGCGTCGAGGATGACCTTCTGAATCGTCGACCCGAGCAGAAACTTCCCGACCGGGGTGCGCTTCCGGGTTCCGAGCACGATCAGTTCGGCTCCCACCTCGTTGGCGGTGTCGAGGATCTGCTCGGCAGGGTCGTATTCGCTGCCCAAGGTCAGCACGCGAAACTCGACGTCCGCCCTGGTCAGGTAGTTGTTGACGGATTTGAGCTCCCCCTCGCCGAGGCGGTAGGAGTCGCTGCGCTGCGCCGACCGTGACGCATTGACGACGACGAGCTCCTTGCCGTCCTTCTTCGCGTGCGCGATGCCGGCATCGAGAGCAGCGTGTCCGGCGGGATTGTTGACGTAACCGACGAGTACTGTCATTTTTCACCTTCGTTGGATTGAGCTGTACAGAACCGAGCGCGCAGGCCGGGAACCCACCGTCCCAGCATATCGGGCGATGCAGACATGGCTCGGCGGGTGGATGAGCTCACGACAGCTCTTCGGGATTGCGGAATCGGGTGCTCGTGCCCTTCGTCGAACGGTTCCAGAACCAGGTCACGGCCCACAGGACGACGCCGATGCCGACGAGCGCCGCTGCGATCTGATACTGGATGAGCTCATCGAGGCGGGCCCACGGACCGACGAGGAACACGCAGGTGATGACGCCGATCCACGGCAGAATCGTCGGTGCCTTGAAGTGTTCGGCGTTGCCGGACTTGTCCTTGCGCAGGATGAGCACAGCGACGTTGACGACGGCGAACACCGCCAGGAGCAGCAGCGAGGTGGTGCCGCCCAGGGACGCGGTCACCGTCTCGGGCAGGATCGTGGACACGAAGAAGATGAGCGCGAAGGCGATCAGCGTCGTGAAGATGATCGACACCCACGGCGAGCGACGGCCGGCCAAGACCTTCGCGAACACGGGCGGGAGCACGTTCTGCTTGGCCATTCCGTAGAGCAGACGGCTGGCCATGAGCATGTTAATCAGGGCCGAGTTCGCCACGGCGAACATCGTCATGAACGGGAAGATCGTATCGATCGGAAGACCCGGAGCACCCTCGCGGACGACTTCGAGCAGCGGCGTCTCGCTCTCGGTGAGCACGCCGATCGGCACGGCCGCGACGGTGACGAGGGAGACCAGCACATAGATGATGCCGGTGATCGTCAGGCCGGAGAGCATGATCTTCGGGAAGACGCGCGGGTCCTTCGTCTCCTCGACCATGTTGACCGAATCCTCGAAACCGACCATGGAGAAGAAGGCGAGCGCAGTGGCACCGGTGACCGCGAGGAAGACGCTCTTGTCGCCCTCGGTCTCGAAGATCATCACGCGAGAGAAGTCGGCGTCACCCGAACCGAGTGCGAAGAAGCCGACGACGATGACCAACAGCAGACCGCTCAGCTCGATGAGAGTGAGGACGACGTTGAACCAGACGCTCTCGCCGACTCCGCGGAGGTTGATGAGCGCGATGAGGGTGAGGAACGCCAGCGCAATCCACATCACCCCTGTGCCGGAGACGTCCCAACCGAAGCCGGCCACGAGGTTCGCCGCGAAGACATTCGACGCCGTCGATGCCGAGGTGATTCCGGAGCTGAGGACGGCGAAGGCGACAAGGAACGTCACGAAGTGGACTCCGAACGCCTTGTGCGTATAGAGCGCTGCACCCGCAGCCTGCGGATACTTCGTCACGAGTTCCATATAGGAGAAGGCGGTGATCAGCGCGATGAGGAAGGCGAGGATCACCGGTGCCCAACCGGCACCGCCGACCTGCCCGGCCACCTTGCCAGTCAGAGCATAGACGCCGGTTCCGAGGATGTCACCGACGATGAACAGAAGCAGCAGCTTCGGCCCCATGACCCGCTTGAGGGTCTCGGGCTGGTGTCCGTCACCGGGGTCGATTGTCGTCGCGGGTTCTTTGTCGCTCACGATTCCTCCGTGTCCAATGCGGCGGCTGTGCCGCATACCTGGCAACCCTGACTGTGGTCAGAGCCTCGCCTAGTATGCCGCAGTCACGAGCCTGACACACAAGCTTCAGTTCCGAACCACCGTGAGAAACGCCGAGAACAGGGCCTTCGAATCACGTTCGCTGTCGGGCCCGAGCTCCATCGCTTCTTCCAACAGGGTATCTTTATCGAACCCCAAAGTCTGCAATTTCTCCGCATCCCAGCGCTCGATATTCGCCCGCGTCGACTCCGGATGGAACTGCGTCCCCCACGCCCGGCCGACTCGGAATGCCTGGAATTCGCAGGTCTCGCTCGTGGCCAACAGGGTCGCATCTTCGGGGAGGGCGACGATGCGGTCGACATGGCTTTCGACGAACGACGTCCGCGGTCGGATCGCGGAGAACACCGGGTCCGCGGCCGCCTCGGCGGTGGTGTCGATCCTCGTGTAACCCTTCTCCGGTGCCCCGGTCTGAGCCCGCACATCACCCCCGATGACGTGGGCGATGAGCTGCCCGCCGAGGCAGATCCCGAACTGCGGCAGATCCGTGGCCAGGGCACGGCGGACGAGTTCGGCCTCATCGGCCAACCATGGGGCCCGATCCGTCTCATCAGGCATGTACCCGCCGCCGAGCATGATGAGCCCGTCATAGCCATCGAGTTCCGAGGGCGCCGGCAGGGGCGAAACCCCGCCGATGCGCAGATCGAATTCGACGTTCTCACTGATCATCCACCGTGTCAGCAGTCCCGGCTGAGATTCGATGTCATTGACGATGACGAGCAGCCGCGTCATGATTCCGCCCCCGCCGAGGCGGCCGAACCATTGCCTGCGGACCCGACGTTGCCGCCGCCGTTCCCCGTCGCCGAGGCGGCCGTGCCGTTGGCCGCGGAACCGGCGTTGGCCGCGGACGGTGCGTCGACCGCCGAGCCGAGGAACGCCGTGTACGCATCCTCGTGCGCGTCGAGGACGCGCATCGCATTGTCGAAGCCGATCTTGCGCAGGTCGGTCTGCGACCAGCCGCGCGAGGCGAGCTCGGCGAACAGGCTCGGATACTGGCCGGCATCACCGAGTCCGGTCGGCAGCTCATCGACTCCGCAGATGTCGCCGCCCAGTCCGATGTGGTCGATGCCGATCCGTTCGCGAACATAATCGCAGTGGTCGGCGACCTGGGCCACGGTCACCTCGGGGGCGGTTCCCTGTTCTCCGGCGTCGACCCATTCGCGGCGGGCATTCGAGACGAACGAGGGCACGAACGTCATCATCGCCACTCCCCCGTTGTCGGGCACGCGGTCCAAGATGTCGTCCGGGATGTTGCGCGGGTGCGGGTTGAGGCCGTACGCGCAGGAGTGGGTGAAGAGCACCGGCAGGGTGCTCTGATCCAGGGACTGTTGCATGACGGAGGGAGCAACGTGGGAGAGGTCGAGGATCATGCCGATCCGGTTCATCTCCGCCACGACCTCACGGCCGAAGTCGCTCAAGCCGCCGTGGACCAGTTCGTCGGTGGCCGAGTCAGCCCAGGAATGAGTGGTCGACCAGGTCAGTGTCATGTAGCGGGCCCCGGCACGGGCGTAGGACCGCAGCACGGCCAGGGACTCGTCGATCTGCTGACCGCCTTCGACGCCCATCAGGGAAGCGACCTTACCGGCAGCGCGGGCGGCGCGGACATCGGCGGCAGTACGCGCGAAGGCGAGTCGTTCGGGGTAGGCGGTGACGACGCGCTGGACCGCGTCGATCTGCTCCCATGTGGCCTTGATCGCGTCGGCGCCGGTGATCGAGGAATGAACGTAGACGGACCAGTACTGCGCGGCCACGTGTCCGGCCGCCAGCTGATCCATCGTGGTGAACGGCGAGACGGCCGGGTCGTTGAGCCCCTCCACGCTGTAGTCGCGTTCCTCGCGCAGGTACCAGGCGAGGTCGTTGTGTCCGTCGAAGACGTCGACGGCGGGTGCGGATGCTGCGTCTGGTGCGGATTCCGTGTCGGGTCCGGCTGCGGATTCGGTGTTGGGTGCGGTCATGGTCGGGTCCTTCCGGTCGGGCGGATTGGGTCGGTGCAGGGGTGGGCGCACGGAGCGGCACGCACGCGGTGGGGTGGTCGGCCGCCTCGGCGGGGCGGGGTCGGTTCGTTCATCATGCCAGCCCGGACAGGATCTGGGCCGACCACAGGCCGAGGAACGTGCCGAGGAACGTTCCCATCAGCGCGAACAGCACACCGACGGGGACGAGCTGTCGGTTGAAGGCTCCCGCGACGACCGGCGCCGAGGCGATTCCGCCGATATTCGCGGTGCTGGCCACGGCGACGCTGAAGAGCTCGGTCCGGGTGAACTTGGCGTAGATGAGCATGATGGCGATGTGGACGAGAAGGACGATGATGCCCGCCACCAGGTAGAGCGGCGCTTCGGCCAGGGAGGTGAAGTCCGAGCCCGAGGCGATGATGCCGATGATGAGGTAGAGCAGGATCGTCGCGAGCTCATTGGATCCGGCGGTCTTGCCGAACCGAGTCGATCCGATGGCCAGGCCGAGGACGCTGACGATGAGGATCGTCCACGCGGTGCCGTCGATGACCGCTCCGACCTCGGGCAGCAGTTCGCCGAGGCGAATCGCCAGGGCCGAGGCCAGAAGTGCGAATCCGATGAGTCCGAAGATCGATGACAGCGTCATCGGCTTCTCCTCCTCGGCCGAGACCCTGTCGGTGAAGTCGAGCTTCGACATATCGGCCCTCGTCCACTTGTCGAACTTGTCGGAGACCGTGACGGAGGAGAAGACGAGCAGCAGCCAGAAGGAGTAGAGCACCGTGTCGACGATGAGGACATAGCCGAACACGTTCTCGGGTGCCTGGAGGACCTCCTGCACCGCGACCATGTTCGCCGAACCACCCGTCCACGAGGCGTTGAGAGCGCCGAGGGCCTTCCACGCTTCCGGGTCGAGGCTGGAGTGCAGGATGAGGTAGCTGATGATGAAGCCGATGATGATGCTCGCCGCGGTCACCGCAAAGGTGAGCAGCAGTTTGGGCCCGAGCTTGATGATCTGCCGGATATCGCACTTGAACAGCATGAGCAGGATCATCGCCGGCAGCATGACCTCGCGCAGGGTGTCACCGACCGCGGTGATGTCTCCGCCGTCGTGGTCGAAGACGCCGAAGGTGTTGAGCAGCGCCGCCACGATGTAGAGGATGACGAAGCCGGGCACATATTTGAAGAGCTTGAAGCGCCCGCTCCGGTCCGCGACGACAAGCGCTGCGGAGATCGCCAGAAGCAGGCTGATGAATAGAAAACCGTCCGTGATCACTAACGACACTTCCTCATTGAATCCGTCCATCCCGGCAGAGGCAGAGCCGACGGTGCCGCAGCTGGCTGCGCCGCACGGCGCGGATGGCAGCAGCACCGGTTGGGCCAGTGGCAGAGCCACGGGCGGCACCGAGGATGCCTCCGGGATGGAGCAATGTGCAGTTGTCGATCGGATCCGGTCCGGTGAGGGCCCGGGCAATCGGGGTGGTCGAAGGCGCTGCCTAAGCGGTGACCTCGCGGTACTTCTTCGCGGCGTTGTTCACTGCTGTGATCAGCGCCTTCTGCGAGGATCCGTGGTAGCGGCGCTGGATGCGCTCTATCAGTCGACCAGGGTCCGTGATGTCGGCATCGACGAACAGGCTCCGAATGAAGTTCCGGGTCAGAGCCAACGTCGCCGTGCAGTCCACATCGAGGATTCGGTGGGTGTCCGGCTGGATCTCGAACGCCACGTAGAACAGACCGAACTGGTTGGTGATCGGGTTGTTCGACGGAGCCTTCGCTTCGCCTGTGAGGTAGATCGTATCGGACATCGCCCACCAGACTACCCCACGGCTCTCGGCGCCGAGGGGTCTTGGGAATCAATCAACGTCAGAGGAACCGGTGGATCGCGTTGCCGGCCTGCCGCATGATCGGCATGACGTCGACGACGCGGTCGGTGCCCGGTTCCCAGTTCGCGAACACCGCATAGGCGACGCGACGCGTAGGCGTCATCACGATCCCGGCATCGGCCCGGATCGTCCCGTTCGTGCCGGTCTTGTTCCACACCCACACATCCCGCTGGTAGTTGTAATGAGCGAGCGGGTCCAGATCGAACGCCGAGGCGACCATCGAGGTGTCCGCGCCGGCTCCCAACCAGCGCCGGAAGACCTCGTTCGTCGACTCGTCCCAGAATTCGTCCTTGGCGTGCCTGGCCATGAAATCACTGAGCTCCGCGGCCGTGCCCGTCGACAGTGTCCGCGGCGCTTTGGCCGGGCGCGGCCAGCGCAGAAAGTCGTGCAGACCCGAGTTCCTGTACCCGAGCTTCTCCACCTGATCCGCAACATTCTCCAGCCCGACCCTGCGGATGAGCACGTTCGTGGCGAAGTTGTCGCTGAACGCCCCGATGAGCAGAGCGACGTCGAAGATGCTCAGATCGTCCTGCTCCATGAGGTACCAGATCCCCGATTCGTCGACCCTTTCCGAAGGCCGCCGATGCAGGCGTTCCTCCAGGTCAAGCGTGCCGTCCTTGTACATCTGCAAGGCAGTGTGGAGGAGGAAGACCTTGCCCATGCTGGCGGTGTCGAGTTCGTCGTTCTCATTGTGGGCGAACACCCGTTCCCCACTGTCGACGTCGAAGGCCAGAGCGCTGAATCGCACTCCGGGCAGTCCATCGAATGTCAGTTCGCTCATCAGCGTGCTCCTGTCAGTCTCGTTTCGTTCATGTCTGCCCACTCGCGCGATCCACCCACACCCGCGGCCGTTCCCCGGGCTCCGCCTTGAGCGTGACGTCGACGCCGAGTGGGGCGCTCGGCGCATCGGGATCGTGGCCGAAGCCCATCTCAGACACGATCGGGATTCCCAGACCGCCGAGGTAGTCGATCATCAGCGCCTCCACCTCGTGGACGGGCGCGCAGTCCTCCCACGAGCCGAGCACCACCGCATCCGCCGAGGTGAACCACCCGCCGCGGACCAGCTGCACCATGAGATTGTCGAGCCGGTACAGCTCCTCGTCGACGTCTTCGAGCATGAGGATGCCAGGCCCCCGATGCTCGCGTCGTTCCCGCACGTCGATGAGCTCGGGACTGCCCATCCCCGCGGCGATGAGACTGAGATTTCCCCCGCCGAGGCGGCCCCTCGCCGACCCCGGAACCAACGTCTGCGCCCGGCTGAGCGGGCGGGTCGCAGCGGTCTGCTCCGCCGCAGCGGTGCCCTCCGTCGCACGGTCCTGAGTGGTCGAAATGGTCACGTGCTCTGCGGGGAAGCCGAGTTCGCGGCCGCCCCAGGGATGGAACAGCCACGAGGCCACCTCGTCGGGGACGACCGTCGAGTTCTTGAACGGGTCATTGCCGACCATCGGGCAGAACAGAGTCGCGACGCCGAGGTGGTGTTCCCAGGCCTGGTGGAGTGCGGTGATGTCCGAGGAGCCGGTGAGCAGCTTGGGACGGCCGTCCCTGCGCAGCATGTGCCGGCGCATGAGGTCGAAGTCGATGCCGTCGAGCAGGCGCATGGCTCCGAACCCTCCGCGGAGCGCGACGACCGCATCCGTGTCCGGATCGCACCACGCGTCGACAAGATCGGCCCGGCGCTCGGCGTCCGTGCCGGCCAGATACTTCACCCGCGGGTGCCGGCTGCGGACGTTGGCCCCCGGCACGACGTCGAAGCCCCAGGATTCCAGCTGGGCGATGGCCCGCTGCAGCGACTCCTCGTCGGTGGGTCCCGACGGCGCAATGAGGCGAACGGTGTCACCGGGCGCCAGCGGTGCAGAATCGAGATAGGGGCTCGGCTCCCCCGCGCCGGCAGACCCGGGCGCATCGTCGGGCCTGGACTCAACGAACTCCGACTCACTCATTCCTCACCAGACTCTGACTTCCCAATCGGGGAACCGCGGCGAGCAGCTCCTGCGTGTACTCGTGCTGCGGATCGGACAGCACCCTGTCGACCTCACCGTATTCGACGATCTCCCCTCTCTTCATCACCGCCACCGTATCCGCGATGTTCCAGGCCAGGCCGAGGTCGTGGGTGATGATGAGCGCGCTCATCCCGAAGTTCTTCTTCAGCGCGAGGAACAGCGAAAGGATCTCCCCGCGCACCGAGGCATCCAGCGATGCCACCGGCTCATCGGCGATGAGCACCTGCGGGTCGAGAGCCAGTGCGCCGGCGATGACGACGCGCTGCCGCTGTCCGCCGGAGAGCTCCTGCGGAATCGACTCGAGATAGTCCTCGGCCGGGGTGAGCTCGGCGGCTTCGAGCGCGCCGATGACCCTCTCGTACTCCCGGTCCTTGATCCCCTGCACCTTCAGGCCCTCGACCACGGCCTCGTACACGCTGCGTTTGGGATTGAGCGATCCGGCCGGATCCTGCAGAATCATCTGCACCTTCTGCCGAAATGCTCGCAGCTCCTTCGCCTTCTTCGGCAGAGCCTTGCCCGCGAACGACAGCTGCGAACCCGCTTCCACCTCCTGCAGACCGAGCAGCGACCGTGCCAGAGTCGTCTTCCCCGAGCCGGACTGGCCGACGACGGCGAGGATCTCCGCCTTCCGCAGCTGCAGGTCCACACCGCGCACCGCACGTTCACGACCCCGCCGGGTGTCGAAGGAGACACTGAGATCCTTCGCCTCGAGCACTACCTCATCCGTCATGGTGAATGGTTCGGCCCGGACCACCTCGGCGGGTTTGAGTGTTCGGGGATTCAGCCGGGATTCGGGGTCCCCGATCTGCGGAAACGCACCGGCCAGCTGCTTCGTGTAGTCCTCCTGCGGAGACAGGCACACTTCCTCGCTCGGTCCGTATTCGACGAGGCGGCCGTGACGCATGATCGCGAGTTTCGCGCACACGGCCGAGAGCACGGCGAGGTCGTGGCTGATCATCAGCAGGGAGATTCCGCGTTCGGCGACGAGGCGGGCCAGGCCGGACAGGATCTGCTTCTGCACGATGACGTCGAGAGCAGTCGTCGGCTCGTCGGCGATGATGATATCGGGTTCACAGGCGAGCGCCATGGCGATCATGATGCGCTGTTTCTGCCCGCCGGAGAGCTCGTGCGGATATGCGCTCGACTTCGATGCCTCGAGGTTGACCTCGGCGAGGAGTTCGAACATCCGGTCCCGGCGCTTCTGCGGAGTCGTCCACGTGCCCTTCGAGTGATGCTCGAGGGCTTCGATGATCTGGCTTCCCACCTCGCGGACGGGATTGAGAGAGTGCAGAGCTCCTTGAAACACGATCGAGGCCTGTGCCCACCGGACCGCGCGGATCTGGCCGAAGCTCAGTTCCCGGATGTCCTGCCCGCCGAGGAGGACCCGCCCCTCGAGGCGAGCCGACTTCGGCAGCAGGCGCAGAGCCGACATGATCAGGGTCGACTTCCCCGACCCGGACTCCCCTGCGATGCCCAGGGTGGCACCGGCGGGCAGGTCGAGGCTGACGCCCTGCACGGCGACGACATCGCCGCGGTCGGATGAGGAGCGGTAGGTGATCGAGACGTTCTCGAAATGAAGATCGGTCATCAGCGGCTCCTCAGGGCAGGGTTGATGATGGCCTCGAAAGCGCGCCCGACCATCGTGAATGCGAGCACGACGAGCAGAATCGCGATGCCCGGGGTGAGCACGTACCACCAGTAGCCGGAGGTCGCCGCGGACACGTCCATCGAGTTCTTCAGGATCGTGCCCCACGATTCCTTCGACGTGTCCCCGAGGCCGAGGAACGACAGCGTCGATTCGGCGATGATCGCCCCACCGACGGTCAGCGTCGTGTTCGCGAGCACGAGCGGCATCACCGCAGGCAGCAGGTGACGGAACAGGATATGGGAATGTCCGGCACCGAGGATGCGCGCCCTTTCGATGTAGAGCCGAGATTCGACGCTCAACGTCTGCGAGCGCACGATCCGTGCGGTCGACGCCCATGAGGTCAGTCCGATGGCGACGACGATCGTGAAGACACCGCGCTCGAGCACGGAGGACAGCACGATCGCGAGAAGCAGGGACGGCAGGACGATGAAGAAGTCGACGATGCGCATGATGATGCCGCCGAACAGTCCCGTGAAGTGACCTGCGGCCAGGCCCATGATGGTGCCGATGATCATCGACATGACGGTCGCGGCGACGCCGACGAGGATCGACACGCGCGCTCCCCAGAGGATGCGCACCCACAGCTCCCGTCCCAGGTCATCGGTGCCCAAGGGGTGGTCGAGGCTCGGCGGGGCATAGCGCGGCACGTCGAGCTGCTTCGTGACATCGAGCATCGAGGCCGGGGCGATGAGCGGTGCGGCGATCGCGATGACGATGAAGAAGAGGAGCACGACGGCGCCGATGAGCGCCGGGACGTCGGAGCGGAAGAGCGCCCAGTTATTCTTCGCGTTGTTCAGGCGGCGTTCGCGGACGAGCTTCGCGCCGTCGACGACGGGGGTGGATCCCCGTGTCTCCGAACCACGCGGATTCGGTTCGTTCGATGAGGGGCCGGGGGCCGCCTCGGCGGGGGTGTTCGCGCTCATCAGGCCCTCCTGACGCGGGGATCGAGGAATCGGTAGACGATGTCGGCGGCGAGGTTCATCACGATGATGATCGCCGAGAACACGACGAAGGTGCCCTGCAACAGCGGCAGGTCGGGGCCGCGGATGGCTTCGAAGGTGAGTTTGCCCAGTCCCGGCCACGAGAACACGGCTTCGACGGTGACCGCGCCGGCGATGAGCCCGCCGATGTGGAGGAAGACGACGGTGACGGTCGGCAGCAGCGCGTTGGGCACAGCGTGACGGCGGCGCACCTCATCCTCGGTGAGTCCTTTTGCGCGGGCGGTCGTGAGGTAGTCCTCGTTCATCTCCTCGAGCAGGGAGGCACGCATGATCATGAGGAACTGCGCATAGACGACTGCGACGAGCGAGACGACGGGGAGGATGAGGTGTTTGATGACGTCGATGATTCCGGCCGGTGACCACGGGTCGAGGCCGGGGGTGATCATGCCGCCGGTGGGCAGCCATTGGAGGGTGCCGCCGAAGATCATGAGCAGGATGAGGCCGAGCCAGAACGTCGGCACGGACCAGAAGATCAGCGAGGTCGAGGACGCGAGCTTGTCGAACAGGGAATTTCGACGCCAGGCCGAGATCTGTCCGAGCCACAGGCCCAGGACGATGGCGATGACGGCCGCGGTGGCGGTGAGCAGCAGGGTCGGGCCGAGGTATTCGCCGATGAGCGCCGACACGGACTTCCGGTACACGTAGGACTCGCCGAGGTCGCCGGTGACGATGCCGATGAGGTAGTCCCAGAACTGGACGATCACGGGTTTGTCGAGTCCGTATTGGCTGCGCAGTTCGGCGATCTGCGCCGGCGACATCGGCCGTTCCTTCGCGATCTTGAGCACGGGGTCGCCGGGCAGCATGCGGAAGGCGAAGAAGCCGAGCACGATGACGAGGACCATCGAGGTCGCGGCCCCACCGAGCTTGCGCAGGAAGTAGCGGGTGAACGATCCGCCGGTCGGTGGTTCGTCCATATCGACGGTGGCGGGGTTCGCCGGGTCGGCGGGGTTCGCGTCGGCGGTTGCCGCGGATCCCTTCGCCGAGGCGGGGCTGGGGTTCGTGGGGTCGGTGCCCGGGTTCGCCGTGCCCGGTCCTCGGTCAGGGCGATCCCCGGACTGGGGATCGTGGGTGGGTGTGCTCACTGTGGTGCTCCAGATGGTGGGGACGGGCCCGTGGGCCCGGGTGCCGCAGGTGGTGCGGACTGGCCCGTGAGTCCGGGTGCCGCAGGTGGTGCGGATGGTGCGGCACCCGGACTGTGGGTGAGGGGACTATTCGCGGTCGTCGGACTTCTTGCGACGGCTGAGCAGCCAGCCGCCTCCGCCCAGGACGACGATGACCGCTGCCGCGATGCCGATCCAGCCTCCGGCGCCCATTCCGCCGCCGGTGGCTTCCTCTTCGCTGACGGGTTCGACCGAGGAATATCCCCAGTAGCCGACCTGGTTGGCGATGGCACCGCCGTCGCTGGGCTGTTTGGTGAAGTTGTCGAACCGGTCGGAGCGGTAGGCCTCGAGCTGGTTCGGGTACCACAGCGTCACCGAGGGGGCTTCCTCGTAGTGGATGGCCTGGGCCTTCTGCACGAGGTCCTGACGCTTGGCCTGGTCGAGCTCGACGTGCTGAGCCTGATAGAGCTTGTCGAATTCCTTGTTGCACCAGCCGTCCTGGCTGGTGCCGCCGTTGCCGTCGGCGTCGGGGCGCTGACCGCAGGTGTTGATGCTCAGCTGGTAGTCGGGATCGGGATTGATCGACCAGCCGGAGAAGTACATATCGTAGTCGCCCTTGGTGGTGCGTTCGGACACCGTGTCGACGTCAGAGGACTCGTTCTTCAGGTCGATGCCGATGTCCTTCATCCACGGTTTGAGGAACTTCGCGGTGCTCTGTTCGATCGGCGCGTCGGCGTCGGTGAGGAAGCGCAGCTGCAGCTTCTCACCGTCCTTCTCGCGGATGCCGCCGGATCCTTCCTTCCAACCGGCGTCGTCGAGGAGCTTCTTCGCCTCGGCCACGTCGAATCCACTGATGACGGAGTTGTCGGACTTGAGTGTCCAGTCGGGGTAGACGGCGGGAATGAAGCTCGTGGCCGGCTGCGCATAGTCCTGCATGACCTGTTTGCGCAGGGTCTCGGTGTCGATGCCGGCGCGGATTGCCTGGCGGACCTTTTTGTCCTTGAGCGCCTCATTGCCGGTGCCGAATTCCTTGCCCGTGGCATCGGCGACGCCCGGGTTGATGGAGATTCCGTTGAACCGGCGACCGTTGCCGTCGTTGAGTTCGACGTTGTCCGCGTTCTCCAGCGCCGTGAACTGGTCGGGGCTGAGCCCGGTGATGAAGTCGACTTCGCCGGAGCGGATCGCCTGCACCTGCGCATCGGAGTTCGTGTAGTAGCGGTACTGGATCTCGTCGAGCTTCGGCTTGCCGCGCCAGAAGTTCGGGTTCGCCTTGAGCGTGATCGACTTGTTCGCCTCGTAGCTCTCGAGTTGGAAGGGCCCCGAGCCGACGGACTTCTCATCGTTCTTGAATTCGCCGGGCTTGTCGATCTTCGACCAGACGTGCTCGGGCACGACGGGGATCTCCTGGCCGGGGTTGTTCGCCTGCGGCTTCTTCAGAGTGATCTTGACGGTGCCGTCGTCGGGGGCCTCGACCTTGCCGAAGTTCTCGACGAGGCTGCCGTTGGCCACCGCCATCTCTTCCTTCTCCATCATCTGGTTGTAGGTCCAGGCGACGTCTTTCGCGGTCAGCGGTTCACCGTCGGACCATTTCATGTCCGGACGGATCGTGTAGGTCCAGACCTTGCCCTCGGAGTCCGTGTTCCATTCGGTGGCGAGCCCCTCGGTGATCGAACCGTCCTTGGCGTCGTTGGCCACAAGATTCTCGTACATATACCGGAAGGTGTTCGTCGGCACGAGGTAGAAAGACGTGAACGGGTTGAAGGAGTCGATGAAACCGTCGGTGGCGATCCGCAGCACGTTCTCCGAGGCCGGAGCCTCCGAGGTGGCAGCCTGCGCCGGGGAGGCGGCCATCGATCCGGCAAGGGCGAGTGCGGCGACGCCGGCCAGGCACCGTTGCCAGCCTCTGCGCAGTGAGTGTGAGGTGAGCATCTTCGTCTTTCTTCTCGTGCGGTGATTCACTTGTCCTCCCCTGGCCTGGGTGAATCTGGGTGTTCTCCCGGGTCAGAGCAGATGTGTTCTCCATCACTCTACGTTCGAAGTGACGTGAAAACGGCACAACAACACACAAATATGCCTGCCGGTCACTGTGCAGATGCCACAGGCGAGTCGAAATCAGCTGCCGTGGGCAAGTTCGGCAGCGGTTTCGCAATCGTGCGGACTCACCGGGCGGCCGTCCGGGCTCAGCCCGCGGTTCACCGGGCTCAGCGGGCGCAGTTCGGTCTCGCCCGCCTCGGCGAGGATCTCAGCGATCGCCTGCCCGCGGCGGATGAGGCTGAACTCGATGCCGCCGTCGGGAGCGGTGCGGTAGCCGAAGATCGGCACCCGCGGGAGCAGATTGTAGGAGAACGGGTTCGAGAAGTAGTAGGCGCCTGTCTCGGGTACGGCGACGAGGTCACCTGCGTCGAGACGCGGCAGCATCCGATCCCGGGCCAGGAGGTCGCCGGAGAAGCAGGCGGGTCCGGCGACGTCGGTCGGGACGATCTCGGTGTCGGCCTCCTCGGCGGTCTTGGGGTTCCCGTCCGGGGTGAACGGCAAGATCCGCAGGGGCCAGTCGTTCGGGGCATAGGCGGTGCGGGTGGCGACCTGAACACCGGCCTGGGTCATCACGATGCGGCGCCCGCCGGTGGTCTTCGCGTATTCGACGCGGGTGAGGATGGTGCCGGCCTTGGCGAGGAGGGCGCGGCCGAATTCGGTGACGATGTCGAATTCGAACAGGCCCGCCACCTCCTCTTCGAGCACCGAGCGGTAGTCGGCGAAGGTCGGGGTGATGTCCTCGCCGTCGAAGTTCACCGACAGTCCCCCGCCGATGTCGATGCGCGTGATCCGCCTGGTCGAGGCACGCGAGTTGATCTCCTCGGCGAGGTCGACGGCGGCGCGGATTCCGACGGCGGCCTTGCCGAGGCTGATGCCCTGCGAACCGGAGTGGACGTGGATCTGGCTCAGCCAGGGGCGAGCGAGGTAGGCCTCGATGAGGGCCTCGCGGGCGCCCGGGTCGGCGAGTCCGATACCGAATTTCGAGGTTTCGGTGGCGGTGCTCAGCGCGCCGATCGCGCCCGTGCCCGACTGCGGATTGATGCGGATTCCGATCTTCGCCGAAGCGGCCGTGGCGTCCGTGCTGTTACGCTCCGCCAGGATCGTGTCGAGGCGCGAGAGTTCGTCGAAGTTGTCGACATTGATCGAGACGCCAAGGTCGACGGCCCGGCACAGTTCGGCCCAGGTCTTGGCCGGGGAGTCGAAGACGATGCGGTCGGGGGCGAACCCGGCCGAGAGTGCGAGTTCGAGTTCGCCGGGGCTGGCGACCTCGCAGCCCGCTCCCGCCTCGGCGAATCGGCGCAGCAGCGACGGCAGCGGCACCGCCTTGCACGCCACTGCGTGGAGCACCTCGCGATCTGATGCGAATGCCGAGGTCAGCCGGTCAAAGGCGGTGTCGACCCAGTCGAGATCCATGAGCCCGAGCACGGCCGCCTCATCGGTCAGCGCGGGAACGGAGTCAGAAGGGGCGGAGGCGTGTGCCGACTGTGCCGGAGCCGAATCCGGCCGCGCGGAGGCATGTGCCGACTGTGCCGGGGCGGCTGCGCGGTGAGGCGACGCGCTGTTCTCTGCGATCGTTCGGATTGCTCGGGCGCGACGGTTCGGAATCGCATGGTGATGACTGGGCATAACGTCCTTTGTTCGAGATCTGTTGTCACCTTAGGATGGCTGACCTCGAAGAACGCACGATAATTCGCCAATGTTCGCAGAAGCTGATTGTAGGTTTCTCACGACCGGTCGTGAACGAGCACGGAGAGTTCGAGCCAGAGCCGCTCGGCCGGTTCCGCCGTTGAGAGACCGGTGATCACCTCGATCCGGCCGAGGCGATGTCGCAGCGAATTCGTGTGCACATGCAGTCGGCGGGAGGCCTCGGCCGAGTTGCCGACCGTGGCGAAGTAGACGCGCAGGGTCTCGAGCAGGCTGCCGTTGTGCCGATTGTCGTGAGCGGCCAGTGCCTGCGCCGGACCGAGCACTCCGGCGCCCGGCAGAGCCCGCTGGCCGGCGAGTGCTCGCCCGCCGGCCGGTCCGGGCCCTCCGCCGATCACGCGCTCATCTGCGGCCAGCAGCGTATCGGCGACCTGCAGACCGACGACCCTCGCTGCCACGTCGCGGATGGTCGCCCCGACGATTCGGCCGCGAGTACTCGGACTTGCGCGTGTGCCTGAACTCGTCTGTGCGGTCGGGTCCACGTCCTCGTCGTCCGCGCCAGGACCCGCCTCGGTGACGGTCTGCACGGCGTCGACGACGTATGCGGCTTCGGTCCACGACCGGTGCACGGCATCGAGGCGGTCGACCGGGGCGCCGACTCCGAAGCACAGGGTCTCCGACTTCGGCAGGGACCTGCGCAGAGCGGCGATGACGTGGTCGCGCACCTGATCGGCGTTCATCGGCTCGCTCATCTGCACCAATGCCGCGAGGCGGACCCGCTCCCCGGTTCCGGATCGACCCATGCTGACATCTGCCGGGCTGACGGGAACAGAACCATGTCCGGCGTGTGCGGCACCGGCGGAGCTCACGTGCGCGAGCACGGCATCGGCGAAGGCGGCCCGCAGATGGAACAGCAGGACGGGCTCTCGGTCGGGGGCCACCTCGGTGAAGGCAAGGACGCAGAAGCTGCCCGAGAACGGCAGCGACAGCAGGGTCGCCGCCGGCCCGAGATCGGCCGAGCCGGCGAGGATCCCGCCGAGAGCCTCCCGGCGGATGCGCTTCTCGAACGGTGACCGGCGCAGGGTCCGCAGCATCACTGGCAGGGCCGCGCGAGCGGCATCGCGCAGCACCTCGCGCAGCGGTTCGGGATCGACCTCGGCCGGGTAGGCCGCCCAGATCGTCCCGATGAGTTCGCCCTCGCTGCGCAGGGCGATGACCGATCGGGCCGGTGATGTGCCTTCGGCGGGACGTTCGACGACATCGGTGGAGCGGCGGATCGTGTCGAGGAACCCGGATTCCTCGAGTTCGGCGATCCGCCAGTCGGGAATGGCCCCGGACAGGATCGTCTCGCGACGGATCTCATCGAGTTCGTCGCCGAGGTTGGCATGCGCGAGCACTCGCGAGGCCGGGTCCTCGATCGTGATCGACGCGCCCGTGGTTTCGGCGATGGCGGCGGCCAGGGCGCTGAGGTCGTCGACATCGGGCCAGGCCAGGGCGCTCGTCGCCCCTTCGATGAGCTGTCGCAGATGGACGAGGATCTCCGACCACGTCACATGCGGCGATCGTTCGAGGAGGATCGGAGCCCGGCCCGCACTCCCCCGCAGGTCGACCCCGTCACCGAGGTGGCTGTGCGTTCCGGGCGGGACGACGAGGGCGGCGGCTCCCGCATAGTCGGTCAGCACAGCGTCGAGTCCGGCAGGGCTGCGCACCGGTTCGGTGACGAGGACGACGGTTCCGTTCAAGGAGCCGTGGTCGGCCGCCTCGGCGGGCGCGGCTGGCAGGTCGAAGCCGAATTCGACTCGCGCGACCGCGACGTCGTCGGCCACCTCGGTCAGCGGCAGGAGGAACCCCTCTGTGTCCAGGATCAGTCGGGACAGTCGCGGACTCGCGGTGTCGGTCATGCTCCCACTGTAGTCAACGAGCGCCCACGGTCGGGAGGGTCTGCACCAACGGAACCGGCCGCCTCGGCGGGGTGGGATGTAGCGGACGGGTCAGCCGCCTCGGCGGGGTGGGGTTAAGTCGAATCAGCCAGCCGCCTCCGCGGGGGCAGATCATTCCGGGGAGAAGAATTTGAACTGGAGAGCGCGGACGACGAGCTGGGCGAGATTGCGCGCCCCCAGTTTGAGGCGCAGGTTGCGGGCATGCGACTTCATGGTGGACATGGCCACCGACTGGTCGGCCGCGATCTCCTCGTAGCTGTGGCCCTGGCAGAGCAGGGTGAGCAGCTCCAGCTCGCGCGCGGTCAGCTGCGGTGCCGCGTCGGGGGCGTCGGGCAGGGGATCTCCGCTGATGACGATGTCCTCGGCCAACCCTCTGAGCAGTTCGGGGCTTTCCCCCGCCGAGGCGGCCCGCACGAGCGAGACGAGTTCCCTCTCCCCTGCCGTCTTGTTGATCACGGCGAGTGCGCCGGCTTCGAGCGCGCGGGCGATTCCCGGACCGGGCGACACGGTCGTCAGGAGCACAACGCGGGCCTCGGGGTCGAGGTCCATGATCGCTGCCGTCGCATCGACGCCGCTCATTCCCGGCGGCATATTGACGTCCATGAGGACGAGGTCGGGACGCTCGGCGTCGAAAGCGACGATGGCCTCTTCGCCGGAGTGCACGGGGTCGAGTACACGGAAGGAACCCGCATCATCGAGCGCCGCCGCCACCGCTCGTGTCGTCCACGAATCGTCATCGACGACAAGCACGGAGGTGAGTGCGGCGGTGCGCTCGGCGGGGTCCGAGGTGTCGTCCCGGTTGAGCGACGAGTTGGTTGGCGGGGTCGCCTCCGCGCCCGTGGATGGCATCGGCTGGTGGCGCGCCGTCATCAGGCGTCGACCTTGTCGCGGTCGCCCTTCTTGCGGCGACCTTGGCTGCGGTAGTCGGTCGCCCCGCCTGTGTCCGGCACGGAATCGGCGCTGCGATCGGTGGTGGGTGCACCGGCAGACGGTGCCTGCACATGTGGCGACTCATCACCAGCAGCCGCGTCATTTGTTGCCTCGGTGCTTGATGTCACTGCACCGGTCTCGAAGTCGTCATCGACGACGTCTATCATGTCGGCGGCAGAGGTGGCCTGTGCGGACGGGGAGATGAAACGGATCGGCAGGGCCACCTCGACGACGGTTCTCTTCCGATCATCCGCGTCCACCCGGCAGACGCCGCCCACGGCCTTGGCCCGGCGGGACAGGGACCGCGGCGCCTGGGTCAGGGCGGTCGGGGATTCATTCGTGCTGCGGCAGAGCAGTTCGGCCCGGTCACCGCGCTCACCTCGCATTTCGACGGCGAGGGTGGCGGGGGTGCCCGGAACGGAGTGGCGGATGACGTTCGTGGCGAGCTCGAGCATCACGGCCCGGAAATGGTGTGACAGAGTGCCGGTCGCGTGGGTCGGCAGCGGGGAGAGCTCGGTGGTCAGCGGAACGGAACCGGCCGCGCACCCGTCCTCGATCGCGATCGACAGCTGCTCCGCCTCGGCGCGGAATCGGACCCGAGAGGTGGCGGAGTCCCCGGTGCAGGTTTCGGTCTCCCACTTGCTCAGGCTCGTCACCAGCTGTCGGAGCCGTTTCGTGGCTTCGGCGTTGACCAGCGCCAACTCGGCGAGGAGGCGGTCCGCGGTCTCGGAGTCGCTTTCCTTCGCCAGGGTGCGGATGATTGCGGATTCGGTGGTCAGCGAATGCGAGATGGTGTCGTGCATGTCGCTGGTGAACCGGGCGCGCATGGCGTCGAGTGATTTCTGGTGGTCGACGGCGGCGCGTTCTCGGCGGTCGATCTCACTGCGGATTCGGGCCTCGACGAACGACGCGCACAGGCCGAGGATCGAATAGGTCAGCCAGCCGTAGCCGAGGTCGGTGAACCCTTCGAAGCCGACGTCATAGGATCCGAGTCGGGTCGATGCGCCGAGGTAGACGGCCAGTCCGATGGTGCCCAGCGCGAAGCCGATCCAGCGGCGGCGGCTGATCAGGACCGCGGTGGCGAGGATGAGCGCCTCGGGGAACATGTTCTCCAGGTCCGGGTAGAGCATGGAGAACGCGATGCCCAGTCCGGTCGTCGCGATGACGATGCTCAGCGGCAGGAAAGCGGCTAAGACGATGAGTCCGTAGGCGAGGATGAGCAGGCCCGCGTAACGGGGTTCGGTGATCTCGAAGGACCCGGGCACCAGGATCGTCAGACCCATGATGAGGGCCAGCAGACGGATCGGCAGATCGATGAAGCGCGGTCCCCGAAGGAAGTGCCACACTCGGGCCGGGACGCTCGCTGACGTGCCGGTCGCGCTGTCGATCTCTGAAGTCATGGCCTCTATTCTGCTACATCCGTCATGTCCGTCGAAAACCCTCCAGAACTACCTGACGGCGGCTCAGCAACCTCGCGCGAGGTTGCTGAGCCGCCGTCAGGTAGTAATTGGGAGGAGGGTCAGCCGAGGAGTTCGGCGAGGGCGGCCTCGATGACGTCGAAGGCGTCCCCCAGGAGCTCGTCGGAGATCGTCAGCGGCGGCAGGAAGCGCAGGATGTTGCTGAAGGTTCCCGTGGTGAGCACGAGGACGCCGTTCTTCGCGCAGTAGTCCGCGATCTTCTTCACGAGATCCGCGTTCGGCTCGATCGAATCGTGCTCGACGAATTCGGCGGCGATCATGGCACCGCGGCCGCGGATGTCGCCGACCTCGGGGTACTTCGACTGCAGCTTGGTCAGGCGGTCGACGATGATCTCACC
Organism: Brevibacterium sp. SIMBA_078; assembly: GCF_046534565.1. NCBI lineage: Bacteria > Bacillati > Actinomycetota > Actinomycetes > Micrococcales > Brevibacteriaceae > Brevibacterium > Brevibacterium sp. SIMBA_078. The sequence goes on from NZ_JAWRYQ010000001.1 coordinate 489,202, forward strand.
GATGGCCAGGGCACGCTCGGGCAGTCCGTCCTCTTCGTAGGCTGCGATGGCTCCGAGTGCTGCGGCACAGGCGGCGGGGTTGCCGCCGTAGGTTCCGCCGAGGCGGCCCGGTCCGACCGAGTCCATGATGTCCGCGCGACCGGTCACGGCCGACAGCGGCAGACCGCCGGCGATGCCCTTGGCCGTGGTGATGAGGTCGGGCACGATGCCCTCCCACTCGGAGGCGAACATCTTGCCGGTGCGGGCGAATCCGGCCTGCACTTCGTCGGCGACGAAGACGATGCCCTTTTCGCGGGCGTAGTCGACGAGGGTGGGCAGGAAGCCCTCGGCCGGGACGATGAAGCCGCCCTCACCCTGAATGGGTTCGATGACGATCGCGGCGACGTACTCGGAGCCGATCTGCTTCTCGATCATCGTGATGACGCGCTTGGCTGCGTCCTCACCGCTGATCTTCGTGCCGGCCGCATCGTTGTCGCGGTACGGGTAGGACATGGGTGCGCGGTAGACCTCACCGGCGAAGGGACCGAAGCCGGCCTTGTAGGGGGCGGCCTTCGCCGTCATCGCCATGGTCAGATTGGTACGACCGTGGTAGGCGTGGTCGAAGACGACCACGGCGTCGCGGCCGGTGTGGGCGCGAGCGATCTTCACAGCGTTCTCGACAGCCTCGGCACCGGAGTTGAGCAGCACGGTGCGCTTCTCGTGGTCGCCCGGAGTGAGGCGGTTGAGGGCTTCGGCGACCTCGACGTAGCTCTCGTAGGGGTTGACCATGAAGCAGGTGTGGGTGAAGGCCTCGAGCTGGGCCTTCGCGGCCTCAACCACGCGGGGGTTCGCGTTGCCGGCCGTGGTCACGGCGATGCCCGAGCCGAGGTCGATGAGCTGGTTGCCGTCGGCGTCCTTGAGGATTCCGCCGCCGGCCGCGACCACGTAGGCGGGCAGGCTCGAACCGACACCGGTCGCCACGGCTGACTTGCGACGTTCCTCGATCTCACGGGACTTCGGTCCCGGAATCTCGGTGACGATCTTACGTTCCTGCGGCAGAGCTTCGCCGCCAATTTCCAAAGCTGTCATAAGGGGAAGAATAGGGGTTATCGACGCTTTTTGTCACTTGCCGTCCGAGGGCTGAACAGAACCGCTCGCACTGGAGAGACGAACGCGCGGATTAGGGCCACATCGGGTACGAAATCCGCAGCCGGTCACCGGCCGTCGGATCCCCCAGTCGGACCGTCGAGATCGAGGACCGCCGACGGCACCGGCGGCGCACTCCAGACTCCCTGTGATCAGCGGTTCTGGCTGCGGGCGTCGACGTCCCTGTTCCGTTCCGGAAGCACGCGCTCGTGCGCGCGCATCGGGACGACGATCGTCTCCTGAGCGCCGATGACGCGTTCGCCGTCGCCGATTTCGAAGCTCAGCTGCGCCTCGGGGGCGAGGTTCCGTTTGACCACGGCCAGACCGATCGGTCCGAGCTCCCAGTGCACGGCCACCGAGGTCAGAGTGCCCACGGATCGTTCGGATCCGCGGACCTCGGCGAGCACCTCGGTGCCGGGGTCCGGGGCGATGTGCCCGGACCCGTCGAGATGGACGAAGGTCAGACGCCGGGGCGGCTGACCGAGATTGTGGACGCGTGCCACCGCTTCCTGACCGCGGTAGCAGCCCTTGGCCAGGTGCACGGCCGTGCGCAGCAGGTCGAGTTCGCCGACGAGGGCCTTGTGATCGATTTCATTCCGGCCAGGTCGCCAGGCGGCGATCCGCAGGGCTTCCCAGGCGTCGAAGCCGGCCATGTCAAAGCTGTTCGCCGACAGGCCCTGCAGGTCGGAGCGCTTGACGATGCCGATGACGAACGGAGTCTCGAGACCCGGGTGGTCGGTTCCGGCGACGTCGTGCCCGATGTCGATCTGTGCGTAGGAGGCCGAACCGCTTCCGATGTGCGGCCACGGATCGGACCAGGTCCGGGTGACGGGCAGGGCGTCGGGCAGAGCGGTGATGGCGCCGAAGCACTGATAGTCGTCGCTGAGGTCCTCGATCTCGACGCGCATCATGAAGACCATCTTGCGCAGGAACTCCAGCGTCGCATCGGTGTTGAGGTCGCTGATCGCCCACAGCGCTTCACCGTCGTCGACGAGCTTCAGCCAGCCTTCGATGCGACCGTTCGGATCGAGCACGAGGGTTTCGGTGGACACTCCGGGGGCCAGGGTGTCGATCTTCTGCGTGGTAATCGAGTTCAGCCAGGTCAGACGGTCGGGTCCGCTCAGACGCAGCACGCGGAGGTGTGCGAGGTCGACGAGACCGTCCTTCTCCTCGAGCACGCGCTGCTCTCGCAGAGGAGCTCCGTAGTGGATGGGAGTCTCGGCGAGGTCGCCGGCCCCGAGCACCGCGGTCGAGCTCAGTCCGCGGGCCAGCGAGGAGCGCCGAACCGCCTCGGTGGGGGTGTCGGTGTTCTCCGGCGACGGCGAATCGTTGAAGTCAGAATTCGGCGACACGGGATCAGTCATCTTAAGACAGCTTCTTCAATCTGGCAGAGGAGTGGGAGGCGAGTTCGTGGCCCATGGCTGCCATGTCCCAGGCCCACATGAGTTCGCCGCCGACGAGGCCGTACATCCGCGTCGAGGCGGTGTACTCCTTCGCGGTCTTGGTCCTGGCCACCACGTCGGTGGCCAGATCGATGCGCGGTCCTTTGACGGTGCCGGCGTAGAGTTCCATGACTCCGTGCGGGTGGACGATCTCGGCTTCGATCTCGAAGGCGTCGTCGTTCGTGCGCAGGGTTTCGACCGCTGCGGCCGAGGTGAAGGACTGCTGTTCGGTCGGCACCATCATTCCCGGGCCGACGTCGCCGTCGTCGTGCTGACGCACGAGCTGCCAGATCCCGGTCTCGAGGGTCAGGGTCGACTCGAGTTCACCGGATTCGCTGAGCAGCCACGCATGCGCGGTGTACTGGAGGAAGGGCGTGCCCTCATGGGCGACGAAGTCGATGCGCTGGCCGAACTGCTTCTCAGGAGTGTCCGCGTAGCCGACGACACCGACGCCTTCCCACGACCCGATCAGCCAGGACAGAGGGACGAGCTCGGGATGGACCGAGGCATCGAGTTCGATCACCATCAGGGATCAGCGGTTGTCTTTGAACAGCGCCGTGACGACCTTGACCCCGACGCCCAGGGCGCCGAGTGCGGCAATGCCGACGAGGCTGGAGAAGACGATTTCGAGAGCAACAAGATTTTCCATGCTCCCAGTCTACAGTTCCTGACACAGTGGTGTGCATTCAGCCCAGGTCAGGAGGCGACGCGTTCGAGTGCGTAGACGACGACTCCGCCGAGCGCGATCGGGGCGGCACCGAGGGCGAGCTGCACGGCGAAGCTGCGGGCCTTCTCGACGTTCTTCTTCACCTCGATGTTCTGTGAGGCCTCGAGGTTGGCGGCCTGGAACTTCGCATAGGCGACGAGCCCGAGCATCCGATCGACCGCTGCCACGAGCAGGCCCATGATGACACCGAGGATGAGCGCCATGGCCAGGGAGATCGCCGGTGCGAACACGAGCACCGACAGGATCCCCGCCACGGCCGTGGACATGGCGATGGCCAATGGCGAGGTGTAGATCGCCGGCCACGGCAGCGCGGTCATGCACTGCGCCACGATGAGCGAGGCGAGGCCGATGACGATGGCCTCCTTGTCACCGGGGACCGTGATCGCCGCAACCCAGGTGCTCGCGGACAGGACGATGACGAGTCCGGAGACCTGCGCGGACACGTTCGCCACCGCATAGGAGGCACCGATTCCGCGGGTGAGGTTCTGCACGAAGGTCCACAGCAGACCGAGGCCCGCGAGCACGGGCAGCCAGTCGAGGTAGGGAGCCGTGGAGTCCTGCCAGGCGGCGTAGAGTCCGCCGACGCCGAAGAGGGCGAGCATGATCGAGGTCGCCCGCGGCTGCGGGGAGTCCGTCAGACGCGGCCAACCATAGGCGACGCCGAAGACGATGAGTCCGGTCGCCAGCAGGAACAGCGTATAGCCCCAGTACACGGAGGCGCTGAGGGCCAACACCAGAACCAGGGCGACGGCTACTCGAATCCATCTGATCACAGCACTATCGTGCCTTATCCGGCGACACCCACGGTAACCACCGGTGGTTGCGCGTCGGAGCAGCACCGGCCAGGGCATCGCTATAATCTTCCTCAGACGACGGGCTCAAAAGACGGGCGCCGAGGAGGTGGATGCAGCACATGCGGATTCTGCACATCTGCCCCACGGCCAGGCTCGACGCCCCGCTGGCTCCCGAATCCCTGCAGTACCTCGGTCACCAGATCGACCGCTGCGCCGCCGAGGACCTGCCCAGCCGTCGGGCCGAATCCGCCGCGGTCGACGTCGTCATCGTCGACGCCTGTCTCGATCTGTCCCTGGCCCCGCGCATCTCCGACCTCCTCGCCGAGGCGCGGATCACCGCCCCCGTCATCGTCGTCCTCGGGGAGGGCGGACTGGCGACCGCCTCGGCGAAATGGAACGTGTCCGACCTCATCCTCACCACAGCTGGTCCCGCCGAGGTGGAAGCGCGGCTGCGCGTGGCCCGTGACCGTCACGTCACATCCTCGTCAGCCCATTCCGGCAGCGGATTCCCCGGCGGAATGAATGCCGGGTTCGGCCGCCTCGGCGCTAGGGGCGACGCCGGGGGCTGGGGACCGGTTCGCACCGGACGCGGCCCCGTCGGCACCTCCCGGACAGGCGGGCCCGGTTCGTCGGGCCGACTTGGCGACACGGGCGAAGGACAGTGGAACGCCGACGGCGAACCGATGGTCGTCGTCACCGGAGACCTGCGCATCGACGAAACCGCGTTCACCGCTGAGCTCGGCGGACGCAGCCTCGACCTCACCTACCGCGAGTTCGCCCTGCTGAAGTTCTTCGCCATGCACCCCGAACGCGTCTTCACCCGCGACGACATCCTGCTCGCCGTGTGGGGCGACGACTACTTCGGAGGCACCCGCACCGTTGACGTGCATGTTCGCCGCCTCCGTGCGAAACTCGGCAAAGACCTTGAGAACGCCATCCACACCGTGCGCAACGTCGGCTATCGCTTCAGCGCCGACAGCGTCACCGACACAGATTCAGAGGACGTGACGGCATGAGAATCCAGGCCAGCGGAGCAATCACCTCCACCCCGATCGACACCCTCACCGAGGATGAGCTGACGTTCCTCGAGGACGTGGCGGCCGCCGATGGCGCCGCCGAGATCTCCGGCGGACTCATGGCTGTCGCCACCGGTGAGGACACCGCCCACGAGGCGCAGACCGCCTCGAGCGTCTGGCGCATCTACACCGACGACGAGACTCTCATCGGGTTCGGAATCCGCGCCCTGCAGGGCGACCGTCACGCCGCAGAGTTCCTCATCGCCCCCGACCACCGTGGTCAGGGCCTCGGCGAACAGCTGCTGAGAACGATCCTCGACGAAGAGCCCGACGCCTGGTGCTGGTCGCACGGCGACCACCCAGCCGCGGCCCACCTCGCGCAGAAGCACGGGCTCGGCCGCGACCGTGTGCTCTACCAGATGCGCACCGACACCGGGCTGAGCCTCGACGGCCTCCCCGAGACGCAGAGTCCTGACGGGGTCGAGATCCGCTCCTTCGTTCCCGGCGACGAGGACGGCTGGCTGGCCGTGAACAACGCCGCATTCGACTGGCATCCGGAACAGGGCGGCCAGACCCGCGCCGATATCGATGCCGTCGTCACCGCCGCGGACTTCGATCCGAGCGCCTTCATCATCGCCGCCCGCGATGGCGAGGTCATCGGATTCCACCAGACGAAGATCACGGACACGGGTGATGAGGGTCGCCTCGGCGAGGTCTATGTCGTCGGCGTCGATCCGCGCATCCATGCCAAGGGCGTGGGCAAGGCGCTGACGGTCGAGGGAATGCGGCGGATGGTGGCCAACGGTGCCGAGACGATCGAACTCTACGTCGAATCGGACAACGCCCCGGCGCTAGGCTTGTACGAGCGACTGGGTTTCCATGTCGCGGTCGCGCACGTGGCCTATGCACCGGCCTCCGCGGAGATCGCCGGCACTGAATCTGCGAGCACGGCATCGACGGACGAGAAGGAGTAGAGCGTTGTACGACATCGCAGCTTCGGGTAAGGAACTGGGACTGCCCGATCCGGCAGATCGCTTCCTCGATCGCGAACTCAGCTGGCTGGCCTTCAACGAACGCGTCCTCGACCTCGCCTCGGATCCGGAGATCCCGCTGCTCGAACGCGTCCGGTTCCTCTCGATCTTCGCGACCAACCTCGACGAGTTCTTCATGGTCCGCGTCGCCGGCCGCAAACGCCGTATCAACACCGGTCTCGCCGTTCCCACCGTCACCGGCCGCATGCCCGCGCAGGTCATGCATGATATCGGGGTGCGCGCATTCGAGCTGATGAGCCGGCATGCCGCCCTGCTCAAGGACGATATCGGTCCCCGCCTCGACGCGGAATCGATCACGAAGGTCCAGGTCGAGGACCTCACCGAGGATGAGCGCCACCGCGTCGACGAATTCTTCTTCGGCCACGTCTATCCCGTCCTCACCCCGCTGGCCGTCGATCCGGCGCACCCGTTCCCGTATATCTCGGGTCTCTCGCTCAACCTCGGCGTGCTCCTGCGGTCACCGGAGACGGGCAAGGAATTCTTCGCCCGCGTCAAGGTTCCCCCGCGCCTGCCCCGGTTCTTCAATGTCGCCGAGGCGACCGACCGACCCGCCGGACGCGACGTCCCGGCCCGCTTCGTCGCCCTCGAGGACATCATCGCCGAACACCTCGGCACCCTCTTCGACGGTATGGAGATCGTCCACCATTCGACCTTCCGCGTGACCCGCAACGAGGACCTCGAGGTCGAAGAGGACGATGCGGAGAACCTGCTCAAGGCCCTGGAGAAGGAGCTGCTGCGCCGGCGCTTCGGTCCGGCCGTGCGGATGGAGATCACGGAGAACATCCACCCCCGCGTCCTCGAAATGCTCAAGGACGAACTGGGCATCCACGACTCGGAGATCTACCACCTGCCCAGCCCGCTGGACCTGTCCGGCATGTCCGATATCGCCGATGTGCCGCGCGATGATCTGCACTATCCGAAGATGGTCCCGCAGATGAACAAAGACCTGTCGCTGCGGGAGTCCAGCGACCAAGTCGATGTCTTCGACGCGGTGGCCAGCCGGGACATCCTCCTGCACCACCCCTACGATTCGTTCTCCACGAGCGTGCAGGCCTTCCTCGAACAGGCGGCGTCGGACAAGAACGTGCTCGCGATCAAGCAGACGCTCTACCGCACCTCCGGGGATTCGCCGATCATCGACGCCCTCGTCGATGCCGCACAGGCCGGCATCCAGGTGCTCGCCGTCGTCGAGATCAAGGCCCGGTTCGACGAGGAGGCCAACATCACCTGGGCCCGCAAGCTCGAGCGCGCCGGCGTCCACGTCGTCTACGGAATCGTCGGGCTCAAGACCCATGCGAAGCTCTCCCTCGTCGTCCGTCAGGAGGCCGACGGGCTGGCCCGGTACTGCCATGTCGGCACCGGCAACTACCACCCGAAGACCGCCCGCGGCTATGAGGACTTCGGACTGCTCACCCGTGATCGGGCCGTCGCCGATGATCTGACGAAGCTGTTCAACCAGCTCTCCGGCTATGCGCCGAAGTCCGAATACTCACGGTTCCTCGTCGCCCCCAGTACTGTGCGCACCGGACTCATCGACCTCATCGACTCCGAGATCGCGATCGCGCAGTCCGGCGGACAGGGGCAGGTGCGGATCAAGGTCAACTCGATCGTCGACGAAGCCATCATCGATGCCCTCTACAGGGCATCCCAGGCCGGGGTCAGCGTCGAAGTCTTCGTCCGCGGGATCTGCGCCCTGCGCCCGGGCATCGAGGGACTGAGCGAGAACATCACCGTGCGTTCTGTGCTCGGACGCTTCCTCGAACACTCCCGCGCCTTCGTCTTCGGCAACAACGGCGACCCGATCGTCTACATCGGTTCGGCCGATATGATGCACCGCAACCTCGACCGCCGGGTCGAAGCGCTCGTGCAGATCGTCGATGACGGGCACCGGGCGGAGATCATCGAACTCTTCGATCTCGCCTTCTCCCCGACCACCTCGGCGTTCGATCTGGCCGGTAACGGCAGATGGACGCGGCGGACCCACGATGACGAGGGCAGCATCCTCGCCGACTATCAGACGGAGCTCATCCGTCGGCACCGGAATCGTCGGCGAATCGGGGATGAGGCGTGAGCCCGTCCAAGGTCTCTTCGGCGCAGGCGTCATCGCGCGTCACCGCCGATGTCCTGGCCGCCGGGGCTGTCTGCTGGCGGCACGGTCCGAAAGGCCTCGAGGTGGTGCTCATCCACCGTCCGAAGTACAACGACTGGTCGTGGCCCAAGGGCAAGGTCGACCCGGGTGAGACGCTGCCGGAGGCTGCGATCCGCGAGGTCAAGGAGGAGACGGGGTTCGACATCCACCTCGGCATCCCCCTGCCGTCGGCCGAGTACACGGTCGGCAAGAACACGCTGAAGAAGGTCTTCTACTGGTCGGCCGAGGTCAAGGACGAGGCGGACTTCGCCCCGGTGAACAAGCGAGAGGTCGACACCGCCGGCTGGTTCCCTGTCGACAAGGCCCGGTCGAAGCTGACATCGTTCGCGGACCGGGAACAGCTCGACGCACTGGAGAAGTTCGCTGAGACGGACGCCCTGCGGGCGTGGCCGCTCATCCTCGTCCGCCACGGGAAAGCGTTCCCACGTGCGAAGTGGTACGAAACCGAGCATGTGCGGCCCCTGCTCAAACTCGGCACCCGACAGGCCATGGCACTGACCGGTCTGCTGGGAGCCTGGGGCGTCCGCAAGCTCGTCTCGAGTCCGTGGAAGCGCTGCATGGCGACGCTGACTCCGCTGTCGGCGGCGACGGGCAAGTCGATCAAGAAGGTGTCGACGCTCAGCGAGAAGGCCACCGCTGCGAACCCGGACAAGACCGCCCGCTATATCGAGAAGCTGCTGGCGAAGGGCAAACCCGTCATCTACTGCACGCACCGGCCGGTGCTGCCGACGATCTTCTCCGTCTACGCGGCCCATGCCCCGAAGCGTGTGGAGGCGAAGCTGCCGAAGGACGATCCGTACCTCAAGCCCGGTGAGGTCCTCATCGCCTATGTGCGCCCCGGTCCGGTGCCGCGCATCGTCGAGGTCGAACGCGTCCGCCCCATCGACAGCTGACCGAGGCGCACGACCCGCCAGCGAGCCGATTCTCAAGGTCGAGCATGCTTACTGGGCGGCCCGCCTCGGCGGACTTGGACGCGTACTGGGCGGGCCGCCTCGGCGGCAGTATGCCGGTCCCGACAATGATCCTTTCATGAAACCGGCGAAGTCTGTGATCGAGCACTCACAGCGGTTCCAACCCTTCGCCGCTCATTCACCTTCCATTCACGTTCCAACTCCTTGCACTTCACGCGTGATCCTTAGCGTGGATGACGAGCAATCGAGAACTCTCGAGCTGTGTCCACAAACATGAAAGGCATCTTCGTGAAGATGAAGCATCTCGCCCCCTCCGCTGCGATCCTCGCGGTCGGCGCCATCACCCTCTCGGCTTGCGGCGGCCAGTCCGCCACCGGTGAAGAGGCCTCCGGCGGCAGCAGCGACCTGCAGGGCACCCTGACCGGCATCGGCGCCTCCTCGCAGAAGGCAGCCATGGATGCCTGGACAGCGGACTTCACCTCGCAGAACTCCGGTGTGACCGTCAACTACTCCCCCGACGGATCGGGTGCCGGCCGTGAGCAGTTCCTCGCCGGCAACGCTCAGTTCGCCGGTTCCGATGCCCACCTCGACGATGAAGAGGTCAAGGCCGGAGAGGAAGCCTGCGGCGCCGACGGAGCCTACGAGTTCCCCGTCTACATCTCCCCCATCGCCGTGACCTTCAACGTCGAGGGCGTTGACGAGCTCAACCTCTCCCCCGCAACGATCGCGAAGATCTTCAAGGGCGACATCACCAACTGGAACGACGAGGCCATCAAGGCCGACAACCCGGACGCCGACCTCCCGGACCTCAAGATCACCGCCGTTCACCGCGCCGATGACTCGGGCACCACCGAGAACTTCGCCGAGTACCTCAAGGCCACCGCCGAGAAGGACTGGGACGCCGAGGTCGACGGCAACTTCCCGAAGGAGTACGGCGGCGAGGCCGCTCAGGGCACCGACGGTGTCATCCAGACCGTCTCCGACACCGACGGAGCCATCGGCTACGCGGATGCCTCGGCCGTCGGTGAGCTCTCCACCGCCAAGGTCAAGGTCGGCGACGAGTTCGTCGAGCTCTCCCCGGAAGCCGCGACCAAGGTCGTCGACGCATCCGAGAAGGTCGAAGGCCGCAGCGAAGGCGACCTCGCCTTCGACCTGGCCCGCGACACCACCGAGTCCGGCGCCTACCCGATCGTGCTCGTCTCCTACCACCTCGTCTGCTCGTCCTACAAGGACCAGGAGACCGTGGACATGGTCAAGGCCTGGGAGAAGTTCGTGGTCTCGGAAGAGGGACAGAAGTCCGCTGCCGATTCCGCCGGGTCCGCACCGCTGTCGGACGACCTGCGCAAGCAGATCGAAGAAGTCATCGACTCGATCAAGGTTGCAGGCTGATTTCAGTCTCTGACCTGGAGAAATAGCCAGTCGGGAGCGGCGCAGAAGCCCTGCGCCGCTTTTCCGCGCCTGTGGAACCACCCTGGTTCCACCACAAGTCACATGAGGAGTACTTGTGCCGATCAGCACAGAGACCACTGAGTCGGGCCCCACAGGGCCGGGCTCCACGCCCGAGTCCGGGCAGAAGCCGCCGCAGAGTCCGGCAGCTCGGCAGCAGAAGGCCGTCGTCCGACCCGGCGACCGCATCTTCTCGGCCGCCACGCTCATCGCCGGCATCCTGATCCTCGTGATCCTCGCCGGAGTCGCACTGTTCCTTCTGGCACAGTCGAAGGACACCATCACCGCGCAGATCAGCGATCCCTCCCAGATCACCGGCGGCAAGGGCTTCTTCTCCTACGTCTGGCCGCTGGTCATCGGCACGCTCATCTCCGCGGCCATCGCGCTGATCGTCGCGACTCCCTTCTCGCTGGGCATCGCGCTGTTCACCACGCACATGGCCCCGCGCAAGCTCGCTCCGGTCCTCGGGTATGTCATCGACCTGCTCGCGGCCATCCCCTCGGTCGTCTACGGTCTATGGGGCATCGCGCTGGCCGGCAACCTCACCGGCTTCTACCTGTGGCTGTCGAAGTGGTTCGGCTGGATTCCGATCTTCGCACCGGCCGCGGACGGTTCCGTGTCGCAGACGGGCCGCACCCTCCTCACCGCTTCGCTCGTGCTCTCGATCATGATCCTGCCGATCATCACCTCCCTGACTCGCGAGATCTTCCTCCAGACCCCGCGTCTGCAGGAAGAGGCGGCACTGGCGCTCGGCGCCACCCGCTGGGAGATGATCCGCATGGCTGTGCTGCCCTTCGGCAAGTCCGGGATCGTCTCGGCCACGATGCTCGGCCTCGGCCGCGCCCTCGGTGAGACCATGGCCGTGGCCATGATCCTCTCGCCCGGCGTCCTCACCGCCTCGCTCGTGGTCAGCGGCAACCAGACCATCGCGTCCGAGATCGCGCAGAACTTCCCCGAGGCCGCGGGGCTGCGCCTGTCCGAGCTCATCACCGTCGGCCTCGTGCTCTTCGTCATCACCCTGCTGGTGAACATGGGAGCCCGCGCCATTGTCGCTCGCACCTCGGTGAAGGGAAGTTGAGAACCATGACCACCACGAACACCACCACCGAGGCGGCCGTGTCGAAACCGGCGAAGCTCACCTCCAAACAGCTCCCGAAGGCCACCCCGTGGATCGTCGCCGTCGCCTCGATCATCGCGGCGATCGTCATCAGCTTCATCGCCTTCGGCGGCTTCAACATCCCCGTCGTGGCCGTCCTTGCAGGCCTCATCAACGCGATCGCCGTCTTCGCGGTCTCCGCGTCCTACGAAGGCCGCCGCAAGGCCGTCGACCGTATCGCGACCACCATCGTCACCTCGACGTTCGTCCTCGCATGCGTTCCCCTCATTTCGCTGCTGTGGCTGACCGTGTCCAAGGGCGGGGCCGCCATCAGCGGCGACCTGCTCACCCGCACCATGCTCGGCATGAAGGGCGTCCTCGATCAGCAGTACGTCGCCGGCGAGGCCACTCTGGCCGGCGGCTTCTACCACGCCATCGTCGGCACCGTGCTCATCACGCTCGCCGCCTGCGTGATCTCGATTCCGATCGGCGTCCTCACCGCCATCTACCTCGTCGAGTACTCGAACAAGAACCGCCTGGGCAAGGCGATCACCTTCCTCGTCGACGTGATGACCGGTATCCCCTCGATCGTCGCCGGTCTCTTCGCCTTCGCTCTGTTCTCCACGATCGCGAATGTGCTCATGCCCGGTTCTGCGGGAATCGCCAAAACCGGTTTCACCGCAGCCGTGGCACTGTCGGTGCTGATGATTCCGATCGTCGTGCGCAATACGGAGGAGATCCTCCGACTGGTGCCGATGGACCTGCGCGAGGCTTCCTACGCTCTGGGCGTGCCGAAGTGGAAGACGATCGTCAAGATCGTTCTGCCCACCTCGGTGTCGGGAATCCTCTCCGGTGTCACCATCGCCATCGCCCGCGTCATCGGTGAGACCGCACCCATCATGGTCACCGCCGGATTCGCCAAGACGCTTAACTGGAACCTCTTCTCCGGCTGGATGTCGACGTTGCCGACGTTCATCTACGACTCGCAGCTGCGCCCGGTCTCGCCGGGAGCCGCCGCCCTGGCCAGCTCGGAACGCGCATGGGCCGCAGCGCTCGTGCTCGTCGCCCTCGTCATGGTGCTCAACCTGCTCGCCCGCATCATCGCAAAGGTGCTCGCACCGAAGGCCGGACGCTGACCGGCGACTGCCCACAGACCTCCAGACTCAACCATTTCCACGGATAGGAAACACAATGTCCAAGCAGATCGACATCAAGGATCTCGACATCTTCTACGGCGACTTCCGCGCCGTCGACGGAGTGCAGATGCAGATCAAGCCGCGCTCCGTCACCGCCTTCATCGGCCCCTCCGGCTGCGGCAAGTCCACGGTGCTGCGCACGCTCAACCGCATGCACGAGGTCATCCCCGGCGCCAGCGTCTCCGGTGAGGTCCTCATGGACGGCAATGACATCTACGGCGCCGGCGTCGACCCGGTCAACGTCCGCCGCGAGGTGGGCATGGTCTTCCAGCGGGCGAACCCGTTCCCGACGATGAGCATCAAGGAGAACGTGCTTGCCGGTGTGCGCCTGAACAACAAGCGCATGTCGAAGACCGAAGCCGATGATCTCACCGAACGTGCCCTGCGCGGCGCGAACCTGTGGAACGAGGTCAAGGATCGCCTCAACCTGCCCGGCTCGGGTCTCTCCGGCGGTCAGCAGCAGCGTCTGTGCATCGCCCGCGCGATCGCCGTCGAACCCGAGGTCCTGCTCATGGACGAACCGTGCTCGGCTCTCGACCCGATCTCGACCCTGGCGATCGAGGACCTCATCAACGACCTCAAGGACAAGTACACGGTCGTAATCGTCACGCACAACATGCAGCAGGCGGCTCGTGTGTCGGACAAGACCGCGTTCTTCAACATCGCCGGCACCGGCAAGCCCGGAAAGCTCATCGAGTTCAACGAGACCTCGACGATCTTCTCGAACCCGGACAAGGAAGAGACCGAGAACTACATCTCCGGTCGCTTCGGATGATCTGAGGGCTCGTCGCGGCGGGGTGGGTTCAGTCTCCGTCTCGTCTCGGCGGGAGCCGAAGCGCATCGTCGTGACGAGGTCCCATGCGCGCCTCTGCGACAATGCCTGTCGCCGCAGCAATGCGCGTCACTCAGTGGTCGTTTTGGTCACGCTCTGCTCAGCGGAACGTGACCAGAACGACCACTTTGCGTTGGGGCGATCCGGTGCGCGATCCGGCAGGCGCCGGCGGGATTCGTCCGTGACATGTCATTGTTTGGTCGATCCGCGGCGTTCTGAGCTCCACAATCCCCGCGGATCGACCAGAGAATGCACCCTCCCGGACGATCCGCCCCGCGGTCCTCTCACCGCAGGAGCCATCGGTGCCTATTTCTCTCGTGCCGCGTTGCCGTTATTGTCGTCGAGAGGTGCGCGGAAGGCGCGAACGAACTCAGTCAGCAGCGACTCGTTCCCGTCGACGGATACCGTCCCGGCAGCCACGGCCGTCTCCGCATCACCATCAGCAAGGAGGCCCCGCAGACCCGGGCCGCTGATGAACAGCTGCGCGGTCGGATCGGCGCCTTCGGCCACGTTCACGCCCGACTCGTCCACTTCAGCATGAGCGACCGCCGGGCCGGCCGTCACTTCCACCTTGAAAGCCCGCACCTTCGCCTCGGTGCGAGAGGTGAGCAACGCGGCGGCCAAGGAACTGTCGGTCGGAATCTCACCCTCACGTGCCTCAAGCATGCGCCGTGATCCCCAGCGACCGAGTTCGATGAGCACCGGACCAAGTTCCGAACCGTAGTCGCTGAGGCAGTAGACCACACTGCGCCCGTCGATGCTGCGCTCGAGAATTCCTGCTGCTTCGAGTTCGCGCAATCGCGTGGTCAGGAGGTTCGAGGGAATTCCGGGGTTTCCCTGCCGAAGCTCGTTGAATCGCTTGGGACCGACGAGGAGATCGCGGAGGATGATGAGCGACCATCGCTCCCCCAGCACCTCGGCTGCCCGAGCAAGACCGCAGAACTGTCCGTACGATTTCATGCTTGACAGCATAGCAATGTGAGTTCACTATTGAAACCACAGTTCAATTTCTGAACTTAAACGGATATCGGGAATCACGGCCCGCACGAAACACATGAGCCCACATAGAGCGCAGTAGTCCGCATGAAGCTCAAACCCCGCCCGACACTCAATGAGGAGATCGCCATGCCACGCACAGTCATCGCCGCACTGTTCCAGTCACTCGACGGGATCGCATCCGATCCGTTCAACTTCCAATTCGACTCCTTCGACCAGGAGACGGGCGAATGGATGACCACGGCCATCGGAGGAGTCGACGACTGCATCCTCGGCCGGGTCACCTACCAGGAGTGGGAGAACCACTGGCCGAACCACACGGAAGGCGAGGACGCACCGTTCGCGAACTTCATCAACTCGACTCCCAAGCACATCGCCTCGACGACGCTGTCGCAGCCTGACCTCAAGTGGGAGAACTCGACACTCATCCGGTGCGACCTCGTTGACTTCGTCCGCGATCTCAAAGCCGGCGAAGGCGGCAAGATCGCCATCGAGGGTTCGATGTCGATCGTCCGTCAGCTCGTCGAAGCGAACCTCGTCGACGAACTGACGGTGGCAATCCACCCGGTCGTCGCCGGCAGCGGTCGGTCCCTCTTCGAGGGCGGAACGACGACGAGGCTGGCGCTCAAAGACGTGCAGCGCACCAGCAAGGGCAACCTGTTGGCTACGTACGGTCCGTTCGCCGGCTGATCCTGTGGGTGGATCCGCCGCGATATCGATGCCGTTGTCCAGGTGGATCCACCCACAGGAGACGTCACGGACACCGAGGGGACCGTTCAGGAAGGCGCTGCCGAAAAACTTCGCCCATCGGCCATCCGAATCGGCATCTGCTCCGAACCATCGGTATCAGCCACCTTTGGGAAAGGATCATCATGAATATCTCGATGTCGTCACAGTCGCCCACCGCCTCACGCAGCACCCGCTCGCAGGTGCAGATGGTCTCCGGGCTCTTCGGTGCCGTGTTCCTGCTCGTGGGCATCCTCGGATTCGTCCCGGGCATCACCGCGAATCTCGGCTCGATCAGCTTCGCCGGACATCACACCGACGCGGCGCTGCTCGGCCTCTTCCAGGTCACGGTGCTCCACAACATCGTCCACCTGCTCTTCGGAGTCGTCGGGATGCTCGGACTCCGCTCGCGTGCACTGGCGAAGAACTACCTCATCGTCGGCGGAATCATCTACGCGGTGCTGTGGATCTACGGAATGGTGATTCCGATGGAGTCGATGGGCAACTTCGTCGGACTCAACACCGCCGACAACTGGCTGCACTTCGTCCTCGCCGCGGCCATGATCACCACCGGCTTCGTCTTCGGGCGGAAGCCTCGGGGCTGATTCGTCAGAGTCCGACGGAGGTCTTGACGATCCAGCCGAGCACCACCGCAAGGAGTGCTGCGGCGGGGATCGTCAGGAGCCAGACTCCGAACATCGGCAGGAAGTATCTCGCCCTGGCATGTCCCTTGCGCCCGGCGTACTGGGTGCCGAGGATCGACGAGCCGAGAACGAAGGTCAGCGACACCGGAACCCTCATGATCAGTGCTGCGGTGTACATGAGGATCGTGGCCGCGCCATCGGCGATGGAGGATTTGAGGGGGTCGAGGCGGACCATCCGCACGGACAGCGTCTGGACCACTCGCCACCCGCTCAGTCCGGTGCCCAGAGCCAGAGCCGCGGCGATGAGGAGGCGCACCGGCCAGGAGATCTCGACGATGGACAGACCATCGTGCGGCGTCGCCTCGACGGCGAGGATCCCGACCATGACCAGGGCCGCGACTTTCTGAGCGTCCTGGACCCCGTGGACGAGCGACAGAGACGCAGTGAGAACGGAATCGACCATGCGTGCGCCCCGGAACAGCGGTTTCGGCGGGGTGGACGCCAGTGACTTCGACAGGATGAGTGTGAGCACCCACGCCAGAATGAAGCCGAGGATGGGTGAGAGCACCAGCGGCCACACGACGTTGTTCATTGCGTGCTCGGCATTGACGGAGAAGCCGAAGACGATTCCCGCGCCGAGCAGACCGCCGATGAGACAGTGGGTCGACGACACCGGCAGGGCCAGATAGTAGGTGAACAGGCTCCACGCCGTCGCCGCCACGAAAGCGACGATGAGGCTGGTGAGGATGAGGTCGGCCGAACCGGAGAAGAGCACGATCTGGTTGGCCACGACGATCGCGATTCCCTCACCGAGGAGCGCGCCGATGAAGTTGAAGATGACGGCCAGGCTGAGCGCCCAGCCCGGACGCATCGCCCGTCCGACGACCGCGTTGCCGACGGTCAGGGCGGCGTCGTGGAATCCGTTCGAGCCGGCGAAGATCACCGCGGCGATGACGACTGCCGCCAAGAGCAGCTCCACGGACTACGACTCCTTGATCGCGATGGCTGCGACGACCTTGCCGAGTTCGGTGAACCCGTGGGCGGCCCGGACGAAGGCCTGCCCGAGTTGGGACACGGCAGCCATATAGGTCAGTCCCCGTTTAGAGTTCGGCACCGCGTCCGACATCCGCCACTGCAGGCTCTCGACCTGGTAGGTCAGCCGGTTGATCGCGTCGACGTAGTCCCACTGATCGAGCTTGCCCGGCAGCCGGGTGATCATGCGCGAGGTGTGGTCGGTCTGATTCGACAGCACGGCCAGGGTCTCGGGAACGCCGGAGGGCAGCGGGTCGAAGGCTCCGGAGGCGAGAACGTAACCGACTCCGTGCAGCCGGTGGCAGATATCGCGCATATGGTGGCTGAGCAGGTACAGGTCGTTGCGGTCGAACGGGGTGATGTAGTTCTCGCGCAGTGCTCGGAGCATCGCGCCCATGTCCTCATCGGCCCTGTCCCCGATCTCGCGGAGGCGGTCGGCGACGTCGCGTCGTTCGCTGATTTCGATTCCGGAGAGTTCGGCGAGCACCAGGTTGCACTGGCGCATCTGAGAGACAAGATCGGACAACCGCTCATAGAACACCTTGTCCTGCGGTACCCGCTTGAGCCGCATGCTCTCCTCCTGCCCGGGGCCCGGACAAGCCGGACGAATATGCATGATGCCTCAATGATATGTGCCGGACGCTGAACCGAGAGCGCCTCTCGGCGGAAGGCCGCTCGAAGCGGCTGAATTTGGAGCCCGGGGCTTCAGCGATCCAGCGTCCGGTGGCCCGAAGGCCACCCCCTACGATACTCGTTCATGCTCATGAATCCACCGCTGAGGCGGTCCTTCGTCCGTTGAGAATCTCACAGTCGATGACGTGGTCGGGTGGGAATAACCGGTCCCGACGGGGACCGCGCTCATTCGGTCGGGAGGGGCCGCCTCGGCGAGGGGATTGCCGGCGGGCCGAGGATCAGTCGAGGCCGCCTCGGCGATGGGCGACCGCGGCGTCGGACAGGTCTTGGGAGAGTTGGCGCAGGCGGACGGCGGTGTCATGGTCGTCGGTGCCTGCCGCGCAGATGCCGACGAAGGCGGAGGCGCGCAGCAGCGCGATGACGACGTCACCGCGGAAGGCGCCGACGAGGATCTCGTCGATGGCGTGGGCCACTTCGTCGGGTCCGGCTGGCAGTTCGACGCCGGCGAGGATCTCGTCGTAGCCGATGCCTTCGGTGACGCGGCGTTGGCCGTCGGAGAACATCTCAGAGAGTTCACACGGTGCGGACTTGATCCATTGGCGCAGGGCGTAGAGGCGCCACAGTGCGCCGGGTGCGGAGACGGCGGGAGCGGCGGACCACATCTCGGCGATGATCTCGAAGCCGATGTCATCGGCGAGTTCGACAAAACGCCTGGTGGCAGCCTCGTCGCGATTGCCTTCTGAATCGCCGAGCAGCAGTGCCGCGGTGGCGTGCGAGGTCTCCGAACGGGCGACGGGATCGTCGACGGCACCGACGGAGTCGAGGTCGGCCAGGGGAACGGGACGGTGGAATGCGCGCTGTGACATGGTCAGGGCAGTTTAGTCCCTGTCAGGGTGCGCGGACTAGGACGTGGAGCACATTCGGGCTTTCGCCGCACGGTCAGGTTCCGCTCCCGGGACTCACAACGGACGCTATTAAACTTGGATCTGATTCGTGGCTGCGACCGGCAGTCGCGAGTGACCAAAACGAGGAGGAACTCTCGTGGCAAAATCATCAGTGGCGAAGAAGGGTCTCGACAAGGCTGCGAAGTTAGCAGTCAATGACGACGGAACCCTCAATCCCCGCGCCCAGTCGATGTTGTCGCGCCTGCTGTCCGTGCAGCGCCCCGTCGCGCTGGCCTATGTGCGCAGTCTGCGCCGCCGGCACCCCGACGCGACCCCCGAAGAGCTCATCACGATCATTCGCCGGCATTACCTGGCGCTGACGACCTCGGGCGGTGCCGCCGTCGGTGCGACCGCCGCCGTTCCGGGGTTGGGCACGACGGCCGCGCTGGGAGTCGCCAGCGTCGAGACCGCGGGCTTCCTGGAAGGCACTGCACTGTTCGCGCAGGCCATCGCAGAGATCCACGGACTGCCGGTGGCCGACGCCAAGCGGGCGAACGCCCTGGTCCTCGGCCTCATGCTGGGCAAGGACGGGAAGAACCTCATCCAGAAGTTCGGCAAGCAGAACGGCGGCGTGGAGTCGATGTTCGGCAGCTGGGGCGCCACCGTGACCAAGCAGCTGCCGACCCCGCTGGTCGATCTGCTCGTGCGCAAGCTGCGCAAAACCTTCATCCGCAAGTTCGCCGCCCGTGCCGGCGGATCGCTGGTCGGTCGGCTGCTGCCCTTCGGCGTCGGCGCTGTCATCGGTGCCGTGGTGAATGCGCAGATGGCACGGAAGGTCGCTGGGGAATCGAAGGAGGCCTTCGGTGCTGCGCCGACGGTCTTCCCCATCGAGACCGACCCCGAGTACGTTGCGCCGAAGAAGGATCACAAGCTGCTGTCGAACCTCAAGCACGTGTCGGCTCTGCTCGGGAAGGTCAAGAAGAACAAGACCGTCGAATCCTCCGTCATCGAGCCCACGGATCCCGAGGAGCTTGAGGCTCCGGACGGCCTGCCTCGTACGTACACTGCTGAGGATCAGCGCGGACTGGAGAAGTGAGCCGCGGGGCTTCGTCGGGAGGGAGTCGACGGACCCCTCTCGACGGCGGGCCCTGGTTTGAGTAATTCGGGCGCGAAGCTCTACTATTGGTTCGTCTCCATCATGCGTCAGCAGGCCTGTGTCCTGCACTTGTGATGGGGCGGGGCCTCTAGCTCAGTTGGTAGAGCAGCGGACTTTTAATCCGCGGGTCGTGGGTTCGATCCCCACGGGGCCCACCCAGCCTGACCAGGCATGATACATAGCACCCCCGAAGCTGCGAGCTTCGGGGGTGCGTCATTTTCAGCAGATTTTCAGCAGACGATTCAGTTCTCTCACCGACCGCGGACGGTCGAGAAGGGTTGTACCGGAACTGGCACAGGATGTTGCCTGACGAACACCCCCTGCGGGCCGGCAACCGCATAGAGTCGGAGTCATCGACCGGTCAGCAGCGAGAAGGATACGCACAATGAGTTCGAACTACCGCGCCCAGGCTGGGCTCGCCATCCACGGCCCAGGGCCCTGGCGCAACCGCGGTCAGCTGACTCCGGCGCCGTCGGGCAGGCGCTGGTGGGCGAGGATCCTCGACGCGATCTTCGTCCTCTTCTGCACCGGCACGGTCGTCGGTGTCGCCATTGCCCTCGCCGGGATCAACATCATCTCGCTCGATGCTGCTACCGGAGCTGCTCTCGCCAGCTATCCGCTGATGGCGCTGGTGTTCGGAGCCCTCTACGGCTGCACGGTCTCCCCCGGCCAGGCACTGTGCGGAGTCGTCTCGCTCAAGCACAGCGGCAGACGCGTCGGATTCTGGAGGGGCATGTGGAGCTACCTTGGCGTCGCTTTCTTCCCAATCACGATCGTTCTCCTCATCTGGACGTTTTTCGACGCTCCGACGTTCGACCTGGATCCGGTCGACGTCTACTACCGCAGATCGCCGCAGGTCTGGTAGTTCCAGCTCCAGGGTGCGGAATTCGAGGACGCGTTTCGCACCGGCGATCTTCACCAGGAGCCCGAGGAACTCTCCGTGGTTGGCTGCGACCTCGGCATGGTCATAGACGTCGAAGCACCTGACCGGCGCGCTGCGATGAGTACGTCGTCTACACCGACGAGAGTGTCAGTGAAGTACCTGTCGCCCGCCGACCCGCTGTCACTGAATTGACCGACCGCCGAAGGCCTGCTGCAGCGGGATCGAATTGTCCTGCCACGGAGCGAGGATCCACGCGACGAGGTAAGCGCCGATTCCGAGTACGGGGAGGAGGAACGAAGCGAGAACGATGAGCCGCATGATCCAGACGTTGATGCCGGTCACCTCGGCGAGGCCCCCGGCAATACCGCCGAGGATGCGGTCGGGACCGCGACGGAAACCGATTTTGCGGATGGAGTCGAATAGTGAGTTCATGTCTTCGACTCTACGGATCTGCCGTCACCGCGGCACTAGTGCTGACCGTCGAGGCCGATTGAGGAAAACCGGAATCCGCGTCGATCCAGTAACGCCGTTTGGGCGGTCCGTCACTGTTTTCGCGCACGTCCTCGAGGACTCCCCCGCACCGTTCGATCACACTTGCCGAGGCGATGTTCGTGTCATCGCAGGTGACGAGCACGCTCTCGACCCCGGCCGAGCGCAGACGTTCGACCGAGCGTGACAGGATCTGCTGGGCGTATCCTCGGCGACGGAATTCCGGGGCGACCGCGTATCCGACGTGCCCGCCGAGATCGAACAGGAAGTCGTTGAGTTCGTATCGGATGGAGGTGCGGCCGACGGGTCGACCGGCTACCTCGGCGACGAGGAATTCCGCGCGTACTCGCCCCGGTGGGAGATCGATTCCGCGAGCCTCGCGCTCGTGGGTGGCGATGATGTCGTCCCACGTGCCCTCGGCCTGGAGGAATGCGAAGTCGTCGGCGCGCAGCTGCTCGTGGAATTTGCGCAGCTCCGCCTCATCGGAGGGCGCCAAGGGTCGCAGGTGGAGGATCTGGCTCATCGTGCTCCTTCGAATGCCGGTTCCTCGCGTCGCGCGAAATCCGGGGCGTGTTCTGCGGTGATTCCCATGCCGAGGATACGCGCCGGCACCACGGTGAGCGCGGGGAAGGTCCTCAGCAGCCATTCCAACGGCGCCGGCGGGCGGACGTCGCCGCCGTGGTGGACGACAGGTTCGATCATCCGGTGGATGCCGCCCTGCAGCAGCTCGACGGCCTTCGTCGTCAACAGGCGTCTGCGCTGGACCCGCCGCAGCTGTCGTACCGACACTTCGCCGGTGCGCAGCGAGTCGGCGAGCAGCCGAGCCGTGGCCATGCCGTCCTGGACGGCGAGGTTGACGCCGACTCCGCCGAGTGGACTCATCGCGTGCACCGCGTCGCCGATGCACAGCAGACCGTCGACGAACCACCTCGGTGCCTCGTTTCGACGCACGTCGAGCAGCTTCACCTCGTCCATCTCGATTCCTTCGACATCCGCGGCGAGGGCGGGGAAGGTTCCGGCTACCGCGTTGCGCAGCGCTTCGACACCCTCCGCCCGGAATCGTGCGTCCTCACCCTTCGGAATGAGCCGGGCGATCTGCACGTGCCCGTCCCGCGGAATCGCAACGAAGACGCTGCCGTCGTGTGAGCGGGGTGCCACGGAGTCGGGGAGCTCCGCCTCGGTGTCGATCCGGAACCACCACACGTCGATCCCGGAATGCAGTTCGCGGACCGGAAGTCGCGCCTCCGCCCGCGCCTTCGACCAGCGGCCGTCGGCGGCCACGACGAGTGGCGCCCGGAACTCGGTCTCGCCGTCGACCCCGACCGCGCGAACGCCGATGACACGGTCGCCCTCCCAGATCAGGGACGACATCTCTGTGCCCATCCGCAGGTCGAATCCCGGTTCGTCCTCTCCCGCCTCGGCGAGCAGGTTGAGGAAGTCCCACTGCGGGGCGATAGTCATATAAGGGTGCGCGGTGTTCAGCCGCGACAGGTCGCCGAGGACGAAATCCTCGCCGTTCCGATCCTGGAGGCTGATATTGCTCACTCGACGGTGGGTGATGCGGGCGAACCGATGGTAGAGGCCCAACTCGTCGAGGAGGCGCAGAGTGGACGGGTGGATGGTATCGCCGCGGAAGTCGCGGAAGAAGTCCTCGTGCTTCTCGAGAACGACGACTCTCACCCCGCCACGGGCGAGCAGCAGTCCGGCGACGATCCCGGCGGGGCCGCCTCCGCTGATGATGGAGTCGAAATGCTCAGTTTCATGTCGGGCGGCGTGCGTGCTGTCGGTGTCGGCCATGACACTCTCCTCGGCTGGACGGCCCTGCGGCTCCGGGAACCGGCAGCACCGTTGACTCTGTGAACGCTGGGGCTCAGTTCCCAGCGTAGACCTCGCACCGGGCGACGGAAATAGGGTATGCGCTCCGGCCAGCCGACCGACCGCCTCGGCGACGGAGGTGACAACTGGTTCAAAGTGCAGGACAGGAGCCTGAAATCCGGGCACTCACACTTTGAACCAGTTGATGTGCCGGCACCTGGTCAGTTGGAGCGTCCGCCGGCCATCTTCTCCGTGACGTCGAAGCGTTCGCGGTAGCGGCCGGTGAGCAGGCACCACTGCGAGTACAGCGCGGTCGAGGAATTGAACACGAGCAGCGTGAGCGGATAGAGCAGCCACTGTAGCCACATCGTCACGCGGCGTTCGCGCGGGACGTGGATCGGCCGAGGAGGCAGCAGCGCATTGAACACGATGATGGAGACGATGAGTCCGATCATGCCGATCTGCTGAATGATGCCCACGGTCATCGGCATGCGCTCGACCAACGAGGATGCCTGCCCCGTCTGCGCGGCCACGACGAAGGGGATCCACCCGCCGATGGCGATGATGATCGAGATCGAGGCGAGACTGACGTGCCCTTCGAGCAGGGAGAAGAAGCGGATGACTCCGGGCCAGAACGGCGCGCGGGCTCCGGGAGCGAAGACGCGCACCCCGACATAGGGAACGTCGGAGGCACCGTACGACCAGCGGCTGAGCTGTTTGAACTGAGCGACCATCGTGGACTTGAACGTTCCGGCCTGTACAGCGTCCTGGAAGATCGGGACGTGGATGGGTACGACCCGGTAGTCCCCGTCGAAGTGGAACCAGCTGCGCCAGTACTGGTGACCGTCCTCGACAATGGTCCGCTTCGACCAGAAGCCCATCTCGACCAGAGCAGTCAGCGGCTGCGCGTGGGAGGCGAAGTTGCGCAGTGCGAGCCTGCGGACAGTGGTCGTGAGATTCCAGAAGCAGTTCGCACTGGCGACCACTCGCGATGGTGCGGGCACGTCCCAGATGTTCGTGATGTAGAGGCTGATCGGCTGGAACGACAGACGCTCCCGGTCCGGCGCGGTCGCATATTCGTAGGCAACACAGTCGAAGTAGGACTCGTGCGGAATGTTGTCGCAGTCGAGGCTCGTGACGATCACCCGACGCGGGTCGATGGCCTCGTCACGGACCCATTCGGCCAGGTGGTGACCGGCGTACGTGATGTTCGCTCCCTTGCCGGCGATCTCGTCGGGCAATCCGGCTGGATGTTCGACGAGGACGAAGGCCCCGAAGCGGTGGCCGTACTCGGCTTCGAGCCGCCGAGCCGTTTCGGCCATGGCAGGTCCGCCGCGTTCCTCATGAGCGAAGAAGACGAGGAGCTGTTCGGGCTTCGTCGAGGTGTGCAGCAGGGTGCGGATGGTGTCGGCGATGACTGGGTAGGGCTCGTTGTACGCGGCCACGACGACCGCGTGGAGCAGGGTCGATGGCCGCATGATCGAGGTCGGATCGGCGCTGAATTTCGCTACAAGATCGGCATGGTCGGCGGCACGGAACCCACCCCGAGGATGCGCCAAGGAAGGGCGTCCGTCCAGGGCTCGCTCCAGGTCGGTCAGGCGTGCCGCCCAGTCGACGCGAGCGCTGCGGCGAAAGCGGACGAACCCGCGGGCGACGTCGATCGCGCCGAGCATCGCCCGCACGAACATCAGCCCGACGATGGAGAGCACATAGACCGCTCCGAGCATTGCGTCGACGAACGGCAGGACGAGTACGAGCCCGACCACGGTGAAGCTGATCGCCGCCGGCAGGGCTTCGAAGAATCGATACAGCCGGGTACGCGGGCCCATCGGCAGCTCGAGGTCGGTGGGCGATGGTGCTGCCACCGGCTCGAATGCGACGGCTCCCCCGCCGGTGTTCCGAGGACCGGGTGGTGACGGCCGGAGCGGTTGAGGAAGTGGGTGGCCCGAGGTTGGTGATTCGACGGCGGTGACTGGTTCGCGGTTCGCTCTCACTCTCTCGATCCTGGGTGCCCCGGCTGGACAGCTGTTTGTCGACAGGTGCAGGTCAGGTGAATATTTCGTGCCGGAGAACGATCTTCCTGGCCGCGTCGGCCGGTAGCATCCAGTCATGACCCACGCAGTTCGCCCGCCCGTGCCCGCCGATGCTGCAGCCATGGCGCGCGTCCATGTCGACACCTGGCTCGAGACCTACCGCGGGATCATGCCCGACGAACTCCTCGATGCCCCCGACCTCATTGATCGACGCCGCCAGATGTGGACGCAGATCCTCGCCGAGGCGGCTCCGTCGAAGTTCACCTGCGCCGTCGCCGAATCCGATGGCCGGATCGTCGGCATCGCCATGGCTGGCCCGCCCGAGAATACGGAATCAGCCGAGGACGAACTCCCCGAAGACCGCCACCTCTACGTGCTCTACTCCTATCGATCCATGCACGGCACGGGCGTCGGCCAGGACCTCCTCGACGCCGTCATCGATCCGTCCGTGACGACTGCACTGTGGGTGGCGGATCCGAATCCCCGTGCCCAGGCGTTCTACTCGAAGAACGGGTTCGTCGCCGACGGCACCATCAAGACCGACGATTACGACGGGATTCGCGAGGTGCGGATGGTGCGGCAGGCCAGGGGCGACTGACGACCAGTCAGGTCCAGATGACCCGGTCCTGCGCGCCGAGTTTCCCACCGGCGCCGAGGTGGCCCAGCGTGAGCGCCCCATCCAACGGCCCGCCTGCGGGCTCGACGATGGTGATGGTCGGATCAAGCCGTGCGGCTTCGGTGCGGAACCCCTCGACGAGGTGGCTCCCCGCGGCCGCGACTCCCCCGGTGAGCGCGATGTATACGGGCCTATCCGCGGTCCGGCTATCCGCACGTGCGGCGGCAGATTGCGGTGCGCCGTCGGCAAGGGTCGATCTTGACGAAGCGTCGGCTCGGCAGGCTGCGCGCGTCGCGGCAAGCGCGCTGCGGGCAGCTTCCTCACCCGCGCTGCGGAGCAGGTCGGCCGATGCTGTGTCGCCGGAGCGGGCAGTCTCGGCGATGTCGACAGCGAATTCGGCGAGGAGCCCGGCCCGGTCATTGCGGGTATAGAACTGACCCGGCCACGAGGCGGGTGGGCCGAATCGTCTGGTGGCCGCCTCGAGCAGCGCACGACCTTGTTCGTCGATGCCGTCATGAGTGCGCAGAGCGAGTTCGAGACCATGCCGTCCCAGCCACGCTCCTCCCCCGCGATCGCCGAAGAGGTGTCCCCAGCCATCGGCTCGTGACCATTCGGCTGACCAGTGGCCTGCCTCACCCGGACCCGGGTGGGCGATGGCGATCGCTCCGGTGCCGAGCACACTGATCGCCCCACCGGTTCCACCGA
The DNA here is from genome assembly GCF_046534565.1 of Brevibacterium sp. SIMBA_078. Lineage (NCBI taxonomy): Bacteria > Bacillati > Actinomycetota > Actinomycetes > Micrococcales > Brevibacteriaceae > Brevibacterium > Brevibacterium sp. SIMBA_078. Next base: position 515,600 of record NZ_JAWRYQ010000001.1, read on the forward strand.
GGTGGGCGGTCACCGCATCGATGGCGGCGACCGCCGGCACGCCGTACTCGGCCGAGATCTCGGCGAGGACTTCGGCAGGATCCTCGGCGAGAGAGGCGATCCCGGTCGCACCGATGCCGATGCCGCTGACCTCGGAGAAGAGATCGGGCCACGTCTCTGCGGCAGATTTCACGAGATCGCGAACGACGGACATGACGTTGCTGCCGCTCGGCCCGATCTCGATTCGCGGTCCGGCGATCTGGTCGACGATGCCTGGGACGGACCCTGCGTCATCGACCTCGCCGAGCGCGGCACGGCTGCCGGTGCCGCCGATGTCGATGCCGAGGATCAGGCTCATGCGCCCACGGTACCCGGGCCGGAACCTTCCGAGTCCGTTCCGTCGTCCGAGCCATCCGGCGTCTTCGTCCCCACAAGCTCGGCGATCGCGGACCTGACCGATCCGTCATGGGACTCCAGGGTCGACGCGGCCAGGGCGGGGGCCGCCTCGGTGAAAGAGACGACGATGGCGGTCTTGAGATCGCCATCGCAGCGCTCGAGCAGAGCTCGCGCGTCGGCATCGCCCAGGTCAGCGGCCTCGCGGAGGATGCGCACAGTGCGTTCGCGCAGCTTCGCGTTGGTCGCGACGACCGAGACCATGAGGTTGTCCCAGGTGCGCCCGAGAGCGACCATGAGCGCGGTCGAGAACCCGTTGAGGGTGAGCTTCTGGGCGGTGCCGGCCTTGAGCCTGGTCGATCCGGTGATCACTTCGGGGCCGGTGTCGAGCACGATGTGGTCATCGGCTTTGTCGGCCAGAGAGGCGTACGGGTTGTTCGAGATGAGCACAGCGTGGGCGCCGTTGGCCCGCGCCGCGACGAGCGCCCCGCCGACGTACGGGGTCGACCCGCTCGCGGCGATGCCGATGGCCACATCGTCGGGTCCGAGCTCGGCACCGGCCGCGGTTCCGTCGGCCCCGGAGTCCTCGGCGTTCTCCACCGCATTGACCAATGCCGCCTGACCACCGGCGATATGCCCGATGACCCGGCCCGGTTCGAGGTTGAACGTCGGCAGGAGCTCGCTCGCATCGAGGACGCCCAACCGCCCCGAGGTGCCTGCTCCGAAGTAGTGGACACGGCCGCCTCGGCGCATGCGGTCTGCGGCGATGTCGACGAGTTCGGCCAGCTGCGGCAGGGCCGCGGCGACCGCATCGATGACACCGTGGTCTTCGGCGTTGAGGACCCGCAAGACTCCGAGGGTGTCGAGTTCGTCGAGTCCGGAGCTGGCCGGATTGCGCTGCTCGGTCGGGGACAGCGGCCGCTGGGAGGAGGTCATGGACGGGGGCTTCCTTCCGCCTCGGCGATGGTGGGCTCTTCGACTGTGGTCTTGTGGCGCAGACCGAGCAGACCGCCGACGATGAAGGTGACGATGACGCCGAGCAGGGGGTACCACTGCCACGCCACCCACACCTCGCCGGTGACGTACTTCTCCATGACGAAGAAGAACGCGTTGACGGCCACGGCCAGGGCGAAGGCGATGTTCGCGTCGACGGCACGGGCTCGTTTGTTGACGATGCCGAAGACGAACGCGCCGAGCAGACCGCCGTACGTGATGCCGGCGATGCCGAGAGCCAGGATGACGATGTTGCCGGAGTCGGATTCGAAGATCGTGGCGGGCAGGATGAACGCGATGCCCCAGCCGATCGTCGCCCAGCGGCCGACCTTGAATCCCTGTTCGTCGGTCATCGGGGTGCGCTTGAGCTTCGCGTAGACGTCGTTGACCGTCGAGGACGACAGGGCCGACAGCGACGACGACAGCGTCGACATCGCGGCTGCGAGGATGCCGGCCAGCAGCAGTCCGGAGATTCCCGTGGGCAGGCCCTCGATGATGAACAGCGGGAAGATCTCGTCGTCGCGGGTCAGGCCGAGATCCGCGGGCAGCGCGTGATCGTAGTACGCCCAGAGAGCCAGACCGACGGCGAGGAAGATCGCGAACTGGACGACCACGACGAATCCGGAGGTGATGAGAGCCTTCTGCGCCTCGAGCTTCGACCGGCACGACAGCAGGCGCTGAACGATGAGCTGATCGGAACCGTGGGAGGCCATCGCGAACACGGCGCCGCCGAGAACCGACGGGATGAATGAGGTGTCCGCGGAGATCGGGTTGCCTTCGAAGACGAAGATGTTCGTCTTTCCGGCCTCGACCGCCTCGGCGAGCCATCCGCCGCCGATCGATGCGGAGATGATGATGATCGCGAGGATCCCGCCGAGGACGTAGAGGATCATCTGCGCGACATCGACCCAGATGACGGCCTTGATGCCGCCGATGAACGTGTACACGATCGTCACAAGCGAGAGGACGACGATGATGACGAAGTAGTTCGTGTGGATGCCGAGCCCGTCGAGGATGACCTTGAGCGGGATGGCCGCGGCGAGCACGCGGATGCCGTCGGCGAGCAGTCGGGTGAAGAGAAAGGTCACGCCGGCCGTGGTCTGCGTCGACTGGCCGAAACGTTTGCCCAGGTAGGCGTACGCGGTGATCATCTCACCGTCGTAGTAGCGCGGCAGCATGAAGTAGGCGACGATGACGCGGCCGAGGATGTAGCCGAGTCCGAGCTGCAGGTAGTTGAGGTCGCCGAGGTAGCTCATGACGGGGATGCCGATGACGGTGAGCGCGCTCGTCTCGGTGGCGACGACGGACAGGCAGACGGCCCACCACGGCAGGTCGCGCCCGCCGAGGAAGTAGCCCTTGAGGCTGCTCTGTTTGCCGCTCAGTGCCAGTCCCAGCCACGCCGTTGCGACGAGATAGGCGATGATCACCAGGAGGTCGATGATCTGCATTGGTCTCTCCTTGTTGGGGGTGTGGAGTGTGTCGGTTGATCGGTGGTCAGGAGGTGCGTGCGTCTGTGCGGCCGAGCGGGTGGTGCCGGGTCCGGCCGCGGTTCAGTCGGTCAGTTTCAGTCGGGTGGGTCGTCGGTGGAGGGGTTCGGGCAGACGCAGCGGCCCGTCACCGGGAGTGAACCGGCCCGCGATGCGCTGTCCGATCGCCCCGGTCAGACTCGGCTGCGTGCCCTCGAGTCCGTGCCAGCTCAGCCACCCGAGAAGCGCCATGAGCAGCGCTTCCTTGCTGCCTTCGGGCAGCCCGAAGGCCTCATCGGTGCTCGTGAGAGCGATGCCCTCACCCAATTCCTCGCCGAGGCGGCCCATCAGCTCCGGGTTCCTCGTCCCACCTCCCGAGGCGATGACGGTGGTGACATCGTGCTCGCGGACCGCCTCGGCGATGGTGCGCGCGGTCAACGTCGTGACTGTGGCGATCTGATCATGCTCGCCGAGGTGGGGGTGGGATTCGAGGTATGAGTCGAGGTAGGCGGCGTGGAAGAGTTCCTTGCCTGTCGATTTCGGGGCGGGGCACGCATAGAAGGGCTCGGTGAGGAGCTCGGTGAGCAGGGCCGCGTCGACGGTGCCGGCGGCAGCGAGCGCACCGTCGCGGTCATAGTTCTGCCGGCCGTCGGTGATGCGGCGGGCGAGGATGTCGATGAGGGCGTTGGCCGGGCCCGTGTCGAAGGCGATCGGGTCCTGGCCGGGAGTGATGACGGTGATGTTCGCAATTCCGCCGAGGTTGAGCACTGCGGTCGGAGCCTCGGCGTCGGAGAGCAGGAGGGAGTCGAGCAGCCCGACGAGCGGGGCACCCTGTCCCCCGGCGGCGACGTCACGGGAGCGGACGTCGGAGAGGACTGGCACACCGAGTCGTTCTGCGATGAACGCCGGCTGTCCCAGCTGGAGGGTCGAGGTGACTTGCCCGTCGGTGATGTCGTGGCGGACGGTCTGGCCGTGGCTGACGACGAGGTCAGGGGTCAGGTCGTGGTCGGTGCAGAGTTCGGACAGGGCGTCGGCGCAGAACCGGCCGAGCCGGGCGTCGACACTGCTGACCAGCGATAACGGCAGATCTGCTGGTTCGAGAAGGCGAAGGATGTCGGCGGAGAGCTGGTCGTCGAATGGGGTTTCGCGTTCGGCGAGGATCCGCACGGTCAGGGTGGTGGGGTCCGCGCCGACGAGGTCGAAGCTGGGTGTGGGTTCCGTATCGCTGACGGGGTCGGGCCGGAATTCGGCGACGACGAGATCGAGGCCGTCGGCGGAGGTTCCGGTCATGAGTCCGGCGATGATCATGGCTGCGCTCCTCCAGTGTGGTCGGGGACTGTGGCGGCGGTAGCGGAGGGGACGGCTCCGGCTGCTGCGGGGGCGGGGACGGTGAGTTCGGTGCGGACTTTGTAGCGGTCGCCTCGGTAGACGGAGCGAACGAACTCGAAGGGGCGGTCATCGGCACCGCGGGAGATGCGCTCGAACAGCAGGGCGGGTGAGAGTTCTTCGACGCCGAGGTGTTGAGCCTCGCGGGCGTCGAGGAGGGTCGGTTCGATCGTCTGCACGCTGTGGTTGAGGCGGATGCCGAAGTTCCGGCGCAGCAGATCGTAGAAGGACTGGTCCTCGAGGTCGCCTGGGCTCAGCCCCGGGACGAGAGCCGAGGGGACGTGGAGTTCTTCGAGTGCGATCGGTTCGTCATCGGCCAGGCGCAGGCGCAGGATCGCGATGACGTCATCGCCTTCGGAGATGTGGAGTCGACGAGCGATGTGCGCGCCCGCCTCGGCGACGTCGAAGCTGAGGATATGGGACCCGGGACGCATTCCGCGGGCGAGCATATCCTCGGTGAACGAGCTCGCGGCCAGCGGTTGGTCGAGTTTCGGCCCGAGCGCGAAGACGCCCGTGCCGTGGCGCCTGCGGACCATACCCTTGGCGACGAGTTCGTCGATGGCGCGGCGCAGGGTCATCCGCGAGATGCCGAGCGTCTCGGCGAGCTGTCGTTCCGGAGGGAACTGCTCACCGGCGGCCATGTCCTCGAGGCGGTCGAGGAGCTGGTCGCGGATGGCATGGAATTTCGTCACACCACCATTGAGGCACAGGACACACCGCTAAATCAAGACCACTGGTCTATTTTGTGTCGCGCATACCTTCGGTCAGCGTCGCGCTCGCGCCTTCGATCAAGCGCTCTCTCACTTTCAAGCGCTCCCTCCCCTCGATCAAGCGGGGCCGCGAATATGGCGTCGTAGACCATGACAATTCTGCGCCACCGCTTGATCGGCGCAGCACAGGCAGGCGGAGGCCGAGAGGACGGAAAACGAGCGGGCGGAACCCGGGCAGGCGGAAAACGAGCGAGCGGAAGCCCGTCAGACGAAGAACAGCGAGAGCAGGAAGGCGAAGATCAGCCCGAAGACGCTGACGAGAGTCTGGACCATCATGTGCGTCTTCGTCGCCTGACCGATCGTCATGCCGAAACTCTCCTTGACGAACCAGAATCCTGCATGGTTGACCCAGTTCAGGCCGATCGATCCCGAGCCGATCGCAATGACGACCAGAGACACATATGCCCCGGAGTGATCGCCGATGAGAGGGGCGACGATGCCGGTGGCCGAGGTGATTCCCACGGTCGCCGATCCGGTGGCGAACGAGAGCAGGATGCCGATGAACCAGCCGAGCAGGATGAGGTTCATCTCCAGATGAGAGGTCGCGCCGACGACGGCGTCGCCGATGCCCGAGTCCTTGAGCACCTCGTTGAAGGCACCACCGCCGCCGATGATGAGGATGACTCCGGCGATCGACTTCAGGCTGTCGCCGAAGGAGCTGCGGATCCGCTCGCCGCCCATTCCCGAAGTCCAACCGAGCGCGATGGCTGCGAAGATGACTCCCGCCAGCATCGCGATGACCGGATTGCCGATCACCTCGGCGATGGGTTCGAACGAGGACTCAGGCGCCACGAGTTGAACCACGGTGTGCACGAGCATGAGCACGACGGGGACGAGGACGGTGACGAAGGCGAGCCAGACCGGAATCGTTCGCAGTTCCTTCTGGTCCACCTCGGCGCCGGCTCCGGTGTACTGGTCGATGAGGTCAGCGGTCGGTTCGAGCTTGACCCGTGGGGCGATCCAGCGGGCGTAGACCGGGCCGGCGAGGATGACGGTGGGAACCGCACAGACGAGCCCGAGGCCGATGGTCATTCCGACGTTCGCGTTGAGTCCGGACACGGCGATGAGCGGACCCGGATGGGGTGGAACCATGCCGTGGAGGCAGGCGAGCGCGGCGATCGCGGGGACGAGGATGCGCAGGTACCACAGCTTCTTCTGCCCGGTCTTCTTCTCCAGCTGCGAGGCAACCGCGTAGATGACCGGGATGAGGACGACGAGGCCGACCTCGAAGAACATCGGGATGCCGATGATGAAGGCAACACCCGTCATGATCCACGGAGCGGCCTTCGGCGAGGAGTGCTCGATGACGAGGTTCGCGATCCGCTGGATGGCACCGCTGTCGGCCAGAAGCCGTCCAAGCATCGCTCCGAGGGCGACGACGACACCGGTCTCGCCGAGGGGGTCGCCGGCTCCGGCGACGATCGTCTCTGGAATCTTGGCGATCTCCTCACCGGCGGCCAGGGCCGTCACAGCGGAGGTGATGAGGAGAGCGAGGAACGGATGCAGCTTCGTCTTCCAGTTGATGAGGAGGATGAGAAGCGCGATCGACGCGAAGAGAAGCGTTACGAGGTATGCGGTTGAGCCAATCACTGGGGCAACATTACGCCCCTGCCCGCGGGAACCGGGAACGAGGGGTTCACGCGGCACTGAGAAGTCCCTAGCATGAAGTCATGACTGCATATACCGGACAGAAGCTGCTCGACGCACTCGACTCCCAAGGGCTCGGCGACTGGCAGGGGCTGCCGGACTGCATCGGCGCCCGGTTCCTCACCGGCGACTTCGCCACCGGGCTTGATCTCGTGGCTGAGGTCGGGTCCCTCGCCGAGGCGGCCGGCCACCATCCCGATGTCACGCTCACTTTCCCCCACGTCGACATCCGATTGACCAGCCACGACACCGGTGCCGTGACCGAACGCGACCTCAACCTCGCCGGGCAGATCAGCGAGGCGGCCGCCTCGGCGGGGGTGAAGGCGGACCCGACCATCCCGGCACTTCTCGAACTCGGCCTCGACACCGCGAACCAGGACGCCATCGCCCCGTTCTGGGCGGCGCTCCTGACCGGGGATGCGAGCAACGTCTCCGGACCTGACGTCGTCGATCCTGCCGGACAGATGCCGCTGCTGTGGTTCCAGGATTGCGAGGAACACGAGGTTCCGCACCAGCGTCTGCACGTCGACGTCTCTGTACCTGCGGCGGTCGCGCCGGAGCGGATCAGAGCTGCGGTCGACGCCGGAGGCACGATCGTCGACGAGTCCCAGGCGCCGTCATTCACCGTCCTCGCCGACGCCGATGGCAATCGCGCCTGCGTGTGCACGCTGGCAGGACGCCCGTAAGCTGGGATACGAACTCATCCGCTCAGCCCAGGAGACAGCGTGTACCAAGCCGCCGAGAACCGCTATGACTCGATGACCTTCCGCCCGGTCGGCCGGTCCGGACTCGTCCTTCCCGCCCTGTCACTCGGGCTGTGGCACAACTTCGGCGACGATGTCGCCTTCCAGAACCAACGCGACATCGTCCGGCGCGCCTTCGACATGGGCATCACGCATTTCGACCTGGCGAACAACTACGGCCCTCCTCCGGGGTCGGCGGAGACGAACTTCGGCCGGCTGCTGCGCGAAGACCTCCACCCCTACCGCGATGAGCTCATCATCTCGACGAAGGCCGGCTGGAACATGCACCCCGGCCCTTATGGGGGCCCCGGCGGCAGCCGCAAATACCTTCTGGCCAGCCTCGATGCGTCCCTGCGCCGACTCGGCCTCGACTATGTCGACATCTTCTACTCCCATCGTCCCGATGCTTCGACGCCGCTCGAAGAGACCATCGGTGCGCTCGACACCGCCGTGCGCTCCGGACGCGCGCTCTACGCCGGGATTTCCTCATACTCCGCCTCCGATACGGCCCGGGCTTGCCAGATCGCCCGCGATCTCGGTACTCCCCTGCTCATCCACCAGCCGTCGTACTCGATGTTCAACCGGTGGATCGAAGACGATGGACTCCTCGACACAACCGCTGACGAAGGGCTCGGCGTCATCTGCTTCTCCCCGCTTGCGCAGGGCCTGCTCACGGACAAGTATCTCGGCGGAGTGCCCGAAGATTCGCGCGCGGGCAAGGCGAAGCCATCGTTCAAGGACGGGTTCCTCAGCGCCGACAACCTCGCCCGGATTCGGTCGCTGAATGACATCGCCGCCGCACGCGGTCAGTCGTTGGCACAGCTCGCCCTGGCCTGGGCGCTGCGGGATGAGCGAGTGTCCTCGCTGGTCATCGGGGCCAGCCGTATCGAACAGCTCGAGCACAATGTCGCGTCTCTCGACGCGGCACCGTTGAGCGATGAAGAGCTCGGCGCAATCGACGAATTCGCCGTCGATTCCGGCGTCGATATCTGGGGAGACGCGCGCCGCAGCACCTCAGAGGGCGATGCCCGATGAGTGGCGATCACGTGGATCCTGACCGCACGGATACCGCTGAAGACGCGGATACTGCGGAGACCACAGAAGGTGAGAGCACGGCAGGGGAAAGCCCCTGGGCGACGATCAAACCCTGGCAGGGCAAGGCTCAAGGTCTCGACAAGCTGCTGCTGTTCATCATCATCGGCGTCCCGCTCATCTACCTCGGCCTCATGCCGCTGCGACCGTGGATGCTCGTCAATGCCCCGGTCGTGCAGGAGTTCATCAACGGCGCGAAGACCTCGATCGTCGCTGCCGCCGCCTATGCCCGGGTCGGTGAGATCCCGCTGTGGCTGGTCATCGTCGCCGGCTTCGTCGGCATGGCCAAACTCGATTGGGCGTTCTGGCTGGCCGGTCGCCGGTGGGGCGACGGTGTGCTGCGGCTCTTCGCGCAGAACGAACGTCAGCTCAAACGCATCAACCAGCTGAAGAAGATCCCGAATTGGGCCCTGTTCCTCATGACGCTGATCTCGCGCTGCCCGGGCATCCCGGGCACCCTCGTCTACCTCGTCGCCGGGTGGACGCGGATGCGGCTGTCGCTGTTCCTCGTCGCCGACCTTCTCGGCTGCCTCATCTTCACGCTCATCTGGACCTTCCTGGGCTATCAGCTCGGAGAGGCCGCGGTCGACATCCTCAAGGTCATCGACAAGTACGCCCTGTGGCTGACTCTGGCCCTGATCGTCGGCATCTTCGCCATCAGCTTCTTCAAGGAATACCGCAAGCAGAAGAAAACCGAAGCTGCGGGTGACACCTCCGAGAACTGACCATTCGCCCCTGACCGGGAGCCGCGTCGAATTCCGGTCAGGTGTCTCGGATCAGGAACCGAAGGACAGGAAGGTCTCACGCATGCGCTGCGGGTCGGCCTTCTGGCCGCTGAAGAGTTCGAACGCGTCGATGGCCTGATTGACCGCCATCCCCGATCCATCGAGCGTGCGGCACCCCTTGGCCCTGGCTTCGGCGAGCAGCTGCGTCTCGAGCGGGAAGTACACGACGTCGGCTACCCAGGTCTCCGCCCCGAACACCGAGGTGTCGACAGGGGTACCCGGATACGCCTTCATCCCCACCGGGGTCGCGTTGACGATCCCCTGCGCCGAGGCGGCCGCCCCTTCCAGCTCATCGAGCCCGATCGCTCGCGCCCGGACCCGAGAGCCCGTGACGGTCCCGATATCCGTCGCCAGACCGGCGGCCCGGTCGATATCGGTATCAGCGATGATGAGTTCACCGACGCCGAGTTCGGCCAGGGCGAACCCGACGGCACAGCCGGCTCCGCCGGCACCGATCTGCACGACCGCCTCGGTGGCGGCACCGTCCAGTCCGGCACGGAACCCGGCGGCGAAGCCGGTGACGTCGGTGTTGTATCCCGTCGTCCGTCCGGCATCGTCGATGACGACGGTGTTGACCGAATTGATGCGCGCGGCCACAGGATCGACCTCGTCGAGGAGGTCGATGACCTGCTGCTTGAACGGGTGGGTGATGTTGAGCCCGTCGAAGCCGAGCCGGATCGCTGCGGTGAGCAGCTCCTCAAGCCCCACCTCGGCGAGGCGAGGTTCGGCGATGTCGATCGTGCGGTAGATCGTGGGGATGGAGTGGGCGGCGCCTTCGTTCTCGTGCATGCGCGGGGTGCGGGAGGCGGAGATGCCGACGCCGATGAGTCCGAGGAGGAGGGAAGAGGTCATGGTCTCGCTTTCGCGTTCGTGAGGTGGTCGATGAGTATCTCCACCGCGTGGACGTAGCCTTTCGCGCCGGCTCCGGCGATGACTGCGGCGGCCACAGGTGAGAGATAGGAGTGGTGGCGCACGGCTTCGCGCGCGTGCGGGTTGCTCAGGTGCACTTCGATGATCTGGTGGTCGTAGGACTTCAGCGCATCGTGCAGTGCCAGGGAGGTGTGCGTGTACGCTCCGGCGTTGATGATCGCGCCGACCGTCGAGTGCCGGGCCTCGTGCACGGCGTCGATGAGCCCGCCCTCATGGTTGCTCTGGATGCAGCGGACGCTCAGTCCCGCCTCGGCGGCGGTGTCCGCACACATCTTTTCGATGTCGGAGAGGGTGGTGCGGCCGTAGATCTCGGGCTCGCGTTCGCCGAGGAGGTTGAGGTTGGGGCCGTTGAGGACGAGGATCTCGGGCCGGGGAGTCATTGCGCCAGGTGCAGCTTCGGCAGTGGTTGCGGGCATGGTCACCTCGGGAATCGGGCGGCGATCAAGGCCGCGGTTTCGTTCAGTCGGGGGACGAATTCGATGAGCTCGTCGAGGCTGCGGCGGAAGACCGGAGCGGCGAGCGCGAGCGAGGCCAGCAGGGTGCCGTCGAGATCGAAGACGGGCACTGCCAGGGCGTTCATGCCGATGTCGTTCTCTTCGGACTGTCCCGCCCATCCGTCGGTGCGGATCTGTTCGAGGCGTGTGCGCATCTGTCTCGGATCGGTGATCGAGTTCGGGGTGCGAGCGACGAGATCGAGCGCGTCGACGGTGGCAGCGGCCTGTGGATCATGGGCGAGCAGAGCCTGACCGATCGCCGAGGTGTGCAGCGGAGATTCGTCTCCGGGGTCGGTGGTCGTGCGGAACTGCGGGCCGTCGACGGTGAGCACGGTCAGTGCGGCATTGCCGCGACGGACGGCGAGGATGCTCGATTCGCCGGTGGAGGCCGTCAGTTCCTGCAGCAGATCCTTCGTCGCTCCGGACAGCCCCCGCCTGTGCGCGACCTTCTGAGCGAGGCGGAAGACCTCCATCCCGAGGGTATAGATCTTCGTGCGTGCATCGAAGCTGGCATACCCGGATTCGACGAGCCCGCCGAGGAGGCGGTACGCGGTCGAGAAGGGGTAGCCGGTTGTCTCGGCGGCCTGGGCGGCGCTGATCCCCTCGGGTGATTCGCCGAGGAGTTCGAGCATCTCGAAGGTCTTCGTCACCGAGTTCGAGCCCTTGGGCGGCATGCTTCGCCTCCTTGCGTTGCTGTGGCAGTTCGGTGGTGCTGGGGCAGTGTGTGCAGATAGTTCGTGAGTCCGGAAAGCAGAATTCCCGCGTTCCACGTTGACAGGCTATGTCATCTCAATCACACTGTAAACCACAATGTAACAATTACTGCCACACTATGGCAATGCAACGTCGGTCCGATGAACGCTCGACAGCGCCGAGGCCGTCGATAAGTCCTGAGAGTGAGAAATGCGAGGAAGCATGAGCAACGCGATCGAGGAAGCTCGCCCCACGAAGAAGACACCGCTGCGCGCGGCCCTGTCGAGTTGGACGGGTTCGGCCCTGGAATACTACGATTTCGCGGTCTACGGGACCGCGGCGGCACTGGTGCTCAACACTCTGTTCTTCCCCGAGACCACCGCACCGGGAATCGCCATTCTGCTGGCCATGGGCACGGTCGGAGTCGCGTATGTCGTGCGTCCGCTGGGCGCGCTCATCATGGGACCGCTCGGTGACCGCTTCGGTCGCAAGTTCGTCCTCATGCTCACTCTGTTCATGATGGGCGTGTCGACCTTCATCGTCGGCTGCCTGCCGACCTACGACCAGGTCGGAATGTTGGCTCCGATCCTGCTCGTGCTCTGCCGCATCGTCCAGGGCCTGTCGGCCTCGGGTGAGCAGGCGAGCGCGATCTCGGTCTCCCTCGAACATTCGGACGAAGAGAAGCGGTCGTGGACGACGAGCTGGACCTTGCACGGCACACAGGCCGGCACCCTGCTGGCCACTGCCGTGTTCATTCCCTTCACTGCCTTCCTGCCTGACGAAGCACTGTTCAGCTGGGGCTGGCGCGTACCGTTCTTGCTGTCGGCGCTGGTCGTGCTCACCGCCTGGCTCATCCGTCGCGGGCTCGAAGAGCCGCCGGCATTCAAGGAGTCGCGGGTAGAGAACCCACCGCTCATGCAGGTCGTCCGGTGGCACAAGGCTGCGGTCGTCCGCGTGGCCGTGTGCGCCATGGTCAACACCGTGAATATGGTCTTCACCGTCTGGTCGCTGTCGTTCGCCACGTCGATCGTCGGCCTCGAGCGCTCGACCATGCTGCTCGTCTCGGTCATCGCCAACGGTGTCGCCCTGTTCGCGATCCCGACGGCCGCGCTGCTCTCCGACCGATTCGGCCGAAAGCCGGTCTTCATCACCGGCGCCGTCGGATCGGGTCTGATGATGTTCCCGTACCTGGGTGCGGTCTCGGCCGGGAACTGGCCGCTCATCTTCGTCTTCGGCGCCATCATGTCCGGCTGTGCGTACTCGCTGGCCAATTCCATCTGGCCCTCCTTCTACGCCGAAATGTTCCCGACGACGGCACGAGTGACAGGGCTGGCCCTGGGCACGCAGGTCGGATTTGCGGTCTCCGGCGGCCTGGCTCCGGTCCTCGCTTCCGCTGTCGCCGGTGCCGGAGGAGAGAATTGGGTCTCGGTCGCCGCGTTCACCGCGGGCGTCTGCATCGTCGTCGGTCTGGTTGCCCTGACAGCGAAGGAGACGAAGGGACTGAGCCTGGAAGAGATCGATGTCGTCCACGAGGAAAGGTCACGATGAGAACCTCGATTGCCACTGTGTGCCTGTCGGGCACGCTCGAGGAGAAGCTGCAGGCTGCCGCAACGGCAGGATTCGACGGGGTCGAGATCTTCGAACAGGATCTCATCGTCTCCCCTAACTCCCCCGAAGCGACCGCCTCGCTGGCCGCAGAGCTCGGACTGAGTCTTGACCTCTATCAGCCCTTCCGCGATTTCGAAGGCGTCGATGAGAAGCAGTTCGCCGCCAATCTGGCCCGGGCCGAGGCGAAGTTCCAGCTGATGAAGCGAATGGGCATGACCACGATTCTGCTGTGCTCGAACGTCGCCACTGCGACCATCGACGATGATGAGGTCATGGTCGATCAGTTGCGCCGCCTCGGCGACCTGGCTGAGAGATATGGCATCAATGTCGCTTACGAGGCGCTGGCCTGGGGCCGTTTCGTCTCCGAATACGATCGCGCCTGGGACCTCGTCAAGGCCGTCGACCATCCGCGCATCGGCACCTGCCTCGATAGCTTCCACATCCTGTCCCGTGGCACGGACCTGTCACGCATCGCCGAGATCCCGGGCGAGAAGATCTTCTTCCTCCAGCTCGCCGACGCTCCGGCCCTGTCGATGGACGTCCTCAGCTGGTCCCGTCACCACCGGGTCTTCCCCGGCGAAGGCTCGTGGGACCTCACCGACTTCCTCGCCCGCGTCGCCGGGACCGGTTATTCCGGACCGGTGTCGCTCGAGGTCTTCAACGACTCGTTCCGGCAGGCCGACACTCAGCGCACCGCTGTCGACGGACTGCGGTCCCTGCGGTGGCTCGAAGCCAATGTGTCGGCAGCTCGTGAAGGCAATGCTTCCTCCGCTCGCACGGGACGCGATCGTGTGCGGCTCGATCTGCAGCCGCTGCCGCAGGTCGCGCAGCCGCGAGGCATCGACTACGTCGAACTGAACACCGATGACCTGGGCGCGCTCACCCGGCAGATCCATCAGCTCGGGTTCCGGTTCGTCGGCTTCCACCGCACGAAACCACACGTGCAACTGTGGCGACGCGGTCAAGCTCGAATCGTCGTCACCGAGCCCACCGGACCGGAGAACGCTCCGATCGAGACATCTGATAAATCCACCGTTGCGTTTGCAGTGTCCACTCCGGATGCAGATTCCACTGCGTCCGAGACTTACCTGCGCGGCATCGGATTCGCCGTCGCAGATGCCGATGCCGCAATGGAACGCGCCCTCCTGCTCTCGACGACCGAGGTTCCTCGCGAGCAGGCTCACGACGAGAAGGTGCTGCGTGGGGTCTTCGCGCCCGACGGGTCAGAGGTCTTCTTCGGTGATGGAGACGGTGAGGATCCGCAGTGGACCGACGAGTTCGGCACCGTCCCGGACGACCGGCAGTCGGCTATCGACCACATCAACTTGGCTCAGCCAGCCCATCATTACGATGAGGCAGTGCTCTTCTACACCTCCCTGCTCGCTCTGACCGCACTGCCGTCCCAAGACGTCCCGAGTCCCTCCGGCCTTGTGCGCTCCCAAGTGATGTCCAGCGCCGATGGGGCAGTGAGGATGCCGCTCAACGTCTCCCCCGATCACAGCCCCAACGCGTTGAGCCGAGGTGCCGGCTCATCTGCCGCGACTTACCCGGAGCATGTGGCCATCGCCTGCGATGACATCTTCACCGCGGCGACGACGGCGGTCGCTCGAGGTTTGAAGTTCTTGGCAGTGCCCCAGAACTACTACGAGGACCTTGCGGCACGCTTCGACCTCGCACCGGAGCTGCTGGATCGGCTGCGAGAGCACAATATCCTCTACGACCGTGACGACCGGGGCGAGTTCCTCCACTTCTATACGTCGACGATCGGCTCGGTCTTCTTCGAGATGGTCGAACGCCGTACCGGCTATCGCGGCTTCGGCGCTCCGAACGCACCGGTGCGGTTGGCAGCCCAGCATCGGCGCAATACGGAAAGCTGAAACAGTCAGAAAGGCGCGGCGCTCCCGCGCGAATCGACGTATTCCATACCAGACCAGTCGCTCGAGCTGATCGCCGAACCTTCGAAGCCGAAGGACGACCCCCACGACTCATAGTCGACGTCCTCGCCTGCCTCGAGCTCGAGACCGTACGGCCAAGGGCACATCTCTCGTCGAGGATTCGGCCGAAGCCGACGGCGCGAGATCTGCCAGACGATTCGTCGGATCTCGTGCTCCTCAACACCGAGGAAATCAGCGGCAGCGCCGATCAGTTCAAGCACATACTCGTCCGTGGCTATGGGGTACCACCCCACAATCTGATTGAAATAGCCCTTCACGCGGTAGTCGATATCGAAATGAGGGGAGCCTGCGATCATGAGCAGATTGCGCCATGAGAATCCCGATTTCTGACTGGGGAGCGCTCTCCATGCCTTTGCCACCACATTGGCATGCGGCCCGATACACGGTTCTTCTCCGACGGCGGCGAGCAGCTGCTCAACGGTGTCGATGCCATGATCGGCCATCACTCGTGTGGCACGGTCGACAACCTCGGCCCTGAGCATGGCGCCCGGCTGCACATTGGCAGGCTTGACATTGCAGATCACCTCCCGCGCCCACACCTCGGGCCCGCCGGCCTCTGCGATCGAGTACCGCAGTGATTTCGCCCCATCGGATTCACCGTGCCGTTCGATATAGCGATCGCTGACGTTGTCGACCGCCGTCGAGTGCGAACCCGTCGAATAGAGCGCGTCGAGAATGCACAGAGCGAGACTGCCCGGATAGCTGATTGATCGCGGCTCCCCTCGGTCGTCGAGGAACTCTTCACAGCTCCACGCCAATTCTCTGATGCTGCTGGTCGTGATCTCCATTGTTCTGACCTTCCATCGTGCATCGCACCCTGCGATGCGGCGCCCCTGACTCCGCTGTCGGAGGCATGATGAAACACTATCCGGGGGCACTGACATACCTTGATCGGAGAAGAATAGAACGAATCATTCATATGAAATCGTGAGAGGTGCATTTCTCTGGACGGCGTCGTGCCACGCACCGTCTCACCAGGGGAAACCGCCACCCTCATAAGAGTCCCCCTGCCTTGGCACTCCTGGTGACCTCTGGCAAGGTGGAGCCATGAGCACAGACGAGATCATCATCGACGGCCCCCTGGCACGCGCAACGCGGATCCTCTGCCAGGTCTCAGCCAAGCACGTCGCAGACAAAGCTGAGATCGACAAGTCCGAACTCAAGGACTACGAAAAGGGGCTCGCGGACATCACCGCCGAGCAGGAGCGTCGACTCATCCTCGCCCTCGAGGAGTACGGCGCACGGTTCATTCCCGACGGCAAGGAAGGCGGCTACGGCATCCGCCTGAAATTCAGCCGTGCGAAGGTCCGCGCCATCGAACGCTGGGAAGACGAAGGCGGCACCCCCGGCGCCGACGACGTCTGAGCTCCTCGCCGAAGACAGTTCTCCACCGAGGTCATCTGGACTCAAGCACACTCAGCGATAGTCAGGCGCCTGGGCAATAAAAGGCTGTGGCCTCGAATCCGCGTTGAGCGGATTCGAGGCCACAGTTGCATCCGTTGACTCCGAGGAACCACCTCGGCGCCGAAAATGTCGCCGGCGACGAGCGCCGGGAAACATCAGCAGTGAACGTCAGTTCTTGCCGATGAACTCGAGGTTGTCGACGACACGATTGGAGAAGCCCCACTCGTTGTCATACCAGGCAACGACCTTGACGTGGTTGCCGACGACGCGGGTGAGTGCGGAGTCGAAGATCGACGAAGCCGGTTGACCGACGATATCGGAGGAGACGACAGGTTCGGTCTCATAGTCGAGGATGCCCTTGAGCTCACCCTCGGCGGCTTTCTTGTAAGCGTCGAGCACCTCGTCGCGGGTGACCTCGCGGGACACGGTCGTGTTGATTTCGACGATCGAGCCGACCGGGATCGGCACGCGGATGGCGTCACCCGACAGCTTGCCGTCGAGCTGCGGGAGCACGAGACCGATGGCCTTGGCCGCACCCGTCGAGGTGGGGATCATGTTCTCGGCGGCGGCACGGGCACGGCGGGGATCCTTGTGCGGGCCGTCCTGGACCATCTGATCACCGGTGTAGGCGTGGACAGTGGTCATGAAGCCCTGCTCGATTCCAGCGAGGTCATCGAGGACCTTGGCCAAGGGAGCCAGGGCATTCGTCGTGCAGGAGGCGTTGGAGATGACGGTGTGCTCGGGCTTGTACGCCTCATTGTTCACACCAAAGGCGAGGGTGACGTCGGCACCCTTCGAGGGAGCGGAGACGAGGACCTTCTTCGCGCCGGCGGTGATGTGGGCGCTAGCCTTTTCGGCCTTGGTGAAGCGGCCGGTCGATTCGAGCGCGATGTCGATGTCGAGCTCGCCCCAGGGCAGTTTGGCCGGATCCTTCTCGGCGAGGACCTTGATGGTCTTGCCGTCGATGATGAGGGAGCCCTCGGCGGCCTCGACGTCGTGGTTGAAGCGTCCGAGGGTGGTGTCGAACTTCAGCAGCCGAGCGAGATCGTCGACGGCGCCGAGGTCGTTGATGGCCACGACCTCGAGCTCGCTGCCGCGCTCGATCAGGGCTCGCAGGGTGCTGCGTCCGATGCGACCGAAACCATTGATGGCGATGCGAGTCAATGTCACTCCTTGTAGATGTTGAACACGGGATTCGTCTTGATATCTCCATCATGGGCAACTTTCAGGCATGGCAACAGTGGCCAGAAAGACAATCTACGCTAGATTCTCGCCAGTTGTATTGCCAAAGGTCGAAAGTTTCTAGCCAGCCCCGTGTTCGTGTGATCCGGGTCGCTGAAAGCCGGCGATACAACTGTGGAATTGCCGCTGCAGGACGACGCGAGAAGTCGTCGAGAAGAGGACTCTTCTCAGCCTTGGAAGGAGTGACGGTAGTCGTTCGGGGAGGTCGAGAGGATGCGCTGAAAATGCATCCGCAGATTTGCACCCGTTCCGAGTCCCACCTGGTCAGCGATCTGTTCGATGCCCAGGTCGGAGTTCTCCAAGAGCTCGCGAGCCAGGTCGACCCGAGCTCTGAGCACCCACTGCATGGGTGTGTAGCCGGTGTCTTCGACGAAGCGGCGGGAGAAGGTGCGCACGGAGACTCCGGCGTTGGCGGCGAGATCGTGCAGAGTGATCTTCTCGCCGATGTGCTGAAGCGCCCATTCGCGGGTGTCGGCGAAGTCGTCGCCGAGGGGGTCCGGCACGCTGCGCGGCACGTATTGCGCCTGGCCGGCGCTGCGGTAGGCGGCCGCGACGAGGCGGCGGGCGACCTGGTTGGACAGTCCGACACCGTGATCGCTGCGGATGAGGTGAAGGCACAGATCGATCGCCGAGGCGGCTCCGGCGGAGGTCAGCAGCTGCCCTTCGTCGATGAAGAGGACGTTCTCGTCGACCTTGATCGAGGTGAACCGTCGGGCGAGCTCCTTCGCCGTCGACCAGTGCGTGGTGGCGCGTCGCCCGACGAGCAGTCCCGTGCGTGCGAGGACGAAGGTGCCGGTGGAGATGGCAGCGATCCGCGCGCCGCGTTCGAATGCCGAAAGCAGCGCCCCGATGACCGAGGCCGGCGGTTCTTCTGCCACCGCCGAGGTGGCACCCGGCAGGATGATCGTGTCCGCGGTATCCAGGGCGTGAAGTCCCTGGTCAACAGAATAGTCGAGCCCGTCCGAACCGGTCACCTTTCCTGCGGTGATGCCGCAGACCTCAACCTCATAGGGCCAGACCCCTGCGGGGACGGTCGTCGGACGCGCACCGGGAACGGCGGAAGCCGCCTCGGTGTGAGTGCGATCTGTGGCGGCGTTCGACTCGCGGCCGAAGACCTGGACGGGGACGCCGAGATCCATGGCAGACACCCCGTCCAATGCCAGCACAAGGATGCGGTGCGGGCGGGAACGGGGCGTTCTGCGCGGAAGGGGGCGGGATTCGTCACTCATGATCGCCTCTCAGTCTAGGCAATCGGGACTCGCCCCGAGGCGGACTCAGTGCTCGTGGACCCCGGTGAGCTTGAAGCCCAGACGACCGTGGGCATATGCTCCACCGGCGCGGAGAGCCGAGGCGGTCCAGGCGGTCTCGGCCAGTTCGGTCTCCGTGGCGCCGGCCTTGACGGCGGCATTCGAATGCGCATCGATGCAGTAGGCGCACTGGGTGGTCAGACCGACGGCGTAGGCGATCAGCTCACGGTACTTCAGCGGGATCTCACGACCTTCGGAAGCGAACACGGCGTTGTTGAACTCACCGAAGGCCTTGAGGATGTCTGGAGTGGTCTCTTTGTAGGCCCTGTCGTACTTGCCGTCGGTCTCGCGGTCGAAGAAGTCGGTCATGGTCGTATCTCCTGTGATCGGTGTCATGTTCCGAGCCCCACGCTACCGATCTCGCTCTTCGACCGCACGGGTTTCGTCAAATGATGACGCGCTTGGCCTCAGTACAGCGTGTTCTGCCCGATGAGTGGGACAGTCGGCGCTCCCGGCAGGGGTGGTTCTGCGGGAGCCGGCGCCACGGGGGCATCTTCCGCCGGGGCGGGCAAGGTCTGCGCAGGGACCGATTCGACGGAATTCGCAGCCGCCTGCACCGCATCGGCTGGTGACGCAGCCGCCGGACTCGACTCTGCGGCCAGCGCCTCGGCGCTCTCCGCTTCGGGACTGCCGATACTCGGGGCGGCGGGAGCATCTGCCGGCGGCGCGGCGGGAACAGCTGCGTTCGGCGCTGCGGGCACCACGGGCGCGGTGCCCGGTGCAGCGTTTCGGGGAGCCGCCTCGGTGGGGGCAGGAGAAGTCGGCTCGGACGGAATCGGTGGGACCGCCTCGGCGATGGCCTCGAACATGGCCAAGGTGCCGTGTTGAGCGGCGAGGCTCACCGGCTCGGGATCGCTCGAGAGCTTGATGCCGACGGTCTGGGTGGCGCGGTCGATGTAGAGCATCTGGCCGTGGATGCCGATGCCGATGACGACGTTGCGGTCGGCCGAGGGGATCCAGAACTGGCTGCGGTACATTCCGCCCGGATAGGAACGCCCCGACGGGGATGCGGCGAAGATCTTCGCCGAGTCCTCGGTACCGGTGAAGATGTCGTCGACCCATTCCGCCGAGAGCACCCGTTCTCCGTTTTCGGTGGTGCCTCCTCGGGCGATGATCTCGCCGAAGCGGGCGAGGTCGCGCAGGGTGGCGCTGATGGCACCGTCGGCAATCGATCCGCCCCACCGGTCCTGGCAGACCTGGGCGGCGTGGGCGGCGCCGATCCGCGACCACACGTATTCGCTGGCGACGATGGAGAACGGCTGGCCGGTGACTGCCTCGGCGATCCAGGCGAGCACGTCGGTTTCGCAGCTGCGGTAGACGAAGGCCGAGCCGTGTTCGCGGTCGCTGGTCAGCCCGGTGAGGAAGTTCTTGATCCCCTTCGCCGAGGCGGCCGATCGGGGCGCGAAATCGACCGCTTCGAACAGAGCACGGATCTCCGAATCCTCCTCGAGGTACTCCTCGGAGAACTTGATGCCCGAGCGCATATCGAGCAGGTCCCGGATCGTCGCACCGGCGTAGCCGCTCTCCGCCAGTGCTGGCACATGGGTGGTGACGAGGTCGGTGGTGCGCAGCAGCCCGGCGTCGGCGAGCGCGCCGATGACGGTGGCGACGATGGACTTGCTCACGGAGAAGAGCATGTGTTGGCGGGCCGGTTTCATCGGCCAGGCGTATTCCTCGGCCAACGCCACTCCGTTGCGGGTGACGAGCCAGGCGTCAGTGTGGGTGTTGGCCAGCACGTCGCCGACGGTGGTCCAGTCCTCGTCGGCGGCAGGCCATTTCTCGCGGTCAATGGTCAAGGACCGGAAGTCGTTGTCTTCGGTGACGTATTCGCGCACCGGCCCGATGCCGCGCGGGATGCCGCCGGTCGGGAAGATCTCCTGCATCCGGGTGAGCGCGAAGGCGAAGAACTCGGGCCATTTCCAGGTGTCGAGGTCGATGCTTTCGAGCACCGCTTCCGACGGATCGACGATGGCGTCTTCACTGGCCGAGGTGAGCTCCCCGACGTGAGGAAGGGTGATGTCCAACGCCGAGGCGTCCGCATCGTCATCGGCGTCCCCGGACTGCGCGGTTGCAGGGTCTTTGGAGACCGAGGGCTGCTGGGAGTCCGCGTCCGCGGATCGGCCAGGAGCCGCCTCGGTGGCGGTGTCTGTGGACGTGCTGATGCCCTTGGTATTGCCGGACAGTGCACCGATGCGGCGGTTCGGCGGGGTCACCGGGTGGGGCGGAAACGTCTCGTCTTCGCCTGCCATGTCACCTCCACTGTCTCGACCTGGACTGCGCTGCGCATGCGCGCGGCCGTCCCGATGTGCAGGGAACAGACTACCGGTAGGAGGTGAAACTCCGTAGTTGAGACGGGCCGATTCGGGCGTTGCGGCGTTCTCCACCCCGAGCGTCTGCGCCTCTCAGCTGGTGTGACGGTAATGGTGATTACCTATCAGTTATTCATCTGACAGTTGGTCACAGTGCCGATGCGGCGCGCTCGGCTTCCGACTCACTGGCGCCGCCTCGGCCCGCAACGGCGGTTCGGCGTTTCACGTGTCGACCACAGCCCACATCGTCGTCGATTTCTCACCGGCGACGAGAATGGTGCTGTAGCCGGAGGTCAGCTCATCGTATTGGTCGGCCTTGTGCTCTTCGACGAGTCTGCCGGTATCCGAGTCGTAGAAGCTCGTCTTCTTATTATCAGTGAGCACGACCAGCCCGACGTCGGGCAATACTCCCTCGCCGCCCCACGGAGTCGTCGATCTGTAGTCGCCAGCTTTCCACGCCGTCTTCCCGGTCGCTGCATCGATGGCGACGACGCCTCCGTCGGGACCCGGCGCGAGTACCGCAGCCTTCCCTCGGCTGTCGAAAGGCACTGTTCTGGGAGCCCCCGAGTACAGCACGGTATCGAAAGCCATCTCCGGTGCATCCGCGAACCATCCTTCCGGCGACCCGTCCGAGCCCTGATATTTGACCGCCGAAGCGAACAGCTGCAGCTGCAGACACGCGGCCCGGCCTTCCGGCGTAAAGGTGAAGTCGGTCGAACACATCGGATCGGTCGTGTCCTCCATCGCCGCGGCGTTAGGGCCGGAGTCGGCGGCCAATGTCGCGCTGTCGGTCTCTTTGAGTCCAGCAGGAAGGGTCAGCTCAGCTGCTCTGCTGAACGCCTGGCTCATCGGGTCATCGGGGTCCTCGGCTCCGAAGAGGTAAGTCAGCGTGGTCTCATCGCTTGTCGGAAAGACGTCGAAGTGCTCGACTCCGGAGTCGTCGATCGCTCGAGCTTTGGTGATGGGAACAGTGGCATGGCGCCCGGTGTCCAACGAGATCCGTGTGACCATGGAGTCCTCCCCGGACTTCCATGACATGACTGCGTTCTTGCGGTCCGGCGCGAGGTGAATCAGGGAGCCGCCGAAGGTCCGACCGTCATCATCGATCGACAGCGACGGCCAGGCTTCAACCCCTGTCGATGGGTCAAGGGCGAACAACACCGCATTGCCGGCTTCGGAGGTAGGTGTGCAGCGCCCGTCCATTCGCATGCCGCTGTATTCGAGCAGGAGCAGGTCATCTTCGCCGAGGCGGTTGCCGAGCCCTGTCGACCGGGAGCCGAACGCCATCTGTTCATGACACGCATCGTCGGGGCCGGGAATGTCGAATGACCAGGCTTCCTCGCCGTCTTCCCAGGTGTAGGCAGTGACCGTTCCCGAGTAGTCGTTGACGATCACCAGGTCTCCCGCGGAATAGGCTTCTGAGCCTCCGCCTTCGTCATTGATGTAGGCGTCGATGCTCCACAGCTCTTCTCCGGCGGAATCGATCGCCCGCAGCTTCTCTTCGACCCAGTCGGTGACGAGCGCATGCCCCGCACCATCGTCGACGGTCAGTGTGGCGAAGTAATCGAGCTCGACCGGTTCGGCCAAGGTCGGGGTCGTCGTCGGCGATGGTTTTCCCTCTGGTTCGCCGCCGATGCTGCAGCCGCTCAGCGCCACTAAACCTGCCGCCACAATCGCCGCCCACATCCGCTTCATAATGCGTTTCTCCTGCTCATACCCCGGTGCATAGCTCGATCATATGCGGCGGCATTCACATTGGCACTTCGGGTGTGGTGCTCCTAGAACCGCGCACTCGCCGAAAAACGGGCTGCGTGTCGAGAAACGGGGGTGCACACGCGTTTCTCGACACGCAGCCCGTTTTTCGGCGGAGACTGCGAGAGGCACGACCCCTACACGAGCCCTTGGTCTTCGGCGACGCGGATGGCGCGGGCGCGGGAGTCCACGCCGAGCTTCGTGAACACGTTGACGAGGTGGCTCTTCACCGTCGCCTCGGTGACGAAGAGCTCCTGAGCGATCTGCGCGTTCGACGCCCCTGTGGCCAAGAGTCTGACGACGTCACGCTCACGCCGGGTGAGCTTCGGGCTGGGATTGCGCATCGCGGCGAAGACCTTCGACGAGATCTCCGGAGGCATATAGGTCTCCCCCTTTGCCGCCTTCTCGATCGCCAGCGAGATGTCCCCCGGGTCGATGTCCTTGAGCAGATATCCCGAGGCCCCGGCGTTGATCGCGGCGATGATCTCCGAATCGAGGTCGAAGGTGGTGAGGATGAGCACCGCCGGCGGATTCGGCTTCGCGCGCAGTCGCTTCGTCACCTCGATGCCGTCGATCCCCTCCCCCAGCCGCAGGTCGCAGAGCACGACGTCGGGGTCGAGCTCATCGACGATCGTCAGCGCTTCCTCCCCGCTGCCGGCCTCACCGATCACAGCGATGTGGTCCGGTGCGTCGATGACGGACCGCAGACCCTCCCGCACGACCGGGTGATCGTCGACGAGGATGACTCGGATGCTCATGCGTTCTCTCCTGGATCCGTATTCTCACGTGTGCCATCGCCCTCGCCGAGGCGGCCGGAACCATCCACGCCATGCACATCGGCGGGTACGCCGATTCCCTCGCCGAGGCGGCCCACCGATTCCGTGCCCGTGCCCTGGCCAGAGGTGCTGAGTCCTTCGCCGCGGGTGCGCAGTTGGGATTGGCTGGGCAGGGTCGCGGAGATCGCGAACCCGGAGCCCTGGCTCGATTCGATGACGAGCTCGCCGCCGAGCTCGCGCATCCTCAAGCCGATGAAGTCGAGTCCGAATCCCGAATCCGGGTTCCGTTCTCGATTGTGCGGATCAGCCATTCCGACGCCGTCATCGACGATGTCCATCCTGATCGCCCCGTCGAGATCCATGAGGCTGACCATGACCCTTGTGGCCTGCGAGTGCTGACGAACGTTGGCGAGCGCCGACTGCGCGGTCCGCAGCAACGCCACTTCCACCTCGGCGGACAGGGTCGGCAGGGTCTCGTCGACGTCGAGTCGACCGCGAATCGAACTGTCCTCCTCCAATCGGGTGAGCAGCCGACGGATCGCGGCGGTCAGTGCACCGTCCTCGAGCTCAGCCGGGGCGAGCGCCGCGATGATGCGGCGGACGTCGCGGGAACTCTGCGCGGCGAGGTCCTCGACCTGGGCGAGCGCCTGCCCGGCGTGATCATCGGTGGTGCGCTCCGCCTCGGCGTGGGCGATGAGACGGATCGACGAGATCGACTGCGCGATCGTGTCGTGGATGTCGCGGGAGACACGGGTGCGCTCCTGGATCTCGCCGGCATGCCGCTGAGTCAGGGCGAGTTCGTCC
This sequence comes from Brevibacterium sp. SIMBA_078, assembly GCF_046534565.1. Lineage (NCBI taxonomy): Bacteria > Bacillati > Actinomycetota > Actinomycetes > Micrococcales > Brevibacteriaceae > Brevibacterium > Brevibacterium sp. SIMBA_078. The sequence goes on from NZ_JAWRYQ010000001.1 coordinate 540,128, forward strand.
TGGAGGTCGAGCAGATTCTGGTGGGCGAGTTCGAGGGAGCGCAGCAGCTCCTCCCGGCGACGACCTTCACGGAGGAGTTCGATGTAGCCGCGGGAGAGCCCCAGCGCGAAAACGGCACCGATGAGCGAGCCGATGATGCTCGGCGCGAGCACCTGACCATAGTGGGCCAGCGGCGCGACGATGGTCGCAATGTAGGTCAGGGCAGTGAAGACGATGGCGATGCGCAGGGAGAAGAGGTGGCCGGCGAGCAGCCAGAGGAGGAAGGCGACCCAGATGAACTCGGCGGAGACGAGCAGGGTGCACAGCCAGGCGGCGGCGAGGACGATGAGCCACCATTTCGCGAGGACCAGCGCACCGGTGCGGGCGGCTCGGACCGCGCCGAGGGCGTACCAGGCGAGGAACACCACGCTGACGGCGATGGCTGCGAGCATCGGAGCGCCGGCGGTGATCGCGCGGATGCAGGAGATGAGCATGAGGACGATCGCGATGGCGTGCTGACCGAACTCCATCGTGCGTTCCGTCCACTTGCGTGCGCCCACGCTGCCGCCTCTCCGTGCTTCTGACTCGGCCGCCACAGCGCCGAGAGAATGGTCTTCTGGTCTCATGATCCTCCTCGCCAACTCAATCACATCCTGGACTGCGGCGGTATGACATGCGCGGGCCCGGCTGACGAGTTTCGTCGTCGCCCGGGCCTCGCGCCTCTCACTGGCGTGAGTCTGACTCAGTCAGCTGCCTCAGTGCCCGCCGTGGTGCGAACTGGAACTACTGAGAGCGTGGTCATTCTCGGCGAGCAGGTGGGTGGAGTGCTCTTCGCCCGCGACCTCGCCACCTGCAGCCGCACGCTCGTGGAAGTGCGTGATCGCCTTGTTCGGCCACCACATCTTGTCGCCGACGAGTCCGAAGATCGAAGGCACGATGACGGTGCGCACGAGGATCGTATCGACGAACACGCCGACTCCGACGATGAGACCGAGCTGACCGAGCACCATGAGCGGCAGCATGCCCAGAGCCGCGAACACTCCGGCGAGCACGATGCCGGCGCTGGTGATGACGCCGCCGGTGTGGGCGACAGCTTCGATCATTCCCTGGCGTCCGCTGTGGAGGACGGACTCCTTCCTCGCGCGGTGGGCGAGGAAGATCGAGTAGTCGATGCCGAGCGCTACGAGGAAGAGGAACGCCAGGATCGGCACCTGCGAATCGAGCGTGGACTGGCCGAAGATCGTCCGTGACAGGAACGCACCGAGTCCGATCGCCGCCGCCGAGGACGCCACGTTGACGAGCAGCAGAGTGAACGCTGCGATCGGGGCGCGGAGGATGCCGAGCAGGATGATGAAGCTGATCGCCAGGACCATCGGGACGATCGTGAAGAAGTCCGTCCGGTTGCCGTCGCGGGCGTCGAGCTCCGTGGCCGCGGCCCCGCCCGCCTGGGCGTTCGCTCCGTCGATGGCGTGGACATCGGTGCGGATGTCCTTGACGAGGTCGAGTCCCTTCGCACTGTCGGGTTCGTACTCGCCGGTGACCATGATCTTCGTGACGGAAGTGCCGTCGATTGTCGTGTCCTCGATCGCCGAGGCGCGCACGACGCCGTTCATGTCGCTGACCGAGTCAACGACGTCATCGGCATGGTCGGTATCGGCGACGATCCAGATCGGTTGGGATTCCCCGGGCGGGAAGTGGTCGGCGAGGACGTCAAGGCCCTGCGCCGATTCGGACTGGACCCGGAACTTCTCGGTCTGGTCGAGACCGATCGACGATCCGATGAAACCGGTGGCCATGACACCGAGGATGACGATCCCGGCGCCGAGGTGGAGCCCCGGTTTGCGCACCACGCGGGTGGCGATGGTCCGCCAGATCGAGGGCTTCGCCGTACCTCGCGGTGCGGTTCCACCGTCTCGCGCACCTGTCGGTGCGGTTCCATGGTTCGTGGCGGCCGCCTCGGCGGGGGTGAGCTCTTCGTCCGCGGTGTCTTCGCCCTTCGGGATGAAGGGCCAGAACATCGTCTTGCCGGAGATCGCGAGTACGGGCGGCAGGGCGAAGAGGACGGCGGCTGCGGAGATGAGCAGGCCGACGGCCGCGGTGATGCCCAGGCCGCGGGTGCCGGGGATGATCGCGAAGACGAGGCTGAGCAGGGACAGCACGACGGTGAGGTTCGAGGCGAGGATCGTCGACGCGGTATGCGTCCAGGCTTCGGCGAGCGCGACCCGGTGGTCGGTGAAGCGGCGCAGCTCCTCGCGGTAGCGGGAGATGAACAGCAGCGCGTAGTTCGCGCCGGCTCCGAAGACGAGGACGCTGATGATGCCCGCATCGAACTGCAGGTCGAGCCAGTCGCCGACGGCCGCGGTCACGGTCGAGGCGAGTCCGTCGGCGGTGCCGATGACGATGAGCGGCAGCAGCCACAGGATCGGTGAACGGTAGGTGATGATGAGCAGCAGGGCGACGATGACGATGGTGACGATGAGCAGGGTGAAGTCTGCGCCGTTGAACGCCGAGGCGATGTCGGCGCCGATAGCGGGACCACCTGTGACCAGCAGAGAAATGCCGTCGTCGGTGAGCGACTGGGCGGTCTGGTCATCGGCGATGGCGGTGCGCAGGTCGTCGACGGTCTCGGCGGTGTCCGAGTTCGTCAGGCCCACGGTGATGGGCACCATGAGCAGCGCGGCCTGTTTGTCATCGCTGAGGATCGGCCCGGTCACGGTCTCGGTGGATTCGTCGCCGACGGAATCGCCGAGCGAGCCGCCGAGCTCCTTCAGCTGCGCCTGGTCGTCGGAGGAGAGTTCGGCTCCGTCCTCGTTCGACGCCACGACCATGACGGACTGCTTGTCCGCCTCGGGGAACTTGTCGAGAATCTTCTGTGCTTGAGTGGATTCGGAGTCGGCCGGAGCGGTTTCCGTGGATCGGTCCTCTCCTGCTCCGGACAGGAGTCCGAAGAGCAGAGCGACGAGGACGACGATCCCGCCGAGGACGAGCCACGAACCGCGCTTCGATGTCAGCGTATGTGCGGTTTTCGCCAGTGGTGAGTTCATGACTCCAGTCCATCAATCTATGGAGCCATGCACATCGCCTGTGAGTTCGGATTCGGTCTGCAACTTTCGATGGAGAAAACCCGCTGACCTGGGCTGATACTTCTGCCGAGGATGGGGAGTCTGCGACTCAGGCGAGCTCGGCTCCCGCTTTCTCGACCTCTTTGAGGGCGGCCGCACTCGATTCTTCCCCGACTCCGGCGACGAGGTCGGTGAGCACGCGGACGCTCAGCCCCGCGCTCAGCGCGTCGAGGGTGGAGGCGCGTACGCAATGGTCGGTGGCGATGCCGACGGCGTCCACCTCGGTGATGGTGAGATCTTTCAGAAGCTCGCCGAGGCGGCTCCCCGTGTCCGTGATCCCCTGAAAAGCCGAATAGTCGGGTTTGCCATGGCCCTTGCGCACCTCGTGGGTGATGGCCGAGGTGTCGAGCAGCGGGTCGAATTCGGCGCCAGTCGTGCCGGCGACGCAGTGGACGGGCCAGCTGTCGACGTAGTCCGGGGTGTCGCTGAAGTGGCCGCCGTTGTCGTTGTCGGCATCGTGCCAGTCGCGGGAGGCGATGACGGCGTCATAGTCGCCGGCATGCGCGGCGAGATGGGCGGTGATACCTTCGGCGACGGCGTCGCCGCCGGTCACGCCGAGCGCGCCGCCTTCGGTGAAATCATTCTGGACATCGACGATGAGGAGTGCCTTGGCCATGCCTCGAGCATAGGCGCTTCCCGGCCGATTTCCAGGGGTGCGGCGGATTCAGACCCAGTCTCGGGCTTCGAAGATGTGGTGGTAGATGCCGCGGACCACGGCCTGCTTGCGGGCGTTATAGCCCATGACCGTTTCCCCGACCGCGTTCGATTCCTCGGCCGCGGTGCGTTTCGCCGTCTCGTAGGTCCCGCGTTCGTCCTCATGCTCCCGCAGCCAATCTCGGAACAGCCGCATCCGCGCCACTTCCGCGCACCGGGGTCCGAAGACATGGAGATTGCAGTCCAGCTGCCCGGGTTCCGGATCGAGTCGTTTGAGCATCCGGTGCTCGTACCAGGCGGGTTCACGGATGGTGAGAACGAATCCTGCCTCGGCGAGCGCGGGGACATAGTCATCTTCGGCGGTGGGATCGTCGACGACGAGGGCGATGTCGATGATCGGCTTCGCCGGCAATCCCGGCACCGAGGTGGACCCGACGTGGTCGATGCCGACGAACGCACCGCTCGGGCTCAGGGCCAGACGGATCTGGTGGGCCGCCTCGGCGAAATCGTCGGCCCAGGCGGGGTCGTGGTCAACGATGGCGATCACGGACGGCGGTGTAGTCGGTCGCGTCCAGAGATCGGGATCCTTGACGTCGTTGAAGGTGATGATGTCAGCGATCGCGGCTGACATCGGATCGGCGGACACACCGCCCGGGGCCTCCTGTTCAGAGGAGTCACCAACGGACGGGTACGTCATGCCTCAGGCCTGCTTGAGGACGCGCTTCTCGGCCTTCTTCGCTGCCTTCTTCGCGGCCTTCTCGATGGCCTTGGCGTTGTCACTGTCCCCGGCGATGAGGAGCAGTCCGCCGAGGGCCGCGAGGTTCTTCGAGAACTGGGTCTGGTGGGCCTTCGCGTCGCCGCCCTCCATCTCCCAGAAGGAGTGTCCGGCCAGCGTGGTCGGGATGAGGGACCCGGCGAGCGCCAATGCCGAGAGTCGCGGCTTGATGCCGAGCAGGAGGGTGGCACCGGCGAGGATCTGCACGCCGCCGTTGATGCGCACGAGCAACTCATTGTCGTCGGGAAGTCCAGGCACGTATTCGCGGATGGAGTCCAGGGTCGATTCGGCCATCGCCGCCTTGCCCGCGGGATCCTTCACAGCCGAGAGTCCGCCGGTGATGAAGATCGGTGCGGTGAGCATGCGTCCTGCCGTCTGCAGCAATGATGGGCCAAAAATCACAAGAGACTCCTTAGGTCGATGGGGTTTTGAGCCTAACGGAGGCCGGGGCCGGGCCTCAATTTCGAGGCCGGCCCCGGCGTCATATTTCGATGGTGATCAGGCGGTCTGCCGGGGATCAGGTGCGGCGGGGGTAGCCTTCTTGATCCCCAGCTCCGGCTGCTTCCGGAACTGCCCCGTCAGAACGAGTGCGGCGGTGACGACAGCGGAGACGATCCAGCCTGCGACTCCGAGGAACGCGACAAGCGCCGGATCCGGAGTCGGCGCACCTGCATCGACGAACAGGCCCAACAACATGGCCCCGCAGCCGTTGAGTGCGGCATGGGCGAATACGGCCGGCCACACGGATCCAGTGCGCAGGCGCAGCCAACCGAAGAGGACGCCGACCATGATGCAGCCGCCAACCATGAAACCCACACCGGCGATGTCGGGGCGGCCGAAGTTGTAGCCGAGCAGGATCAGCGGTGAGTGCCACAGCCCCCAGACGACGCCGATGATGAGCAGTGCAGGCCAGGTGCCCAGGGGACGCAGACTGGTGAGCAGCCATCCTCGCCAGCCGAATTCCTCGCCGATCGTGACACCGACATTGGCCACCGAGCTGACGAACATGAGCAGCAGGTAGATGGCGATGGCGGCGGCAGTCGGCAATGAGTCCGTGCCGGGAATCGACTCCAGCTGCGCCGTGAACCCGGACAACCCGTCGAGGTCGAGGGCGAGCCATCCGAAGGCTGCGCTGACCAGATAGCCGAGGACGACGAGAACCATGATGCCGAAGAAGGCCGCGACGGTCACCCCGATGACTCGACCGAAGGGACGCAACGGCCAGAAGCCGAAGTAGCGCGGAGCGCTGGCCAGGACCTCTCCCCTGGCACGGGCGCGGCGGCGATGGATAATGGAGGCGATGATGCTCGCGATGAGCGGAGTGAACATCATGGCGCTGCCGCAGGCCAGAAGCAGAACGGGATCGCCGATCCCCTTCTCGGAGAACCACAGCGGCAGGCAGGCCAGCCACGCGAGACCGAAGGCAATGACAGCGAAGATTCCGATCTCTAGCCACGGGACCCTGGCGGGTACGACGGCGAGTGGTCGCCCTTTCGCATCGACCCCCTCGGCGGGGGTGTGCGATCCATCCATCGCCGAGGCAGTCGGACCGGACATGGAATACGTCGTTCCGGGCGGGTGGGGTTGGATGGCGGGCTGAGGTGATGGCTCGGCCGGTCCGGTCGCCTCGGCAAATCCGGATTGACTGTGCGTCTGCGTGTTCACGGTTCCTCCTCGTTCCTGCACTGTGCCCACCGGTTCGGCGGTTGTCCGTGCCTGTGATTCCACGCTATGACTCGCCGTCGTCGGGCACCTCCGCCGTGCGGATGAAATCGCGCTCAGCCGCACGGGCGAGGATTTTCGGAAGGAGAGTCCGGGCCGGCGAGACGCGCAGCTGCCGATCGGTTCCGAAGAGGGGATTCGGCGATACGATGTCGAACGGAAACGGAATCAACGACGATTCGAATGAAGGAACATCACCATGTCCGATCTCCCCTCGAATGCCCACCATCCCGCGGGCACTCACACCTCCGCCGGCAATCGTGCCGGTGGCCATCTCTCCGACTCCGACCATCTGGCGGTCCTCGGCTACGGCGACTCGTTCGAGCGATCGATGAGCCCTTGGGCGAACTTCGCCCTCGGCTTCACCTACCTCTCTCCGCTCGTCGGCGTCTACTCGCTGCTGGCCGTGGCGCTCTCAACAGGAGGTCCGCCGTCGATCTGGTGGATCGTCATCGTCGCCTGCGGGCAGCTGCTCGTCGCCCTTGTCTTCGGCGAGGTCGTCTCCCAGTTCCCCATCGCCGGCGGGATCTACCCCTGGGCCAGACGACTGTGGAGCAAGCGGTATGCGTGGATGGCCGCCTGGGTCTACATCTGCGCCCTCATCGTCACGATCACCTCGGTGTCGGAGTTCGGGGCCGGATTCCTCGCGAGCCTCTTCGGTTTCGCTCTCAGCCGCAACACCACCCTCGTCCTCGCGCTGGCCCTGCTCGTGCTGGCGCTGGCGATCAACTTCTCCGGCACGAAGTGGTTGGCGCGCATCGCCCGCATCGGACTCTTCGCCGAACTCATCGGCGTCATCGGACTCGGCCTGTTCCTGCTCATCTTCGAACGCAAGCACAGCTTCACCGTCTTCTTCGACACCATGGGCACCGCCGGCGACGGCAGCTACCTGCCCGTCTTCATGGGAGCTGCAGTCGCCGGGCTCTTCCTCTTCTACGGATTCGAAGCCTGCGGTGACGTCGCTGAGGAGGTCTCGAACCCCGCCCGCGGCATCCCGAAGGCGATGCTCATGACGATCTTCGTCGGAGCGGTCTCGGCCCTGTTCTCCTTCGGCGGCTATGTGCTCGCGGCACCGAATCTCGAGGAGATCGTCGCCGGTGAGGTCGCCGACCCGATTCCCGCGATCCTCGAGGGCAGCCTCGGTGCGGTGGGGGCGAAGATCTTCCTCGTCGTCGCTGTCCTCGCGTTCATCTCCTGCGTCCTCAGTCTGCAGGCCGCCGCATCGAGGCTGATCTTCAGCTTCGCGCGCGACGGCATGATGCCCGGGCACCGCTGGCTGTCGAAGGTCACCGACGGGACGAAGATCCCGCACAATGCCCTCATTGTCGCGTGCACGGCACCCGCGCTGATCTGCGTGCTCATCTGGTTCAACGACGGGATCCTCGTGGCCGTGACCTCGTTCGCGATCCTCGGCATCTACCTCGCCTTCCAGATGGTCGTCCTCGGGGCGCTGCGGCAGCGGCTGCGCGGGTGGAAGCCGGCGGGGCCGTGGTCGCTGGGCGGTTGGGGCATCATCGTCAACTTCGCCGCACTGGCCTACGGCATCTTCGCGATGATCCTGCTCTCCCTACCCGGTGACTCCGGGTCGTTCTTCACCGACTGGATCGTGCTCATCGGCCTCGTCGTGGTGTTGGCGGTCGGGTTCATCTACCTGTTCACGGCACGTCCCGACCGGAAGTCCGATGCCCCGGAGGACGACGCCATCGCCGTCGCCGAGGCGATCCGGGCACACCGCGCGAAGCAGTAACTCGCGCGGGCAGGGCGCGGCCCCGGATCAGACCCCGAATTCGGGGGCGAAGGCCAGGGCGCCCGCGGGCACTTCGCCTGACAGCGGCATCGCCATGAGCGCCTCATCGGGGACGTCTACGTGCAGAGTGATGCCGAAGCCTGAAGCAGGGGTGAATCCGAAGCGCGGGTAGTACTCGGCGTGACCGAGGACGACGGCGAATGCCTCGCCACGGCGGGCCGCCTCGGCGAGAAGCGCCTCGATAACGGCGGTGCCGACGCCGGTGCGCTGGTGCTCGGGCCACACGGAACAGGGCGCAAGGCAGACCCCAGGCACCTCACCGACGAAGCAGCGGGAGAGCATGGCGTGGGCGATGACCTCACCGTCGAGGACGCCGACGAACGACAGACCTTCGATCCCGTTGCCAGAGGCACGGAGAGCATCGACGAGCTCGGCTTCGTCCACCTGGCCGAAAGCAGCCGCAGTCAGCGCATGGATCGCGTCGATATCGCCGGAAGCCTCTGGGCGGACGGTGAACTGAGGTGCGCGAGGATTCGTCACCGTCTCACGATAGCAATCGGCGGGGCCGCCTCGGCGAGATTCGAGCGCTTCACACACCGCACTCACATAAAAATACATTCCTATGCATAACAATTCGACATTCGGCAGAGACTCACGTTACGCTGGTGACATGTCGAAAGTACTGTCTTCGCTCCCAGTCGGTGAGCACGTTGGAATCGCCTTCTCCGGCGGACTGGACACCTCCTGCGCGGTCGCGTGGATGCGCCACAAGGGCGCCATCCCGTGCACGTACACGGCCGACATCGGCCAGTACGACGAGCCCGACCTGGAGTCGGTGACCGATCGCGCGAAGGAATACGGTGCCGAGATCGCCCGCTTCGTCGACGCCAAGCGTCTCCTCGTCGAAGAGGGCTTCGTCGCACTGCAGTGCGGTGCGTTCAACGTCCGCTCCGGTGGCAAGACCTACTTCAACACCACTCCCCTCGGCCGCGCCGTCACCGGCACCATGTTGGTCCGCGCCATGAAGGAAGACGGCGTCGACATCTGGGGCGACGGCTCGACCTACAAGGGCAACGACATCGAGCGCTTCTACCGCTACGGCCTCATGGCCAACCCGAAGCTGCGCATCTACAAGCCCTGGCTCGACTCAGAGTTCGTCGATGAGCTCGGCGGCCGGCAGGAGATGAGCGAATGGCTCGTCGAACACGGCTACCCCTACCGCGATTCGGCCGAGAAGGCCTACTCGACGGATGCGAACATCTGGGGCGCCACGCATGAGGCGAAGACCCTGGAGTTCCTCGACGCCGGACTCGACATCGTCGAACCGATCATGGGCGTCGCCGCCTGGCGCGATGACGTCGAGGTCAAGTCGGAAGAGGTCTCTGTCCGCTTCGAGGCCGGCCGTCCCGTCGCCATCAACGGCGAAGTCTTCGACGATCCCGTTGCCCTGGTCTTCAAGGCCAACGAGATCGGCGGCCGCCACGGACTCGGAGTCTCCGACCAGATCGAGAATCGCATCATCGAGGCGAAGTCCCGTGGCATCTACGAGGCTCCGGGCATGGCGCTGCTGCACGTGACCTACGAACGCCTGCTCAACGCCATCCACAACGAGGACACCATCGCCCTCTACCACGAAGAGGGCCGTCGCCTCGGCCGCCGGATGTACGAGGGACGCTGGCTCGACCCGCAGTCGCTCATGCTGCGCGAGTCCATGCAGCGGTGGGTCGCCTCGGCGATCACCGGCGAGGTCACCCTGCGCCTGCGCCGCGGCGACGACTACACGATCATCAACACCGAGGGCCCGAACCTGTCCTACCATCCGGAGAAGCTGTCGATGGAGCGCGTCGGTGACTCCGCGTTCGGACCCGAGGATCGCATCGGCCAGATGACCATGCGCAATCTCGACATCGCCGATTCGCGTGCCCGCCTTGAGCAGTACGCAGCCATGGGCATCGTGTCCGGGCCGACCTCGGAGCTCGTGGGCTCGCTGGAGGCCGGCGGCGCCGAAGAGATCGCGAACTCCAACGCCGAAGTGGACGAGGCCAGCGACCTCGCCAACCTCTCCTCGGCCTTCGACGCCGGCACGGACTGAGGTCCTGACCGGACGCAGGATTCGGCACGGACTGAGATCAGCCCGAACCGAAGGCCCCCAGAACTTCCGGAGACACTGCGCAGCATGAGACTCGCGGCCTCCGGTTGAGAACAGAGAACAGCCGGCGGGCACACTCCCCGATCATCGCGATCGACGGAGTGCGCCTGCCGGCAGTTTCGCGTTCACCGCTAACCGCCGTGCGCGCACCCGCAGGTGGCGGTGCCGTGGAAAGATTCGTTCCATGACTTCCGATTCCCGGTACCAGGCCCACACAATCGCCGAGGTGGTCGACCGAGATCTGCGCGCCCGTGGCAGCAGCGAACGCGCCCAGAAGGAGAAGGCCTACCTCAAGAGCGAACTCCTCCATTACGGGGTGAGCGTGCCCGATACACGTGCCGTCGTTCGCACCGCTCTGCGCACAGCGAAGCTCAGCCACGATGAGGTCATCGAACTTGCCCGAACCCTCTGGGCCCCGCCGACGTCGTCGGACGACTCAGCCGGCAGTGCCGAACCAACGGACACAGGCCGCGCCGAACCAATGGTCACAGGCGCCGGGCCAGCAGGGCACCCCACTCCCGTCCACGAACGACGCGCCGCGGCCACGATGGTTCTCATCCAGTCGAAGGACCGACTCAGCGGCGGAGATGCGGATTTCATCGAGGGCCTGCTCCGCGAGGCGAAGACCTGGGCGCTCATCGACCCTCTGGCCGGTGATCTTGTCGGCCCTCTGAGCGAACGGGATGCCGCTTTCGACCCCGTCCTGGAGCGCTGGGCGAGCGATGAGGATTTCTGGATTCGCCGCTCAGCCCTGTTGGCACACCTGGTCCCGCTGCGGCACGGCCGCGGCGACTTCGGCAGGTTCACCCGATTCGCCGATGCGATGCTCGAGGAGAAGGAATTCTTCATCCGCAAGGCCATCGGCTGGGTTCTGCGCGATACCTCGCGCAAACGCCCCGACCTCGTCTTCGACTGGATCCTCCCGCGCGCCCACCGTGCCTCAGGGGTGACGATCCGGGAGGCCGTCAAACGCCTGTCGACGGAACAGCGTGAGGCCGTTCTCGCCGCCAGATGATTCGACGCCCGGCCGCAGGTGAGCCAAGTCCCAGCTATCTGACTCCGCCCCTGCGGACCGGCGGGTGGCCGGGCAGTTGGCGTGCTGCGTCCTCGGGGTTGCCGGTCAGCTCGACGACTCCGCGATCGAGCGCGGCCTGGGCCAGCTGCGGATACCCCGCCGCCGAGGTGACCCGAGCGATCGCCTCGACTGCCGACCTCGCGGACTGCCGACCGGTCCCTGCGAACCAGATCCACCGGCCGTCGACCGACCTGGGAATCGGGTCGAGCGCCAGCGTGAAACGTCTGCGTCCGCGCCTGGCATCCTCGGCCGAGCAGGCGACGAAGTGGACACCGTTCTTCGTCCACCACGACGCTCGCAGGGTCGACTGCGCGATCTGTCCCTGGAGTCCGACCTCTTTGAGATATCTGTTCGCGCCGGCGACCCCGGCAATGCTGCCGGGCGTGATCTGCCCATAGGGAATGGCGTAGGGACGAATCCCCGGAGCTACGGAGCCGACAAGGATCCCGCGCTCGCAGACGATGAGCCGCTCACCCGAGAGATAGAGAAGGATCAGGCCGAACATCACCGCGAAGATGATGCCCGGAGCAACCGCCAGCAGCGGCGTCTCCCCCGGATTGATGAATGTCAGAGCTGTGAAGAGCACCCACCCAAGGACTAACCCCGACACCGTCTTCGGTCCTGGGCGGTCGGCGAACACCTCGATGACCTCACCGAGCTCTTCACTATGGCGACGGGCTTTCCGCATCTCAGCACCCAACAGAACCCCAACCTTCGAATCGACGCCCGGAACAGCCTGACTCCGGGCATACGAAAAAGTCCCTCACTGGCAATCCTGCCTGGTGAGGGACTTTCCTTCGGTGCGCCACGAGGGATTCGAACCCCCAACCTTCTGATCCGTAGTCAGATGCTCTATCCGTTGAGCTAGTGGCGCATGTCGCCCGGACTCTCGCCCTGCAACTCGAACAACTATACACACCCATTTCGCCGAAGCTCAAATCGTCCTCACGTGCGCTTCGCCACATTTGCACTCAAGGCCAGAGCCGCCTCGGCGAGAGGGGATGAAATCGCAGATTTCAGCGGTCGATCATCACTGCAAGAACACATCAATCAATTGAAACAACACGTCAGTGAATTGCCGCTTTCACGTCAATCGACCCTTGGCTGTGATCCAATGCACATCTTCGAGTGACCGAAACGCGCGCTTTTCGCTTCCGCTCCCATCCTACGGTGGATATGTACCAACCGCTCGACGGACGCCAGCCGCCGGAGACGAAACCCCACACACGACCCACCAGGAGACCACTCATGACTGTCCTCGACCATGATGTCGTCGCTGACCAGCTGAAGAACGCACCGACCGAGAACAAGTCGGTGCTCTCGTTCGTCAGCCGAATCGCCGCCCTGACCACCCCGGATGACATCGTCTGGATCGATGGTTCCGAAGCACAGAAGAACGAGATCGCTGAGAAGCTCGTCGAGGCCGGCACCATCCAGCGTGTCAACGGTACCAAGGACTCCTACTACGCGGCTTCCGACCCCGAGGACGTCGCCCGCGTCGAGGGCCGGACCTACATCTGCTCCGAAGACGAGAAGGACGCCGGTCCGCTCAACAACTGGGTCGCTCCCGCGGAGATGAAGGAAACCCTCAACCCGCTGTTCGAGGGCGCGATGCGCGGACGCACCATGTATGTCATCCCCTTCGTCATGGGCCACGCCGAGGCGGACCAGCCGATGTTCGGCATCGAGGTCACTGATTCGGCCTACGTCGTCCTCTCCATGCTCGTCATGGCTCGCTCGGGCAAGTACGCCCTCGATGCGATCGACGCCCAGGACGCGAAGTTCGTCGAGTGCGTCCACTCCGTCGGCGCTCCGCTGGAAGAGGGACAGGACGATGTCGCCTGGCCCTGCAATACCACGAAGTACATCACTCACTTCCCCGAGGATCGCGCCATCTGGTCCTTTGGTTCCGGCTACGGCGGCAACGCGCTGCTGGGCAAGAAGTGCTACGCGCTGCGCATCGCCTCCGCGATCGCCCGCGACGAGGGCTGGCTCGCCGAGCACATGCTCATCCTCAAGCTGACGAACCCCGAAGGCGTCGTCAAGTACGTCGCCGCCGCGTTCCCGTCGGCCTGCGGCAAGACCAACCTCGCCATGATCGAACCGACCATCCCCGGATGGAAGGCCGAGACCCTCGGTGACGACATCGCATGGATGCGCTTCGGCGAAGACGGCCAGCTCTACGCCGTCAACCCCGAGTTCGGGCTCTTCGGCGTCGCGCCGGGCACCGGTTACACGACGAACCCCACCGCGATGCGCGCCATCGAGGCCGGCGGCAACATCTTCACCAACGTCGCTCTGACCGACGACGGTGACGTGTGGTGGGAAGGCAAGACCGACGAGGCACCTGCCCACCTCACCGACTGGAGGGGCAACGACTGGACTCCCGAGTCCGACACCCCGGCCGCTCACCCGAACTCGCGCTTCTGCACCCCGATCGCGAACGTGCCGACCCTGGCTCCCGAGTGGACCAACCCGAACGGTGTGCCGATCTCGGCCATCCTCTTCGGCGGTCGCCGCAAGACCACGATGCCGCTCGTGACCGAGACCAAGGACTGGACCCACGGTGTGTTCATGGGTTCGGTGCTCTCCTCGGAGACCACCGCAGCTGCCACCGGTGCCGTCGGCGTCGTCCGCCGCGACCCGATGGCGATGCGCCCGTTCATCGGCTACAACGTCGGTGACTACCTGCAGCACTGGATCAACATCGGCAACACCGAGGGTGCCCAGCTGCCGAAGATCTTCTACGTCAACTGGTTCCGCCGCGACGACGACAACTCGTTCCTGTGGCCCGGATTCTCCGAAAACTCGCGCGTTCTCAAATGGGTCTTCGAACGCGTCACCGGCACCGCCGATGCTCAGGAATCCCCACTTGGCCTCACCCCGGTCGAAGGCGGATTGGACACCGAAGGCCTCGATTTCACCGACGAGCAGCTGCGCAAGGCTCTCGCCATCAAGCCCGAAGAGTGGGAGACCGAACTCGGCCTCATCGAGGAATGGTACGCCGAGCTCGGCGATTCGGTTCCGGCCGAACTCCGCGCCGAGGTCGACAACCTCCGCCAGCGCCTCGGCCTCGCCTGAGTCGTTCGGCTGTGTGGCTAGTCTGAGTCGTTTGGCTTCATCGCTGACAGTCTGAGCCGTCCGTCTATCGACAATCCCCCAACCACCGCCGAGGTGGTTGGGGGATTGTCGTATTTCGTTGCGGGTGCGCGTTCGACCGTTTGGGACCCGCCGTTGATTCGTCAGTGCCTCCGGACTGCAGGGCCGAAGCCGCGCAGATTCAGTGATGCGTCGCCTGCGCCGTATGAACCTCACGGAGAAATACCAACACATCACGCGGTTTCGCTTTGAGCTCCCTCAACACGCGATAGGTGACCATCTCCGGCTTCCTGACGGTACCGATCAGCGCGTTCCGATGAGCGGTCGCACCGCGTGCAGTGATCGTTACGACCAGCGCGTCCGGGAGCATCCCTTTCCTCCACTGGAACTCTCCGCCGATGTCGACGATGCCTGACCACGGCGTTGCGAACTGCCTGACCCGCCCGCCAGGCTTCCACCATGAGGACTCCATGCCCCAGCTCGACACGACGAACTGTGGTCGCACAAAGGGAAAGACAAAAGTCCACAACAGCGCTCCAACGCAGAAGAGCACCAAGCCGATGGCGAAGACCACAAGGAGGAAGAAGATCGGCCACCCACCGAAGCCAGGGGACATCGGGTTCCAGGTCGAGGCAGGGGTGACGGTGAAGGTGAGGATGATCGCTCCGACGAACAGCCAGCAGATAAGTGCCATCGCGAAAGTCTTGACCAGGTTGGTCCGCAACACTACGCATCCATCGCGCCGCATTGCCGCATGCCATTGGTCGATGCGCCGGCGATCGGCTTTGCCGATCTCTTTCTGCAGATCGGCAAAATGTCGAGAGTTGTGCGGCGGAGTTCTCACACGACGAGTCTAAGCTGAGCCCGCCACCTGCTCGCACGACGAGTCTGGGCCGAACCCCTCAGGTGCCCATCACTCGCGTCACGCAGCCCCCTCTGACCGAAACGCCCTCGGCGCACGATCTCTACCCGAAACGCGCCTACGCGGCCTTTTGAGCATCGGCCACATCCCACACCGCCAGCGGCACAACCACTCGGCGGTCGCAAAACACCGTCGCAGTGCCATTACGCCCCGGTGCAACTGTAGGAGCAGCCGCTAACGGTGACCGACGGCCATCCAGCTGTGCGTTATGACGCGAACGGTGAGGGATGCTCACCGGGCCAGGTAAGCTCAGGCGCCGTGGAGGGCCGGGACGATGAGGTAGACGCCGAGCAGCACTACTGCTCCGCAGATGCCGAACACCGCCCAGTACCCGACCGGCAGCGCCGAACTGCTGCGGCCCTCCTCGACACGGTCGAGGTGCGCGGCGCGCATCCGCACTCCGACGGAGAACAGCGTGATGACGATGATGGCCGAAACCCATGTCGCGGCCGCAACGATGGCGAAGGAACTCCACTCGATCATTTCGCGTCTCCCTTATCGCTCGCATCGGCCCGGCCGGCATCGGCCCCGGGTGACGATCCGGTCGACGATGAACTGGCATTCGCAGCCTCGGCGGGAACGGCCCCGTTCTTCTTGGCATCACGGTGGGCACGGCGCTTCTCTTTCGCCGCCTGCTTCTCTGCCCAGGCCTCGTAGCGGGCTTCCCGCTTCTCCTGAGCGCGTTTGCGGTTGCGGTCCTTGCGCAGCTTGCGCTTGCGGCCGCGGATGTTGACGGCTTCGCCGACGGTGTCGAAGTTCGAGATGTCCGTCTCCTCGACCCGGCGGGAGCTGATGTAGATCCACAGCACCACGATGACGGCGATGATCGTGTCGACGATGACGCCGATCGTTCCCAGGTGAGCGATGCCGGCGGCGATGCCGCCGACGATCGCGGCTGCCGGGATCGTCAGCAGCCAACCCGAGGCGATCCGTCCGGCCGTCGACCACTGCACGTCGGCGCCCTTGCGGCCCAGGCCCGAACCGAGCACGGAACCGGAGGCGACCTGTGTCGTCGACAGGGCGAAGCCGAGGTGCGAGGAGGCGAGGATGGCCGCAGCCGTCGACGTCTCGGCCGACAGTCCCTGGGCGGGCTTGACCGTCGTCAGTTTCGTGCCGAGGGTGTCGATGATGCGCCAACCGCCGACGTAGGTGCCCAACGCGATCGCCAGAGCACAGGCAGTGATCACCCAGATGTGCGGGCCGGTGCCGTGCTCCTGCAGGTTCGCCGACACGAGCACGAGGGTGATGACGCCCATCGTCTTCTGCGCGTCGTTCGTTCCGTGGGCGAGCGCCACCAGCGAGGACGAGAAGATCTGCCCGTACTTGAATGGTGCACGGCGAGCGGTCTTGCCCTCCTCGTTGCGGCGAGTGATCGCGTAGGCGATCTTCGTGCACAGGTAGGCGCTGAACCCGGCGATGAGCGGGGCCGCCAGAGCCGGGATGACGACCTTCGACAGGAACACTCCGTAGTCGACGGAGCTGAACCCGGCACCGACGATGGCCGCACCGATGAGACCGCCGAAGAGAGCGTGGGACGAGGACGAGGGAAGTCCGAACCGCCATGTCGCCATGTTCCAGATGATGGCGCCGATGAGGCCGGCGAGAATGAATGAGGGGCTGATCTGGACTCCCCCGCCGCCTTCCTTGATGATGCCGCCCGAGATGGTCTTGGCCACCTCGGTGGAGAGGAAGGCTCCGACGAGGTTGAGGATCGCGGCGAGCGTGACCGCAGTCTTGGGTTTGATGGCCCCGGTCGCGATCGGTGTGGCCATGGCATTGGCCGTATCGTGAAAGCCATTGGTGAAGTCGAAGAACAGTGCCAGTGCGATGACGAGCACGACGACGAAGATGATTTCCACTAATCGACCTTGGGTGTAGACACTATTCGGACCGTGGATGATGCAGCTGACGGCCAGCCATCACTATCCCGCAGAAGTCTACCCACAGATTCAACTGCTCTTCACCCGCAATTCGACCCTACTCCACCTCATTCACCTTTTGTTCACTTTTGACGTGCGCAAACGGGCCCCGCCCGGCTGAGAGTGCAATTGCACTCACATTCCGAACGGGGCCCGAACACAGCGATCCCTCGCCGAGGCGGCTCCTCAGTCACGCGTGACGAATCTACTCCGTGACGTACCGATCCGCGACGTCGAGTGCCCGATCCAGGGCGGCGAGCCCGAACCTGACGTCCTCATCCGGAGTGTTCAGCGGCGGCACGACATGGATGCGGTTGAAGTTCGCGAACGGCAGCACGCCGTCGGCCTTGAGCGCTGCGATGACCTCGTTCATCTCCGGTGAGCTGCCGCCGTAGGCTGCCAGCGGCTCCTTCGTCGTCCGGTCTTTGACGAGCTCGACTGCCCAGAAGCAGCCGAGACCCCGCACATCCCCGACCGAGGGGTGACGCTGCGCGATCTCCCGCAGGGCAGGACCGATGATGTCTTCGCCGAGGCGCTCGGCGTTGGCGATCATCCCCTCGTCCTCCATCGCGGTGATCGTCGCGACCGCTGCCGCACAGGCGAGCGGATGTCCCGAGTAGGTCAGTCCGCCCGGGTAGGCCCGATCACGGAAGGTCTCGAAGATCGCATCCGAGATGGCGACCCCGCCGAGCGGGACGTATCCGGAGTTCACGCCCTTGGCGAAGGTGATGAGGTCCGGGGTGACGTCCCAGTGGTCGACGGCGAACCAGCGACCGGTGCGGCCGAAACCGGCCATCACTTCGTCGGCGATGAAGACGATCCCGTACTTCGCCGTCAGCTCGCGCACGCCGGCGAGGTAGCCGGCCGGCGGGGCGTAGATCCCCGCGGTGCCCGGAACGGTCTCGAGGATGAGAGCCGCGATATTGCCGGGCCCCTCGAGGGTGATCATGTCCTCGAGGTGGGCCAGCGCGCGCCGTGTCTCCTCGGCCTCGGAGGTCGAGTCGAAGTACGACCGGTACGGGTAGGCGGGCATGAAGTGGACGATGCCCTCAGCGGAGTAGTCGTTGGCGAACCTGCGCGGGTCGCCGGTGACGTTGACGGCCAGCTGCGTGCCTCCGTGGTAGCTGCGGTAGGCAGAGAGCACCTTCGTCCGACCGGTGTGCAGTCGGGCCATCCGGATCGCGTGCTCGTTCGCGTCGGCTCCCCCGTTCGTGAAGAACACGTGATCGAGGTCGCCCGGGGTGCGTTCGGTGATGAGTCGGGCCGCCTCGGAGCGGGCGCCGTTGACGTGCTGCGGCGCGATGGTGCACAGCCGGCCGGCCTGCTCCTGGATCGCCGCGACGACGGCCGGGTGCTGATGGCCGATATTCGTGTTGACCAGCTGCGATGACATGTCGAGCAGCTTTCGGCCCTCGCCGTCCCAGATGTAGGGGCCGGCGGCGTCGACGATCGTCATCGGGTCGAACGGTCCCTGTGCCTGCCAGGAGTGGAAGACGTGAGCACGGTCGAGCTCGTGGGCACGTCGCCCTGCCTCGATGAGGTCAGGGTCGATCCGGTCGGCACCGGTGCGATCAGCGTCGAGGTGCGATTCGGTGAGCGGGGAATCCGCGGTGGTGGTCATGTCTGGGCTCCTTCGCCGAGGTGGTTCGTCGTTGCGTGAACGCCCGCCCCTTGATCGGGGCGGACGTCCGTGGTGGTCTGTTCAGTCGTTGGTCGGGAAGCCGAGGTTGAGTCCGCCGTGGCTGGGATCGAGCCAGCGTGAGGTCACGACCTTCCCACGGGTGAAGAAGTGGACGCCTTCGTCGCCGTAGGCGTGGGTGTCGCCGAACAGCGAGTTCTTCCACCCGCCGAAGGAGTAGTAGCCCACGGGCACGGGGATCGGGACGTTGATGCCGACCATGCCGACCTCGACTTCGTTCTCGTAGCGGCGGGCCGCTCCCCCGTCGTTGGTGAAGATCGCGGTGCCGTTGCCGTACGGGTTGGCGTTGATGAGATCGAGGCCCTCGTCGTAGCCGGGAACGCGGACGACGCAGAGCACGGGGCCGAAGATCTCGTCTGTGTAGATCGACATGTCGGTGGTCACGTCGTCGAAGAGGGTCGGGTTGAGGAAGAACCCGTCGGCCGGGGTGTTCTCCCGACCGTCGAGCACGACCTTCGCTCCCGCCTCGGCGCCGGCATCGATGTAGCCTGCGACCTTGTCGCGGTGGGCGGCGGTGACGAGCGGTCCCATGTCGGGTTCGGTCGCCCCGTCGCCCACGCGCAGGGTCTTGGTGCGCTCGGCGATCTTCGCCACGAGCTCATCGGCGACGGATTCGACGGCGACGACGACGGAGATCGCCATGCAGCGCTCTCCGGCGGCGCCGTAGCCGGCGTTGACGGCGGCGTCGGCGGCGAGGTCGAGGTCCGCATCGGGCAGGACGAGCATATGGTTCTTCGCTCCGCCGAGTGCCTGGACGCGCTTGCCGGCGGCGGTGCCGTTCTCGTAGACGTATTGTGCGATCGGGGTCGACCCGACGAAGGACACCGAGGCGACGTCGGGGCTGTCGAGGATCGTGTCGACGGCTTCCTTGTCACCATGGACGACGTTGAACACGCCATCGGGCAGGCCGGCTTCCTTCCACAGCTCGGCGAGCCAGTTCGCGGCCGAGGGGTCCTTCTCCGAGGGTTTGAGCACGACGGTGTTTCCGGTGGCGATGGCCACGGGGAAGAACCACATCGGGACCATGGCCGGAAAGTTGAAGGGAGAGATGATCGCGGCGACGCCGATCGGCTGGCGCAGGGAATGGACATCGAGCTTCGTCGACGCGTTCTCCGTATGCCCGCCCCTGAGGTGACCGGCGATGCCGCACGCGAATTCGACGACCTCCTGTCCGCGGGCGACTTCGCCGAGGGCGTCGGAGAGTACCTTGCCGTGTTCGGCGGTGATGATCTCCGCGAGCTCCTGCTTGCGGGCGTTGAGCAGCTCGCGGAAGGAGAAGAGGATGGACGTCCGCCGTGACAGCGAGGTGTCGCGCCAGGCGGGGAATGCGGCGGAGGCTGCGGCGATCGCCGATTCAACGGTGGCCTTCGAACCCAGGGCCACCTGGCCGCTGACGACTCCGGTGGCCGGGTTCGTGATATCGCCGAGGCGGGTGTCGGTGTCCCCGGTGACGGTCTGTCCGTTGATCCAATGGGAGAGCGTTGCCATGAAGGGTCCTTCTGCGTCGTCGGTACGTCGGTTGAGTCCATCCTCTGTCCGCTTTGCCGATCTCGGAAGTGTCAGAACGTCAGAGTCTTCGCCCTCGGCTTTACACTGTGTCAATGGACACTGCACGGGAGTCGAGCGGGACATCGTTGCGCATCGCCGGTCTGCTCGAGTTCGAGGAGATCAAGGCTGCAGAGCCTGCGGTACTTGCCGGCGAGGCAGGCCTCGACCGGGCGATCCGCTGGGTCCACATCGCCGATTCCGAGCATGTCGAGCGCTTCCTCGAGGGTGGGGAGCTCGTGTTGACCACCGCCACGGCCTTCCGCCACTCGCCTGCGGCGATGACGGAGTTCCTCGACCAGCTCGAGCGCGCAGGTGCCGCTGGGACGATCATCGAACTCGTCGATGAGAACTCGACCCACGATGAGAGAGCACGCGAGATCGCGGCCGCGGCCGCCTCGGCGAGGGAACTGCCCGTCATCGTCCTGCCGCGTCGGGTGAAGTTCGTCAGGATCACCGAGCTCGCGCACCGCAGCCTTCTCGCACAGCAGATATCGCGGCTCGAACATGCCCGGGAGATCCACGAGACGTACACGCAGCTGAGCCTCGATCGGGCCGAGGCGCAGACGATCGTCGATCGTACGGCCGAGCTGTTGGGCACGGCGGTGGTCCTCGAGGATGTGTCACATCGGGTGCTCGCGCATTCCGGCCGTGGTTCGCAGGCTCTCGCACAGAAGTGGGTCGACCTTGTCAGCGGTGCGAGTACGACACCCGGCGGCCACGCGCCGGCGCAGTGGCGGCAGACGCCGGTGGGGCTGCGTTCTCGCCGGTGGGGCCGGCTCGTCGTGCCCGGCGCCGCCGAGTCCGTCGCCGATCTCGAGCAGGTCATCGAACGCGCCGGTGAAGCCCTGACGCTGACTCGAATGGCCGATCGCGATGAGCAGGATCTGCTGCTGCAGGCCCAAAGCGGACTGATCCGAGAGATCACGGACTCGGAGGGCATCGACGAGCGTTCAGCACGGGAGCGCGCCCGCTCTCTGGGATTCGCGCCTGCTGACAAGGCCGAACTCACCCCGGTGGTCATCCGCATCGATCGAGAGACCGACACCGATCCGACTCGCGTGCAGCTGCAAGAGCGCGGCCTGACGCAGGAGATCGCCTCTGCCGCCTCGCGCCTCAATCTGTGTCTGCTCATGACGAGCCTGCAGTCGGGTGCGTTCGGGTTCATTGTGGGGCCCGGTCGCGGGAGAAGCCGACGATCACAGCCGAGTCCGCACGGCACTGAGGAGGCCGACGACCGCCTCAACCGCCTCCTCGCCGAACTCGAGGATCTTGCCGCTAGCTGGGTGGTCGGAGTCGGGAGAGGCAGCACCTCCCTGCTGCGCGCCATCGCCGGCCTCGAAGCGGCTTCCCACGTCGCCGAGGTCGCATCGACGCTCGATGTGCGTGAGCGTGCGTTCTACCGCTCCTCGGACGTGCGCATTCGCGGGCTGCTGTCTCTGCTGGCCGAGGACTCGCGACTGCGCGCCTTCGCCGAGGGAGAGCTGGGGCCGCTGCTCGGTGAGGACGGACGTCGGGACGGCGTTCTGCCATCCGCTGGGGACTCCGCAGACGACGGACTGCTCGACTTCCTCGAGCTCTACCTCTCCCATGGCGGCAACAAGTCCGCGATGGCGCGGGCCGGGCACCTGTCTCGGCCCGCGCTCTACGCACGGATCAATCGCCTGCAGGACCGCCTCGGCGTCTCACTCGAGGATGCGGAGTCACGCACGGCATTGCACGTGGCACTGCTGTGGTGGCGGATGTACGGCTGAGGACCGTTCTCGACGGAGTCGGCGACTCCCTCCAGCGGGGTCGTGTGCTGCTCGGGACAGAGCAGGCTTCGATCGGTCGACGGCAATTCAGTCGAACAGGGAGCGAATCGTGTCGGTGATAGGGATTCCGCGTTCGGCCGTCTCGGCGCGATTGGCGTAGCGACGGTCACCGGGCTGACGATTCATACCTGCGTCGCGGAGCATATCGACGAATTCGCGCACCCGAGCGAGGTACGCGTCGTTGCCGCCGCGTTCGGGGTCGATGACGATGAAGAGCTGACCGGTCCGGAAGGTGTGGGCGCCCTCGGGGGCCTCCGCGTCGACCTCATAGGTGAAGGCACCGCCGGTCAGCCCTGCTGCGAGCGTTTCGATCATGAACGACAGCAGCGCACCCTTGTGCCCGCCGATGGGACGGATGCCGCCGCCGTCGAGGATGGCGTTCGGATCCGTGGTGTCCGCGCCGGTCGAGTCGACCCCGGTCCCGACCGGAACCTCCTGGCCCTCTGCCCGCAGCAGCTGCAGATCCCCGTGGGACATCGACGACGTGGAGAAGTCGAAGACGATCGGGTCCGCGTCAGCCACGGGTGTGGCGAAACCGAACGGATTGGTACTGAAGACCGGACGAGTGGCCCCCTCGGGGACAACGGCGAGCTTGCCGCTGGCGATCATCCCCATCGCCACCCGACCGTCGCGTGCAAATGCCTCGAGGTCGGGCCACAGGGCGCTGAAGTGGTGGGTGTTGCGCAGGGCGATGACGGCGACACCGGTGTCGTCGAGCGCCTGGTCGATCGCCGGCCCAGCCTCGGCGAGTGCGGGTTGGGCGAAACCGTTGTGACCGTCGATGCGAATATAGGAAGGGCCGACGACGTCGATGCTCGCTTGCGCGGCCCCATCTGCCCAACCGCGGGTCAGCGAATCGAGATAGCCGGCCACCCGGAAGACTCCGTGGCTGAGGGTACCGTCGCGTTCACAGGTGGCGCAGTTGGTCGCCAGCACGTCGGCCACCGAAGGCGAAGCGCCTGCGGCCACGAGCTTCGCTTCGATGGCCGAGACAAGGTCGTCGAAAGAGATTCGGTCGGGTTCATTCGTCATTGTGTGCTCCTCATGTGCGACTGATCGTGTCGGCGTCGACCACGGCCCTTACTCAGCAGACTATCGCTCGATAGGTCATCGGCCCTGCGGATCCTTGTCCGTTCCTCGGTTCTCGTCTGCGGGTCCCCAGTTCTCGTCTGCGGGTTCCGCAGCGCTCGTGCCGCCGCTCCAGATGTCACCGACGGTAAAGCCGATCGGGAACGGATCGTCGGGCTCGAGGACGAGCTGCTGGAATCCGGTTATCCATCCGCGCCCGGTGATCGAGGGGATCACGGCCGGCAGTCCGCCGATCTCGGTCTCTTCCTTCACCACGGCGGTGAAGGTCGTTCCCAGCATCGATTCGTGGATGAACCGCTGACCGACGGGCAGTTCGCCGCGGGCGTGCTTGGCTGCGACTCGGCCGCTCGTGCCGGTGCCGCAGGGCGAACGGTCGAACGTCCCCGTCCACGTGCTCGGATCGTCGAGGTCGACGATGCCGTTGGGCAGGACGACCGCATTGCGTCCGTCGGTGCCCTCTGTTCGGGCGGGTCCGTGTATCAGCGGCAGACCGATCGAATCGATTTCAGGGATGAGGGGATGCCTCACCTCGAAGGTCTCGTTCGCCGCCTGCCTCAACACGCTGGCAGCCCTGATGATCTCCTTGGCATTGCCAGGATCAAGAGCCACGCCGAGGTTGTCCGCCGCAGTCTGTACGTAGAACTGACCGCCGAAGACGATGTCGACGGGAATCGTCCCGTACCCAGGCACCTCGAGAGGCAGGTCGAGTCCGTGGACGAAAGCCGGGACATTGTCGAAAGTCACCGATTTCGCTCGGCCGGCCTCCACCTCGGCGCGGACCGTGACGACACCGGCGGCGGTGTCGACCCGCAGCTCGGTGACCGGTTCGCTGACGTCGACGGATCCCGTCTCGATCAGCGCCGTGACGGTGCAGATGAGGTTCGATCCGGACATCGGCTTGAACCCGCCCTGCTCCATGACGATCATTCCGAAATCGCAGCTCGGATCCGTCGCAGGCACGACGATCGGCGAGCACAGGCCGGGATAACCGCGGGGTTCGTGAAGGATGAGGTTCCGGAAGTCGTCGAGATGCTCTTCGCAGTAGCGGAGCTTCTCGGCCATCGTCGCACCTTTGACCCGCAGTCCCGAGCCGATGAGCACGCGGCCGGGTTCGCCGGCCGCGTGGACATCGACGGCCTTGATGAGCTGTCTGTTCTTCACGTTCCCTCGCCTCTGTGCGGGCCTCAGTCCACGACTTCGCTGCCAGTGACTTGCTGTGTCTTCATGAGCCCATCCTCGTCCGTTCGGGTCCGTGCGGCGTTGACGTGAATCGTTCAGAACCGGTTCGCGGACACACGAGTGAGCAGTTCACCGGGCAGCGTCGAGCTTCCATCAGTCATGAGTCCGGCAAGCAGCCGAGCAGATCCCGGTGCCAATGTCAGACCGAGCATCGAATGTCCCGAATTGATGTAGGCGTTCTTCACGGAGTCCAGGCGCCCGATGACGGGAAGTCCGTCAGGAGTCATGGGGCGCGACCCAGCCCATGGAGCCAGTTCACCGTGACCGTCGCCCCAATCACAAAATGCTTCCTGAGCCGCACGCCGGATTGCACCGACGCGAACCTCGTTGACGTCGTCGTCCGTGCTGCCGAACTCCATCGTGCCGGCGAGCCTGAGCATGCCGTTCAGCGGAGTGACGGCGACGCGAGCATCTTCGAGGGTCAGGGATGTGCGCAGCTGGATCGGAGCGGGTGAGTAGTCGATGCTGTAGCCCTTGCCCGAGTAGATCGGAATCTTCTGGCCGAGTTGCCGGGCCAACTCGCCGGACGGGACCCCGGCGGAGATGACAAGAGCTTCGGCCTTGATGACCTCCGCGTCGGAGGTGACGACTGCGGTCACGGAGTCGCCGGAGCGAACGAAGCGTCCGACACGAGTGTCTTCTCGCACGACTACGCCGAGATCGGAGAGTTTCACGAGGAGGCCCGCTGTCAGAGAATCGGGTTCGATCTGTCGGTCAGCGGAGAAGGAGAGACCGTGGCGGATGCGATCGCTGAGAGCCGGTTCGGCCTCGCGGACTTCGTCGTCATGCAGTCGCCGCGGCCGGTGGCCTGCGGCCGCGAAAGCAGGCAGGCTCGCACAGTACTCGTCGAAGCGTTCCCGAGTCTCGAAAGCCAACAGCACACCGCGGTCGTACATCTCGAAGTCGATTCCTTGAGCCTGGTACTCATCGAAGAGATCGTTCGCATCCTCGCCGAGGCGCAGGTGGAGGTCGAGTCCGGCTTCGAAGTCGCGTGTGTTGCAGTGCCTGGCCATCCGCAACAGGAATCTGAGATAGCCGGGCGCAAGGGACGGCTTGATCGATAGTGGGCTGTCGGGTTTGAACATCCATCGGATCCCCTGAAGCAGCACCCCTGGGGCAGGCACCGGGGTGCTCTCGGCGATGGCGATCTTTGCGGCATTTCCGTGGGAGGCGCCCGCACCGCAGCGGGCAGCCTCGATGACGGTGACGTCGTGTCCGCTCAGCGCCAGTTCGTAGGCGCTGGTCAGCCCGACCACGCCGCCTCCGATGATGACTGTCTTCAATCGGTTGCCCTCCGTTGGTCCCCGAATCGGCGGTTTCGCCGCCGGATGAGAGCCGACGTCACCGAAGTTGCCTCATGGATGACCATCTATTGAAAGAGACGCTATGCAGTGCTGTCAGGTTCGTCAATGGTCTCAGCCACTCTTCCCGAACAGCCTCAGTCTTCGTAGCGGATTTCGACGCGACGGTTCTTCGCCCTGCCCTCTGGGTCGTCCTTGCCGTTCTTCTCGTTCGACTCGACGGGCTCGGACTCGCCGAAACCCTTTGCCGTCACGTCAAGGTCCGAGTCCTCCGAGGTGAGCACCTCGGCGACGACCTTCGCGCGGTCTTCGGAGAGCTTCTTGTTGTAGTCGTCTTCGCCCTTGGAATCCGTATGCCCGCCGACGGTGATTTCGGAGTCGGTCGGGAGATCCGTGACGAGCTCCTTGATCTTCTTCTTCGCGGCCTCACTCAGTTCGGACGAGTCGAAGTCGAAGAGGATATCGGTGTCGAGCGTGACCACGGTATCGCCGCCACTGGCTTTGGTCGTCTCCACGTCCTCGATGCCTTTGTCCAGGTCATAGATCTCCGGTTCGAGTTCGACGATGCTCTTGTCGATCTGCGACTGGTCGGGATCGGTGAAGTCCTCCGGAGTCGGGGCATCTCGGTTGGCGATGTCCTGCGAAGTCACTGAGTCTGCGAACGCGAGTGCGGGTGGGCCGGCGACGACAATGCCGGCAGCAAGAATCACCGCTGCAGGACCGACGGCTGCCGGCTTCACGAGATCTTCACTCCGGTGGCGAGGTTCATACCGTCGACGACGGAGACCTCGACCTCGTCGACATCCGGCGGCGGGGCCGCGAAGACAGCGAAGGCGTAGTGGGTCTGGCCGGGTTTGAACTTTGTCTGTTGGACATCCGTCTGCGCTCGCTGCGGGAACTTATCCAACACGTTGTGCTTGCGCAGGTTCTGCGAGTCGACAAGGAACGGCGCCCAGCTCCCGCCCAGATAGCCGTAGAGATCGTCACCGTCGTCGTCCTCGTCGGTCTGATCAGAGTTCACACTGAACGCGAACTGCGCCACGACCGTCTCGCCCTGACGCTTCAGCGGGAACAGCTCGACAGTCATCGTTGCCTTGTCATCGCCGTCGACGGCGGCGGGGATCTCCTGGGAAGCGACAGGATCGGGAAGATCCTTCGGGTCGAGGCCGGCCGCCTCGGCGGATCCGGTTTCACCCTTCGAACCTGCGGCTTCTCCGGACTCCTGCGCGGCGCCTTGGGTCTCGGCGCCCTGGGCGTTCGGCTCCTCTGCGTCATCTCCGGACGAGCAGGCGGTCAGGGTCAGCGCCAGAGCGGCGGCGGCAGCGGACAGAGCGGTCCTGCGGATCAGGGGCATAGCGATGAGAGTTCTCCTCAGTACTCGCCGGAGCAACATCTCTGCTGGTGAGCTCCGGTGGCGCGGGGCGGACGCGGATCACCGTACCCCGGACAAGTGAACTTTCACTACATCGAACGTAAGTCGAGACGAACAGAAACGCAGAACCCCTGCGACCTGATCCAGATCGCAGGGGTTCTGCCAAACGCGGAGCCGGTGGGATTTGAACCCACGGTCCCCCTATTGGAGGACTTCACCTTAGCAGGGTGACGCTTTCGGCCGCTCAGCCACGACTCCATCCGCAATGCTGCGATCTGTTCCGGCGAATCGCACACCGACAGACCCTCCAGCACTACGGGATACAGCCTAAGGGAAAGGAGCCATCCAGGGCAAAGCGCAACTGTGGACAGTGGCCTTCGTCATAGTCGAACCGACCCGTCATGGGCGCGAATCCGGGCCGAACGTTCCCTTTGTACCGCTCCCCCACACCGGAATTCCAGCATTCATCAATGTCCAGGCGTAAAATCGGCGTGATGTGCTTTGCGGTCTGGTCTCAGATCCTCGCAGAAACACCGGTCGGAAATCCGATGCCCGCGGTGTGCCCTGCGCCGGAGTCGAGAACGGCGAGCGGGCCGTATTGCACGAGCAGACAGTTTTTTGAGGAGTAGACAACTTGCCAGAGTTTCCCCCTGACAAGCGCGGACCGCATGGGCGCGACCCCGATACCCAGACAACAGGTCGTCGGCTCCGGGCCTCCTCTCGCCCCCGGTTCCGCGGCGACACCGCCGCCAGTGAAAGCGACTCGCCACCGCAGTCGAGCTCACCGCAGCAGAATTCTCGACCGACCGAGCCTCGCCGCTCGGGATCCCAGCGTCACGACTCTCAGCAGCTGCCGACCTCGTCGGTGAACCCTCGTCAGTCCCGCACGAACTCGGACCAGAATTCCGGTCAGGACTCCACACGGTCCGCCGACGCCCGATCCGACTATTCATTCCGCACAAGCTCCCGCGGATCCGGAGATCAATCGGACAACCGACTCGGCGACAGCACCCGGGACGCAGGAACTTCGTCCCGCTCGCCGCATGCACCGCCTCCGCGTCCGGTCGCCCCGCGCACTCGCCGCGAAGCCCGAATGCTGCGTGCAGCCGCCGCCAGCGGAGCCTCTGCGGCCGGAGTGGCCGCGGCAGCAAGCTCGAACACACAGGACGATCCGGGCGCCGGTTCACGGCGCGATCCTGCCCACGATGCTCCGCGCACCTTCGCATGGGACGAATCGGCCGCCTCGGCGAGAGATTCTCGCGATGACAGCCACGCTGACACCGACACCGACACGGACTCCGCCCCGACGACGCGACGTGACGCGCGCGAACGGCACGCGGCCGGATCCCGCGGCCGGGGCCGGAAGAAGCCATCCGCCGCACGAGGCGCCCGCAGCGCCGCGGCTGCAGCAGCGGTCGGCACGGCAGCCGCAGCCGCAGCCGGCGCATCGTCTGCCGCGAGAGCAGCCGACGACAACGGCTCCGCCCACGACGAGAAGTCCACCGGTCACGAACCGGGACGGGCCCGCCGCCATTCCTCCCGCCTCGGCGAATCGTTCCCCAGCCTCGTCGGCTGGACCTCTCTGAGTACCCTGCTGCCCGGCGTCGGACTGCTGCGCACACGCTTCCGGCCCGCCGGGCTCATCGTCTTCGGTCTCTTCGTCATCACTCTGCTCGTCGGGCTCGTCTATCTGCTGGTCAAGGGACCGGTGCGTGCGGTCGCCACGATCGTCGCCAGTCCCTCGCTGCTCAACTTCCTCGCCATCGCCGCCGTGCTCGTGGCCGTGATCTGGATCCTCGTGATGGTCGTGTCCCACCTCGGGCTGCGCCGCGGTCACCGATACCGGCCCTGGCAGAACAAGATGGCCGGCGTCCTCGTCGTCTCCCTCGCCCTCATCATCGGCATCCCGCTGGGCGTCGGCTCGGTCTTCGCCCGCGTGCAGTCCGACACGGTCGCCAGCCTCTTCGGCGACAGCACCGGCAAAGCCCACAGCGCCGAGGACCTCTGGGCGGACAAGCCCTATATCAACGTCTTCCTCATGGGCCGCGACAACGGCGACGACCGTGAAGGCACCCGCCCGGACACGATGCTCGTGGCCTCCATCGACACGAAGACCGGCAATGCCGCGCTCATCTCCGTGCCCCGTAACCTCGCGTTCCCGGTCTTCCCCGAAGGCAGCGAACTCGAAAAGGCCTGGCCAGACGGATTCCGTCCCTCCGGCGACTCCTCTGAGGACCTCATCAACGCCGTGTGGCAGTGGGGCGAACAGAACCCGGATCAGATCGGCAATGCGCACGGTCTCGAACCTGGAATGTGGACGACGATGCAGGCCGTCGAAGGCTCCTTGGGCCTCAAACTCGACTATTGGGCCTCGGTCGACATGGCCGGATTCGAAGACGTCGTCGACGCCATCGGCGGAGTCAAGATCGACGTCGAACGCCCGATCCCGATGGGCGGCGGAAAATCGATGTCGGGTGTGAAGAACGAGATCTACGGCTGGGTCGATCCGGGCCCGCAGACCCTTAAGGGCAAGGACGCACTCTGGTACGTCCGCTCCCGCGAAGGCAGCGACAACTACGACCGCATGTGCCGTCAGCAGCGCATGCTCAAGACGACGCTCGAACAGGTCGATCCGCAGGAGATCGCCACGGCCTACCCGAAGCTCGCGAACTCCGCGACGCGGAACATCGCCACCTCGATCCCGCAGAACGAGATCCCTGCCTTCATCGAGCTCGCGCTGATGATGCAGAAGGGCGATGTCACCACGGTGCAGATCAACAACGACGTCACCCCCACCTATGACCCCGACTACGATGTGCTCCACAAGTGGATCCTCGGCGAGGTCAAGGGCGCATCCGACGGCGAGGAGACCCCGAAGCCGACGAACGACGGCAGCAAGTCCCAGGAATCCGAGGACAGCGCGGATTCGACCGAGGACAGCACTGAAGACACCGCCACCGAGGAACCCGCCGATTCCGCGGATGGATCCACGGATGAGGCCGGCGCCGAGGCGGACGCCACCGAAGCGGCTACGCCGGGTGAGCCCAACGCCGAAGGCAAGTGCTACCCGAAGGGCTTCAAGCCCGGTGACGACTTCCCCGGCTACCCCGGACCCAACGGCGGAACCGGCGAGCAGGGGTGAGCCAGGCTCCACAGACTCCTGCCCCCGCGGTCGCGATCATCGGTGTCGGACCGCGGGGTCTCACCGTTCTGGAGAGACTCGTGGCTCTGGCTGCGAAACGCTTCGCCGGAGCTGCCGAGGCCGCGCTGACCATCCACCTCATCGATCCGTACCCGCCCGGAGCGGGAATCGTGTGGCGCACCGACCAGCCCGAGTCTCTGCTGATGAACACCACCATCGCCGAGCAGACCGTCTTCCCCGACTCCAGCTGCAGCTTCCTCGGCGCCGACGAAGCGCCGACCGGACCGTCCATGGCCGACTGGTACCTTGCCAACGGCGGCACCGAACCGCTGCACTCGACCTTCCCCAGCCGCAGCCTCTACGGCCGCTACCTCCGCGACGCCTACCGGCGCATCCGCGAGGGCGCACCGGACTTCATCGAGATCGTCGAACACCCGACGAAGGCCGAATCTGTCATCGACCTGCCCGCGATGGACCTCCCCCCATCGGTGGCAGAGAGTTCACGGGCCACTGTCCCCGAGCAGCTCGTGCGCTGCCAGAACGGCACGACGATCGTCGCCAGCGCCGTCGTGCTCGCCGTCGGTCACATCCCCAGCGCCCAGCCGGAGGAGCGCGCCCGCCTCGCCGCTTTCGCCGAACTGGGCGGCGGGCTGTACCTGCCGCAGGGTCTGCCCGCGGAAACCCCCGTCACCGAGGTGGCCCCCGGTGAGCGGGTCATCGTCCGAGGCATGGGGCTCAACTACTTCGACCTGCAGACCCTGTTCACTCATGAGCGCGGCGGCCGCTACGAGGCGCAGCCCGGCGGACTGCTGCGGTATGTACCCAGTGGTGACGAACCGCAGTTGGCGCTGGGATCACGACGTGGAATCCCGTACCGCAGCAAACCGATCTGTCATGAACATCCTCGCCGGGACTGGCCCCTGCGGTATTTCACGAAGGACAATATCGCTCTGCTCGCCGGGATCGAGGACCTCGACGGGGAACGCAAGGCCGGTGCTCGATTCAATGATCAGCTGTGGCCGCTCATCCTCGCCGACCTGCGTCTGGCGTACTACCACACGCTCTCCCAGGTCCGCCCCGAAGCATTCGCCGATGACCCCGGCCAGCTGCGCGAGGCTATCGGCGAAGCCGTCTCGCGCCACCTGACCCGACGCACCTGGCAGGAGACCCACCCGCAGTCGGGCGAAGTCGGTTCGTCCGAGGATCGGGCCGCTGCGACCGCTCGTACTGCGGCAAGCGCCACGGCGACGTCCAGCGCTGCACGAACAGCCAGCGCCACGACCACCGAGGATGCCGCCCGCCAAGGTCGCGTCACCCGCGAGGCCTTCGCCTGGTCGGAGATCGAAGAGGCACTCGTGCCCGATCCCGCCGACCGCATGTCCCTGCACACCCTGCTCAACCCGCTCGAAGGTGAACTCTTCACCAGCCGTGAGCCGGGAGTAGCGGGCTCTCTGCACGAGTGGATGCTCGACTTCCTGCGCACTGACCTGCGCAGCTCTCTGGCAGGTCCGACCGGCAGCCCGGAGAAGGCACTCTTCACCGTGCTGTGGCAGTCCCGACTGCTGCTCAAGGAGCTCATCGTCGCAGGCCACATCGATCGCGTGAGCATCGACATGGAGATCCTCGGCTGGTTCGAGGGCTTCGTCTCCGGCATCTGCGATGGGCCTCCCCCACAGCGGATCGCCGAACTCATCGCCCTCGCCGAGGCGGGAATCGTGACCTTCATCGGCCCCGATATGCGCATCGAAGAGAACCCGGACGCACTCCGTGGGACCTCGGATGCACCCGAAGCCGAAGCAGAGAATGCAAGTTCCGGCATCGCCGCACGCCCGGACGGGTCCGAGAATCCCATTTCCGCGGTGCAGGGGCTCACCGATGAGGCGCAGGGGCCGCGGCCGGAGATCTTCACGGTCACCTCGGCGCAGGCCGCCGGAGCGATCACGGGCAGCGTCGTCATCGATGCCGCGTCCCCGACAAACTCCGTCTCACGTGCCGCCGACGTCCTGCTGTACGGGATGCTCGAACGCGGTCAGCTCACCGCGGCCCGTCTGACCTTGGACGACGGTCGGGAGAAGTTCCTCAACGGACTCGCGCTCACGTCTCGGCCGTATCGCACGATCGATGTCGAGGGCAACGTCCACCCGCGCCGGTTCGCTCTGTCGATCCAGCTGTCGTCGAAGCAGTGGGGCCTCGCGATCGCAGCCAATCCGGGAACGAACGCAGCCACGCTCAACGATTCGCACGCCGCAGCCGAGGCGATCCTCGACCTCCTCTGAGACCCCGCAGGCTCTCCCCGGAGGCCAATCGCCACGAACTCTCGGTCCACCCGCGACCCAGCGGACGCCGACGACTCAGTTCGGCCAGCGCCCCACACCAGGCAGTTGCCGAACTCCACGCCGCACAATGCACGAGGCCGGGTTCGATACACCCTGCTCTGTAATGCACAGGGAGGAAAGTGAGCATTTCAGAAATGGGTGTCCCGAAACGGACTCGGGGGCCGAGCACCGAATGCGAGCAGCCCAGTCTGGGGTGAATGGCCCTGTTTCAAACATGGGCTATTCAACTCAGACTGGGCTGTTCGCAGAGGCGCCGTGATGCGACGCGCAGCGCAGAGGCGCCGTGCTGCGCCGCGCAGCGCAGAGCCTCGGCGCCTACGCCATTTCGAGGGCGGCTTCGGGCTTCGTGGTCCGTGCCCGGACGATGGCCAGCAACGACATCACGATGCCGATGACCGCCCAGGCCAGCAGTCCGCCGTACGCGGCAGCCTGCCCGCTGGTGCCCGCGGCGATCGCAGCGAAGCCGTTCATCGACGGAGTCAGCGGCAGGATCGGCGCCACGAAGTCAAAGAACTGCGGCACCGCCCCGATCGTCCGGCCCGCCACGGCCAGCACCACGGCGATGACCGACAGGAACCGGCCCACTCCCCCGAACCACGCCACGAGCGCGAAGTTCAAGATCATGAACACGATCGCTGTGACGAACGTGAGCACCGCGATGTCGAAGCCCTGGATCGCGTCGATGTCCATCACGGTGACCGCGAGGACCGAGAGCACCAGCGCCTGCAGCACCCCGACGACGAGGCCGGGCAGCAGTCCGCGCGCCCACACGGCGAACGAGGACTTCGTCGAGAGCAGAGCCCATGCCGGGATCGGCTTGAGCACCGTGTAGGTGACTAGTCCGCCGATCCACAGGGCGAGCATGATGAGCAGCGCGATCGTCGATCCCGCCAGCACATCCGTGACGCTGTCCGTGTCCGGCGATTCGATATTCGCCGAGGCGACCTTGGCCAAGCGGTCACGTTCCGGAGCCGTGTAGGACGGCACTTCGTCCGCACCGTCCTTGACGCCGTCGGAGAACTTGCTCACGCCCTTCGCGTACTTGCCCGTACCCTCATCGAGCTTGTCGAGGCCGGCCGCGAGTTCGGAGGTGCCGGTCGCGGCCTCGGTGACGCCGTCGGTGTACTTGCCGACGCCGGTGCTGTATTCGCTCAGCCCATCGCTGAGCTGACCGGCACCGTCGGAGAGCTCCGAGGAACCGTCGGCGACCTTGCCGATGCCCTTGGACAGGGCCGGCATTCCGTCGGCGAGCTGCTGGTTGCCGTCGGCGACCCCGGCGGCACCGTCGCGCAGTCCCTTCGAGGCCTCGAGCAGCTTCGGAGCGTTCTTCGAGATGTCCTCCATGCCCTTCGTCAGATCACCGAGGCCGTCCTCGAGCCCCTTGACGAACTTGGTCACGCCGTCGGAGAGTTCCGACGCACCCTTGGCGAGGTCATCGGATCCGCCGAGGAGGGACGAGCCGTTCTGCTCCTGCTCGAGCCCGTCGACGGCCTGGTTCAGACCACCCGACGTGCCGTTGAGCAGCCCCTGAGCATAGGCCTGTTCGATGCCCTGGCAGACCTGATCGGGAGTTCCGGTCGGGCACATCTCGGCCCGTGCCTTCTCCGCCTCAGCCTTGGTCATGATGCCGGCAGCCACGAGTCCGTCGAGGTCAGGCTTCGTCCCGGCCAGCTGATCGGCTTTGTCGGCACCCTCCTTCAGCCCGTCTCGGTACTGGTGCAGTCCGTCGGAGAGGCCTGAGGCACCTTTGGACACACCGTCGGCGCCCTTCTCGAGTTCCTTGCCGCCCTTCGTGATGTCACCGAGGCCGCCTTCTCCCGAGTCTCCGGACCCGGCGAAGCCTTTGATGATCTCGTCGATGGACTTCGTGTACTCGTCGACGCCGTCGGAGAGCTCACCGGAGCCGTCGGCCAGCTTCTGCGTGCTCTCGGGCAGCTTCGAGGTCTTCTTGTCGAGTTTGCTGAGGCCCCCGGACATCTCCGAGGCACCCTTTGACAGTTCGCCGGCGCCCTTCGACAGCTCCGTGGCTCCGGACTTGAGCTCGCCGCCGTTGTCACTGAGCTGCTTCATGCCCTTGGAGAGTTCGCCGGCACCTTCGGCCGACTGTCCGGTGCCTTCCTTGAGGCCCTCGGCACCCTTGTCGAGTTCCCCGGCGGCGTCGCCGAGGTCCTTCATCTGGTCGCCCATCTTATTGAAGCCCACGTAGATGTTGTCGAGGTAGTTCTCGGTCATCTGCGTGTTGAAGGTCGTCCGCGCTACCTCGGCGACCGATCGGGAGATCTGCGTATCGAGCGCGGGAGCGGTCCCGGAGACGTCGACGTCGAGCTGCGTCTGCGTCGCCGACTTTGCATCATCGACCGAGGTCACGGCGCGGGAGAAGCCTTCGGGGATCGTCAGCTTCGCGGCGTAGGTACCGTCGGACAGCCCGTTCTGCGCATCCTCTTCGTCGGTGATGACCCAGTGGATGTTGTTCTCGTCCTCGCCCACCAGACCGCTGGTCAGCTGACGGCCGATCGGCACGGTCTTGCCGTCGACCTTCGCCCCGTCGTCGTTGTTGACGATGGCCGCTTCGATGGTCTCGAGACGATCGCCGCTCTTCCACGTGGCGAGGATGAATCCGGCCGCCACGATGATCGGGATGAGGACCAGGCCGAGGAGGGAGAGCCAGTTCACCGGCTTCTTCGAGTTCGCACGTTCGAGTCTCACGACTGCACACCTTCCATGTTGGTGCTGTCGACGGCGTGGGTGTGTTCGCCGCCTGATTCGCTGTCGGTTCCGCCCCGCTCATCGGGTCGAGCCTCGTCGAGGTCGAGGTGGAAGTAGTTCGTTTCGGGATCGAAGATCCCTGTCACGTCCCCGTCGGGCAGGCCGAGGATGACGGTGGTGCCGTCGGCGACGAGCTGCGGCAGCAGATCGCGCAGGTCCCGTGCCGGTCCGGCCGATTCCCGTGCCCCGGCTGCGAGCTTCTCCGCCCCGTCGATGACGAGCAGATCCGGCGCCGAGGCGGCCATCCGAGAGATGTCGCGCGGACTGATCATCCGGTCGGCTTCACCCCGGTTGAGGTCGAGGTAGGGAACCTGTCGACGGACCCGTCCGGCGTGTTCGGGCAGGACGTTCTGGCCGATCTTCATCTCCCCGGCCGTGAGTCCGACGCGGCCGGACACGGCGAGCAGGAGGGCTCGGCGGGAATCGCCGCTGACGACGAGGATCTGGCCGGGCAGCAGGGAGATGTCGACGCGGGCGAAGCCTCGGTCCCCGGAGTACACGCCGATTCCGCGTCCGTAGACCCGGTAGTCCGAGTTCGGCTCCGGCCAGTCGCGCAGGGCCACTTCGTGGGCGAGGCCCTCTCCTTCGACGTCGAGGCGCGGCAGGATCCGATCGAGCCACTTCGGCAGCCACCAGGCCTTGTCGCCGAGCAGCTGCATGATCGCCGGCACCAGCGACATGCGCACGAGGAAGGCGTCGACGAAGATGCCGGCGGCCAAGGCGAGCGCGATCGACTTGATGATCGGCTCGCCGGCGGGCACGAAGGCCGCGAAGACCGAGAACATGATGATCGCTGCGGCCGAGACGACGCGTGCGGAGGAGGCGAATCCGGCTCTGATGGCGTCCTTGGCCGAGGAGCCGTGGACATAGGCTTCGCGCATGCCGGAGACGAGGAACACCTCGTAGTCCATGGCCAGGCCGAAGAGGATGCCCATGACGATGATCGGCAGGAAGCTGATGACCGGGCCCGTCCCGTCGATGCCCAAGGGGCCGGCGAAGAGTCCGTCGTGGAAGACGAGGACGACCGTGCCGAACGAGGCGAAGACGGAGAGGAGGAACCCGCCGGTGGCCTTGATCGGCACCGCCACGGAGCGGAAGACCATCATGAGCAGGATGATGGAGAGTCCGACGACGAAGATGCCGAAGGGCACCAGAGCCTTGCCGAGCTGATCCGAGACGTCGATCTGGATCGCGGTGGCACCGGTGACGGCGGTGGCGAAGTCGAAGTCGTCCTCGATCTCCGTGCTCAGGTCCCGCAGCCGATCCACAGTGTCGAGGGTCGCCGGGTCGTCGGAGGCGGTCGTCGGAATGATCTGGAAGAGCCCGACGGTCGCGTCCCGGTTCGGGGTGGCCATGATGACCTGTTCGACACCGTCGACCTTCTCGATGCGCTTCTCGATCTCCTCGACGTCTCCGAGCGGATCATCGCTGGTCACGATCTGGCTGGTCATGACCAAGGGTCCGTTGTAACCGGGTCCGAAGTGCTCATCGATGAGGTCGTAGGTCGCCCGTGCCGGGGTGCCCTGTTCCTGATCTCCTGCGGTGGGCAGGGACAGCTGGAGCTGGGTGGCGGGGATCGCGAAGAGCGCGAGGCCACCGACGATGACGACGATCGTCAGCAGCGGGATCTTCGTGACGACCTTGAGCCACCCGGCGAAGAACTTGTTCATGATCGTCGGCGGGTACGGGTCGCCGCCCTCGGCGCGCGCCTCGTCGGCGATCCTCTCCCGCAGTGCCGGGTCGGTCGCCTCGGCGGGGGTTCCCGTGGAACCGTCGCCCACCTCGGTGCCGGTCGGTGATCCCTTCGCCGAGGTGGTCGTGCCCGTCGTCGCCCGCCGAGCGGCCGCGGCGTAGGCCTTCCGGTAGCGCTTCGTCGGCTTCGGGGTGATCTTGGACTTCACGAGTCCCAACAGGGCGGGAACCATCGTCAGGGAGATCATCACGGCCACGGCGACGGAGCCGGAGGCGCCGACGCCCATGATCGTGAGGAAGGGGATGCCAGCCAGGGACAGGCCGAGGAGTGCGATCATCACGGTCATGCCCGCGAAGACGACGGCGGACCCGGCCGTCGCGACGGCGCGTCCGGCCGCCTCGACGGGGTCGTGGCCTTCGGCGAGGAGGTCGCGGGCGCGGGAGACGATGAAGAGTGCGTAGTCGATGCCCACGGCCAGGCCGAGCATGAGCGCGAGCATGATCGATGAGGAGTTGATCGTCGCGAATGCGGTGCCGCCGACGATGAGCAGCACGGAGATGCCGACGCCGATGAGCGCGGTGATCAGCGGCATTCCCGCGGCGCGGAAGGAACCGAGGGTGAGCAGGAGGACGATGAAGGCGATGACGACGCCGATGCCTTCGACCCAGGAGATCTCGACACCGGTGATCTGGAAGAGCTCACCGCCGCCTTCGACCTGCGCTCCCGGCAGGGCATCGCGCAGCGGGTCGAGCGCCTCGATGAGGTTGTCGCCGGCGTCCTCCCCGACGTCCTGCTGAGTGCCGTCGTATTGGACGGAGATCATGGCCGCCGTCTCGTCTTTGCTGGTGGCGCCCTCGACGAGGTCGGAATACGGGGAGGTCACCGTGTCAACATGCGGGAGGTCCTCGATGCGGTCGATCTCGTTTTCGATCGCATCCTTGTACTTCGCATCTTCGACCGAATCGCCGTCGTCGGCGACGACGATCACCGAGGCGGAGACGCCGGCGGCTTCGGGGAACGTCGACTTCATCGAGTCCAGAGCCGTCTGCGCCTCCGAACCCGGGAGTGTGAAGTCATTGTCGAAGTCCTTGGAGAAGGCGGCGACTCCGGCTCCGACGAGGACGAAGATCAGCAGCCACGCGGCGATGAAGCGCCACGGGGTCCGATACGCACGACGGCCCAGGGCGTAGAGGAAAGTTGACACGAAAACCTCGATACAAAAGTGTATTGGATACAGTATTGTATTGTTGTGCAAGACCCACCCTCCATGCAAATGGATCCCAGGTTGAGCGAGGATTCCCATGAGATGCTCAGGCGCCTCGCTCTCCGCCCCGCCGTCACAGTCGGCTCCGATGCCGGCGCAGACGACTGCACCACCTTGGCCATCGCCGACCCCACCGCAACGAAATGACGATGAACACAGACGAACTCAGCCCACGCAGACGCCAGACCCGATCCACCCTCGTTCAGGCCGGCACCTCGGTCTTCGCCGTCCGCGGCATCGACGGTGCCTCGATCGAGGAGATCTGCGAGGCTGGAGGCCTGACCCGCGGGGCGTTCTATTCGAACTTCTCCAGCCGTGACGATCTGGTGCTCGCGATCATCGAGATGCGCATCTCGGAGAACCTCGATCGCCTCGACGCCACGATCCAGCGGTGGTCCGAGCAGCTCATAGCCACTGCCGAGACACCGGAGATCAAAGCGCTGATGACGCAGTTCATCGACGATGTCTTCAATGAGAAGAAACAGACCGTGGCCGAGACGATCACGGAACAGGAGATCGAGCTCTACTGCCTGCGGGTTCCACATCTCCACGCCCGCTATGTCGAACTCAACGCCACTCAGCTCGACCGGCTGGCCGCACTCGTGACCACGGCCCTCGACGTCGCCGGCGCCACGACGAAGCAGCCGATCGGCGACTTCCTCACGGTCATGATCTCCGTATTCAACCGGATCGCCCTGACTGCGGCGGCCGGGAAGAAGATGGACGAGCACGTCGACATCGATCCGAGCCTCATCGTCGAGGTCCTCATGCATCTCATCGACTTCTGCCCCGACGACGAGAGCTGAACGCACTCGACGAACCGGCTCGAGGCAC
Source organism: Brevibacterium sp. SIMBA_078 (assembly GCF_046534565.1). Classification (NCBI taxonomy): domain Bacteria; kingdom Bacillati; phylum Actinomycetota; class Actinomycetes; order Micrococcales; family Brevibacteriaceae; genus Brevibacterium; species Brevibacterium sp. SIMBA_078. Next base: position 579,385 of record NZ_JAWRYQ010000001.1, read on the forward strand.
TAAGGTGGTGCCCGTGAACGAACTCCAGCGCGAATTCTCTGCTTTCATCAACAACATGGACGTCCGCCTCGGCGCGTTCGTCCTCGCCGACCTCCCCGAAACCTTCGAGAAGGAGGACGGGGAGACCGTGAAGTTCCCGAAGGACTTCGGACCGAAATCACTGCCGATGCTCGAACTCTTCGTGCTCTCGAAGTTCCCGAACACCGAAGAGATCCTCAAGCCGGAGAACCGCCGCTTCTTCGAAGGACTCATCCGCTACCTCGGCGAAACCTATCTGCGTGCGATCGGCGGCGTCTGGGACCACGACGAGTCGACAGGCAACGGGATGCCATTCATCCGCCCCGACAATGCCGACGGCCCGGCCGCCGGTGAGCCGATCCCGCTGGTGGGAATCGTGCTGGCCGCCGTCGACCAGCGCAGCGCCGAGGTATTCACCGCAGTGCTCGACAAGGCCAGGGAGCTCCTCGGCGGGGACGGCCAACCGCGCCGCAAGTGCACGGGACTCTCCCTCGGCGTGCTCAATGCCGAGAACTCGAGCGAGGAGGAGGTCGAATTCCTCACCCGCTTCATCGGCACCGTCGAACCGGGCATCGCCGCCTGGACTCAGGAGCAGGCCGATCCGAGTTCGTGGGGCTTCGACCGGGAGAGCCTCGCCCGTCTGGGCAAGCAGGTCGCGGTCCGCTACGACGGCCCCGATGACATGATCGCCGAGGACGAGACCCCCTTCACCGCCGGCGCCATGCGCTTCATCGGTGAGACGGTGCGCCGCATCGCCTTCGGCCAGTGGCGCTACGGCGCAGAACTCGAAGCCGATGATCCGCGCAGCAAGCAGCCGTTCATCCGCTTCGTCATCGGCGATCAGAATCTCGACCTCGTGCCGTGGCGGCTCATCCAGGCAGCACTGGAGAACGACGATGCGATCGCGTCTGCCCTCGACGCGGTCATCGAGATGCGCGAGCAGGAAGCCGCCGAGGCGGATGGAGCAGACGAGGACTGAGCGACCGCCGCCGGTTCAGAGTTGGAAGCGGCGGTTTCCGTGCAGACCGTCGGCCGGTGACCCGGGTGCGAGGTCGATCTGTCTGCGCGCGGGATCGATGCGCACGCTGACCAGGGTCGCCGAACGATCCCCGTAGGCGGCGCCGGGCTCCGGAGTGCAGCACACAGGCGCGTCTCCCGGTCCCGTCGTCAGCAGCTTCGTGAGATCTCCGACCGTGACGGGCCTGCCGCCACGCGCCAGCGCACGTTCGGCGTCGAAGCGCACGACCGCCTCGGCGAGGTGACGGTACCGTTCCTGCGAGGTCGAATCGGGGCGCAGCTCGAGCGCACCGTCGAGCAGATCCGGGTGCAGGAAATGGTTCGTGTGGATGAGGAACCCGGACTCCCCCGTCTCTCCGTCGGCCCCACTGCTCGCCCGCGCCCGTCGCTCGCGCTTGAGTGCACCGGCGATCTCGACCTGGACGGCCGCCTCGGCGGTGATGACCGTGATGATCGATGATGATGACGTCAAGGCGGAGTCGATGATCTCGAGCGCCTCGGCGAGGGTGCCCGCTTCGGCCAGGACACGGGCGAGGATCATGTGGATGGGCACTCCCCCGGCCGCGTCGCCGGTGTGCTTGAGGATGTTGAGCAGGACGCCGACACCGGCCTCGTTGAGACCGATCTTGCCGAGCATTCCGAACTCGGCGATGCCCACATGCCGGTGCTGCCCGGGCACGGCACCGACATCATTGAAGTGCCACAGAGTGGAGAAGTCCGCCGCCCAATCCCAGTTCTGCGCGGCCACGGAGGCGCCCGGGCTGGTGTGGCTCACGGTCGAGCATTCGGTCGGCGCGGCCGGTGCCTGGGTCATGATCTCGGTCCGGGCTACGATCTCCATGAGCTCCGTGACGTCGATGCCCGCTCCGGCGGCGACGGCTTCGACCTCCTCTGCGCCGGTCGGCCACCATTCCTGCAACCGCCGCCAACTCGACGTGGCGGCCGAGTGCACGGCCGCCTCGGTGATGGACAGATGCGAGAAGTAGCGCCGATACGCGTTCACAGTGGAGGCGATACCTGTGCGCAGCTCATCACCTCGGCGGTGGCCACGTTCGATGTGGTCGCTCGCATGGACGGCGAAGGTCACGGGCCGCACCTCGGCGGCGGGAACGAATTCGGTGCTCATGCTGATTCCTCCTTGCTGTCCCTCTTCTAATGGCTTCTTATGACCGGGCCCGGCTCAGTCCTTGCCGACGAGAGAGCCGACGCCGATGTCGATACCGAGATAATGCATGTGCGCGGCGGTTTCGGCAAGGGCGGCGAAGAGGTTGAAGTTGTGCAGGCTCTCAAAACCACGGGACCAGTGCAGACCCGCCGCGATCGAGTAGACGCTGTGGTCGTCGGTGGCCTCCATGCGGGCGCGGATCTCGCCGAGGCGCTCGTGATGGTGTTCGACGAGTTCGACCTTGCGATCGTGGAGTCCGCGGAAGCGGAAGCCATGGGCCGGCAGCACCGCCACGTCCTCGTCGAGCTCGCCGATCTTCTCCAGTGAGCGCAGGTAGTCGCCGAGGCTGTGCGTGATCGCGCCGGAATCGAGGCCGATGTTCGGGGTGATCGTCGGCAGCACATGGTCGCCGGAGAAGAACAGTTTGTCCTCGTCGCGGACGAACGCGGAGTGTCCGTAGGTGTGTCCCGGCGTCCACATGGCCGTCACTCGACCTTCGTCGAGCGGGATTTCTGTGCCGTCATCGAGGACGTGGATGTTCTCGGGCAGCTGGCTCATCGCCTGCCTGTACAGGCTCATCGAGTCGCTCTTCGAGCCGCCCTTGCTCGATCCGACCTGGAGGCTTTCGACTTCGGCCCAGCGATCCTCGGGGACACCATAGGCGCGTGCGATATTGAGGTTGGGGTCGATTCCGGTGCCGAGGTCGACGGCATTGGTGTAGAAGCGTTTGATCGCGCGCAGGTCCTCGCCGTGCATGGCGACCCAGGCGTCGGGATTCTTCGCGAGGAGTGCGGGCACGAGCCCGATGTGGTCGCGGTGGTAGTGGGTGATCGCGATTCCGTGGATGTCGGCGACCGTGAAGCCGAGGTCGTCAAGCGCCGAGGTGAGCGCCAGGTACTGATCCTTGCCGTCCCAGCCCGGGTCGATGAGGACGACGCCGGAGCCGTCGGCGAGAGCATAGCAGTAGGTGTAGACGAGAGGGTTGTTCGGGATCGGGACCGGGAGGGCCCAGACACCTTCGGCGACCTGTTCGACCGGTGGCAGGACTCGGTCCTTCCATGCCGCCGACTGTCGGGAACTGAGCGTTTCGATCGCCATACTGCTCTCACACCTCTCGTGGGGCCACATTGTCCGTTGACTGCAATCTACTCTGTTTCCCGTCGGTGCTGACGGTTCGTTCGATAACTGGTCATCGTGATGCCCGCCGGGACTACCGATATCGTTGCTGATGATGACGGTTTTCATCGGAAAGGTCACGATTTCACACTGATACCCGTCCCGATCCTCGGCGATGGTTTCGTTTTCAGTACCTTGGGCGTTAAGATCATGACGCACATCACTTCCGGGCCGGTCATCGACGGCGACGTCGACGGCCCGGTTGGCAGCAAGACTCGTTGGGGAGGATTGATATGGCTGCCTCTGGCTCACTGAAGCGCAACCTCGGGCTGTGGTCCATCGTCGGACTCGGACTCGGCTATATGACGCCGACGGTCGTCTTCGACACATTCGGAATCGTCTCCGAACAGACGAACGGAGCAGTTCCGGCGGCGTACCTCGTGGCTCTCATCGTCATGATCTTCACGGCCTTCAGCTACGGCAAGATGGTCAGGGTCTTCCCGACCGCGGGGTCGGCCTACACCTATACGCGGGAGACGATGTCACCGGGGCTCGGCTTCCTCGTCGGGTGGACCTCCCTCCTGGACTATCTGCTGCTGCCGATGGTCAACTGCCTCATCATTCGGCTCTACATGGAGTCGATGGTCCCCGATGCGCCCCCGTGGGTGTGGGTCATCGTCTATACGATCGTCATGACCGGCATCGTCCTGTCCTCGATGCGGGGGACGGCGAACATCAACGGCGTCCTCCTCGTCTTCGCGGTTGTGCTCGTCGCCACGTTCTGCGTGCTCGCCGTCATGCAGCTCAACGCCGGCGAAGGGGCCGGAGTCGTCTTCAGCCCGGAGCCGTTCATCCACGAGGGCGTCCACCTCGGCGCGGTCCTCACCGGTGCGACTGTCGTGTGCTTCTCGTTCATCGGCTTCGATGCCGTGACGATGTACACGAACGAGGCCAAGCACGTCAGCCTCATGCCGAAGGCGATCATGCTCACCGTTCTCGCCGGCGGTCTCATCTTCCTCGTCGCCGGCTACTTCGCGCAGCTGCTCTTCCCCGACAATTCGCAGTTCACCATCGTCGACGATCCGCTGCCGGAGATCGGCATTATCACCGGCGGCCACCTGTTCCAGCTATTCTTCGTGGCTGCGGCATTCGCCGCGACCGCCGCCTCGGGGCTGGCCTCGCATGCGTCGGTGTCACGGATGATGCTCGTGATGGGCCGCAACGGGGTGCTGCCGCGCAGGGCCTTCGGATACATCAACCCGAAGACGCACACTCCGGTGTTCAACATCGTGCTCGTCGGTGCGGTGTGCCTGCTGGCGATGTCGTTCAGTCTCGAGCTCATCTCGGCGCTCATCAACTTCGGTGCGCTCATCGCCTTCACCTTCGTCAACCTCACGGTCATTGCGCACTACGCCTTCCGGACCAAGCAGGTCAAGGACTTCAAGTCGGCGTTCAGCTACGTCGTGATGCCGGCCGTCGGCGCGATCCTCACAGGAGTCCTGTGGGTGAGCCTGCATGGGACCGCGCTCATCGGCGGCCTCGTGTGGCTGGCGATCGGCATCATCTACCTGGCCGTGCTGACCCGCGGATTCAAGCGCTCGGTACGCAGCTTCGACGACCCCGAAGCCGATGCCGAGATGTCCGAACCCGAGGCGCCTGCGGCCGGGGACGGCGCTGGGACGCCCGGGGCTGGCGAGGCTCCCGAGGCGGGAGCGCCGGTCCGGGACTGAGCGGTCGGCACCTGAGTGCACTATCGGCCTAACGGTGCCTATGAGCGGCTTCGAAATTCATACGCGGTGATCTTGATCAGTGCGCATGAATTTCGAACCCGCGAGTTACGACACTTAGCGCTGGGCGTGCCGTTCAAGCGCTGCATCGCTGAAATCCCGTCGTTCAAGGCGAAGCGCGGTTATCGGTAGGTCTGCCTAGCGAAAAGCGCGATCAGCCTTGAACGAGTGGAAGTGGAGTCTCTGTCGCGGGGCTGGCCCCATGGGAGAATCAGTTCCATGGTGTCCTCGGTCCGCGCAGTCCACTTCAGCCCTACGCATGATTTCAGCAAAGAGCCGATGCCCTTGATCACGCTCATCGAGGGCATCGGCGTCGCCGGTGACGCTCATTCAGGCACGACCGTTCAGCATCGCAGCAGAGTGGCCAGGGACCCGAGCACACCGAACCTCCGACAGGTCCACCTCATCCATGGCGAACTCTTCGACCACCTTAGCGACGAGGGGTTCACGGTGGAGCCGGGCAGCCTCGGGGAGAACATCACCACGGGCGGAATCGATCTGCTCGAACTGCCGGTCGGCACTCGACTGAGAATCGGTGAGGCGACGGTGGTCGTCACCGGCCTGCGCAACCCGTGCCGTCAGATCGATGACCTGCAGCCTGGCCTGATGAAGCGCCTCGTGTTCAAGGACGACGATGGCCATGTTCGCCGGCTTGCCGGAATCATGGGCATCGTCGCCCGAGGCGGAGTCGTTCGTCCGGGCGACCAGATCATCGTCGACCTTCCACCGCCGCCGCACTACCCGCTCACCACCGTCTGACGAACTCGCGGAAGGCGCTGGGGCACCCGGTGCTTCCGGCGGGCCCGAGTAGGGAGCACCCGTGCGGGATTGAGACTACGCGACTGGGTCGGTGGCAGCGGCAGCGCTCGGACCGTCGTTCAAGGCGAAGCGCGGTTATCGGTAGGTCTACCTAGCGACAAGCGCGCTCAGCCTTGAACGAGCGGAAGCAGAGGCTTTGCCGCGAGTGCTGACCCTTCTTGCTACCTGACGGCGGCCCAGCAACCTCGCGCGAGGTTGCTGGGCCGCCGTCAGGTAGCAATTGCGAACGCAGTAGCCCCCGAACTCTTCGCTGTTGACGATGAGCTCGGGGGCTTTGCACTGGGCGGAAGCGGTGGGATTCGAACCCACGGTGCGGGGTTGCCGCACAACGGTTTTCAAGACCGTCTCCTTCGGCCGCTCGGACACGCTTCCTTCGGTTCTTCCATGCCTGTGACAGCGATGGAGCGAACCCTGCCTGCTCGACGCGAGGTCGAGCCACCATAGTTTCTCACAACCGCAACAGCATCTGCCAATTGGCGGATGAGCGCACGAATGTCACCGGCTCAGTCCGCGACCTTCATCGAGGCAACCGGCACCGAGGCGACGAGTCCGCGGAGGCGGTCAGTCCTTCTTGCGCTTCTTCATCCGGTTCCGCTTGCGCTCGGTTCCCAGGAGGTCATCGAACACGGAGCCGCCGGCAGGCTTCGAATCGTCCCGGGACTTGTCCGATGATTCTTCGGACCGCGCCGCGGCATCGTCGCGGGTTTTGTCTTGCCGGTCGGAGACCTGCTCGCCGAATGTTCCGCGGTCACTGCCGGAGTTCTGCGAACGTTCGCTCCACGTGTGGCCGAGCTTCGGTGCATCCTTCGGCTTGGCCGGCTGCGATTCGTGTTCAGTGCTGTCGGAGTCCTCCGAGGTGGCGCCGCGCGCCGCAAAGGAGGCCGGGACTCGTCGGACCGGAGCTTCCGGTTCTTCCTCGTCGACGAATTCTTCGTCTTCAGCAGGAGCCGGAGCTGGAGCCACTTCGGGTGCATCGTCTTGGGGCGGGACCACGGTGGAGTCCTCGACGTCGTCGATGTCAGGATCCGCGACTGCGTCAACGGTGTTCTCCGCGGTATCGGCGACCTCGACCTCGTCCGCTGCGGGCTCACCGGCTTCGGTCTCGTTGGTCCCGGAACCATCGGCTGCGGGCTCACCAGCTTCAGACTTGTTAGTTGCCAAATCTTCGGATCCTGAGTCATCGGAGTCCGAGTTCGCGATCGCGGCCGCGACGGCGCCGGAGGTTCCACGGGGCGCCGCAGAGACCGATTCCGAATCGGCGGCCGTCGCCTCGCCAGCGGGTGGAGCCACGGCGAACGCATCGCTCGACGCGACTTCCGCATCCGCATCCGAGTCCTCGGCACCAGCAGCACCGGCTGCGTCGCCGGATGCAGGTGAGTCCTCGGCCGCATCGGACCCCGCTTCGGCGGATTCAGCCCAGCTGGGGCGGGTCTCAGCAGCCTCCTCGGCGCGTGCGGGCTTGCCCTTGAGCACGAGGGTGAGCGTGGCCAGCGGCACGGACAGCCAGTTCGGGCGGTTGCGCAGCTCGGTGACGACCTCGACGAGAAGCCGGTCGACAAGCGCCGCACGCAGCACGGGATCGCTCAGCCCGATGCTGTCGCCGCGCGCCCGCGAATAGCCGGACAACAGCGAGTTCTGCACCTGCGAGGCCCACAGGTATTCGGGCGAATCGAAGATCGCGCGCAGCGCTCCCGGATCATTGCCGAAGCCGCTGACGACCAGCGAGCCGTCCTCGGAGTCGAGCGCATCGGTGCGCTGCAGACGAGCGAAACCGGCGGCGTAGTCGATGCTGCGCAGCAGAGCCACGAGGTCGAAGGCAGCGGGCTTGGGGTCCGAATCCGTCGAATCCGTGAACTTCACGACCGAATAGCCGTCGGTCGACGAGCTGACCACATGATCGAGTGTCAGCTCGCCGTGGATCTTCTGCAGGGTGCCGATGGTCTCGAGTCCCTGCAGCCGGGCGCGGTGGCCGCGCAGCTCCGGCACCAGCGAATCCAGGGCCAGAGGAGCCCGGCCCAACGCCCAGTCGATGCGCTCCACCCACTTCTGCACAAGCTGCTTCGTCGGTTCGCCGGCGCCTTCGACGACGCCGAACTCAGCGGCCATGTCCGTATGGAGTTCGCCGATGCGCCGACCCATCTCCGCGGCGTGGGCGTTGTAGGCCCCGATCGAACCGGAGTCGACGGCGCACACCGTGTTCACGGCCTCCCGCCATGCAGGTTCGGCGTCGACATCGACGTGGGAGAGCAGCGCCATCGGCGCCTCCATCTCCTGGACCTCGAACATGTCGTACCAGCGACCCGAGCCCCAGCCGATGACCTCGGGCACACTGCGCGACCCCGCCTCGGTGAGCAGGACGGGAATCGTCAGCGATGACGGCATTCCGTTCTCGAGGACGCGGAAGAACGAAAGCTCCAGCGGCTCGTATTCGTCGTGGATGATGACGGTCGACTTGTGCTGCCCGGAGTCCGAGACCTCGATCGGGCGGATCTCGACGGGCATGACGTCCTCCGCCCCCACCGTGAGGTCACCGATCGATGGCTTCGGTGGGACCGCCTCGGCGGCGGTGTTCGTCGATCCATTCGCCGAGGCGGCCGCGCCGTTCGCGGTCACCGGGAACGGCATCGGCGCACGGTCCCGGGCCTCGGTCTTCTCCTGGCTGTGGCGCAGGGACTCGGTGGACAGCTGCCCGCCGTCGAAGACCTTGCGCTTCGTGATCGCGTCGGCCATGAGGTTGACGAAGACGGGATCGGCGGCGCCGTCGTAGACGTAGACGGTGCCGAGCGCGAGGTCGTCGACGCGGCCGATGAGGGCGTGGCGCAGGTGCATGTCCTCGGCGCCGCGCAGGGTCAGGGGGATGTTGAGGCGACGCAGGGTGGGGCCGTCGCCGACGGAGATGACGGTCACGAGGCCGGCGAAGCCGCCGAGCTCCTCGGCGGTGTAAGTGAACGCGCGGGCCACCGACATGGGGGTGATGTCGGGGTCGGTCCCGAAATCTGCTGCGTGCTTGGGGAACCACGGCTGTCGGGGTATCCAGCTGGCTAACAGTTGTTCGAGCTCACTGCTGATGGCCATGACGTCTCCTAGAAGGGATTACGGGCATCCTCCATCCAATCATGATATGGGGTATTCGCGGTCCAGGGCGCACCCGAAACCCCGAAGTCGGGAGCCAAATCACGGGGTGGGTGCGGATGCGAGGCGCGGACGGGACCGGTACGCGGCGGACTTGTGACGGGGCCCAAGCCGCCTCGCGGCTGTCCTCATGTCGATACGAGTTGCCAAATGGCAAGACAAAGGGCGCACAATAGTCAGGTGGTTGAAACAGATATGGCACCCCAGAAGCTCACACTCGCCGGCGAGGTCGAGGCGGCTGCGCTGCGAATTTCCGATTCCGTCATCCTGTCGCCACTTCAGATCTGCGAGCGGCTGACGGCCGCAACCGGTTCCACGGTCTACCTCAAGCGTGAGGACCTGCAGATGGTGCGGTCCTACAAGATCCGCGGCGCCTTCAACTTCATGCTCCAGCTCGATGCCGACGAACGCGCCCGCGGTGTCGTCTGCGCCTCGGCGGGCAACCATGCCCAGGGCTTCGCTCGCGCCTGCAGGGAACTGGGCATCCAGGGCACGATCTTCGTGCCGAAGACGACGCCGAAGCAGAAGATCGAACGCGTCCGCCACTTCGGCGAAGAGCAGGTGACGATCGAGATCGCCGGCTCAACCTACGATGATGCCTCGGCGCTGGCGCACCGGTTCGCCGAACGCAATGAGGCACTCCTGGTCTCGGCCTTCGACGATATGCGCACGATCGCCGGTCAGGGCACCGTGGCTGCGGAGATCCACGCTCAGCTGGACACCGACCCGGATTACATCATCGTGCCCGTCGGCGGCGGCGGAGTGCTCGCGGGAATCGCCGCCTATGCGGCCGAACGGATGCCGCACACGAAGGTCATCGGCGCCGAACCCGCCGGAGCCGCCTCGATGATCGCAGCACTCAAAGCCGGCCACCCCGTGACCTTGGAGAACATCGACCGCTTCGCCGACGGCACCGCCGTGCGCCGGGCCGGCAACATCACCTACGACGTCATCGCCGAACACGGACTCGACATCCGTCCCGTCGCCGAGGGCGCGGTGGCCACTGAGATGCTCGATATGTACCAGGTGGACGGCATCATCGCCGAACCCTCCGGCGCCCTGGCCTCGGCCGGGATCGGCGGCCCGGACTCGGACAAGCCGATCACGATCGAACCCGGTTCGACCGTGGTGTGCCTGGTCTCCGGCGGCAACAACGACATCTCCCGCTACCCGGAGATCCTCGAACGCTCACTCGTCCACGAGGGCCTCAAGCACTACTTCATCGTCGACTTCCCGCAGGAACCCGGTGCCCTGCGCCGGTTCCTCAACGAGGTGCTCGGGCCCGAGGACGACATCGCGATGTTCGAGTACGTCAAACGCTCCGACCGGGAGACCGGACCTGCGTTCGTCGGCATCCAGCTCGGCTACGCCGAAGACCTGCCGAACCTGCTCGAGCGGATGGAGGCCTCGTCGATCGAGGTCGAGCGCGTCCACCAGAACTCGCCGATGTTCCGCCTCTTCGCCTGAGGTTGGGTTGCGCATCTTGGCGGCTCGCCGCTGCTGAGTGGCGGATGATCGCCTGGGGAGCGGATGCCCCTGCCCACTCGCGCACCCAGCTACTAGAGTGGACGCATGCGCGCTATCACGATCTCCTCCCCCGGTGAGCCCGAGGTCCTGCAGGTCACCGACGAACCCACACCAGACATCGCCGCCGATGAAGTCCTCGTCCGCGTCCATGCCGCCGGCGTCAACCGGGCCGACCTGCTGCAGCGCCGCGGATTCTACGATCCCCCACCCGGGGCCACCCTGATTCCCGGGCTCGAGGTCTCCGGCACGATCGAAAAGCTCGGCGCCGACGTCACCGGCTGGTCGGTCGGCGACCGGGTGGCGGCCCTGCTCTCCGGCGGCGGCTATGCCGAGTACGTGCCCGTTCCCGCAGGTCAGCTGCTTCCTGTCCCGGAAGGCTTCGACCTCACCGAGGCGGCCGCCTTGCCCGAGGTGCTATCGACCGTCTGGTCGAACATCGTCGGCCGCGGGCAGGTGCAGGCCGGTGAGTGGCTGCTCGTCCACGGCGGCGGCTCCGGCATCGGCACGGCCGCGATCCAGATTGCGCGCCACCTCGGCGTGAAGATCGTTGTGACCGTCGGCACCGATAAAAAAGCCGAATTCTGCCGCGAACTCGGTGCCGATGCCGTCATCAACTACCGCGAAGAGGACTTCGTCGAACGCGTCCGCGAGATCTGCACCCACGACGACGGATCGACCGGCGCCGATGTCATCCTCGACATCATCGGCGCGAAGTACCTCGAGCGCAATATCAAGGCGCTGGGCACCGACGGCCGCCTCGTCATCATCGGCATGCAGGGCGGAACGAAGACCGAGATCAACCTCGGCTGGCTCATGCAGCCGCGCAAGTCAGTCTCCGCCACGACCCTGCGGGCGCGGCCGAAAGACCAGAAGATCGCCATCGTCGCCGAGGTGGCCGACCGTCTCTGGCCAGCCGTGGTCTCGGGCGACATCCGCCCCATCATCCACGAAACCATGCCGTTGACCGACGTCGTCCGTGCTCATCAGACGCTGGAGGACGGGGCCAACATCGGAAAGGTTCTGCTCATCGTCGATGAGGAAGGTGCATGAACGATGACTGAGAATCCCGAGTCCGCGGACGGAAACCAGAACCACGCAACCGAGACGAACGCCGCGGACGCAGCGAACACAGACGGTGCGGAGACTTCCGACGGTGCGGCGAACGCCAACGGAGTGCAGGCAGGCCTCGCCAAGGCACAGCAGGATCAGGCGGATGTCTCTTCACCGGCGAAGGTGATGCGCATCGGCACCATGGTCAAGCAGCTGCTCGAGGAGGTCCGCGGGACCGAACTCGATGAGAAGGGACGCGAACGCCTCGCCGAGATCCACCGCCGCTCTATCGACGAACTCGAAGATGGGCTGTCGAAGGACCTCATCGAGGAGCTCGAGCGCCTCAACCTGCCCTTCGACTCGGCCGACGGTCCCCCGACGACATCGGAGCTGCGGATCGCACAGGCCCAGCTCGTCGGCTGGCTGGAGGGTCTCTTCCACGGCATCCAGACCGCGATCATGGCTCAGCAGGCCATGGCCCAGCAGATGGCTGGTCGCGGGCAGCTGCCTCCTGGAATGGTTCCGCCTGGGATGACACCAGCTGACGGACAGCCCGGCGAGAAGACGGAGTCGGACCGCGACGAACGCGGAACCGGAAACTATCTGTGAAGCGCTTCTTCTCCGGCCTGCGCAAGAAGGCGACGACCGCGGTCAAGGACGATGACCGGTTCGGCACCGGACTATGGCGCCACAACCGCGACCGCTTCATCCGCGCCGTCGACCGGTATTACACCACCGCGGTGGCCCTCCACGAGGCACGCGACTCCGCTGACAGCGCCACCTCAGGAGCCGCCTCGGCGGGATCATCCGACGGCGGGGCCACGGCCGCCTCGGCGAAGGATCCGATCGACGTCATCGTCGACGGCACCCACCGGCTCAACGCACTCGTCGACGTCGTCGACGGCCTGACCGCGGCCCTCCACGCCCGCCACCCTGTCACCGGTCAGGTGGTGCCGGGGCCCGTTCGGCAGGCCGTCGGCGACGCACCGGAGCTGCTGACGAAGGCCTCGTCGAAGGTCGGCGAGGCGGTGCTCGCGGCGTCGATGGCACGGTCGGACGGGCCATCGGGACGGTCGATCGATTCGAGTGCGGAGGCCACGGTTCGGTTCATCACGGATGCCGAGGAGCTGCTGGGGCGGGCGCGGGAGATTCTCGCTAGGGTGGAGGCATCATGAGACCTCCCATCAGCCCCGATATCCTGCCGCCGGATGACTTCGACCTCGGCCTCGTCGCCAGCGATATCGACGGCACTCTGCTGCTGAACTGGAAGCCGATCTCGACGGCCACGATCGATGCGGTCCACCGCTGTCAGGACGCGGGAATCCCCTTCGTCCTCGTCACCGGACGGCCCATGCGGTGGTTGGCGCCGATCGCCGAGCAGATCCCCGACCTCGGTCGGGTCGTCTGCCTCAACGGCGCGGTCGTCTACGACATCGCCTCCCAGTCCATCGTCGATGCGCACACCATCGACTCACAGACGCTGGCGGAGATCACCGCGGCGGTCCGCGTCGATCATCCCGAGGCTCGGTTCGCCTACGAGACTCTCAACGACGGTTTCATCGACCGGGAGTTCGTCACCGGTCGACCGCGTGAGGCCCGGATCATCGACGATGTCTCCGAACTCGCCGGCGAGGACGTCGTCAAGGTGCTCGTGCGCCTGGAGACGAGCGATTCGCAGGCGATGCACGACCTCATCGATCCGCTCGTCGACGGCACCTGTCATGCGTCGTTCTCCGAACCGGACAACGGGCTCGTCGAACTGGCACCGCATGGGATCACGAAGGCCAAGACGCTGTCGGATCTGTGCGACCACCTCGGAGTGGCGCGGGCGCAGGTGATGGCGTTCGGGGATATGCCCAATGACATCGAGATGCTGTCGTGGGCCGGGCACGGGGTCGCGATGGGCAATGCGCTGGGGTCGGTCAAGGCGATCGCCGCAGCCGTCACCGACGAGGTCGACGATGATGGTGTCGCCCGCTACCTCGACGCCGTCTTGGACACCCGCCCCAACTAACCCCAATTACTACGTGACGGCGGCCCAGCTACCTCGCGCGAGGTTGCTGGGCCGCCGTCGGGTAGCAATTCAGGGGCGGGTGTTGGTGGTGCCCTCCGCTTCGAGCAGCGCTGAGTCGAGGCTGAAGTAGTCGACCAGTGCCACCGCCAGTCCGTCGTCGTCGACCGAGTCGGTGACCACGCTCGCGAGTACCTTGAGTTCGTCCTTCGACTGACCCATGACGATTCCGTGTTCGACCCATTCGATCATCTCGAGGTCGTTGAGTCCGTCTCCGGCTCCCACGGTGTGGGCGTGCGCGACTCCGAGTTCCTCGGCCGCGATCTCCAGACCGCTGGCCTTCGAGACCCCGTCCGGGGCGATGTCGAGCCAGTTGCTCCAGCCCACCGAATAGCTGACCTCATGCAGTCCGAGCGAGTCCACGGCGGCGGCGAACTCCTCGGCGGTGCCGTTGACCTCGCGCATGACGATGCGGGTGGCCCGCTTGGTCAGCAGTTCATCGAAGTCGACGATGTCGAGGGTGTCGGACTCGGCGAGTTCGCCGACCGGGAACGCCCCGGACGCCCATCGGTGCAGGTCCGGATCCTCGACGAGGAACAGCGCCGTCGGCAGCGCCGCGTGCATCTGCTCGAGCGCATCTTTCGGGTCGAAGGACACGACATGGTGCAGCTCCCACCCCAACGGCAGCTCCGGGTCGAGGCGGACGACGACGGATCCGTTCGAGCACACGATGAAGCCGTGCTTGAGGTCGAGCGCATGGACGACCTCGAGCGCGCCCGGCAGGGCACGGCCGGTGGAGATCACAAGGTGGTGCCCCTCCTCGGCGAGCCGATCGAGCACCTGCTTCACCGACTCCGACAGGGTTCCGTCGTAGCCGACGATCGTGCCGTCGACATCGAGTGCGATGAGGTGCGGGGTCAATGTGTCTCCCAACGTATGCGTATATCTTCTTGTCGTCGTTCTTCCCGGCGCCGAGGCGACCGAACCCAACCGAGTCCCGCCGAGTTCCGCAGCACGGTCAGTTCCCCGCCACCCGGCACAGCCTCAGTAGCGCGGTCCTTCCGGTCCCTGTGCGGTCATCCCACCGAGGTAGGGCCGCAGTGCTTCGGGCACCGTGACCGAGCCGTCCGCCTGCTGATGGTTCTCGAGGATCGGCACCAGCCAGCGGGTGTTGGCCATGGTTCCGTTGAGGGTGGCGACGGGGCGGGTCGATCCGTCGCGGCGTTCGCGGATCTGCAGGCGACGGGCCTGGAACGTCGTGCAGTTCGACGTCGAGGTCAGCTCGCGGTAGGTGCCCTGAGTCGGCACCCAGGCTTCGCAGTCGAACTTGCGGGCGGCCGAATCACCGAGGTCGCCGGCAGCGGTATCGATGACCCGGTAGGGCAGCTCGCACAGTCCGAGCATCTTCTCCTGCAGCGACAGCATCCGCTCGTGTTCTGCTTCGGCGTCCTCGACCGGGACGTAGGCGAACATCTCGACCTTCTGGAACTGGTGGACGCGGATGATTCCGCGGGTGTCCTTGCCGTAGGAGCCGGCCTCGCGTCGGTAGCAGGAGGAGATGCCGGCGTAGCGCAGCGGGCCGTCGGAGAGGTCGATGATCTCGTCCATGTGGTATCCGGCCAGGGGCACCTCGGAGGTGCCGACGAGGAACAGGTCGTCGGCTTCGAGACGGTACACCTCATCGGCGTGCTCACCGAGGAACCCGGTGCCGCGCATGACCTCGGGACGAACGAGGGTCGGGGTGATGGTCGGGCTGAACCCGGCCTCCTCGGCGACGTCGCGGGCGAGGTTGAGCAGAGCCATCTCCAGCTTCGCGCCGAAACCGGTGAGGTAGTGGAAGCGCGAACCGGAGACCTTCGTGCCGCGGGTGGTGTCGATGGCCTTGAGTTTCTCACCGATCTCGAGGTGATCGAGCGGTTCGAAGCCGTCCGGGGTGAAGTCGCGGGGCTCGCCCACGGTCTTGAGCGTCACGAAGTTCTCTTCGCCGCCGGCAGGGATGCCGTCGATGATGAGGTTCGGGACCTTCGATACGAGCTGGTCGAAGGCGAAGGTGGCTTCTTCGGACTCCGCCGACAGCGACTTCACGGCCTCGGACTTCGCCTTGCCTTCGGCGATGAGTGCGGGCTTGTCCTCCTTCGGCGCCTTCGCGATCTGGGAGGAGAACGACTTCTGATCCGCACGTGCGTCTTCGAAGGCGGTGATGGCCGCACGACGAGCGGAGTCGGCGGCGATGACCTCGTCGATGAGCTCGACGGATGCCCCGCGAGCCTCCTGCGATGCCTTGAACAGGGCCGGGTTGTCTCTGAGAAGCGCTAGATCGATCACCCTCTCAGCTTAACGGGCCGGGCCTGTTTTCGATATTCGACCCTCAGCTCGCATTCGAGTTCTGCCCTGTAGATTTGGGACATGATCATCGAGTTGGATCCCCTGATGACCTGGGTCATCGTCATCGGCGCTCTCGCGGTGCTCGTGGCCGCGTTCCTCATCGGCCGCCGCACCGGCGTTCGTCGCGCACTCAACACGATGCGACGCTCCGCCCACCCGGCGAACCTCTCCGACGAGGTGGTCGATGACGCCGCCCGGTACCGTGCCGCGCTCATCGTCAACCCGACGAAGACCGATGTCCACAACCTGGCCTCCACCGCCGAGGCGATCTGCCGTTTCGAGGGATGGAGCCGTCCGCTCGTCCTCGAGACCACCGTCGACGATCCGGGCGCGGGAGCTGCCGTCCGCGCCCTCGACGAGGGCGTCGACGTCGTCATCGCCGCCGGCGGTGACGGAACCATCCGCGCTGTCGCCTCGGCGCTGGCGGGAACGTCGACCCCGATGGGGATCGTGCCGCTGGGAACGGGGAACCTGCTCGCCCGCAACATCGACCTCGTCCTCGACAAGACGGAATGGGCGCTGCGGATCGCACTGTGGGGGCGCAACCGCGAGATCGACGTGGGGAAGGCGAAGACCGACCCGGACGGCGACACCCACGTCTTCACCGTGATGACCGGACTCGGCTTCGACGCCGCGGTCATGGCCGACACCAGCGACGATCTCAAGGCCCGCCTCGGATGGCTCGCCTATGTCGAAGCGGGATCACGGAAGCTCACCGGCAAACCCAGTCATGTCAAGGTCACGTTCGACGACGAATATCGGATCTCGGCGCGGGTGCGTTCGGTCCTCGGCGGCAATTGCGGGAAGCTGCAGGGCGGCATCCAGCTGCTGCCGCAGGCGGTCATCGACGACGGCATGCTCGACGTGCTCATCGTCAGCCCGAAGAACCTCGGTCAGTGGCTCGGCGTGCTTGCATCGATCGCCGGCCGTCGGGCCTCGCGCGGGCTGCACACGAACATCCGGAAGTGCCGCAAGGTCGTCATCGAAGCCGGTGACGAGGTCGATATCCAGATCGACGGAGACCCGCTGGGTCAGTCGTCCTATCTCGAGATGGAGGTCGACCCCTCGGCCCTGACCGTCCGTGTGCCCACCGTCGAACAGCGCAAGCAGATCCGCGCCGAGGCGTGGCCGGTCTAGCTCAGAACCGCTGAATTCGCGCGGCCGACGCGTCCTTTCGCCGAGGCGGTCGCGACAGTCATTCTTTTACCGACGAGTAGGTCACGAAACGGTTAAAGGAATTCACCTAAGTGTTACCGCATCTAAATCTGAACAAAACGTACAGAAATAGTTTGGAAAACCCTTAGAACCTAGGATGAGTGCCGTATCACACCCCTCGCCACAGAGATTGAAGGCACTCCAATGAAGAAGATCATCCTCGCGCCGGCAGTCGCGCTCGCGTTCACCGGGCTTGTCGCGAGCCCGGTCGCCGCCGCGGAATCGACGTCCGCCCAGTCGGCCTCCACGCAGACTGCCGAGCAGAAGAAGGCCGACGCCGAAAAGGCCGAAGCCAAGAAGAAGGAAGAGGCCAAGAAGGCCGCTGCTGAGAAGGCTGAAGCCGAGAAGAAGGCAGCGGCAGAGAAGGCAGCAGCCGAAAAGAAGGCCAAGGAAAAGGCCGAGGCTGCCAAGAAGGCCGCCGAGGACAAAGCGGATAAGAAGGACGAGGCAAAGAAGCCTCCGAAGAAGGTCGATCCGAAGCCCGCTCCTGCCCCCAAGGACGAGGACAAGGACTCCAAGGACGACGACAAGTCTGAGGAAAAGGCCAACCCGATCAATGCCTCGGTGCAGGTGACCTCGGGTGAAGTCACCGCCGAGGAGCTCCACGAGGACGGTGTGACCGTCAAGGTCATCGGCCTCGAGAAGGGCGACAAGGTCGCTGCTAAGTCCGGACTGACCGGCCCGGCCGTCACCGCTCAGGGTTCGACCGCGACCCTGAAGCTGCGTTCCTCCTCGGAGGTCACGCAGGAATCAGTCGCTTTCGCCCTCCAGGTGCAGCGGACCGGCACCACTGCCAAGACTGTCGCAGGAGCCGCCGAGGTCGACGTACAAGCAGTCGACCCCACGGTCTCGCTCAACACCGACGAGATCTCGGAAAGCGATTTCGACGAGAACGGAATCAAGGTCACCGGCGAGGGCTTCACCCCCGGCGGCACGGTCAACGTCGTCGGCGGCAACGAAACATCGCCGTTCGCGACCCAGGAAGTCGAAGCCAATTCGGACGGAGAGATCTCCGCAACCCTGAAGTTCGAGGGCGACGATGCGCTTCCAGCCGGCGACTACACCGTCTGGGGCGTCGACCAGGAGTCCAAGACCAACTCCCCGGCCCAGGACTTCACCATCACTGAAGACGATGCTGTCGATGCGATCGACGCCTCGCTCAAGGTAGATCCCAAGGAGATCACCGCCGAGGATCTCGCCAACAAGGACAAGGGCGTCAAGGTCACTGTCACCGGCGTGAAGAAGGGTGACAAGATCACCGATTCCCTCACCGGTGAGACTGAGACAGCAGAGGCCGACGGCGATTACGAGCTCCACCTCTGGTACGAGGGCGACCCCGCGAACCTCGATGTCGGCAAGGTCCCGTTCACCGTCACCATCGACCGTGAAGGCACCGAGTCGGAAACCCTCAACGGAGACATCAACGTTGTCGCCGAAGACGGTGAGGACGACGGAAACGACGACGCAGACAACGGCAACGATGGCAGTGACGACGGCAATGACGACGGCGAAACCGAAGCTCCCGCCGAGGCGGCCTTCACGGTTTCCCCGAAGACGATCGAAGCCGCGGACTTCGCCAATGACAAGAAGGGCGTCACCCTCGCCGTCGAGAACTGCGAACCCGGCGCGGATGTCCACTTCGAAGTCAACCCGAAGGGCATCAACGTCACCGCATACGAGAACACCGTCACGGCTGACGACGAAGGCAATGCCTCCGTCAACGTCTTCGGCACCTCATCGGATGTCTCGGCCTACGTCGGCGCTTACACCGCGACAGCAACCTGCGGCGAGGACACCATGAAGGACTCCTTCACGGTCACCGAAGGCGCAAACGGCGGCGGATCGGGCGGCGGCGACAACGGCAATGCCGGAAACGGCGGCGGAGACGACGGCAGCCAGCTGCCTCGCACCGGTGCCGACCTCGGCGGACTGACGACGGGAGCCCTGCTCCTCCTCGTCGGTGGTGCCGCGATCGCACTGACCGGCCGCAAGAACAAGTTCGGACAGACTCCGACGAGCTTCTGATCTGAGCCAGGCAGACAGCCTGCATCGAGAAGGAGGGGCGGCCCAGCACACGCTGGGCCGCCCCTCCTTCTGTTCTTCAGCCGGTGACGAATCGACGATTCAGGGTGAATAGAGAATGAACTCTGCGACAGGGGTGAAGCCAGTGCTGAACAAAATGACCACAACTATGTGTGTGGTGAATGTTGCATTACTGTTACATTCGTAATACTTCACACCCAGCTGTAATTTTCTAAGGAAATACATGAAGAAGCTCGCCCTCGCCCCCGCGGTGGCCATCGCCATCACCGGCCTGGCCGCATCCCCAGTCATCGCTGCTCCGGAAGCTCCGGCCTCGACAACTCAGCAGCCCGCCGCGACTCCCGCTCAGCTCCAGAAGGGCGCTGCACAGGGAGTTAAGGCGCAGGCCGGTGAAATCGGAGTGTCTGCTGACGGCGTCACCGTTGACGAGTTCGCAGAGAACGGCGTCGGCATCGGCGGTGCTGGACTCGAAGCAGACACCGAATACAAGCTGACCGTTGAGCCAGCGAGCGGGCAGAACGTCAATGTTTACGAAACCTCTGTCACAACTGATGCAGAGGGCGCTTTCGATCACGCCGTCGCAGGCGTCGGCGAAGCAAACCCAGCATTCGTCGGTGACTACAAGGTCACAGTTACAAACGATTCTGACGAGAACGCCCCGTACAGCACGAGCTTCAAGGTCACTGAGGGCGAGGCAGACGAGCCCGAGGCTCCCGAGGTCGATCCGAAGGTCTCACTCAACACCGACGAGATCTCGGAAAGCGACTTCGCCAAGAACGGCATCAAGGTCACCGGCGAGGGCTTCACCCCCGGCGGCACGGTCAATGTCGTCGGCGGCAACGAGACGTCGCCCTTCGCAACCAAGGAAGTCGAAGCCGACGAAGAAGGAAAGATCTCCGCCACCCTGAAGTTCGAGGGCGACGAAGCACTTCCGGCCGGCGACTACGCCGTCTGGGGCGTCGACCAGGAGTCCAAGACCAACTCCCCCGCCCAGGACTTCACCGTCACCGAAGACGAGACCGAAGAGCCCACCACTCCTGCCGAAGAGGCCAAGCTGACCGTCTCCCCCGAGTCGATCACTCCGGCTGACTTCGTCAAGGAAGACAAGGGCGTCACCCTCGCCGTCGAGAACTGCGAGCCCGGTGAAGACGTCCGCTTCCTCGTCACCCCCAAGGGCGAGTCGAGCGTCACCGCCTTCGACAAGACCGTCCAGGCTGACGACGAAGGCAAGGCCAACGTCAACGTCTACGGCACCAGCGCCTCCAACGCCTCGGCCTACGTCGGCGATTACGACGTCACCGTTACCTGTGGCGATGACGAGCTGACCGGTGACTTCTCTGTCGAGGAAGATGCGAACGCCGGTGGCGGCGACGGCGATGAAGACGGCAACGGCGGAAACGACGATGGCGACAACGGAGATGCCGGCAACGGCGGCGACCTGCCTCGCACCGGTACCGAGCTGACCGGCCTCGTCGGCGGCGCCGGCCTCCTCCTCATCGGTGGAGTCGCAGTCGCCCTGACCATGCGCCGCAAGAAGGTCGCCCAGGATCCCGCAGAGATCTGAGAGCGACTCAAGTGAGATCGTGCCAACTCGATTGAGCTGGGCCTAAGACGAAGGGCGCGAACCCAACCGGGTTCGCGCCCTTCTTCGTCTATCTGCAGCGAAGCAGAAGACGGCTCATTCCATGCGGTCGTACCTCGAGCGCAGGGCGAGGAAGACTCCGTAAAGGACCAGGCCGAGGCCCACGGCCAACAGCAGATACGGCCCGAACGGCTGATCTCGCATACCTTTGAGCGCTCCGTCGATGCCGGTGAATTCCTCCGGATCACCGGTCGCAGCGGACACCACGATGAGGATGCCCACCGACAGCAGCGTAACGCCCTTGCCCAGGTAGCCGACGACACCGGTGAATCCGATGAGGAAGCGGGTGATCGCGCTGCGCGGTCGACGCAGCTCCTCTTTCCACTTCCGTCGCAGACCATTGATACAGAACACGATTCCGATGATCGCAATCACGACGCCGACAGCCATGAGGATGTACAGTCCGCCCGGCGCCTTCGCCACACTTGTTGAGGCTTGAGAGCTCGACTGCCCCGAGTCGGCTCCCCCGCCGAAGACGAATTGGGAGAAGGTCGCGGCAACCACCACATAGGCGATGGCGGAACCGACCATGGTGAAGAAGTCGATCCACTGCTTCCGCCCCTGCTTCTTCTGCGGGTCCGTTGTCCCGGCATCACGCAGCGAAGCTGAGCCGAAGAACGCATTGACCAGACACCACAGCGCCATCAGTGCACAGCCGAGGAAGCAGACGACGATCAGCACCATGCCGAAGGGCTGCGACGCGATCTGCCCGACCGCTCCGGCCTGATCGGCTTCTCCGCCGCCCTGCCCCAATCCGATCGTCATCGCAGTTGCGCCGAGGATCGCGTGGACCAATCCGTTGGCGATGAACCCCGCACGGGCCACCCGCTCGAACCAGCGGCTGTCCGCGGCCTCCTGAGCCGCCGAATCGGCGCTGTCGGCGACCTGTCGAACCTTCTCTTTCTCGTTCACAGAGTCAGTGTCGCACACCTACTGCACTGTTCTGCATTATTCTGCGAACACTGGTGAGAGCCAGGCGACCGAGCCCATCACACGCTGGCCATCTTCCCTGTCTTCCGCCTGTCTCCGTGTCCAGGGCACATACCACTTCCTCGCTCACCTCGGTCGCTCACTTCGGTCGCTCAGCTCGAGCGATGCCTCATTTCTCTGATCCCAGTCGTTCAGCCGATATCGGGCGAAACCCCGGACCGGACGCGGCGAAGCCTGCGAATAGTGATCACAGCGGCCACGGCGATGAGCACGAACAGGACAGTCGCCACGATTCCCAGATAGCTGGTATCGACCTCGGGCAGGACGAAGATATTCGTCTCTGCCCCCACCTCGACGACTCCCGCGAGAACCACCAACCCTGCGATGACCACGGACAGACCGGTGATGACGATGTTGTAGCCGCGGAAACGGCCCCGTCCACGCGACGCCCAACCGTAGAGATTCGACATGAACAGGCTGTCCGCCGTATCGCAGGCGGCCATCCCCACGGCGAACAGCAACGGCAGCGAAAGAGCCAAGGCCGCCGATGACCCGGCGGCCGTCGTCCCTGCCGCGATCATCAGTCCGATCGTCGCAGCAGTGTCGAAGCCGAGGCCGAAGAGGACTCCGATGGGGAACATGCGCCGAGGACGATCCACGGTGTCGAGGACTCGAGCGAAGGCCGATGTCACAGGCCCCTTCGGACCCGAGCTGGAATCATCGTCTTTCCGCCGCAGCACTCCGACGAGCGAGACCAGATTGACGATTCCGAAGACTGCCACGACGAAGGTCGCGAACGACAGGCCCCAGAGTCCGAGACCGAAACGCGCGGCCGAATCCTCGGCCAGAACGAGGTCGAGTGCCACACCTGCCCCTAAGGCGACGAACACACCGGTGACGACCACAACCGACGAGTGTCCCAGGGAGAACCAGAAGCCGACGGTGCCGGCAGGAGTGCCCTTCGCGGTCAGGCACCTGGTGACACTGTCGATTGCGGCGATGTGATCGGCGTCGAACGCGTGCCGCGCGCCCAGCAGCACTGCGGTCAGAGCCAGCCCCCACGCTGCGGAGGGCGCGGTCTCGGACAGAGAGATGACGATCAGCATCAGAGCAATGACCGTGATTCCGACCAGCGCTAGGGCGGTTCGCACCATCGTCCGACGGGTTCCGTGCTGTCCCCACCTCCGATCTGCGCCGAGGCTGTCGCCCTCAGCCCGCACAGACGCCGATGCTCGGGTATCCCTCGTTCCTGGTGTCAGTGTCATTCCTGGTGTCCGTATCGATTCGTTCATCTCTGCCGTCTCCGTTCTGCTCTGGTCTTCCACCGATGCCACCGGGCATCGACGTGCGCCGCGTGGGTCGCGGAGCCGATCGCTCTCACCACTGCCCCGGGCCTGGCGAGGACCAGGACGTGGCCTTCGCCGTCATCCCTGCTGTTATCCCTGCCGTCCTCCTCGGGGTCGAGTCCGATGAGCATCGCTGTGTCGAGGACCCGCGACGGTCCGAGCACACCCGGCTGCGGATCGCTGCCGTCGAGAGCGAGCTCTTCGACGAAGAACGCCGTACCGTCGAGGTCGCGGATGTCTGTGCGACTGACGATCCGGCCGCCGGCTTCTCCGCTTCGCCCCAGGACGAGGGTCTCGCGTAGGCAGACGACGGCATCCGGTGCTCGCCGTACGGTGGTCCGCCGGTCGACCTCGGCGCGGTCGGTGACGACGAACGGAAACGATTCCCACACGAGCGCGCCGCCGTCACCGACGTGCATGTCGACGTTCCATTCCGAGCGGCGTCCTGTCGAGGGGTAGGCGACCGTCCCTCCGATGTCCTCGATCCGCAGCGTGCACCCGGCTCCGACATCCACACGGATCGCGACCGCATCCCCGCCGAGGAGGGTCGCCGCGCCGGCGACGAGCGCGACGTGTGCAAACCCCGGCTTTCGACTCACCAACCGCGGTTGGAGGAGTCCGGCGGTGAACCGGACTTTCGGCGGTGCGCCCGGTGACACCTCGGTGACGGAAATGCTCGTCATACCCTTTCGGGTTCGTGATCGTGCGGTGCATCGGCATCATCGTGACTGTGCACGGATCCTCCGTCCTCGTCGGCGTGGAAGTGCGGAGCCATCGGTCCCGGATCCTGCGGTTCGTGGGAGCCGGAGCGATGCGAGTCAAGGAGCCTGAGCAGCCAATCACGCAGCCGCCTGATGGAGGCCTCGTCGGTGCGGGAGAGGGCGAGCACCGGCCCGCCCTCACGGGCCTCAGTGGCATCTGCGACCATCGTTTCGACATCGACACCGACATGTTCGGCGAGGTCGGTCTTGTTGACCACCAGCAGGTCGGCGCGTGCGATGCCGGGCCCTCCCTTTCGGGCGACGTCTCCGCCGCCGGCGACGTCGAGGACGAAGACCTGCGCGTCGACAAGCGCCGGAGAGAAGGTCGCGGTGAGATTGTCACCGCCCGATTCGACGAGGACGAGGTCGAGCGGGAAGAAGTCGGCTTCCAATCGTTCGACGGCCTGCAGGTTCGCCGTCACATCGTCGCGGATGGCGGTGTGGGGACAGGCGCCGGTTTCGACGGCCCGGATCCGGTCGGGGTCGAGCACCCCCGCGGAGCGCAGCAGCCTGGCGTCCTCATCGGTATAGATGTCGTTGGTGATGACTCCGATGCGAATCTCATCGGCCAGGGCACGGCAGATGAGAGCGATCAGCGAACTCTTTCCGGTTCCGACGGGACCGGCGACTCCCAGTCGCAGGGCCCTTTCGGCAGCAGGGAATTCAGGCACGGAACAGCCTCCTCGGCAACACGGACTGGGCCTCTGCCCAGTCCTCGATCAGTGGGGCACCCGCGGCGGGAAGCGCCTCGGGAAGGGTCAGTCGGGAAAGTTCGGACACGCAGGCCTCCAATGTCGCGCAGGCATCGAGCACCCAGCCGGTGACGCGGATCGGATCCGTGGGTTCGAGTTTGAGTACGGCGGCGGCGACGGTCTGCGCGTCATCGTAGGCGACGAGGCGGACGAGGTCATCGGGCCCGATACCCGCGCACGCGGCGATGACACCAAGCACGATGGGACGGGGCAGCGGTCGCGACCGGAGCACCTCGGCGGTCTGCGGCCAAATCGTCTGACCGATGCGAGCCAAGCCGGCGCCGAGCGCCACCGCGATCTCCCGCAGCGCCGGGCTCGGGGTTCGAGCGGTCCACTCGATGTTCAGAGCGCCGAGGCGGTCGATGACGGTATCGGCCCTCGACGCCGGATCCGTTGCCACCAGATGCCGGGCGATCACGGCCGCTCCCGCTTCGACGCGCACAACGGTGGCCATTCGGGAGCACATGTAGGCGGCGATATCGTCTGGCGGCAGTCCCCGACGCAGTCCGGCCTCGACTCCGTTCGAGGACACGTGGGCACCTGCCGGCAGCCGTGAGTCGGCGAGCATCATCGCCAGAGTCGCCGAAGCGTTGGCGCGGGCGGGAATGTCGGTCGAAGTCTCGCGCATCAGAACATCTGGTAGAGACGGCCGAGCGGAAGGGTCTGCGCCGGCTGAGCGGTCACGGTCTCCCCGTCGATGGCGATGGCGAAAGTGTCAGGGTCGATGTCAATAGCCGGGCGCGCATCGTTGGCGCGCATGTCCTTTTTGCCGACGTCGCGAGTCGGTGCGAGAGGCAGGAGTTCCCGACTCAGCCCGAGTTCGTCCCGGAGGCCGTTCTCGACGGCGGCGGGAGCGGCGAACGACACCGCCAGACTCGCACCGTCGGAGGCGCCGAAGGTCGGCCGCATGAGGACTGGCTGCGGCGTCGGAATGGACGCGTTCGGGTCCCCGAGTCCGGCCCAGACGATCGACCCGCCCTTGATGACGAGGTCGGGGCGGACGCCGAAGAAGCGCGGATCCCAGAGCACGAGGTCGGCCATCTTTCCGACCTCGATCGAACCGATGTGTGCGTCCACGCCATGCGCGATAGCGGGATTGATCGTGTACTTGGCGACATAGCGGCGGGCGCGTTCGTTGTCCGCAGGCAGAGTCTCGCCGAGGCTGCCCACCCGATTCTTCATCACGTGGGCGACCTGCCAGGTGCGGGTGATGACTTCGCCGATGCGGCCCATCGCCTGAGCGTCCGAGGACGTGATCGACAGGGCTCCCATATCGTGGAGCAGGTCCTCGGCCGCGATCGTCGTCGCCCGGATGCGGGATTCGGCGAACGCGAGGTCTTCGGGCACGGCCGGGTTGAGATGGTGGCAGACCACGAGCATGTCGAGGTGCTCGGCGACCGTATTCACGGTGTGAGGCAGGGTCGGGTTCGTCGATCCCGGGAGGATGTTCTCGAGTGCCGCGATCGATAGGATGTCGGGAGCGTGCCCACCGCCGGCGCCTTCGACGTGAAAGGCGTGAATGCTGCGGCCCCCGATCGCCGCGATCGTCGATTCGACGAAGCCCGCCTCGTTAAGGGAATCGGAATGCAGAGCCACCTGCAGTCCGTGGTCATCGGCGGCCTGAAGTGCGGCGTCGATCGCGGCAGGTGTCGCGCCCCAGTCTTCGTGGACCTTGTATCCAGCTGCTCCGCCGAGTGCCTGTTCGGCCAGTCCGGCCGCGGAGACCGTGTTGCCCTTGCCGAGCAGGAGGATGTTCATCGGGATGTCGTCGAGGGCACGAAGCATTGCTCCGAGGTGCCAGGCTCCCGGCGTCACGGTCGTTGCTTTGCTGCCTTCGGACGGACCGGTGCCGCCGCCGGCGATCGTCGTGATCCCGGTGGCGAGCGCTTCGTGGAGTTGGGAGGGTGAGAGCAGGTGGACGTGTGAGTCGAACGCTCCCGCGGTGAGGATCCGTCCCTCGCCCGAGATGATGTCGGTGGACGGTCCGATCCGCAGTCCGGGATGCACGCCGTCGGCGATGTCCGGGTTCCCCGACCGGCCGAGCGCGACGATCCGCCCGGCTCGGATGCCGACATCGGCTCGGATGACGCCCCACCAGTCGAGCACGACGACGTTGGTGATTACCGTATCGGGTGCCCCTTCCGCGGTGGTCGTCGTTCCCTGATTCATCGATTCGCGGATCGATTTGCCGCCTCCGAAGACCGACTCCTCACCGCCGAAGGTGCGGTCTTCTTCGACCTCGATCCATAGGTCAGTGTCACCCAGCCGCAACTGGTCACCGAGGCTGGGGCCGTAGAGCGCGGCATATCGCTCGGTTGACAGCCGGGCCATCAGCGATCACCCGCCTCGGAGCCGCGGAGGCTGATGCCGGCCACATGCCGGAGCCCGCCGAGGGCGACGATCGGCACGGTTCGCGAGGCTCCCGGCTCGAAGCGCAGCGACGTCCCTGCGGGGATGTCGAGGCGGAATCCCGCCGCGCGGTCGCGGTCGAAGGCGAGCGCCGGATTCGTGTCGGGCAGATGAACGTGGGAGCCGATCTGGATCGGTCGGTCTCCTGTGTTCTCCATCGTCAGCGTCGTCGTATCGTCCGGGTTCGAACGCACATTGAGTTCGCGCTCTCCCGGTCGGACCCGCACGGCTCCCGGCCCGCGGTCGCGTGTTCCTGCCACTTGTTCGGTCCTTCAGTCGATGGGGTTGTGGATGGTCACGAGCTTGCGCCCGTCGGGAAAGGTCGCCTCGACCTGGACGTCGGTGAGCATGTCAGCGACGTCATCGAGCACGTCCTCGCGGGTGAGGACGTCACGACCGGTGGTCATGAGCTCCTCGACGCTTGCCCCTTCCCTGGCGCGTTCGATGGCCCAGGTGCTCAGCAGCGCAACAGTCTCCGGGTAATTGAGAGCGATGCCCCGTTCATGGCGGTCCCTGGCGACCATTCCCGCCACGGACAGGAGGAGCTTCTCGGTGTCGGCCGGTGTGAAATGCATGGTCTCTGTGTGGTTCCTTCAGTCCTCCGCGCGTTCACGCGGGTGATCGGCGGGCAGGATGTGCTCGCCGAGGCGGTCGGTCGAGAGTGCGAGTGAGCTGAGGTAGAGACGCTCCCCGTTCTCTCCCGTCTTCGCCGAAGCGATCATGTCGGGACGTTCGAACTCCATCTCGGTCACATGGCAGCGCAGGGTCTCGCCCGAGGGGTTGCCGTGCTCGTCGAACATCGGCAGGTCGATACCGTCGTCCGTCCGACGCAGGTAGTACCTGCCGCGGGTGATGATCGCCATGAGCGGGGTCGCGACGATCGCGATGCCGACGGCGAACAGGGGTGAGAACGGTTGGACCGTCGCCCCGAACGCCCCGAAGTAGATGGCGATGGAGATACCGCCGGCGAGCACCAGTGAGACGATTCCGACCGGGTTCCAGTCGTAGAGCATGCCGCGCCGGAACTCGGGGATCTTCGGGGAGAGCTTCAGCAGATACTTGTTGATGGCGATGTCCGCGGCGACGACGCAGATCCACGACATCGCGAGGTTCGCGTAGAAGCTGAGGATCGCGTTGAGGAAGTCGAACATATTCAACTCCATCAGCGCCAGCGCGATGAGCAGGTTGACGATGAGGAAGGTGATCCGCCCGGGATAGCGCTTCGTGATCCGGGTGTAGGAGTTCGTCCATGCCAGCGACCCCGAGTAGGCGTTGGTGACATTGATCTTCACCTGGGAGATGACGACGAGCACCACGGCGAGGAAGAGAGCCAGCCATTGCGGCATCATCTGCTGATAGGTGGCGAGGAACTGCTGGACGGGTTCGTTCGCGAAGCTCACGGCGCCGGGAACGTTGGCGATGAGGTAGACCGCGAGGAACATGCCGATGATCTGCTTCGTGGCCCCGAAGATCACCCAACCGGGCCCCGCGAGGATGACGGCGGCCCACCAGCACCGCCGGTTCTCGGGGGTGCGCGGCGGCATGAAACGCAGGTAGTCGATCTGTTCGGCGATCTGGGCGATGAGCGAGAGGCAGACTCCGGCGGCGAGCATGACCGAGGCGAAGTTCGCCCCTTCGCCCTCCTCGCCGGTGTAGGCGAAGAAGTCGGCGACCGATTCCGGCTGCCAGGCGATGAGGTAGCCGACGGGGATGACCATGAGCAGCAGCCACAGCGGGGTCGTGGAGACCTGCAGCTTGGCGAGGACCTTCATGCCGTAGATGACCAGCGGGAAGATGAGCACGGTGGACACGAGGTAGCCGATCGGCCGGGGAATGCCGAGGCCGAGGTAGAGTCCCTGAGCCATGATCGAACCTTCGAGGGCAAAGAAGATGAAGGTGAAGGTCGCGAAGATGACGTTGGTGATGACGGACCCGTAGTAGCCGAAGCCCGACCCGCGGGTGATGAGATCGAGGTCGAGGTTGTAGCGGGCGGCGTAGAACGCCAGCGGCCATCCGGTGAGGAAGATGATGAGGGCCGCGACGAGGATGCCGAGGATGCCGTTCGCCGTGCCGTGGGCGATGCCGATGTTTGCACCGATCGAGAAGTCGGCGAGGTAGGCGATGCCGCCCAGCGCACTCGTCGCGACGACCCCCGGCGCCCATTTCCGGTACGACCTGGGGGCGAAGCGGAGCGTGTAGTCCTCGAGGCTCTCAGAGGCGGCGAGCTTTGCTTCGTTCCGCGGCTCGGGAGGTGCTGTGGTCCTGCTCGGAGACAGTGTCATTGCGCGTTCCTGACGTGTGCGTCGGCCATGTCAACGACAATCATCGCAGTCGATTGTTTCCGCACATGTCGGTTCTGTTTCGGGCAGATGTCGGCAGGGGACATTGTGGGCACCGGATCGGTGCCCAATGATCATTCAGCGCAGATAGAGAAGGGCGCGAACCCCACGCGGGTTCGTGCCCTTCTCTATCATCGCCGTCCCAGCAGGAACCGGGTCAGCGCCGCCGGTACCGGTTGTAGAGGACCAGAGCGCCGGGTTCGGGCCGCCCTTGCGGACGGCGGCCGCGAGCGATCGACACGACATCGCCGGCGGTGCCGGCGGCGAAGACACGCGCATCGCGTTCCTGCGCCGACCTTCGTGCCCGAACTTCGTCCTCGAGCTCCTCATTGCGGCTCTTGAGCGCGTCGACCTGATTCTGCAGGTCGATGATCTTCTTGATCCCGACGAGGTTGACTCCCTCGACCTGCGACAGCTGCTGGATCAGTCGCAACTTGGCGATGTCCTTCCCGGAATAACGCCGACCCCGGCCCGCAGTGCGTTCCGGAGAGACGAGACCCAGTCGGTCATACTGCCGCAGCGTCTGCGGGTGCATGCCCGCCAGATCCGCGGCCACCGAGATGACATACACCGCCGCACTCGATGAAATGTGCATTGTGATTCACCACCTCAGCTGGCCTTGGCTTTGTCCAGCAAGCCGGCGCGTGGATCCTCACCTTCGGTGGCGGCCTTGAAGGACTCGACCGCTTGTTTGGCTTCCTTGGACAGATTCTTCGGCACCACGATCTGGACTGTCGCCAGCAGATCGCCGGAGCCCTTCTTCGTCTTCACACCT
Organism: Brevibacterium sp. SIMBA_078; assembly: GCF_046534565.1. Classification (NCBI taxonomy): domain Bacteria; kingdom Bacillati; phylum Actinomycetota; class Actinomycetes; order Micrococcales; family Brevibacteriaceae; genus Brevibacterium; species Brevibacterium sp. SIMBA_078. Next base: position 609,624 of record NZ_JAWRYQ010000001.1, read on the forward strand.
TTGCCCCGGACGCGCAGGGTCCGTCCCGAGGGTGTCCCCGGTGCAACCTTGACCTTGACGGGCATTCCGCCCAGGGTCGGCACCTTGACCTCGGCGCCGAGGGCCGCCTCGTCGAAGCTGATCGGCAGATCCATCCGCAGGTTGTCACCATCGCGGGTGAAGACCGGGTGCGGACTCACGTGCACGGTGAGGATGACGTCACCGGGCTCGCCGCCGTTGGGGCTGGTCTTGCCCTTGCCGGCCAGGCGGATCTTCTGCCCGTCCTTGACCCCGATCGGTGTCCGCACGGTCAGCGGCTTCCCGCCGGGCATGTTCAGCTTCACCGAGGCACCGTTGATCGCTTCGGTGAACGACAGCGTCGTACTCGACTTGATGTCGCCGCCCTTGACCGGAGGCTGGTAGCCGCCGTAACCGCCACCGCCGAAACCTCCGCCGAATCCGCCGAGCAGATCCGCCAGGTCCGGGGGAACGTCTCCCCCACCGCCGTAGGTCGTGCGGGTCCGGGTGCGTCCGCCGCCTCCGAAAAGGTCGGAGAACACGTCGTCGAATCCGCCGCCGGCAGCCCCGCCGGGCCCACCGGAACCGGCGCTGAACCTGGCGCCGCCGCCCATGGCGCGGACCTGATCGTACTGGGCCCGGGATTCCCTGTCGGAGAGCACCTGGTGGGCCTGGCCGATCTCCTTGAACTTCTCCTCGGCCTTCTCATCACCGGGGTTGGCGTCCGGGTGATACTTGCGCGCGAGCTTGCGATAAGCCTTCTTGATCTCGGCGTCGGAAGCATCCTTGGAGACGCCGAGGGTTTTGTAGAAGTCCTTGTCGAACCAATCATTCTGAGGTCCGGTATTCACCTGGCACCTCCTTTCCTTCCAATCAATCCTGTCATCAGGGTATTCACTTGTCCTCTCACAATCCGCATCCCCGGGGCAATGCCCCGAAGATCCGGACCGCCGCCGAGGCGGTTCCCCGGCCCCGTACGTCGGTGAACCGGCGTACGGGGCGGGCGGCTGCCTCGGCGATCATGGTCGCTGCTCAGTCCTCCGGCTGCTGGACACCGACGCGGGCGGCGCGGATGATGCGCTCCCCGATCCGGTAGCCCGGCTGCATGACCAGGAAGAGCGTCGGATTCTCGACCTCATCCGAAGGTTGCTGCATGAGCGCCTCGTGGATGTTCGGGTCGAATTCGTCGCCGACCTCTCCGTACTGTTCGACGCCGATCTTGTTCAGCGATTCGACGAGCTTGTTCACATGGGTCTCGAAAGGCCCGGTGACATCGCCGTTGTCGCGAGCGAGCTTGACCTCGTCGAGCACGGGGATCAGGGCCTCGACGACCTTGATCGTGCCGCCGAGTGCCGCACGCTCACGTTCGCGGTCGGCGCGCATCCGGTAGGCCGCATATTCGGCGTTGATGCGCTTGAGGTCGGCCAGGTATCCCGCTGCCTCCGAACCCGGTTCGGGCTCGGCCTCCGGCTCGATGTCCTCGAGACCCGAGGCGTCGGACGGGATGTCCACACCGAGGTCGCTGGCATCGGCCTGTTCGGCGTTCGGGTCCGCGGTCGGCTCCTCGCCGGCCCCGGCCGAGGCCGACTGGGCGTCGGCCTCGGGACGGACCTCACCGGTGTTCGGATCGACCCGGCGCTTGTCACTGAAGGTGAAGCCTGGCTCCTCGGACGACTTGTCGTTGCCCTCGGCAGTCATTACTTCTTCTCCTCATCCTCATCGTCGACAACTTCTGCGTCGACGACATCGTCGTCGGCGCTTGCATCGGCTGCGCCCTCACCGGCAGCTTCGGCGCCTTCGGCACCGCCCTGCTGGCTGTAGATGGCTTCGCCGATCTTCTGCTGGTTCTCCACGAGCTCGTCGTAGGCGCTCTTCACGGCGTCGTCGTCTTCACCCTTGAGGGCTTCCTTGACGGCGTCGACGTCGCCCTGCATCTCGGTCTTGAGCTCTTCCGGCAGCTTGTCGGCGTTGTCGGTCAGCAGCTTCTCGGTCTGGTAGGCGAGGTTCTCCGCGTTGTTGCGGACGTCGGCAGCCTCACGGCGCTTCTTGTCCTCTTCAGCGTGCTCCTCGGCCTCGCGGACCATGCGGTCGATGTCTTCCTTCGGCAGTGCGGAACCGCCGGTGATCGTCATCGACTGCTCGGTGCCGGTGCCCTTGTCGGTGGCCGACACGTGGACGATGCCGTTGGCGTCGATGTCGAAGGCGACCTCGATCTGCGGCACACCGCGCGGAGCCGGAGCGATGCCGGTCAGCTCGAAGGTGCCGAGGTTCTTGTTGTCGCGAGTGAACTCACGCTCACCCTGGAAGACCTGGATCGACACGGAGGGCTGGTTGTCCTCAGCGGTGGTGAAAGTCTCCGAACGCTTGGTCGGGATCGGGGTGTTGCGCTCGATGAGCTTGGTCATCACGCCGCCCTTGGTCTCGAGTCCGAGCGAAAGCGGGGTGACGTCGATGAGCAGGACGTCCTTGCGCTCACCCACGAGGACACCGGCCTGAACGGCGGCGCCGATGGCGACGACCTCATCGGGGTTGACGCCCTTGTTGGGCTCCTTGCCACCGGTGAGTTCGGTGACGACGGCGGAGACGCCGGGCATACGGGTCGAACCGCCCACGAGGACGACGTGGTCGATGTCGCTGACGGAGACACCGGCGTCCTTCATGACTGCGTGGAACGGAGCCTTGGTGCGCTCGAGGAGGTCCTTGGTCAGGTCCTCGAACTTCGCACGGGTGAGGGTCTCATCCAGGTGGATGGGTCCGTTCTCGCTCATCGACAGGTACTGCAGCGAGATGTTCGTGCTGGTGGCCGAGGACAGTTCCTTCTTGGCCTGCTCTGCGGCTTCCTTGAGGCGCTGCAGAGCGGTGGCATCCTTGGTCAGGTCCACGCCGTAGTTGTTCTTGACCTGCTCGACCAGCCAGTCGACGATGCGCTGATCCCAGTCGTCACCGCCGAGGCGGTTGTCACCGGAGGTCGCACGGACCTGAATGGTGGAGAAGTCGTCTTCGTCCTTGCCGACTTCCAGCAGGGAGACGTCGAAGGTACCGCCACCGAGGTCGAAGACGAGGATGAGCTCGTCTTCCTTGCCGCGCTCGAGGCCGTAGGCCAGAGCGGCAGCGGTGGGCTCGTTGATGATGCGCGAGACGTTGAGTCCGGCGATCTCACCGGCGTCCTTCGTGGCCTGTCGCTCGGCGTCGTTGAAGTAGGCAGGGACGGTGATCACCGCGTCGGTGACCTTCTCCTGCAGGTACTCCTCAGCGTCGTGCTTGAGCTTCTGGAGGATGCGGGCCGAAACCTCGGGAGCCGTCATCTTCTTGCCGCCGAGTTCGGTGGACCAGTCGGTGCCCATGTGGCGCTTGACCGATGCGACGGTGTTCTTGATGTTCGTGACGGCCTGGCGCTTGGCGATCTCACCGACGAGTGAGTCGCCGTTCTTGTTGACTGCGACGACGGACGGGGTCGTGCGACCGCCTTCGGCGTTCGCGATGACCTTCGGCTCGCCGCCTTCGAGGACTGCAACGACGGAGTTCGTGGTTCCGAGGTCGATTCCAACTGCACGTGCCATAGTTTTCTCTCCTTACAGATCGTGAGTTCCTGCGACTCGAATGTGTGCGATCGGGCGGCTCCGGTTCTTGAGTCAGAACCACTCGACCGCACACATTGAGCCAACTGGACTCAAGTATTCTCTTCGAGGTTTCGACCGTCAAGTCGACCTCATCAAAGTTGCGTACACCAGACTCAACTTTGCTGAGGATGGTTTTATTCCGGCGGAAGAGAGATTCTTTTCAGACAGCTGCTGTGGCATCGAGCAGGCCGAGAACATCATCGACAACAGCGTCCCGATGCGACAGCACGACACGACCCCAAGGCTCACCGTCACCGAGGCTGTCACCACGAAGGACGCGTTCGCGCAGCTCGACCCAGCGCCTCCAATGACGGTCGAAGGCGCGTCGTCTCACGACCCTCTTCCGCTCCTCCTGACCACGAAGCGCGGACTCTCGATCCGTATCGATGAAGACGATCATCGGTCGATATCCGAGAATCCCTGCAAGGCCCACAATGAGTCGGCGACTCCATCGGCGCGTGCCCGGATCATGGATGACCAGCGGTCCGCCGCACTTGTTGAGCATGAGCGCGAGCACGCAGAGATGGGCAATAGTGTGAAGAATCGGCCGGACAAGCGCGTACGGCAACCACGGCATCCACTGACGCAGCCGACGTCGCAGGTTCTCCGGGTCCGCCGACCGTGCCTGAGGCGATCGGCCTCGTAATACTCCGAGCGCCTCCGTCTTGCCCGCCCCGGGAACCCCGGCGATGACAATGAGAGGAATCGCACCAGCACTGTCCGATGCGCCGCCGCCTTCGCGCTCTCCTGCGTAACGGTCGAGCTGCCCGACGCTCCCGTCGTCGCCTCTCGCCTGGACTGCTGATCCCATGGTGACCTCTCCGAGTCAGATATTGAGAGTCAGCATAGAGGCGATTTCTTCGCCGTCACTGCGAAGCCCCTCGGAGATTCACTCGCCGAGGTGGCCTTCCAGATCGTCGAGGATCTGACCGGCCCCGGTCGGGCCGAGGCCGAGGAACCAGACATCGTCATTGACGCGGATGGCCTTGCTGTCCTTGACCGCGTCGAGGCCCTTCCATTGGCTCGATTCGAGTGCCTTCTTCTCCCCGGTCGCCTCCGGATCGCCGTAGCTCGTGTAGAAGACATAGTCGCCGGCCGCCTGGTCGAGGTTCTCCGGAGAGATCTCGACGGCGAGCTCGTCGACATCCTGATTCTTCGGACGCTTGAACCCGGCATCGTGGAGGATGACTCCGATGAGCGACTGATTCGCATACAGGCGGAGGCGATCAGGCATGAAACGCACGAGCGAGATCGTCGGGTCGCCATCGACGGAGTCCTTGAGCTCTCCAGCCTCGCGAGCGTATTCCTCAAGCTCCTTCGTCGTCCCGTCCTCCATGCCCATCGCCTCACCGACGAGGCGGAAGTTCTCCTTCCACGGGAAGCCGGGACGGATCGAGAACACCGTCGGGGCAATGGAGTCGAGTTCGTCATAGAGTTTGTCGGCGCGCAGCTGGCTGCCGAGGATGAGGTCGGGTTCGAGTGAGGCGATCTTCTCGAGGTCGAGCTCGTTGATCGTGCCGACCGTCTCGACTCCCTTGACCTGGTCTTCGAGGTAGCTCGGCACCGGGCTGGCACCTTCGGTCGTCACCATGCCGACGGGCTTGATGCCCAGCGACAGGACATCGTCGAGCTCTCCTGTGTCGAGAACGACGACGCGCTCGGGCTTCTTCTCGATCTCCGTGGTGCCGTTGGCATGCTTGACCGTCCGCGGGAAGACCCCGGCCTCGGCATCGCTGCCGAGCTTCGCGGTCTCCTCATCCGCAGTGCCGAATGCCTCGCCTCCTGTCGCTACGTCCTTGTTGCCGGCGTCCCCGTCGGTGTTCTTGTCGTCCCCGGCGGCACAGCCGGCAGCGAGCAGGGCAATGGTCAGAGCTGAGGCGGCCATCGCGACCACCCGATTCTTCAGAGTCGATTTCACGAAGATGAGCCTACCCTAAGTACTCACCCCGCTCGACGGACCACAGCTTCCACACAACCTCACCACGAACGAAGTGTCTCGAGCTGAGGCTCGAATCCGTGCTCTGTTCAACGCGAACGAGAAGACCGCCGCGTCGTATGCGAAGTACTCGCTGGTCGAGAGCACACCCGCCGTGAAGAACGATGCCGTATACCCGATGGGCCTCGACTCATTCGGCCTCGATTGCTACTCCGCCACAAACGTCCTCGACCGCGTCGAGGACGAATTCGGCAAGTGAGCACCTGAACACGAAACGGACGGCCGGCAGCGACGATTCTTCTCGCTGCCGGCCGTCCGTTCTCTGCCTGTGGAACCATCTGGGCGGTGCCGCCTCGGCGATCTGATCGACTTCGGCGGGGCCGCCTCGGCGATTCAGCCCTTGGCCGGGCGGGAGCTGATGATCTCCGCGCGATCGTCACGGTTGAACTGACGCAGCTGGGTCACATGCGTCGGGTTCAGCTCGGAGACGTCGGCGACCTGGAGCAGGCGCATGGTCCGCTCGACCTGCTCGCCGAGGATCTCGATCGTCCGATCCACACCTTCCCGACCGCCGGCCATGAGACCGAAGAGGTAGGCACGGCCGATGAGCGTGAAGTCCGCGCCGAGTGCCAGCGAGGCGACGATGTCGGCGCCGTTGCGGATTCCGGTGTCGATGATGATCTCCACGTCCTTGCCGATCTCACGAGCCACCTCGGGGAGGAGCTCGAAGGGGACGGGGGCACGGTCGAGCTGACGTCCGCCGTGGTTGGACAGGACGATCGAATCAACACCGAGGTCGGCGAGCTTTTTCGCATCCTCGAGCGTCTGCACGCCCTTGACGGAGAACTTGCCGGGCCACATGGCGCGGATCTCGGCGAGGTCGTCGAAATCGATCGAGGGGTCCATCGCGGAGTCAAGCAGTTCGCCGACGGTACCGCCGGTCTCCGACAGGGAGGCGAACTCGAGCTTCGGGGTGGTCAGGAAGTCCCACCACCACCAGGGCCGCGGGATCGCGTTGAGGATCGTCTGCGGGGTCAGCTGGGGCGGAATGGAGAAGCCGTTGCGCGTATCGCGCAGGCGAGCTCCGGCGACGGGGGCGTCGACGGTGAAGAACAGGGTGTCGAATCCGGCGTTCTTCGCGCGCTCGACGAGGCCGTAGGAGATGTCGCGCTGCTTCATCACATAGAGCTGGAACCAGTTGCGCCCGTGCGGGTTCGCCTTCTTCACGTCCTCGATCGACGTGGTGCCCAGCGTCGAGAGCGTGAATGGGATTCCCGCCGCTCCGGCGGCACCGGCACCGGCGGTCTCGCCCTCGGTCTGCATGAGCCGGGTGAAGCCGGTGGGGGCGATGCCGAAGGGCATGGCCGAGCTGCCGCCCATGATCTGGGTCGAGGTGTCGACGTTCGTGACGTCCTTGAGGATCGAGGGGTGGAACTCGATGTCGCGGAAGGACTGGACCGAGCGTTCCATCGAGATCTCGCCCTCGGCGGCGCCGTCCGTGTAGTCGAACGCCGCGGCCGGGGTCCGGCGCTTGGCGATCTTCCGCAGGTCCTCGATCGTCAGTGCGTTCTCCAGGCGACGCTTCTTCGGGTCGAGTTCGAACTTCTTGAACTTCATCAGCTCGAAGATCTCGGCCGGCTGGGGTATCTGCCTCTTGACCATGTGAAACGCTCCTTCGGTTAGGCGGTGGTTGAGACGTGGTTGGTGGGGTGTGGCTGTTAGTTGGTGGGTAGTGGTCAGCGGGGACGGTCTGTGGGGCGGCTCGGTCGCCGTGACGACCGCACCGTTGGGACGGCCTGGTCGCCGTAGGGACCTCAGTGCGAGGGCACCATCCAGGACAGCACCGTCGACTGGAGTCCGACGAGCAGACACATGGCGACGAGCATGCCCAGGGACCAGCCGATGACGCGGCGGAGGATCGAAGCCTCCTTGCCGAGCAGGCCGACGGCTGTGGCTGCGATGGTGAGGTTCTGCGGGCTGACCATCTTGCCAAGGACGCCGCCTGAGCTGTTGGCGCCGACGAGCAGCAGCGGGTTGAGCCCGGCCTCGTGTGCGGCGGTCTGCTGCAGGGTCGCGAACAGTGCGTTCGCCGAGGTGTCCGACCCGGTGACGGCGGTACCCAGCCAGCCGAGGATCGGCGAGAGGAAGGCGAAGAAGGCGCCGGTGCCCGCGATCCAGGTGCCGATGGTGATCGTCTGGCCCGAAAGGTTCATGACATAGGCCAGCGCGAGGACCGATCCGACGGTGAGGATCGAGAACTTCATCTTCACGACGTTGACGATGAAGACGTCGACGGCGTCCTTCGCCGACATCTTGTACACGATCGCGACGATGATGCCGGAGATGAGCAGCAGAGTTCCGGGCGACGACAGCCATTGGAAGTTATAGACCGTGCTCGTCGAAACTTCGCCGGCGGCATCGAGGATGTCGCCGTGCAGTCCGGGCCACGGAATCTTCACATCGGTGGAGGCCAGCCAATTGTTCAACGCCGGTACGAGCTTGGCCACGGAGAAGATGACGATCACCAGCAGGTACGGGAAGAGCGCGAGGAACACCCGGGACCCGGTCAGCGGCGCGGTCTCCTTCTTCATATCCGTGGCCACGGCCGCGGAGGCGCTGCCGGCATCGGGGGCGTCGGCACCTTCGTGCTCGCGCTCGACGGCCATGCGGTCGAGTGCGTCCTGTCCGCCCTTCGGCTTCCAGAACCGGAGCATGATGACGACGGCGGCGAGGCCGACGAGGGAAGCGATGATGTCGGTGAGTTCGACGGAGAGGAACGTGGCGGAGACGTACTGGGCGAGACCGAAGGCGATGCCCACGACCAGTGCCAGAGGCCAGATTTGGCGGAGACCGCGACGCCCGTCGACGAGCAGGACGAGGAAGAGCGGCACGACTGCGGCGAGGAAAGGAGTCTGGTGGCCGACCATGGCGCCGATGTCCTGATAGTCGATTCCCGTCAGAGTGCCGGCGGTGATGATCGGGATGGCGATGGCGCCGAAGGCTACTGGCGCGGTGTTGGCCACGAGGACGACGACGGCGGCGCGCATGGCGGTGAAGCCGACGGCGACGAGCATGACACCGGTGATCGCGACCGGGGCACCGAATCCGGCGAGCGCCTCGAGGAGGCCGCCGAAGCAGAAGGCGACGATGATCGCCTGGATTCGCGGGTCGTCGGAGATGACGTTGATGACCAGCCGGAGGTCTTCGAAGCGCCCCGAGCGCACGGTGAGCTCGTAGAGCCAGATCGCGGTGATGACGATCCACATGATCGGGAACAGACCGAAGGCGAATCCCTGCGTCGCCGACAGCGCAGCGAGACTGACGGGCATTCCGTAGGCGGCGATCGCGACGATGAGAGCGACGCCGACGGCGGTCAGTCCGGCCCAATGGGCCTTCCACTTCAGTGCCCCGAGGGTGATGAAGATCGTCAGCAGCGGCAGGATCGCCAGCAGGGACGACCACAGCAGACTGTCGGCAACCGGTGCGATTTCAGGTGTGTACATGGCTTCTCCAAAGCGGCCGGGCCTGCCCACACCGGGTCCGTTCCCCTGTGAACGCGCTCCGAACTCGAATGATCAAACTTTTCAGTATGGCCTTTATGAGGTCAGACCATTAATCTGAGCATAGGGCGAGGGTGTGATCTGCGTCAAATATTCTCCGGCGGCGATTCCGGTCACAGCCCACGAGCAGGACGACGAGCAACGAGAGGCATGACATGATGGCGCGGTGGAGACGACCATGAACGATGATGCGAACGAGGCCCGCACGGAAGAGGCCGAGCGCACCGAGGCGACCGTGGGCCCCGAGTGGAAACCCGTGAACCGGACGAGCACCTATGAGCTCGTCATCGATGCCGTCGAAGAGCAGATCATGACCGGTTCGCTGGGCGTCGGAGATCCTCTGCCTGCAGAACGCGACCTGGCGACGAAGCTCGGCGTCAGTCGCGCCAGTGTGCGCGAGGCGCTGCGCGTGCTCGACAGCCTCGGCGTGGTCCGGTCCTCGGGAGGGTCCGGCCGCGGTGCCGGCACGTTCATCGCCGCCATGCCCTCGGCAGCGCTCACCCGCTTCCTCCGCCTTCATGTGGCGCTCACGAACTTCAGCATCGATGACGTGACGGAGACGCGCATCCAGCTCGAACGCTCGAGCGCGATCCTCGCGGCGACCCGTGCCGATAAGGACGCACTGGCAGAGGTGAATGCGCAGCTGGCGATGATGGACACTCCCGGGATCAGCCTGGAGACCTTCAACGACGCGGACACCGCGTTCCACGTCGCCATCGCTCAGGCGGCTGGAAATCAGCTGTTCTCCGACCTCACCGGGGCCATCCGCACCTCTCTGCGGAAGTCGATCTTCTCCTCGTTCAGCCGCGTGGACGACCAGCAGGCGCTGATGGCGAAGCTGCAAGCCCAACACCACGGAATCATGGACGCCATCACCGCCGGTCGCGCCGAGGAAGCCGCAGCCCTGACCGAGGAGCACATCCGCTTCGCCGCCTCACGCCTCCCCGGCCTCTCAGACACCTGACCCGCCCCAATTACTACCTGACGGCGGCCCAGCAATTTGGCGCGAGGTTGCTGGGCCGCCGTCAGGTAGTAAGGGTGGTCAGGTTTCGTCGGAACGTTGGGCCACCTCAGCGGTTTCCGCTTCGATCCGCGCTTGATTCTCCGCCCGCTTCTTGGCGCGCTTCTCTTCCTTGTGCTCCGCTCGGTCCTCTTTGCGTCGTTCGACGAGGAGGTAGAGGGCGGGGACCAGGATGAGCGTGAGCACCGTCGACGAGGTGAGCCCGCCGATGACGACGATCGCCAGTGGCTGCGAGATGAACACTCCCTCACCGGTCAGCCCCAGCGACATCGGCACGAGGGCGAAGATCGTCGCGGCCGCGGTCATGAGGATCGGGCGCAGGCGCAGTCGGGTGCCGTGGACGATCGCATCCATGAGATCGAGTCCGTCCTCACGCAGCTTGTTGATGAGGTCGATGAGCACGATCGCGTTCGTCACGACGATGCCGATGAGCATAAGCAGACCGATGAGCGAGGGAATGCCCAATGGTGTGCCGGTCGCCAGCAGGAGCAGCACGGCTCCGGTCGCGGCGAACGGAATCGACACCAGCAGGATGAGCGGCTGGACGAAGCTGCGGAAGGTCGCGATCATCACGAGGAACACGAGCACGATCGCCACGGCCATCGCCATTCCGAGCTGACCGAACGACTCCGCCTGCTCCTGGCTGGCACCGCCGACGTCGAAACTGACTCCGTCGGGCAGATCCATGGTCTCGGTCAGGTCAGTGGCCGCGGCGGTGACCGTTTCGAGCTGGCCGCTGGACGGGGTTGCGAACACGGTGACCTTCCGGTCTCCGTCGGCACGGTCGATCGTCGCCGGGGTCTCGGTCTTCTTCACCTCCGCGATCTCGTCGACGGTGATCGGCTCACCCTTGATGTCGGGGATGGCGGCCTGCTCATCGGCAAGCGCCTCTTCCTCCTCCTGGCTCTGCTCCTGTTCACGCTGGCCGTCGACGAGGTCGTCGATGGCGTCGTTGGCTTCCTTCAGCCCCTTCTCGGCCTGTTCGACGCCTTCGCGGGCCTGCTCCATCTGGTCGGCAGCCATGTCGCCCGGACTCGGAGCCGGCGGCGGATTCTCGGCATCGCGCAGGGCCTTGCGGGCCTGTTCAAGCTGGTCGGCGGCGTTGTCACGGGCTTCACGGGCGGACTCAAGCTGCTCGGCCGATTCGTCAGCAGCCTTGCGCTTGGCCTCCTCGGCGCGGGCATCGGTCTTCTCCTCGACCCGATCCGTCGCATCTTCCTGGGCGTTCTGCGTCTGCACCTCGGTGACGGGCAGTTCGAGAGCACGGATCTCGTCCGGGGTCGCATCCGGATGAGTCGGGGCGAGGGTGATGTCGCGCTCCTGGCCGTTGAGAGTGATGGTGCCGGCCTCGACGCCGTGGAGTGCGGCGGCGATGGCCTGACCGACCTCAGCCTGGCTGAATCCGTAGTCGGCGGCTTTCTCCCGGTCGACATCGACTTCGATGACCGGCTGGTCGGCGGCGAGGTCGCTGCGGGCGGACTGGACACCGTCGGTCTCCGCCATCTTCTTCGTCACCTCATCGGCGGCCTTGCGCAGCTTACCCAGGTCGGTGCCCGAGAGGGTGACCTCGACATCCTCGCTGACGGAGCCGCCGGCGTCCTGGACGTCGATCTCGCCCGCGTCCGTCCCGAGGTCGTCGAGCTGGGTGCGGAGACGGTTCATCGCGACCTCGGCCTCGGAGTCCTCGGCCAGGGTGACGTTGAACTGGTTCTCTGCACCGGATTCGGGTCCGTTGACCGTCGTCGAGTAGGTCTCGACGTCCGGATCATCACCAAGCACGGTCTCCACTCGCTTCGCGGCTTTGTCACCGGCTTCGAGCGAAGCACCGGCTGGAAGAGTCTGCGTGATGTTCACGGAGTTCTGCCCGGCCGATCCGAGCAGGTCCGTCTTGAGGAAGGTCGCGCCCATCATCGTGACGATGAAGATGACGACGGAGAAGGCGATGGTCCTCCAGGGATGGTGCAGAGCGGAGATGATCGCCGGCAGACTGCGCTGCTGGAGGCGGTCGACTCGGCCGGAGGCCTCACCGTTTCCGGACGCAGGAGCGACGACGGGTTCGACGGTTGCGTCCGGCAGCAGGTCCTTGCCCTTCGCTGCGCGTTTGGCGTTCTTCTTGTCGATCGACTTCTGGCGGCGTTCGGCACGGGCCACCGAGCGGCGGTGCTGCTTGGCCGCCCACAGCTCATAGCTGCGGTCGGTGGCTGCTTGCCGTTTGGGCGAGAGCGGTTTGGGACTGCGGCGCAGGACCCAGTAGCTGAACACAGGGACGATCGTCAGCGCCACGACGAGGGAGGCCAGCAGCGCCAGGGAGACGGTGACGGAGAAGGGGCGGAACAGCTGACCGGCGATGCCGTCGACAAACGCGATGGGCAGGAACACGGCGACAGTGGTCAGGGTCGAGGCGGTGATGGCACCGGCGACCTGCTTGACGCTGGCGACGATGTCTTCGACCGTCAAATCGGTCGTGCCCTGCCGTCTCCGGATGTTCTCGATGACGACGATGGAGTCGTCGACGACACGGCCGACGGCGATCGTCAGGGCACCCAAAGTGAGGATGTTGAGCGTGTAGTCGCCGACCATGAGGCCGATCATCGCGATGAGCAGCGACATCGGGATCGAGATCGCGGCGACGATGGTCGAACGGAACGAGCCGAGGAAGGCGAGGATGACGAAGATCGCGAACATCAGGCCGAGTCCGCCTTCGACGGAGAGGTCGTGGATCGATTTCTCGATCTCCGGAGCCTGATCGAAGATCGTCGAGAATTCCGTGTCCTCGCCGAGCTTCGGACCGACTTTGTCGAGGGTGTCGGCGACCTTGTGTGAGACGTCGACGACATTGGCGTCCTGGTCTTTGGTCACGGACACAGTCACGGAATCCTTGCCGTCGGCACGGGACAGTGAGGTCTTCTCGACCGAGTCGAGGTCGACATCGGCGACCTCACCCAGCAGCACGGTGCCGTCCGCGGTGCGCAGTGGCGTCTTCTCGATCTGTTCGACGGCGTCGACCTCGGTGCCGACCTCGACGGCCATCGATGTTTCGCCCTGGGAGCTCTGGCCAGCGGGAACGACGGTGCCGGCGGCTTCGAGCTCATCGGGTACGGAGGATTCAACGACATTCTTCTCCGCCACATCCTCCGGGCGGAAGGTGATGGAGACCCGCTGCTCGTCCTGGCCGGTGACCTCGACGTTCGAGACACCGTCGAGAGCGCGGAGTTCGGGGACGAGGTCCGTCTCGAGACGGTCACCGAGGGTGGCGGAGTCTCCGCCGGAGACGGCGAACATCGTCACCGGGACCTCATCCATCTGATACGACAGCACTTCCGCCTCGGCGTCGGCGGGCAGGTCCGACTTCACTCCGTCGACGGCCGAGCGGACGGCGTCGGTCATCTCTTCGGAGTCCTTGCCGAACGGCCACGTCACCTCGGCGGTCATCATCCCCGACGAGGTGGAGGTGGTCACCGATTCGAGTTCTCCGACCCCGTCGAGCGCGGTCTCGAGAGGCTTGGTCACGGTCTCCTCGATCACCTCCGGAGAGGCGCCGGGGACGGTGGCCTGCACCGAAGTGCCGGGCAGGTCGACCGAGGGCATCGTCTCCTGGTTGAGCGAGGTGGTCGCGACGATGCCGAAGACGGCGATCACGAGGGTGAGCAATCCGACGATGAGGCGGTTCTTCAGACTCATCCGGGTGATCAGGTGCACGGAGTTCCTCCGGGTTCGGGGGTGTGAGCAGGGCGCTCCAGTCAGTCTTCCAAGCGGATCGCTTCAGCGGATCGCCCAAAAGTAGGCAACGGTGTCCCCCAAAAGGATGAATTCTCACTGCTGGTCCCGGCAGGTCGATCACGGCCGTTCGGTGGGGCACGTTTCGACCCTAGAAGCGGTCACGGGTGCCCAGCACGGGAGTTGACCTCCAGACCACCCTCAGGAAACACGGAGGAAAACCGGAGGATCCCCTCCCCTTACTACCTGACGGCGGCCCAGCAACCTCGCGCGAGGTTGCTGGGCCGCCGTCAGGTAGTAATCAGGTGTGGAGGCGGACGTGGTGGAGGAGGCGTTCGGAACGGTCACTGCCTGATGCCGCGACATCCAGGCCTCCGGCGGCGTCGCTATTGAGGGCGGCGGTCAAAGTGGCTTCGGCCGCCTCGGTGTCGAAGTCCTCTCCGATGGCGACGAGGACGCTGTCGACATCCGGCCGATCACCATTCCCTGCCCTCGATGACGGAGTCTTCGGGACAGGTCGGGCCGCCTCGGCGACGTAGACGTTCGGACCCACAGCCTGCACATCGAAGCTGCGCCTGCGAGATCCTACAGCCGCGAGCACTGTGCCCTTCACGCGATACACCCCGGGCGGGAGGTCTTCGACGAAATCCATCACCGCATCCGGATCGACTGGGCCGTTGCCGGTGACGGTCACCGACTGGGCGTGCCGGTGGGGCATGGATTCCACCTCGACCTCGTCGTCACCGAACTCGTCGGCCGCCGCCTCGGCATAGGCCTGACGCAGCAGTTCCCGGATCGGCAGCTCAGGTTGGATCGGGTCGTCACCGGCGTCGGAGCCGCTTCGGCGACGATCCTGCTCGTCTTCGCCCGGGTCGAAGATCAGTGTGGGGTCGAGGCGGCCGTGTTGGGTGCCGATGACGATGACGCGCGGATTGCGTTCGTGGACGCGGGCACGCACGGCCTCGACCGTGGCGTCACGGCCGGCGGTCGGCACCTGGTCGAGCTTGTTGACCAGCACCAACGTCGTCGCGGCGAAGCGCAGGGGCGGCAGATTCGAGGTATCGACGGTGTCGAAGTACATGGTGGCGTCGACGACGTCGATGACCCCGCCGAGGTGGAATCGGTGGTGGCCCATGCGCGTGATCATACGGGCCAGGGTCAGGGGCTCGGCGAATCCGCTGGCTTCGACGATGATCGCGTCGAGGCGCAGCTTGGGGTTCGTCATCGCCACGAGCGCGTCTTCGAGTTCGGAGTCATCGGTCAGGCAGCACACGCATCCGCCCGAGATCGACAGCGGTTCGTCGACCTGGCCGACGACGAGTCCGGCGTCGATATTGAGGTCGCCGAAGTCGTTGACGATGACGCCGATGCGGGCGTCGGGGTGGCGCAGCAGGTGATTGAGCAGGCTCGTCTTTCCGGCACCGAGGTAGCCGGTGAGCAGGATGACCGGGATCGCAGGTCTGCGGACGGGTCCGCTCATTGCGCCTCCTCGGTGGTCGTGCTCGGTGGTCGTGCTCGGTGTTCGTGCTCGGTGGTTCGACCGCACGGGTTCCGCTGTGCCTGCGGGCCCCGTCCTCGGTACAGGGTCAATCGTAGAGGTGTGGGCGAATCGCCCGTTAATGGTAACGTGTTTCATTATTTCTCTCGCATATGCACGCTCATGCATATGCCCCTGTGGCGTCGACGATGAGTTCGACAGAGACGATAAGGGAGGACTTCCTCATGGCAGCTCCGCAGAAGAAGACGCGCAGCACCGCACAGAAGGCGCTCATCCGCTCTGCTTTGGAGACGGAGACCCGCTTCGTCTCCGCCAAACAGCTCCACCGCCGCCTCGAAGACGAAGGAGCCAGCGTCGGCCTCGCCACCGTCTACCGGCAGCTCAATGCGCTCGCACGCGGCGGCGATGCCGATACCATCACCATCGCCGAGACCCAGCTCTTCCGCGCCTGCGCACAGACCGAGCACCATCACCATCTCGTCTGCGAGCGCTGCGGCACCGCCGTCGAGATCGACCCGCCGAGCGAGGACTGGATGCGTCAGATTGCGACGTCGAACGGCTTCGAGATCACCCACCACGTCTTCGAGATCTTCGGCCTGTGCGGCGAATGCCGGGCGGCCGGCTGAGCGCATCCGGAACACCGCCTCGGCGTCAGCCGGAGCTCGCCCCGGCGCATCCGGAACACCGCCTCGGCGTCAGCCTCAGAGCGTTGGCATCATCCGCGGTGCGCGGAGTCCCACGCGGGGAACTCGTCGTGATACTCCAACCAGGACATCGGACCCGCCAGAAACTCGGCATCGGTGAGGACGGCGCGGTCGAGCGCTTCGCACAGCCCCGCCTCGTCGAGGTCGAAGCCGATGAATGCGAGATCCTGACCGAGCGCCAACAGCTCAGCACCGGGCAACGGATCAGCAGTCAGCGGTGAGAACGTCAGCAGCGCGCCCGTCTGATCCCAATGCGCGGTCACATAGGGTCGGGAAGCCAGCTTCGCGAAACCGGCTGAACGGACGATGCGCCCCCAGCACCCTTCGCCGAGAGCCGCACTCAGCACTGCCCGCAGTCGCCGCAGGTGAAAGGGTCGCGCCTGCTCGAAGCGGCAGGCCCGGACACCTCCCGACCGGGCCGGAGGCCGAAACTCCGAGTTGAGTATCGCCGTCCACCCCGCAGGTGGAGGGCGGTGCCCGAACTGCCAGCACACCGGCTCATGCACCGCGCCGTCACGCAGGAGAAAGCGCTCGGCCTCGGGCGCCAGGTGCGCGATCAGCCCGATGGCCGCCTCGGTCCCGGCCGAGTCGGCAGCATCGGGCGCGAGCAGGGCCAGGGTCGAGGCGAATTCGATCTGCGCAACCAGAGTTCCTGCGCGCACGTCCGAATCGAGATCGCTGTGCAGGCAGGCAAGATCGAGCACGCAGACGAGGTCGGTGAGCACGGCTCGCGTGTCGGGGGCGCTCAGGGCCCCGATGATCTCCGCACAGTCCGTGTCTTCCCCATATTCGAGGACGAACCCGTGCACCCCGGAGGTCATGCCGACCAGTTCGACGAGGCGGTCGATCGCCTCGATGCCCTGCTCCGTCTGCTCCGCCGGCACGAAAACATGGCCGCGATCCCTGGCCAGACCCATCGCATAGCGCCTGCGTTCGGCGGCGCAGAGTCCGACGACGGCGATCGCTTCGATTCCGTCGACGATGGGACTCCGGCCGCGCTCGTCTGATCCCTGCATTCGCTTCCCTTCGTTCGAAAACATAGTATTGACTCTAATGATACCCATTCTCATTAAGGAGTCGCACTCATGAAGGTTCGTCGTTCGCTGCGTTCGCTGAAGTCATTGCCCGGTTCGCAGGTGGTCCGCCGGCGCGGTCGCGTCTATGTCATCAACAAGAAGAATCCTCGCTTCAAGGCCCGTCAGGGCTGAGCCGGGCTCGAATCGCTTCGAGCTCGGCTGCAGTGTCGAAATCACTCACCTCGTCCGGGTCCACGGCGACCACCGCCGGATCGAGACCGTTGAACAGCAGTTTCACTGCTCCATCTGTGGGGTCGCCGATCTCAGTCAGACGGGCACGCAGCAGCCGAGGCGGCCAGGCCGCGCAGAGGAACTGCGTCTTCCCGCGATCGTCGGTGCCCGTGGCCGGACGTCCGGTGGCCCGGCACGTGGAGATGAGCTCACCGAGGTGGCCCGCCGTGATCAGCGGCATGTCCCCCGCCAGGACAAGGGTGACATCGGCCGTCTCGGCCGGGAGGGCCGCCTCCGCCGGCATCGCCGCGACTGCGGCCGCGATCCCAGCCAACGGTCCCGAGAACTCGGGTTCCTCCCTCACGATGCGGACGCTTTTCTGCTCCGTTTCCGAGAGTCCGTCTGCGGGTCCGGCCACCCACACCTCGGCGTCGGCTGCCGCACCGCGGATGCTCTGCAGGATCCGAGAGATCGTCGAACGTCCGTCGACCTCGACGCCGGGTTTGTGAACGCCGTCGAAGCGTCGCGAACGGCCGCCGGTGAGAATGATCGCGTTGACCGTCATGCCCCGATCGTACAGACCGCGAATACCGCACTCAGCACTCCGCAGACAACGAAATCCGCAGCCCATCCTCGGCGAATCGGCGCTACTCTGGGCAGGAACACACCCACATCGCGCACGCACCGTCGAGTGCCCGGAGGAAGATCATGTCGAAGTTCGATGTCGTCGAAGCGTCCATCGCCGATCTGCGAGCCGCCCTCGAGGACGGCCGCACCACCTCGGTGGAGCTCGTCGAGGCCTATCAGGACCGGATCGCCGCGTTCGACGGTCCCGACACCGACACGAAACTCAATTCCGTGATCGTTGCGAACCCGCAGGCACTCGCCGAGGCGGCCGCCTCCGACGAACGGCGCGCAGCCGGCAAGACGTTCGGCCCCCTCGACGGGATTCCGTACACCGCGAAAGACAGTTATATGGTCGCCGGCCTCACCGTGGCCTCCGGATCACCGGCCTTCGCCGACCTCATCGCACAGAAGGATGCGTTCACGATCGAACGTCTGCGCGCCGGCGGCGCCATCTGCTTGGGGCTGACGAACATGCCGCCGATGGCCAACGGCGGCATGCAGCGCGGACTCTACGGTCGCGCCGAAAGCCCCTACAACGCCGACTGGCTGACCAGCGCCTTCGCCTCCGGTTCCTCGAACGGTTCGGGCACGGCCACGACGGCGAGCTTCGCAGCCTTCGGCCTCGGCGAGGAGACCTGGTCATCCGGCCGCGCCCCGGCCTCGCACAATGCGCTCGTCGCCTACACACCCTCGCGCGGGGTCATCAGCGTGCGCGGAAACTGGCCGCTCGTGCCGACCATGGACGTCGTCGTCCCCCACACGCGAACGATGGCCGACCTCGCGGAGGTTCTCGACGTCATCGTCGCCGATGACGAACAGACTCGCGGGGACTTCTGGCGCGTCCAACCCTGGGTGGACATCCCGAAGGCGAGCGCGGTTCGCCCTGACTCCTATGCCGCACTGCTTCCGGAATCGGTCGCGGCGGCTGGGTCGGTGTTGGCCGGCAAGCGTCTTGGGGTCCCGCGGATGTACATCAACGCCGATGACGAAGCCGGGACGAACCCGGACGGCGGTATCGGAGGGCCCACCGGACAACGCGTAGAGACCCGCGCCTCGGTGATGCGGACCTGGCAGTCGGCGCGAGCCGATCTCGAATCCGCAGGCGCAGAGGTGGTCGAGACCGACTTCCCGGTCGTGAGCAACTACGAGAGCGACCGTCCCGGTGCGCCGACGATCGCAACGCGGGGGTTCGTCACCGCCTCCTACCTCGATCGGGAGATCAATGACCTCTCGTCGTGGGGATGGGATGATTTCCTCGCCGCGAACGGCGACCCCAATCTCAACACCCTCGCCGAGGTGGACGGATCCTTGATCTTCCCCCACCCGCCCGGTGCGCTGCCGGATCGCTACGTCGGGTTCGACGATGACATCGCGACCTACCCCGAGCAGGTGCGCACGAATCGCTACGCCTCGGTCACGGAGATCCCGGAGCTCGAATCCGGTGTGCGTGGGCTCGAGGAGACCCGCCGAGTCGACCTCGAGGAGTGGATGGACGAGCAAGGCCTCGATGCGGTGATCTTCCCGGCGATGGCCGATGTGGGGCCGGCCGATATGGACGTCAACGAAGCGTCTGCCGATCTCGGTTGGCGCAACGGCACCTGGGTGGCCAACGGCAACCTCGCGCCCCGGCACCTGGGGATTCCTTCGGTGACGGTGCCGATGGGGACCATGTCCGATACCGAAATTCCAGTGGGCCTGACGATTGCCGGACGCGGCTGGGACGACTCCGCGCTCATCGAGATCGCTGCGGCGTTCGAAGCAACCGATTCCCGCCGGCAGGTGCCTCCGCGGACTCCGAGGCTGTAGAGCTTCAACGCCCGGAGGCGAGTTCGCGTTTTCGCCTGGAGGCGTCGCGCAGCTGCATCCATCCGGCGAGGATGAACCAGATGAGGAAGGGGTAGGACGCCGCTCTCTCGACGATGCCGTCGGGCAGATTCCAATTCTCGGGAGCAGCCAAGAGAAGTGCTCCGGCGAGCCCGAATACGCCCAGCCCGAGCGTGAGTCCACCGAATTCGACGGGACCGATCCAGCGTTTCTCGGGCCATCGGATCAAGGCGATGCCGGCCGCTATCAGGCCGAGGTTCTGGATCGCAGATCCGCCGAATCCGAAGACTGCGTGCAGGGTCGGGTCGATATCGGCCGGGACCATTCCGGTTCCTGCCAGCAGCATTCCTCCGGCGGCCAGCAGGAATGACCCGCACCTTCCCCAGTGGCCCGGGGCGATCCAGTCGTGCCAGATGAAGGCGATGATCGCGAGCATCGATCCGGAGATGATGGAGACGCCGTTGACGAAGGGATGGGCCGGTGAGCAGACCTCGATCGGGGTTCCGACGTCTCCCCAATCCCCGCACCCGGTCATCCCCAGATGACTGATGGGCTGCTGCGCGAACGAGTAGCCGCCCTCGGACAGCAAAGCCGCGGGTATCTCGATGAGAATCGTGGCTATGCCGGCAAGCACGGCGAGCAGTGCCCACACCCGCTCGGGTTTGGGCGAAACGCGGATGGTGCCCGAACCGGCCACCTCTGCTCCTCCGTACGGCGACATCGGATGTTGTTCACGCTATCACTGCGCTTGCCTGAAACCTTCTGGTGAACCCATCCGAACCCTGGCGTGTCGAGGCACAACAGTGGAATGGTATTGACCATGGTCGATTACACGGTTCTTGCCGAACGCGCTTTCACCCTCTTGCAGGGACATCACCAGGACGAACCCCTCGTGCTGCCGACCGTCTGGGATGCCTGGTCGGCTCGTGCGATGGTCGATGTCGGTTTCAACGCTCTGAGTATCGGGTCGCACCCGCTCGCCGATTCGCTCGGCCATGCCGATGGTGAGAACATGACGCTCGAGCAAGCGCTCGAGGGGATCTCCCGGATCACCTCGGCGGTGGATGTTCCCGTCACCGCGGATCTCGAATCCGGATACGACACCCCCGCCCCCGAACTCATCGCCGGCCTCCTCGAAGCCGGGGCCGTGGGCGTGAATATCGAGGACACCGTCCACAGTCGGGGCAGCATGCGCAGTCCCGAGGAGCACGCCGAATACATCTGGAGCCTGCGCCAAGCCGCCGAAGCGCAGCGGGTCCACGTCGTCATCAACGCCCGCACCGATGTGTTCAAATATCCCGGCGAATTCGAAGACCCCACCGCCGAGGTGGTCCGACGTCTCCGTCTGTGCACCGAAGCCGGCGCGGACTCCGTCTACCCCGTCCGACTCCCCGATGTGGGCACGCTCAAGTCGATCCTCGAGCAGATCACTCTGCCGCTCAATGTCACCGCGCATCCGATCAAGGGCGCGGTGCCCGAAGAACTCGACCTCGCTCAGCTCACTGAGCTCGGGGTCGGGCGCGTGACCTTCGGTCCGCTTCTGCAGGCGGCGCTGACCGACTGCTTCGCGGATTTCACGCGCGCCTGGCAGTAGGGTCGTCACTCTGCGGTCGGCAACGACAACTGCAACTCACCTCCACCCCACCTCAAGAGGAGACGCAATGCCTGTCAACCCCCGCGAAGGCCAGCCGATCTGGATCGACTATGTCTGCCAGGACTTCGAGGCGGCCCAGAACTTCTACAATCAGCTCTTCGGCTGGGAATTCACCGACATGGGTGAGGACTTCGGCCACTACAACATGATCACGAAGGACGGAGGCAACGTCGGCGGCGCGATGCGAGCCATGAACATGGACGGCACCCCGAGCCTGGAGATGCCCACGGCCTGGTCGACCTACCTGCACACTGGGGACATCGCCGGAGTCCACCAAGCCGCACTGGCTGCCGGGGCCACCGATGTTGTCGGCCCCATGCCCGTCGGCCCACTCGGCCAGATGGCCGTCGTCGTCGATCCGACGGGATCGCCCATCGGCATGTGGCAGCCCGGTGAGTTCTCCGGCTTCGACACTCCGCTCACCCCGGGAACCCCTGTGTGGTTCGAGCTCATGACGACGAACTACCAGGCTGCGAATGAGTTCTACGGCAACGTCTTCTCATTCGACATCACCCCGATGGAAGGTTTCCCGTACTCGACACACGGCGACGGCGATGAGGCTGTGGCCGGAATCTGCGATGCCAGCGAGTGGGCACAGAACTCCTACTGGCGCACCTACATCAATGTCGAAGACGCCGATGCCTCGGCAGCGAAGGTGACAGAGCTCGGCGGCAAGGTGCTCGCCGGTCCGGAAGACTCCCCGTACGGACGCATAGTCACGGTCACCGATCCCGAAGGGGCGACGTTCCAGCTGCAGCAGAATCTGTGACCGTCAGCCTCGCCGAGGCGGCCCGGCACTGTTCTGGTCGACGGCCCCTTCGGCAGTCGCTGATCCGGCTGTGACTGACACCGACCGTTTTGCACCGCTGCGGCGGCGATTCCTCAGCCTGGGGCTAGGGGAGATCGTCGCCGCAGCGGTCTTCGCTGTCATTCCGACACGGCTCGCTTTCGTCACGGCCGATCGAACCGAAGCAGCGCTATGGGCAGCACTGTCCCCGCTGCTCTTCATCCTCGTCCAGGCCGGAATCTACTGGCTGATCGCTCGGCATCATCTGCCGGCCCCGATTCCAAGACCGGTGGCTCGAATCTATCGGTTTCTGCGAGTCATCAACCCGCTGGTGCTTCTCGCCTCACTCATCGGCATCGTCGTCGCTTGGCCCGGCGTTTCGCTCAGCGCGGTTCTCATCATCGTCATCTGGCTGTTTGCGGTCGCCGAATACATCAACTATTTCCATGTCCGGCTCTCCTACCCGTGGTCGAAGTGGACAGTGAAGGTCGGACGCCGGTCAACTCCGCGCCTGGTCAGAGACCTGCAGAGGAGTTAGAGGTACCGCTGCAAGTCATCCAGCACGCTTGATGGTGAGCTTTGAAATCATGCGGTCGCTGAATAGTCTCAGAATGAACATCGCGACAGTCTCTGTATTTATGGCATCTTCATTAGCCGACGTTTAAGCTCGAAACCAACGAGCCGACGGCCGAGAGTGTCGCACGACTGGAAGTCAAAGAGAGCGGATCCATTTGGACATCAGCACGGAACTGAACGGCAGGATCGAATACATAGTAATTCCAGCGATTCAGAAGCTGCTTACTGATGCCGAATTCGAACAACTTACTATCGAATCTGAGGGGTCTAGGCTCGATCGATTCGTTGCGTCTATTCAGGCATGCGGAGAGACTCTCAGCGTCATCGTTTCAGATTCCTATATGCACGAAAGCATGGATGAGGCGCGAGATCGATTCTTCGAAGATCTTCGAGATGAAATATCGGAGACCGAATTCGGCTGGGGTCAGCTCCGGGACGGCTCGTCGAATTGACCTCAGGCCCGGAGTGCAAGGGCAAACGGCAGCACCGAGGTGGCTCCCGCCTTGCGCAGCAATCGTGCGCAGACCGTCATCGTCCACCGCGAGACGACCTCGTCGTCGACCAGCAGCACTGACTTCCCGGCCACTGCCTCCTCGATCTCCGGAGGAACAACGAAGGCCTCATAGAGGTCCTTGACGCGGAAGGCACTGTTGACATCAGGGGTGCCGTGGTCGCCGACCTGCAGCAACTCACCCCCATCGACAAGACGGCCGGCCGCGGCGAGATTCGCGGCCAGAGACCGCACCGTCACAGGACGGCGATTGCTCGGGATCGACACGACCACCTCGGGCCGTGTTCTCCAATTCCACTGTGCCAGGACTTCAAGACACCACTTGCCGATCTGACCGGGCACCTCTACATCGGGAGCATCAGGGGCGAGAAACGAGCGCAGACTCTGCCCCTGTCCGAGGTCGGAGAGGCGGGCGATGGCACGTCCCTCCTCGGCGAGCTCTTCAGCCGGGATCCGACCCTTGAGAGGGACACCGATATTGGCCAATCCGCTGGGCCAGGTGCTGCGCGGCTCGATCGGCAGGCCGATCTTGTGCAGGTTGCCGGCCGCCGCTTGGCGCTGTTCGTCGGAGATCTCGGCAGAGAACCACACTCCCGCACAGTTGTCGCAGCGCCCACACGGCTGCGGGTCGGGATCGTCGAGCTGACGGATGAGGAACTCCATCCGGCACTGCTCTGTCGCCTCATAATCGAGCATGGCCTGGGCCTCTTCGGCGCGTACGGCCGCGACCTTTTCGTACCGTTCCCGGTCGTAGGTCCACCCCAGCCCGGTTGAGACGTACCCGCCCTTGACCTTCGACACCGCGTCTTCGACTTCGAGGGTCTTGAGCAGCAAGTTGAGTCGGGAGCGTTTGGTTCCGACCAAGGTCTCCAAGCGGGCCACGGAGAGGGGGCCGTCCGCCTCGGCGAGGGCTGCGAGCACGGCGTTCGCATCGTCCTGGTTCGGCATCGATGCGGTCGCGAAGTACTCCCAGATCTGTTCGTCTTCTGCGCCGGGCAACAGCAGGACATCGGCGGAGTCTGTGGCGCGGCCGGCTCGGCCGACCTGCTGGTAGTAAGCCACGGCTGAGGAGGGCGCGCCGATGTGGATGACGAATCCGAGGTCCGGTTTGTCGAATCCCATGCCCAGCGCCGAGGTGGCCACCAGCGCCTTGATCCGATTGTCCTTGAGCTGCTGCTCGAGTTCCGCGCGTTCTTCCGCATCGGTCCGGCCCGTATAGGCGCGGACCTGGTGGCCTTGTTCGCGCAGCATTCGGGTGATGTCCTCGGCAGCGGAGACGGTGAGCGTGTAGACGATTCCGGACCCGGTGAAGTCGTTGAGATGGGAGGCCAGCCAGGCGATGCGGGAGCTGGCGTCGAGCCCTGGGAGGACGCCGAGGCGCAGGGAATCTCGGGCGAGTTCACCGCGGACGACGGTGGTGTCGTCGCCGAGCTGCTCGGCGACGTCGGTGACGACGCGGGAGTTTGCGGTCGCGGTCGTCGCGAGGACCGGGGTGTTCTGGGGCAGTTCGGACAGGATGTGGCCGATGCGGCGGTAATCGGGGCGGAAGTCGTGCCCCCAGTCGGAGATGCAGTGGGCTTCGTCGACGACGATGAGTCCGAGGAAGGCCAGCAGCTGGGGCAGCACTTCGTCGCGGAACTGTGGGTTGTTCAGCCTCTCAGGGGAGACGAGGAGGACGTCGAGGCTGCCCGCTTTGAGGTCCTCGAGCACGGAATCCCATTCGGTGACGTTCGAGGAGTTGAGGCTGGCCGCGCGGACTCCGGCGCGTTCGGCGGCGGCGATCTGGTCGCGCATGAGTGCCAGCAGCGGGGAGATGATAAGGCTCGGCCCGGTGCCCGAGGCCCGGAGCATCCGAGTGGCCACGAAGTACACCGCGGACTTGCCCCAACCGGTGCGCTGGACGACGAGGACGCGTTTCTTCGCCTGCACGAGGTCGCGGATGGACTCGAGCTGGCCATCGCGGAACTGCGCGTTCGGGTTCGCGGTAAGCTCGGCCAGAATCCGCTGCGCCTCGATCGCGAAATCGGCAGGGGCGCTGGGCGAGCCTGCAATAGGCGGGGATGTCGGGGTGGATTCCGTCATGGGACCAGTCTAGGTGGAGGGTGTGACACGGCCCGACCGAGCGCCCCTTCCTCAGCGCAACGCGAGCTCGATGCCCAGGGTGGCGAGCACTCCGAAGAGGACGCCCCAGAGGATGATCGAGATGACCTGCCAGAAAGCCACAACATTGCGGTTTGCACCGAAGCCGACCATCGCGGACGAGGTGATCTGCGAGGGCAGGAGTGTCTGGCCGAGCAGTGAGACTCCCGGCACGCCGAATTTGTCGAACATGCGCTTGAGCCGCTGCCGTTTCGGCTTCTCCTCGGTCTGTTTGTTCTTCGTGGCTTTGTCGCGGATCGCACCGGCGCCGTAGACGAAGGCGAGCATCGAGATGACGTTGCCGATGATGGCCATGAGGATGGCGACCACGGGGTGGAGTCCGATCGCGACGCCGATGACAGCGCCGAAATACGACTCGACGAAGGGGATGGCCGAGACGAGCAGAATGCCCGCCCACTGCAGCCAGTCGGGGATGATTCCGGCGAATTCCTGCAGACTGTCGATCATGAGGGCTCTCTCTTCTTCCGTTCGGGTCCTCTGGTCGGGTCAGCACACTGTTCCTGCCGCGCCGTTTCAACGCTTTGGCACACCGTACTAGTACAACGTACTATACACTGAGTTGAAGCATCGTTGTCAATGAAGCGAGGAGTCACGGTTGTCGAAGCGAGACGAGATCGTCGCCGCAGCCATCCGCCTGGCTGAGTGGTCGCAGCCGGGGCATGCGAACCTCAGTGTGCGCGCCGTGGCCAAGGAAGCAGGGGTCGGACCATCGACGCTGCGCCATTACTTCCCTACCCAGGCAGACCTCCACGAAGCAGTCGCTCGGCGCTCCATCGACATCGTCGTCAAGGACTTCTCCATCGCTGATGCGAACCGCGACCCGGCCGACCGCCTCTATGAGTGCTGCGCTCAGTTCCTGCCGACCCATGAGCATCGGGATGTGCAGCTCGAAACCTGGTTCTCCATGCACCTGCATGCCCTTGGAGCGGAGAAGCGGGCAGTGTCCCGGCGCCTCCTCGAACACGGTCACCGTGTCACCTATGACAGCCTGCATCGCTGGCTGATTCTGCTCGCAGAGGAGGGGCATCTCGACCCGACTGAGGTGGCGCCGACCGCCACAGCACTCTTCACCACCGTCGACGGCATCGCCCTGCACTCGATCATCTCTCCCGAGACCATGACCGTCGACGCCGCACATGAGCAGGTCAAGTGGACGATCAGCAAGCTCCTCAGCTCCTGAGCGGATCAACAGAGGGCAGTTCAGCTCCGCCCCCGAATCACCGCATGACGGCGGCCGCGCGACGCAGTGCGTCGGTCAGTCGGGAGAGCTTGTCCGAGGCCAGAGTCCAGTGGTGCCAGTACAGCGGCACGTCGATATACGGCTCCGCGCCGATCTCGACGAAGTCGGCTTCGAGACCGTCGAGCTGCATAACCGGCACCATCCCCCACCCGAGGCCTGCCTCCACGGCGGCCGCGAACTCCGCTGAGCCCGGCACGACCGACATCGGGGGCCGGCCCTCAACTCCGCAGCGCCTGAGGAACTCGAACTGCAGATCGTCGTCCTGTCCGAAATTCACCATCGGCAGTCTGGTCAGATCCGCCTCGGTGCCGGTGGAATGCCGATCGAACAGGAAGCGTTCGGCCACGGCGGTGTAGCGCATCGCCCCGAGCTCGGCGACCGTTGTCCCGTATCCGCCGGTCGCGGTCGAGGTGATCGTGCCGAGCACTTCTCCCGAGGCCAAGAGCGGCAGCGCCTTGTCCTGATCGACCATCTCGATGCGGACGACGACATCGTCCCAGCCGGCCGCCTCGGCGAAGATCGGGCGGAACCACGTCGCCATCGAATCGGCATTCACCCCCACCCGGAGCACCGTAGGCTCACGACCCCGGTCACCGGATCCGCCCGCCCCGAGGGAGTTGGCGTCGATGCCGTGCAGCCGGTCGAGCGCCTCGGACTCGAGCAGCTCGACCTGCCGGGCGTAGCGAAGGATCGCCTGTCCCGCCTCGGTGACGGTGATCGGGTTCGTTCGTCGGATGAGCACCTGCCCGAGGCGGGACTCGAGCGTGCGGATGCGCTGACTCGCCGCCGAGGCGGTGATGCCGAGAACGAAGGCCGCCCCTTCGACGGTGCCTTCGTCAACAGCGGCGGCGAGCGCCTTGACGTGATCGATGTTCATGAAGCAATTGTGCATCAGATGCATATTCTGTTGTTTTTCTTCTGATCAGTCGGTCTCTACTGTTGAGTCCGTGCTCACTCATCTCGTCACCGGACTCCTCACCGGCTGGTCCCTCATCATCGCCGTCGGCCCGCAGAACGCACTCCTGCTGCGGCAGGGGATCCGTCGCGAGCACCTCGGCGTCGTCGTCACCATCTGCATCGTCGCCGACGTGCTGCTCATCGCAGCGGGCACGGTGGGTATCGGGGCAATCGTGCTGCTGGCGCCGTGGGCGCTCGAAGTCCTGCGCTGGCTGGGTGTGGCCTACCTGCTGTGGTTCGCGTGGACGAGCCTGAAATCGGCGCGCGAAGCCACCGGGCTGAAGGCGGACACACACCAGCGGACCCTCAAGTCCATCATCGTCACCACTCTGGCGCTGACGTTCCTCAATCCCGGCGTCTACATCGACACCGTCGTCATGCTCGGCAACCTCGCGAATCAGCAGGGTCCGGACGGGGTATGGCCGTTCACGTTCGGGGCGATGCTCGGCTCGATCAGCTGGTTCCTCGTCATCGGCTACGGCGCCCGCGGGCTCTCCCGCTACCTGGGCCGGCCGCGGGTCTGGCAGGTCCTCGACGTCATCATCGCCGTCGTGCTCGTGGTGCTGGCCGTGCGGCTGGCACTCGGATAAGAGGCTGCGCCGAGGCGACCGACGTCGTCGCCGATGTCAGTGCCCATCGGTACCGTCCCAGACATGGATCCCCGCATCGACCTGCCGCTGCGTTCAGTGGCCGAGCATTCTCTGTCCCCTCCGGAGCTGAGTCCCTGGCTGCACGATCTGCCGGCCGTTCGCGACGTTCTGTCCGGCTTCGAATTCGATCGCACGACCGTCTTCGTCGGCGAGAACGGCTCGGGCAAGTCGACCATCATCGAGGCCATCGCCACGGCTCTCGACCTCCCACACGGCGGCGGTTCCGGTTGGGAAGTGCGCGATCACGTCGAGGCTCCTCCCGAGCTGAGCGAACACCTGCAGATCGTGCGCGGAGCGACGACGAATCGCAGCGGATTCTTCCTCCGCGCTGAAACGATGCACGAGAACATGGCCTATCTCATGAGCGTCGGTTCGGCGCGTGGTCTTCACTATGCGCAGAGATCGCACGGCGAGATGTTCGTCGACATGCTCACGAGCTGCTTCATGGACTTCGGGCTATGGATCCTCGACGAGCCCGAGAGCGCCCTGTCTTTCACGGCCTCGCTGACTCTCCTTCAGCTCATCCGCGAACGCCAGCGGAAGGGCCTGCAGACAGTCATGGCCACCCACTCGCCCATCCTCGCCCGAGCCACAGAAGCGAAGATCGTCGAGGCCGGCGACTGGGGCTTGCGCGAATCCCGGTGGGAGGACCTCACCATGGTCGATCACTGGCGCCGCTTCCTCCACGACCCGCAGCGGTACCTGCGCTACCTCGACGAGGAATGCTCCAAGCGCCGCCCCGACCGGACGCGCGCCGTGGGTCGCCGTTGTGATCAGAGCCGACACTCGCCCCAGCAGCCAGTCCGGGGTCACCGCCTGCCGCAGCGTCGTCGTGCTGATCGTCCACATGATCGGTCCGAACCCAAAGAGGAAATAGCTCACCGCGACGACCATTCCTGATCCCAGCCACACCGTGGAGAACATGAGAATTGCGGCGACGGTGCCGCACACCGGACCGGCCACGACCATCAGGCCGAACGGCAGACGCGCAGCCAACCAGGGGTTCACTGTGGCACCGGCGATCATTCCGACTCCGTAGGCAGCCAGCGTCATCCCTACCTGCGAGCCCGACATTCCGAGCTCGCTGACACCATAGGCGACGAAGACTCCCTGCAGTGCGAACCAGCCGATGTTGAACAGCAAGGCCGTGACGAAGACCGGGCGCAGCCACCGATTGGAGAAGACGAATCGGCCGCCCTCAACGAGATCGTGAAACAGGTTCCCACCCTCCCGGGGCCGATGGGGAGTCGACGCCGGAAGACGCACCAACAGCCCGATGGCCAGCAGCGACAGCGAGGTCGCTGCGACGAACGCGACCGATGCACCGGTCCAGCTGACCAGGGCACCACCCAGTGCGGGACCGGCGACGAATGCCGCAGACCGGCCCAGTTCGATCCAGCGGTTGGCATTGCCGAGCTCGTCGCGGGTGACGATCGAGGGAATGATTGCCGGCGCCGTCACGGTGAAGCATACGGTCCCGACGGCTCCGATGAATCCCAGTGCCCCGAGCAGAGGCAGATCGAGCACGCCCGCACCGAGGAGGAGGACAGTCGCGATCAGGGCCAGCAACCTCAATGCCTCCGATCCGAGCAGAAGGCTCCGTCGAGAGAGCCGATCTGCCGCGATTCCCGCCGGAATCGATAGCAGCAGGAACGGAAGTGTCTGTGCGGCCTGCAGCCAGCCGGACGAACGGACTCGGACGGCGTGGGCGCAGCGCGCGGAACATCAGCTCTCCTTCAATCAGACGAATCCCTGACTGAAGTCGAGTCTGCCGAACTCTCCTGCTCCGATCCGGCAGTTTTCGGACGTCGCAGTCGCACCTGGACGCCGCAGTCGCACCTCCGTGGATGACCGACTCGGACCGCTCGCCGGAAGCCCGAACTCGTCGCCCGGGGACCTACAGCTGCAGGCTTGGGTGGAGCTGAGTGAGCGTGACCATGCGCTTGCGGCTGCAGACCACGATCGTGGCGACCAGACAGATCGCGGTCATCAGCAGCAAGACCACGGCTGCCTGCGCGGCGATGAACATGTCACCGCCGGCAACCAGTGTGCGCAGACCGCTGACCGCGTGCGTCATCGGCAGGAACGGCGAGATGATCTGGAAGATCTTCGGCGCCGTCTCCACCGGATAGGTTCCGCCTGCCGATGCGATCTGCAGCATCAGCAGAACCAGGGCAATCAGCCTGCCGACACCGCCCAAGGCCGCGACACACAACTGGTGCACGGAGTGGAAACAGGCCGCCACGAGCATCGAGAACAGCAGCGTCCACAACCACGATCCGGCCGAGAAGTCCAAGGTGAAGGTGAGGATCGCATAGAGGACCGCGACTTGGGCGATGCCGAACAGCAGCCCCGGAACGTAGCCGGCCCAGGCGATCCGCGACGAGCTGGCCGATGAGAACAACGCCCGGTACGGGATAGCGTTGATCACCATGTAGGTGATCATTCCGCCGATCCACAGGGCCAAGGAGACGAAGAACGCGGACAGTCCCTCGCCATAGGCGTCGACGGCGTTGTCCTTGACCTTGTCCGCGTCAACGGGAACAGCTACGACATCCGAACGATTCTCCCGATCCTTCTTGTCGTAGGTCGGGATCTGCTCGAGTCCCTTCTCCAGACCGTCGGCGAGTTCTCCGGAACCGTCGTCGAGTTTGCCAGCGCCCTTGTCGAGTTCCTTCGACCCGTCGACGAGCTGAACCGATCCGTCCTTGAGATCACCGGCTCCGTCCTTGGCCTTCGCCGTGCCGTCCTTGAGCTGGACGGCCCCGTCATGGAGGTCACCGGCACCCTTGGCGAGCTTGCCCGCTCCGGCGTCGAGTTTGATCAGTCCGGAGTGGAGATCGTCGGCCCCGGTCGCGACCTTCTGCGCTCCATCGTCGAGCTGGCCGATCTTCTTATCGGCCGTGCGGATCTTGTCCATCACTCCGTCGACCGCGTCGGTCAGCTTGTCCTCGAGGCTCTTGGCCTCGTCTTTGGCGTCGGAGGCGCGCTTGTGCGCTGAATCGAGGTCCTCACCGAGGCCGTTGGCATCCTCGGCGAGCTTCTTGACGTTCGGGTCGTCCGGATAGTCCTCCTGCAGCTGCTTGATCCGGTCGTCCATGTCCCCGCGGACGGTAGTGCGGGCATCGTCGAAGTCCCCTTCGGCGCGCTCGAGCTTCGGTCGCGCTCCGTCGACGACATCATCGGCCTTGCGTTTGACGTCCTCGGCCTTCTTTGTGGCCTCGTCTGCGGTATCGCGCAGTTCGGAGGTGCCGTCGGCGACCTGCCCTGCGCCGTCGGCGAGTTTCTTCGAGCCGTCCTTCGCCTCAGCTGTGCCCTTCTTCAGATCAGAGGCACCATCGGCCAGGTCGCCGCTGCCCTTCTTCAGCTCACCAGCACCTTTGTCGAGGTCGATGAGACCGGTCTGCAGCGTTCCGACGCCCTTGTCGAGCTTCGTCGTCCCGTCGACGAGCTCTCCGGTGCCGTCGTGGAGCTGACCTGCTCCGTCGTGCAGTTCGGACGCACCATCCGCGGCCTTCTCCGTCTCAGAGTGGATGTCGTTGAATCCGAGATACACCTGGGTGACGTACTCGGCCGTGGTGGTCTCGCTCAGTCCCGACTTGATCTCGGAGAGGATGGTCCCGGCCAACTGTCCAACGATGAAGTTGTGGGCATCGTCGGTGCGCAGCCGCAGCCCTGCCTGCTCCGGATCGTCACCGCCTGTCGACACGAGCATTTCCGAGAAGTCCGAGGGGACTTCGAGGATCGCGAAGTACTTCCCCTCGGCAAGCCCCTTGTCAGCCTCCTCCTGGCTGGTCTCCTGCCAGTCGAATCCGCCTTCGCCCTTCGGCGTGATCTCGTCGACGAGGTCATCGCCGGCGTTGAGCCTCTCCCCGTCCGAATCGGGCTTCTCCGCGCCCGTATCCTCGTTGACGATGGCCGCCTGCAGCTTGTCGAGGTGCTCGGTCGGGTTCCAGTTCGAGGCCAGGTACAGGCCGCCGTAGATCGACGGGATGACGATGATGACGATCATCGCCAGTCGCGTGATCGTGTGGCGTTTGAATCGTGAGAGTTCTAACCAGGGCAGGGAGAACATTCGGGAATCTCCTCGGATTCGTGTACGTGGGGCAGGAAGTTCAGTGTTTGGACCCGCGATGAGCGGGAAAGTGGGGCGGCAGTTCGAGGTCGACAATCGACGGCTCCGCGCGGGAGCCGAGCGACCTGGTGGCGATGTCGAGTTCGCTCGAGTCCTCGCAGGAGACGATGACCGTGAGCAGGTCCTCGGGATCCCGTGATCTGCGCAGCTGCTGGTAGATGAGGATCCCGGCCCAAGCGCGGGCTCGGTCGGCGGATTCGCGCAGGTAGTCGATGTTGTCGATGACGACGACGGGTGGGCGGCTGAGGCTCGCCAACCCGAACTCGAGGAAGAATTTCTGCAGCTCACTCAGCTCGGAGACGAATACCTCTCCGTCATCGTCGATGAGGAAGTCCGCGCGCTGGGCGTCCTGCTTCGAGAACGTCCCCGGCGGGAGTTCGTCGATCATCTCACCCGCCGTGGTGAAAGTGTCCCGGATGAGGCCGATGACCTCGCGCAATGTCGATTTCGACGCCCACGGCTTATACCAGGGCTGCAGCATGATCTGTCGTTCGGCGACGTGCTGCGCGACCGTGAAGTCGTCCTCAAGGTCCGTCAGCCCGGCGATATGTCCGACCGCAACCTGCCCGCGCACGGTGCGGGCCTGCTTGCGGATATCGATATCGCCGAGGCGGCCCTCCCCGTCCGAGACCCGCATCCTCGCAGCCAAGGACAGCAGGAAGGAGGTCTTCCCGCTGCCGGCGGGCCCGCGGACGACGGCGATGGCGCCGGTCGGCACCTCGAGGTCGATATCGGTGAACACATCGCCCTGTTTTCCGGACAGGGACCAACCGCGCAGCGAGACCGCTGGCGCGTCGATGTCGGCGTCCTCGGCGAGAGTGTCCGTTGTGCTCTCCATAGCCATGGCTCCCAATCGTCTGTGCCCGCTTCGATCCGGTGCACGCCGGATATTTCTGCATCGCGCAGGTGACTGCAGAATACGCCACTACCTGCGCACGGGTGTATGGAGCGGGTGACTCCATTCAAAGTTACCCGATGGTAACACCAATGAATTATCTCATGGATCCGCTGCGAGAGTCAGGTCCAAGTACCGAGATGTCAGGAAACGCACACCGGCCTTCTGGGGAGGGGCCGTCGGGTGGCCATTCGGGCGGGCTGGCCGAGGCCTTTCGAGGGCGGCCTCTCGGTCGGCTCTCTAGGTCAGCCGGACGAAGCCTCCGGGAGTGTATCCGGAGCGCGGATGCAGGGGGTGTAGTCGTAATATCGAAGACGTCGATGTCTCTCAACACACGACGACGAGGATGAGGAGCGGATGAGCACGGCCGATCGCTGCCTCACCGGACTGCACAGAAGGTGGGGCCTGAGCCCTTCGACACTGGCTCCCGGGTGCTTCGCCTCGGTGATGGCGACCGGGATCGTGTCGATCGGTGCCGAGCTCAAGGGGCTGCATCTGCTGTCCGTCGCTCTGTTCTGGCTTGCCGTCGCACTCTACGTGTTCTTCATCGTGCTCACCGCGGTGCGGCTCGTCCGATATCGCGACGCCGTTCGCGACGACCTGCATGATCCGACCCGGGCGTTCGGCTTCTTCACCGCTGTGGCCGGGACGAATGTCCTGGCGACGGGACTCGTCGGATTCGGCATGATCCCGCTTGCCCTCGTCCTCTTCGGTCTCGGCGCCCTGCTGTGGTTGGTGCTCGGGTACGGGATCCCCTTCACCGCCATCCTCGGCTCAAGCACACGGCCGGTGTCTGCCGGCGTGAACGGCACATGGCTCGTGTGGGCCGTCGCTGCCCAATCCGTGGCCGTGGCGGCGTCAAGTTTGGGGATCGAGCTTTCGAACACTCCGTACGCCGATCCCGGTCTGGCCGCCTTCCTCGCGCTCACGGCGGTGGTGATGTGGGCCGTGGGCCTGGCGCTCTACGTTGTGTGCGTGATTGCCATCGGAGTTCGCATTCTCCGGCATCGGTTCGGGCCCAAGGATCTCGATGCTCCGTACTGGGTGACGATGGGCGCGCTGGCGATCACGATCGTTGCGGGTTCGCGGATTCTCGATCTCGGCGAGGCTCCCCTGCTCGAGGCGACACGCGTGCTGATCGGCGCTTCCTCGGCGCTGCTGTGGGCTGTCGCCACGTGGCTCATCCCGGCGCTCGTCGCCGCAGGCATCTGGAAGCATGCCGTCCACCGGGAGCCGATGACGTACGCGGCCGGGCTGTGGAGCATGGTGTTCCCCGTGGGCATGCACTCGGTGGCGAGCATCTACCTGGGCCGTTCGGATCATGTGCCCGCGATCGAGTGGATCGGGCAGCACTGGTACTGGATCGCTCTGACCGTCTGGGCGATCGTCTTCGCCGCGATGGTTACCTCATTCTTCAGAACCCTCCGCAGTCGCTGATCAGCCTGCCCCGCCTCGGCGCGGGGAGCGCTGGAAGGTTCGCGATCAGCGCCGACGTCAGGCTGCCTCGGCGAAGAACCAGATCGCGCATCGGGCACCGCCGGACTCAACTCCCACCGCACACCGCGCACCGCACCTCGCACCGGGCCTCGCAATACACCCCCTTAGCAGCGCAACGCCCCGCCGGTGGCACCTTGCACACTTGCAACGGTGCGAGATGACACTGACGGGGCGTGATGCCCACGCAGCGGTAGGACGTATCAGCAGCAGGGCGTGATGCCTGCGCCGAACTCAGCGGTCGAAGCGCTGCCCTACGGGCTTCGGTTCCATGACCATCAGGATGAGCACGATGATCGGCCCTACTCCCGGAATGAGCCAGAGGAAGAACATCGGACCCGGGAAATTAGCGTCGTGCAGGCGCCGCCAGCCGACGGAGATAAACGGAATGATCGTGGCCAAGAAGACGACCGCCAACAGGATTCCGGCGATGGCCATGAGTGCCGTCGCGCCGCCCGGAGGCGTTGAGTTGTAGGAGTCCCCCGACGTCGAGATTCCGGCCATCGCCGACCCGGCAAATCCCAGAATCATGGGAATGATTGGCGCGAGAATCAAGAACAGATAGGCGAACCAGAATTCGCTGCGAGACGCTCGCCCGGAGAACTTCACGTAGTTCCTGAAGAAGCGTTTGATCGCTTGGCCGAAGGTCGCGCCATAGAGTGGAAGCGAAAGGTCGTCGGCGCTGGTGGCACCGCGGGGTGATCCGCCATGGCCGAACCCGTCGTAACCCTGCCCACCAGGCCATCCCTGGCCGGACATTCCCTGGTCCGGCGTTCCTGTGCCAGGCACGTCGGGGTCGGAGTTATATGCTGCGTTCGCGTCGTAGGACATGGTGACTCTCATTGGTAGTGATTGCGTACAAGAATGGTCGGCCAGCAGATCATCTCATCGGTGTCGATGCAGATGAAAATGATGGCCGACCATCAGGGAGTCACCGGCCGAGGGGTCAGGCGTCGAAGCGCTGACCCTCGGGCTTGGAAGGCATGGCACACAGGACGAGAACCACGATGCCGCCGATTCCGGTCAGCGAAAGCAGGTAGAGCAGGCCGCTGAAGTTCGCATCGTGGAGCCGCCGCCAAGCGACGGCGATCTGCGGCAGAAGAACGGCAAGAGCGATGATGCCCATGAGGACACCGCCGATGCCCAACATCGCGATCGATCCTCCGGACGGCGCTGCCGGAGCGGACATCCCGTATGGATCTGCCGTCGCAAGCGATGACAGCATTCCTATCATCCCGATGCTGTAGAGGATTCCGGGAATGATTCCCAGCAGGAAGATGAACAGATAGGCAAACCAGAATTCGCTGCGCGAGGCGCGTCCCTTGAAGTTGACGTAGTTCTTGAAGAAGCGCTTGACGGCTTGGCCGAAAGTCGCGCCGTAGAGCGGGAGCGTGAGGTCATCGGGGCTGGTGGCACCGCGAGGTGCTCCACCGAAGCCCTGGCCGGCTGGCACTCCGGCTCCTGGCGCTCCTTGACCGGGTGCGCCGGAGTTGTATGCTGCATTCGCGTCGTAGGACATGATGACCTTCATTTGTAGGTGACGTTTCTGATCGCGCTCCGTCGTCGACGGGCCGAGTTGGCTCAGCCGCTCTTCAGGAAGCGCGAAAACTATTCTGCACCAGGCTTTCCGTCGAACATGTGTCGAACCGGTTTCAGATCTGCAACACAGCGCATCATTCACCCACTTGTCATGGTCCGGACACGGAAACGGCGCCCGAGGAACGATTCCTCGGGCGCCGTGATCAACGCTTCGCGGCCGCTTCGAAAAGGCTCGGCCTCGTCGACGATCGGCACTGCCTGCAGGCGAGTTCCCCTCAGGCATCGCCTCCGGTGAGCGCATAGGCCTCGTCGACCGGCGACTCGTCGATATGCCCGTCGACGCGACGCAGCTTCTTCCAACCGAGTGAGATGACGACGACCGACAGCAGCACGGCCCCGGCGCCGAAGAGGTACGGAGATCCCGCACTGATCGATTCCGATACCGCACCGGCGACGATCGGCGCCACGGCACCGCCGATGAAACGCACACCCGAATAGGTCCCCGAGGCGACCGGACGAGGCAGGTCGCTGACCTCCATCGCCGATTCGGTGAACACCGTGTTGAGCACGCCCAGAAGCATGCCGGCCACGATGATGCAGACGATGATTCCGGCCAGCGACTCGACGAGGAAGGACATGACCCCCAGCAGCACGGCCAGTGCGACCAGGGTGACGATGAGGCTGCGACGACGCCCGATCCGCTTGGTCAGCACGGGAGCGCCGAACACCGAGGTGATCGCCACGCAGATGCCCCAACCGAAGAAGACGTAGCCGAGACCCATGGCCCCGAAGTCCTCCATGCCCATCTTCGCGGCGGCAGCCTCGACGGGGAACGGGCTGTAGGCCAGCAGAATGAAGAAGCCGAAGTTGTAGAGCAGAGCGGAGACGCCGAGGATGGCCACCCCCGGACGAGCGAGCGCACGGAATGTGGCGCTGAGCTTGATCGGCTCAGCCGAAGCTCCGTTCGAGCTCGTGCCTCCCGGCAGCAGCACAACGATGGCGATGAAGCCGATGGCCATGAGGACTGCGGTTCCGAAGAACGGTCCGCGCCAGGAGATGCCGCCGAGGAGTCCGCCGAGCAGCGGCCCGGTGGCGATGCCGACGCCGAGAGCCGCCTCGTAGAGGATGATCGCCTTCTCAGCACCACCGGACGCAGCACCGACGATCGTCGACAGGGCGGTGGAGATGAACAGCGCGTTGCCCAGACCCCAACCGGCACGGAAGCCGATGATCTGGTCGACGGAACCGGAGAATCCGGCAAGAGCCGCGAACGCGACGATGAGGACGAGACCGATGAGCAGTGTGGTCTTCGCACCGATGCGGGATGACAGGAAGCTCGTGAAGAACATCATTCCGCCGGTGATGAACAGGTAGCTGGTGAACAGCAGCATCGATTGGGCGGGGCTGGCGTCGAGCTCGGCCGAGATAGCCGGCAGGATCGGATCGACCAGGCCGATGCCCATGAAGGCGATGACCGCGGCGAACGCGACCGCCCAGACGGCACGTGGCTGGCGAAGGATCGACGCTCCCGCCCCGGAATCGCCGGGTGTTTCGTCCCCTGTTGTTTCGTTGTCTGCTGACGCTCTCATCTGCTGGTCGCGTCCCCTTTCCTATGGTGCGCTCCGCTCCGAAGTCCGCTTCGGAAACGTGGTTGAAAAACTGAGATGTGCTCGACGGCTAGCCCGCGGTCGGTTCCGGATCCGATTCGTCGGCGGGTTCGTCGACGCCGTCGACCGGGTGGCGGTCCTTGAGGAAGTCCGATACCAGCCCAAGAGCGCGATCGACGCTCTGCCGCTCCTCGACGCTCAGCGACTCGAAGTAGGGCTGCATCTGCTCGATCATGATCGACCGGTTCTCCGCCAGCCTCGCCCGTCCGGCATCGGTGAGCGAGAACTGCGACGCGCGGCCGTCCGTGGGACTGGGTTC
The DNA here is from genome assembly GCF_046534565.1 of Brevibacterium sp. SIMBA_078. Classification (NCBI taxonomy): domain Bacteria; kingdom Bacillati; phylum Actinomycetota; class Actinomycetes; order Micrococcales; family Brevibacteriaceae; genus Brevibacterium; species Brevibacterium sp. SIMBA_078. The sequence goes on from NZ_JAWRYQ010000001.1 coordinate 647,899, forward strand.
GCGCACGACGAGTCCGGCTTCTTCGAGTTTGGCGAGGAGCTTCGTCGCCGCGGGCTGAGAGCTCAGATATCCTTGCGCGAAATGGCCCACCCGTACGGGCTGATACTGCTCGACGACTGCGAGCGCACGCAGCGCCACCAGCGAGTTCTCATTGCCGATCACTCGTCGAAACGCTCTGGTCAGGCGCGACGAGACGACAACGAGCCGCGACACGAGTTCAGCCGAATCCACATCATCCATAACTTATTTATATACCCAGGTTATGCATTTTGACAAATCGGCATAAGCCTCAAGCTCCGCTCCGCCTCGCGCGCAAAGGCCCAGCCCGACCTCGGGCGCCGCTCCGCGTCGCACGGAAAGGCGCCACCCCACCCGCCCGCAAGAACTTAACCCCACCCGAATGTCACCATGTGACGGACCTCACGGCCGCCTCGGTGATGGTCATGCTACTCTGGCCTCACATGTTCCGGGGACGGTGAAATTCCGTACCGGCGGTCATAGTCCGCGAGCCGCTCGCATTCGTGCAGGCGGTTGATTCGGTGAAATTCCGAAACCGACAGTCAGAGTCTGGATGGGAGGAGCATGGTGGCCTCGGCCGCTGTGTCTGGTGCAATCGACCGCACCGTCGCACGCGACTGAGACGCCCTGATGGTTGCACCCGCAATATCCTCCCTCCCGGCGAAGGCTCGGGAGGTTTTTTCATGGACGCGCAGCCAGGCGAAGCAGCGGAATTCACGGATCTCGAATCCGCGGCGATGACCGCTGCCCTCAACGCGGCCCGCGAAGGGGTTCGCGGAGCGAATCCGCTGGTTGGCGCGGCAATCCTGACAGCCGACGGGCAGATCGTCACCGGTCACCACGGAGGTGCGGGCACGCCCCACGCCGAGGTGGACGCAATCACCACCGCTCACGACCTCGACATCGATCTGTCCACCTCGACGCTGTTCGTCACGCTCGAGCCCTGCAACCATCACGGCCGGACCGGCCCCTGCACCGAGGCGATCATCAACGCCGCGATCCCCTCCGTCGTCTTCGCTTCCCCCGACCCGAATCCCGTGGCCGCGGGCGGTGGACAGACCCTCGCCGAGGCGGGGCTGACGGTCCGTTCGGGACTGCACGAAGAGGACTCCCGCGCTCTCAATTCCCGCTGGGTCCGGTCGACGGCCGAGGCCCGCCCGTTCGTCACAGCGAAGATCGCACAGAGCCTGGACGGGGCCGTCGCCGCCGCCGACGGAACCAGTCAGTGGATCACTTCCGCGGAGTCTCGCGCACACGCTCACGAGGTCAGAGCCCGAGTCGACGCCATCCTCGTCGGCACCGGCACTGCCGTGGCCGACGATCCGCGTCTCAATGCCCGCGGTCCGGACGGAATCGCGCTCGACGACCAACCGCGGCCCGTCGTGCTCGGCACCTCGGAGCTGCCTGTCACATCGTTTCTCGCCCTCAACCCGAACACTCTGCAGCTGCGCACCCACGATGCCCGGGCGGCCTTGGACGAACTGTACGCCGCCGGAGTGCGACACCTCCTCGTCGAAGGCGGGCCGACGGTGCTCGGAGCGTTCTTCTCCGCGGGGGTCGTCGACGAGGTCTTCTGCTATCAGGCTCCGATGCTCATCGGACCCGGCCGCAGCAGTGTCGACGGCTTGGACGTCGGAACCCTGTCCGAGGCGCTGCGGCTGATCCCCGACGACACGGAGACACCGGCTGTGTCACGGCTCGGCCCGGACTTCCTGCTGCACTTCGCGACTGCGGACCCTGAGCCGGCCGCAACCGGCTCCCCCGAATCAGGCATATAGCCGCCGCACTCCCCCAGCCACCACCGACCACCGCATCAGAATCTGGAGTCACATGTTCACCGGAATCATCGAAGGACTCGGCACCGTTGAATCCATCGAGCACACGAACGATTCGGCCGCGATCACCATCGACGCGGGTCCTCTCGTCGCCGACCTCGAACTCGGCGGCTCGCTGTCCGTCAACGGAGTCTGCCTGACTTCGACGAGGCGGCCCACCGAGCAGCGTCCGGGCCTGTTCACCGCCGAGGTCATGGGCGAGACCCTGCGCCTGACCGGGCTCGGCACCTTGACCACGGGCGACCGCGTCAACCTGGAACGCTGCACGCCCGCCTCGGGGCGCTTCGACGGCCATGTCGTCCAAGGACATGTCGACGGACGCGGTGAGCTCCTCGATCGCATCGACCGTCCCGACTGGTCGACCCTGCGCATCGGGATCCCGAACGACCTCGCACCGCTGACCGCGGTCAAGGGGTCGATCGCCCTCAACGGGGTATCGCTGACGCTCACGGCCGTGTCCGAACCGAGTGCATCCTCGGCGTGGGTGGAGGTCGGCCTCATTCCGGCCACCCTGGCGCACACAACGTTCGGCGAGCTGCCGGTGGGCGCGGCTGTGAACGTCGAGGTCGACGTGCTCGCGAAGTACACCGCGCGCCTCCTGTCCTTCCGCACCGCCACCCAGCAAGGAGTCGATCATGACTGATCTCATCGCTCACGCCAGCCGCCTCGATCCCATCGATGCGGCCATCGCCGCCGTCGCCGACGGCCGGCCCATCCTCGTCGTCGATGATGAGGATCGGGAGAACGAGGGCGACCTCATCATGGCTGCCGAGTTCGCCGATCCCACGACGATGGGCTTCTTCGTCCGGCACACCTCGGGCGTCATCTGCGCACCCATGACCGCCGACCGAGCCGCAGCCCTGCGCCTGCCGCCGATGGTCACCGACAACGAGGATCCGAAAGGCACCGCCTACACGATCAGCTGCGACGCGGTCGGGGTGACCACGGGCATCAGCGCCGCCGAACGCGCCGAGACCGGTCGAGTCCTCGCCACCGCCCCGGATCCGGCTGCGATCTCGCGACCCGGCCACATCTTCCCCCTCATCGCGAAGGACGGCGGGGTCCGGGAACGTCCAGGTCACACCGAGGCCGGGGTCGAGTTCGCGCGCCTGGCCGGTGCTCAGCCAGTGGCGATGATCGCCGAGGTGGTCCACGACGACGGGTCGATGATGCGCTTCGACGCGGTGCGCGACTTCGCCGACGTCAACGACCTCGTCATGGTCTCGATCGAACAGCTCATCGCCTACCTCGAGCTGCGTGATTCGGGTGCGTCGGGCGACTCCGCGGCGGTCGTCCCAGCGGCCCCGGCTGCGTCGTCGAGCTCGGCCGCAGCCACGGCGTCGACTGCGGATGATTCCCGCACCGAAGCGGCCGCCTCGGTGACGGTTGCCGATGCACCTGGCGGGAACGGATCGGTCGAGGCGACCGCGGAGGTGGCTCTGCCGTCGGAGCACGGCAGCCTGCGGGCCCGCGCTTTCACGATCAACGGGCATGACCACCTCGGCGTCTTTGCGGGATCCCCGGAATCCGGCGCCGAGGGTCCGGCGCCTCTCGTGCGGCTGCATTCGGAGTGCCTGACCGGGGATGTCTTCGGTTCGCACCGCTGCGACTGCGGTGAACAGCTCGACCTGGCGCTCGGCCTCATCGCCGAACACGGTGGGGCGGTGCTCTACCTGACCGGACACGAGGGTCGCGGGATCGGGCTGAGCAACAAGCTGCGCGCATACGCTCTGCAGGATCAGGGGCGGGACACCGTGGATGCGAATCGGGACCTCGGATTCACCGACGACGCCCGCGACTACCATGCCGCGGCGACGATTCTGCGCTCGCTCGGGCTGACTCGCATCCGCCTGCTCACGAACAATCCGGCGAAGACCTCGGCTCTCGAAGAGCTGGGCATCACGGTGGAAGCCGTGGTTCCGCTCGAGGTCGCGGCGCGGCCGGAGAACACTCACTACCTGGCCACAAAGCGCGAACGCATGCACCATGTGCTCTCGCTGCCAGAGGTCACGGGCACATCCGGCACTGTCACGGGCACTTCCGGCACTGGCGCGGGCACCGTCGGGGCAAGCCCAAGCAGCGCCGGAGCCGTCGCCAGCTGAACCGCGCACTCACACAGACACGAACCAGGCTCTGCGGAGCCGTCGAACAAAGGACATACTCATGGCTCATTCCGGAGCACCAGAACTCACCGTCGACGCCGCTGACCTGCGCGTCGCCATCGTCGCCGCCTCCTGGCACACGCAGATCATGGACGGACTCGTCGACGGAGCCCAGCGCGCCGCCGCCGAGGCCGGAGCCGAGGCCACGCTCATCCGCGTGCCCGGCAGCTTCGAACTGCCCGTCGCCGCCGCCCGCCTGGCACCGCACTTCGACGCAGTCGTCGCCCTCGGCGTGGTCATCCGCGGCGGCACTCCGCACTTCGACTACGTCTGCCAAGCCGCCACCGACGGCCTCAACCGGGTCGCCATCGACTGCGGCAAGCCGGTGGGCTTCGGCGTGCTGACCTGCGATACCGAGCAGCAGGGACTCGACCGTGCCGGGCTCGAAGGGTCCGTCGAGGACAAGGGGCATGAGGCGATGACCGCCGCCCTCGTCACCGCTCAGGCCCTGGCGCCGTACGCGCTGGGCTGAGCTGCGCTCATCTTCACCGAGAAACGGGTTGAGCGTCGAGACTCGGGTGTGTACACCCGAGTCTCGACGCTCAACCCGTTTCTCGGCGCGTGCTCCTCAGAAGAGCTGACGGATGTTCGTCCGGGCGAGGTCGATGAGTTCGTCGCCCTTGCCCGAGAGCACCGTGCGGATGGCGTAGAGCGCGAAGCCCTTGGCCTGCTCGACGGTGATCGACGGCGGCATCGACAGCTCCTGGCGTTCGGTGACGACGTCGAGGACCGCGGGCCCCGGGTAGGCGAGGAATTCCTTGACGACCTTCGGCAGGTCTTTGGACTTCTCGACGCGGAAGCCCTTGATCCCGACCGCCTCGGCGATAGTGGAGAAGTCGGGGTTGTCGAGGTCCGTGCCGAACGTGACGAAACCGGCCGCCTTCATCTCGAGCTCGACGAAGTTGAGGGAGGAGTTGTTGTACACGACCGTCTTGACCGGCAACTTGTTCTGCGTGAGCGTGATGAGTTCACCGAGCAGCATGGCCAGTCCGCCGTCGCCGGCGAGCGCGATGGTCTGTCGGTCCTCGAAAGCCGACTGCACTCCGACGCTCTGAGACAGGGCATTGGCCATCGACCCGTGGCTGAAGGATCCGATGAGGCGGCGCTTGCCATTCATCGTCAGGTAGCGGGCCGCCCACACCACGGGTGACCCGACGTCGGGGATGAAGACGGCGTCGTCATCGGCCATCTCATCGAGGAGGCGGGTCAGGTACTGCGGGTGGATCGTCCGCTTCGAGGGTGTCGCCAGCTCGTCGAGGTCCTTGCGGGTCCTCTGATAGTGCTTGGTCAGGGACTTCAGATGCGTGCTGCTGCGGTTGGCCTTGATCTTCGGCAGCAGCGCTTCGACGGTGTCGGCGACCGTTCCGACAAGCGGAATGTCGACCTTCGTGCGCCGCCCGATCTGGGATCCGCGCACATCGACTTGGATGACAGTCGCATCCTCGGGGTAGAACTGCTGGTAGGGCAGGTCGGTGCCGAGCATGAGCAGAGTGTCGCAGTCCTTGAGCGCGGCGTAGCCGGAGGAGAATCCGAGCAGACCGGTCATGCCGACGTCGTAGGGATTGTCGGGTTCGACGAATTCCTTGCCGCGCATCGTATGGACGATCGGGGCCTGGAGCTTCTCGGCGATGGCGAGCAGCTCATCATGGGCGCCTTCGGTGCCGGCACCGGCGAGGATCGTCGTCTTCTTGCCCTTGTTGAGCGCCTTGGCCGCGGCTTCGACCTGGGACTCCGCGGGGATCATGTGCGACGGGTAAGCCTTGACCACCTCGGCGGCGGCATCGATGTCTGCCAGACCGACGTCACCGGGGATGACGAGGACGGCCACGCCGCGCTTCTCGATGGCCTCGCGCATGGCGATGCGCAGCAGTCGGGGCATCTGCTCTGCCGAGGAGACGTTCTCGACGTAGACGCTGCAGTCACGGAACAGCTCGGTCGGGTGGGTCTCCTGGAAGTAGTTCGAGCCGATCTCGTCGCTGGGGATCTGGGCGGCGATGGCCAGCACGGGAACCCGCGAACGCTGGGCATCGAAGAGCCCGTTGATGAGGTGGAGGTTGCCGGGTCCGCAGCTTCCGGCGCAGACCGCGAGTTCACCGGTCAGGGCGGCCTCGCCGCTGGCGGCGAAGGAAGCGGCCTCCTCGTGGCGGACATGGACCCATTCGAGCTGCGGGTTCACGCGGAGAGCATCGGTGAATCCGTTGAGCGAATCTCCCGGGATGCCGTAGACGCGCTTGACTCCGCTGGCGACGAGGGTATCGACGATGTTTCTGGCGACGGTGGGCATTGACTTCCTTCCGTTGAACCATGGCACCGGGGTGCATTCACAGCCCCGGCAGGGGGCGGCCCCACGCTCGGGGCCTTGACCGCGCTTTCAGTCTAGCCCCGAAGTCCACCAGGGCGGCTGTCCGATTCCTCACCCTCGGTTCAGGGAATATCTGCCGTTCCGGTCAGGGAATGCCCTCGCCGAGGCGGCGCTCACGTCCGCGCCGACAGCAGGGTCGCCAGCGTGAGCAGTCCGGCCATCGCCACCGCCATCATCGGATAGCCGCCGAGCACTCCGGCCAAGGCCGGACCGGCGACCGGCGCGAGCGCCGTGCCCGCGGTGATCGGGGCGACGAAGACGCCGTTGATGGCCCCGAAATTCTTCGTTCCCCACCGGTCGGACACCGCCGTGGCCTGCAGCAACGTCATGCAGCCGCGCACTCCGCCGCCGAGCATGGCGATACCGATGAGCAGCCAGATCGGGCCGGGGACCAGAGCGAGCAGCCACAGGCCGACCGCACCGGAGGCGAAGAGGATGACCGTCCGCGCCCGCGTCGACGAGTGCCGTTCCAGGCTCGGGTAGCCGAATCGTCCGGCCACCTGGCCGAAGCCGACGAGCCCGAGGGCGATGGCCGCCAGACTGTAGTCGGCACCGCGTTCGATGATGAGCGGGATGATGTTGATCGTCACCGCGAAGAGGGTGAACGTGGCGATAGCGACGGCGATCTGCAGGGTGATGAAGCGTGGGTGCCGGGTGACTTGGCGCAGTTCGGCCCGGCTCGGTTTGACCGTCGACGCGGCCGCCTCGTCGGTCCAGGTGCGGTTGAGGAAGAACAGGTGCATCGGCAGTGCCAGGACCGCGAGCAGTCCCGCGAGCACACCGTAGGTTCCCCGCCAGCCGAGGCAGTCGATGAGCCAGGCGATGATCGGGGCGAAGACCGTCGAGGCGAGCCCGCCGACGAGCGTGATCGTCGTCAGGGGCTTCGTCCGCTCCGCCCCGTACCAGCGCGTGATGACGGCGAAAGCCGGTGGGTAGAGCGTCGCTGCCTGGGCGAACCCGGCGAGGATCCACGCGGCGAAGAACACGAAGAGGTTCGGCGCGATCGCGACGAGTCCGAGGGCGACGACTCCGACGGCCGTACCCGCGCCCATGATCAGTTGCGGACCGTGCCTGTCGAGGAGGCGCCCGACGCTGGGCCCCATGAGCGCTGAGACGATGAGTCCGAGAGTCAGCGCCGCCGTCACCGTCGTGTGGCTCCAGCCCATATCGTCAGAGATCGGGGTGACCGCCACCGGCAGGGAGTAGTAGAGCAGACCCCAGCACACCAGTTCGGCGACGCAGAGGGCGGCCAGTCCCCCGCGCGGCTTATCGGTCGTCATCGGAGCCCTCGCCGAGACGGCGCTGCCATGCCGAATAGTGCTCAGTTCCGGGCACGGCACCCACACCGAGGCGGCCCGCCGTCTCCGTGCCGACCGCGGTCCGCAGTCGGTTCAGCACCGTATCCCACGGGATGCGTTCCTGTTCGAGTCGAACGTGGCCTTCGGCGCGGAGTCGTTCGAGGGCCCGCGCCTCAGTGCCGGTGAGGTGTGCAAAAGTGCCGGTGCTCGGCTTCGGTTCCGGCACCCAGAGATCCTGGTGTGCGAGCAGAGTCGCTTCGTCCATGAGCACGGATTCGACCTCTGGCAAGTGGCTGCGCAGGCGGTTGAGGATCGCGAAGCCATGGGAGTCGAGGTCGCCCCAATAGATCACACGTGCTCCGGCGATCCAGCCCAGTCGAGCGACCCCGTCGACGGCATAGCCGGAGCCGTGCACCGCCACCGCGCCTGGCCATTCCGGCATCGCCAGCACGGATTCGAGGTTCTCGAAGACGAAGACCAGCCGCGGCGATGTGGGCAGTCGGCCGAGTTGGGAGATCGGTGCGGTGATGTCGTCGAGATGCACGGCGGGAGCGCTGTTCGAAGCACGGTCGCCAGTGGCTGCGGGATCCGCAGCGGCGATCAGAGTCGTGTCGAGGATGCGCAGCCGCAGTCGCGGTTCGGCATCGAGGACTGTGACAGCGTCGGCACGCCCGATCGCGGTCAGCAGGGCAGTGACAAGACTGCGGTGGGTCTCGAACCACTTCGAGTCCACCCCGCGAATGGGCAGCTGTCTGGGCCGCAGCGATCCGAGCGGATGGGTGCGCAGCCAGTCGATGACGTCGATGACGGTCGCGAACGAGGCATCGGAAAAGGAGAGGATCCGCTTCGACTGGGAACGTATCGCCGCGGCAAGGGAGTCCCCGTCCGAGATGGCCTCCGTGTCTTCGTCGCGATTCGCTGCGGTGCCGTTCGATACGGACCCGAGTCGCTGCCGGATGCTGACGGCGCGGACTCGCAGTCTCCGCCATTCTCGAGCGGTGTCGCCGCCGACGAAAACGGCCACTGCATCAGGCGTCAACAGTCGCAGTCGGACCGGGACGCGTTGCCGACCGACGCGGGCCCAACTGCGATCTTCCCAATCGATCTCGAGCTCAGCAGGTGTGCCCGCCCCGGAGAGTCCGGGCGAGACCGAAGAGGTCCTCCCGGAACGTTCTCCGACAGCCCGCCACCTCCCTGCCCAATCGGCGGCGGCAGCCTGATCGGCGAGCACCTGCTGCTCCGTCGGCGGTTTGAGGGCAATCTCGATTCGCACCTCCGCGACCTGCTCCGCCGCCCAGGCAGCCATAGACGCAGCCAGGCGCCTGCGCGCCTTGCCCCGAGCCTCGGCGACGGAGAGCATCGTCATTGGGCGTCCGAATCCTCGAACTCAAGCTCGACTTCACCGGCCACACGGATGCTGTCGGAGCCGGCCGCCCTCTCAGACCCATCTGCCCCACCGGCACCGTCCGATACCTCAGCTTCCGTGGCCGCTCCGGCGCTGCTCGACTCTTCGCCAGCGCCAGCGACTGACTCCGACTCCGACTCTGACTCCGGGACCGACTCCGCTCCAGCCCCGTCCCGCTCCGTCTCGTCCCACACCATCGTCGAGGTCAGGGTCTTCTGCCGGCTCGGATTCTCGATCGAGGTCGCCGCACCCACATAGGGTTCGATCGTCTGCAGTAGCTTCTGCGGTGTCGCCAGCACCATGTGGAACCCGAACTCGATGAAGATGTCCAGAGCCATTCGGGTATAGCGGGTGTCGGCCTTGTCGAAGGCCTCATCGAGGATGATCGTGCCGTACTTCGAGATCGCCTCGTCCGGGTCGGCGAGCTGATAGCGCAGCGCTGCCGCCAGGCAGAAGATCACGAGCTTCTGCTGCTGACCACCGGACATCGCCGCGCCCGAATCGTAGGTGGCATGTGCGCGACCGTGGTCGTCGATCTCCTCGGCGAGGAAGCTCACGTGCAGTCGTGTGTCCAGACATTGGGTCTTCCAGACCTTGTCGACGTGCTCACTGGAGGCGAATCGGCGCATCACCTCGGCGAGAGTGTCGTACTTCCTCTCCGCCGTCTCCATATCGTCCTCGCCCCAGCTGCCGCTCGCCACGAGGCGGAGATCGGCGATGAAGGCGTTGACGGTCTCGGACCGGCGGGTCTTGACCTTCAGCCGCAGGTACCGGTCTTCGTCGAACTGCGAGCGCAGCAAGGAGGAATTGATGGGCGCGACTCGATCCTCGATCTCACGCGGAGCGGCATGGATCTCGTTGAGGAGTTCGCCGATGAGGTCTCGGGACCGTTGCTGCAGCAGCTCCCGGAACCGGTTCTCATGATCGGGCAGTCCGTGCGCGAGGATCTCATCGAGCATCGACAAGTAGGCTCGACGATCATCGACTTCTGCTGTGAGCTGGGACGATACCGACGGCCATGCGGCCTTGAACTCTGCGGCCAAGCGTGTCACGGACTGACCGGCACGGCTGGCATCCGCCTGCGCCCGGTCCTTCTCCTCCTGCAGGACCTGCGAGACCTGCTGGCCCACCTCGGCGAGGTTCTCCCGCTTGATGCTGCGTTGGATCTTCCGGAACCGATCATCCAACTCCTCGCCGAGGTGGTCCTCCACCTCCGCGATGCGACCGGCGTTGACGTCGTCCTCGATCCGGGTGATGTTCGAGCGCAACCCCGTCGATTCCTCGTTCGCACGGCGAAGAGCGTAGTCGGCGTCGTTCTTCGCTTTCTCGGCTTCGTCCTTGACCGCCTTGGCTTCGCGTTCGGCTCCGATCGCCTGCTGCAGGTCACCGTCGGCGTCTTCGAGTTCGGACAGCTGCCGCTCGAGAGTCGCGACCTTTTCGGCGGCACCGGCCCGGTCGACGTCGCGCCAGGACTGTTCACGGATGCCGGCGAGGATGCCCCGGCGACGGTGTGCGGCAGCGGTTTCGGCATCGGCAGCCGCGACCACCTGTTCGGCCGCTGCCAGTTCCGACTGAGCCTCTTTGAGGGATTCGATGAGGGCTTCGAGTTTCGCTTCGCGGTCGCCGAGGACCCATTGGCTGCGATCGTCGATGGCCCGCCGGTCGTCCTTCTCGTACCGGGTGCGTGAGGTTTTGACCTGACCTTTGACGGTGACGGCGCGGTGGTGGTCGTCGAGTTCGTCCGGGTGGTCGACGCAGGCGAAGTCGAAGCGTTCGGACAGGGTGGTCCGGACCCAGTCGCCGAAGCCGGTGTCGCTGACATTCACCTTGTTGACCAGCGACTTCTCACTGCCCACGGGGCGGGGGCTCGGCACTGAGTGCGGGATCTCCTCGAAGACGAGCCGGCCGCGGATGCGGTGGGCATCGACCCAGGTGCGCACGGCCGAGAGGTTCTCGGAGCGGACGAGGACCGTCAGCGCCAGCGGTCGCAGCACGCGTTCGATCGCGCCCGTCCATCGGGCTTCGGACGGGTCGACTTCGATGAGTTCGGCCGCGAACGGCAGCGCTTTTTCGCTCAGTCCGGTGCCGGCGGCGAGCTCGGACCGGATCGCCATGAGGTTGTTCGGCACTGTTGAGCCGGACCGCCGCAGGGATTCGATCTCCCCTTCGAGTTCGCGGACTTTCGCCCGTGCCTGGGAGAAGCGGTCGTGGTCGGCGTGGCTGGGTCCGGCCACCTGGGACTCGTCGTCGAGGCTGGACGCGATCTGAGCCTGCAGTTCGGCGAACTCGGCGGCGGTGGTCGGCGCATTCTCGATGCCGGCCTGCTCGAGTTGTCGAGCCAGTCCTGCCCAACGTTCGGCGATGGCACGGCGTTCGGTCTCGGCGGTATCGATACGCTGCTGAAGGTGTTCGGCCTCGGAACCGCCGAGCTCCAAAGTGGCCCGTCTGGCCAAGTCGTATTCGTCGACAGCGGCGTCGAAGTCACGTTTGGCGCGGTCAGCGGTGACTTCGAGTTCGACGATCTGCCTGGTCAGCGCCGAGAGATCGGCGCGGAGGATATCGAGCTCGCGCCGCTTCTGGTACGGCAGCAGAGATTCGCTGAGCGCGATCGACTTCGCGGCGATGTCATTGGCGGTCTCGAAACGGGAGGCGGCTTCACGCAGCTGCAGCAGATGATCGCGCTGTTTGCGCAGTTCGACGACATGGTCATGAGCGTCTTTGAGGTCACCGAACTGGGCGACGGCGGTCTCGGCGAGGTCGAAGGTCACCGGGCTTTCGAGCATATGGTCTCGGAAGAGCCGGTCGAGGCTGTCCAGGCTCTTCGCCGACTGTGTCTTGTGCAGCAGCTGGAGCGCGGACTCGTCGGCCATGCCGAACGTCTTGCGCATCCGTGCATAGAACTTCCCGTGGTGGCCGTTCGAGGTGACGACGGCATCAGGATGGTCGGCCTTGAGTTTGCGGGTTTCGAGTCCGGACCGGGCGTAGTGCTGCAGGTCGGAGAGGTCGAGGTCCGCCCGCTCGAGGACGCAGGCGTCGGAAAGGTCCGTCATTTTCGTTCCCGACCCCTTGATGAAGAAGAGTCGCGCCAGCGACAGGGGCTTGTCGCTGCCGTTGTCGTAGCGGAGGATGATGCCGCTCCAAGTGGCGCGTGGACGCAGATATTTGCTGACGACCCGATCTTCTTCGGAATCCGCGGTGCGCGTCCAGGCTCCGCGGACGTAGCTGACGAGGCTGCGCTGGTCGAGGCGGGCGCCCGCGGTCTGAGCGGCGACGTTGAAGCGCAGCCACTTGTCCGGGGTGAGCACGGCGGCGATACCGTCGAGGAGGGACGACTTGCCCGAGCCCGAGGGCCCGGTGATGAGGTGGCCCTTGTGAGAGACGGGGATGCGGTGGATGTCGGCGTCGAAGGTGCCCCAGTTCGCGATCTGGATCTCGCTCAACCGCCACTGGCTGCCGACGTCGGGTCGGTTCGCTCCGCGAGCACGCGCCTGGTCGGCGACGAACGCTGCGTCGAGCGGGAAGAGTGCCTCTGTCACGCTTCGTCCTCCTCGGTGTCGGTATCGGATTCCGATGCGTCGGTGGCGGTGTTGTCCACGACCGCCTCGGCGATGGAGTCCTCACCGTCATCGATCTCGTCAGCGTTGATTTCACCGGCATCGGTTTCACCGGCGGCGATGCGTTCGTAGACGGCGATGAGCTCGCGCACACGGTCCTCGTCGACGAGGAACTTCACCATCGGGGAGATCTCGAAGCGATCCTCACCGGCTTTGTGGAGCACGCGCAGCCGGTTGCTCATCCGCGACCACGCACCGTTGAGGTTGCGCTGGAACGTCGATTCGTCCCCGGTGCGGTAGATCGCGAGGCGTTCATAGACCTCTTCGCGATCGACGATGACGCGCTTCTCCCCTGGTGCGGCCAACAGCAGCTGCCGGAGCACGAGCAGCATCGCCGTGTCGAGGAAGGTGAGTCGTTCGCTGCGCACGGCGGCGGGCGCGTCGATCTCGTCGGTGACGATCTTGCGGGTGAACGCGAATTCGTCGACCCGGTCGATGACGAGGTCGAGGAACAGATCATGCAGGCGCGAACGGACGAGACCTTCGTCCGCGACGAGAGCCGCCCACAGCTGCGGACTCTGCGTCCCAGACACGTACGGTCCCTTGAGGAGTTCGAGCAGCACTCGGCGGGTGCGCTCTCCCAGCGTTCCGGTGTCACCGGACCACAGACCGCTGGGGTTGTGGCTGAGGTCGTCCGCGGAATCGGTGGATTCCCTCGCCGAGGCGGCCCCCACCTCGGCGGGGGCTGTGTCGTTGTCGTGGTGGGTGGGGCTCATAGGGTGATGCCTTCGGTGAAGTAGTGGCGGCGGATCGCGGCGGTGCGGACGATGCCGTCGACGCCGGCCCAGGTGAGGATTTCGCGGTTGCCGACATCGACGTGGCCATAGGTGCTGGCCAGGGACAACAGGCCGACTACGCTGGCGAGTCCCTGTGTGGCGGGGAAGGTCTCGAGCACGTCGGAGACGGAGGCCTCGTGGGTGGAGGTGACGACGGAGTTGATGTTCTCGGTGAGCTCGGCGAAGTCGATTTCGGATTCGCGGGCGACTGCGATGAGTTCGGCGAAGTCGATCTCGGAGTCCGTGGCTTCGCCGAGTTCCGCTCCGGCGTTGAACTCCTCGGGGTCATGCAGGATGACCTCGCCGACGCTGCCGAGTGAGACGCTGGAGAGTTCGAGATCGATGCCGATCTCGTCGTAGGGTTTGAGCTCCTGCGACACGGGTGCAGCCGCGGCGAGGCCCTCTTGGAGGAGGGTGCGCATGACGCGGTCGCGTTGGAATTCGTGGGAGTGGACGTAGCGTCGCAGGCCACGGGCGAACTCGGTGAGGATGTCAGAGACCTCATGGGAGCCGTCTTTCATCTGGCGCATCAGGGTGCGCAGGGAACGGCGGGTGGCCAGGGAGAGGGTGGCGGAGAAGTCCCGGTCGAGGATGGCGGCGATGTCGTCGTCAAAGGCAGCGGACTGTTCGGGGTCGCGGACGAGGGCGGAGAACGCAGAGAACGTGCGGCCTTCGTCGGAGGATTCGATGAGATCGACGCCGCGGAACACTTCGTCGAGGACTTGGGACTGGGAGTCCTCGGCGGCGAGGATCGAGATCCGCAAGTCCTGGTTGAGCTCTTCGAAGCGGGCACGCACGCGGGCGAAGTCGGCGGGCAGTCCCTGCGCCTGCTGGAGGATGTCGGAGACGCGTTCGTTGGCTCGGCGTCTGTCGAGGACGACGGAGCGCGGATCGCCGCGGCGCACACGGGCGATCTCGGCGTCGATGCGGTCACGTTCGGCGCGCAAGGAGGCGAGGCGGCGAGAGCTGTCGGGGTCGGTGTCGATGGCCAGCTGTCGCACGGATTGGGCGAGGCTGACCAGCCGGGATTCGGTGGCGGTCTGCGGCGGGGTGCGCAGCTGTTCGAGCATGCGGATGGCATCGAACCCGGCGGCGGAGAGCTCGTAGGTTTCGCCTCTGGCGGCGGTGGCAGGACGGCGGACGAGGATTTCGGCGCGACGCCAGTCATCGCAGTAGGCCTTCGCCGTCCGCAGGGAGAGGTCGAAGTGGTCGCGCAGCTCCTCGAGGTCGGCGTCGATGCTTTCGTGCAGATCCTCGGTGTTCATCCTGGTGCCGGGCTTGCCGAGATGAGCGTCGAGGGTTCCTGCCATGACAGCGAGGTTGTCGGCCCGGAGCATGCGCAGGGTGGCATTCGATTCGAGCAGTCGCCGGTAGGCGAGCGCGGATGACAGGGCGGACATAGGAACTATTCTCTGTGCCTTGGCGGGTGCGCGCCAATTCGCACCACGGTGTCGGCAGCTCCGCGAGCCGAAGCCGGCCAGATTGTGAACTAGCGCCAGCGCATCCGCAGCACCGAGGTCATCCCCCAGGGGTCGCCTCCGCGCACGGCCGCAAGGAGGCCGGCACCGTCGGGATTGCGGGTGTAGATCGGTTCGCCTCCTCCGATCCAGGTGTCCCACGCGGCGGCGATGGCCACCGCACGTTCCTTCTTCGTCCCCAGAACGGTGGGCACACCGACCCAGATCGGGTCGGTCTTCTGCGCGGTGCCGGTCCCCCACCTCATTCGCGTCCACCAGCTGCGCACCCCGTGGGCGCGACTCGGCAGGCGCCAGCACGGCAGCAGGTACCGCGGGTCGCCTATGGGCGACACCGCTTCGTCGAAAGCGAGCGCGAAGACCTCCGCCGAGGCGGGATCCGCATCGAGGTGGCACCGTAAGTCACCGCGTGCGTCGATTGCCATCCGCACTGCGTCGGCATCGACGCTGATCAGTCCGACGGTGTGCAGCGCTTCGGCGACGGCACCGGCGATCTGCGCGACGGCCGGGGAGGCCCCGTACAGGCGCTGCCGGCGACCGCCGGCAACGGCGAGGACGACCGGCAGGCTCAGCAGCAGCCCGACGGCGATGACGCCGAGGATCCACATCGCGGCCCCGCCGCTCAGCACGGCTGCCACAGCTGTGAGGAGACCCACCGTCGCCCAGACGATGACTGTCGGCGCGCGAAGCGAGAAGGGAAGAATCTTTCCGGGATCACCGCCGCGGTGCCGCGGCATCGGGATGATGCCATCGGGGTCTTCATCGTCTCCGGCGGTGTCGGAAACGGAGGCGTTATCGCCGCGATCGGCGCCGGCTTCTGCCAGTTCGGAACCGAGCACGGCCTGGTCGGGGTCGGCGGCGACGATGCGCACCGAACGCAGCTCTTCGTCGCGGTAGTCTGCGCCGACATTCCACCGTTCGGCCACCTCGGCGCGAGACTGGGAGCGAATGGTCATCCGGGCATTGATGGCGTCGATATCGTCCTCGGGCGGGTAGAAAGCGGAGAACGCGGGGTCGATGTGAGCGACGCCGTCGACGATCTCACCTTCGGCATCGGCGCCGAAGAATCCGTCGTGTTTGCGCACGAGCCGGTTCCAGTCCTGGCCCCCGCGCGGGTGATCCGGGCTGATGCAGACGACTGTCCAGTTCAAGGCCACCTTGTCCGTCCAGTCCGGGTCTTCGCGCAGCGCCCGACCGCGGGTCTGGGTCACGGCGGTCGGGGTGGTCGCGCTCGTGAGATCGATGAGTCCGGTCACGGCCGGTGCGTCCCAGCCTTCGCCGAGCAGCGCCCGGGTGCCGATGAGCACCTGCGCGGACCCAGAGGTGAAGAAGGCGGTCACGTACGGCACCCAATCGCGGCTGGTCCAGCTCCCGTCGAGGCGGCTGACCCCGGACTCAGGGTCGGTGACTTCCAGCCGGGCGGCCAGTTCTTCGTCGTCGGTCGCGATGTGCTCGCGCAATTCGGTCAGGATGTGCGGGGGTCCGGCGACCGTGCGCCCGGACACGAGGAGCGGGCACAGGCGCGCGGTCCGGGGGTCGGCGAGCAGTGTTTCGAGGACGAGCAGGGCCGAACCGGAGCGTTCATTGAGGACGGTGCGGACATCGGCGGAGAGGGTCGCGGTGGCGGATTCGAAGTCACAGAGGACGAGCATCCGCAGGTGGTCGCCCAGAGTGGCGGCCTCGGCGGAGACAACGTCGACGCAGGCTCGCGGCTTCGCCGCCGAGTGGGAGAGGACACGGTCGACCGGCGACCGTCCGGCGGCGATTCCGTGGCGGGACCAGCGGTATCCGATCGCGGGCAGTCGACGGCGGATCGCCTCGGCGAGTTCCTGGTCGGACGCGGCATCGGAGGCGAGCAGGTGGTGGCGCATCCAATCTTCGATGAGGCGGGCCCAGTCGTCCGGGTCGGGGTCGCGACGGTGCTGTTCGCCGGGTCGGGCTCCGGGCGGCAGGTGCAGCAGACCAGCGTGGTGGAGGCGCAGGGCCGCATCGCAGAGTTCGGGACGCTGCCGGCTCATGGTCTGCCAATCCACCGATTCGGCACGGTCGCCGAGGAACCGTCGATCCACCCATTCGAGCAGCCCGATCGTGCCCTGGCCGGGGTCGAGAACGCCGGTGATGAACTCTGTGTGCCGTTCGGCTTGTGCCGCCAGCCAGTCCTGTTCCTCTCGGGTGGGTTCGGTCACCCAGACGAGATCCGCGAAGGGCACGAGGTCGCCTTCTTTGACGAGCGCCGGAATGGACGCGGAATAGCGGATGGAGGTGAAGAGGTCGGAGACGAGTTCGCGTTGCCGGGTCGACATCGTCGCCGGCGGGGTGGCCGTGAGCCCGAGCACCCACACGTCCGGCAGCAGGGCCAACAGGTCGGCCAGCAGCCGACCCCAGACCTCGAGCAGGTGATGGCATTCGTCGAGGATGAGCAGCGTCGGACCGGCTGCGACGAGGTTGTCGACGAGCGCCCGGCCGCCGGGTGCCAGGGAGTCGAGCAGGCTGCCGCCTGGTTCGGAGGCAACGGCGTCGTCTGCATGGCCTTCGCAGTCCCGGTCAGTGTTGCCCGTGCTTTCTTCGCGGTCGACGGTCTCTCGGTCCGAGTCGAAGACGGCCAGGGACTGGTAGGTCAGGGCGGTGAAGGTCTGGGTGAGTTCACGTGTGCCTCCGGCGGGATGACGCCCCTCGCCGAGGCGGTTCCATTCCTTGGCCCATTGACCTTGAATCGCCGTATTCGGGCCGAAGGCCACGATTCGTTCGATGAGATTGTGATCGAGCAGGTGTGTCGCATAGTCGATCCCGACGCGGGTCTTTCCCGCCCCTGGCGGCAGGACGATCCACGACCGACGTTCATCGGCCGCGGTACCGTCATGCAGAGTCGAGAGGGCTTCAACCTGGTGACGGCGCAACGGCGGCCTGGTCGCGGCCACTTCCCGAACGTCTTCAGTCATCCCCACGCCCACCGAAAGTTTCAGGGTCGACCGGCCGGTCCTTCTTGGACATTTTGGCAACGACGAGACAATAGGACTCGAGCACGAGGTCGTGGAGTAGGTCGGGGTCGAGGCGATCGCCAGCCGCATCCGACCCATCACCGTCTCCAGCGCCGACCCCCTCCCCGGCGACGGTGATCCAGTGCTTCTTGTTCATGTGATAGCCGGGTGAGATCTCCGTATAGGCGTCTCGCAGCACCTCGCCATCGAGGGGATCGATTTTGAGGTTGAGGCTGGGGATCCCGCGCAGCTCGAAGGCCATCATGAACATCCTCCCGCGCACTTTGTACACGGCATTGTCCGGTCCGAACGGGTGGTCGCGCTCGACCGAAGGGTACTGCATGGCTTGGTCGTGGGACAGGCGGAGCACGGTGGCGGGGTCCATGCGTGGAGACTAGCAAAGGCCACTGACGCGGGAGATGACGATAGACTCGAATCATGCCTGAGACCTCACCCCGTACCGCCCCTCACCTGCTCTTGGCCGCTCTCGGCGGGACCATCGCGTCGACCGCCAATGCATCAGGTGGGGTTGCTCCAGCACTCAGTGGGGCAGAGATCGCTGCGGCCGCGGGTCTCGACCAGGTGTGGCCGGATCTGCAGGCCGATTTCACTCAGGTCGCTCAGGTCTCGAGCGCCAATGTCACCCTCGAGATGCTCTTCGATGTCGTCGAGCTCGCCCGCTCAACCGAGGCCGACGGCATCGTCCTCACCCAAGGCACCGACACCCTCGAGGAGTCCGCGTTCGGGCTCTGGCTGCTCAATGACTCGGACACCCATATCTCTGCCACCGGGGCCATGCGCAACCCGACCTTGCCCGGCGCCGACGGACCGGCCAACGTCCGTTCTGCCGCGCTCACTGCTCTGTCCGACAAGGTCAGCGATCTGCCGGCGTCATTGGTCTTCAACGACGAAGTCCACGATCCGAGGTTCGTAACGAAGTCGCACACCACCTCGACGGCCGCGTTCTCCTCCGGTCCCGTCCTCGGCGCGATCGGCTGGTTGAGCGAGGACGACCTCCACCTCCCCCACGTGCCGCAGGCTCCGAAATCCCCGTTCGCCGGACTTCCCCGTCCGTCTCAGCTGAGCAAGATTGCCCTCGCCGAGGTGGGGATGGGCGAACCGGCAGAGACCCTTGATCTCATCGCCGGGTCCGGGTTCGCCGGAGCCGTCCTCTCCGGAGTCGGCGGCGGTCACGTCCCCGAAGAGCTGCTGCCCGCCGTGTCCCGACTGGCCGAGACGTTGCCCGTGGTGCTGGCCTCACGTACCGGTTCGGGTGCGAGCTTGCACCGCACCTACGGCTATCCCGGCGGCGAGATCGGCCTGCTTGATTCCGGGCTCATCTCCGCCGGAATCCTCGACGCTCGCAAGGCCCGCATCGCGCTCAACCTGGCGCTGAGCTTCGGCCTCGATCCCGCCGAGGTGTTCGGTCACTTTGTGTGAGCGATACCGACGAATACCTGCCTGACTGAACCGGCGATACGGCCGTCAACGGCGAAAGAGGCGGCGACGACCAGAACTGGCCGACGCCGCCTCCTCGTTTCCGATTCAGTGACTAATCGGAAGCCTCAGCTCTCGGCGCCCACGGCGACGACCATCTTGCCGAAGTTTCCGCCGGTGAGCAGATCGTTGAAGTACTCGGGAGCCTTGTCGAGACCGGGACGGATGTCCTCGCGGAAACGGACCTTGCCCTCCTTGAGCCAGCCGCTCATGTCCTCGAGGAACTGCGGGGTCAGACGCTCGGCGAACTCAGTCTGGATGAATCCGCGCACGAGCAGCGACTTCGACAGGATGTTGCCCATGAGCGCTCCCGAACGGTCCGGCCCCTCGGGCAGCGAGGTGAGGTTGTAGTTGGCGACGAGACCGCACACGGGCACGCGAGCGAACGTATTGAGCCGCGGCAGCACAGCATCGAAGACCTCCCCGCCGACGTTCTCAAAGTAGACGTCGATGCCCTGCGGCACCGCCTCCTTCAGCTCCTGCCGCAGGTTCCCCGTGCGGTGGTCAAGTGCCACGTCGAAGCCGAGCTCACGCAGGTGAGCGACCTTGTCGGGGCCGCCGGCGACGCCGACGGCTGTCGCTCCCTTGATCTTCGCGATCTGTCCGACGACGGATCCGACGGGACCGGTCGCAGCGGCCACGGCCACTGTCTCGCCGGCCTTGGGCTGACCGATCTCGAGCAGTCCCGCGTACGCAGTGAACCCGGGCATGCCGAGCACACCGAGGTGGGTGGAGATCGGTGCGATCTCCGGGTCGATCTTGCGCAGGTGTCCGGTCGACTCGACCGAATACTCCTGCCAACCGCCGTAGCCGAGCACGATCTCACCGGCGGCGAAGCCCTCGGCATTGGATTCGACGACCTCGGACACAGTGGCGCCGACCATGACATCGCCGACCTCGACGGGCTTGGCGTAGGACTTCGCGTCCGACATCCGCCCGCGCATGTACGGATCGAGCGAGAGATAGAGGGTGCGCAGCAGCACCTGCCCCTCGCCCGGGGTCGGCACAGGCACCTCGTCGAGCAGGTAGTTCTCTGCAGTGGGAGCGCCCACGGGGCGCGAGTTCAGGCGAATCCGATGGTTGGTCGTCATGGAGACGGTTCCTTTCAGCAGCAGATCATTCTTCGCTTGTGTGCTTCATTGGGGCGACAGGTGCATCCGCGACGATCACCGATGCTGTCGGTCATAACAACCATTCGGGATCGCCCGATGTTCCTGATCGAACGATTTTTCTGACACCGAGGCGGCACCCAGTCGAGCCCTCCCCACCAGATCACGAGCCGCCGTCTCCCAGTCGGGATCGAAGGCCCAACCGAAATCGCCGAGGTGGTCGAGCAGGTGGCTGCCATTGTCCCGGATGATCTCCGACCACTCCCTCGGCCACGCCCCGAAGTTCGCCGCCGCGGCGAGCTCGTCGACGTCTTTGAACACGGCGCCCGTCGGATCGAGCCGACCGTCCTCGGCATGCAGGGGCATAGACGCGATCGGGAAAGTGATATCGAGGATGTGATCGCTGGTGAACAGCGCATCATCGGTGCGACGGTGCGTGGACTCAAGATTGATGTACCACTCGACCCGCACGCCGCCGGACTCCGGACGATCGACACCGTCCCCAGCATCTTTGAGCAGCACCCACACGGAGAACGGCACCTGCGACGGAACGATCTTGAGCACCCCGCGACCCCGCCACGAGCCCTCGACATTGATCCTCGTCGGTGCCTCGGCCGGCGGTCGGAACCGGGCCTTCAACGGCACATCGTGCGCGTTCGTGCCCTCCCACCCGACGATGCGGGTCTCCTGCGTCGGCGTACCCCCGGCCAACCACAGGACAGACCCCTCGGGCCCATCAGCGATGACACGCATCGGTCGGGCCACCTCGGCGAGGTCGCGGTCGAAGTCGAATCGACGGAACGTCCAGGTCACTGTCTGCCCCGGATTCCAGTACGGCGCCTGACCCACGGGCCTGACCTGGGACGGAGTGGGGATCGTGAATGGATCGCGCAGGCTCATGCGGGCAGTCTATGCGCCGGGCATGGGCGAGCGCTGAAGACCGACCACCCGTGAAGTCCCGGGCGGCGAGGTCATAGAGTGGGGCCATGAACGACTCCGATGACGCAGCGACTCAGACCCTCTCGGCAGCCCAGTCCGCACCCACTCCCCCGACCGCGAACCCTGCCCCTGAGACGACGATCGGTCGGACTTTCGAGGTCCCGGAGACGATGACCGCTCCTCCGCGCACTGATGCCGATGTCCCCGACTACGTCCGCGCCCTCGGCCTGCCGGGCCTCGCCGACATCCACGTCCACTTCCTTCCGCAGAACGTGCTCGACAAGGTGTGGGAGTACTTCGACAATGCCGCGGACAACTACGGCCGCGACTGGCCGATCACCTACCGGTACGACACGGACACCCGCCTGGATATCGTCCGCGAGCTCGGCCTGCGCGCGATCCCGGCCCTGACTTACCCGCACAAACCCGGAATGGCCGCGTGGCTCAACGAATGGAATGCGGAGTTCGCCGGCGCCCACGACGACGTCATCCACTGCGGCACCCTCTATGCCGAACCCGAATCAGCCGACTACGTCCCGGCCGCGATTGCCGCCGGTGCGAAGCTGTTCAAGGTCCACGTCCAGGTCGGTGTGTTCTCCCCCGACGATGAGGTCCTCGGCCCCGCGTGGAAGGCGCTCGAAGAAGCCCGAGTGCCGATCGTCATCCACGCCGGATCCGCTCCCCTGCCGGGCACGTACACCGGGCCGCAGGCGGTGGCGAACGTCCTGGCCAAGTTCCCGCAGCTGACGTTCGTCATCGCCCATATGGGCATGCCCGAGTACGACGAGTTCGCCGATCTCGCAGAGAGATTCGACAACGTCTATCTCGATACGACGATGTTCGCGTCCGGGTATTTCTCCACCCCCGCCGAGGTGACCCCCGCCTACCGCGAACGCCTGGCCAAGCTTGAGGGCAAGGTCATCCTCGGCTCGGACTTCCCGAACATTCCCTACCCCTACGTCGACCAGATCGCAGGCCTTGCCGCCCTGGGCCTCGGCGATGACTGGATGCGCTCGGTGCTGTGGACCAACGGCGCGAAGGTGCTCGGGCTCGACTGAGTCTCAGCCGTCGCGGGGCACTCGGTCGGCGCCGACGACCCCGGTGAGCATCTCCTCGGCGATGGGTGCGCCGCGTCGGATGACGCTGATCTGACCGGTCGATTCGAGGATCACGCACGCCACCTCATCACGGTTGCGGATGCCGGCCGACCTCAGTTTGGCGATGAGTTCGTCGTGGTCGACGTGGCTCTTCGACAGATTGTCCGCGAGGATCTCGCGACCGGCCATGAGCACCACCGCCGGGGAGTTGACGACGCTGCGCACGAATCCGAAGCGTCGGCCGAATCCGCTGAGCGCCTGCAGGATCAGCAGGGTCGCCATACCCAGGATGCCCGCGGCCAGGGTCGGGGTATCGCCGAGGATGGACCGCCCGATGATCGCTCCCATCGCGATGATCGCGGCGACGTCGAAGCTCGACAGGCTCGCCAGCGTGCGCTGGCCGAAGATGCGCAAGAGCAGAATGATCCCGAAGTAGAAGGCCACGCATGAGACGACGATCCTGACCGCGTCGACCCAGTTGAGCCCGTATTCCATCCAATCCATGACAACCTCCGGAACGGATGATACGCCGTTCCCCGAGATCGGGGCGTGGCGCTGGGAACCGGGTCAGCGCTTCGCCCGGGACTCAGCGCCTCATCTGGGACTCACACCGAGCGCAGCCATTCGTCGACGGTCTTATCGGACATCCTCGGTGACGGTGGGATGAGTCCGTCGCGGGCCATCGGCCCGGGCAGGGGAATGCCGACGATCTTCGAACGCCTGGTCCCGGCTTTCCGGGCACGTGCCGCGGCAAGCCTGCGGGCGATCTCAGCGAAATCGCTGATCTCAGGACCGGCGACCTCGATGGTGCCGCGTTCGCGTGCGTCGATGGCTTCGGCCATCATGCGGGCCGCCTCGGTGACGGCCAAGGCCTGCACGCGCATCTTCGGCACGAAACGCAGCGGCCCGGCCTTGACCGTCATCGTGTCGACGAGTTCGAACCACTGAGCGGACCGAAACATCAGCAGCTGCTCGTCCGGGACGAGCCTGCGATAGATACGCTCCTGCATGGCTTTGCCCTGGTAGTAGCCCATTATCCGCGACTCTGCGGCCTCGGGGCGGAACGCGATCGACAGGACGGCCACGGAGGTGCCGGGCTGTTCGGCGGCCGCCTCGGCGATCGAACGGGAGCTGCGAGAGAAGAAATCGATGGCTTTGCGCGCATTCGTCGTCAGCTGGTTGACGCAGTCGACGAGGACGTCGCTGCCTTCGGCCGCCTCGGCGACTCCCTGACCGGTCACCGTGTCGACTCCGCTTCCGCGATGAGCGGCGATGACAGTGTGTCCGCGTTCGCGCAGCTGGGGCACCAACTGCCTGCCGAAGGTTCCAGTGGCTCCAAAGACGGTGATCTGCATGATCGTCGACCCTTCAGACGCCGCACGGGCGGACCCGCAGTCGAGGCCGCCCGTGCGCCGGTCGTTTCTCAGTTCTGGTTGACTGTGACGGTACCAGTATCGGCTGTGGCCGAGACCGGAACGAGGATCTTGCCTTTGGCTTCCTTCGGGTCATCCGCCACATCGTACTTCTCCAGATCGGAGGCGAGGTCGACGGTGCCGTCATTGGACTTCGCGTTGATCCGGTAGAAGAAGTCCTCATCCAGCTCCTCTGAGGTGAGCTTGAGATTCGGCACCCGCATGTCGATCGAACCTTCTTCTGTCTTCGCGATGATTCCGCCGACGGG
Organism: Brevibacterium sp. SIMBA_078; assembly: GCF_046534565.1. Taxonomy (NCBI): domain Bacteria; kingdom Bacillati; phylum Actinomycetota; class Actinomycetes; order Micrococcales; family Brevibacteriaceae; genus Brevibacterium; species Brevibacterium sp. SIMBA_078. The sequence continues at coordinate 672,145 of NZ_JAWRYQ010000001.1, forward strand.
CATCGCCTGATTGGTGAAGTCGAGATCGACCGTTCCCGTCGAACTGACCACGTCGATGCGGTCGCTGACGCTGAGGTTCTCGCCTTCGATGGCACCGACCCCGGTCTTGGCCGACACCGTCCCGAAGTCACCGTCCAGGTAGGTGGCACCCCAATCGCTCGTGGTCCGCACCTTCTCGGCCGAACCGGTCACGTTCGCAGTTCCACCGCCGGTGTCGGCGTTGATCTCGGCGAAGTCACCGGTGACATCGAACCGGCCGTAGTTGCCGTCGAAGTCCAGGGCGAGGTCTTTCGCCTCACTGGTCGGGATGGTGACGGTCAGCCGGGTGTTCTCGAGTTTCCCGCCGTTCTTCACGGCCACCTCGGCGGTATCGGCTCGACTGTCGACCTCAAGGTTCGCGGAGCTGTCACGGGGACCGGTGCCGGTGAGCTTCACGGTCGCCTCGGCGACGTCGGCGGTCTTGATGTCGACGGCACCACCGGAGTCGAGGCCGATCTTGAGTTCCTTCATCGCCGTCGGCAGCGGTTCGGACGATTCGATCCGCCCGTAGTCGAGGCGGGAAGCACCCTGGGCGGTGCTGACGATGACGGGGACGAGGAGGACGACGGCGGCGAGGATGATCAGGACCGCGCGCAGACCGACGCGGGCGGATTCGCTGATGCGCACTGTGGCAGGCATTCTATGCTCCGAGGAATGTGAGGACGGCGAGGACTCGACGGTTCTCCGAAGTGTCGGCGGTGAGACCGAACTTCGTGAACACCGAGGAGATGTGCTTCTCTACGGCACCGGCACTGAGGTACAGAGTGCGGGCGATCGCGGCATTGGACTTGCCCTCTGCCATGAGCTGGAGGACTTCGAGTTCGCGGGGGCTCAGGGTCGAGAGCCCGTCCTTCTTGCGCGTGCGCACGAGGATCTGGGACACGACCTCCGGGTCGAGGACGGTGCCGCCGCCGGCGACCTCATCAACGGCGGTGAGGAAGTCGTCGACGTCGGCGACACGGTCCTTGAGCAGGTAGCCGAAGCCGCCGGTGTTCTCGGCGATGAGTTCGGATGCGTACTGCTCCTCCACGTACTGGCTGAACACGAGGACCTTGACGTCCGGGTTCTGCTTGCGGATGAGGACGGCGGCGCGGATGCCCTCATCGGTGAACGTCGGGGGCATGCGCACGTCGATGACGGCGAGGTCCGGCGGATCGTTGTGGACGACGGCGAGGAGTTCGTTGGCGTCGGGCACGGCGGCTATGACTTCGTGTCCGGCGTCGGCGAGCAGCCTTTCGAGTCCGGCCCGCAGGACGGCAGAGTCTTCAGCGATTACGATGCGCATGGCACCTCCACAACTACAGTCGTTGGCCCACCTGCGGGGCTGGTCAGGTTCAGTGTGCCACGAGCGGCTTCGACCCGGTCGATGAGACCGGCGATCCCGGTGTGACGCCCGGTGCGGTCGACGCGTGCACAGCCGTGGCCGTTGTCGGTGACGACGATCTGCACACCGGTCTCGATCGGGGCGATGAACACGCTGGCGCGAGTGGCGCCGGAGTGCTTGGCGATGTTCGTCAGGCATTCGGCGACGACGAAGTAGGATACTGCCTCGGCTTCGCGACCGATCCGGCCTTCGAGGCGGACATCGACGTCGACGGGAATCGTCGACCGTCCGGCCAGGGCGGAGACCGCGGCGTCGAGTCCGCGGTCGGTGAGGACGGCGGGGTGGATTCCGCGGGCCAACTGGCGGAGTTCATTGACGATGCCCTTGGCTTCGGTATGGGCTTCGGCCACGAGTTCCTTCGCCTTCTCCGGATCGGAGTCGATCTTGGACTTCGCCATGCCCAGGGTCATGGTCAGGGCGACGAGGCGGGGCTGGGCTCCGTCGTGGAGGTCGCGTTCGATGCGCAGACGTTCCGCGGCTGCCGCCTCGAGGCCGGCCATCCGGGCCCGATCGAGTTCCGTGACTTCGGCCTGCAGCGCCACGGTGCGGGCCGGGGCGAGCAGCGCCCGGTCGAGGGCGCGGTCGAGCAGCGGGGCGAACCACAGGATGGCCAGGGAGCTGGCGAGGACGATGACGGCGCCGATGGCCACACCGATGCGGGCCGGTCCGTCGATGGATTCGCCGATGAAGAAGGTATTGACTCCGTGAGGGTTGATGGCCGCGAAAATGCCGAAGATGGATCCGCAGATTGCGGCGACGGTGCCGGCGACGACGATCAGACCGAGGAGCATCTTGATGTAGTGGTGAGCGGTCGAGCGCCAGAAGGCACCGGATTTCACCTGCAGCCAGCGGTTGTGGAGGAAGCGGCCCATGCCGGGATCGCGATTGCTGCTTTCGATCTTCGGGACGGGGATCTTATCGGAATAGATGAGTTCGGCCCGGTAGCGTTCGGCGTTGTTCGCACCCTGCTGGACGAGGACCCAGACGAGGAGGGCGAGGACGCCGAGGCCGAGGGCGAAGATGCCGCCGATTCCGGTGAACAGCAGTCCCAGCGGGATCCACGCCCAGATCAGGGCGAGGACGGCGGAGAGCACGAGGTTCGCCACGCCGATGATTCCGGTGGGGCGTTTGGGCCAGGTGATGGGTCCGTCGGCGGGGATCTCGGTGGCCTCGTCCCGGCTCAGCGGCAGTGAACCGGTGACCGGTGCGTAGGCGACGGGTTCGCGTGGCGGCTTCATCCGCCGAGGCGGCCGCGGGCGTGGCATCGGCTGTGCCGTCGGCATGGGCTGCGCGTTCGGTGCGGGCTGCGCATGTGGTGCGGGCCGACCGAACTGCGGGCCGGGTTGTGGTGCTGGGCGCTGTCCGGGTTGAGGGGCGTGGCCGGGCGGGGTGGGGTAGTTCGCGTTGTTTGAGGGCGCGTACCCGGATGGTGCGGCCTGAGCCGAGGGATGGGTGCGAGGACCAGCCTGCGCAGGAGCCGTCGGGTGAGTGTAGGTGACCGGCCTCGTGGGGTTCATCGGCGGGTATTCCGGGCGCTGGGCCGGGTCACCGGCTCCCATCACTCGGGTCGAGCCCGTCGCGAACGGTACGTCGAGGTCGACGGGTTTCGTCCGGAACTCTCCTGCTTCGCGAGCGGTCGGTTCGTCGACCGCTGCTGCGTCGACTTCGGTGGTCGGCGGTGCATTGACGATCGCTTCGGCGCTGATTGACTCTTCGCGCTCGCTCGCAGCGGGATCCGCCTCGGGGGTGTGAGTCTCCTGCGGATCGGGGCCGAGAGGCTCCTGATCCTGCGGGTTCTCGGGGGTCTTCTCACTCATAGCAATAACGCTACGGGAGCCGCGGACTCGCGAACAGCACGAAGACCTCCGACCCCACGTCGGGTTTTCCCGACACCCTGTGACCGCGGACACTGCAGCTCCAGGTGGACGCTGGAACTCCATCCGCGTACCAGTCGCGCCGTTGTCCGCGACCTTTCCGCGCACCCCTCACCTTTCGTGGCACACCACCTCGTTGCATCGGTGTGGTGTGCCACTTGGGGTGAGGGATGCCGAAGCATCGGGGGGAAATGTCGCTCCCGGTGCGTGATGCCGTCGGCTATACGGAGACCACAGCCGCTGGAGACGAGACGAGCTGCTGCCCCGCAGGAGCGGCATGTGCTGCACTATCGGCAACACTCGTGCCCGCATCACCGGACGTGGCGTCGAGCGCCTGCGCAAGGTCGGCGACGATGTCTTCGACGTCTTCGATCCCGACGGACAGGCGGATGAACCTGCCGGAGACGCTGACCTCGCTGCCGGCCACGGACAGGTGCGTCATCGTCGCCGGATGGTCGATGAGGGACTCGACTCCTCCGAGCGATTCGGCCAGAGTGACGAGCTTCGTGTTCGCCACCAGGGACAGTGCCCGCTCCTCGGTGTCGGTGCGCAGGGACACCACTCCTCCGAACCCGCTCATCTGCCGCTTCGCCACCTCGTGCCCCGGGTGCGAGGGCAGCCCCGGGTAGATCACTTCGGCCACCTCGTCGCGGGTCTCGAGCCATTCGGCCACCGCCTGCGCGTTGGCACAGTGCGCCTTCATCCGCACCGGAAGGGTCTTGATCCCACGCCTGGTCAGCCACGCGTCGAACGGGGAGATGCCCAGCCCCACGGAAGCGAGGTGGCTCTCAATACGGTCGACCACCTCGGCGGCGCGGGGACAGCTCGTCCCGTCACCGGTGAGGACCGCCCCGCCGATGACATCGGAGTGGCCGTTGATGAACTTCGTCGTCGAGTGCACGACGATATCGGCCCCGAGCTCCAGCGGACGCTGGAGCACCGGGGTCGCGAAGGTCGAGTCCACGGCCAGAAGCGCGTTCGCTCGGTGGGCGAGGAGGGCCGCCTCGGCGATATCGATGATGTCGAGCCCGGGGTTGCTCGGGGTCTCGACCCAGATGATCGCGGTGTTCTCATTGATGGCGGCGTCCAGCGCCGCGGGGTCGGTGAGGTCGACGGTGCGGATGACCACGCCCCAGCGCACGTACTCGTTCTGCAGGAGCCGGAAGGTCCCGCCGTAGACGTCGCGGGGCAGGATGACCTCGTCACCGGGACGCAGCAGCGCGGAGAACACGGCCACCTCGGCCGAGGTTCCCGAGTTGACGGCCGCGGCGAACGACGCGCCCTCCAATTCGCACAGAGCCTGTTCGAGGTCGCTGCGGTTCGGCGTGCCCGTGCGCGCGTAGTCGAAGCCGGCGCGGGTCTCTCCCGGAGTGTCCATCATGAAGGTGGAGGTCTGGAAGATCGGAGCCACGACCGAACCGGTGTGTGCCTCGGGCATGGCTCCCGAGTGCACCGATCGGGTCGAGATTCCGGCGGGTGGGGTGGGTTCGAGACGGGGTGAACTCACGGCGGATCCTTCCTTCACTGATGGGCACCGCTGCATCTGCGGTGAGCTTCAGTGTGAGTGGCCGAATCCTGTTCGTGCGTGCCCGGTGACGCGCACTGTCACGACACGTCATATGTCGCCGAGGACTGTCATTTTTCGTCTCGTTCGACTCGATTTTTCTCGTCCTCCTCTTCCCCTTTGCCGCCTCAGAGCGTAATACTTAGCCTCATGGTTAAGTATTCGGATGAGCTCGATGCCATATGCTCGGCATTGGCCGACCCCACTCGCCGCAGCGTGATCGCGCGTCTCGGGCAGGGACCGGCCAGCGTCGGAGAGCTTGCCGAGCCGTTGTCGATCTCGCTGCCGTCGTTCATGAAACATGTGCGCAGCCTCGAATCGTGCGGCCTCATCCGGACCGAGAAGTCCGGGCGCGTACGCACCTGTGCGCTCAACCAGGATCGGTTCCATCTGCTCTCGCATTGGCTCGAAGAACAGCGGCGCATCTGGGAACGCGCCACCGACCGGCTCGAACAGTTCGTCACCACGGGATCCGTGGACTCCGACGTGCCCACCCCCACCAAGGAGGAATCATGACCACTCAGCTCTCTCGCACACGAAATCAGAATCCGGACCTCGACCTCAGCATCCAGCGGATCATCCGCGCCCCGAAGCAGGCCATCTGGGACGCTTGGACCACGCCGGACCAGCTGGCCCAATGGTGGATCCCGGCACCGCTGAGCCTGCGCGTGGATTCGCTCGAACTCGCTCCGGGCGGCGCCTTCGTCACCCGGATGAGCGAGGACGGCACCGAATGGCATCCGCATGTCGATGCGGTGTTCCTCGTCATCGAGGAAGGCAGCCGCCTCGTCTTCACCAACGCCGTCAGCAGCTCCTGGCACCCGTCGCTGCCGGACCCGGTGGCCATGACCACCGAGATCATCCTCGGCGACCATCCCGACGGCACCGACTACCGCGCCATCGTGCGGCACGGCAGCCCGGAGCAGCGCGCCCGGCACGAGGAGCTCGGGTTCTTCGACGGCTGGGGCACTGTCACCGACCAGCTGGCTGCCACAGTGGAGTGAGCCCGGCCGACAGGATGAGCGAACCCATCAGCAGGCCGGCCGCCACGACCGTCCAGATCATCGGCGCGATTCCGACGAGGAGGGCGACCGCAATGCCCATCGTGGCCGCTCCGACAGCGACGATGGCGCGCACCCGCCGGCTGAATGACTGTACCGGGAACCCCTGCGGAAGGACAGCACGGACGAGCGCTGAGAGGCCGCGACCGACTGCAGCAAGTCGCCGTTCGGAGGGGAACGGGATCCGCTCCGCCGCCATGGCGACCAGCGCGGAGAGACCCATCACTGCAAGCAGCCACGGCAGACGCGTCGCCCACCACCATCCCGACTCGATCTCGGGAAGGATGAACTCGGCGACGGTGCCGGTCGGCAGGTCGAGCAGAATCCCCGTCGGGAAGCCGACGACTGTCTGCGCCAGCCATCCGAGAGCTCCGATGAGGACGATGACGACGCTCATATGCCACAGGTAGACCTGCATTCCGTAGGTATTGCCCCAGGCGATGACCCGCTCCCAGAGCTGGGCGGTCAGGATTCGGGAGGTGGGGGCCGCCTCGGCGGGGGCTTCTCCTGGAACCGTCGTCGACTCTGCGGACAGCCGATCGACGTGGAGCGCCCGATTCAGCCGGGCATGGACCAGCCGCAGCACGCAGAGCTGTGCGACGCCGAGCAGGACGAGGGCGCCGGTCGGCGGATTGAGGTTGACGAGCATGTTCGGGCTGTACACCCCGGCTGCCACGAGTCCGCCGAGGAGACCCAGCGCGGCCACCAGCGCCGTCCACACCACGGGACGGCTGATCGGGCGGTCGGAGGCATCGGCGAAGAAGAACCCGAGCTGTTGGATCAGCGGCCAGACGACGACGAAGTTGAGATAGCCGAGGCCGGCAATCCCTGTCGTTCCGGAGAGAACGTCGACGGCGATGACGGCACCGGCGAGGACTGCCAGGGACCGCCTCGGCGCTCTTTCATGGAAATGGACCGCTACCGGCACCAGTGAGGACAGGCCGAGGAACCATAGCGGTTGGCCGATGCGGCGGCTCGCCTCGACGATGAGTTCGGAGGAAACGCCTATGTCAGCGGCCGCGGACAGTCCGATCCCGGCGATGACGACGAGGACCGCGGTGGGTACGGCGAGGCGGCGCAGTCGGGCACGCAGATAGTCGGTCCAGGTTCCGCCTCGGGCACGGGTGCGCCTCCATCCGGTGATGCCCGCGTATCCGCCGATGATGAAGAACAGGGGCATGATCTGGAAGAACCAGGACGCTGCGGCGAATCCGGCGGTCGTCGACAGCGCGACCGTCGGAGCCACTGTGCCGTCGGGTCCGAGCACGGCCGCGCTCATCATCGAGTGGAGGATGACCACGACGATGAGGCAGCCGAATCGGATGAGGTCGATGGCCTGGTCACGGTGGGGTGCGGCGACGGTTTGGGGTTCGCGAGTCCGAAGTTCGGCGGGCGGGGCGACCGCGCTCTCGGGGGTTCGTCCGACCTCGGTGTCGACGGGCGGGGCAGGGTCGTTGAGCATGAGTGTCATGGCAGCTCCTTGTCAGAGTCGTTCAGTGCCGATCACAGGGAATCGGTGCGATGACACCGAAGTTAGGAACCGCATCTGCCTCGGCACATCACGCCGGAGAGCCCACCTCTCCCCCGCCGACCGATACTTCCGAGGGATACCGTCGACCGATCACCTCATACTCGCCGCGCCCGGCCATGTGAGAATGGCGATGAGCACGCCGACCACGCGGCCGCCTCGCTCGGCGACAGACGCCGAGCCCGGGTCCGCCGATCAAAGGAGAGAACCATGACGATCGCCTTCGCTAAGACCTCGCTGCCCATCATCGGTGCGCCCATGGCCGGTGGGACGACGACGCCCGAACTCACCGAGGCCGTCGCCCGGGCCGGCGGATTCCCTTTCGTCGCGGGCGGTTATCTCACCACCGAGGCCCTCTCTCCTCTGATCACACGGATGCGTGAGACGACCTCGAACTTCGGCGTCAACCTCTTCGCTCCGAACCCCGTCCCCGTCGATCGCGAGGCCTTCGACGACTTCGTCAGTGCGCTCGAACCGGCCGCAGCCGCCCGCGGGATCACGCTCGATCCCGAACCGGTCGAGGATGACGACCACTTCGACGACAAGCTCGACTGGCTCACCGAGCACCCCGTCCCCCTGGTCTCGATGACGTTCAATCTACCCACCGCCGAGGCGGTCGACCGCCTCCACGCCGTCGGCACTCAGGTCGTCGCCACGGTGACCTCGGTTGCCGAGGCTCGTGCGGCTGCCGAAGTCGGTGTCGACGGGCTCATCGTCCAGGGTCCGCGCGCCGGCGGACATTCCGGTACGGCCGATCCGACACGGACCATCGAGGACCGCGCGACCGTCGATCTCGTCCGTGACATCCTCGCCGAGGTGGACCTGCCCGTGGCGGCGGGAGGCGGAGTCGACGGTGAGGCCATGGTGGGTGAGCTCCTCGGCGCGGGGGCGAGCTCAGTCGTCGTCGGCACCCTTCTGCTGCGCTCGGACGAGGCAGGAACGGCACCCGCTCATCGAGCCGCACTGGCCTCCGACGAGTTCACGAACACCCAGCTGACCAGGGCATTCACCGGACGCCCCGCACGTGCGCTGGTCAATGACTTCGTGCGGACGTTCGACTCGATCGCCGTCGACGCCTACCCGGCAGTGCACCATCTGACGAAGGAGTTCCGCGCCGCGGCGAAGAAGGCCGATGACCCGCACGGCCTGCACCTGTGGGCCGGAACCGGCTACCGCAGCGCCCAGGACGGATCGGCGGAGACCATCGTCAAGGACCTCGGCGCCGGCTTCGCCCGCAAGTAGTCAGCGGGCCGGCGTCCCCCGCACACGCCACCCGGCAGGCGCACGCCCGTGCCGCTCAGTTCCCGGCGACGACCAACCCTGATTCGTAGGCGGCGACGACGATCTGGGTGCGGTCGCGCAGCCCCAGTTTCGACAGGATCCTCGAGACGTGGGTCTTCACGGTCTGTTCGGCGAGGTAGAGCTGTTCGGCCACCTCGGCGTTGGCGTGCCCCTTCGCCACCAGGGTCATCACGTCGATCTCCCGGTCGGTGAGCTGTCCGAGCACCGCGGTGTCCTTGGCCACGGTGGGCCCGGCGACGTATTCGGCGATGAGCCGGCGGGTCACCGAGGGCGCGAGCAGCGATTCCCCGCCGGCAACCACCCGGACCGCGGTGATCATATCTTCGGCTGTGGCGTCTTTGAGGAGGAATCCGCTGGCACCGGCCCGGAGTGCGGAGAACACGTATTCGTCGGCGTCGAACGTGGTGAGCATGATGACCCGCGGGTGGTCTCCGGGCATGTTGAAGATCGCTCGGGTGGCGTCGAGCCCGTTGAGCGTCGGCATCCGGATGTCCATGAGGATGACGTCGGGGCTCGTGCGGCGGACGAGGTCGACGACGGCGGATCCGTCATCGGCACTGCCTACGACCTGCATGTCCGACTGCGCGTCGAGCAGCGCCCCGAATCCCTGCCGCACCATCGCCTGATCGTCGACGATGGCGACCCTGATCGTCGTCTCCGACGGAGGCGGCACACTCGCCGAGGCGGCTCCCCCGTCCCCGTTCCGCGCGTCCTCAATTCCCGGCATGGTCCAAACCTACCGGACGCCGGGGTCGCAGAACCCGCTCAATCCCCGAGAATCCGCCCCTCGGGCCCGGTTTCGACCGAATCTCATCCTCATGGGTGATACGCGCGGCGCCTATTTCACTCCTGCGTATGATGTGCCGGCGCCTACCGGCTCCCTAATGTTCGAGCCATGATCATCACCGCCGTCATCCTCGCCACCGCAGCAGCGTTCTGCCTGGCCCTGGGCACCCACTTCCAGCAGCATGCCGTGGCCACCATGGCTCCGGGTCTGCGCCGTCGCGCCACTTGGGCAACCGGGCTCGGCCTCATGGGGCTGGTCACGGTGCTCAACGTCATCGCGCTCGGACTCGGCCCGGTTGCCATCGTCCAGCCCATCGGCGCGGTCTCTCTCGTCTTCGCCGTCCTCATCGGCCGGCGGTACTTCGGGCTCCGCCTCGGTGCTCCGCTGCTCATCAGCATCGCGGTCACGCTCTTCGGGATCTTCTCCTTCGTGGCCACCTCGGCGAGGTTCGCCCACGAGATCTCCGTGAACACGCAGTCGGTGACCTGGCTGCTCGCCGTGCTCGCAGCCCTCACCGTCTTCGCGGGGCTGTTCTCGTTCAGCTCCGCGGGCCACATTCCCCGGGTCGTCATGACCGGGATCGTCTTCGGCACGGTCGCCGCGGCCACGCATGTCCTCGCCCGATCAGTCGTCATGTCGGGACTGCCCGGACTCGATACGTTCGGTCTGCGTTGGTGGGCGCTGCTGGGCGCGGTCGGCTTGGCCTCGGCGGCGGGATTCTGGCTCGTTCAGACCGCGTACGCCTGCGGCCCCGCCGAGACGGTTCTGGCCGGCCTCACCGTCATCGACCCGATCGTCGCCGTCATCATCGGTGCCGCGTTCTTCGGCGAATACACCGGACTGACGCCACCGGCTGTCATCGGTCTGCTCGTCTCCGCAGCCATCGGCATCGGCGGAGTGTGGATGCTCTCGCGCTTCCACCCGAAGGTCCTCGAATCTCGCAGGACCGCCCGCGCTGACACCGCAGTCGACACCGCTCAGACGGCTCCGCACACAGCACAGGAAGGAATCACGCTGTGAACCACTCCCCCGATCTCGCCTCCCCCGCACCCTCCGACACGTACGCTGGAGACGTGCCCCGCCCAGCAGAGCCTCCGCAGATCGACCCGAACGCCCAGGCGGCCGCCGATTCTCCGGCCGCGAGCGCACCGCGTTCGTGGTGGGCCCGGCTGTGGCGCAATCTCGGCCGCGATTCCATTCTCGTCGCCCCGAGCCTGCTCATCTCGCTCATCGCGTTTCCAGTGCTCATCACTCTGTTCTCCGTCTCGATCGCCACGGTCATCGTCTGGGTCGGTGTGCTCCTCCTGCCGCTGACGCTGACCGTCGCCCGCGCGTTCGGCAACCTCTCCCGGGCCCGTGCCCGCGAGTGGGGTGCCCCCATCGCCGAGGCGGCTCCCCGTCCCCGTGGACGCGGACTCCGCTGGTGGTTGGCTCCGCTGTCCGATGCCCGTGCGTGGTTGGATCTGCTCTTCGAAACCGTGTTCGCCCTGCCGATCCGGCTCTTCACGTTCTCCGTCTCGCTGGCCTGGGTCGCCGGCGGTCTGGGCGGGATCACGCACTTCTTCTGGGGCGCGTTCGTGCCGGACGGAGGCGGAAACACCGTCGACTGGGTCGTCGCGTGGGTGACGAACTCCCCGGTCACCGACCTCGGGTTCGCCGCCGAGGCGACCTTCCAGTTCATCGTCGGGATCATCCTGCTGCTGACGTTCCCCTTCGTCCTCCACGCCATGGCACTGCTCGAGATCGTCTCGATCCGCGCTGCCGGGTCGACTGATGGGGCAGCTGTCTCCGCGCAGGCGACTCGCTCAGAGCGGTCGGCTCATCCGGCGCAGTCGTCTGCACTGTCGACCATCGCCGGGAGCCAAGGGTGGTTCTGGCTCATCGCAGCATTCGTCGGGGTCGTGCTCGTCGCAGTCGCCTGGCCGGTGACCACCGTCCTCTACGGCGTCCCGACGGTCTTCGCGATGATTCTTGCGTTCAGCCTCAGCGCCGCGCTCCTGCTTGCCGTGCGCTGGCCGATCCCGGCGATCGGCCTCGGCCTCATCGCTCAGCTGGCAGGCATTCTGCTCACCGCGGACATCTCGGGAGCAGTCCGACCGTTCACGGTCACTTCGCTGTTGGCTCTCGTGTTCCTCCACCTCATCATCGGTCTGCGTCACCGTTGGATCCACCTCGTCGCTCTGTGGGCAGGAAGTGAGCTCATCGGCGCGCTCGCCCTGTTCCTGCCGCATGCCGGCGAGCTTCCCGGGGCCCTGTCGAACGTGATCACCACCGCAGCCGTCGCCGCCGGTGCCGGAGTCATCGGCGTGATCGGCAACCTCCTCATCAAGGGTCGCCGGCAGCTCGAGTCCGAACGCGAGCTCAGTGCCGCAGAGCTGGCGAAGCGGCAGGAACTCGAAGAGCGCAACCGGATCGCTCAGGAACTCCATGATGTCGTCGCGCACAGCATGTCGGTCATCAGTGTGCAGGCGACGACGGCGAAGTACCGGCTGCCCGGACTCGATGAGCGCAGCCTCGGCGAGTTCGATTCGATGGCGGGATCGGCTCGCCAGGCGCTGACGGAGATGCGCGGACTCCTCGCCATCCTCCGCGGCGGCCGGGATGCCGACCTGGCGCCGCAGCCGACCGTCGACGACATTCCCGGCCTCGTCGATGTCACACGCGGCTCCGGCGCGGCCGTCGATCTCGACTTCCCCGCCGAACCTCTCGCGCTGCCGCCGACGACGAGCCTCACCGCGTTCCGCGTGGTGCAGGAGAGCCTGTCGAATTCGCTGCGGCATGCCGCCGGCGCCCCGGTCACGGTCACCGTCACGGCCATCGGCTCCCGGCTTGAGATCTCCGTGCTCAACGGGGAGCCCGACGGTGGGACGGATGCGGGTGGGCACGGCCACCTCGGCGGAGGTTTCGGCATCAAGGGGATGCGCGAACGCGTAGAAGCCTTGGGCGGAAGCCTGCGGGTGGGGCCGACAAGTGCTGGCGGGTTCGAGGTCACCGCGTCGCTACCCATGGAGTGAGGGTCCGCGGATCGATGACATAATCGATCAGGGATCCCTGCTGTCTGAAATCCCCTCCGAAAGGTGCAGAAACAGTGACTCACTCATCCCCATCGACGCCATCTGACCCCTCGACGCCGGCGCCGGAACCCGCGGCGCGAGAGCAGTCCCGGTTCGTCCGGGACCTGCGGCGCACGATCGCCGTCATCATCGTCGTGGCCTTCAGCGTGGCGGCGATCGGCGGGATCATCGTCATGCTCGGCGATATCGAGTCCGAACCGACGTTCCAGGTCATCGCCACGACGGCGGTGACCGGCGCCTGCAGCGTCGCCGCCTTCTGCGGGGCGAGTCTCATCGGCCGCCGGGCCCAATGGTTCGGCAGTGTCACGGTACTGCTGGCGTTCATCACCCTGCTGTTGAGCATTCTGTTCGTCTGGGGCGATCCGTACATGTGGGACGACCCCGTCCCCGGCTCCACCGGCCAGACCATCGGCGACATCCTCTACCAGGTGCTCGCGTCGATCGTGCTCGTCACCGCCGTCGCTTCGGTCAGTTCGCTCATTCTGCTGCTGGTGCCCCGGTCTCGGGTGGTGCGGATCGGGCTGCCGATCACGCTCGGACTGCTTGCTCTCGGCACGAGCCTGGTTCTCGTCACGATCTGGGTGGAATCAGCGTGGGAACTCGAGTGGCTGACCCGCCTCAACGGCATCATATGGATCCTCGCCGCACTCGGAGTCGTCATCGTGCCGCTGACCTCGCTGCTGCTCAGGGCCGGGTCGAAGCCTGCGGGCGCCGACCGCGCCGGCGAGACATCAGCCCGGTCGACTCAACCGTCGTCATCTCAGCCGTCGTCCCAACCGGCGCCGGCCCTGTCGCCTTCGACGCTCGATCGCATCAACGCCGCCGCGCGGGCCGAGGGCATCACTGCAGATGAGCTCATCGATCGGCTTCTGACCGCGGAGCCTCGAACCCCCTCGGCAGACGAGAGTCGATGAAGCCTGCGACGAAGGCGCCGATGACGAGCAGGACGAGGAGCGCGATCATGCCGGCGAAGTTCGACAGCACAGGGTTTGTGAAGTCGAACAGTCCCGGCCAGATGGCGTAGACGACCACTCAGCACACGCCCTCGAATCCGAACACGTTGAGCGTCGCCTGGCCCGCGGACCGTGCGCGCTTCCCGCTGTGTTTTGAGGCTTCCTCTTCGGGGGTGCCGAACTCGGCGTCGGGTGTCGTCCCCGCCGCCTCGGCCCTGTATTTGACCTCGTGGAGGACGGTGAGGACCTGGTCTTCTTCACACCCGCGCTTGCGCAGGTTCTGGGCGAGCTCGCTGTAGTAGCTCATGACAGGTTCGCTTTCGTTTCGGTGTCGGCATTCACATCGCTGTCCACCGCGGTTTCCTCGTTCTCTGGGCTGTCCCCGCGGGGACGCATCGGTTCACGGTCGGTCGGGCCGCCTCGGCGAAAGATCGATCCACCTCGGCGGAGATGATCGAGGACGACGATGATGCCGAAGACGATCGGAGCCGCGATCGACATGACGACCTCGACCGTGGGGGCGCTCGTCGCATTGAGGTCGGCACCGGCGAGCACGCCCAAACCGAACGCGAAGACGTTGTTGACGATGTGGAAGGCCATTCCGGCCTCGAGACCGCCGGTGATGATGGTCAGGGTGCCGACGATGACGGCGAAGATGCCGACGTCGATGAGTCCCGGCAGGTCGTAGACGTGGCCGACGACGAAGATCGGCACGGGGATGAACACGGCCCACGCGGGGTGGCGCAGCCATGAGCCGATGATGTTCATGGCCAGGCCGCGGAAGACGATCTCCTCGGCCGTCGCCTGGAACGAAACGAGGAGGATGATTGCGATGAGCATGGCGAGCACTTGGCTGTTCCACACGATTCCCGAGGTCAGGTTGCCCATCGCCCCGTCGGAGAAGGCGACCATGACGATCGCGCAGACCACCCATACGGCCGCACCGACCAGCAGATACCGTCCGAGCCGAGCCCATCGCATGCCGCCGCGGAGCGAGATCATCGAGGAGAAAGAGCGCCGGTAGATGCATAGGGTCGCGAGCTCGGCGGCCGGCCACATGAGGATGACGTTGACGAGTCCGAAGAGGACGCCCGTGGTCGTGTTCATGTCGATGAGGCGTTCCCACCATGTGTTGAAGTCACCGTCGACGCCGAGGGCGAAGAGTGCCCAGAGAAAGAAGCCGGCGAACTGACGATGATAGCGCCGAGGCGGCTCGACGGAACCGGGTCCGGGCAGGTTAGGGGCCGGCTGGGTTGCTGTGGTCATGGGCGACCGAGTGAAACGGGGGAGATTTCTTATGCCTCCACCCTCTCGAAACCGGCGGCCACTGACCATCGGCCGAGGGCCAGACTTCTTTCATCCTTTCGGGCGACAGACCATCCGTCTTCTCACCGGTAGGCTCGAAGGGTGACACCTCGCCCCGCCCGCCGCCCGCTCGCGCATGCCCTCCTCTGGACCGTCATCTCCGCGGTCGTCGGCGCGCTCCTGCTCTTCATCGTCATCGGAAAGCAATGGCCGAACTCTGATTCCACCGCGGCTGAGACAGATGCGCTCAGTGCCGAAATCTTCGTCCACATCGTCTTCGGGCTCGTTTCCTTCGTCTGTCTGCCGATCGTGCTCCTCTTCGATGGGCGCCGGATACCGCGCAAACAACTGCGGCCGAAGGTCCTTGCCTCAGAAAAGCTGCGCGAATTCCTCACAGTCACCGGGCACGGCGGTGATGAGTTCCTCGCCGCCGACGGATCCGCCGAATCGCTTCAGCGGCGTCCGGGAGGCTGGATTCCCGTCACTGTCGGGATCATCGGCATACTCCTCGGCACGGTCAGCATCCTCGGCGCCCTCGCCGCGTCGATCATGCTCGTCTCCTTGTCGGCCAGACGCAGTTGGGCTCTCGATTTCGTCGGCCTCGCAGCCACACTGGCAGCCTTTTCCGCAACCTATGTGCTCACACCGCAGGCGGCGGGGGCTTTCGAACTTCCCGTATTCGTCTTCGGCGGCACGATGTATGCCGTCGTCGTCATCATCGGCGTCATCCGCGGCGCCCGCGAGCAGGGCTTCATCGACTCCGCCGCCCAGACCCTACTGCGCGAACGCTCCCGGCAGGACCGAGCCATCGCCGAGGTGCGCCGCGGCATCGCCCGCGACATGCACGATTCCCTGTCCCACCATCTCTCCGTCATCGCGATGTACTCCGGTGCCCTGTCCGTGCGGCAGGACCTCGACCCCGACGAGGTCCGTGAAAGCGCCCGACTCATCGCCGACGCCGCGCGTCGCTCCGGTGTCGAACTGCGTGAGGTGCTCACCATGCTGCGCAGCGACGATCAGGGCACGGTCATCGACCCCGACATCGACCGCCTCGTCGCAGCCAGGGGCGACACCGCCGAACTGCGCTACCTCGAACCGGTGACCGCCGAAGTCCTCCACCGGTGTGGGGCGCTCGAGCAGACGACGATCTACCGCTTCGTCCAGGAAGCGATCACGAACGCGGTCAAGCACGCCCCGGGCCAGACGGTGACGATCAAAGTCGGCTTCGATGAGGCCGACGGTCATCTGGTGCTCGTCGCCAGCAATCCGCACACAGGTCTGGCCCCGGCCTTCCGCGCCGGATCACAGCAGCTCGTCACCGGATCCGGGTTGGGACTGCTCGGCCTGCGGGAGAGAATGGAGGCCATGGGCGGCGATCTCACCGTGACGACGACCCCGGAATTCACCCTCCGCGCCCGCATCCCCGTCGATGCCGACATCTTCACAGACGGCGACGCCCCGGGAACTGCCGGTGCGATCGACTCCCCCGACGAGCAGGAGACGCAGCCATGAGCATTCGGGTAATCATCGCCGACGACGAGTCGCTCATGCGCTCGGGTCTCAAGCTCCTCCTCGGCGCGGCGACCGATATCGAGGTCATCGCCGAGGCGGTCGACGGTGTCGAAGCCATCGACCTCGCCCGTCGGCTGAGTCCCGACCTCGTGCTCATGGACATCCGGATGCCCCGTCTCGACGGCCTCGAGGCCGCGCAGACGCTGCTGTCCGATCCCGAACATCCCCAGGTGCTCATGCTCACGGCCTTCGGGACCGACGATTTCATCCACCGCGCCCTGCAGTCCGGGGCGGCCGGGTACATCCTCAAGGACACCCCGCCGGAAGAGCTCATCAACGCCGTTCGCGCGGCAGCAGACGGCACACGGACTCTGTCGGCGACCGCCTTGGCCACGTTGATGTCGTCTCGTCCGTCCGCCTCGGCGCCGGGTGAGGATCCGCTGGCGATGTTGTCGACCAGGGAACGGGAGATCGCCGAGGCGGTCGCTCAGGGATTGACGAACGCGCAGGTGGCGCGGTCGCTGTTCGTCTCGACTGCGACGGTGAAGACTCACCTGGCGCGCACCTTCGACAAGCTTGAGGTGACCTCGCGGGTGCAGCTGGCGCTGCTCGTCAACGCCCGTCGGTGAGCCTCCTTAGTCGATCATTTCGGGGCCATACGGATGGCGCCGTCGAGGCGGATCGTCTCCCCGTTGAGCATCGGATTGGCGACGATCGATTCGACGAGCTGCGCGTACTCGGCGGGCTTGCCCAGTCGGGCCGGGTGCGGCACGGACTTGCCGAGGGATTCCTGTGCCTCGGCGGGCAGGCCGGCCATCATCGGCGTCTCGAAGATGCCGGGTGCGATGGTGACGACGCGGATGAGAGAGGCAGCGAGTTCGCGGGCCATCGGCAGGGTCACGGCGGCCACGGCACCCTTGGACGCCGAGTAGGCGATCTGGCCGATCTGGCCGTCGAAAGCCGCGACGGAGGCGGTGTTGACGATGACTCCGCGCTCTTCGCCGTCCGGCTCCTGCTGCTGCATGGCCGCAGCGGCGAGGCGGCAGACGTTGACGGTGCCGACGATGTTGATGTTCAGCACCTTCTGGAATGCCTCAAGCGGCAGCGGACCCTTGCGGGAGACGAGCTTTCCGGGTGTCGCGACGCCCGCGCAGTTGACGACGACGCGCAGAGCGCCGAGCCCGGTGGCGGTGTCGACGGCGGCCTGCACCTGCTCTTCGTTCGTCACGTCGGCGGTGACGAAGTGGGCGGAATCGCCGAGTTCGGCGGCGACCTGCTGCCCCACCTCGGCGTTGAGGTCGACCATGACGACCTGGGCGCCGGCGGCCAGGAGGCGTTCGGTGGTGGCGCGGCCGAGTCCGGAGGCTCCGCCGGTGACGAGGGCGACGGTGTTCGTGAGATCCATGGGTGTCCTTTGCATCGCTGAGCGAACAGTTGATCACTGCGACTCTAACGCAGATGTGGGGACGGTCACTGTGCAGGGTCGGGTGGGGCCGCCTCGGCGAGGGGGCACCTGGACGGCGGCGCCGGTCGCGACAGGAACGGTGTCAGTCGACACGGGGACGACAAAGCCCGCCGGTCGGGTGACCGGCGGGCCTGTCTCGGCTCAGCTGCGAGGGCGGACTCAGGCGGCCTGCTCCTCGGCACCGGCTTCGCGCACGGACTTCAGGGCCTCGCCCCAGGCGACGATGTCGTCGACCATGGAGGCGAACGGGGCGGCCGAGACCTCGGTCGGGGCGAAGGCGCCGTCGGCGACGTCGGTGAAGATCGAGAACGACGCCTGGTCGCGGACGACGGCGAGCTTGTAGTTCGCGAGGATGTGGCGCAGGTGCTCAGCGGCGCGCACTCCCTTGTCGGCGCCGTAGTTCACGATGCCGGCGACCTTGTGGTTGAACTCGGTGGCGACGAAGTCGAGGGCGTTCTTCAGCGAGCCCGAGATCGAGTGGTTGTACTCCGGAGTGACGAAGATGAAGGCGTCGAACTCTTCGAGCTTCGCGCCCCAGGCCTTCGTGTGGTCGTTGGCGTACATCTTCGCACCGGCGGGGACCACCTCGTCGAGGAGGGGCAGATCGAAGCTGCCGAAGTCGACGACCTCGGCACGGACGTCATCATTGGAAGCCAGCTGCTGCTCGACCCAGCTCACGATCTGTGGGTTGAGCGCCTGCGGGCGGGAAGTTCCGGGAATGATGGCAATGTTGAGCATATGCGTCCTCAAATCGTTGAGTGGTGTCCACCGGCCGGGCGGCCGCGGCGGTCGAGTTCACGGGTGGAGCCTGCGACCTCGGCGAACCGGATCGGCTGCAACTCCACACTGGCCAACATTGTTGAACGCTCAATCATTCCTGGCGATCGAGTGACCCTGGTCACCATGCCCGACATCTGTCGGATCGGGTTCCGGGAACGGTGATACCGTAATTCCGCGCGAAATCAGGCCCGCAGAGACCGCCTGTCGTGTATGGTCGTTGGGCAAGTGAAAGACTGTTCGTTAAAAAGTCGGCTTCAACGGAAAACAAGGCAAGGAGTCCGGTCATCGTGCGCTCAACCAACGGCCGTAACAATATTCTCCGCTCGGCCCGGGACACCTTCGCGGACAAAGGATTCGACGGCGCGTCCATCCGCGATATCGCACAGACAGCAGGTCTGAGCCTCTCAGCGCTCTACTACTACTTCCCGTCCAAGCAGGAAGCTCTCTACGAGCTCGTCCACACGGCGTATACCTGGTACGTCGAGCACTGCCGAGCGGTCATCGCCGACGTCGATGACGATGTCGTAGATCAGCTGGCCGTGGCGGTGCGCTACCTCGCCCGCTATCGCATGGAGAACGTCTCGGTCTCCACCGTGCTGCTGCGCGACACCGAACGGCTCACCGGCGACAATGCCGTCCGCGTGAAGGAACTCCAGCGGGAGGCCCGCGAGATCATGGGCGATATCGTCCAGGCTGGCATCGACTCGGGTAAGTTCCGCGTCAGCAGTGCGGCTCTGGCCACTCGCGCCATCCACTCGATCTGCAATTCGCTCTCGCTGTGGTACCGGCCGACGGGTGACCTGACTCCTGACATGATCGAGCGCGACTTCACTCAGTACTCGATGCGCATCCTCGGTATCGACCCCGACGAGGCCGAACTCGACCGCTTGCTGGCCCTGCCGGTCAATCAGGCCGGAATGCTCGACTTCATCGCCGACACCAACTGACCCCCTAATTGCTACCTGACGGCGGCCCAGCAACCTCGCGCGAGGTTGCTGGGCCGCCGTCAGGTAGCAATTAGGGGGTTGGGCGGAGGGTTCTTGCCAGCTCGCGGCGCTTCGCCTGCTCCTTCGGGTCCGGGACCGGCAGCGAAGCGATGAGTCGCTTCGTGTAGTCCTCCTGCGGCGCACCGAGCACCTGCTCACCCGTGCCCTCTTCGAGCAGCTCGCCGTGGAAGAGCACGCCGATGCGGTCGGAGAGCATATCGACCACGGCAAGGTCGTGGCTGATGAACAGGGCCGCGAAGTCGAAGCGGTTCTGCAGCTCGACGAAGAGCTCGAGGACCTTCGCCTGCACGGACACATCGAGCGCCGAGGTCGGCTCATCGGCGATGAGCAGCTCCGGATCGAGCGCCAGACCGCGCGCCAACGACGCCCTCTGCCGCTGACCGCCGGAGAGCTCGTGCGGATACCGCGCCGCATAGGCCTTCGGCAGCTGCACGGAATCGAGGAGTTCGAGCACTCGCTGCGACCGGTCGTTCGCGCTCATCTCCCGACGGTGGATCGCGAACGGTTCGGCGATGCACTCCCCGATCGACAGATGCGGATTGAATGAGGCCGCCGGGTCCTGGAACACGAACCCGATCCGTCGCCGGATCTTCGAGAACTCACGCTCCTTGAACCCGACCATCTCGTGCCCGAGGACGGAGAGGCTGCCGCCGCTGGCCCTGGTCAGGCCCGCAATCGCGCGTCCGATCGTCGTCTTGCCCGACCCCGACTCACCGACGAGCCCGTAGACTTCGCCGGCCCTGATGTCGAAGCTGACCTTCTTCACCGCGTGGAAGTCCGACTTGCCGATCCCGCCCGGATAGACGATATCGAGCTCGCGCGCGGTCACGATCGATTCGCGTGCGTCCCCGTCCTTCGCCGAGGCGGTCCCGCCTGAGGTCTCCCCCGCCGAGGCGACCCCACCCGAGGCCTCCCCCGTCGAGTCAGTGCGCGCTGAGGCGGCGGCCGCCTTGCGGCTGCCGGCCACGGTCGAACCGATCCGCGGCACAGCGGCGAGCAGTTCCCGCGTGTACTGCTCTTGAGGATCATTGAACAGCTGCTCGACGGTCGAGACCTCGACGAGGTCGCCGCGCAGCATCACGGCCACGCGATCGGCGAGGTCGGCGACGACGCCCATGTTGTGGGTGATGAGCACGATGGCGGTGCCCGTCTCGTCGCGCAGCTCACGCAGCAGGTCGAGGATCTCCGCCTGCACGGTGACGTCGAGGGCGGTGGTCGGCTCGTCGGCGACGATGAGCTTCGCCCCGAGAGCCAGGGCCATGGCGATGACGATACGCTGCTTCTGCCCGCCCGAGAACTGGTGCGGGTAGTAGTCGAAACGGCTGTCGGCATCGGGGATCCCGACCTGCCGCATGGCCTTGACGACGCGCGCCTTGAGTTCGGCTTTGCTCGCCTTCTTATCGTGCGCGCGCAGACCTTCGGCGATCTGCCACCCGACCGTGAAGACGGGGTTGAGCGCCGTCGACGGCTCCTGGAAGACCATCGCCACATCCCGGCCGCGCATGGCCCGCAGCTCGTCGGCGGAGACGCTGAGCACGTTCGCACCTGAGATGACGATGGCCCCGGTTCGCTGCGCCGTCTCGGGCAGGAGACCGAGGATGGACCGGGCTGTCACGGTCTTACCGGACCCCGACTCGCCCACGATCGCCAGCACCTCACCGGGCGAGACGCTCAGCGACACGTCCTTGACGGCGTGGACGTCCCCGCCATCGGTGGAGAAGGTGACGTCGAGACTGTCGACATCGAGGATGCTGCCCGTCGCCGAGGCGGCCTGCTCGTGTTTCTGCTTGCTCATGCCGTGACCTCCGCGGGCTTGACGTTCTTGACCTTAGCTTTGCGTCGCACGCGCAGACGCGGGTCGTTGAGGTCGTTCATCGACTCACCGACCAGGGTGATTCCCAGCACCGTGAGCACGATGGCCACGCCCGGGAACACCGCCGTCCACCACACGCCGGAGGTGACGTCCGGCAGTGCCTTGTTGAGGTCGTATCCCCATTCCGACGCCGAGGTGGGTTCGATGCCGAATCCCAGGAACCCGAGTCCGGCCAAGGTCAGGATCGCCTCGGAGGAGTTGAGTGTGAAGATCAGCGGCAGGGTCCGCGTGGCGTTGCGGAAAATATGCTTGGAGATGATCCGCGTCTTCGAGGCGCCGAGGACGATCGCCGATTCGACGAACGGCTCGGCCTTCAGCCGCAGGGTCTCGGCACGGACGACGCGGAAGTACTGCGGGATGAAGACGACCGTGATCGAGAATGCGGCTGCGGCGATGCCGCCCCACGCACTCGACTGACCGCCGGAGATCGCAATCGACATGACCAGCGCCAGCAGCAGGGTCGGGAAGGCGTAGACGGCATCGGCAATGACGACGAGGATGCGGTCGAGCCATCCGCCGATGTAGCCGGAGACGAGACCGAGGATGACACCGGCGAAGATCGACATGACCACGGCCACGACGATGACGGCCACTGCGGTCTGGGCGCCCCAGACGACACGGGAGAAGACATCGTAGCCGCCGACGGTCGTGCCCCAGATGTGGGTGCCGCCGGGTGGCAGCTTCGACCCGAAGTTGCCTTCGGAGGTGCCCAGCTGGTTGAAGCCGTACGGGGCGATGAGCGGTGCGAAGATCGCGCAGATGAGCACGATTCCGCACAGCACGAGACCGGTGATGAGCATTCCGCGCTGCAGCCCCACGGACTGGCGCAGATGCGAGATGATCGGCAAGCGGGAGAACCAGGATTTCTTTGCCCGGTCGTCGAACGCCACTGCCGGTACTCCGGAGCCGGGTGCCTCCTCGGCGAAGGTCTGGGCTTCTTCAACTGGGCCCTGGTTCTGCGGGTTGTCTGGAGTGGACATCAGTACCTCACTCTCGGGTCGATGAACGCGGCGATGACGTCGACGAGGAAGTTCGTGACCGCGACGATGACGGCGAGGAACACGACGATTCCCTGCACTGCCACGAAGTCACGAGCGGTCAGGTACTCGGCGAGTTTGAAGCCGAGCCCCTTCCACTCGAACGTCGTCTCGGTGAGCACGGCGCCGGCGAGCATGAGCGCGATCTGCATACCCATGACCGTGATGATCGGGATCAGCGCTGGACGGTACGCATGCTTGGTGACCAGGCGGTATTCGGAGATTCCGCGGGATCGACCGGAGTCGACGTACTGCTGCTCGAGCGTGCCGATGAGGTTCGTGCGCACGAGCCGGAGGAACACTCCGGCGGTGAGCACGCCGAGCGCGATCGCCGGCAGCACCGCATGGGCGAGCACGTCGCCGAGGACCGAGAAGTTGCCGATGCGCAGGGCGTCGATGAGGTAGAACCTCGTCGGGCCGACGACACCGGACATGATGTATTCGGTCTCTGTGGTGCCGCGGCCGGCGACGGGCAGGATCGGCAGGAACACGCCGAAGACGAGCTTGAGGATCATGCCCGCGAAGAACACCGGGGTCGCATAGCCGAGGATCGCGAGCACACGCAGTGCCGCGTCGGGGGCCTTGTCGCGGTGGTAGGCGGCGAGCATGCCCAGCGGGATGCCGAGGATGAACGCGACGATGAGCGCGTAGAAGACGAGTTCGACGGTCGCTGCTCCGTAGTTGAGCAGGATCGACGAGACCGGCTGCCCGTCGGAGACCGCGGTGCCGAAGTCGCCTTTGAGCAGATTGCCCAAGTATTCGAAGTACTGGACGAGGATGGGCCGGTCGTAGCCGGCGGCGTGGACGCGTTCGGCCAGTTGGGCCTTCGTCAGGCGTCCTCCCAACGCTGCGGTGATCGGGTCACCGGTGATGCGCATGAGGAAGAACACCAGAGTGGTGAGAATGAAGATGGTGGGAATGATGAGCAGGAAGCGGATGAGGACATAACGTCCCAGACCGCCTCCCGAGGGCTTCTTGACCGAGACCGAAGTCTCGGCGGCCTCAGCCCCTGGTTCGCTGATGGCAGCAGACATGTGTTCCTTATGGGATGTGTTTCGATGCGCCAGCGGCAGGGGACACCTCGGCGAGGGTCACTTCAGGTGTACGGACCTGACCGCGGACGCGCCACGAGGTGCAGGCGGCCTGATCGGCTCACCTGCACCTCGTGTGGGTGATCACTTGCTCAGCAGTGCCAGACGGAACTGGAAAGCGGGGTCGAGGGTGTCATCGACGCCCTTGACGTCCTTGCCGGACACGGCGATCTGGTTGCCCTGCAGCAGCGGCAGGGTCGGCAGTTCGTCGGCCAGCTCGCCCTGGATCTTCTTCAGGGCATCTTCGCGCTTGCCCTCATCAGCGATCGAGGACTGAGCGTTGAGCTCCTTGTTCATCGCTTCGTCACGGTAGTGGTTGGCGAGGAACGACGGAGTCTCATCCGTGTCGTAGAAGAACGGCACGAGGTAGTTGTCGGCATCCGAGTAGTCCGGGAACCAGCCCAGCTGGTACATCGGGTAGACGTCGTCGGTGCGGTCCTTCGAGTACTGCACCCACTCGGTCGACTGCAGCTTGACCTTGAACAGCCCGGTCTTGTCCAGCTGGTCCTTGACCAGGGCGTATTCATCACCCGAGGAGGGACCGTAGTGGTCGGGGTTGTACTGCAGCTTGAGTTCGACCGGGGTCTTGACCCCGGCATCCTTGAGCGCCTTCTTCGCCTTCTCGACGTCGGCGCCGCCCTTGCCGTCGCCGTATTCGGACTTCAGCGGTTCGTCGGAGCCGGGAAGCCCGTCGGGCACGTGCGAATACAGCGGTGTGAAGGTGTCCTTGTAGACCTGGCTGGCGATCGCCTGACGGTCGACGGAGTCGGCCATGGCCTTGCGGACGGCGAGCGCCTTCTTCTCGTCGGCGTCGTCGGTCTTCGCACCGAAGGGCATCGTGTCGTAGTTGAACACGATGTAGCGGATCTCGCCACCGGGCCCCTTGTGGACCTTGAGGTCCTCGTTCTTGCCGAGGTCCTCGACGTCGGTGGCCGAGAGCGAACGCCAAGCGACGTCGATGGTGTTCTCCTGGACGTCGAGCTTCATGTTGTTCGCGTCCGAGTAGTACTTCATCTGCACGGTCTCGGTCTTCGCCGGCTCGATGAAGCCCTTGTAGTCCGGGTTCGCCTTGTAGGTGATCAGCTCGTTGAACTTGAAGCCGTCGATCGTGTACGGGCCGGCGAAGGCCTTCCCGTCGACGATCTCCTGGTCCTTCGTGACCTTGTCGGCCGAGAACACGTCTTCATCGACGATCGGTCCGGCGGCGCTGGCCAGGACTCCGGGCCAGGTCTGGTCGTTCTTGCGCTTGAGGTTGAAGACGACGGTCTTCTCATCCGGGGTCTCCACGGACTTCAGGCCGCCGAGCAGAGAAGAGGGCCCGTTGGGGTCCTGGATCTTCAGCTGACGGTCGAAGGAGAACTTCACGTCCGAGGAGGTCAGTTCGTTGCCGTTGGCGTACTTGAGTCCGTCCTTGAGCTTGACCTCGTACTTCGTCGGCTCAGTGAAGTCAGCGGACTCGGCGATCGAAGGGTTGAGCTCGGCCGTACCCGGCTTGTAGGCGAGGATGTACGGGTAGATCTGCTGTTCGACGAGCGAGCTTCCGTTGTCGTACGCAGCAGCCGGGTCGAGAGCCACGACCTTGTCCGTGGTTCCGACCGTGAGCATTCCGCCTTCGTCGTCCCCGCCGCCGCCTCCGGTCGTCGAGGTCGAGCAGGCGGAGAGGAGCAGAGCGCCGGCCGCAGCGATGGCCACGGCCTTTGCACCAGTTCGTCGTTTCATGGTGTTCCTGTCTTTCACAAGTGCTCTTCGTGTCTTCTTTGCGCGAAGAGATCCGCACCACATCTTACGGTTCCCGTCCCAAATAGTGAACTGACGCACATGAAGTGACTCAGTTCGCAACGACTTCGCGACAATTCGCCGAGGCGGCCCGACCGACACACCGAAACGCCCCTTGCCGCAATGGCTGAGATTCCTTCCGGCGTCGCGACTCACAGCTCCCGCCCCTGCCGCGCAACGCTCCCCGGCCCAACGAATCCCCCGGCTCCGACGTCGACAGCGCAACTGGGAGCCGCCTCGGCGAATGCGATTTGCGTCACCGATGACAATCGGCTTGACTTATGAGGTGCATCACAGAGAACGCTAGGGAAACTCTCGTGAAACTGGCCGGTCCCCCGCTGGCCGGTGCTCTGGCACAGACGCTAGATAAGCAACACCGTGTCGGCGATCCCGGCGCGGAAGAACGAATGGAGAAGCGTGTCCGCTTTCATCGACTGGCTCAACGGGATTGTGTGGTCATCCGCCCTCGTCTACCTGTGCCTCGGCGCAGGTGTCTATTTCACGATCCGCTCCCGCGCGGTTCAGATCCGTCAGATCCCCGCCATCTTCAAGCAGATGTTCACGGGCAAGAGCTCCAATGAGGGAGTCTCTTCCTTCCAGGCCCTGGCGATCTCTCTGGCAGGTCGCGTCGGCGTCGGCAATATCGCCGGTGTCGCCACCGCCATCGGCTTCGGCGGCCCCGGTGCCGTCGTCTGGATGTGGATCTCGGCCCTCCTCGGCGCCTCGACGTCCTACGTCGAATCCACCCTGGGACAGATCTTCAAGGAACAGGATCCCCGCACCGGTGAGTACCGCGGCGGCCCGGCCTTCTACATCGAGAAGGCCTACCGCCACACCAAGGCCCGCGGCCTGTTCAAGGTCTACGGCATGGTCTTCGCGGCCGTGACCGTCATCGCCATGTCCTTCATGCTGCCGGGCATCCAGTCCAATGCGATCTCCGGCGCCGTCGAGAACGCCTGGAGCGTTCCCACCTGGGGCACCGCAATCGCGCTCGTCATCATCATGGGCTTCATCGTCGTCGGCGGAATCAAGCGCATCGCGCACTTCGCCTCGCTGGCGGTTCCGTTCATGGCCGTCATCTACATCATTGCAGCCATCGCGGTGACCATCATCAATGCCGACCAGATCGTTCCGGTCTTCCAGCTGATGTTCACCTCGGCCTTCGGCATCGACGCCGGTCCGGAAGCCGCCTTCGGCGGCATCATCGGCATGGCGGTCCAGTGGGGCGTCCAGCGCGGCATCTACTCGAACGAAGCCGGGCAGGGAACCGGACCGCACGCAGCGTCGGCTGCCGAGGTCTCGCACCCCTCGAAGCAGGGACTCGTGCAGGCCGGCTCGGTCTACATCGACACCCTGTTCGTGTGCTCGGCGACCGCGTTCATGATCCTCTCCACCGGCATGTACCGAGTCTTCGACGCCGACGAGACGACGATCATCGGCACCGGCCGCGGACAGATGGCCGAGGAGATCGCCGCAACTCCGGGCGAGAAGTGGCCCCAGGCGGGACTCGACTCGATGATCCACGGCTTCGGCGCCAGCTTCATCGCGATCTCGATCTTCCTCTTCGCCTTGACCACGATCGTCGCGTACTACTACATGGCCGAGACGAATCTCGTGTACCTGCTGGGCAAGGTCAAGAACACCTTCGTCCTCGCGGTCGGCAAGCGCGTGCTGCAGCTGCTCATCCTCATCGCCGTCGCCGTGGGTGCGATGTCGACGGCAGGCAGCGCCTGGGCGCTCGGCGACATCGGCGTGGGCCTCATGGCCTGGCTGAACATCGTCGGTATCCTCATTCTGCAGCAGCCGGCGTTCAAGCTCCTGCGCGACTTCGAGCGCCAGACCAAGCACGGTCTGGATCCGGTGTTCGAACCCGAGAAGGTCGGCGTGCGCAACGCCGACTTCTGGGATCAGCGCGTGGCTCGTCTCAAGGCCGGCGAGGCGGTGCCGGAAGGCTGATGCCCCACACGATCGACTGCCTGCCACCCGGCAGGCGGCCCGATCGGTGGGCAGGTCATTCGGATGACGGCTCATCGCTGGTCCGTGGGACAGACTGCGAGGCCCGGGACAATGGCGTCCCGGGCCTCGTGCCATTCACAGCGGAACCGCGCCGAAAAACGGGCTGAGTGTCGAGACACGGTTGTGCGCGTCCGTTTCTCGACGCTTGACCCGTTTTTCGACGATTCAGCGCCACAGACAGCACAAAGCGGCCGCCGCCCGGAATCGGGCGACGACCGCTGTCGGTCCGCGGGGCAGACTCTGCTGCCCGCCGGCTCGCCGGTCGAACCGGCTCACCAGCCGAGCTGACTGAGCCGGCTTCCCCTCACTTCTTCAGGCTGGTGCCAGCCGAGCCGAGGTTCTGGCAGGCTTCGACGATGCGCTCGGCCATGCCCTTCTCGGCGGCCTTGCCGTAGGAGCGCGGATCGTAGAGCTTCTTGTCACCGACCTCGCCGTCGATCTTGAGCACTCCGTCGTAGTTGCGGAACATGTGCTCGACGACGGGACGCGTGAAGGCGTACTGGGTGTCCGTGTCGATGTTCATCTTCACGACTCCGTGGCGGACCGCCTCGGCGATCTCTTCTGCACTCGAGCCCGAGCCGCCGTGGAAGACGAGATCGAAGGGAGCCTTCTTGCCGACCTCGGCACCGACCTTCTCCTGGATCTCACCGAGGAGTTCGGGACGCAGCTTCACATTGCCGGGCTTGTACACGCCGTGGACGTTTCCGAAGGTCAGAGCCGTGAGATAGCGGCCCTTCTCGCCGGTGCCCAGGGCGCGGGCGGTGGCCAGCCCGTCCTCGACGGAGGTGTAGAGCTTCTCGTTGATCTCGTTCTCGACGCCGTCCTCTTCGCCGCCGACGACGCCGACCTCGATCTCGAGGATCGAGTGAGCTGCCGCCGAGAGCTCGAGCAGCTCCTCGGCGAGGGTGAGGTTCTCGTCAAGGGGAACGGCCGAACCGTCCCACATGTGCGACTGGAAGTAGGGCTCGCCGCCGTTCTTCACGCGTTCGGTCGACGCAGCCAGAAGGGGCTTGACCCAGGCTTCGACGGCGTCCTTCGGTGCGTGGTCGGTGTGCAGCGCGATGTTGACGTCATAGCTCTTGGCCACCTCGGCGGCGAAGACGGAGAACGCGATGGCGCCCCGCACGCGGTCCTTGACCGTCGGACCGGACATGTATTCGGCACCGCCCGTGGAGATCTGCACGATGCCGTCGGATCCGGCCTCGGCGAAGCCGCGGATGGCGGCGTTGATCGTCTGCGAGGAGGTGCAGTTGATCGCGGGGTAGGCGAAGCCCTGGGTCTTCGCGCGGTCGATCATCTCGGCATACACTTCGGGGCTGGCGATGGGCATACATGCTCCTTGGTCGGGTTCGGCCGTTTCTGCTGCCACCAGCCTACTCGTTCCGTCCCGCCCATGGCAGGGAGGCCCGGAGCGCGGCTTCCCTCGCCGAGGCGGCCCTCCCTTGGCATCGGCCGTGAACGAGTCCCGGAACGCGATTTCGGATCCTGTCGCCGAGGATGCCCTCCCCTGGCATCGGCCGTGAACGACGCAACCGCCCGACCGGATGGTCGAGCGGTTGCGTCGGAGGTGAGCCGCCTCGGTGCGGGACCGTGCCTCGCCGTGGAGGGCAGGCAGCGTTCCCGGACCGAGCCGCCTCGGTGCGGGTCAGGACTCGGTGTCCGGAGGTGTCTCCGTCTCCCGGGTCGGAACCTCACGCACGCCGCGCTTGTTGTCTCGGGAAGAAGACTTCGCACGCTGTTTGCCGAGCAGACCCTGGGAGCTCTTGAGCCGGTAGTCGATGCGTTCGTCGACCTTCTCACCCAGGTATTCGTCGAAGTCGTCGGCCAGGTGCTCGCCGACCGCACGGTAGCGTGCGGCGCGTTCGATCGCGGCCGTCCGCTTGGCCTCCATACTGAAGGCCTTGAGGGTGGAGACGCAGACGAGCAGCAGCACGATCGAGAACGGCAGCGCTGTGACCAGTGACCCCGCCTGCAAGGCGGTGAGCCCGCCGGCCATGAGCAGTGCGATGGCGATCGCGCCCTCCATCAGCGCCCACAGCACGCGCGACCAGATCGGCGGGTTCGGGTGACCGCCCGAGGCGAGCATGTCGACGACGAGCGAGCCCGAATCCGAGGAGGTGATGAAGAAGATCGCCACGAGGATGATCGCGATGACCGAGAGGATCGAGCCCAGCGGCAGGTCTCCGAGCACGTCGAAGAGGACACGCTCGGCGACGATTCCTTCGTCCGGGTCGACGAGGTCGCCGGAGCCGAAGATCTGACGGTAGATACCGGTTCCGCCGAGGACGGAGAACCAGAAGAAGCCGACGATCGAAGGGACGAGCAGGACGCCTGCGATGAACTCGCGGACGGTGCGCCCGCGGGAGATGCGGGCGATGAAGACACCGACGAAGGGTGCCCAGGAGATCCACCAGCCCCAGTAGAAGAGGGTCCAACTCGAGTTCCATTCGGCGCCTTCCTTGCCGGAGTAGGCACCGATGTCGAAGGTCATGTTGAGCACGTTCGCCAGCCAGACGCCGAGTGATTCGACGAAGTTCTGGAACAGGAACAGAGTCGGGCCGAAGACGAGGACCGTGACGAGCAGGACGCCGGCCATCGTGAGGTTGATGTTCGACAGCCACTTGATTCCTGCGCCCACGCCCGAGACCACAGAGGCGGTGGCCAGCAGGGTGATGATGACGATGAGGATGATGAGGAATGTGTTGTCGTAGTCGCCGACGACGCCGATGTGCTTGAGTCCTGCGGAGATCTGCTGAACGCCGAGACCCAGCGAGGTGGCGATGCCGAAGACGGTGCCGAAGATCGCGATGATGTCGATGACGTCACCGGCCCAGCCTTTGACCTTGTTGCCGAGCAGCGGTTCGAGTGCCCATCGGATCGACAGCGGGCGACCGCGGCGGTGGATGGCGTAGGCCAGAGCCATACCGAGCACGGCATAGAGAGCCCAGGGGTGCAGACCCCAGTGGACGAAGGTCTGTGCCATGCCCATCTGGGCGTTCTCGACCTCACCGCCGGGCCAGCCGGGCTTCGGTCCGGTCGTCGCATAGGTCAGAGGTTCGGCCACACCGTAGAAGACGAGGCCGATGCCCATGCCGGCAGCGAAGAGCATGGCGAACCAGGACAGGACGCCGAATTCGGGTTCGTCGTCGTCCTTGCCGAGCTTGATCTTGCCGAACTTCGAGAAGCCGACGATGATCGCGAAGCCGACGAACAGCCCGACGACGAGCATGTAGTACCAACCGAGCTGGGTGACGATCCAGTTCTGGATGTTCGAGATGACATTGCCGGTGCCCTCGGGCAGTGCCACGGAGAATACGACGATGCCGACGATGATGATCAGCGCCGGCCAGAAGACGCGCGGGGCGATCATGCCCTTGCCGATGCGCACTCCCTGGCGTTGCAGCTTCTGAGTGATTGCGTCATCGGAGTCGGATTCGCCGATGTGGAGTTTCTCGGGCAGATGAAGTTCTACGGGGTCGGGTTCGCCGAAGAGCAGCTGCTCTTCCGGCCCCGGGCCCAACCCGTTTCCCGACTGGGAATTGGTGTCGGGGTCGCTCATGTCGCCCTCCTGATCGAATGATTGGATTACCGCTTCACTCTGCCGTATTCCCCAGCCTCCTTCAAGGCAACTTTCAGCCCGAACCCGCACAACAGGGGTGATATCCCTGGTCATCCCGGGAATGAACCGTGCCCTCAACCAGTAAACACAGCTTGTCAGAATTGGGGTCTGGGCCAGAGAATTCGACCAAGCCACGGACCGCGATTCGGACGCTGCATTCAGTACAGTGGCCTCATGGCCTCGACGCTGACTCCGCCCGGTTCGGGCAATCGCCTGCGCATCTTCAATTGGGCCCTGTGGGATTGGGGTTCGGCGTCCTTCAACGCCGTGATCATCACCTTCGTCTTCGCCCCATATCTGACGAAGTCCGTCGCGGCCACCGAGGAGGCCGGATCTTCGACATTGGGCTGGTCGATGGCAGCGGCCGGTTTCGTCATCGCCGTCGTCGCCCCGGCCGCCGGCACCCGGGCCGATGCCGGGGGTCGGCATCGCCTGTGGCTGGGCGTGCACACCGCGATCGTCGTGCTCACGATGTTCGGCCTGTTCTTCGTCCGCGACTCCCCCGACTACCTGTGGCTGGGTCTTCTGCTCTTGGCCGTCGGCAGCGTCTTCTTCGAATTCGCCGAGGTGTCCTACAACGGCATCATGGTCCGCATCACCACCCCCGACAACGTCGGCAAGGTCTCCGGATTCGGCTGGGGAATGGGCTACGTCGGAGGGCTGGTCCTCCTCGTCATCCTCCTCGTCCTCGTCATCCGACCCGAGGTCGGATTCCTCGGCGCCAGCGACGAGGAGGGACTGAGGTTCCGCATCGTCGCGGTCCTCTCCGCCGTGTGGTTCGCGATCTTCGCGATCCCCGCCCTTTTCTCGGCACCTGGCGCGAAGGTCAAGGGCACATCGGGCGGGCACCCGATCAGGGCATTCATCGCTGACTACGCAGCACTCGTGCGCCGTCTGATCCGGATGTGGTCGACCGAGCATCAGACGCTGCGGTTCTTCATCGCCTCGGCGGTCTTCCGGGACGGCCTGGCTGCGATCTTCTCCTTCGCGGGCGTCCTCGCCGCCGGCAGCTACGGGTTCTCCGCCTCCCAGATCATCATCCTCGGCGTGGCCGCGAACGTCGCCGCCGGTGCCGGGGCGATGATCGCCGGGTGGTTCGACGATCGACTCGGACCGAAACCCGTCATCATCGCCGGTCTCATCGTCATCATCCTCGGCGGGCTGCCGATCCTCTTCAGCGCCGAGGCGGCCGTGTTCTGGGTCTGTGCCCTGATCCTCAGCTTCTGCGTCGGCCCGGTCCAGGCGTCGAGTCGGTCATTCCTCGCCCGCATCACTCCACCGGAATCGGCCGGGGAGAACTTCGGACTCTACGCCACGACGGGCCGGGCCGTGAGCTTCCTGGGCCCGGCGATGTTCGCCCTGGCGATCCAGATCTTCGGCTTCCAACGGGCTGGGACGCTGGGTATCCTCATCGTCCTGGCGGTCGGCCTGGCGCTCATCATTCCCGTCCGACCCGACGCCCCGGCCCACTCCATGCAGGCCCGCGTCGAGAGCTGAGCCATTGCGGAGAGGTCGGGCGCCGGCCGCACCGGCTCACTGCCGGGCGAGCAGATCGTCGATCTGGTTGATCGCTCCGGTCGAGCCTTCGATGACACCCATCTCCAGCACGGTGCGCAGCCCCTCGGCCGAGTCGAACACCGATTCGTAGGTGGCACGAGTCCCGGTCTCGGTCGTCTCGAAGCGGTAGATGCAGCTGCTTCCGGGCATCGATTCGACGACGGTGAAGTCCTCATCGGCGAAGTAGTCGCGGAATTCCAAGCGCGTGGGCCGGTCGACGGCGGTCAGTTCCCACAGCCCGCAGAACTTCTCACCCTCCGGGCTCGTCATGAAATAGGTGACTCTGCCACCGGGTTTGAGCGCATGGTCGACGACCGTGGCCGGGTACGTCGGTGGACCCCAGATCTGCTCGAGTTGGCGGGGATCGGCATAGACCTCCCACACTCGCTCGAGCGGCGCCGCGAACTCGGCGACGATCGTCAGGGTCAGTGTCTCTTCGTCATGGTATGTGTCGATGACCGGCATGGCTGCTCCTCAAGCATTGCGGTGGTTTGCCTCACGACCCGGCCTGCTCGTCCCCGGCCAGAAGGTCGTCGATTCTCTGCACTCGTTCGACCCACTGGTCTTCGAGTTCGGCGAGCATGCTTCTGATGGTGCGAAGCGGACCCACCTCTGCGTGCGCAACCTGCCGCTTGCCGACTCGGCGCTTCGTCACGAGTCCTGCACGTTCGAGGACCGCAACGTGCTTCTGCACTGCGGCGAAGCTCATGTCGTAGTCGGCGGCCAGATCGGACACCGAAAGCCCTTCTCCAGCGACTCGGCGCACGATATCGCGCCGAGTGCGGTCGGCCAATGCCTGGAACAGCGCATCCGCCTCATCGTCGAGAAGTCCTTTCATGCCATTAATCATACAACCGGTTGGTTGTATGTAAATAGGCGGAACGAGATTTCTCAGAACAGACTGCTTCACCCGACACTCAGGAGAAGCACCTGCTGCCCCTCGATCAATACCGCAAGTCAGGTGCGGGAATCCGCACGTGCACACAACTTCCGCCCCCTGGCGACCGTCCGAACAATACGGTTTCTCTATGACTACGATCCGAGCCATGACACCCGACGCATTCCTCACCAGCCTGCAGAGATTCGGTGATGTCAGCTACCAACAGACTCCATTCTGGGCGGAGGCACGGCGAGTCGATTGGCCCGATTACGTGCCGGTGGGCTGGTATGCCGACGGTGCAGATCCGATCTCGGTCGCAATCATCCGTTACCGCCGGATCCCCGGAACGAAGAAGCGCTTCGCTTTCATTCCCTACGGCCCACTGATCGATTGGGACAATGCGGACATAAGCGAGCAGCTCTCAACGTTGCGTTCGTTTCTCGAAGCAAACGATGTCATCGGCGTCCGCATGCTCCCGTACCTCAGCCTCCGACGGTGGGACAATGCAACGGTACGAGCAGGACTCCGCGAGCCGATCGCCAGGCACTTCCGTGACCTCGCTCCCGATTACACCAACCCCACAGCTCTGCAGCTGAGGGCGATCATGCGCGACTCCGGATGGATCGAAAAGTCTGCCCCCCAGGAGACGCATATCGATTACGGCCGCTTCAACTTCCTGCTGAATCTCGAAGACCGCACCGAAGATGACATCCTTGCCGGAATGCACAAGACCTGGCGATACAACGCGAAGAAGGCCTCCCGTGAAGGCGTCAAGATCGAATTGGCATCCATTGCCGACGTCGATGATTTCCAGCTCCTGTACACCTCAACCGGGAATAGAAACGGATTCGCAACCCTGTCCACCGACTTCTTCAGGACCATGTGGACCCATCTCACTCAAGGACTGCCAGGCCGCTTCACCACGCATTTCGCCCGCTTCAACGGCGAAGTACTCGGAGCCACGACCACAGCTCGGGTGTCTTCGACCGCTGAATGCATCCACACCGCGACCGACACGACCAACCCACGAATGAAGCCCTCGAATGCCCTGTATCTCGCCTTGATTCGACAGCTTCTTTCCGAAGGCGCTAAATCCTACGACCTGGGTGGAGTCAAGGACTGCCTCGGCCTCGATATGGGCGGTAGCGGTCTGGTCCGCTTCAAGACTGAAATGGGCGCTGACGCCCACGAATACATGGGGGCGTGGGAACTGCCCATCACCCCTCGAACCTACGCCGCATTCTCGCACGCCGTCCCCGCCTATAACGCTGCCCGCTCGCGCATAGATCCACTGCTCGCCTCCGCAACTCGACTGCACTCTCGGTTACCAGCACTCGCACGACGCGACCCCTCCTGACCGCGGCCAGCTCAGCACGGTTCACACCATCTATTGACACCTTGATTGAACGCGCGTTTAATATTAAACATGCGTTCAACGACTTCCGACTCCAACTCGCGCCGCTCTCCCAACACCTCGCCGGAGACGGCGCAGAGGATCCTCTCGGCCGCCGTCGCCGAGTTCGCCCGCCACGGGTTCACGAAGACCACAGTCCGCGGAATCGCCGCTGTCGCCGATGTCTCCCCAGGCTTGGTCATCCACC
The DNA here is from genome assembly GCF_046534565.1 of Brevibacterium sp. SIMBA_078. NCBI lineage: Bacteria > Bacillati > Actinomycetota > Actinomycetes > Micrococcales > Brevibacteriaceae > Brevibacterium > Brevibacterium sp. SIMBA_078. Next base: position 707,230 of record NZ_JAWRYQ010000001.1, read on the forward strand.
ACTTCGGCTCCAAAGACGGACTGCGCAGCGCATGTGACGAGCACGTGTTCGAGCGAATCGCTGAGTCGAAGGCGGCGAACGCTGGCTACGCCTCCATGGCAGTGCAGATGATGTTCGACGACCCCGAGATGTCCACCGCTGTGGACTACCTCGTCAAATCCCTGCTCGACCCCAGCGACCACGGTCAGCGCTACTTCGACCACTACGTCGACCTCGTCGAGTCCTATATCACCGACGGATTCGCCGGCTACACCTTCCGACAGAGCGAAGACTCCCGTGGACAGGCGGCGACCATCGCGGTCATGGCCCTGGCCCCTTCACTCCTCGAACACCGCCTGCATTCGGTCCTCGGCACCGAGGACACCACAGGAATGATGACCAGACTCGCGCCGCATCTGCTCGACCTCTACCTGCACGGTGCCCTCGAGTCCGTCCCCGAAGACTCCCAGTTAGGAGATGAGGAACCATGAGCACGTTGACCAGCGCCCGCCGAACCGACGGCAGCCGAGCATCCGCCTCGGCGGCGATCTCGATGCGGGACGTCGTGAAATCGTACGGACGCGTTCGCGCCCTTGATGGTCTCGATCTCGAGGTCGCCCGCGGCGAGGTCCACGGCTTCCTCGGCCCCAACGGCGCCGGCAAGTCGACGACGATCCGGATTCTGCTCGGAATCCTGCGACATAACTCGGGTACGGTGCGCCTCCTCGGCGAGGATCCTTGGTCGAAGGCGGTCCCCCTGCACCGCCGCCTGGCCTATGTTCCCGGCGATGTGGAACTGTGGCCAGGGCTGACCGGCGGCGAGGCGATCGACCTGTTCGCCAGGCTGCGCGGAGGTGTGGACAGACGTCGTCGCGATGAGCTCATCGAACGCTTCGACCTCGATCCGCGGAAGAAGGGACGGACCTATTCGAAGGGCAACCGGCAGAAGGTCGCGCTCATCTCAGCTCTGGCCTCGGATGTCGAACTGCTGCTCCTCGACGAGCCGACGGCCGGGCTCGACCCGCTCATGGAAGCGGTGTTCCAGGACTGCATTCGCGAGGCGAAGGACGCCGGGCGCACGGTGCTGCTCTCCAGCCACATCCTCGCCCAGGTCGAGGCCCTGGCCGATCGGGTGTCGATCATCCGGTCGGGTCGCATCGTCGAGACGGGGACCCTGTCCGAGCTGCGGCACCTGTCACGGACGACGATCACCGTCGGGCTCGAACACGATGTGCCCGCCCTGTCCGAGATGACCGAAGTCCACGACCTCGTCCGCGAAGGTTCGCGATTGCATTTCAGCGCCGATACGGCGCAGCTGCCCCGTATCATGCGGGCGCTCGGCGAACACGATGTCGAATCGCTCACCGCGACCCCGCCGACCCTCGAACAGCTGCTGCTGCGTCACTACGGCAAGGAGGAGTCATGAATCTGCTGGCCGCATACACGGACGACGGGGATCGCACTGTCCACGGAGGTCCCGGGAACTCCCCGCAAACCGGGCATCATCATGGTGCACATGAACGTGTTCGGCGTGGCCGCCTCGGCGAGGGAAACCTGGCAGGGTTGGGGAATCTGCTGAGATTCATGCTGCGGCGGGACCGCCTGTGGCTGCCGGTCTGGGTGATTGCGCTGTCTGCGCTCACCGCATATTTCGCGAATGCAATCGCGGTGGTCATGGATTCGGATTCGCTGCAGGCGATGACGGCGTTCTCGAAGAATCCGGTGATGGCGCTCATCACGGGGCCGGGTTACGGGCTCGACCAAGTGACGATCCCGCGGTTCATCGTCGGCATGTACGGGGTGTTCCTCATGATCGGGGCGGCTCTGATGTCGATCCTCACCGTCTCCCGGCATACGCGTGCCGAGGAGCAGACCGGGCGAGCTGAACTCGTCCGCGCCGGCGTCACCGGTCGGCACACTCAGCTGATCGCCGCCCTTGCGCTCACGGTCTTCATGAATCTCCTGCTCAGCGCGGGTATGGCGGCGGCGTTCGGCTTCTCTCAGGCCGAGCCGGATTCGTGGTCGGCGACGGTGCTGTTCACGGTCGGAATCGGCGCGGTGGGGTGTGTCTTCGCCGCCGTCACCGCGGTCACGGTGCAGCTGAGCGCGTTCGCCAGGGCCGCCTCGTCGATGGCCGGAGCAGTGCTTGCACTCAGCTTCGTCCTCCGCGGGATCGGCGATATGTCGCACGTGTCGGGGGGTTCGCTCGATTGGCTGTCGTGGCTCTCACCGTTGGGATGGTCGCAGCAGACGGCGTCGTTCACCCTCGATCGCTGGTGGCCGCTGCTGTACTCGGTCGGATTGTTCGCAGTCCTCGTCGTCGTGGCCGTCGTCTTGCAGTCACGCCGTGACCTGGGAGCCGGGATCGTCGCCGAACGGTTGGGCCGGTCGCAGGCGGGACCGCTGCTGTCGACGTCGTTCGGTCTGGCACTGCGCCTGCAGGCATCGAGCCTGATCTGGTGGTCGATGAGCATGTTGGTCATGGGTGTGGTGTTCGGTTCGTTCACCGGGCCCATGGACGAAGGAGCGGCCGGAATGCCGCCGGAGATCCTGTCGATCATGGGCGGACGGTCCGGAATCGTCGACGGCTACCTCGGATACATGGCCCTGTACTTCGCGATCATCGTCGCCGCGTATGCGGTCATCGCCGCTGGTGGGCTGCGTTCCGAGGAGTCCTCCTTCCACACCGAACCTGTGCTCGCGACCGCGGTCTCCCGTGCTGGCTGGTTAGCTTCGTGGGCTGTGGTGACGCTGTTCGGGGCGGGATGGCTGATGGCCATGGCCGGCCTCGGCGAGGGTGTGGGAGCGGCGATGTCAATGGATGATTGGTCTCTGCTGTGGCCGACCCTGCTCGGGCATCTCGCTCAGGCGCCGTCGATCTGGGCGCTGCTCGGGTTCGCCTACCTGCTATACGGCTTCGCCCCACGGCTGATGAGCCTGAGCTGGATCGTCTTCGGTGCCTCGGCGGTGCTCGCGCTCTTCGGCGGGCTGATGCAGCTCGACGATGCGATCCTCGACCTGTCCCTGTTCACCCATATCGGCCAATATCCGGCACAGGATCTCTCCGCCGAGGCGGTGCTGTGGTTAGTCGGCATCGCTGTGGTCCTCGTCGGGGCTGGGATGGTCGGGTTCCGGAGGCGGGACCTCGTCACTGCGTGAGGTACCCCAAGGACCGAGCGCGGCTGAGGACGTCCGCCCGGTTCGAGACTCCGAATTTGCGGTAGAGAGCGGAGAGACGGTTCTTCACGGTTCCGGTAACCTGCTGCAGTTCGCCGGCGATCTCGGCGACTGACAGACCCCGTGCCAGCAGGTCGATGAGTTGGGCTTCGCCGGCGTTGAGCTGCGGCGCTTCTGCCAGGTCCACGGAGACCGGGCCGATACGGCGCAGCCGCTCCCTCAGCTGCGCCGGTGAAGCGAAGGTCGCGGCGAACTCGTTCGCGGCTTCCGCCCATACGGGCGAGTCGGCTGTGAGGTCGACGAGTCGGCTGCGATCGGTCAGCGGCAGCAGTGCAAGCGGCAGCAGCGAGCTCACCCAGGTCGAGAGACTCACAGCCGTCATGAAGTCAGTCTGCGCCGCGGCCTCGTCCCCCGTGCGCAGTTTGGCTGCGGCTCTGATAGCGGCGAGTTCTGCGCGGCTGCGCGGACTGAGCGAGCGGTGATAGAACCAGGTATCGGCGCACGCTATCGCCTCGTCGTTGCGACCGGCCACGAGCTTTGAGCGGACTTCGAGGACGATGCGCGCATCACACGCTGGCGAGAGCCTCTCTCGGTCGAGCTCGGCCCACCGCAGCTGGCCGAGTGCGATGAAGACCGTGCTACGTCCGAACGCAAGCAGATCCTTCTCAGCGGCGGAGAGGACTCCGGAATCGCGATATCGCTCGGCATCATCGTTGACGAAGAGCAACCCGGATTCGGACTTTGCGGACAGCACTGCCAAGGTCCGGGCGATGAGAGGCAGATAGACCCACAACGTTCGCAGCTCCGGGTAAGCGGACAACGCATCGAACTCCGCCTGGGCTCGTTCCAGGTCGAGTCGGTCGAGAGCCCTCAGTGCCGCTGCGATACGCAGCGGCGGAGTGACGTGTTCGTCGATGATGACGCTCGGCGGTGTCTCTGAACGACCTGCGACAGAGCCGGTTCCGGCACCGACTCGGCTGGTCTCGGACGGCTCTGCCGCCGATGCGAGATGGGCATCGGCTCGTTCACAGTCGCCGCTGACGGCCGAGATGAGAGCCGTCCACGCGATGATTGCCGGCAGCAGGAAATCACCGTCGATGTGACCGGCCCGGGCTGGCCCCTCGATCTCATTGAGCAGGGACAGTGCCCGGCGAGACTGGGCTGCATGGTGGAGTGCGATCGCAGTGAGGAGTCGGACGACGGAACGCCCACGCACACTGGGCATCTTCGCCGCGGCACGGATGCCCAATTCTGCGGCGTCACCGTGCCGGCCGGAATCGGCGAGACCGATCATTTGACGAACGGTGCCGACGACGTCCACCGGCAATCCGTCCGGCCGGATCTCTCCGCTCTCATCTTCTCCCGGTGCCGAGGCACCGAGGATCCCCGGCAGTCGTGACCTCAGGAGTCCCGGGCCGGTATGCCTGATCGCGGCGGCACGGATGCGTGCTGGATCGGCGGCCGCGGAATCAGCGTCGATATCCTCGGCGAGGGTTCCGAAGAATTCGAGTCCGGGCCAGTTCGCACGAGTCTTGGGCGGCAGAAGCCGAAACGCGGTGCAGGCGGTCCGCGGCGTGAGCAGGAACATCGGAATGCCCACCGCCTCGGTCACTCGCAGCAGCTGGGTCCAGTAGCCGCCGTGTCGGGCCAAGAGCAAAACGTCGCTGAGGAGCTCCGGCTCGACGGTGCCTGCCGATTCCATATGCTCGATGAGCACTTCGAGCAGGGCTGCGACCGCGGATCCCCCACCGGCTGTGGTGGCGAGCTCATGGCGCAGCTTGGCGGCGATGAGGGAGGGCACCTGCAGCAGTGACCCCCTCACCTGGTCCTCCGCACAAGTGAGTATCCCGCTGGAGTGGAGTCGGACCAGCACGCCTTCAGGGTCATTGACCCCGATTCCGCCGAGGAGGTCGTCGGCCACCGCTGTCAGCGCCCGCACGGCGGTCGTCTCTGACACAGCGCTGAGTTGAGCGAGTACCGAGGCGGCTGCTGTGTCACCGGCTCCCAGCTCGAGGGACAGTCGTGGACACAGTTCGACGACCCAATCGGCGAAGGCCGCAGACCCAGGATCCACCGTGACCCCTGCGGTGGCAGCGGCGCGGAGGACCGCCTCGGCGAAGCGAGCACGACCGGCGCATTCCGTCCACAGCAGGTGGCAGAGCTCGGAGTCAACCGGACCCACCCCTGAGGATTCGAGTTCGACGATGAAGTCTCCCAGGCTGAGGCGAGGATCGTACGCTTTCCCTTCAGCTTTCGAGCTCATGGTCGCCCATCCTTCATCTCGGCGGATCACACCCGCGTCACGCTCATCGACGTACACGTGAGCTCCCCTCTTAGGCGTCCGGTCTTCGATGCCGGTCTGCCAGCACACTGCCCGCGCGTTGGTTCCGATTTCCAATCTGCCCGGAATCAATCACTAGGCACGTCCTGCGGCAGGCGATGTGCGGTAGTCCGCCACCACCATGCGGCAATTCGACTGCGTCGGAACCGATCCGCCGACCGAGTCACCAGCAATAGCACCCGAGTCTTCGCTAGGCGCGAAGAAGCGTCACAGCCTCTCAGACTTGCCCCGTCACCCGAATACTCTCGTATTTGGCGGACACAACACCCAACTCGTATTTGTTCCAGCACTCATCGACCTCGATATCGAATGCCTGAGAAAGGTAGTACAGCGGCACATCTGCACCGGCAAGGTGGACGAATGGATACCCACCACCGAAGCGAGGGTTGATGTCGATCACGGAAGCCTCGCCGAAGTCATCGACGAACACGTCGACGTCGATGAGCCCCGTCAGATCTGAAGCTCCGGCAATCAGCCCAGAGATTCGAGCGAAGGGTGCGGCGTCGACAGTCACGGCTTTGTCCGTCTCTCCGGCTCTCATGCGAACCTTGCGGCGCGCCAGCACGCCGCTGAGCATTCCGACGTCTGTCAGACTCCCGATGATGTCGACACCGTATTCAGCCCCCGGGAGCTTCGGCTGCACCACAACATCATCCCGGGTACCCGGATGCCCGCCTGCCGCCGGGGCAGAAAGTGCGGCTTCTGTCACCGCCTGGCGAACCTGATCCGCTGAGACCACTCTCAGGCCCGAGGACCCGCTGCCGAATCTGTGCTTGACGACGAATTCGTCGGCCCGAGCGCTCAGCTCATCGATTCCTTGGTCATCCGCGCCGCTGACGGTCGCCGGCGTCGGTACCTCAATGGCGGCGAGCAACTGCGCCATCTGCAGCTTGTCGGCGCAGCCGGCCTGCCAGGCCGCCGATACTCCCGGCACCAGCACACCAGTCTCCCGAAGAGAGTTCGCCAGTCCGCTATTCACATGGACATGAATGAGCTCGTAGTCATTCGCCGAAATGAGGATCTTGGCGTCGAATTCGGCAACCAGGCTCATCAGCTCTCGACCATAGTCTGGATCATCGTATTTCGGCAGACTCCGGCCGACGTCGCCGTAGGAAGCGGAGGAGCTTGTCGGATCGTTTTCCGCAACGACCACTCGCCCTTCGATGTCAAGAGCCTCGAAAGCCTCGCGAAACCAGTCGATGAGATACAGGCGTCTCCCCGCTGAGCTGATGATGATCGTCTCTGGTTTTGCTGTCATACCATCCTCCTCGATCTGGTCTGAGTCCCCGGGCCGGAAGGCGTCGGGGAGTGCAGGCGGCGCCCCCTTCGGTTGGACACGAATGCAATCAGCTGCCGTTTCAAACGCGAATGAGACAACACGAGTCAGCACGCTCACCGATCACATCAAGCGAATTCTGTATAGATGGATTTCGCCTGGACCGAAATCATGAATTACAGAATTCAAACATCACGACGCAGACGATTACTGCGAAACAGAGATTCAGATCTGTCTACGCTGACTTGATTCTATTTCTATCATCGGACACCTCGATTGCAGCGTGCGGTTCTCCGCAATAAACAGCGGAATGTCTCCGCACCCCAGATGCTCTCCGTAGACTGCTTGAATACACGACATGAAACACAGAAGAGAGTGATTGAAGTGGCGCAGCACGGGACCCGGCAGCACGAGCCCCAAACGCCGGCTTTTGTCTTGGACTCATCAGTCCTCGAAGAATTCATCGATCGATTTCGCCAAGCACTTCTGAATCAATGGCCGAATTCAGTGCTGTCATATTCTTTCAAAACGAATGCGCTGCCATGGCTTCTGTCTTTCATGAATACGCAAGGCATCTGGGCAGAGGTGGTATCGGATGCCGAGTACCAACTTGCACTGTCCGTGGGATATCGCCCGGATCGCATCGTGTTCAACGGCCCGGTCAAGAGTCGGCAGCGATTGCGCCAAGCTCTCGCCCACGGGTCAGTCGTCAACCTGGATTCAAAGAGAGAGGTCAGGTGGGCCACAGAATTTGCCAAGGAACAGACCGAGCAGACGCTTTCGGTGGGATTGCGAGTCAATTGGAATCTTGAAGACAGATGTCCCGGGGAGAGCACGACGTCGGGACAGCACAGCCGTTTCGGGTTCAATGCGGAGAATGGTGAACTCGGCGCGGCGATGTCCATGCTGACGGCCGCAGGGGTGAGGGTGGCTGGTCTCCATATGCACCGGAATTCGCTCACACAGAGTTTGGGAGTCTATAAGGCGTCGGCAGAACTCGCTGCCGAGCTCATCTCCGAGTTCGACCTCGATCTCGAATGGATCGATATCGGCGGCGGGTTCTTCGGCAGTCCTGCCGGGACTCCGACATTCGACCAATATGTGTCGACGATTCGCAGAGGACTTGAGGGAGCGGTCGACATCGATCGAACTCAATTGATCGTCGAGCCGGGCGGTTCGCTGATTGCGGTGCCTGTGGAATTCCATTCACAAGTAGTCGACGTCAAAGACGTCGGAGATCACCGGTACGTTGTCACTGATGCCAGTCGCACCAATATCGATCCCCTCTTTCGGAGACAGAGGGAGTTCGATGTGCGAATCGATGCCGCTTCCGAGGAAGCGATTCCCGAACAGGTGATCTGCGGCTTCACCTGTATGGAGGACGATCGCCTAACAGTCCTGAGAGACGCGCCGCGGCTATCGGAAGGTGACCGGATCGTCTTCTACCGGGTCGGTGCCTACACGATGTCCTACCAGTCTTCCTTCATCGAATTCCCTCCAGCTGTCTTCGTCCGGGACGACGATTCTCTGAAATTGGTGAGGCGGAGGGGCTCGGTGGACGACTATCTGGGCGGACATACGTGGCTCGATGCCACGGCATCGGTACCCGCCGCGGTCGCAGCTGGTTCGTGACAGAACCTCAGGCAAAGTCCTGGCACTCCAAGGCGACTTACGTCGGCCGTTGGACGGCGCTATAGACGGAGAACGGAGAATTCGTCTCTTCTCGCCGTCGTCATCCCGATCTCATAGTCCAACAGTGATGGAGCATCGGCCAGTCCCGCCAATTCACGGACCAGATAGGCGGGAACATCCGCTCCTGCAAGGTGGCAGAACGGGTACCCTCCACCGAACCGCGGATTGATATCGATGATCTGCGGGGAGCCTTCGGCGTCTTCTCTGAAGTCGACATCGATCGGCCCAACAGGCTTGAGGAGGTCTCCGAGTTCGGCCAGTGCCCAGGTGAAGCCGTTCGCTGCGACTGTTGTGGCGACATCGGTGTCTCCGCCTCTCATCCGGTCTTTGCGCCGCGCAAGTGCCCCATTCAGACGACCGGTCCCATCGAGAGCGAACACTCCATCGACGCCGAACTCCGCTCCGGGCAAGAGGGTCTGGATGATGACGGCGTCCTCGCCGCGAGTTGTCGGTTGTCCGCCGGCGTCTCTTGCCGTCTTCGCCGATTCGATGACCATTTCCAGCAGAGTCTCACCCGTGGCAGTGCGAAGCCCATCTGATCCGCTTCCGAAACGATGCTTGACGATGAATCTCCCGCCCGAGTTCGCCGCCTGCGCCGTGTCAGCCTCACTGCCGAGCCAGGTTGCGGGGGTAGGAAGTCCTCGATCGCGCAACCTCGAAGCCATCAGGTGTTTGTCGAGGACGATGTTCTGCGCATCGGCGTCGAGTGCTGCGACTGTGCAACCGAACCTACGCAGCTCGTCTGCCAGGCCGCCTGCCAATACCTGAAGCTCGTAGTCATTCACCGAGACAAAGAGGGCAGGTGACTCTCGCCGAACCCAGTTCAATACCTCTTCGCGATACTCAGGAGAGTTGTATGCCGGCATCACCACGCCACGGTCTGCCAAAGAAAGGGTCGGAGCCGTGCCTCGGTACTCGAACGCGATGACTTCGCCGTGGATTCCTTCGGATCTCAAGGCCGCTTTGAACCACTCCACATAATGTGCCCGGTGGGCGGCAGAGGCAATGACAACCTTGAACCCGTTCGAATTCTTCATACTAGGTCCTCCCTCGAATGCATTTCGAACTTCTCACTGAGCACTCGAATCACTGTATCGAAGCAGGCAGCACTGGCTGGGAACGAAAACAGCAGCAAGCGCCGACGCACTTGCACATTGCCCTGTGCAGCCGAGGTCGGGCCGATGTCGAGAATCATTGCGGTTCCGAGACAGCTGAGAATTTCACGTACTGGGCCGTCCGCCGGCGTCGGTGGTCGAGGGAGTCGGCGAATGAGTCTTCTTTGTCAGCACGTCGCTCCGGCTCCCCCTGCTGGAAGGAGACGAATTGCGGGATGATTCGGCGTGGAACGTAGAAGGTGAGCAGCCAGAGGACGACGAGTGCTGCAATTCGTGCGTACATTCGCACTATCCATGTGTGGAATCCGGACCAGACGATGTCCCCGACTCCGCCCAATAGGGCTGCGAAGAACACCAAGAGCAGAAGGTCGCGTGGCCCCTGGACAGCACGTCGGTAGCTGCGGATCGTCCATGAGTCGATGCGATCAAGCATCACGGCGAGAAGCGGAACCCCGATCACCAAGCCCAGCGCTCCGAAATTCCACCAGAGATCGCCATAGACGGTTGCCACCGTGGAGAACCCGGTTCCATACAGCTGCGGATCTGTCAGAGCAGCGAGTTGATAGCCGATAGCGTCGGGTATCCAGTCGGGCGCGAAGCCATCGGGCAGCGCTGCCCGCAATGGTGACAGAAGCGATGCTCCGAGAGTCGGGAGCCCTCCGAGGTCGAAGTCATGTATCAGAGACCCGAAGTTGCCGATGCCGACGAACATCGACGAGAGGCCCGTATCGTTCCCGTGCTCGCCGCTCAACGAGGCTTCGTATTCCCTGCGCCATACACCCAACACCACAAGAATCATCGGGGCGAGGAGTACTCCGACCACTTTCAGCCATTGACGCCCGTATCTGAGGAAGAAGACGTAGACAGCAGCCAAGATGAGCGCTATGGCTCGCAAACGGCCTGTCCCCGAGATGATGGCGGTCGGATACACCAGGAGTGCTCCGGCGATGGTCACGGTATTCCAAGGGTTCCTCAGACCGCGCGGGCTGAGCAGAATCGCAATGCAGATGAGCAGAATCGCCGATGACCCGAATCCGTCCGACAGCACCCCCAGCCGATCTCCCAGAAGAACTGTGGCCGCGAGCGTAACGACTCCGGCGCCGAGGGCCCACTGCACGCAGCGGACAGGCAGCACCACCTCATGAGGACGTCCTATTGAATCGGATCTCAGGCAGAGCATTCCGATCCCGATCTGAGTCAGCGTACTGCCGAACAAAGCCGTATTGAGGTAGACCTCGGGGTGGGAGCCGACGATGAAAGTCGGATCTGGGATGACGAGCAATCCGCTGACCCCGACGATTGCTGCACTCGATGCCATGAACAGTCCCGGCATAGTGATCCGATCACGTCCGAGTAACACGAAAAGCGTCATGCCGTGGGCAAAGGAAATTGCGGCGATGACCCCGCTCGAGTATGCGGCTGCTTCGACATCCGTGGAGAACCACAGGCGAGCAATGACGACGATCAGCACACAGACTGCGGTCAGTGATGCCACAAAGATCGGAGAATGAGCAGGGCCCTTGAGGGCACTCCTCCGGGCCTCGGACGAGTCCCTCTGAGGGCGGACAGGCGGCAGCACGTCACTCACCCTGCCCGAGCTCAATCATTGCTGATCGCCCATTCCCCGGGGAAGACAGATCCACGACCTGAAGCCTGACGCAGAGAGCTGTCAGAAGCTGAGAGGGGGATCTCACGGTCGGAGTCTGGAGGAGCCTCCGCCTGCCGGACCGCCACTTGCTTCGAATAGACGGGCTCCGGCTCAGCACGGTGCGCCCAAGTGTCGGGATCTTTCCGAGTTGAATGCGCGGCATAGCTGCTGCCATAACTCTGCGAATATGTTGTGCCTGTGGTCCGGGGTACCCCATTGAGCACGAGTCCGAAAAGGCGCGCCCGCACAAGTTGGATCTTTCGCAGCGCCTGAGTGATCTGCGTTCGACGCACAACCCCGTTTCGAGCGACGAAGACGGTTCCAGACACTCGAGTAGCCATCGCTATTGCGTCTGTCGCAGCAAGCACTGGCGCAGAGTCCAGGACAACGGCGTCGTACTGCTTGGTGGCTTCTTCGAGGAAGACTGTCATCTGCTCGCTGTCCAGCAGTTCAGCCGGGTTCGGGGGTATCGGCCCGCTCGCAAGAACGGCGAGGTTGACGAGTTCCATAGGTTGGACGACGTCTTTCAACTCGGTATCCCCGATCAGCACTGTCGACAGGCCTGCGCCCCCTTCTATTCCGAGATACCGGTGCACAGAGGGATCGCGTAGGTCAGCATCGACAAGAAGCACGCGGTCCCCGCCGCGGGCGAGGGCGGAAGCGAGGTTGATGGAGGTCACCGATTTTCCTTCGCCTTTCACAGAAGAAGTCACGAGCAGAGAGCGGCTCCTGCCCCGCGGCTCAAGGAAGCGGAGATTCGACCGCAGCTCCCTGTACGGTTCAGCCTGAACGTTCTGCGATCCGTGCTCTGAAACGAAGACGTGGTTCTCTCCTGCAGTGATCAGCGGGACCGTCCCGATCACCGCGGCGTCGGTCAGCTGCTCAATGTGATCTGCTTTCCGCACCTTGTTGTCCAGTCGATCTCTGAGCACGGCAGCCAACATCCCTGCGAGTATCGCGGCGATCAATCCGAGCACGAAGTTCTGTGTGAGGTTCGGCGAGGACGGCGCTTTCGGCGCCGTCGCCGGAGTGACGACCGTCAGTTGGACTGTCGCCTTTCCGCTGGTGATCTCGAGATCTGCGACCTGCTCTTGCAGGCTTTCAGCCACCGCATTCGCAAGTTTCGCCGACGCTTCGGAACCGTCTGCTCTTGCGGTGATCGAGATGAGGAGGGTGTCTTCGGGCACTTCTGCTGAGACCCTGTCAGAGATCTGTCCGGCGTCGGCATCCAAGTCGAGGGATCTGATGGCGGGATCAAGCACGATAGGAGTGCTAACAAGATCCGCATAGGTGTCGATCTGCTGCCGAGCGTAATCAGCCGCGGCCGAGCGGTCGGTGACCGAATTGCCGGGATCGGTACGGACGAAGACGTTTGCGGACGACTCGTACACAGGGGGCTGCAGCGCCGTGATCCCGGCTACCGCAGCTATCACGACGAAGGCGGTCGACAGTGCGTAGACCCACCGTTCGCGGAGGATCGTCAGATAGTGCTGAACAATCATGATCGTTCACTTCCTACGCGGCAGTGTTCAGTTGACTGAGAGGTGTGAGAAAGAAGTGCGCGGCGCTGCCCCTGAGGGTGGACATGACCACCCAGGGAGCCTCCACGATCAATGCGCATCGAGGACCACCCCTCCGAGGCGTTCGTACGTCTTTGACCGGTCGAAATGGTCTTCGGCCATTCGTCTGGATCCTCGGCCGCGTTCTGCCAGTCGACGGTCATCGGCCATCTTCTTCAGGGCCTCGGCGAATGCGGCCGGAGTCGATTCGCAATTGATACCCGCTCCATACTCGGTGAGGAGATCTTGGTACTCGGCGCACTGCTGAGAGTTGACGACAGGGAGTCCTGCGGCTGCATAATCGCAGACTTTGTTGATGATGCTGGCCGCCGAGTTCGCAACAATGGGATTGATGGCGATATCGCACCCGCGCAGACGCGAAACCATCTCCGGGTATTCGAGCTTGCCGTAGAACACCACGTCCTCATCCAGATCCCCTGCTTCATCACGCCAGCGATCTTCGAAGGGACCCGTACCCATGACGTGCAGGCGCATGCGGATGCCTTCCTTTCTCAGTTCGCGCAGAGCCCCGAACACCGAAGGCAGGTCGTAGCTGTGTCCCAGAGTTCCGATATATGCGAGCTCCGCGATTCCTGTTCGGAGAGGACGCAGAACCGGATAGGTGTCGAATCTCGCCAGATCCGACCCGAGGTACACGGTGGAGACAGTCGAGCCGTCCCTGCGTGCCGAACTCACTCGTTCTGAATAGGTTTCGGAGACGGTCACCACTGCATCCGCAGCTCGGTAGATCGCCTCGGCACGCCTACGGATGGGGATCAGAGCCTGGCGCACCATCCAGCGTGGTCGCAAGACCATTTCAAAGGCCTCTGGCCATAGGTCCTGCACGTCGAGGATGAATCTCACATCGTTCTTCGCCGCGAATTCGGCTGCGGCATGCGCCACCTCGAGAGAAGGCATGGAACAGTAGATGATGTCCGGGACCTTCCGCCGCCGCAGGTATTCAGCAAGGTTCCTGCCGAGGGCTCGGTGGCTGCGCAGACGACCGGCAGAGACGTTGCTCCGGTACGACGGTTCATGCACATAGGTGGTCGAGTACAGCGGGTTCCGTTCCACCGAAGTGTCGCGTTGCGTCTTGAACGCGTGCAGGAACGAGGATGTGACCAGCTCGACTTCTGCACCGCGGCGAGCAAGAATGCTCGCCAAGCTGTCGAAGCGATCGTTCGGCAGCCATCCAGTCGCTGTGTAATGGGCGATCATCAATACGTCCATGACTTCACTTCCTTGTCCGGTCCGGATATCGGTCTATGAGCTCGATGTCAGATCCTGCAGGCTGTGCAGCCGTCGGTGCGGTGTCTGACAATTCCACGCCACCATCGGCAACGTCAGCGCTCGGCCCATCTGCATACGACGGCCTTGCTTTGCGCCTGATCACCCGCGCGAGCGTGAAGGCTCCGGCAGCGGCGCAGACGGCATATCCGATGATCGACCCGTAGGCCGCGCCGAACATTCCGTAGTGCGGTATCAGGGTGATGTATGCAATGAGCGAGGCCACGGTGCCGATGATTTCGACGACCGACACCGTTCCCGGGGAGTCCGCAGCGATGAGGAGGCCCTGTTGGACGCGTGTTACTCCGAAGATGACGGCGGATACAGCCAATGGGATGATTGCGGCCGCCGCCGGCGCATAGGAGTCCGGCAGAACAAAGACGATCATGGCGTATGCTGCAGCTGCGAGTACCGCGGCAGAAGCCACCAGCAGCAGAACGCTTCGGGCGATTATTCGCACCGCTGGGAAGGAATGGGAAGAGAAGCCCTGAGACCAATTCCGTAATGAGGCATCAACCCACTGCTGCACCGGCCAGGTGGCCATCTCGAGAACAGTGGCTACTGTGACGTACAGGCCCAGCGCAGCTGAATTGCTCAAGATCGGCAGAAGCAGTCGATCGGATCGAAGCATGGCGGAATTGCTGAATTCGGATGGGAGCAGCACCCAGCCCCGCCGGCGAAGTCCTCGCTTCTCGGTTCGGGTGGGTTCCAAGTGCTTCGAGGGGCGGGGTGCGACGAATAGGAGGATCGCTGTCGGTACCGCGGAGGCCGCATAGGCCCACATCCACACCACCGGGTCATTCACACCGATCAGCACCAGCAATACCGCTCCGACGACGATGATCAGCTGGGTGACGATCGCATTGACGGCAAACCATTTCCACTCACGGCTGCACACATAGGCGACGCGCAGAGCATGCACCAATGAATTGAGCGCAACGTAGGCGGCGATCGCAATCACACCCATCCACATCCATCTGGTGCTGAACGGCGACAGCGCTGCTGCGATGAAGGCGATGGGCAGAACGCAGAGCGTGCCAGGCGTCACCATGCGTGCAAAGACACGATATTCGGTGCCGAATCCTCCAGAACGCGAAGCGATGAAGGGCCGTTCGAGCCCCATGACCGCGAACACGGAAAGAAAGTATGCCAATTGCAGTGCAAAAGCCAGGTCTCCGCGCCCCGCCGGACTCAACACGACAGCGGCCAGCAGATTGACTGCCACTGCACCACCGGCCGCCAAGATCTGGGCTGCCACCAAAACTGCTGCGGCGATCTTCGTGCCCCTCTGCCCGTCACTGGCTGACATCACTGGAGTTCTCCCATCCAGTGAACACAGGCATGGTGTCGTGCCCGTGTTTGCTGATTCCCCGCCGACCGACGACTGTTCGCACCGTCTGCAGAACGATGGAGATGTCGATTCGCAGACATCTGCCGTCGACGTATTCCACGTCGAGGCGGAAACGGTCTGCCCACTCAAGATCGTTGCGACCCCTGACCTGTGCCAATCCGGTGATGCCCGGACGAACCTCATGCCGTCGAGCCTGCTCAGGCGTATAGAGATCGAGATATTCGACAATCAATGGTCGCGGACCGACAAAGCTCATATCACCGCATACGACATTCCACAGCGAAGGGAGTTCGTCGAGGCTCGAAGCGCGTAGGAACCGGCCGAGTCGCGTCAGGCGCTGTCCGTCAGTCACACGCTCTCCGTCGGGCTCCACCATGGTTCGGAACTTCAGAATGTCGAAGACCTTGCCACCCAGCCCTGGCCGAGACTGCCGGAAAAGCACCGGTCGACCGTGGACGGCCAGGACAACCAGGGCCACTCCGGCGATCACAGGGGACGCCAAGATGAGTCCGATCACGCTGAAACAGATATCGGCAATGCGTTTCACATTGTCATAAGAGGTCCGTCCGTCCGAAGTGTGCGCACGTCGCGTACTCATTGCCGCCGGCCGTCGTCTGCCTTTCAACATCATTCCCCCTCGCCGAGGTTCAGCGCTCTTTGAAACAGAACCGATACCCCTTCGACAGCAGGGGCGAGCTGGAGGGCCGAAAGTGCATAGATGTCCCGAGAGCAGCCGTAGGGGTCAACGACATCGTCGTGCGCCGGAAGTGTGAGGTTCCGCCTCCTGCTCCGGCGCCGACCAGCTGCTTCGACTGCAGCACGCAAGCGGGTTGCGCGGTCAGCTGTCCGAACTGCACCTTCAGTCACAATGTCCTCATCTCGGGTGACTGCCGCGAGACTCGAAATCTCTCGGATTGTGAAGGTTCTGCGAACGATGCGAGGGTTGAGCTCGACGACCTCACGCCTTTGATCGCGTGTCATCGTAAGCACGAGGTCAGCAGCGCCGAGCAGATCTTCGTCCACTTGCCGAGCGTGTACGGCCCGCCCTTCGATGACCCCCATGAACCCGGCGATCTCCCACACTTCTTCCGGCGTCCGATGCCCCAAGGCCGCATGAGTGCCGGCTGAATGAACGCGGATCTCGCAGACTTCGGCAAATCGCTGCGCAAGCGCGAGCTCTGCCAGGGGCGACCGGCAGAGATTGCCCGTACACACCGTGAGGACATTGAATTCTTCCGACATCAGTTCTTGACCGTCCGCCTGCGACTTATATACGCGACCGCAGATTCCACCCGACCGGTGTTCTCCATGCCTGTACCCTCCTTGACCATGGAATCCGTGCGACAGATCCGAACTGAAGCGCGCGATTCCCTTGCGGCGGCTCACAGAACGCCGCCGCACTGCCCGCCCATTGATCGAAGCCCGGAGGCGAGTTCGAACTCACGCTATCTTCGATATTTCCTGCCCGGCCCATTCCGATCCTTGCCCTGCGGAGGCCCGCAAATGGAGTGCGGATATCCACTCTCGCTATGCCGTCTACACAAGAAGTGGGCGCTGAACTGTTGGCTTGGCATTTCGACACACATCGCGGGGCTCAACGAGCTCGCCGGTCGAGGAATACTTCGACGGTCGCGATAACTCGCTCGATATCGGCGTCGCTCATCGTTGATCCGCTCGGCAGGTTGAGACCGGAGGCGAAGATGCCTTCGGAGACCTCACCGCCGTACATCTGTGCTCCTGCGAAGACCGGTTGCAGATGCATCGGGTTCCACAGCGGACGGGTCTCGATATCGTGCTCGGCCAGCCACGCACCGAGCTCGCCGGCGTTGAAGCCCGTACGACTGTGATCGACGAGGATCGCCGACAGCCAGGCGTTGTCACGGTGTTCGTTGTCGTCACCGAAGAGAGTGATCCCGTCAGTCACCGCGACGATCGAGTCGCGATAACGGCGGCGGATCTCCCGACGCCGTTCGACCAGACCATCGAGTCGTGCCAACTGCGCCCGCCCGACCGCGGCGAGCAGATTGCTCAGACGGTAGTTGAACCCGATCTCTCTGTGTTCGTAGTGCGCCACAGGCTCTCTGGCCTGGGTCGACAGATACCTGGCGTACTCAGCCAAGCGCTCATCATTCGTCAGTAGAGCACCCCCACCCGAGGTCGTCATGATCTTGTTCCCGTTGAAGGACACCACCGCAGCTTGGCCGAGGCTGCCGCAGGCTCGGTCGCGAAAGCGAGATCCCAGCGATTCCGCCGCATCAACGAGGACGGGAACGTCGAATTCGGCAGCGATCGGAAGGATCCGATCATAGTCCGCAGGCCGACCCAGAAGATCAACCGGGACGACAGCCGCTGGCTTCGTTCCGCCCACGATCGAGTCCTTCAGCGCCCGATGGAGCTGAATCGGATCCATGTTCCCGTCGTCGACACAGTCGACGAACACCGGTTCGGCCCCGCAATAGGTGATGGCGTTCGCCGTCGCAGCGAAGGTCATCGTCGACGTGATCACCCGGTCTCCCGGTTTCACTCCCAGACCCAGCAGCCCGAGATGGAGGGCGGCCGTCCCCGAGGAAAGTCCGACCGCGTAAGCGACTCCGACCTTGTCTGCCAGTTCCTTCTCAAAGGCGTCGAGGTCGGGGCCGACGGGAGCGATCCATCCGCTGCGGAAAGCACGGAGCAGGTATTCTTCTTCGAGTTCTCCGACATCCGGACCTGACAGCAGAATCCGCTTGGCAGCCGGGACAGTCTGAGGCGGAGCAGCTGTCTGAGGCTTCGTCGGCACCGCGTCCGAAATCGTCATTGCCTGACCTCATCCTTCACCAGCTTGACCGGCTCCGGCAGATAGACGGGCCCACCGACCGGGTCTCGACGGCCGACTTCCGGTTGGGGCCTGCAGGAGCGGTCACAGAAGTCGTCGATGATGCCGCGGTCGGCCGTGAAATCCGGCAGATCGACGGGCGAGAGCACCGGAGCCTCAACGCGGCTGATCTTGTCATGGATGCGAATGACAGTGCCTTCGTAGTCGCCGAAGAGCTCCTCGTCGAGCTTCTCACCTTCACGCAGCCCGGTATAGACGATCTCGGTATTCTGATTCGACATCGCAACCAGACTCCGGGCGATGTCGACGATTCGCACGGGTTCACCCATGTCGAGAACCATGACGTAACCGTCTTCGCCGATCGTCGCCGCCTGCAGCACCAACTGACACGCCTCCGGAATCGTCATGAAGAACCGTCGGACCTCCGGGTCAGTGACTGTGATCGGACCACCCTGTCGGATCTGTTCCTGGAACGACAGGAGCACAGATCCGCGGGAGCCCAGAACATTGCCGAAGCGAACCGAGAGGTAGGTGCCGGGCGACTTCGCCGCGAATCCGCTGACGAGTCTTTCGGCGATCCGTTTGCTCCGGCCGAGCTCGCTCGTCGGTGCGGCGGCCTTATCCGTCGAGATGTTGACGAAGGTTTCGACTCCGACCGCGCGTGCTGCTTCGAGGACGTTGAGGGTGCCGTGGACATTCGTCTTCCACGCCTCCTCGGGGAACCGCTGCAGCATCGGCAGATGTTTGAGCGCCGCTGCGTGGAACACGATCTGCGGCTTCGCCTCGGCGAAGATATGATCAAGTGCAGCCCGGTCTCGGATGTCTGCAAGCACGGTGTTCGGCGACATCAGCAGCGCCGAGCCGTAGAGAGTGAGTTCGACTCCGTGCAGAGCCGTCTCATCGCGATCGAGCATGACGAGGCTCTCCGGGTGGAGAGCGAACAGCTGTCGGCAGAGTTCGCTGCCGATCGATCCACCTGCTCCCGTGACGAGGACCCGTTTGCCAGCCACCTGCTTGGCGATCTCCGCCAGATCGGTGTGCACCGGGGCACGGCCGATGAGGTCTTCGACCTTGATGTCGCGGATATCGCCGATCTCGACCTTGCGATTGACCATCTCGGCCAGCGGCGGGATCGTCCTCAGCCATTTCCCTGTCGGTTCCAGGCTCTCGCGGCATTTCTGCAGGAATTCCGCGTCGGAATCCGCGATCGCGACGATGACACCGGAGACATTCAGCCATCCGGCCGCCTCGGCGATGTCCTTACTCGTCCCACGGACACGGACCCCATGAATACTCAGATGACGCTTGTGCGGATCATCATCGATGAGTCCGACGGGCAGATACTCACCGTCGGGGTTCGAGAGCATCTGGCGGATCAGGGATTCAGCCGCGTCGCCAGCACCGACGACGAGCACTCGCTCACCCTGGAGAGGACGGGTCGCCAACTGATGGGACCAGCGGATGAGGTAACGGCTGCCGGTCATGAAGATGACTGCGGAGAAGACAGTGAGCAGAACGAATGGCGAATCCCCCAAGGTGACAGCCATCAGTCCACACGCAATGATCAGGGCGATGACGGCGATACCACCGTATTCGGCGAAACTTCCGTAGTGATAGCGACTGCGATAGAGACCGGTGAGCAGACCGAGCAGCACTTGCAGAACCGCTGCCGCCCCAAGGGCGGAACCGAGTTCGACTCCGCTGACGACTCCTGGACCCATGACCGTCGAAGCGAGCAGGCCGGCCCCCGTCCAAGCGACGAGATCGAGGACGAGCTGGAACCTGGTCTTGCCCTTCCAGATCCGCGTAGTCAACCGTGCCGGCCACGCCGCACCAGTTGTCGCTGAAGGTGGCGAAGCCACGGCCACAGCACTCCCCCTGGTGAGTGGATTCGGATGTTCTGACACAGTCATCGTGATCTCCCATGCTCGACAGTTCCGGCCCCGTCGATGTGGCTGCCGGGCATCGTCGGTGAGAGCCGGCGATGCAGTGCTTCCTGCTGCGGAATGCGTCGACTTCACGCTATGGGTGCGATGGCTCTGCTCTGGTGCTTGCGGAGGGGAGACTGCGGTCATCCGCGACTGCGGTGCGGGTCTCCGCGGGGCGTTCTGCCGCAGACAGTGAGATCCGCCTGCGGCAGGTGCTCCGACACGATGTCGGTTCAGACAGCGGCGAGACGCGGGTTGCCCGCGAGCCTTGATACGAGCTCTGTGCGTGACCCGACATCGAGCTTGCGGTAGACAGCGGTGAGCCGGAGTTCGACGGTGCGCAGGGAGACGAAGATCCGTTCGGAGATCTCCCGATTTTTCAGTCCGGCACGGACCAATTCGACGACCTTGAGCTCCTCATCGCTGAGTTCGCCGAGGCGGGGCAGCTCAGGCATCGTCGGCGCCTTCGGCTCGTCGACGATCTGCCCTGTGCGGAGATGGTCGGCGAGGCGGCCGGCCCCGACTTCGCGAAACAGCGCCGCAGCGGCAAGTCTCTGTTCGCGTGCTTTCAAGTTCGAGCCGTTGTCGGACAGGCGAGAGGCGAACGCCGCATGCGCGACCGCCTTCTCGAAGACGAATTCAGAAGTGCTTGACTGCCGCAGCACTCGCCCGAACAGTTCGGTGGCGGTCTCCCCGGCGGCCAAAAGCGCTTCGCTCCGAGCGACGACCAGATCGGTCCACCGAGAAGGGCATGCCTTCGCGTGGTCACGCAGCTTCTGGAGCAGAAGAGTCGCATGCTCTCTTCTGCCGATACCCACCAAGGCTTCGATGAGGTCGGCCTCGAAACGACGCACGTTCGGGTTGGTCTCGTCCTCGGACAGCTGTTCGCAGCGCCGAAGGTGTCCGATCGCTTCGGCTGCGCGGTCGGTGCGCAGCAGATATCTGCCCTGGAGCGCATTCAGCTCGGCCAGCAGACGGCGGTTGTTCGTCGCCGACGCTCGGACCGCGGCCTGTTCCTCGACGAGCCCGGCTTCACCGGCGCGTCCGGTCAGCAGCAGCTTCCAGGCGTGCAGCAGCTGGATCCGATCCTGCCGGACGACGACGAGCCCTCTGCGCTTGTCGGCCTCCGATTCCGCGATGAGCCTGTCGATGACGTCGACGGCCTGGCTGACTCGGCCGAGGCGCAATTCCAGATCAGCGCGGACACAGTCCACCTGCCGCTTCCAGACCCTGGTCGCGGCACAGGTCTCACCGATGTGGTCGAGCACAGCCGAGGCGGCTTCATAATGCTCGGTGAGCACCAGTCCCTGGGCGACGGCGAGTCCGAAGCTCGGCCTGATCGCATCCTGGTGTTCCTGCAGGCTCGCGAATCCGGCGAGCGCCGACCCGTCCTTTCCGCAGTTGCTGTCAAGCAGGATGCGCACGGCATGGACAAGCTGTGCCTCGCTGTCGCGAAAATGCTCGTCGGCGGATTCGGCAAGTGCCAGAAGCTCCTGCGCTCGAGCGAATTCGCCTCGTTCACAGTGGCAGAGCGCCAGCGTCAGCTGCAGGCGCGCCACCTCGGCGGGCGCCTGCTCCGATTCGCCCCTGCTCCACGACGTGAACAGTGAGGACGGCAGCGTCTGCGTCTCGAGGAAGACATTGCGGACTTCGAGAGTCCGAGCGCGAACCACGACCGCGGCCCGGTTCGAACGAGAGGCGATCTGCACATAGCGGCGGGAGAAGGCGAATTGCCCGTGATCGGACAGCGTCTCGGCGATCTCGACAAGCTGACCGCGCAGCTCCTCGAGATCGTTGCAGACCCGGATGGCCCGTTCGGCGAATTCGGCCCCTCCGGCAGTGAGTCCGCGTCGCACGAGCCCGAGAGCGTGTGCAGCCAGCTGCTGTGCTGTCTCCTCACCCGGGTCGATGAACGAGACGTGCCAGGCTTCGATCTGCGGCCACGTGTCGGCGCAGTCTTCGGCCAGGACGAGGTGGGTTCGGCGTCGCTCGCTCGCCCCCATCGACTGCTGCACCATGGCACGGACGAATCCGTGGGGTATCCGCAGAAAGGCTCCCCGACGTTCGATCGTTCCGCGCGATTCGAGTTCGTCGACGGCTTCCCAGAATCCGGGCAGCCTCCTGGCCAGGGGCCGCAGCGGAGTCAGTGGGGACAGCGACAGGCATCTGAGCAGCGCTTCGGCGTTGGCCGTCAGTCCCTCGACATAGTCGGCGATCATCGGACGGCTGGCCGGTCCCACTCGCACCGGGATCGACAGCGCGATCTCCCCGCGCATCTCACTGGGCGCCATCTCCTCGAGGATGTGGCTGACGGCCAAGGGACGACCCGAGGCGGCGTGGGCGGCTACCTGGGCTGCCTCCTCGGCGATCCTTGTGTGACCGAAGCGGGCCAAGGCGAGGTCACGGGCGAGCTCGATGAGCTCGGCGATGCTGAGATCCGCAAGTTCGATCTCCGGCACCGAGGCGAACGGACCGTCATCGTCGATCGACCGCGCCGTGATGACGATGTGCAGTCGTCCTGACTTCAACCGGCGCAGCACCTGACCGAGCACCCGCTGCGAGTCCATGTCCATCTCATCGGCATTGGGCACGAGGATGAGCGTGTCCTCATCTCCTGGAATCGATCGGAGAGCCGTCATCATGTTCGGCACTAACTCATCATCGGCGAATTCCGCCGGATCGGCAGGGCCGTTCACGGATGCGCTGACTGCGGCGAGCAGACCGCCTATCCCGGACCAGGGCGTGTCCTCATCGAGCGGACTCGATGCGACTCTGATGACCGTGCCGTCCCACTCCGACTCGAGTGCCCGCAGAATCGATCGCCTCCCGGACCCGAAGCCGCCGGTGAGGGCGGCGGCACGGTGCCGCGAGAGGAGGGAGCGGAGGTCGCCGACTTCCTTGCGACGAATCACCTGACGCATGATCCGCCTCCCGTCGTCGAGTCCGGAGAGCTCTTTCGGACAAGGATTTCCGGCCCGGAGACGGACGCTGCCGTTCGCACGGCGCGGGGATCGGTTCGCTGAGGAGACTGAGGCGTGATGTCCATACTCAGATACTCCTCGCCGGCAGCCGTCTCGGACCAGGTGGTCGATACGGGAATCGCCTTCGGGTCACTACTCAGTCACTGCCAGGTCACCACTGGAGCACCGCAGTGAGTACTCACTCGAGTCCGAAATCCCGCAGGTGCGGATACTCGGTTCGCGCTCAGGCGCGCAGTCGGCCTTCGGTATCCCGCATCGCCTCGGCGACCTGGTCCCTGCGCTCGATTCCGAGTTTTCGGAACAGCCGGTACGTGTGACCCTCGACCGTTCGCACCCGCACCCCCAGTTCCAGCGCGATCTCCGCATTCGATCGGCCCGCGACGATGAGCGCGCTGATCTGCTTCTCCCGGGCGGTCAGCCCTATGTTCTGCCTGCCCGGTCCGCTGCGCTTGCCGGCTCCGAATCGCGCGGCCAGAGCGATGCACTTACCCGCCAGGTCGGGCATCGACGCTCCGTACTCTCCTGCCATGGCCGTCAGGGCAGCACGATCACGATCACGCAGAGCAGCGCCGAGGCGGCCGACGATGTCGAACTCACGCCCGGTTCCGCGCTCTGCTTCTTCGCACATCGCCTCGGGTGCGATCTCGTCGAAGTGCAGGAAGAGGTGCAGGCGGATGAGCACGACGATCGCCGCCGCCCCATCGGCTTCGGCGTCGTCCAACATCCGACGCAGCTCGTGCTCGTACCGGGTCTCACCGGTGCGTATCGCCCGCGCGGTAGTTCGCAGAACGAGGGCCCGACGATATTCGTGGTAGAGGGCTGTGACGGGCAGCTCGTCGAAGCGGGCGTGCAGATCGTCGGCTTCGGCAGCGGTTCCGACACGTGACACCGCATACTCGGCCTCCGCCAACGCAATGGCCAGCTGGGTGCCCATATTCCAATAGGTGAGCGATTCGATCGCGGCGCGAAGCGCCTTCATCGCCCCCGACAGATTGCCTTCGAGCAGGTGAGTCTGCGCCCACAGCAGGTCGATCGGCCCGGACCGAGCTGACAGGTACGCGATGTCATGCGTCGACAGTGTCGTCATCAGCTCTCTCGCCTCAGCGATCCGTCCCAGCTGCAGCAGCGTGCGACCGCGCAGCATGGTCAGGTGAAGCGCTCCCGTGCTCTCATTGCTGAAATCGGCTTGAGCGGATTCGAGGAGCGCGAGTGCTTCCAAGGTGCGTCCCGAGTCGAGCATGTCCGTCGCGTGCAGCATCGTGTCGAGCAGATGGAAGTTGCCCGTTGCCCCGCCCTCGGGTGTGAGTCCGTCGAAGACATCCACGGTGATCGGTCGTTCTTCGGCAACGACGGCAGCGACTCGGTCGAGGAACTCGAGTCCGAACGCTGCGTCCACTCCCCCTCCGGGGTGTCCGTCACCTTCCTCGTACAGCCGTTTGAGAGCGGTGCGGAAGTCCGCAAGTCGCAGGGCAGGAGACATGGATGCGGAAGCGCGGTTCATCCACACCACGAGCGCGTCCACGACGAGCTGGGCACAGCATGCGGTGCGTACCGCATGTGCCAGGATGTCGAGTCCGAGGGGAATCTTATTGCAGCCGCAATAGAGGAGAGCGACGGAGAGCAGCTCGTGCGGGCTCATCTTCTCCGTCGGGATCTCCGCGATCAGACGCATGGCCCGATGCCAGTCTCCGAGGCGAGCGGCGATCAGTGCGGCGGCGATGGTCCTCGACTCGCTGACTTCCGCTCCGCAGATCTGTCCCCACTCGGCCCTGACCACCTGCGACCACTCCGCGGGTGCATCTCCGCTGGAGTCGATGAAGTCGAACCACTCTCGACTCCGACCGGTTGGGGTCGTATATCTGATCGTGTCCGAGGTGTGGTTCTCCACCGCCTCATAGATATGGGGCCTCTGCGAGTCGATCTTCAGCTCTCCAGCGGCCACGAGCGCATCCGCGGCTTCCCCGAGCCCAGCTTTGAGCAGTGTCGCCAGCTCCACCTCTCCCGCGAGGACGACCAGCTCGAGGGCCTCCGTCTCCTGCGGCGAGTGGTCGGCGAGTCCGATCCGCGCATAGTCGCGGGCACGCGCATCGTAGTCGGTGTCGTGTCCGTCGAGGATCCACACTCCTCGGCGCATGAGGAAGCGCGATCGTCGTGCGGTGTATTCGAGGAGTTCGATGAGCTTTCCCGGATTGCGCTTCGAATGGAAGTCGACGATGTCGACCACGGCTTGGGACACGATGTGACCGAGGCGGTGTTCGATCATCGACCGATAGTCCTCTCGCGGCAGGGGGCCGAGGACGAGATGCTGGAGCACACGGTCTTCGACGAGAGTTGAGAACGGCATGACCCCACTCTCGGGATTGGACCGCGACATCGCGACGAGCTTGATCGAGCCGACGCTGGCCAAGTCGGTCAGGACCTCCTGCGAGCGGGAGTCGAGCAGGTGGGCATCGTCGACGAAGACCGCCTGCAGGCTTCGAGTCGAGGTGAGCCGGGACACGATTCGTCCCAGCAGCGTGGACGGGTCGCTGTCGAGGTCGACGAGCAGACCGAAGACGCCGAACTCGGTGTTCTGGTGCACGCGGTCCCCGCGGATCCAGATTCCGTCGCTCCCGTCCTCGAAGGCCGTTCTCGCCAGGAGAGTCTTGCCGACGCCGATCTCGCCTTCGATGAGGATGCCGGAGCATTCCGAGCAGCGCAGCGACTGACGAATCAGTTCGAGTTCGCCCTTGCGCCCGAAGATCTCAGCTCCGTCACGAGCACTCGAGGCGGCGGTCAGCTCTTCAGCCATTCCGTCACCACCTCTCGCAGCTCCTGCCGATTGGCCACATGCACTCGACGGTAGAGGCGACCGAGGTGCCATTCGACGGTTCGGGTCGACAGGTGCAGCTCATCTCCGATCTCTGAGCTCGTTCGGCCCTCGACGATGCCCGTGATGATCGAGTGCTCGAGCTCGCCCAGATTCGCGTGGAACCGTTTGCCGTCGGCATCGAAGTCGAGCACGCGCCGGCTCCGGCCCAGCAGGATCCGGGCTTCTTTGGTGGCGGCAGCATCACCTGAGGCAACGGCGCGTTTTCGGGCCTCGCCGGAGAGCTGGGCGCAGAGCACGACCGCGCCGAAGATCAGCGCCTCACGGGCCGCGGTGATGAGCGCCTGCAGATCGTCAGTGCTGAAGGCATGTGCCACGGCGCGCAGCAGGCGACCGAGGGAGCCGTCGACCCTGCCGGACGACGCGGACAATCCGCCGATGGCCTGTTCGTGCCCGAGTCGACCGGCCTCGAGCCAGGCCAGGCATGCAAGGGTGTGCGCACCGTGTTCGTCTGCCCAGGCCCCGAGCTCATAGAGTTGTGGGGCTGCCGGCCCCGGCGACGTCTGCGCCAGTGCCTGCAGATCGAAGAGTCTGGCTTCGAATGAAGCCCACCACGAATGCCGACTGGCTTCGGCCTCCTCGTCGACAGCGATCGAGACGACCTCCGTCCGCTGGTCTGTCAGCACAGCGGACAGAGACAGAGCCGACCTGGCCATTCCCGCAATATCGACGATGTCGCAGGGGTCGGCACCGAGATTGAGTTCGCCGAGGATGCAGTGGGCTTTCGCCGCGTTGCCGGTGCGCAGGTCGATGAGCGCGTTCGTCAGCCTGGTCAGCCGCCGACTGGAGGTCAGTTCATCCATTGCCGTCCGCGCCTCGGCCCAGTTGCCGGCGATGAAATTCGCCACGAAGAACTGCGGGATGGCATCTTCCCGTTCGAACGATTCGGGTCCGGGAAGTCCGAACATCAGCCGGGCCTGCGCGATATAGCTCAGTCCCAGTTCGATCCGCCCGGACATCACTTCTGCCACGCCGAGGAACGCACATGCGCGCAGACGGTGGCGCACCGAGCTCGCATGGTTGAGATAGACGCTCTCGGCCAGAGCGCAAGCAGCGGCGATACGACCTCCTTTGAGGTCGAACCTGGCGCGCGTCGCATCGAGCCGACCGACGTCGATCGGCAGCGAAAGCGTGTCCCGGACCCAGTCCAGCCGCAGACCCTCGGGCTTCCTTGGGTCCATCAGCCTCAGTTCCATCGAGGCGAGACGGGACAGATACTCCTGTGCTGAGGTGACCGGATTCAGGCAAGCCTCGGAGACGAGCGGGTCGATGATCTCCCTGGCCTGCCTGAGACGGCCGGCTCCCCATTCGCTGCGGGCGTGCTCGAGGTCGAGTTCGGGACCGCGATAGCCGCTGGTGCGGATGATCTCTGCGGCTTCGCGGTATCTGCCCCGCGCGTTTGCCCAACCGGCGGCATCCAGGACCTGCTTGGGAGTCGGCACCCGGCCCAAGGAGATCGACCACGCGGCGTAGCCGAAGAGCGTCCTGCCGTGAAGTGCCGGAAGATCCGCTCCGGCATCGAACCGGGTGAGCAGCTCGAGGCTGCGAGAGGGAGGGACCATCGCTCGGACGTTCTCAGCCGTGACGGGTTCGTGCATGCTCACCGTTCCCCCTCGACCCTTCGAAATCGAGAGCAGACCATCCTCCGCCAGAGAGTCGATCGTCTGCGGACTCGCGAACCCGACGAGCACGTCATAGGGCACGGCTTCGATGAGAGCGACGGTTTCGATGACCTCTCGGCTGGGCTGATCGACCCGGGCGATCGCGGTTTCGACCCCGCTGGTCCGGCTCCGCCCGAACAGCAGCCTCTCGAGCAGCCGCGGATTGCCATGGGCGAGCGCGGTCAGCTCCGAGACCGATCTCGTCTCGGTCTCCATGAGTCCGATGCTGTTGATCATCGCAGCCGCATCCGCCTCGTCGATACCGTCCAGATCGATCCTGACAACGCTTCCGGACAGCCACAGTCCGGCGATGAGATCGACCGGCGGACGGGCGGATTCGGCGGCGATGACGAGTTTGATCCTGCGCGCATCCGTCAGCTGGGCCAGCACTGCGAGGGAATGATCGTCCACGAGATCGGCATTGTCGACGACGACCAGAGAGCGCCCGCCCTCGGCTCTGCGCTCGAACAGATCGCCGATCACCGACAGCGCTCGACCAGGCGGGAGGTCTGTGCCGATGCCCTCCCGCGACAGCAGGATTTCGAAGATTCCGAGATTCCGGACCCGCGCGTTCTCCGAGCCGCGCAGGCGGGTGACCGCAAGATCGGGGTCGAGACGAGAGAGCGAAGCATTCACCAGCGCGGTCTTCCCGATGCCCGCCGCGCCGATGATGAGTGCGCCCAGATGCCTCTGCCCTGAGATCGCGTCGACGACCGTCGAGAGTTCGGACTCGTAACCGAAGAGCCGGCGCGACGGTGCGACCGGGGGGATGCTTGTAGTCCTGCCTGACACGTCACTCAGCTTTCCGTACCCCTGGGGATCTTCTGCGGCGGGGGAATGCGGAGCCCAGCGGTGCGGGGTTCAGTCCGGAGAGGCTCACGTCTCGGAATCAACGATGAAATTCCTGAATAAGTAGTACCACCCGCGATAGGTGTAGTAATACATTTCTGAGATAAAGTTAGGCGATTGTGACATCAACATCCGATCCCACCGGAGGGCCGCCTCGGCGAGGATCTCCGTCGTTTCCCACTTGTGAGCCGGAACACCGGACCGTACCATTGGAGGAAAGTTACTGAACGATCTATAAGGAGTTCGCATGGACACCCTACTGAATGCTGAAGAGCGCGAGTTCGCGCAGCAGATGCGTCAGTTCTACCGCACGGAGATCCCCGAGGAACTCCGCTTCAAGGTCGCCACCGGCCAGGAGCTGAGCAAGGAAGACATGGTCACCTCGCAGCGGATCCTCAACCAGCACGGCTACGCCGTGCCGAACTGGCCGGTCGAATGGGGTGGCCAGGACTGGACCCCCGTGCAGCGTCACATCTGGCTCGAAGAGATGCAGCTGGCCTGCGTTCCGCAGCCGCTGCCGTTCAACGTGTCCATGGTCGGACCCGTCATCGCCACCTTCGGCTCGCAGGAGATCAAGGAACGCTTCCTGCCCGCCACCGCGAACATCGACATCTGGTGGTCGCAGGGATTCTCCGAGCCCAACGCCGGCTCGGACCTCGCCTCGCTCAAGACCACCGCGGTGCGCCAGGGCGACAAGTACATCGTCAACGGCCAGAAGACCTGGACGACCCTGGGCCAGTACGGCGACTGGATCTTCAACCTCGTGCGCACCGACCCGGACGTGAAGAAGCAGGCCGGCATCTCCTTCCTGCTCATCGACATGAAGACCCCCGGCGTCACCGTCCGTCCGATCCAGCTCATCGACGGCGGCCATGAGGTCAACGAAGTCTTCTTCGACAATGTCG
Organism: Brevibacterium sp. SIMBA_078; assembly: GCF_046534565.1. Classification (NCBI taxonomy): domain Bacteria; kingdom Bacillati; phylum Actinomycetota; class Actinomycetes; order Micrococcales; family Brevibacteriaceae; genus Brevibacterium; species Brevibacterium sp. SIMBA_078. Next base: position 736,663 of record NZ_JAWRYQ010000001.1, read on the forward strand.
AGGTCCCCGTCGAGAACCTCGTCGGCGAAGAGAACAAGGGCTGGACCTACGCGAAGTTCCTCCTCGGCAACGAGCGCACCGGAATCGCCCGCATCGGCGGCTCGAAGGTCAACCTCGCCCGCGCCAAGGCCTATGCCGCGGTGACGAAGACCGCTCGCGGCACTCTGCTGGATGACCCCCTGTTCTCCGCTCGTCTGACGAAGATCGAAGCCGAACTCACCGCGCTCGAGATGACCCAGCTGCGGATCCTCTCGACCCAGGCCGCCGGGTCCGACAAGCCGGATCCGCGCTCCTCGGTGCTCAAGCTCAAGGGCTCCCAGCTGCAGGAGGACATCTCCGAACTCCTCGTCGACGTGCTCGGTCCGCAGGGTCTCGACTTCGTCGCCGACCGCGTGCAGGGCCAGGGTCTGTCCGACCTGCCCAACGGAGCTGTCGATGCCCTGCCCGGCTACTTCAACACCCGCAAGGTCACCATCTACGGCGGTTCGTCCGAGGTGCAGCGCGGAATCATCTCGAAGGCACTGCTCGGTCTCTGAGATACCGACGCTCACTCGATCTCCCAAGAAGGACAACAATGGATCTTGAACTCAACGACATTCAGCAAGAACTCGCCAGCACTCTGAACAAGTACCTGCGCAGCGAGTACGACATCGCAAAGCGCGAAGAGACCCTTCGCAGCGACGAGGGCATCTCCCGCGAGAAGTGGCAGGCCTTCGCCGAAATGGGTCTGCTCGGACTTGCGATCCCCGAGTCCTACGGCGGCGCGGACATGACCTTCAACGAGGTGGCCGTGGTCGCCGAGGCGTTCGGTCGCTCACTCGTCCTCGAACCGTTCCTGGCTACCGCAGTCCTCGGTGCCAATGCCGTTCTGCTCGGCGGCAGCGAGGAGCAGAAGCAGGCCATCCTGCCCGGTGTGGCAGAGGGCCAGACCTTCCTCGCTCTCGCAGCGCTCGAACCCGGACTGCGCTACGCGGTCGACGCTCCGCAGACCCAGGTCTCCGGCGCAGACGGCAGCTTCACCCTCACCGGTGAGAAGAACAACGTGCTCGGCGGAGACGTCGCCGACCACTTCGTCGTCACCGCCACGCAGAACGGCGAACTGGGCCTCTACCTCGTCGCCGCCGATGCCGAGGGTCTGAGCCGTGTGGCTCAGCGCCAGGCCGATGGCCTGGGCAGCGCGAACCTCAAGCTCGAGGGTGTCGCCGCCCAGCGCCTCGACGCCGCCGACGCCAATGCCGTACTGTCCGAGGTCCTCGACCTGGGCAACGCCGCGATCATGGCTGAGGCCGTCGGTGCGCTCGAAGCCTCGCTGACGATGACCGCCGAGTACCTGAAGACCCGTGAGCAGTTCGGTGCTCCGATCGGTGCGAACCAGGCTCTGCAGCACCGCGCCGCCGACCTCTACGCCGAACTCGAGTACGCGCGCAGTATGGCTCTGTACTCTCGCCTGGCCGTGACCTCCGAGGTCCCCGGCGCCGAGAAGGACCGCCACCGCGACGTCATCGCCGCGAAGATCATCGTCGACCGGGCTGCCCGCAACATCAGCCAGGAATCGATCCAGATGCATGGCGGCATCGGCATGACCATGGAATACCCCATCGGTCACTACGCCAAGCGCCTGACGGTCATGACCCGCACCTTCGACGACTCGGATTCGCTGACCGCGGAGCTCGCCGAACTGGGCGGACTCATCGAACCCCACGCCGCCGACCTCAGCTGAGGCAGTCGGCACTTCAGTGCCGCACGTTCGCCCCTGAACGTGCGGCGCTGCGTCGTCGGAGCCTATCAACGCCCACCGAGGCGGCCGGCTCCCGGCAGCACAGAAGCGCCGAGGCGGCACGATCATCGTCGTGCCGTCTCGGCGCTTCGTCGTCTCTGTATGCCGGTCGGCAACCTCCGTGACGGCGACTCGGTCCACCGCACTCCGGCAGCGAGCTCAGCTCACGGGTTGTTCGTAGACGTGTCGGCGGATCCAGGAGTGCATGGTGATCGCGGCGGCGGCTGCGGCGTTCATCGACCGCGTCGACCCGTACTGCGCGATCGAGAGCACGTCCCGGCTCGCCTGATGCGCTTCCTCGCTCAGCCCCGGCCCTTCCTGCCCGAACAGCAGCAGGCAGCGCCGAGGCAGGTCGTAGGTCTCCAGCGGCACGGAGTCCGGGAAGTTGTCGATGCCCAGCAGCGGCACGTCGTTTTCGGCGCACCAGCTGAGCAGGTCGTCCACACTCGGGTGGTGGATGACGTGCTGGTACTTGTCGGTGACCATCGCTCCGCGACGGTTCCAGCGGCGTTTGCCGACGATGTGCACGGCTGCGGCGTTGAAGGCATTGGCGGTGCGCACGACCGAACCGATGTTGAGATCGTGCTGCCAGTTCTCGACTCCGACGTGGAAGTCGTGCCGCGAATCATCGAGATCGGCCACGATCGCATCGTGCTTCCAATACCGATACTTGTCGACGACATTGCGCCGATCACCCTCAGCCAGCAGCTCCGGATCGAAGTGCTCACCCACAGGCCGGGGGCCGGTCCACGGACCGACCCCCACCTGCGGTTCAGCGCTTTCCGTCACTTGTCGTCGCGGGAATCATCCGCCGACTTCGCGTCCTCTTCGTCTTCTCCGCCGGACTTCACGTCCGAATCGGCGTCCTCCGCATCATCGGCGCTCGAGTCCGACTTCGCAGATCCCTTCGCCGAGGTGGTAGCACCGACCTTCTGCGCGCGCTTGCTCATCTTCACGGTCTTACCGCCGCGTCCGCCTCCGGACAGCACCGAGCGCACGTACGCACCCGAGGCCAGAGCGTGGAGGATGACAGCGAGGACCAGAGCGATGCCGGCGGCGACGAGGCCCTCCCACCACTCGGCCTGACCGGCGAAGGAGCGGCCGGCGATGCCCAGCGGTGAGGTGAACGGCGTCCACGACAGTACCTTCGCGACGGCGCCCGAGGGTCCGATGAGGACCGGAGCGAAGAAGCCCGCCACGGTGAAGACGCCGATGATCGTGAGGAAGGTGGCGCGAGCCTTGGAGCCGACGACGGTCGAAGCCCAGACGAGCAGCGCGAACACCGACCAGGCGGTGAGCAGCAGGGTCAGCGCGAACCAGCCGAGGCCCGGCAGCATGGCGAACGCCAGAGACGTCTTGCCCGACAGCGAGAGTCCGAGCTCGGTGATGACGGCTGCTGCCACGAGGTGGACGACCACCAGGGTCAGCATGCCCGTGATCCGACCGGAGGCCGAGGCGCGCGGCGGAATCGTGGCTGCGATGATCTCGGTGATCCGGTTGCGCTTCTCCAAGCGCAGGTTCTGATACAGCGCAGTGCCCAGAGTGGCGACGACGAGCAGCGACAGCGCGACCATCCCCCACAGCAGCGGGGTGGCCACGGCACCGTCGACGGCCGGGGTCTCGAGCAGCGTCGCCTCGGTCTTCGGAGCGAGCTTCTCGAGCAGGGCATCGGGCTGCTTGTCGAGGGCGATGATCGTCGGCTGTCCCTGACCGCTCGGGTCCTGGATGAATGCGGCGTCGACCTTGCCCTCACGCACGAGCTTCTCAGCCGCCGGCGCATCCTTGGCATCGGTGATCTTCACACCCAGCTGCTGTTCGTACATCGCCGCCTGCTCGCCGACTCCGACCATCGCCATGGTCGGGGTGCCCGAGTCCTTCTGCACGTCGGCGACGATTCCGGAGATGATGGCGGCCAGCACGCCGAGGATAATCACGGCGGCGGTGACCAGGAAGTACGGGCTGCGCATGGCCGTGGTGGACTCACGGTTCGACACGAGCCACGCGGCCTGGCGGTTGCCGACGTCGACGAATTCCGAGACCAGCCCGGTCTCCGGCAGTTCGTCAGGGTCGGGGGTGTCCTCGGCGAGTTCGAAGGGAACGTCGTCGAGGCCGTCGGTGGCGCCGGATTCGTCCGATTCCTTCGCGGCTGGATCCTTCGTGTCGGTGTCCTTCTTCGCCGAGGCGGCCGACCCCTTGGTCGCACCGGCTGCGGTCGCCTCGTCGTCCGAGTCGACCTCCTCGGCGGTGGTCTCGTCTTCGATCACATCGTCGTCGACGGGCACACCGAGGTCGTCGATGCCTTCGCCGGCCGTGCCCTTGGACACGAGCGGTTCCGGGGACTCGTCATTCGCACCATTGTCTTTGCGCGCCATTACAGAGCCTCCTTGTACTGCTCGGCCAGTGTCGGGCGGACACTTTCGAAGTTCTTCACATTCTTCAGCTCGGCCACGGCAGCCGCGGCTGACTTCGCATCATTCGCGCGGAAGCTCACCGCAGAGCCCTCGCGTCCGGCGGTCTTCACATCGCTGATTCCCGTTCGGGATTTCAGCGCCGAGGCGGCCGCCTCGGTGTCCGTCGACTCGACGCGGTAGTGCGGGTCACCGAGCAGCTTCTCGACGCTGCCCGTGGCGGTCACCTTGCCCTGGTTCAGGATGATGACATCATCGGCGAACGTCTGTGCGGCCTCCCAGTCGTCGGTGGCCAGGATGACAGGCACGCCCGAGGATGCGTGGGCCCGCAGCAGGGACGTGACCAGGCGCAGCGAGGCGGCGTCGAGGCCGGCGAAGGCATCGTCGATGACGACGACGTCCGGGTCGGCGGCCAGGGTCGCGGCGATGTCGACGCGGGCGATCTCGGCGCCGGAGAGGTTCTTCAACGGTGCGTAGCCGCGGTCGGCGAGCTCGAGATGGCCGAGCAGGGTCAGCGCATTCCGTTCGGCCGCGCCCAGGGTGATCCCGTGCAGGCGGGCGAGGTAGACGATCTGGTCGAGCACGCGCATGTTCGGGTATCCGCCGCGTTCCGCGGGCAGATAGCCGAAGTTCTGCCGGTCGCCGAAGTCGAGTTCGAAGTCCTCGAGTTCGATGGTGCCCTCATCAGCGGCGATGAGGCCCATAATGATGCGCACCAGTTCGGTGCGGCCCGCCGAGCGGGTTCCCACGATTGCGGTGATCCGGCCCGCCTCGGCGGTGAAACTCACCTCGTCCAGATATGTCCGCTTCCCTGTGCGGAGGGAAACCTCTTTCAGTGTGAGCACGCGTCATCCTTTACATCAAACAGTTCTTGGGGAGTGTCTCATCTATCGTGTTGAAATAAGAGACTTGTTTCAAACCACGTCCTCGATTTCGACAGAATTGCCAGTCGAGTCCCAGGTCGTGATCGGTGAGCCGAGTTCGCCGAGGCGGCACGGTTTCGCCCCGCCTCGCCGAGGCGGGTCTCAGTCGAGGCCGAGGTCCGCGGTCGTCAGCGCGGTCAGGTACGGAATTCCCGTCGCTTCGACCCGTTCCTTGGCGCCGGTGTCGCGGTCCATGACCACGGCCACGGCGACCACCTCGGCGCCGGCTTCCTTGAGCGCTTCGACGGCGGTGAGCACGGAACCTCCCGTGGTCGACGTGTCCTCGACGGCGACGACTCGCTTGCCGGCGACGTCGGGGCCTTCGACGCGACGGGACATTCCGTGCTTCTTCGCCTCTTTGCGCACGACGAAGGAGTCGAGCGGGGTGCCCCGCACCACAGACCGGTGCATGACGGCGGTGCCGACCGGGTCGGCGCCCATCGTCAGGCCGCCGACGGCGTCGACCTTGTCGAGCAGATCATGAGCCTCGAGGAGGTCGAGGACGACATCGCCGACGAGCGGTGCCGAGCGGTGGTCGAGGGTGACCCGACGCAGATCGAGGTAGTAGTCGGCCTCCTTGCCGGAGGAGAGGGTCACCCTGCCGCGCACCACGGCGAGTTCGTCGATGAGGTCGAGCAGTTGTCGGCGAGTGTCAGTGCTGTCGGTCATGAACTCCAGTCTACTGGGCGGGTTTCGGGCGACCGTTCAGCGCCGTCTCAGCGACGGCGGGGGATGCGGACGTGACAGACGGCACAGATCTGGAGCGTGAGGATTTCATCGCGCCTGCGTCTGTACCGATACTATAAAGAATCAACACACCTTTAGACTATCGACTACAGTGGGTTGTGGAGTGTCAACAACACCGCGCAACCCAGCCGGTCAAGTGCCTTCAGGAAGGACGTGAGCAACATGGGTTTCATCGCATATCTCATCCTCGGACTCATCGCCGGAGCCATCGCTAAGGCGATCCTGCCCGGCAAACAGGGCGGCGGCTTCTTCGCCACGCTCATCCTCGGCGTCGTCGGAGCCATGCTGGGCGGTTGGCTCGGCGGCATGATCTTCGGCGTCCAGATGGATAAGTTCTTCTCACTGTCGTCCTGGCTGTGCGCGATCGGCGGCTCGCTGATCGTGCTCATCGTCTGGGGTCTCATCACCGGACGCTCGAAGAGCAAGGCCGACTGAGCAGGAACAGCCTCAGGACAGCCGCAAGCTGCCCGGCGGTGCCCCACTGCGGCCCAACACAGCCGCAGACGGCCCGCCGGCAACAGCCCAGAAAAAGGTGGAGAGCCCAGTTTCTAACTTGGGCTGTCCACCTTTTTCTGTGCCGTTCGCGTCTTGAGTGCCGCTCGCAACCCGCCGCGAGAGCTCAGCGGCTGCGGCTGACGATGTGCACGTCGATGTCGATCTCCCCGATGGGCCCGTCGACCGCAGCCTGCAGGTCGACGGCGATGACGGCGAAGAGCTCATCGACGATCTCGGTCACGGGCCGACTGTCGTCGAGGTGCGCGTCGATCCGGACGCTGAGGTCCTCACCGGATCTCCAGACCTCGACGCGCAGCGGTTCGGATCCGGTCCGGCGCATCACTCGCGCGGCCGCGTTGGCGATCATGTCCCGCAGACCCGGCGCCAGGCCGGTGACGCCGTCGACTCCGGTGACGGATTCGGTCAGGCGTGCCGAGACCGCCTCCTCGTCGAATCCACGTGAGGTCTCGGTTCCGATTCTCGGCTTCTCGGTCCTCGGCTTCTCAGTCATCGGCGGCCTCCTCGTCGACGAATACGTCCTCGACAGTGACGTCGATCCGCAGCGCGGGGATCCCCAGCTGCGCGGTCAGGGCACCGGCGACGCTGCGGCGGACATCCTCGGCGGCGGAGACGAAAGCCGTGCCCGCGCTCATCGTCACGGTCAGCGCCACCTCGACGGCGCTGCCCTCCGGCTCGCCCGCAGGGGTCGGATTCACGCTGCGGGCGCGGATCCCGGGCACGGAGTCGACGGCCTCGCGGATGATTCCGCGCACCTCCGCCGTCGAGATCCGGAAGGGATTGCCGCGTTCGGTCGTCAGCTTCGTGGCCGGTGCCAGCGCCGCGTCCTCGCGCACGATCTGGAGGATGCGTTCGCGCAGGCCGACGGATTCGGCGGGGTCGGGTTCGAAGGCCCCCATGTATTCGTCGATGATGCCGCGCAGGTGAGCGTCCGTGGCGTTGACGGACTCGTCGCTCATACCCATCCTTCCATGCCCTCAGCGATGGCGGTTCGGGCGCGGTGGATGCGTCCGCGCACACTGCCTTCGCTGATTCCCAAGGTCTCGGCGACCTCGGCGTAGCTGAGACCTTCCATCTGGTGGAGCACCCACGTTACACGCTGCTCCGAGGACAGGGTCTGCAGAATCGCGGAGAAGTGCTCGAGCGCCGTGCGTGCCTCGACGGACCGTTCGACCGAAGCGGTGCCGTCGACGTGATGGCCCAGATCCTCGGGGTCCGATGCATCCGAGGGCCGGGATGTGCGTCGGCGCAGCACATCGGTGCAGCGATTCGAGGCCATCCGATAGATCCACGTGCCGAAGGCCGCGGGTTCCGACAGCGCATCGAGCGATCGCCACGCCTTGACGAGCGTGTCCTGAACGACATCCTCGGCATCCTGCCGATCCCCGAGCGCACGCCAGGCGAAACGCAGCAGCTTCCGCTCGTATTCGTCGACGAGGGCCTCGAACGAGGCGATGTCACCCTCGCGAGCGCGCACGACCAGGGTGACGATGTCGAAACGATCATCTCCCCTTGTCATATCCCCATCGTAGGCCACGGGTGCCGCGGAACCGGCCGGCCGCCTCGGCGAAAATTCCGCTCCGGCGAAAAATTTCTGCGAACACCGCGTGAGGATTTCATCGAGGCCGCGTCTGTACCTGTGTAAGCATCCTTCAGCCGAAGGACTTGCGAACCGCATGCACCTCCAACGAAAAGAAAGAACGATGCCGGAACCAAAGCAGTCCGATTCGAACCAGAAGGCCCAGACCACCCAGAACGATGACGTGCGCAGCCCGCTCGTCACCGACATGGGCACCACCACCATCGCCGAGAACGTCGTCGCCAAGCTCACCGGAATCGCCGCCCGCGAGGTCCCCGGCGTCTACGGAATGGGCAATGCCGCACGCCGCGCCTTCGACACCCTCACCGACCGCATCCCCGGCTCGCAGACCAACGTCTCCGGCGGAGTGTCCGTGGAGAAGGGTGAGAAGCAGACCGCCATCGACCTCACCATCGTCGTCGAATACGGCACCTCCATCGTCGACGTCGCCGAGGCGATCCGCCGCAACGTCGTCCGCGCCGTCGAACAGGGCACCGGACTCCAGGTCGTCGAGGTCAACATCGACGTCACCGACGTCCACCTGCCCGAGGACGACGAAGAGGCTCCGGCCAAGGATTCGCCGGAACTCAACTGACCCTCATCCGTAGCACCACCTCGGCAGAAGGAATGCCATGTCGAAAACTCTCATCGGACTCCTCGTCGGCCTGACGCTGGGAATCGTCGCCTACTTCGGCGGTTTCCTCGCGTTCCTCGTCGTCGCCATCTGCGGCGGGCTCGGCCTGGTCGTCGGCCTCGTCCTCGACGGACGTCTCGACTTGTCCGCGCTGAGCTCACGCTCGACCACGCGGAGGTAGCACCGTGGCCCCGATACTCGACGACGCTCCAGCTCGCCGAGGCGGCCTGACCATCGCGGACAAGGTCGTGGAGCGCACCGCCGGGCAGGTGCTCAAAGACCTGCCCGGCGTCGGCGGCACGAGCTCGGGTCTCTTCGGAATCGGAGCGAGTTCCAGCCTGGACACGCGCCCGTCCGTGGATGTCACCCTGTCCGGACGCAGCTGTACGCTCGCCGTCCAGCTGGGTCTGGCCTACCCCACCCCCATCGCCGAGGCGACCGAACACGTCCGCTCCACCCTGAGTCACGAAGTCGAACGCCTCACCGGTGTCACCGTCCGCCAGGTCGACATCAGCGTGCGGTGGCTCGCCCTGGAATCCTCCGGTGCGAATCGAGGAAGGAATCGCCTGCAATGAGCACACGCCTGCTGCGCAAGCGGCCCTCCCGCATCGGCCCCGCCGTGGTCGTCGCTCTCATCCTGCTGTTCCTCGCCGTGGGACTCGGCTGGGCCGGCATCGCCGCATTCGTGAGCAACGGATCCGTCGCAGCCGCACTGATCGAAGCGCCGGGTTCCGGCATCGCCGAGGCGGCCGGGAACCTGCATTGGAATTCCGCGGTCGTCATCGCGGTCGGTGCCATCCTGGCTCTGCTCGGACTCATCGCCTTCATCCTCGGCGTCTCCCCCGGAGCGCGCCGGATCTTCGGCGTGAGAGCCGCTGGGTCAGAAAACATCGGTGATTTCGAGGTCGCCCTGCCCACCTCGGCGCTGTCGCAGATCGCGGCCGCAGCCGCCGATGGGGTCGACGGCGTCAGCGGGGTCAAGGCCTCGTCGAACGCGAAGTCGACGATCGTGACGTTCTCGACGCCTATCCGCGACGTTGAGCCGATCCGCGCCGAGGTCGAAGCCGCCGTCAAGGACCGCTTCGCCTCGATCTCATTCGACCGCACCCCCACGGTGAAGGTCCAGGCCAGAAGGAGTCAGTCATGAGACGCACGGCCGCCGCTGCCAACCGCACGGGACTGATCATCCTCGGCCTCATCGCTCTGCTCGCCGGACTGGCAGTGCTCGCCATCGGGTTCGGTCTCGCCGCCCCGATCGCCCCTGCCCTGGAGGCGGGAGCGGATCTCGGTCCGGTCGCCTCGGTGCTGGCGCTGCCCTATTCGGCGCTCATCGCCGTGGTCGTGGCTCTCATCCTCGCGATCATCGGGCTCCGCTGGCTGAGCGTGCAGGTCCCGCGGAAGGACTTCGCGAAGCCCTTCCGGATGCAGGCCGATGCCCGCACGGGTCTGACCACGGTGAATGCGGAGGTCATCGCCGAGGCGGTCGCCGCCGACCTCGAATCCACCGACGGAGTCTCCGACGCCACGGTGATTCTGCGCGGCACCGCGCGGAGTCCGGAGCTGCTCATCCACGTCGACGCAGATGAACGCGCCGACATCGATGCGATCATCGCCGAAGTCGCCGAGCGCGCCGCCGGCAATGCCGCAACGGCACTCGGGTCCCCGCTGAGCGCGGTGGCCCTGGAGATCGGCATCGCCCGCACCCGCTCGCGCCGCCAGCGCAGCGTCAGCATCCAGTAGCCCCGCCGAACTAGGTCACTATCGGATAATTTCGCGCGCAGAACGCGGGGTGTCAAGCTGTTTGGAGTCACTCACGCTGCTTCAGCAGTGATTTCTTGGACTTCAACTAATACTGGTTCGTAATTGATACCGACCACACCGGCCGGCCTCGGCACCTGGGGTGGCGCATGGAAACGCTCGGGATGCCTAGCGTAATACTCATTATTCGCCTTCACCCGGGCGTTCCACGCCTCCTCCCACGACCCGTCATGGACCTGATTCGGGGTGAACAACCCGATCCCTGAATGCCGGTGCTCCGTGTTGTACCAGACGACATAGGCATCGATGTGGGCTCTAGCTGCCTCAAGTGATTCAAACGTCTTCGGATAGTCCGGGCGATACTTCATCGTCCGAAACTCCGATTCCGAATACGGGTTGTCATTCGACACATACGGTCGGTTATGCGATAACTCCACCCCGTAGGCCTCGAGTGCGTTCTTCAACGCATTCGACTTCATCGCCGCTCCCGAATCGGCAGGCACAAACTCAGGCACACCGTGCTCGGCGATCGCGGCCTCAAACATCTCAACAGCCAAATCATCGACTTCGCGGGACTCGACCCGGTAACCGACGATCTTGCGGGAGAAGATATCGATGATCGAGTACGCCTTGTACGTCACCCGACTCCAGACCGACTTCACATCCGTGATGTCCCAACTCCACACCTGCCCCGGCCGGGTAGCCACCAGCACAGGTGCCACTCGGGGCGTCCTCGTCTCACCCCGGGACGGGATCCGGGGCCGCTGCGACTGATCCACAATCGCTTCAGCAATACGCCACCACGTGCGCCTGGATGCCACCATCACACCCTCGTCCCACGCTCGTGCAAACGACGCATCCACTGACCGACCCTGCAGCCAACCGGCCTGGATCCACTCCTCGATGCTCTGCCGGTCGGCAGCACCGATCCGCGTCGAGTAGTCTCGCTGCTTCTGCTCGATCGGGTCAGTTAGTCGGGGCCGAGGGTTGACCCGGTAGTGCCACACTGATCGGGCCAGGCCGACCAGCGCCAATGCTTTCCGCTGTGAGGACAGAACGTCAGCCAGTTCGATGACCAGGGAGTTCTCGATGGTCAGGAATTGCTCGGCTTCGGCGTCGTCGGGGTTACGTCGGGCTCTTGTGCGTTCCGATCGTGCAAGAGCCCGATAGCTTTTCCCAAGGCTTCGTTCGCTGCCTCGAGTTGAGCATTGCGTTCTTCGAGTTCGGCGATACGTTTGGCTTGGTTTTCTTCGATTGACGATTGCATCAGTTGCCTCGGGTTGTAGGGAACTTTGCCTGCCCGTGACCGTGGGATCAGGCCACGGTCGAGGTCACCGTTGAATGTCGCTAGTCGCCATTTCCTGAATTGGTGACGGCTGAACTCTTGCTCCGCTAACCACAGGGATTTATACCCGTGTGGGATCTTCTCGTGTTGGTAGACGAAGTTTCGGATCTCTTCGACAGTGTATCCAGGGGTGATGGCCATGATGCTCCGGTTCCTCTCTTATCCGGAGTGGCTCACAACCAGCCTGACACAGAGGGGAAGTATCCGATGGTGACCTGGATTTGGGTTCGGATGTCCGATAGTGACCTGAAGTCAGGCAGGTTTTCGCGAAATACTGCTGTGAATGACAAGAACCCCGGGGCGCGTAATCGCGACATCCCGGGGTCCTCGCAGCACTCCCCTCGAGTACCCGGACGCATCCCCATACGTCCGTTATGTCCACCCGATCCCCACCGGGCGAACACATTAATTTGACCACACTTTCGTGTCGCTTGTAAAGAATCTCACGCACCGTCTTGAATCCTGTCGGGCTCTATAGCATAGAAGCGATCAGAATAAAACCCCTGGTCACAGGCTCAACTCCAGATAGTTCAATCCTCAACTCACTTGCGCCGCTCCTGCCGAAAATTGCATATAGGTCACATCTCGCAACGCGCGCACGACCTTCGGACGATGACCGCCGGCACGTCATGCGAGACCCGACTCAGCGATCGCGGGTGCGAAGCGATCACCGCTGGCGAACGTCATGCCGACGAGCGCACGCGGCGAATCCCGACTCAGCGATCGCGAGTGCGGGCGAAGGAGAATCCGGTCGATCCCCAGCGCATGAGCGGGCGCGGCACCACCGGAGCGACGAGCGCGGCCAGACGGTATCCCCACCCCGGAACCGAGACGACCTTCCCCGCCCGCGCATCACGTAGCGACTGCCGCACCACCTGATCGACGCTGAGCCAGATCAGGCCGGGTCCCGGACGCTCCACGCCGAGGCGGCTGTGGAATTCCGTCCGGATGAAACCGGGCAGAACGGCGGTGACCGTCACCGGGCTGTCTCTGAGCTCCCCGGCGAGCGCCTCGGTGAACACCAGGGTCGAGGCTTTCGAGGCGGCGTACTGTCCCATCGTCGTCACCGCCGCCAGCGAGGAGACGTTGATGACGCCTCCGCGGCCGCGGGCCTGCATGCGCCGAGCCGCCGCCAGCGACAGCTCCCTCACCGCCCCAGCGAGCACCCGATCGAGCGCGTCGAGCTCGGCAGCGTCGGTGTCCAACAGTGTCCCGCGCAGACCGAAGCCGGCATTGTTGATGAGCACGTCGATCGGCTGCGTTTCGATGATCTCGTTGACCGCGTCAATACCGTCACGGGCCGACAGGTCGGCCACGGCCGCCTCGGCGTGGATGTCCTGCGAGGTCCGCAGCTGCGAAGCCAGCTCATTCAGCCGGGCCTCATCCCGGGCGACGAGGACGAGGTCGCAGCCCTCGGCGGCCAGGGTGCGGGCATAGCCGCGTCCCAGCCCGGAGCTCGCTCCGGTGATGAGGGCACGCGGCCGCGGACTCATACTGCGCCTTGACCTCGGCGGACGGTCAGGGACTGCACGGCCGTGCCGATGGGGCCGGCCGCATCGCTGAGCACGCTCGTCGTCTGGCCCAGGCCGGTCGGCCCGAAGGCCACCTTCGTGTCGAAGCCGACCCAGCCGGCTTCGGGCACGCGGGTGAGGTGGATGGAGAGGTCGACGTTCGGGAAGAAGGTCGTCTTCGGATCCTCGCGGACGGCCAGGCCGTTGGCGGTGTCGACGAACTTGACGAAGGCCGCGGTCGGCGGGTCGATCTCGCCGTCGACGAGAGGATAGGGACTGCGCACCCAGGACTGTGCGCAGCCGGGATGGGCGTCCGCTCCCTGACGTCCTTCGAGCGACGCGATGAAGCCCCCACCCCAGCGGCCGGTGAACGGGACTTCGGGCATTTCGGACACGGGCGGCATCGGCGACCATTCGTCGCCGGCGATCGCCTCGGTGTCGGAGGCCTGCAGCCGCCACACTCGAGCGGTCACGCTGGTGCGCTCCCCGTGGCGCATATGCGCTTCGACGAGTTCGATGGTGCGGCCGGGGCGGACGACGTTGACGTCGATGGTGAACTCACCGGAGTGGATGACGCCGAGGACGTCGAAGGTCACCCGGGAGATGAGCTTGTCGCTGGGCAGGCGACGTTCGATCTCGGCGAGCACCATCCCCGAGGCGGGCGCGAGGTGCTGCTCGCCGGGCTGCCAAGCGCCCTGGCTGTGCAGAGTGGAGACGAGGCGGTCCTCGGACAGCCGCACATAGTAGGAGTCCGGGTAGGCGGCACCGTCGTGGCCGAGGTGTTCATTGGGAGCTTCAGGCATGGTCCCGATTCTATCGAGCCGCCCCGCGGTGAGCGCCCGCACCCCGCTTTCACCTCCGGCGCGGACGGCTTAGGGTGGGAGGGTGAGAATCGCTACGTGGAATGTGAACTCGATCCGTGCCCGCCACGACCGCATCGGGGCCTGGCTGGATCGCTCGGATGTCGATGTCCTGGCCATCCAGGAACTCAAGTGCAAGGACTCGCAGTTCCCCGAGGAGCTGTTCACCGAGCGCGGCTACGAGGTCAGCTATCACGGCCTCAACCAGTGGAACGGTGTGGCCATCGCCTCGCGCGTTGGACTGGCCGACACCGAGATCGGGTTCAAGGACATCCCTGCCTTCGGCTCGGAGGAGCCCGTCGTCGAAGCCCGGGCACTGTCGGTGACCTGCAACGATGTTCGCATCTACTCGCTCTATGTGCCCAACGGCCGCGAACTCGATCACCCGCACTACGGCTACAAGCTGGAGTGGTACAAGGCGCTGACGGCCGATATCGCCGCTCATCTGAGCGCCGAACCGGAGAAGAAGCTCGTCCTCTGCGGTGACTTCAACGTCGCTCCGCTCGACGAGGACGTCTGGGACATGGCCGAATTCGAGGGTGCCACCCACGTCTCGGATGCCGAACGAGCCGCTTTCGACGATCTGCTCGGAGCCGGCCTGACCGAGGTCACTCGACAGTTCACGCCCGGACCCGGCGTCTACACCTTCTGGGATTATCAGAAGCTGCGGTTCCCGAAGAAGCAGGGCATGCGCATCGACTTCCAGCTCGCCTCGCAGGCACTGGCGAAGACCGCGACCGCCGGTGAGATCGACCGCGAGGAGCGCAAAGGCAAGGGCGCGTCCGATCACGCTCCCGTCATCGTCGACTACGACCTCTGAGGCACCTTCGTCTCACCTTTCGGCACCCCGGCGCAACTTCAGCGTCGAAGCCATAGACATCTCCCCTCTCTTCTGGTGAAGTTGAATCAGGAGCTAGGAAGGTGACGAGGATGTCAGCAACTGTCCGCGAATTGGTCGACGAAGCCTACGACCGGCGTGAGTCCACCTGGAGGGCCGCCCTCGAGACGGTCAATGACTGGGTCGAGTCCGTCCGCGCTCCATCCGCACTGCTCTCCGGAGATCGAGTGCGCGTCGTCGACGGTCGGATCAAGGATCGACTGCGCACCGGCGAGAAGCTGCGCCGCAAGCTCGCCGATGCCAACGACGAGATCCACGAATCCGTCGAGGTCGAGAACCAGGTCATCGATGTCGTCGGTGCCCGCGTCATCTGCCGCACCGAACGCGAACAGTCGGCCCTGTGGGACCTGCTCACCGAGGTGAGCGACGATACGAACCTCTCCATCGCCGAGGTGCGCGACTATTCCGCGACCCCGAAGCCCTCTGGGTACCGCGGCCGCCACCTCATCGTCGAGGTTCCCTTCGATTCCGAGCCTTCCGTCCTCGTCGAACTCCAGCTGCGCACGATCATGCAGGACGCGTGGTGCGTGCTCGCCGAGGAACACCTCTTCAAACCCGGGCAGGCCCTGAAATCCGATGCCCAGCAGGAACGGCTGTCGGTGATCCTCGCCGGGCTGATGGCGCAGGCCGATTCCGTTGCCGGCTATATCGCCGATGATGTCGGCGCGTATCTGGGCATGGGCAATTCCGCCCCTCCCCGAGCCTTCGCCGAGGCGGACGAACCGACCGATCCGGCCATCGAGGTCACCATCCGCGAGCTCAACCACTCCTATGTCCTCGCCGCCGACGAGGTGGGCCGCCACGGCATCATCCGCCTGGAGACGCTCGGGCTGACTCCCGACAATCCGGAGCGCTCCGCGTTCCCCCATCCAGGCGACAAGCTGCAGGTGCGCATGGACGAGTCGAACAACACGCGCTACTTCATTCCCGTCGGCCACGACGGCTGAGGTCGAAGGTCGCGCAGCGGCCCGGACTGTCTGCGCTCAGTCGCGGTCGGCCTTTCTGCGCTCGGTCGCGGTCGACGCATCTGACCCCGCCGCCACAGGCACGCCTGCGGACCCGACAGCCCAGCAACCGCCGCACCGACTAGACTTGCGTCCCATGGGAAAGAAGTCGAAGCGCTCCAAGGAAGAACTCATCGCCAAACGCCTCGCCAGGGCGCAGGCAACGGCATTCGTCGCACGTCCGTTCGCGGACCTGCCGTTCGAAGCCGACCTCATCTGCCTGCGTGAGCTCGTGCCCGCGGCCACCGCGACCGCGAGGCTGACCGAGGAATACGGCGGCCACGAGGTGACCATCACGTCCCTGCTGCCCGCCGCGTGGCAGGCCTGGCGTCGCGACGACGGTGAGATCCTGGCCGGAATGCAGGTGCCCGTGTCCTCGACCGACGCCTCCCGCGATGTCGCCCGCGGCCTGCTGGCCGCCGTCGATGCCGAACCCGGCACCTCCATCGAGGCGACGACCGAACCCGGCGAGGGCCCGCGCCTGCAGGACATCCTCGACACCTCTCATCCATTCGACGTCCGCGTGCTCGAGAACTTCGACTACTGGGCCCTGCCCGAAGCCGAGTCCGATGCCGACGTGGCCGCCGCCCTCCAGCAGGCCAACGACTCCGTGGCTCCGACCGAGAAGCTCGCCTCCGTCGACTCCGCCTACTGGACCGAGATGTCCGGCCGCACCTACGTCCGGTGGGCCCGCCCCGAAGGTGAGGACCGCGTCGTCGACGCGATGGCCCGCCTGCAGGCCGAGAACGCCAACGACCTCGGCGGAATCGGCACCTTCCTCGGCTACTTCCGCGCCCACGGCATCATCGTCCCCGTCTGGGAACTCGAGTTCGGCACCCAGGTCGACGACGTCGAAGAGCCCATCGCCGCGTTCGGCAAGCGCCTCGACGAAGCGCTGAACACGACCGAGCCGATGAGCACCGAGGCCCGCCGCGTCCGCTCGGGCATCGTGTCCCGCCAGCTGACCATCCACTGATATCCGTCACCACCCCATCACCGAGGCGGGCCCCGAAAAGGGTGCCCCACCTCGGTGCCGGTGACGGACAGGAGAACCGACATGAGCGCACAGCCGCACCCCGCCCCCGAGGCGGTCGCCGCTATCATCCCCGCGATGAACGAATCCCAGCGGATCGGTGCCACCGTCGCTGCGGCCAAGCAGATCCCCGGGGTCGACATGGTCCTCGTCGTCGACGACGGATCGGTCGATGCCACGGGAACCCTGGCCCGCCGCGCCGGCGCCGAGGTCATCACCCACCCGAAGAACAAGGGCAAGGCTGCGGCCATGATGACCGGAGCCTTCGCTCTGCGCAATCGGGAGATCTCCGACGCCGATCCGGGCGTCGACCCGCACCACCGGGCGCTGCTGTTCATCGACGGCGACCTCGAGGACTCAGCGATGAACACCGCTCCCCTGGCCGAGCCTGTACTCGCTGGTCGGGCCGACATGACGATCGCGATCCTGCCCGCGCAGAAGCGCAAGGGCGGGGGCTTCGGCTTCGTCGTCGGTCTGGCGAAGAAAGGCATCGCCGAGCTCTCCGGATTCGAAGCCACCCAGCCCCTGTCGGGCATGCGCTGCCTGTCGAGAGAGGCCTTCGACGCGGCCATGCCGTTCGCCGCAGGCTGGGGCGTCGAGGCTGCCATGACCATCGACGTCGTCAATGCCGGCCTGCGCGTGGAAGAGGTCGAATGCGACCTCCACCACCGCGTCACCGGTCGTGATCTGAAAGCGCAGCTGCACCGCGCTGCACAGTATCGCGACGTCGCCCGCGCCATCCTCGTCCGCCGCCTCCGCGCGAAGCGGAACGGCGATAACCACAAGGAGACCGGCAAGTGAGCCTCAACCGTTTCGCCTACCTCGGCCCGGAGGCCACTTTCACCGAGGCGGCCCTGCTCAGCTTCCTCGACTCCCGGAACCTGCGCGCCGAGGCCACGACGCACCCGATGCGCAATGCCCCCTCGGCGCTCGACGCGGTGCTCGAGGGCGACTGCGATGCCGCGGTCGTGCCGATCGAGAACTCGCTGGAAGGCGGGGTGCCCGCCACGATCGATGCCCTGACCGAGAACGGACGTCTGCAGATCATCGCCGAGGTGGTCGTGCCCGTCCGCTTCGTCCTCGCCGTCAAACCCGGCACCACCAGGGAGGAGATCTCCTCCTTCGGTTCGCACCCGCACGGCGAGGCACAGGTGCGGGCGTTCATGAACGAGAACTTCCCCGAAGCCGTCTACCTGCCGACGTCCTCGACTGCCGCGGCCGCCCGGGACCTGGCCAATGACGCCGGCGACCATATGGCTGCCGTCTGCCCGGCCCTGGCCGCTCAGCGCTACGGACTCGAGATCGTCGCCGAGGACATCGGCGACCGCAAAGACGCCGTCACCCGATTCGTCGTGGTCACCCGCCCGGGTCCGCTGCCCGCTCCGACAGGGGCCGATAAGACGACCATCGTCGCGGCCCTGCGCTCGGACCGGGCGGGTTCGCTGCTCGAACTGCTCGAACAGTTCTCCAGCCGCGGGATCAATATGTCCCGCATCGAATCCCGGCCGACCGGTGACGGGCTGGGCCTCTACCAGTTCTCGATCGACCTGCTCGGACACATCCATGAGGCACGCATGGCCGAGGCCCTGCAGGGTGTCCACCGGGCGGCCCTCAAGCTGCACTTCCTCGGCAGCTACCCGAGCTCTGACGGAGCAGTGGTGCCGATCGACCCGACGACGACGGACGAGTCATTCGCCGCAGCCGCCGATTGGCTGGAGAAGACCCTCCACGGCTGATGGTGCAGTACTGCTGACTGTCTCGGTTCATCACAGAGTGCGGCGATTACATCGGACTGCCGCCCGCCTGCCCCTCTTCTCACCGGGAACGTCTGCAATACTGAGGTCTACTGGTAAGTAAGTGTGCGCAGATTGTCAGAATCCGGCCCGTTCCGGACAATCTGCGCACACTTAACGTCGGTTCAACGGCCGACAGATGCGACAGAGGAGTCGACGATGAGTTCTTTCGACAGCGCGGACCCGTCCCGCTCACCCGGTGATGGCGGCAACAGCTCCGCGATGGGAGATCCTTCCGCCCCGGGCCGCCCATCTCCCGATGCGATCATCGTCGGAGCCGGGCTCGCCGGACTCGTCGCCGCCCATGAGCTCACCCAGGCCGGCAAGCGGGTACTCATCCTCGATCAGGAGAACCGCGCCAACCTCGGCGGACAGGCGTTCTGGTCCCTCGGCGGGCTCTTCCTCATCGACTCCCCCGAACAGCGGCGACTGCGCATCCACGATTCGCTCGAGCTCGCCAAGGACGACTGGGCCACCTCGGCGGGATTCGACCGCGATGAGGATCATTGGCCCCGGAAATGGGCGGAGGCCTACCTCGAGTTCGCCGCCGGCGAGAAGCGCCAGTACCTGCGTGACCTCGGCCTACGCCTGACGCCGATCGTCGGTTGGGCCGAACGCGGTGGGTCCGGGGCGGGTGAACACGGCAATTCCGTGCCCCGTTTCCACCTCACCTGGGGCACCGGCCCCGAGGTGGTCCGAGTCTTCCGTGAACCGGTCGAGACCGCGGAGGCCGCGGGACTCGTCGAGTTCGCTTTCCGTCACCGCGTGGACGAACTCATCAACGAGGATGGAGCCGTCGTCGGTGTCCGCGGGCGGACGCTCGCCCCCAGTCACACGGCCCGCGGAGTCGAATCGAACCGCGACGAAATCGCCGACTTCGAACTCCGGGCACCCGCTGTCATCGTCACCACCGGCGGCATCGGGCACAATTTCGATCTGATGAAGAAGTACTGGCCGGTCGACCGCCTCGGCGAGTTCCCGGATACGATGCTCGCCGGAGTGCCCGCTCATGTGGACGGGCGGATGCTGCAGATCGCCGAGGATGCCGGAGCCAGCCTCATCAACCGGGACCGGATCTGGGCGTACACGGAGGGCATCGAGAACTGGAATCCGATCTGGCCGGGGCACGGGATCCGCATCATTCCGGGACCGTCGTCGATGTGGTTCGATGCCGAGGGCAATCGGTTCCCGGCACCGAACTATCCCGGCTTCGATACGAATCGGACGATGCACACGATCCTTGAGACCGGGCACGACTATTCGTGGTTCGTGCTCAATGAGTCGATCATCCGCAAGGAATTCGCGCTCTCCGGTTCGGAGCAGAACCCGGACCTCACGGAGAAGGACATTCGGATCACGCTCGATCGGGTGCGCTCCTCCGATGCTCCGGGACCGATCGAGGCCTTCAAGAAGTACGGCTCCGACTTCGTCGTGGCCGAGACCACCGAGGAACTGGTCGCGGGAATGAACGAGCGCTCCCGCGGACCGGTCATCGATCACGACCATCTCATCGCACAGATCCGGCAGCGGGACCGGCAGACCGAGCACGCGTTCTCGAAAGACGCGCAGGTCCAGGCCATCCACAATGCGCGGTCCTACCTCGGCGACAAGATCGTGCGTGCGGTCAAACCGCACAAGATCCTCGACCCGGCACACGGTCCGCTCATCGCGGTGCGTCTGAGCCTGCTGTCGCGCAAGACTCTCGGCGGACTGGAGACGAACCTCGACGGGCAGGTGCTGGCGGGATCCGGCGAAAAGATTCAGGGCCTCTACGCTGCCGGCGAGGTCACCGGTTTCGGGGGCGGCGGAATGCACGGGTACAACGCACTCGAGGGAACGTTCCTCGGCGGGTGCATCTTCTCCGGCCTCCGCGCCGGACGCGCCGCCGCAGAGCAGGCGGGCCGTGCAGTGACATCTGGGCGACCGGAAAGCGGGTCTGCACCAGGCGAAGGAGCGCACTCGTGACCAGCAGCACGCAGTCAGATCTCACCGTCCTCGTCACCGGCGGCACCTCGGGAATCGGTCGAGCCGTCGCCGAGGCGCTGGCGGCGAAAGGCTGCACGGTGCTGGCAACCGGCCGAAACCCCGACCGCATCTCCCCCGCCGATCGGATCCCCGGTGTCCGCTATCTTCCACTGGATCTCGCCGATCCCGACGGCCCCGACCGACTGGCCACGGAGCTCGAGGAACTCGGCCTGCTCGACGGCATCGATGTGCTCATCAACAATGCCGGGGAGAGCCAGTCGGGTCCGTTCGAAGAGCTCCCGGCTGATGCCATCGAACGGCTCTTCCGCACGAATGTGTTCGGCCCCGTTCGTTTGAGCCAACTCGTACTGCCCGGAATGCGTGCACGGCAGGCGGGGCGCATCATCATGGTCGGGTCGATGCTCGCCAGCTTCCCACTGGCCCACCGCAGTTCCTATTCGGCGGCGAAGGCGGCTCTGCGCGCTTTCGCCACGGCGGCTCGGCAGGAGCTCTCGCCCTTCGGCGTCTGGGTGAGCACCGTCGAACCGGGATCGATCGCCACGGGTATCGGGATGCGCCGGACGAAGTACCTCGAAGAGGGCTCGCCCTATACGCAGGACGTGACGACGATGCTCGAGCACCTCGACGCCAACGAGCGCGGCGGCATTCCGGCGGCCAAGGTTGCGGCCACGATCGTCGATGCGATCATCGCGCCGAGGCCGCGGGAGTTCTACGCCGTCGGCAGCAGGGCACCGCTGCCGTTTCTGCTGGGGCGTGCGCTTCCACGCGAGCTCATGTCGAAGATCGTCGCCGCCCAGCACGGCCTCAAGCGGTGAACCTGGTCGCTGGGTCCCAGCGTCCTACTGCAGGCGAGACGGGATGAGGTGCTGGGTGGTCGAGATGCCGAGCACCCGCTGCTGCCGGGACAGGTTGTACGTCCGGTCCGACTGCAGGTATCTGACGAGGAAGAGCTTCGCGCGGTCTCCGCGTTTGAACACGCCCTTGATCTTGAGCCCGAGCTTCGCCGCCACCAATGCCTTGTCCTTCGCAACACCCTCGATGACGACCTGGTCATAGTCCATCCGCGCAAAGTGAGTGACAATCGCCTCTTTGAGCCGGTATGGAATCGGGTCACCGATATTGAAGGGACCCGCTGCCGAAGGCACGTCGAGGCAGGCGAGCGCGGCCCGCACCACATTGTCGACATGCGTCAGGGTGATCTTCTGCCTGCCGCCGCCGGGCAGCCGCAGGACACCCTTCTTCGACATCCGCGACAGGAACGGCATGAGCATCGTCTCCCCGGGACCGTAGACGGCCGCGGGGCGCAGGATCGCAGCATCGGGACGGATCCTCATGACGAGCTGCTCGGCGAGAGCATGAGTGCGAGAGTATGCGTCGGCGAAGTCGTTGGGGTCCTTCGGCCCGGCCTCTTCCCACAGCTCGGCGTGGGGTTCGGACTCGGAGTACACCGTCGTCGAGGACACGTGGACGATGCGGGACTTCGGAAACGCATCGAGGACATGGCGTGTGCCCGTCACCTTCACGTTGTAGAGAGCGTCGTCATCGGCACTGACGGAGGCGATTCCGGCACAGTGGAAGACCGCGGTCACACTCTTGGCCAACGAGGTCACCGAGGCGGACGCGGGTTCGGTGATGTCCCAGTGTTGGAAGTTCACCCCGGGGATCTCGGGATCTCGCCGGCACAGCGCGTAGACCGTTTCGTCCCTTTCGGCGAGCGCCCGTGCAATGGCACCACCGATGAAGCCGCTGGCTCCGGTCACTATCACCGCCACGACGTTCCCTTTCTCATCTTCACACCCGCCGCCTCAGCGGCGGTGCTGCCACTGCGGCTCCCTCTTCGTCAGGAAGGCATCGATCCCCTCCTGTGCATCGGCCGCGACGGCATTGTCCGCCATCACCTGCGACATCCGCGCATAGGCATCGGCCACAGGCAGCTCCCGCTGTTCGTAGAACGCAGCTTTTCCTAGGGCAACTGTAGCCGACGAGGCGGACGCGACTTTGAGAGCCAATTCCAAGGTGGCGGACTCGAGGTCCGCGTCGGCGACGACATCGGAGACGAGACCGAACTTCAGCGCATCCTCGGCGGTCACGAAATCACCGGTCAGCAGCATCCGCATCGCCTGCTTCGCCGGCACCGCACGTGTCAGCGCCACCATCGGAGTCGAACAGAACAGACCGATCTTCACTCCCGGTGTTGCGAATCTGGCGGACTCGGCGGCAACAGCCAGATCGCAGGTCGCCACCAGCTGGCAGCCGGCCGCCGTGGCCACTCCCTGCACCTGCGCGATGACCGGCTGCGGGATGGAGTGGATGAGCTGCATCAGTCGGGCACAGGCGTCGAATGTGGTCTGCTGCGTCTCCAGGTCCGCCCCGCGGATCTCGGTGAGATCATGACCGGAGCTGAACACATGACCGGCGGTGATGAGGATGACCGCGCGCACATCGGTGCGGTCGGCCACCTCGGTGAGGGTGTCGATGAGGTCTTCCATGACCTCACGCGACAGTGCGTTGCGCGTGGACGGCCGGTTGATCGTCACGGACGCGACTCCGTCGTCGAGCTGCGCGAATACAATAGATTCCGACATAGCCTCATTCTGCCAAAGGTCGCCGGGCCCGGCGCGGAATCTGCGCAGACGATTTCCGCCCGCCTCCGGACTCATCCGCCCCGGTGGGAGCGGCTCGGAGGGACTGGCATGACCACACTGCTGATGATCATCGGATTCGGTGCCGCCACCTCGGTGGTGGTCGGGTTGGGGCAGAAGCTCAAACTTCCGTGGCCGGCGCTCATGGTCCTCATCGGCATCGCCGGTGCGTTCATCCCCACCTTCGCCGAGGTGGCCATCGATCCCGAGCTCGTCCTCCCCCTCTTCCTGCCGCCCCTGCTCTTCGCCGCCGCGCAGAAGACATCGTGGGCGCTGTTCGCGATCCGGTGGCGCACGATCCTCGGCATGTCCGTGGCGCTGGTCGGGGTGACCGTGGCCGCAGTCGCCGGTTCTGCGGTCTTCCTCATCCCCGGAATCACGATCGCCGCGGCCATCGCACTCGGCGCCATGCTCGCCCCACCCGACCCGGTCGCCGTCGAAGCCGTGGCCAGCACCGTGTCGATCCCGCGCCGCATCATGTCGACCCTGCAGAGCGAGGGCCTGTTCAACGACGCCGCTTCGCTGGTCATCTTCCAGACCGCGATGGCCGCGGTATTGGCCGGCACCGAGGTGGACTACGCAGATCTGGCCGTGTCGTTCGTCGTCTCCGCCGTCGTGGCGATCATCGTCGGCCTCGTCCTGTCTTTCGCCGCCTGGTGGGTGATGGAGAAGATCGATCACACGATCGCTCGCTCCTCCCTCATGCTCGTCCTGCCCTTCGGCGTCTACCTCGTGGCCGAGCACTTCCACGCCAGCGGGGTCATCGCCGTCGTCGTGGCCGCCCTCGAGGTGCGGCGCCGCGATGTCGAGGGCAACTCGGCGGAGCGGGTGACGCAGAATTCGACGTGGCAGGTCCTCGAGATGCTCATCACGGGAATCGCCTTCGGACTCATCGGCCTCGATCTGCGCCTCATCGTCGAATCCGAACACGCCGACCTCGGTCGCGCACTGCTCGCCGGCGGGCTCATCGCTCTCATCGTCGTCGCCGTCCGTTTCGTATGGCTGCTGCTCGGCACCCTCATCGAACGCAAGCGACGTGAGGAGGATCCGGATGCCGCACCTTTGAGCGTCCGCGATGCCACGCTGATGACCTGGGGCGGGATGCGCGGCCTCGCCACGGTCGCCCTGGCCCTGTCGATCCCGGCCACGACGAGTTCCGGTGCTCCGTTCCCCGGCCGGTCCTATGTCGTCGTCGCGGCCGCGGTGGTCCTGCTGCTCACTCTGGTGCTGGCGGGCCTGAGCTTTCCGACCGTCGTCGCTCTCCTCGGCATCGACGACGAGGCGGAGAAGGAACATCAGGCGACCAGGGACATCGCTCTGCGCGCCTACAAGGCCGCGATGCGTGAGATCAAGAACGATGACAGTCTGCCCGACGACGTCATCGAACCGCTGCGGGCACGGTTCAAAGTCCTGCACGATCAGCTCAGCGGAACCACCGATGACCAGGCGAGCTCGGAACAGGCGATGGCCTTCAAGGAACACCGGGAGCAGATGCTGGCCGTGCAGAAGAAAGCCATGCAGTCCGCCCGCGCCGAGGTGCTCAAGGCCCGGCGCGAACGCGGCACCGACCCGGAGATCGCCGACCGCGTGCTCCACCGCTTCGACCTCCAATCGGTCATCACGAGGTAGGGGCGGGCGGCGAAATACTTCTCGATTTTCAAAGTTGAGCGGAATAGACTCAACTTTGTCGGTGTTGTTCTTTTCGAGAGCTGAAATCAGCACAGATTCTGAGAAGGAGATGCGTACATGGACGCACAGATGACAACCAAATCCCGGGAGGCGCTGCAGACCGCGGTCAACGACGTCGTCGCCCGGAAGAACAACCAGATCGAACCGGCCCACCTCGTCGCGGCCCTGCTCGGCCAGCCCGATTCGCTCGCCGCGACCCTGCTGACGAAGGTCGGCGCCGACCCGCAGACCGTGCTGCGGTCCATCGAATCCGTGATCAGCGGGTTCCCCACCGTCAGCGGATCCACCGTCAGCCAGCCGGGACTCTCCCGCGCCGGCCTGGAGATGATGAACCTCGCACAGGAGGAGATGACGGCGCTCGGCGACCAGTTCGTCTCGACCGAGCACCTGCTGCTCGCCGCCGCGGCTGGCAAGGACGGCGCCGGCGAAGCGCTGCGCGCGAATGGGGCCAACAGGGACGCACTGCTCGCGGCCCTGCCCGAGCTGCGTGCCGGGAAGAAGGTCACCTCGGAGAACCCCGAAGAGACGATGCAGTCGCTGGAGAAGTTCGGCATCGACCTCACCGCCGTCGCCCGGGAAGGCAAGCTCGACCCGGTGATCGGCCGCGATAAGGAAGTGCGCCGCGTCGTGCAGGTGCTCTCCCGCAGGACGAAGAACAACCCCGTCCTCATCGGTGAGCCCGGCGTCGGCAAGACCTCCGTCGTCGAAGGCCTGGCCCAGCGGATCGTGGCCGGAGACGTGCCCGAATCGCTGCGCGACAAGACCCTCATCAGCCTCGACCTCTCCGCAATGGTCGCCGGTGCGAAGTACCGCGGCGAGTTCGAGGAGCGGTTCAAGGCCGTGCTCGAGGAGATCAAGAACGCCGACGGTCGGATCATCACCTTCATCGACGAACTCCACACGATCGTCGGTGCCGGTGCCGGCGGGGATTCCTCGATGGACGCGGGCAATATGCTCAAGCCGATGCTCGCCCGTGGTGAGCTCCGGATGATCGGTGCAACCACGCTGGACGAGTACCGCGAGAACATCGAGAAGGATCCCGCCCTGGAGCGGCGGTTCCAGCAGGTCTTCGTCGGTGAGCCCAGTGTCGAGGACACGATCGCGATCCTGCGCGGACTCAAGGAACGCTACGAGGCCCACCACAAGGTCTCGATCAACGACGGCGCCCTGGTCGCGGCCGCGACGATGTCGAACCGGTACATCACCGGCAGGCAGCTGCCGGACAAGGCCATCGACCTCGTCGACGAGGCGGCTTCCCGCCTGCGGATGGAGATCGATTCGGCTCCGGTCGAGATCGATGAGCTCCGCCGCGCCGTGGACCGCCTGAAGATGGAGGAGATGGCCCTGGCGAAGGAGACCGACTCCGCCTCGATCGAGAGGTTGAGTGCTCTGCGTGCCGATCTCGCCGACAAGGAGGAGGAGCTGCGCGGACTCGAAGCCAAATGGGAGTCCCAGCGTGCCGGCCTCAACCGGGTCGGTGAGCTGAAGACGAAGCTCGACGAGCTGCGTTCGGCCGCCGAGAAGGCCCAGCGCGACACGGACCTCGAGACCGCATCCCGTCTGCTCTACGGCGAGATCCCCGCCGTGCAGAAGGAGATCGCCGAAGCCGAAGCCGCCGAAGCCCAGGCCGAGGCGGGAGCGAATTCCGATCAGATGGTCTCGGACAAGGTCTCCAGCAACGACATCGCCGAGGTGGTCTCCTCGTGGAC
Source organism: Brevibacterium sp. SIMBA_078 (assembly GCF_046534565.1). Classification (NCBI taxonomy): domain Bacteria; kingdom Bacillati; phylum Actinomycetota; class Actinomycetes; order Micrococcales; family Brevibacteriaceae; genus Brevibacterium; species Brevibacterium sp. SIMBA_078. The sequence goes on from NZ_JAWRYQ010000001.1 coordinate 763,472, forward strand.
GGGCATCCCCGCCGGACGCCTCGTCCAGGGCGAGGTCGAGAAGCTGCTGGGAGCCGAGGGCATCCTCGGTGAGCGTCTCATCGGGCAGAAGAACGCCGTCGCCGCGGTCTCCGACGCCATCCGCCGTTCGCGGGCCGGTGTCGCAGACCCGGATCGTCCGACCGGTTCGTTCCTGTTCCTCGGACCCACCGGCGTCGGCAAAACGGAGCTCGCGAAGTCTCTCGCGGACTTCCTCTTCGACGACGAGAAGGCCCTGATCAGGATCGATATGAGCGAATACGGTGAGAAGCACACCGTGTCCCGCCTCGTCGGTGCCCCTCCGGGCTACGTCGGATACGACGAGGGCGGCCAACTCACCGAGGCGGTCCGCCGTCGCCCGTACTCCGTCGTCCTGCTCGACGAGGTGGAGAAGGCGCACCCGTCCGTGTTCGACATCCTGCTGCAGGTCCTCGACGACGGTCGGCTCACCGACGGTCAGGGACGCACGGTCGACTTCAGGAACACCATCCTGATCCTGACCTCGAACCTCGGTTCGCAGTTCCTCGTCGACAAGAGCCTCTCGACCGAGGAGCAGCGGAGCAAGGTGCTCGATGTCGTGCATGCGACGTTCAAGCCCGAGTTCCTCAACCGTCTCGATGACATCGTGCTCTTCGACGCGCTCAGCCAGACCGAACTCGCGTCGATCGTCGATCTGCAGATCTCGCACATGTCGCGCCGGCTCTCCGACCGTCGGGTTTCACTCGAGGTCACTCAGGGGGCCGAGGACTGGTTGGCACTCGAAGGCTACGATCCGGCGTTCGGTGCCCGCCCGCTGCGCAGGCTGGTTCAGCGTGAGATCGGCGACAAGCTGGCCCGCGCACTGCTCGCCGGCGACGTCGTCGACGGGGACACCGTGGTCGTCGATCTGCCCGAGGACCCCGAAGCCACCGGCCTGGAGCTGCGCCCCAAGCGCTAAGGCTCACCGCCGGGGCGTGCTGAGCGGATTCAGCCCAGTTTGAGTTGAATAGCACCTGTTTGAACATAGGCTATTCAACTCAAACTGGGCTGTTTCGCTGACCGCAGCGCGGCACAGCACAGAAATGGGACACCCTGCTCTGGATCGCTCACTTTCTTCGGTGAGCAATTCAGAGCAGAGTGTCCCATTTCAGCTTCCGCTGGACGCTGCGCTGGTGCGCCGCTGCGCTGGTGCTCGCAGGCTGCGTGCCGCGGGTGCGTGCGGAGTCGAAGCGCGCGAACTACTTCTTGCGGGACCCGGCGGAAGCTTTCGACTTGGCACTCGCGCCGGCTTTCGCAGCAGTGCCTTTCGAACCGCTGCCGCGACCAGCGGAGCCGGCCTTCGCGCCGCCGCCGCGACCAGCAGAGCCGGCATTCGCGCCACCGCCGCGAGCACCCGAACCGCCCGAAGCCCCACCGACCGACCGCGGCGCCGATGACGTCCACCAATGCCGCAGGTAGGCGGAGACCTTCGCGAATGAGCGGTCGCGGATGAAGATCGCATCGACGGCGATCATCGTCAGTGAGAACCACGGCAGGCCCATGAGCAGGGCGATGCCCAGGTGGAAGGATAGGATGCCCAGCAGCGCGATGATGCGGGTGTAACGGTTGAAGAGCATGAACGGGAAGGCACACTGGAAGAGGATCGATCCCCACGAGATCGCCACGACCATCGGCCCCCACGCCGTCATCAGGTCCGACAGCACCGGCCACGTGCCGAACTGCTGGGTATGCAGCGGGTTGTACACGGCGAACCCGTGCTGCCAGGCTTCGCCACCGGCCTTGTACAGACCGCCGGACATGTAGATCGCGCATACCTGGAATGCGAGCACGACGATCGCCAGATTGTTGGCCATGATGAGCGCCCACCGCCACGAGCCGCCGTCGTTGTCCGGGAATTCCGGGTTCCGCGCGCGCCGCCTGGCGTCGAGGGACCATCTGCGGGTCGTATCGGCGAAGAGCATGGCGATCATGAACATCCGGTAGGCGTTGTCGCCCTGGTCCCCTGCCCCGTCGTTGAGCTCGATGAAGCTCACCCACAGCACGAGGTAGATCGGCAGGACGATCCTTGTGCGCCAGCCGAGGATGATGACGATCGCCAGCAGCGCGAGTCCGATCATCATCGCCGTGAACAGCGGCGGCGTCGTCACCGCCCGGTGGAAGAGGGAGAAGAGCCAGATGTTCGGGAAGTCGCTCTTGGGTTCGGCGATCTCCCCGTTCCAGGCCGACCCCACACCGAAGGTGTAATGCCGCGCGCTGAAGTTCGTGAGGATGAGGCCGAGTCCGGTGAATCCGATGAGGATCCGCGTCACCGCCAGCCCGTACGTCGCGTGGTACCGGCCGGTGAGCATCTCCTCGAGCCAGTTCCACCCCTGCGCGAGCTTCGTCCGCACCAGGGTCGTCACCGGGACCAGCCCGAATTCGGGCGCCGAATCACTCACCGAGGCGGCCCCATCGTTTCCGCGGTCCGCGGAGTCCGACCCGTGGCCCTTCTCCCGTTTCCGCGCCGAGGCGGCCGTGCCGGTCCGCTGGTCCGTGACCTCGCCGTCGAGATCGTCCCGGCCCTTGCGGTTCGTGTCGTCACTGTTCACCGACGCACCTCACTTCGTCCGAGGCACAGAAGTACTTCGTGAATTCCTCCTGGGACTGGTGCTCCTCGACGACGAGTGCGCGCCATCCCACGGGGACGGGCTGGATGTTTGGACGCTTCGCGTCTTTGTCGTTGCGTTCGGCGAACGGTACGACGTTCTGACGGGCGGCCTGGTATTGGACGCGCTGGACGTCGTCGCCCCAGATGGCCTTCGCCACCTGCGTCGCATATGCCGTGGCCAGATGCTCGCTCTCCAGGTAGGCGGGAATCGCGTTCTCCGGGTCGTCGTAGTGCTTCAGCTTCGTCTCCAGCCGGTCGACGGAATCGTCGCCCTTGAAGTAATCGAGTTTGACGATCGCCTTCTGATCATCGGGCAGCTCTTCCCACGAGCCCTTGATGTCCGAGGCCACTCCGACGCCCAGCCCCGCCGACCGCGGCGGGAACAGCTTGTATGTCGAATGGTCGAGCTCGACATCGGTAGCCCGCACCCACTGAGTGATCTCTTCGCCGCTGTCGGTCTTGATCACCGCGCGCACATCGAAGTAGTAGTCGCCGTTGATCGGCTCGGGGGCGAACACGCTCCACGACTGTCCCCACAGCGGGATCATGTATTTGGAGAGCAGGTCACCGGGAATCACCTCCCTCGCCGTCGAGGCAGGGGCGATCCACAGGAAGCTGGCGAAGATATGGAACCCTGTGATCGCCATCGCGATGACCATCAGGGTCCGTTTCACCGCCGAACGTCTCCGAGGTGTGACCTCGGTCGGCTCATTGTCCATCTCGGTTCCGGAATTCTCTTGGGAATACGACTGCCGTCACCGCTGGTCCCGCGCCTCATCGGTCGCTTGGCAGATCTCTCGGTGACAATGCACAGTCAATAGGGTACTTCAGCTGTGGCACTGCCTGCCCGGGCAGCGGCAGAATCATTCGCGGTCATCAGACACACGAAGACCATCAGTCACGGTCATGCGACACCCACCGGCTTCCCGAACATCGGCACACGGCACGCGGCACTCGGCACGCGGCGCACACCCGAGGTCTAGTCGGCCGCCCTCAGCCACGCCTTGACCGCTTCGGTGGAGTCGCCGAGCGTCGGTGGAGCCAGTTCGTAGCTGGGCGGGGTCTCGGACAACCGGATCGGGTTGGCCACGGTGGGGATGACGCGATCGCCCTGACCCGCCTCGGCGACGGGCTCGAGTCCCAGCGACGATGCCATGTCCACACCTTGGGCGATCGAGTTGATCGGCGCGCACGGCAGCCCCGCCTCGGTGAGGATGTCGAACCATTCCTGGTTCGTCTTCTCACTCAGCGCCGCGATGAGTTCGGGTTCGAGGTCATCGCGGTTGACGTTGCGGTCGGCGAAGTTCGCGAACCGTTCATCGGCCGCCCATTCGGGGTGGCCGAGCACCTCGGCGAGGCGGGCGAACTGCTTGTCGTTGCCGCACGCGATGATGATCTGGCCCCCCGCCGTGGGCATCGGCTGATACGGGTAGAGGCTCGGGTGCTTGTTGCCCATCGCCTGCGGAACCACGCCGCCGGCCACGTACGCCGAGGTCTGGTTCGCCAGCCCGGACAGCGCCGAGGACAGCAGATTCGTCTCGACCAGCTGACCGACCCCGGAGTCCTTCCGGTGATTGAGCGCGCCGAGGATGCCGACGGCCGTATGCAGTCCCGTGATCACGTCGACGACGGCGACGCCCGCCTTGACCGGGCCCGACTCCTCGGAGCCGGTGACCGACATGAATCCGGACAGACCCTGGATGAGCAGATCGTAGCCCGGCTGCGGGTTGTCGCGGCCGAAACCCGTCACCGAGGCGTAGACGATGCCCGGATTGACCGCGCTGACCGTCTCATAGTCGAGGCCGTACTTCGCCAGTCCCCCGGCCTTGAAGTTCTCCACGAGCACATCCGCACGAGCGGCGAGCCGCTGGGCGAGTGCGAGGTCGTCGGAGTCCTTGAAATCGAGGACGACGGAGTGCTTGTTTCGGTTCGCTGTGAGGAAATACGTCGCATCATCCCCTCGCCGAGGCGGCGCCCAGTGACGCGTATCGTCCCCGGTCTTCCCCTCCACCTTGATGACCGTGGCGCCCAGATCCGCAAGCATCATCGTCGCGTAGGGGCCGGCGAGGACTCGGGAGAAATCGGCGACGATGGTTCCGGCCAGCGGCCCCGTCCCTCGCCTGCCGAACATCTCCTGCAGATCCTGGTCTTCCACTTCCTGCCTCCTTCGCACGCGATCGAAAGCTGGCTCTGTGACCGGTGTCGTGTGTTCGGTGTCCTGGCCAGCTCTGTGACTCCCTGCCAGACTATACGGACTCCAGTGGCCGCCCACTGTCCCAGATGGCTACGTGGACTCCCCCGAACCGGGCAGATGCGGAGACGGACCTGCGAAATCCGTCGACCGCCTCGGCGAGATTCTGGCTACACTCGGCTCAGCGACAGTCCACCAGCGAAGGGACGAACGATGACGTTGCACATGCCGGCGGAGACCGCCGCCCAGGACCGAGTCTGGATGGCGTTCCCATCTTCCGGCTACGCGCTCGGCGACACGGAAGCCGAGGCCGAGGCCGCACGCGCCACGTGGGCCGCCGTTGCCCGCGCCACCAGCGAATTCACCCCTGTCACGGTCGTCGTGACCGGTGCACAGACCGATCACGCCAAGCGCCACCTCGGCGAGGGGATCAACCACGAGATCACGATCGTCAACGCAGAACTCGATGATGCGTGGATGCGCGATATCGGGCCGAGCTTCGTCATCGGCGAGGCGGGTGCCCTGCACGCGGTGGACTGGGTGTTCAACGGTTGGGGCGCGCAGGAATGGGCTAGCTGGGATCACGATGAGCACATCGGAGAATTCGTCGCAGGCCTCGCCGGAACTCCCGTGGTGTCCTCGGATCTGCGCAACGAAGGCGGCGGATTCCATGTCGACGGTCGAGGCACGGTGCTCGCCACGCGCAGCGTCCAACTCGATCCCGGTCGCAATCCGGGTCTGACCGAAGCCGATGTGGAAGCCGAATTCGCGCGCACGATCGGGACGAAGAAGGTCATCTGGCTCGACCGCGGACTCCACCGGGACAATCAGACCTTCGGCACCCGGGGACACGTCGACATCGTCGCCGCAATGCCGAGCCCCGGCGTCGTCCTCGTCCACGATCAGCGCAATCCCGAACACCCGGACTACGAATTCAGTCGCGCACTCAAGGAGCAGTTCGCGGCCGAGACCACCGCCGACGGAACGCGCTTCGAAGTGGTGCCGATCCCGGCCCCCGAGGTGCTGCGCGACGAGGAGGGCTGGGTCGACTACTCGTATGTCAATCATCTCGTCACCAACGGCGGGGTCATCGCCTGCACCTTCGACGATCCGATGGACGCCGAGGCGGCCGCCGTGCTCGAGCGCGTCTACCCGGGACGGAAGGTCGTCGGGGTCGATGCGCGCGAGCTCTTCGCCCGCGGCGGCGGAATCCACTGCATCACCCAGCAGCAGCCGAGCCTCGGCTGAGTCTGCAGTCGGGCAGTTGGGATCTGCTGCTGGTCCCACCTGCCGATCCAAGGCTCCACCTGCCGAGCCCGCGTCCCGTGCGCCGACCCGAAGGCCGTGAAGAATCCGCGATGACGACGCATGTGAATCCATACCCGTACGGGCCCGACTCGGTATAAGGTGGATCCCAAGGGCACAGTGCCCGTGCGCTGCCACATCGCTGCCCGGACCTGTGTCGCACAGCAGAGCCGAATACGGTGACGTCGAGTTGCGAAGAGGAGCAAGACCATGAAGAAGAGATTGATTCTCCTGGCCGGTCTCGGAGTCGGATTCATTCTGGGATCACGCACCGGGCGTCAGAGCTACGAACGGCTGAAGGCCCAGGCTCAGGAACTGTGGACCGACCCGCGCGTCCAGGACACCGTCGAGAAGGCCAACCAGTCCATCCGTGAGAAGTCCCCGGCTGTGGCCGATGCCGTGCAGACGGCTGCCGACAAGGTCAACGCAGCTGCTGCCACGAACACTCCGGTCTCCGAATACGACGGTGACGAGGATTCGGCTGGTGCGCAGGCAGACACGGCGGCGAAGAGCACCACGGCCGCGCAGGAAACAGCGAAGTCGAACACCACGGCGAAGCACAAGCCCTCGCCGAAGGCCCAGGACTCGATCACCGATCCCGAGCGTCACCTCGACGACGAAGGTCCGGCAGGAGTCGCCGACGACTGAGCGCCGGCAGACTGGCTGAGTCAGTCGGCAACAGCCCAGGAAAAGGTGAACAGCCCATGTTTGAAACAGGGCTGTTCACCTTTTTCTGGGCTGTTCGCGGCTTCCACCGCGGCGGCAGGCTGCGTCCCCGCGCGACTACAGCAGCGAACTCGTCAGCCGGGCGACGTTCTCCACGTACTTCTTCAGCAGCGACCGCGACCGCCATTCCTCGGCATTGAGCTCAACCGAATTCGGTGCATAGCGTTCGGCCTCGAGGTCGTACATGCGCTGCGTGAATTCCTTGTTGACGATGAAGAGCGTGACCTCGAGGTTCATCGCGAAGGACCGTTCGTCCATATTCGACGAGCCGATGATCGACATTTCGTCGTCGATCATGAGGAACTTCGAGTGCAGCACCGTCGGCGCGTGGTACATGAAGATCCGCACCCCGGCGCGCACCAGCTCGTCATAGTAGGACTGCTGCGCTTTGTGGGTCAGCCAATGGTCGCTCGTCTCACCGACGTACAGACGCACATCGACTCCGGATCTGGCCTCCGTCGTCAGCGCGTGAAGCAGGGACTCGTCGGGCACGAAATACGGCGAGCACACGACGACACGACGATTCGCGTTGTAGATGAGGTGATTGAATAGCCGCAGATTGTTCTCGTCTTCGAATCCCGGACCTGACGGCACGATCTGAGCCTGGATGCCGCCGAATTCGGGGGCCTCGAGCTCGAAGCTGTCGGGTTCGTCGAGGATCTCGTCGGTCTCCGAATACCAGTCGGTGATGAACACGGCGTCGAGTTCTTCGACGACCGGCCCGCGGCATTCCACGGACAGGTCCTTCCACTGGAAGCCCTTCCGACGGTTGCGGGCCTTGTTGTAGGTGCGGTCGATGATGTTCTGCGAACCGGTGAACGCGACTTCCCCGTCGACCACGAGGATCTTGCGGTGATTGCGCAAATCGGGACGCTGGTATTCGCCCTTCCAGGGGCGGATCGGCAGGGCACGGCGCCAGCTGATGCCCGACCGGTCGAGCTTCTTCACGAGCTCCGAATACCCCGGGTAGCCCAGCGATCCCACGTGGTCGATGAGCACCCGCACACTCACACCTCGCTGGTGCGCGGCCAACAGCGATTCGAGCAGCCGCCTCGTCGTGTCATCGATGGCGACGATGTAGAACTCGAAGTGCACGAACCGCTGTGCTCGGTCGACGGCATCGGCCATCGCCTCCATGCAGGCGTGGTTGTCGACGTGGAGGTCGAAGGAGTTGCCGTGGGTCATCGGCAGTGCGCCGAGGTCGAAGTTGAGCTGCGCGGCGGTGCTCAGCGGTTCGGGCATATGGTCGTGGCGCCCGACGATCGCCTGGTGGCGGATCTGATCGCGGAAGAGGTGATTCATCTTCGACTGCTTGTCCCGCCGCCGCTTCGGCAGCTTCGCCGAGCCCAGCAGCAGGAAGGCCGCAATGCCCACATAGGGGATGAGGAAGATCGCGAGCAGCCAGCCGAGCGCGACCGACGGCCGGCGATTGTGCGGAATCCACCCGAGCGCGATGATGCGGATGATCAGATCGACCAGCAGCAGGATGATGATCACCCAGTTCGGCCAAGCCTGGTTGATCGTGAAGAACGGATAGATCCCGAAACTGCTCATAAATTGCCCGTTCAGCCCGCCCTGTTCGTCACCGGTTGGGTTATCGGCCTCCGATGGAGGATGTCAGATTGTCACCCATCGTATCCTGCCCGTCACCTGCGCACTCGGCCCACCCCTCCGCCCGTCGCCCGCTCGGTCCCGAACGCACTCGACCCACCCCGCCGACCGCTGCTCGTCGCTTCCCCGGCATACTGGATGAAGACATCAATTGCTGAGAGCGAAGGTGCTGAACGTGATTCGAGACATCAACCCTGAGGGCTCCGACCGTTCGGATACCGCCGACAGCGCGAGCCGCGGTCCCGAGATCGCCGACGCCGAGGCGGTCCCGATCAGGCCCGCCGTCAGCGTGCTCATGCTCCGCGACGGGGACGACGGACTCGAGGTCTTCGTCCAGCACCGGGTGTCGACGATGGACTTCGCCGCCGGCGTCGTCGTCTTCCCCGGCGGCCGCGTCGACCCCATCGATTACACGACCGCACCGTCCATCACCGTCCCCGATCCGCAGGTGCACACCTCCGCCTGGTCGAAATCGACCTTCGCCGAGGATGCCGAGGGTTGGCGCGTTCTGCTCGCCACCGCTGTGCGTGAGGTCGAGGAGGAGACGGGCGCGGTCCTCGACCCGGCCGGGCTCAAACCGTGGGCGAACTGGGTGACGCCCTTGGGTCGGCCCAAACGCTTCGATACGTACTTCTATACGATCGCGACTCCCGAACTCGCCGCCGCCCAGCATCAGACGACGGAGGCGCACACGAGCGAGTGGCGCTCGGTGACCGGCATCCTCGCAGATGAGGGAGCCGGACGGCTGAAGCTCATGCGCCCGACGTTCGTGCTGCTGCGTGAGCTCGCGGAGTATTCCACCGTCACCGAGGCGGTCACCGCCGAGAGGATCATCGATCCCGTCCGCCCGGAGTTCCCCTCCAACCGCGGTTCCTGATTCAGCCCTTGGCGCGGGCCTTCATCGCAGCCAGTCGAGTGGCGACGACCTGTTTCTGCTCGTCGGTGCCGAGCAGCGCGGCGAGCGCTTCCTGTTCGGCGTCGAGTCCGGTGCTGAAGTCGGAGTCATAGGACAGGTCGACGAGCCGCTTTGCCCACACCAGCGCCGACCGTGACTGGCCCGCGATCTGCCCGGCCAACTCGCGAGCCCTGGCCAGCGGATCCTCGACGATCTCTTCGACGAGGCCGATGCGCAGAGCTTCGTCGGTGCCGATCGTGTCAGCCGTGACGATAAGCTTCTTCGCCTGTGCCGGTCCGACGAGTCGCGGCAGCAGCTGGGTGCCGCACATATCGGGAATGATCCCCCAATTGAGTTCCATGAGTGAGAGCTTCGCATCGCGTCCGGCGACTCGCATGTCCGCCCCCAGGGCGATCTGCAGCCCGCCGCCGAGAGCAGCTCCCTGCACGGCCGCGATGACCGGAACTTCGATGAGTGACCAGATGTGCACGGCTTTCTGCGCCAGGGCCCGAGCCGAGCCGAGCCGTTCCCCGACCTGGACGGCAGTGGCCACGGAATCCGCGGCACCCGACCGCCCGGCACCGGTTGCGGAAGATTTCTCACCGGCACCGGCGTCCCGCTCGGCCGCTTCCTCGGCGGATGAGCGGGTCGCTGCTCCCGCCTCGGCGATCCGGGCCATCTCGGTGAAGTCGAGACCGGCGCTGAAGGCACGACCGCGACCGGACAGGACCACGGCCTTGACCTCGCTCGAACGTTTAAGCGCCAGCCCCGCCTCGACGAGGTCTTCGAAGACCTCGCGGGTGAGCGAATTGAGCTTGTCGGCACGGTCGATCTCGACGTGGGCGACGCCGTCGGTGATCGCGTAGACGACGGTCGAGTTGGTGGTCTCGGACATGAACTGGCCTTTCGACGACGACGCCGGCGCGGAAGCCACCGGCGGATAGGGAACATCACGCTGCCGCAGGCGACAGTCCACCGACGCCGGCGACACTGAACGAGCGATCAGCTGCGTTTCCTGAAGCCTAGCGGAGCACCGGTCAGGGTCAAGACGAAGACCACGATGAGGGAGCTCACGCACATGGCGACGACACCCGGCCAAGCGAAGTCAGCGAAGAGGACAGCCGAGAGCCACGCGCCGAGGCTCGTACCCAGGTAGTACACGGTGAGGTAGATGGCCGCGGAACGGGTCGAATCGACTCCCGGCCGGGCGGCACTGGCAGCGGCGGAAGCACCCGTATGTCCGAGGAAGAATCCGGCAGTGAGCAGCGACATGCCGATGATGATCACCACGAGCGAATCGACCAGAGTCAGCCCCGCACCGGCGAGCGCGATGACCATTCCCGCCAAGGTGATCCGAGTACGCGAGAACTTCGTGGCCAAACGGCCGTAATACGTGGTGACGACGGTGCCGACGAGGTAGATGAGGAAGAACAGGGCGACCGCACCCTCGCTCAGGTGCCACGGATCCTGCTGCAGGCGGGTGCCGAGCATCGTGAACGATCCGCCGAAGACGATCATGCACAGGAACCCGGTGAGGTAGATCCGCCACAGACCTCCGCGCAGCGGAATCGCTCGCCGAGGCGGCTGCGCGCTCCCAGCCCCACCGTCGTCGGCATTGTCCCCGGTTTCGGTCTCGTCGTCGGCACCATCACTGTCGGTGGAAGCATCGGCGGCGTCGTCACCTGCGGTGACAGCGTCGGGGTCGGCCGCCTCGGTGAGGGTGGGATCCGTGTCTGACTGATCGGAAACGTCCGTGTCGAGGACGGCCCGGCTGCGGGCGGTGGAGAAGAGGTCGTGGCGCAGCAGCCAAACGACGATGAGCCCGAAGATCAGCGACACTGCCGCGGTGAACGCAAGCCCGCCGTGCCAGCCGAGGAATTCCGACGCCAGTCCGGTGAGCAGCCTCGAGCAGAGCCCGCCGATCGTGTTTCCGGCGATGTAGACCCCGATCGCTCCGGGCAGCGCGGCCGACGGCAGGCGAAGCGACAGATAGGCCATGGCTGTGGCCGGCACCGAGGCGATCGCCACCCCCTGGAGGAACCGGACGACGATGAGCAGCTCCGGAGTCGGAGTGAAGGGAAGGACGAGCGCGAGGATCGCCGCGACGATCACCCCCGCGCCGATCTGGCGGGCGTGGCCGACGCGCGGGGCGAGCATCGAGAACGGAATGAGGAAACAGGCCATGGCCACGTTCGTCGCGGACACGGTCAGGCTCGCCGTCGGACCGTCGATTCCGTAGGCGTCACGGATCGCCGGCAATAGGCCCTGGGTCTCGTAGAGGACGAGGAAGACGGAGACTCCCGCGAGGAAGACCGCGGCTACGGTACGCCGAGTGCTCGTCGGACTCGGCTCACCTGTGCTCATGAGCCCTACGCTATGCCTCCGGCATTCGCGGCTCAAACGATTCCGGGTCCCGGACCGTGTGAGTCCGGACACCGCAAGGATGTGGAGGATAACCCCATCGCCGAGGCGGTCCTGCGGATTCTAGGCTGAAGATCAGAAGTTCGACGAGCAGTGAATGGACGTGCCAGCGATGACGGCGACCAGCGAGATTCCCGCACTCAGCGCAGACCCCGCGAACCGCCCTGCCACGTCCTCTGACCCGTCAGCCGCTCCACAGTACCCCGCTGCGTCATCCCCCGGTGTCACCACCTCGTCCCTGGAATCGCTTGCGCCGACCGAAGGCCAGCACACGGACGTTCCCGGCAACCGCTCCTTCGTCATCACCTGGCTGCTGTCGATGCTCTTCGGAGTCCTCGGTTGTGATCGGTTCTACACGGGCCGGTACTTCACGGGCGCACTCAAGCTGCTCAGCCTCGGCGGATTGGGGATCTGGTGGATCATCGATCTCGGCATCGTCCTCGCCGGCGGTCTGCGCTATCGGCAGGAGCCGCTGCGCGGTTACGTCCACGACAAGGAGATCGCGTGGATCGCCACCGGATTCACCCTCATCGTCGCCTATTCGATGCAGGTCGACGAGCTCGTCACGACGCTGCTCAGCGGTCTCTTCTGAGACGGTTCTGCCTCATGTACTGATGCGTCTCGACGGCCTGTTCTGAGGCGGTTCGCCGACAGTTCACGGCGGCCTCAGGTCTGCCTTTCCTGAAATCTGCGCCTCCCGGGTCTAGGCTCGAGGTCAGGACAGTTCAAGGAGGCACAATGAAACGGCAATTCCCCATTGTCCGGATGGTCACCGGCGAATCGGCAGGCAAGCAGATCGCCGGAGCGGCGGCGGCCGCCTCGGCCCTCGGACTCGGCGCACTCGCCGCATGGGATCTCACGCAGAAGAAGCACTCGATCCTGCGCAACTATCCGATCGCCGGGCACGCCCGATTCCTGCTGGAGTCGATCCGGCCGGAGATCCAGCAGTACTTCATCGAACGCAACTGGGACGGGCGCCCGTTCAATCGCGACACCCGCACCACCATCTACGAACGAGCCGAAGGCACTCACTCCGAACACGCGTTCGGCACCGAGCGCGATGTCGACGGCGCCGGCTACGAGGCACTCATGCACTCGAACATGCCGATCCCCAATCCGCCCAGGCCACCACGCGTGCGCGTCGGCGGTGACGAGTGCACTCAGCCCTACGACATCTCGCTGCTCAACGTCTCGGCGATGAGCTTCGGCTCGCTGAGCAACAACGCCATCCGGGCCCTGAACAAGGGTGCGGCGCTGGGCGGATTCGCCCACGACACCGGGGAGGGATCGATCTCGCCATATCACCGTGAGCACGGCGGCGACCTCATCTGGGAGCTCGGCACCGGATACTTCGGAGCCCGCACCCCGGAAGGAGAATTCTCCCCCGAGATCTTCGGCGAGAAGGCGAAGGACCCGCAGGTGAAGATGGTCTCGCTCAAGCTCTCCCAGGGCGCGAAGCCGGGCATCGGCGGCGTGCTGCCAGGGCCCAAGGTCACCGAGGAGATCGCCGAGATCCGCGGCATCCCCGTCGGCCAGACCTGCATCAGCCCTCCCGGACACACGGTGTTCTCGACCCCGATCGAACTGCTCGAGTTCATCCGGCAGATGCGCGAGCTCTCCGGCGGCAAGCCGGCCGGATTCAAACTGTGCATCGGCTCGCGCACGGAGTTCCTCTCGATCGTCAAGGCCATGGTGGAAACCCAGATCCTGCCCGATTTCATCATCGTCGACGGATCCGAGGGCGGCACGGGTGCTGCACCATTGGAGTTCGAGGACAATGTCGGTCTGCCTCTGACCCAGGGGCTGATGATCGTTCACAACGCGCTCGTCGGTGCGGGCCTGCGGAAGCAGATCAAGGTCGGCGCCTCGGGCAAGATCGCCACCGGCACCGATATCGTCAAACGCCTCATCCAGGGTGCCGACTTCACGAACTCGGCGCGGGCGATGATGATGGCCGTCGGCTGCATCCAGGCCCAGGCCTGCCACACGGGCAAATGCCCCGTCGGCGTCGCCACACAGGATCCGCGGCGAGCGCGCGCCATCGACGTGCCCACCAAGGCCGAACGTGTGCGCAACTACCACGATGGAGTCGTCGCCGAGGCGATCCGCCTCATGGCTTCGATGGGTGCGGCCGCACCCGACGAGCTGGAGCCGACGATGCTGCGACGCAATGTCTCGGCCTCCGAGTCGTGGTCATATGCTCGCATCTACGACTGGCTGAAGCCCGGCGAGCTCCTTGATGACACCCCAACGGAGTGGGCCGACGACTGGGCCACGGCCCGCGCGGACACGTTCTCGATCCCCCGCGGACACAGCCGCTGAGCCGCCGAAAGGACTGCCTATGACCACCCTTGTCCTTCTCCACTCGGCTCTGGGGCGGACGTCCGGGATGGATGCCATCGCCGAACGCTTCGCCCTGGCCGGATATGCCGTGCACACTCCCGACGTCTACGCAGGCAGGACCTTCGACGACGCAGAATCGGGAGTCGCCCACTCCCAGGAGGTCGGGTTCTCGACCCTCGTGGATCGGGTGAAGGACGCCTGCGGGGACCTCGGCGACGACCTCGTGTTCGGCGGATTCTCACTCGGTGCCGCGCTCGCTCAGCAGATGGGCAAGAACGATCCGCGCGCCCGCGGCGTCCTGCTCTTCCACGGCGGCGGTTTCCCGAAGCCGACGCGCTGGCGGGCCGGGGTGCCGGTGCAGGCTCATTTCGCCGTCGATGACTCCTGGCGCAGCCCGGGCACGATCGAGACGCTGATGGAATCCGCGACGCAGGCCGGTGCGCAGGCAGAGTACTACCTCTATCCGGGCAGCACCCACCTGTTCAGCGACCCGACCACCCCGGACTACCGCGAGGACAGCGCAGAGCTGCTCTACGAACGGGCTCTGGCCTTCCTCGACCGCTTCTGAAGTCCACGCCGGTTCAACGGCACGGGATTCCTGCACCTGGGCCACCCCTGCAGGCGAACCCCGCCTTCCGCCCACCTCCGTCGACTCTGGTGGGTGCGGCCCGCCCACGTCGCAGTCGGCCGACTCAACCCATGACGAGGCCGTTGTCGACGACGAGGTTCTGACCGGTCACCGCACGCGAAGCGGGAGAGGCGAAGAACACCACTGCCGAGGCGAAGTCCTCCGGAGTCGTCACCCGTCGCAGCGCGCTGGCGGCCGCGATCTGGTCGAAGACCTCTTCGGGTGTCGCCGAGGACGCATCGGTGGTGCGCAGCAGCCCACCGGAGACCATGTTCACCCGCACCCCGGCCGGACCGAGGTCCTTCGCGAACGTCCTGGTCAGCGACAGCAGCGCCGCCTTGCCGGCCGTGTAGTCGTGGTACGGCACGACCGGGTCCTGGAACAGGTTGGTGCCGATATTGATGACACGGCCGGAACCGAGCTCACGGAAACCGTGCATCGCGGCCTGGATCGTATTGACCGCGCCCTCGACGGAACCGCGGAATTGGTCGGCGAAATCCGAATAGTCGATCTCATCGGCCGGTTGGCGTTCATCGCCGTTGAACGAGAAGTCTGCGAGAGCGTTGTTGACCACAGTGGATACGGGAGTACCGAACTCGGCGGCCGCGGTGTCGAACATGGCGTCGACGGCGCGGGAATCGGTGACATCGGCCTCGATGGCCACGGCACGTCCACCGCGAGCGCGGACCGCCTCGGCGAGCTCTTCCGCAGTCTCGGCCGAGTACCGGTAGTTGATGACCAGCGCCGCACCTTCCGGCGCGAAGGCCTTCGCGATCGCAGCACCCAGGCCGCGTCCGGAGCCGGTGACGAGCACGACCTGCTCATCGAGAGGCAGAGCCTCGGAGGTGAAAGCCTGTGGGTTGCTCATCGCGTGTCTCCCTCGAACGTCGGTGGGCGGATCCTGACCCCACCATACCCACGAACCACGCGCGCCAGGACAGAACTGGTGCGCGAGGACGGAGTTGCGCCAGGACGGAGTCGTGAACGACGGGGCTGCAGTGCGAAACCACCGCGGTACGTGGCGATTGTCGGGTCGACCGCGCCCGCACCCCTTCCAAAACGGAGCAGATCGCCACCGAACCGCGCGCACATGGGCCACGGAACGTGCTCTGAGCGGCATGAGTCCATAGACTGAAAAGAAGACCACCGTTGTCCATCCCCAGGAAGTCACCCTTATGAACGAGCTCGGCGCCGGCATCTCCATCGGAGTCCTCGCGGCTCTCGTCGTCTTCGTCATCTACTTCATCGGAGCGAAGCTCGGACGATGGCAGCCCAGGAACCCCGCCGGCGGACGCGGCGCCCAGGGCGGCTACCCGCAGACTCAGTACGGTCAGAACCCCTACGGCCAGCCCGGCTACAACCAGACGACCCGTCCGGTGGGCAATGACGATGCGACCCGCGTTCTGCCCAGCAACGCGCAGGGCTACGACGCACAGGGCTACGACGACGCAGACGCCGATCTGCCGCGGGCGACGAAGAACGAACTCGCCGCCAACGTCCAGCACTCCGGCCAGATGATCGAGGCCAACCGACGGGCTGCCACCGCGTCCAACGGCGACACCGTCGCTGTGTTCACCTACATCCTCGGCGCCGCTCTCATCGCCGTCGTCGCCTTCGTGTTCTTCAACAATCTGCTTCTGCCGGCCACCATCGGCGCGCTGACGGGCGCGATCATCTGCGTGGCTCTCTCGGCAACCTATACGATCAAGCACCTGGACTTCTGGCCGGACAATGCGACGATCTCGATCATCAACCTGCTCGTCGCCCTGGCTGCCTCGATCTTCATGTACATCGGGTCCGTGCAGACGGTGCGCGACAACATCAGTCTGTCCACGATCACCGACTCGTTCGACGCCCTGCCCTTCGGCGACGGCTTCTCCGCCTTCGCCGTGGCCATCGGCGACCGGGTGGTGACGTTCTTCAAGGACTTCGGCTTCTTCGGCTTCGTGTTCCTGCTGTTCATGGGCATCGGCTGCATCATCGTCTTCACCCTCGCCGCGAAGTCGCTCATCGACGTCATGGACTGGCGGATCTTCGCCCAGTTCGGCCACAACGTCACCGATCGTCCGATGTCGTATTCGCGTGCCGTGCGCTTCCAGACGTCGAAGGTCTCGCACACTGTGACCTCGCTCGTTCTCGCCGTCATCGCTGTGCTCGCCGCCACAGGATTGCTCTATGACGGCTTCACCTGGTTCACACGCTGATGAACATCTCAGAAACCGGGCGGTAAGATAGGTCCGGAATTCCTCCGTCGTGACGCGTCACGCACGCGCCTCTGCGGCCGATATCGACACCGACGAACGACCCGAAAAGGGATGAGTACTTCAATTGGCGAATGGCAACGCAACATTTCGGCACTCGAACGTGGCCTTGCTCGGCCTGACCGAGATCCTGGCCCCGAACGAAGTGACCTCACAGGAATTCGACGAGCGCCTCGCCGATACGCTGTCATCCCTCAAACTGCCGCAGGGTCTGCTCCAACGCGTCGCCGGTGTGTACGCCCGCCGCAACTGGGATGAACCCCACCAGTTCGCCGATGGTGCGATCGCGGCCGGAAAGAAGGCCCTCGCCGAGGCGGGGGTCCCTCCCGAGGCCATCGGACTGATGGTCAACACCTCGGTGACCCGTGAACATCTGGAACCGTCCGTGGCCGTCGGCGTCCACGCCGGCATCGGGCTCGGCCCGCAGGCGATGAACTTCGACATCGCCAACGCCTGCCTCGGATTCGTCAACGGAATGACCCTGGCCGCGAACATGATCGACGCCGGACAGATCGAATACGCCCTCATCGTCGCCGGCGAAGACGCCTCCCGCGTCCAAGACGCGACGCTGCGCCGCCTCAACCGTCCGGAGATCACTCGCGAGGAGTACCTCAACGAATTCGCCTCCCTGACCCTGGGCTCCGGCGCTGCCGCCGCCGTCCTCGGCCCGGCCGACAGACATCCGGAGGGCCACCGCATCCTCGGCGGCATCACCCGTGCGGCCACCCAGCATCACGAACTCTGCGTCGGCGACCACAACGGAATGTTCACCGACACGAAGGGGCTGCTCTCCGGCGGCATGGAACTCGTCGTCGCCGCGTGGGAGGAAGCCCACGAGACCGGTTGGGACTGGCGGGAGATGGACCGCTACGTCATGCACCAGGTCTCCGATGTGCACACGAATTCGATCACGAAGGCCGCGAACCTCGACCCCGACCGGATTCCCGTGAGCTATCCGGAGCTGGGCAATGTCGGCCCCGCCTCCCTGCCCATCACCCTGTCCCGTGAGGCCGAGAACCTCAAACCCGGCGACCGCATCCTGTGCATGGGCGTCGGCTCCGGCCTCAACACCGCCATGACCGAGATCGAGTGGTAGAGACTTCATGAGATTTCCTGCACGGCCGGCCACGACTCCCCCGCAGCTGCCCGAGTGGGACCCCGCCTGGTCCCGAATCGTCGAGGCGGAGACCTCCGACGGGACGCATGCGTTCCATGTCCTCGACACACTGCCCGCCCTGACCGCTGCCGGGGTGGAGCCGGCGGGCACGGTCGTCGCCCTCCACGGCAACCCGACCTGGTCGTATCTGTGGCGCAGGCTCGCCCGAGCCACCATCGATGCCGCACAGTCCGGCGGCCGCGCTTGGCGGCTCATCGCCCCCGACCAGCTCGAGATGGGCTTCTCCGAACGGCTCGCCCACTCCTCGATGCCGGCCCCGAAATCCGATGAGGTGCGTCGCATCGCCGATCGCATCAGCGATTTCGATGCGGTCGTCTCACACCTGTTCGCCGAGGTGGCCGCCACCGGATTCGCCACCCATCCGATCGTGACGATCGGTCACGACTGGGGCGGAGTCCTCTCTCTCGGCTGGGCCGCCCGGAACACCGACCTGGTGTCCGCGGCCATCAGCCTCAACACGGCCGTCCACCAGCCCGAGGACGCCCCGGTGCCCGCGCCGCTGCGCGCGACCCTGGCCGGGCCCATGCTGCCTGCGGCCACCGTTCTCACCGACGGTTTCCTGCGCGTCACCCTCGCCTTGGGCGACCTCGATGCCGAGACCAAGGACGCCTTCCGTGCCCCGTACCGGAGGGCAGAGGACCGGTGGGCGATCGGCAACTTCGTCGCCGACATCCCCGTCGATGACACTCATGCCTCCGATCCCGAACTCCAGCGCATCGGCCAGGACATCGCTGCCTTCGACAAACCGGCGCTGCTCGTCTGGGGCCCGAAGGATCCGGTGTTCCTCGAACGCTATCTGCGGGACCTGCGCCAGCGCCTGCCGCAGGCCGATGTGCACCGGTTCGAAACGGCCTCCCACCTCGTCAGCGAAGATCACGACGTTCCCGGTCTCGTCCTCGACTGGCTGAGCGCCCAGTTCGATGCGCCCACCACCGCGAACACCCCCACCGAGGCGGCCCCCGCGAAAGGATCGTCCGAGCCGAAGGGCGCGGCCGCCTCGGCGACGGGATCGGTCTCTGCCGTCGGCTCAGCGTCCGCTGCTGATATCCGCGCGGTGACGGCGATCCTGGATGCCCGCCGTGACGACGAGGCGATCGCCTCGGTCGACTTCGCGCAGAATCCGGCGCAGCAGATCACGTGGCGCCACCTGTGGCATGTCACCACGTCGATCGCGAACGGGCTGCTCGACCTCGGCGTGAAGCCCGGGGACCGGGTGTCGATGCTCGTGCCTCCGGGCAACAATCTCACCGCCGCCCTCTATGCGTGCCTGAAGATCGGAGCGGTCGCCGTCGTCGCCGATGCCGGACTCGGCCCGAAGGGAATGACCCGGGCGATCACCTCGGCCGATCCGCAGTGGATCATCGGCGAACTGCCGGGACTCACACTGGCCCGCGCTTTCGGCTGGCCCGGACGACGCATCTCGGTGCGTCCGCTTGGGCCCGTGCGTTCCCGGATGTTCAAGGCAGAGACGAGCCTGACCGAACTCTCCCGCACCCCGCACCGGGCCGAGCTGCCGGCCCCGGCACCGGATGCCGATGCGGCGATCCTCTTCACCTCCGGGTCGACGGGACCGGCGAAGGGCGTGCGCTATACGCATGCGGACATCTCCGCGCTGGCGGCCGTTCTGACCAGGACCTTCAACGTCACCGAAGGCACCGGTCTGGTGGCCGGGTTCCCACCGTTCGCCCTGTTGGGACCGGCCATCGGGGCCACCTCGGTGACACCGGACATGTCGGTGACGAAACCGAAGACGCTCACGGCCACAGCGATCGCCGATGCGATCATCGCCGGACGGGCCACCATGGTCTTCGCCTCTCCTGCCGCATACACGAACGTCGCCGCGACCGCCGGTGAGCTCGATGAGACGCAGCGGGAAGCATGCGCCGGGGTCGAACTCGTGCTCTCGGCGGGCGCGCCCGTGCCGCTGGAGCTCATGGACGCCATCGCCGAGGTGTTCCCGAACGCGTCCATCCACTCCCCCTACGGCATGACCGAGGGGCTCCTGCTCACCGACATCGATCGTGACGGCGTGGCCGCCGCTGATGCCACCGGTGATCTCGGGGTGTGCGTGGGGCAGCCGATCGACGGCGTCGAACTCGCTCTGGCCCCGATCGATGAGTCGGGAGAATCGGCCGATGAGCTGCTCCAGGGCGCGGCCGCGCAGGACCGCCTCGGCGAATTCGTCGTCAGTGCCGCCCATATCAAGTCCGCCTACGACAATCTGTGGCGCACGACTGCGGATTCGGCGCGTGATGACCTGCACGGTCTGACCTGGCACCGCACGAACGACATCGGCCACATCGATGAGCACGGCCGCGTGTGGCTCGAAGGACGTCTGCAGCATGTCGTCACGACCCCGCGCGGACCGGTCGGGCCCGGAGGCCTCGAAGCGCTCATCGACGCCCATGCGCAGGTCAGCCGCAGCTCCATCGTGGGCATCGGTCCCGTCGGCACCCAGGCGCTTGTGGCCGTGCTCGATGCCGAGGGCACCTCGCTGTCTCCCGGCCTGGCGCCCTTGGATCTGACGGCGCGGCTGCGGGAAAAGGTCGCCGAGGCGGTCGGTCATGATCTGACCGCGGTGCTCGTGGCGCCCGAGTTCCCCACCGACATCCGCCACAATTCGAAGATCGACCGCTCCCGTCTCGCCGCCTGGGCCGACAGCGTCCTGGCTGGTGGGCCGGTGCGGGGAAGCGTCTGAGGATGAAATGAGAATCACCGTCACCGGAGCCTCCGGGCTGCTCGGTTCGTCCGTCGCCCGTGCACTCGTCACCGCCGGTCACGAGGTCACGACCCTGCAACGTCGCCCCTCAGGGGTCGACGGGGCCGCCGATGTCATCGGTTCGGTGACCGATGCGGCTGCCGTGGATCAGGCCGTCACCGGTGCCGAGGCGGTCGTGCACTTGGCCGCGAAGGTCTCCATGATGGGCGATCCCAAGGAATTCGAGGCCGTGAACATCGGCGGCACCCGCACTCTCGTCGACGCGGCTCGGGCCGCCGGCGTGCAACGCCTGGTCCATATCTCGTCGCCGTCGGTGGCGCATACCGGTGAGTCGATCATCGGCGACGGTGCCGAGCCGGCGTCTCCGGAGTTCGCACGCGGCGAGTATGCCCGGACGAAGGGTGCCGGTGAGCGGATTGCTCTGGGCGCGGATACCCCTGATTTCCGGGTGCTGGTTCTGCGCCCCCACCTGATGTGGGGTCCGGGTGACTCGCAGCTCACGGAACGGGTCATCGACCGCGCCCGATCGGGTCGGATGCCGGTGCTCGGTTCGGGAGCGGCCCTGGTCGACACACTGTTCGTCGACAATGCGGTGGAGGCGATCGTCGCAGCGGTGACCGCGGTCGATTCCACCCATGGTGAGGCACTGGTGGTGACGAACGGTCAGCCGCGGCCGATCGGTGAGCTGATGTCACGCATCGCGATCGCCGGCGGAGCGGCGGAGCCGAAGCTGCGCATTCCGGTGGCCCCGGCGCTGGCAGCAGGGTCTGTGGTCGAAAAGGTGTGGGAGCTCGGAGAGCACGACGACGAACCGCCGTTGACGAGGTTCCTCGCCGAACAGCTGTCGACCGCGCATTGGTTCGATCAGCGGCGGACGCAGGAAGTCCTCGGTTGGACTCCCCGCGTCAGCATCGAAGAGGGTCTGCAGATCCTCGCAGCGCACTACGCCTGAGGGCTTGCTCGCCTGAAGGGTCGCCGGCTCGAGGCACGCTCTGAGGCGACAGAGGCTCAGAGCCGGTACTGGTTGTTCTCCTCGGCCGATGGTTCCTCGCGATCAGGAGCCTGAGCTTCCTCGGTCTCGTCTTCGGTGGGCTCTTCCTCGGCCGAGTCTGCGGACTCCTCGGCCTCATCGGGCATCTTGCCGGAGAGCGCATCAGCCGACATTCCGGGTTCACCGGTCGGTGGTGCCTCAAGCGAGGAGCCGCTGGCGGATTCGTCGAATTCCTCCGGGTCGAGCGTCGCCGGGTCTTCGGCAGGTCCTTCGAGTTCAGGGTCGGACGCCGAGGCGGATCCGCTGTCGCTGACATCGTCCTTGTTCAGCGCCGGAGCCGCAGACATGGTCTCGTTCGTCGTATCCGCAGCTTGTGGTGCAGCGGTATCTGCAGCCTGTGGTGCGGCCGTGGGCTGAGCCGGGAACGCCGGCGGCATCGGTGGTGGCGGAGGCAGTTCGGACGAATCGGTTGACTGCGAGGCAGGCTTCTCAGCGGGCCGAGCCGGTTCGCCGTCGACAGCGGCTGTGCCGCCGGTTTCGGTGTCACCGACGCGGGCGCCGGTCGTTTCGGTGTCTGCGGCGCTGGCGTCGGCGGCTTCGGAGCCACCGGACGGTGCAGATGCGGATGGATGCGCGGAAGCGACGGGCGCTGCCGGCTGTGCGGGCTTCACGACCACTGCGGGCTTCGCATCATCGGCGGGACGTTCCTCGTCAGTTGAGGCCTCGTCGACTTCGGTTCCGTCAGATTCCAGGGACGAATCCGTCTCACTGTTCTGGTCGCTGACCGCGTCCGGCTCGGCACCGTCACCTGTCTGAGCGGATTCCTCACCCTCGGTCGTCGCCGCTGCCTCAGCCGCGTCCGGCCCTTCAGCTGTCGAGGTTTCGGCGGTTTCGCTCACAGTGGGAACCGCCTCGGTGAGTGCCACATGGGCCGACTCTCCCTCGGCGGGTGTCGCCTCCCCCGACGCCGCCTCGGCGGATTCATCGGCTGCAGCTGCCCCCTCGGTGGAAGTCCCCTCGGTGGAAGCCTCCTCGGCGGACCCATCGGACGAGGCCGCCTCGGACGATTGGGCGGTCGACCCCGGCAGGGCACCGTCGATGCCTTCCAGGCTCACTCCCGCCTCGGCGGCGAGTCGGGCACGTCGTTCGGCACGGGCCTTCGCCCGCTCGTCTTCGCTCTTCTGCGCCTTCGCCTTGGCCTTCGCCGATTCGCCCTTCGGCTGGGTCGGGCGCACGGCCTCCCAGATGAGCAGGACGACGAGCATGGTCAGTCCGACGATGACGCCCATGAGGATCGAACCCCACGGTCGCGCCATCGCGAAGAAGTCGAAGATGGCGTTCAGACCGAACATGACGGCGAGGCCGAGGATCAGTGCAACCAGAAATCTCATATCCCCATTGTGCCTTGTCCGCGCTCAGTTGCCTGTGAGGGCACCGAACCTTTCGCCGAAACGCGTGTCTCAGACAGCGTCGGCGTCGGTCTCACCGGTGCGGACGCGGATCACACGCGAGACCTCGGACACCCAGATCTTGCCGTCGCCGATCTGTCCGGTGTGGGCGGCCTCGCTGATCGCAGCGAGCGCGTCCTCAAGAGTCTCGTCCGTGACGATGACCTCGATCGAGATCTTCGGAAGGTACTCGACGCGGATCTTCTGCGACCGGTAGACCTCGACCTTCCCGGCCTGCGTGCCGTGGCCCTTGGCCTCGTACACCGTCATGCCGGTGATCCCGGCTTCGGCAAGCGCTGCCTTGACGGGGCTGAGGGCGCTGGGCTGGAGAACTGCAGTGATGAGATGCATGTCAGTGTCCTTTTCTCGGTGAACGGTTGGGACCGACCCTACGGCCACGGCCGAGCGAATCGGGCCGGGTGCACGAATCGGATCTCAGGAGCGGATGTCGTCGAAGTCGTAAGCGGTCTCGGCGTGGATGCTCGAATCGAGGCCCTCATCCTCCTGAGCGTCGGTCGCCCGCAGCCCGATCGTCTTCTTCAGCACCCAGGCGATGAGGGCGGTGACGACGAGGGTGTAGGCGAAGACCGCCACGACGGCGAGGACCTGTGTTCCGAGGAGGCCGAGGCCGCCGCCGTAGAAGAGGCCGGCGGCTTCGGCCGGAGCAGACGGGTCGGCGAGGAAGGCGATGGCGATCGTGCCGAAGATTCCGGGGAACATGTGGATGGCCACGGCGTCGAGCGCATCGTCATATCCGAGCCTATCCTTGAGCCCGAGGGTGAAGAAGGCGATCATTCCGGCGATGAGTCCGATGATGACGGCGCCGATCGGTGACACGGAATCGGCCGCCGGGGTGATTCCCACCAGCCCTCCGAGGACGCCCGAGATCGCGCCGAGAGAGGTGGCCGAGCCGCGACGTACCCGTTCGACGATCAGCCATCCGAGCAGACCCGAACAGGCCGCGACAAGGGTGTTCGTCAGCGCGACGCCCGCGCTCTCATTGATGCCGCCCGAGGAGCCTCCGTTGAATCCGTACCATCCGACCATGAGCAGTCCTCCGCCGAGAATGGCGATCGGCAGATTGCCCGGCCGACCGACGGAGGGGAAGTCCTTGCGCCTGCCGAGGAACAGCGCGAGGACGAACGCCGCGACGCCGGCGTTCATGTGCACCGCTGTGCCGCCGGCGAAGTCGAGGGCGCCGACTCGGTTGGCGATCCAGCCGCCGACCGTCGCCCCGTCCTCGGAGTCGAAGGCGAACACCCAGTGGGCGACGGGGAAGTAGACGAGCGTGGCCCAGAGCCCGGAGAAGATCAGCCAAGCAGAGAACTTCATGCGGCCTTCGACCGCGCCGCCGATGATCCCGACCGTGAGGCCGGCGAAGATGAGCTGGAAGACGGCGATGAGGATCCCGGGGACAGTGCCTTCGGGAGTGTCAGCACCGAGCAGGGACTGGATGCCGAAGAGTCCCGAAGGGTTGCCGATGAGGCCTGCCCCTACGACGGAGTCCCCGAGCGTGAGTCCGTAGCCGTAGAGGATCCACAGCACCGCGGTGACGGCGAATCCTCCGAAGACGACCATGACGGTGTTGAGGATGTTCTTCGTCCGCGACAGCCCTCCGTAATAGAGGGCCAGGCCCGGGAGCATGAATGTCACCGCGACTGTGGCGGTGAGCATCCACGCAGTGTTCACCTGTGATGTGATGTCCATCGTGTTCTCCTTGGTGTGCAGTGGATGGTAGGTGGTGGAGGCGATGCCCCTGCTGATCAGCCGACCAGGAGTTCTTCCAGAACTTCGGTGAGGGCGCGCTGTCCCAGCAGCACGTCCACCTCGTCGACAGTCTCCGACGGCGCGTGGGAGGTTCCGGTCGGATTGCGGACGAACAGCATCGCCGTCGGCACTGCCTCGGCGAGGGCGGCGGCGTCGTGGCCAGCGCCCGAATCGAGCACCGGCGCGTCGGGGAGGACGGACTGGAGTCGGGCACGCAGCTGGGGATCGAAGTCGACCTCCGAGGCGAAGGACTCCTCGATCATGGTCGATGCGCAGCCCTCTTCGGCGGCGGCGAGGTCGAGGACTCGCGCGATCTCTTCGACGATGTCCCTCGCCACCTCGCTTTCGCGGTGTCGGACGTCGATCCACAGGTCCACGCGGGAGGCGATGACGTTCGTCCCTCCGGGCGAGGCCTGGATGCGGCCAACGGTTCCGCGAGCGTCTTCGTGCTTGAGCACCTGGTTCCGGACCTCGGCGACGATGCGCGCGGCCACGACCATCGGATCGTGTCGATCGTCCATCGTTGTCGTCCCCGCATGATTGGCAGAGCCCTCGATGCTCACACGCCAGCGACCGTGGGCGAGGATCGACCCGGCCAGGGCCACCGGCTGGTCGAGGTCGACCAGTTTCCTCCCTTGTTCGACGTGGAGTTCGACGAAGGCTTCGACCTGGTCCAGACGTTCCGGAGTCGGGCCGATTCGCGAAGGGTCGAATCCGGCATGAACCGATGCTTCGGCGTAGGACCGGCCCGACTTGTCGCGCAGTTCACGGACGGCTTCGGGCGAGACTCGTCCCGTCATCAGCCGCGAGCCGAGGCAGGCGACGCCGAAACGGGAGCCTTCCTCCTCCGGGAAGACCGCGATGCCGAACGGACGGGCGGCGGGCAGTACGCCCCGCGAGCGCAGATCGTCGAAAGCCGCCAGAGCGCTCGCGACTCCCAGCGGTCCGTCATAGTTGCCTCCGCCGGGCACCGAATCGAGGTGCGAACCCGTGACGATCGCCTTCCGCCTTCTCGTGGCTGCCGTAGGAGGGCTCTCGAGGTCAGCCTCGTTACCGCCCTTGCCGCCGGCGGATATCGGCTTGGCCTCGCACCAAGCCCAGATCACTCCGTTCTCGTCGGTCACCGTGTCGAGGTCGCGATCGAGGGCCGCGTCGATGAACCAGCGGCGCAGCTCGAGTTCGGCGCCTGAGAACACCGGACGCGAGTATCCTCCGCGCTCGGGGTCGACGCCGATCTCGGCGATCTGGTCGAGCAGGTCGATCGCATCGGTCGGCGCGGGATCCTCCTGAGGCGGCTCGGTCGAGAATCGCTGTCCAGCAGCGCGGAACCGACTCTGTGGCCGCCCGGATCGCAGCACAAGGTCGACGACCAGCTCACCGAGGACCGGCGCGAACTTCGCCCCCTGGCCGGAGCACGGGGAGACGATCGTGATCCCGTCGGCGCGATCGATGATCATATCGTCGCGGGGCACATTCGTGAACGGGCAGGTCGTCTCCGCATAGGGTTCGGCCCTGACACCGGGGATGACCTGGTCGACGAACCCGATCAACCGTTTCCGATGCGCCGGGTCGATGACCCTGTCCTGTTCATACCCCGAGCGCAGCAGCCGACCGCCGTTGTATTCCGCGATCTTCTGCCCGAGGAAGTCCGCGTCGCGGCCCCCGGGCAGACCGTAGGCCTGGATATCGGGTCCTTTGTAGATGAACGTCGGCCATGAGGCCGCTTGCCCGCACTCCGTCTCCCCAGTGTCGCCGAAGTCCCGGTAGGGGAAGTGGAACGCGGTCTCCTGGCGGACCTCGAACTCGGGCATGCGTGACCGAAAACCGGCCGGCATGTCGAGCCCTTCGAGCAGCGCCGGAAGAAACGGTCCTGCTGCCACGACGACCTGTGCGCAGTCGACTGCCCGACCGTCGAACGATGTCACGGTGTAGCCGACCCGACCGGACGATCCGCCTTTCTCGACGTGGGCGACTTCCCAGTTGGCCATCACCCTCGCTCCCGCCTGCTGTGCGAGATCGAGCATTGTGCTCACGGCGCTCTCCGCATCGATGACCCCGGCATCGGGGTGCCACAGTACGTCGGTGTCGAAGTTCATCTGCGGCCATCGTTCGGCGGCGACATCACGTGGCAGAAGTTCGCATTCGACACCCTCCGCCTCGAGGACCCGAGCCAGTCCGTGGGGGTTCCGCACCGCCCCGAAGTCGAGGGACCCACTGGGGGTGATGAGACGACGACCGCTCCTGCGCTCGAGTTCCGTCCACCCGGCCCGTGATTCGGTGACGAGGCGAGTCGAGGCTCGATCAGGGTAGGCGTAGCGGAAGATCCTCGCCGATCCATGGGAGCTTCCCAGCTCCGAGGCGGGACGGTCCCGCTCGAGGACGAGCACCTCGGCGCCGGCTTCCGCGAGCCGCCAGGCGGCGGCCGCGCCGGAGAGTCCGGCTCCGATGATGACGATTTCCGATGTTTCTGCAGTCACAGGTGTCCTGTCGTCAGCGCCCCGGGCGAGGCGTTCGGGGATGTGGAGGTGCGCATGCTGCGGTGGAGGAGCCCGATCGAGACCCCGTATCGAGGCAACCGGTGAGACCGACCTCGGGAGAGGTCGACCTCAGGCGAGGTCCGGGGTCTTCCACAAGTTGAGGTTGGTGCCGAGTCCCGCCTTGACGGCGTTCTCGTACACGGTCTTTCCCCAGGCCACGTCCTCGACGCCCATTCCGCCGACGCTGAAGAGAACGGGCTGGTCGTCGAATTCCCGTCCGGGTGCGGTTCCCTCGAACACATCGCCGATGTTGACGACTCGGTTCTCGTCGAGGGCGCCTTCGTCGATGAGGTCCTGCCAGTAGAGCCCGATCATGCCGAAGGCCGTTTCGTGGGACGGCGCCGGATACTCCTCGGCCCAGGCTCCGTAGATCTTCTTCGCGTCGACGAGGAGACGAGCTTTCCCGGAGAGCGTGTAGTCCTTGTCCATGCGGAGGTTCGCGGGGAGACTGAGAAAGGCACCGGGCTTGATCCAGTCACCGTCGATGTAGGGGTAGTTCTCGGAGCCGACGAGCCCTGTGACGGCCTCGGACACGATGTCGCAGTCGCGCACTGCACCCTCGACGGTGTCACTGATCTCGATGCTCGTGAACTGCGGGTAGTTCACCCGCACATAGTCGGCGAAGTTCTCCGAGGTGACGCGGCGTCGGCCGTGGATGACGATCGAGTCGAGGCTCGGACGGGCGAGGGTCATCGCATGCAGGGCGCTTTTGTTCATCGCCCCCGGTCCGACGATTCCCAGCCGTTCGGCGTTGACCGGTGCCAGCTTCTTCGCAGCAGCCCCGGGCACGGCCGCCGTTCGGTAGGCGCTCTCGAGGTTGCCCGACATGATCGCGAAGGGGGCGCCAGTCTCCTTGTCGTTGAGAACGATGAGGTGGATGGAGCGCGGCAGCCCCTTCTCCCGATTGTCGACGTTCGAGCCGTACCATTTCACGCCCGCAGTATCGAAGCGTCCGCCGAGGTAGGCGGCCATGGCCATGAAACGTCGGTCCGCGGCGTCAAGGGGCATCGTCGGGAAGGGACTGGTGGCCGGGAACGAGATCTGGGCGCCGTGCGAGTTGGCCGAGTTCCCGGCCATCCGATAGTCGCCCTTGGCAACGAGGATGAGCACCTCCTCCATCACTTCCATACAGGAAGCCATGTCCTTGACCCCAGCGGCGATCATCTGCGGTTCGTCGAGATAGAGCATGTCGATGGTTGTCGGGGTCGACTCGTCGGTCGGCAGGGCATCGAAGGCGATCGTGGTGTCTGTGCTCATGGCGGCTCCTTGGTGGTGTCGGTCTCCCTTCAGAGAACCCCAGCTGACAGCGCGGCGTCCAATACAATTTCCGGGCCGATTGAGAGCGAATCACTCTTGATCCGACCCGGGCAGATCGGCGAAATCTGGCGGAAACATCAAGGAAACGACCGCACCACATCGACTGGCTACCGTATCCCCATGGAACTTCGACAGCTGCGGTACTTCGTCGCCGTCGCGGAAGAGCTGCATTTCGGCCGAGCGGCGGAGAAGCTGCACATGTCGCAGCCGCCGCTCAGCCTTCATGTGGGCAAGCTGGAGCGCGAGCTCGGCGTTCAGCTCTTCGATCGCAGCACCCGCAGCGTTGCGTTGACGCCGGCTGGTGCGAAGTTCCTCGAGAACGCATCACGGATCCTCAACGACATCGACCTCGCCGTCGGGGAGCTCCACGACTTCGCCGACGGCCGGTCGGGCCGCCTCACCGTGGGCTTCGTCAGCTCCGCCGGGTACACGTTCCTGCCCGAAGTGGTCAGGACGTTCCGTGAGAGCCGACCGCAGGTCGCCCTCGACCTCGTCCCTCTGGCCACTGGTGAGCAGCTCGAACGCCTGGCGTCGGGCCAATTGGATGTGGGAATCGTGCGCGATGCCGCTTCGGAGGTGTTCTCCGGCCGCTCCAGCGACGATCGTGATCGGCTGCTGGCGACATCTGTCTACGACGAACGACTCGTCGCCTGTCTTCCGCGCAGTCATCGATTGGCTCAGCAGTCCGAGGTGACGGCCCGCCAGATCAGCAGGGTTCCCATGATCACCTACTCCCGTGAGCTCATGCCCGGCTACTTCGATCGGGTGTCGATGGCGCTCGGTGAGCACGGGTCCGACATCACTGTGGTCGAGGAGGTGGTCCACCAGGAAACCGCTCTCGGATTCGTCGCGGCGGGAATGGGCACGAGCATTCTGCCCGAATCGATCCGCCATCTGCTGCCGCCGACGATCGCTGCCGTACCCCTCGCCGGTTCCCCGATCACCCGCCTCTTCGCAGTGACGGGCACCAACGTCCGACAGCCTGCCCTCGTCGACGCGTTCATCGACGGTCTCGTGGGAGCTTCGAACATCGGGATCCACGCTGCCGCCATCGCTTGAACAGCCGTCTTCTCCCGCCCTGTGCCTGATGCCCCTCCCGAGGCTCGCTCCGGGCCACCATCGATTCCTCGCACCGACCCGATGCGGTCACTTCGGCAGCCTCTTCCTACATCCCTGTTCTCAACGGACCGAGACGACTGCACACTTCGAATTCGCGAGGTCTGCCCACCCCATCTGGATACCTCAATATGCCATGGGTCACAATGGGGTCATGGACACGAAATCCGACACCACCACCCCCAGCTACGACGAAGTAGCAACACGCATCGTCGAGGACGCGCACGGCTTCTGGCTCGAGCAGGCCAAGAACCACATCGACTGGGTCACCGAACCGACGAAGGCCGTCGACGATTCGAATGCGCCGATCTATCGCTGGTTCCCCGACGGCGAGCTCAACGTCTGCTACAACGCGCTTGACCGGCATGTCGCGAACGGCCGCGGCGACCAGGCCGCCATCATCTACGATTCGCCGGTCACCGACACCGTCCGTTCGATCACCTACGCCGAGCTTCTCGACGAGGTCTCCCGCTTCGCTCGGGCTCTGGCGGACAGAGGGGTGACCAAGGGCGATCGCGTCGTCATCTACATGCCGATGATCCCCGAGGCAGCCGTGGCCATGCTCGCGTGCGCCCGCCTCGGCGCGATCCACTCGGTCGTCTTCGGCGGCTTCGCTCCGAACGAGCTCGCCGTGCGCATCGACGACACCGCCCCGAAGGCCGTCATCTCCACTTCCTGTGGAGTCGAGAAGAGCCGAGTCCTCGAATACAAGCCGATGCTCGATGAGGCCATCGAGATCGCTGAGAACAAACCTGACTTCACCGTCATTGTCCAACGCGACGAACATCGCTGCGAACTCGGCGAGAACGACCTCGACTACGCCGAACTGCTCGACCAGACACCCGAGGGCATCGACCCGGTGACCGTGAAGGCCACCGACGAGCTCTACGTCCTCTACACCTCGGGTACCACCGGCAAACCGAAGGGAATCGTCCGCGACTCCGGCGGATATGCGGTGGCCGGAGCCTTCTCGATGCCGACTGTCTTCGGTCTCCACCCGGGCGACACGATCTTCACCGCCTCCGATGTCGGGTGGGTCGTCGGACACACGTACATCATCTACGCACCCCTGCTGGCCGGCGTCACCTCGGTGCTCTATGAGGGCAAACCCGTGGGCACACCCGATGCCGGAGCCTTCTTCCGCGCCATCGAGCAGCACAAGGTCAACGTCCACTTCACCGCCCCGACCGCCATGCGCGTGGTGCGCAAGGAGGACCCGAACGGCGAGCTGATGAAGAAGTACGATCTGTCGAGTCTGCGTGCGGAATTCCTCGCCGGCGAGCGCCTCGATCCCGACACCTATGAGTGGACGACGAAGATCCTCGCCGAGGCGACCGGACGCGACGTCCCCGTCGTCGACAATTGGTGGCAGACGGAGACCGGCTGGCCGATCACGGCGAATCCGCTGGGACTGACCCGGTTCCCACTCAGAGCGGGATCCTCGACGAAGCCGACTCCCGGCTTCCACGTCGAGGTCGTCGACCCCGGCGGCCAGCCCGTTCCGGCAGGGGAGGAAGGACTCATCGTCATCCGGCTGCCGCTGCCTCCGGGCACCATGGCCACGGTGTGGGGCGACGACGAGCGGTTCATCTCCTCCTACCTCGCCGCCTTCGACGGCTATTACCTCACCGGTGACTCCGGCTATCTCGATGAGGATGGGTACGTCTTCGTCATGGGTCGCACCGACGACGTCATCAACGTCGCCGGCCACCGCCTGTCCACCGGCATCATTGAGGCGGTCGTCGCCTCCCACCCGGCCGTGGCCGAGGCCGCTGTCATCGGGGTCCACGATGATGTGAAGGGGCAGATCCCACGTGCGCTGGTCGTGCTCGGGGATTCCGCCGAGGCGGCCGATCCGGATACCGTCATCGACGAACTCGTGGCGCTCGTCCGCAAGGAGATCGGGCCGGTCGCCGCATTCAAATGCGTCGACATCGTCGCAGGTCTGCCGAAGACCCGGTCGGGCAAGATCCTGCGCAAGACGATGCGGCAGATCGCCGATGGCGTCGACGATCCGGCAGTGCCCTCGACGATCGAGGATCGCAGCGTGCTCGATGACCTCGGGGCGGTGCTCTCCCGCAGCTGAGCGTTCAGCAGCCTGTGCTGCCGCATGATCGCGGCACCGGCTGCGGTGCCGCGGACACGCAAGTGCGCCGCACCGAGTCTCCCGGTGCGGCGCACCGGGAGACTCGGTGCACGGACGCAGACGCGATCCGGTGCGAACCTTCACGGTTCGCACCGGATCGCGTCGACGTTTCACGGTGCCGTTCTGCTGATGGACAGCGCGGATGTGCGGGTCGGCATCGCGTTCGCGGGTGACCGGAGCCGCACTCTGCTCACCGCGCATGCGGGATCAACAGGAGGACCGGCCTTTTCGACTACGAGTTGCGACCCTGCTCGAAGCCCGCTGCGAAACCGCGCTCGAAGGCCTCTTGGACCTCCTGCTCGCGGCTGCGGCGCTCATCGGCCCAACCGAAGGGGTCGAATCCTCGTCGGCCCGGACCAAAGCCGGGACCGAAGTTCGGGCCGAATCCGCGCCGTCCGCGGCCTCCTCCGCGACGGCGGTCGCGGTCGCCGTTCCCACCCCGGGGCCCATGGGTCCCGTGACGGTCAGGGCCGCCTCGGTGATCGTCATGGTCGTGGGGGTGTTCGCGGTCGTGCGGTCCGTCGTGGCGGTCCGAGTCGTCACCGCAGCGGTCGGGACCGAAGTTGTCGACGATCTTCGACAGCGAGGCCTTGAGATTCTCGAATTCTTCCGAGGTGAGCACCTCTTCGATGCGATCGCCGACTCCGTCGCGCATATCTCGGAAGCGCTGGCGCAGCTCTTCGGGATCGATGTTCTTCGACGGTCCCCATCCGCCCCGGCCGCGCGGAGGGCCGTAGGTCACGGGCTCTTCCGGGTAGGCGGCGCCGTCGGCGACCACCTCATCGGCGTCCCAGCGGCGGCGTCCCCGCCGCATGCTTCCGAAGTCGCGGGGGTCGAATCCGGAGTCGGCGGCGGCCGCACGGAATTCGCGGCGCAGCACGTGGCTGAACTCGCGCAGCAGCTGCGGCAGATCGGCGTCGGTGTCATCACCCTTGTCGTCACCGGAATCGGTGTCGTTCACGGCCTCAGTGCCTGCGACCGAATCATTCTCCGTCGCCTCGGTCTTGTCCGCTTCGCCCGGCTGTTCGCGGTCGGAGCCGAGGCTCGAGGCGCTGGCGGCGGCGGTGTTCTCGTCGGTGTTCGGCGAGTCCTTCCGATCATCGGCACCTGTTGCGCCGGCTCCTCCGGTCGGGGTGGTGAAGTCGTTGTTGTCGTCATTGAAGTCATTGTGTGCAGTCATGTCATCTCCTTAGTTGTCATCTGACATGTATATGCAGAATGACATGCAATTCGATTGCATGTCAAGTGGCATGTAAAATCGAATCATGAGCACGAACGATGACATTCAGGCGATCGCCGAGGCGCTCACCCGCCTGCAGTGGCGGCGCGGGCCCGGCGGCCCGCGCGGATTCGGCCCTTTCGGAGGGTTCGGTGAGCACGGCAGCCCTGGCGAGCGCGGCGGCTTCGGTGAACGCGGAGGCTTCGGAGACCGCGGTGGATTCGGTGGCGGTCGGAACTCAGACGACTTCCCTTTCGGCGGCAAGCGTCATCCCGGCGGGCCGTTCGCTGCGCACGGTCGCGGGCGTGCGCTCATCCGCCTGCTGGTCTCCCTCGTCCAGGCGGGCACGGCGCTGGGAGTCAGCGCGCTCGGCGATGCGATCGGCGTCGATCAGCCGCGTGCGTCCAGGCTCGTGTCCCAAGGCGTCGAGCTCGGCCTCCTGCGTCGCGAGGCCGACCCGGAAGATGCCCGGCGAACCCTCATCGCGCTGACGGACAAGGGACGCGCGATCACCAACAGGTTCCGCGGCGCTCAGCGTGAGAACGTCGATCGGGCTCTGAGCACATTCACCGAGGACGAACGAGCGCAGCTGGCCTCGCTGCTCACCCGCTTGGCCGACGCCTGGCCGAAGTGAGTGTCTCCATCCGTCTGTTCTGACCGGACTGCTGTCCCGGCGAGACGGGCACTCGGATGCGGTGAGCAGTCAGACCTCGGCCGCGGCTGTCTGTCAGGCGCCTGAACTCAGCCTTCGGCGAGCTGTTTGAGTCTCTCGAGTGAAGCGAGCAGATTCGCCGCGGTCGTCGACTGCGCCCGCGACAGACGCTTCGGATCGCGCAGCTCGGTCCAGTCATAGGTGTGCCGAACCAGGACCGAGTCGTCTCCGGTCGGTTCGATCTCCCACACCCACTTCTGACCGAACGGCTCTCCACCCACCTCGGAGGGCTTCCAGGCGATGAGCCTGCCCTCGGCGAAGTCGACGATGTGGTTCTCCCGGTCCACACCCTTGGTCAGAGTCGTGACGAACGAGCCGCCGGTCCCGCGCACTCGCTGGCCTTCAACGGCCGAGCCGAGGTTGTCATTGCCGTCCCATTCCGGCTGTCGCTGCGGGTCGGCGATGAGTTCGAAGACCGCCTCGGCGGTGGCTGAGATCTCGATCTCGGCCGTGACCACCTTGAGGACCGGGTCGATCGAATCGAAGACGGAGGCATCGGGGGTCTCTTCGGTCATGAAGTCCTGCTTTCGTGTGTGGTCCAGCCTCGGCGTCGAGCTGAAGTGCGGAGTGGATCGGACACGGTCAGAATACACGGACCCTCCGCGTCAGTCCTCGAGGGCGCGGTCCTGTCGCTCGGCTCGCAAGGCTGCCGTGCTGAAGCGGGTGAACATCCGGGAGGAGTCGCTCGACAGCGCCAGCAGCACCGCCACCTGCATGGCGATGGTCGTCAGCGCGTACATGTTCGTCGCGAGGTCGCGGTCTCCGGTGAAGTAGTTCGTCATCGACACGATCACGGAGATCGTCGAGAGCGTGAGGATCCACAGCCTGGCCCGGTTGCTGCCACGGAACACCGCAGTCGAGGCGATGACCTGCAGGCACCCGATGAGGAGGCTGACGCCGACGAGCACTCCCGCGACGATGCGCGTGGCCGTGTCATCGCTGACGGCCGCGATGTCCGAGCTGTAGCCGACGACTTCGGACCGCAGTCCGTTCCAGTCGAGGAGCATGCTGATCACATCCCACGCCTGGAAGAGCAGCAGGACGAGCACGAGGACCGCTCCGACGACGGTCTGCAGCGGCCGCTGTCGCCACAGCGTCTTCGTCACTTCGGACACACTGTGTGCTTCGGAGTAGATGCGGGTGGCGTCGAGGGCCAGTTCCAGACGTTCGGGATGATCGGCTTCGTCGGTGACCACCTCGGTGACATCGACGATCGGCAGGTGCCCGTCGGTGACGATAGCATCGCCGCCGCCGTTGCGGGAGTGGTATCCCGTGGAGAAGTCCTTGATCCGATCAACGGCGATCACGTCGTCGGCGCCGGTGACGGTATCGACGATGTGGTCGCGTTCGACGTCGGTATTCTCTTCGATCTTGTGGGTGAACTGGAGGGTGAACAGGGAGATACCGACGGCTTTGTCATAGGTTCCGGCGGCCAGCCAATCGGCCTGGTGCCCGCCGGGCAGCAGCCATCCGTGCGGGCATTTCCAGAACCGCACATGGTGCCGCTGGCCCGGATCTCCGTCGACTTCCTGCTGGTAGGCGAAGTCCTGACGGCGACCGAACAGCAGCAGCGGGGACACCGGCGCCTGCGGGTAGCTGCGCTTCGTCACTGTCGAACGGATGATCTCCCACGTCGATGCGGGAGTGATGCTGTCGGCGAGGATCCATCCTGCTTCGCGCATCGCGTGATGGATCTGCGCTTCTTCACCACGCCAGGCGAGGTTGACCGGATCGCCGAGCAGACCGTCAGAGGTGCGAGTGCGGCCGATGAAGTAGTTCGGCACATAGATCTGGGACAGGATGCGGTGCAGTCTGGGCAGAGCCAGATAGGACACGACTCCCCAGAACACGAGCAGCGTGAGCACCTGCCACCAGCCGAGGCTGAATCCCTTGAGCAGGATGAGCAGCGCCAGCCAGGTCGAGGCCGCTCCGGCGAAGAGGAAGAACAGGTAGTCGAGCACCCCGGTGGGCGTGAAGTGGTGTCGCCGATAGACGAACGGCTGCCTCAGCCGCCGCTTCTGCCCGACCGCCGCACCGGCCGCATCCGTTCCGTCCGTCGTCCCGCCCGTTGTCATGAGGGCCAGTTTAATGATCCGAGCTCAGCCACCGGAATGAGGAAGACCCGACGTCCCGCCGGCGGCGGTCGAGTGCGGCGAGCGCGGTGGCCGCGAGTTCCGGACTGTCATCGTCGCTGAGCTCGGCGATGAGGTCACTGCTGCGGTCGCCGGGGATCTCGAGGAGGACTTGGAGCACCCGGAACCGTATCTGACGATCGTTCGAGTCCGCTTGTCGGTGCAGTTCGGTGAGGATCCGTTCGCTGATGACGGCAGTCGGTCCGGTCGCGTCGACGATGGAGCCGAGGGTCTCTGCCGCCTCGATGTCCTTCGGTCCGTTCATCGCCATGTCGAGCAGCACGGGCACGGCCTTCTCATCACCTGAGCGGCCGAGGGTGAGCGCGGCGATGCTGCGGATATCAGGGTCGACATCGTCGAGTCCCTGGTCCAGCGCCTGCCGGATCATCGATGTCGAGCGTGAGTCGAGTTTCTCATCCGGTGTGGTTCTGCGAATCTCGTCGAGGGCGAGCAGTGCATTGCGACGCACTTGGGCCGATGTGTCGTCCATTCCGACCACAACATGAGGCACGGCCTCGGCACCTGCTTGGGCGAGCGCCCACCGCATGGCCCCGGCCGCGTTGAGCACGGTCTCCTGCAGGACCGCCTGTGCCAAGGTCTCGATCGGCATTCCTCCGTCGACTCCGCCGCCGAGTGCGGCCTTGTGCCGCTGGATGACGTCGTCGGATTCGAGAGAACGCATGAGATCAATGGTGTACAGGAGAGACTCGCCGTCGGCTCGGCCGAGCCGAGCGACGGACTGAAGGTGGTCGAGCAGACGTTGCTCGGCCGCGATCCGCTCACGTGCCTGGTCGATGAGGTCCCCGAGCACCCTGCCGGGGTCGAAGTCCGGTTCGGACAGCACCCGACCGACTTCGGTCAGAGACATCCCGAGTTTGCGCAGACCCTCGATGTGGAAGATGCGACCGATGTCGGAGTCGGAGTACTCCCGATAGCCGCCGGGCGTCCGCTGGGTGGGCGAGACGAGACCCAATGATTCGTAGTGGCGCAGCATGCGTGCGCTCACACCGGAGCGCCGGGCCACTTCGCCGATGAGCATTGCCACCTCTTCTCTGCTGTCAGCCACTCTATGCCGCAATCGCGGCCCTCCGGGTGCATTGCTCCGAAGTTCTTCGCTGCCTGGGACCTTTCGGACGTCACTCAACGGTCGCAGGCGGATTTCGCACAGGTGCTGGAACCGCGCGCTGAAGGAAGGGATCCGAGACCTCGGCCGTGTGCCGACGGGCTTGCCCCACCCGTCGGCACACGCACGACCGGACCTTCCCTGTGCCGATCTAGACCGTGGCCTCGGACCCCAGTGCGACCACCCGCTTGGCTGCGTCCAAGGCGTGGGCGAAGCCGGCATCCGGGTCATCGAACATGTCCCGAGTCGCCATGGCGTGAGCCCGCACTGTGTCGTCCTCTGCATGAAGCCTCTCATCGACCACTGACACGAGATCCTCGCCGAGTGCCACAAGCGCTCGGCTGAGGCTCTTCTGCATCTCGAGATCCCCTCGACCCAACTGTGTCACCAGGGCGGATGCCAGTTCTTCACGATCTTCACCGGGCACAAGGGCAACGGCGGCTCTCCACGCACTGCGGGCCACCTCGGTGTCGGTATGGGCGATGAGCGCGGTGCCGATCCGGGCCGGGTCCATGGGCGGCCAGGCACGCACGTCACCGATCTTCGACAGGGTGTGCAGGGATTGGCTGATCGCCTGCGACAGCGGCGAGTCGAGTTCGGCGACGAGGCGGGGAACGGTGTCGCCGGCGGGCAGCCGAGTGAGCGCCCAGGTGAGCATGTCGCGGACGAAGAAGTCCGGTTCGATGCGGCACCGGGCGATGAGCGCGTCGAGGTCACGGGGCTCGGCTCGTGTGCCGATGGCCATCGCCGCCTGCAGGCGCCGCTGCGGGGTCGACGCACTCAGCGCGTCGATCATGGGGTCGCCGGTGTCGTTCCATCGGCCACTGGGTTCGATCAGACGATCGCCGGAGTCATTCCCGCTGCCGGTGGTGTCGCTCCTGCCGCCGATGGAGTCATTCCGGCGACTGTCGGTCTCTGTCGAAAGCGCCGGTTCGGAAATATGGTGGTGTTTGAGTGGATGTGTCATGGTCTCCACCTCCTTGCCACCCAGTGAAGACCCTGACATCGTGTCAAGGTCAAGCGGATCAGACTCATCTCATTCCCAACCCTGGAGCGGAGCCTCGTATGGACAAGATCGATCTCAAGAGATCGCTGCCGAGTTTCCGCGCGAAGCAGGGGCGATTCGACCTCATCGAGGTGCCGGAATCGCAGTACCTCATGATCGATGGCCACGGAGACCCGAACACCTCGCCGGATTTCGCATCGGCGCTGACGAGCCTCTATCCGCTCGCCTATGGGCTGAAGTTCTTCAGCAAGCTCGAACTCGGCCGCGACTATGTCGTGCCTCCGCTCGAGGGGCTGTGGTGGGCCGATGATATGGCGGCGTTCACGAATGCTCGGGACAAGTCAGCGTGGGACTTCACGCTCATGCTGCTCGTCCCGGACTGGTTGGACGCAGGCCACGTCGACGGCGTCAACGGCACGGTCCGGGCGAAGGGATCGGCGCCCCGCCTCGGCGAGATCCGATTCGACACGCTGCGGGAGGGAACGTGCGTCCAGACCCTGCATATCGGCCCCTTCGACGACGAAGGGCCGGTCCTCGAGCGCATGCACACCGATGTCATTCCCGAGGCAGGGATGACGATGGCGGGCAAGCATCACGAGATCTACCTCAGCGATGTTCGCCGGACAGCGCCGGAGAAGCTGCGCACGATCCTCCGCCAGCCGGTGATCCCGCAGGATCACCGAGGCTGATTCGGATCGGTGATCTGGACGGGCGCCGACGATGCTGCTCGCCCGTCCTACCAGGGACTCAGCCGCAGCCCGACACTCAGCCGCCGCCGAGGAATCAGCCTCCGCTCGTCCAACCTCCGGACACCGGGGCAGTGGTGCTCGGACCGGGGCCGCCGTCCGAGTCGGAATCGGAGGATGAGGATCCGATCGACGAGGAGTCCGAGGTCGGCGATGAACCTGTCGACGACGACTCCGCGGAGAGGAAGATGATGGCGACGAGGATGCCGGCA
Source organism: Brevibacterium sp. SIMBA_078 (assembly GCF_046534565.1). Taxonomy (NCBI): domain Bacteria; kingdom Bacillati; phylum Actinomycetota; class Actinomycetes; order Micrococcales; family Brevibacteriaceae; genus Brevibacterium; species Brevibacterium sp. SIMBA_078. The sequence continues at coordinate 802,865 of NZ_JAWRYQ010000001.1, forward strand.
ACGGTCAGGATGCCGACGGCGACGAAGGAGAAGACCACAATGAGGCAGATCATCAGAGGTGGGCGGTTGTTGCGCCGAACGATTCTCACCATGGTTCAAGCCTAAGCTGTGCGGGGCCCTCCGAGACGAGCTCACGCTCGGCTCCGCTCGCACCCTCGCCGCCTCTCGGCCGTGACCTTCCTGTGATAAAAACCTCGGCGTTGCCCCATGCACTCTTAAGTTTGTTGCATTATCGTTATATTCATGCCTCGTCTGACCTCATCTCGCAAGGGCCGCCGGTCCGTGTTCACTGGTGCCCTCATCGGGCTCGGGGCAGCAGTGATGGCACTGGTCGTGGGCGCCGTCATCATCCTCAATTCCCCCATTTCGTTCGGTTCCACGAAGATCAGGCAGATGCAGATGGCTTCGGTCAACCAGCTCAGCCAGCAGCAGATCGACAACGCTCGGCTCATCATCGGCGTCGGCCTCGGCGGCAACTTCGACGACCATGCGATCAGGATCGCCCTCATGACGGCGCTGCAGGAGTCCTCGCTGCGCAATCTGGATTCCGGCGACCGTGATTCGGTCGGCCTGTTCCAGCAGCGTCCTTCACAAGGCTGGGGCGAGCCCCATCAGCTCACCGATCCGATCTACGCGGCCAAGGCGTTCTACGGGATCAACCCCGAGGTCGAGAACCCCGGCCTCAATCAGATCGACGGCTGGGATTCGATGTCACCGACCGAAGCCGCGCAGTCCGTGCAGCGCTCAGCATTGCCGGATGCCTACGGTCAGTGGGAGACCTTGGCCGATGACCTCCTCGGATCGCAGGCCGACGTCGAAGCCCTCGACTGAGGCGCTGGCCGCCCCGACCGCCCGAACCCCGCGACTGCCGCGACCGCCTCACGGTGCCGGATATCGCATGACCACGCCGGTTGTCCGGTAATCTGCACTCATGGCTTCCATTCCCGATTCCGTCCCCGTCAACGACGATGTCGAGCAGCTCCTGCTCAACCCCGAGGACCATCTCGAAGCCATCACCGAGACCGCCGACCTCTTCAAGGCACTCGCCACACCCTCCCGGCTGAAGATGCTGCTCGTCCTCACCCACGGCGAGGCTACGGTCACCCACATCGTCGAGGCGACCGCACTGTCCCAGCCGCTGGTGTCCCAGCACCTGAAGTTCCTCCGCGGACTCCACCTCGTCGGAGTCAATCGGATCGGCCGCGAAGCCTACTATTCGCTCAAGGACGACCACGTCGCCCACATCATCGTCGACGCCATCGCGCACACGATCGAGGCCCACGAACACTGAGTTCCACCCGCGACGCTGCTTCCGCAGCGATTCCTTCTCCGAGGCGGCCCACCGTTCCCAGCCCACCGCAGCGAATCCCTCGCCGAGGCAGCCCACCCCTACCGACGTCGCCGACGTGTCAGGGCCGCGGGTCCTCCACCGACGACCCAGACTATGAGGGCCACGAGGACGGCACCGATCCACTGGCCCGCCTGCAGCCGCTCCCCGGCGACGAGGGATCCGAGCACCACTGCGGACAGCGGTTGGAGCAGCATGAGCGCCGCGGTCATCGGCACCGGCACCAGCGGGCTGGAGATGCTCAGCAGCACCCATGACAGCGCCTGACCACAGACAGCCAGGGCGATCATCCAGCCCCAACCGGCCCAGCCGAGGTCGAAGTCGAGGCCGCCGAGGGTCAGCCCGGCGACCGCGGTCATCACACCGGCCCCGATCGTGCCCACCTGGACCGGGGCGACGACGAAGTCTCCGGCGACCTTCCGGCTGTGGTGGATGCCGAAGATGTACACGCCGTAGAGCACACCGGACAGGACCCCGAAGATCGCTCCCCGCGTCGGATTCGCTGCCGTCTCGTCGGCGCCGAACACTCCCCCGGTCAGCAGCATGCCGATGATCATGATCGGCACGCAGCCGATGAACAGCCATCCCGGCCTTGAACCGCCGAACGCCCACACCAGCGCCGGAAACACGATCACTTGAACGCTGATGAGGACCGTGGACACGCCCAGACCGGCGTCGAGCACGCTCTGCGCCCACAGCACATAGTCGATTCCGAGCGCCGCTCCGGAGACCGCGGCGATGAGGATCGCCTTCGGCGGGAAACGACCGTACCTGCGCAGCTCGAGCCATGCCAACGGGGCGAGCACAATGATCGCTATCCAACACCGCAGGAAGGCAGCTGTGGGGGCGGTCGCCTCGGCGAGGATGACGAACAGTCCGGCCGATCCGAGCAGGACGGCGGCCAGGATGATGCCGAGCACCGGCAGGGCCTTGCGAGCGGGAGGCGGCCCTCCCGCCCGCACATCCTCGGCGCTCATCGGATCCCCTCGGAAGGGCTCATCTCACGACGTTCAGGGCTCATCCCATGTAGTCGAGGATGCGGTCGATGGCTTCGGCCGTGCGGTCCGCTCCGACGGCCAGCGACAGGCGCACCGAACGGGAGCCGTCGACTGAGTCGAAGTCATCACCGGGTGCGAGCGCGACACCGGTGGCCTCGAGCACCTGCGCGCACCACTGGCCGGCAGTGGCAATTCCCGCGCGGTCAAGGATGTCGTCGACTCCGGCGTACATGTAGAAGGCGCCGTCGGGTGGAGCCATCTCGCCGAAGCCGAGGTCCGCGCGGGCGCCCAGGACGTGTTCGCGGGCACCGGCGAACGAAGCCACTGCGGCCTCGCATTCGGCATAGGACTCGTCCGCAAAGGCCGCGACCGCCGCGTACTGCGCCGGGACCGGGGCGCACAGGGAGAGGTTGCCGGTGACGTTCTGAGCCGGGGCGACGAGCGCTTCGGGCAGGATCGCCCAGCCGAGTCGCCACCCGGTCATGCCCCAGTATTTGGAGAACGAGGAGATGACGACGGCCGAGTCGTCGTGGGCGAGTGCGCATTCGCCGCGGGTGCCGATATAGCTGATGCCGTGGTAGATCTCATCGGAGATCACCTGCACCCCGTTGTCCCGGCACCACTCAACGAGGCGGCCGAGCGCCTCGGGGCCGATCATCGTGCCCGTCGGGTTCGCGGGTGAGGCGAGCATGAGCCCCTTGAGCGGGGCCTCAGCATGGGCGGCGGCCAAGAGGTCGACGGTGGGCTGGAACCCTTCGTCGGCACCGCAGTCGAGTTCGACGACCTCGCAGCCGAGTGCCGCGAGGATGTTCTTGTATGCCCCGTATCCGGGTCGGGCCAGGGCCACCCGGTCACCGACGTCGAAGCAGGTGAGGAACGTCGTCTGGAAGGCGCCTGAGGACCCGGTCGTCACGGCGATGCGGTCGGGCGCGATGTCGAGTCCGTACCAATCGCGGTAGTGGGAGGCGATGGCTTCGCGCAGTTCGGGGATGCCGAAGATCGGCGAGTATCCGAGTCCAGTGCCGTCGTTCATGACCTCGGCGGCGCGGGCGAGCACAGGACCGGGCGCGCCCTGGGTCGGTTCTCCCAGGCACATGGCGATGGTGTCACGACCGGCGCGCTGCATCTGCCCGACGGTGGCGACGATGCCCATCGCGGCGAAGGGTCTGACGAGCCCGGATCGGGCGGAGGCGGCCGGGATGGTTTCGGCGGAGGCGGCCGGACCGGAAACGGCGGAGGCGCGGGTGGCGGGGCCCGCCTCGGCGGGGGTGGATGAGGTCATCGGTTCACTTCTTCTCACGCGGGAGGCGGCCGAGGGTGTAGAATTCCGGGTTCGGGAGCATTCCGGAGATGTGGGCCATGCGGTTGGACAGGCCGAAGAAGCCGGTGATCGCGGCGATGTCCCAGGCGTCTTCGGCGTCGAATCCGTGGTCGGCAAGCTTCTGGTGGTCGGCGTCGCCCACGGCCCATGGCTCTTCGCAGACCTTGACGGCGAAGTCGAGCATGGCCATCTGACGTGGGCTGATATCGGCTTGGCGGTAGTTCGTGGCGATGACATCGGCGATGAGCGCGTCCTTCTGGAAGATCCGCAGCATCGCTCCGTGCGCGACGACGCAGTAGAGGCAGTGATTGATCGCCGAGGTGGCCACGACGATCATCTCCCGATCGGCCTTGGTCAGGTTCCCCGTCTCCTTCTCCATGAGCGCGTCGTAGTAGGCGAAGAAGGCGCGGAATTCGTCCGGTCGGCGGGCCAGGGCGAGGAAGACATTGGGCACGAAGCCCGACTTCTCGGCGACCTCGAGGATCTGGGCGCGGATGTCATCGTCGACGTTGTCGATGTCAGCAAGTGGGTATCGCATATCACTCATGCTAGCCCGGGTGGATCGGTTCAAGTCGAGTCCGCACAGGACGATACAGTGAGTGCGTCTGGTCCGTCCCGGCTTCCGCTCGATTCCACGGGAGCCGCTCGCGTATCGAAGGAGATCACCATGACCGAAGGCAATGCAGCAGACACCGGTTCGACCGGCGAGGTCCAGCTCGACAACGGCGTCTTCCGAGTGACGAAGTGGACGATCCGCCCCGATGGCGTCATCCCGATGCACAAGCACGAGTACGAGTACGTCGTCGTGCCGATGGTCACGGGCACGATGCTCGTGCGCAATTCGGACGGCACCGAGATCCGCGCCGAACTCGAGGCCGGAGTCTCCTACACACGCCCGGCAGGGTCCGAGCACGAGGTCTCGAACCCCGGAGGCAGCGCCGACGTCGTCTTCGTCGAGGTCGAACGCCTCTGAGTCTCGTCGCCTGCCCCGTGAGGAGAAGTCAGCCTCAGCGGGTGGGGATCTCCCAGGTGTGGACGGGCTTCCCGGTCGCCTGGTTCGCGAGATAGGCATCCATCATCGCTGTGATGCCCTCGGCGCGTTCGGGTGAGTCCTGGCGGCTGCCGGGCGCGAGGCTCTCGAGAGCCTTCAGCTGCCAGGTCGCACCGTTGACGCGGCTTTCGGCACGGCCTTCGATGATCGACATGTATTCGTCGATGACGTCCTTGTCGATATTCAGGCGTGAGAGTCCGCGCCTGGCCTGCGGTGCGAGCACATCGGTGACGAGGTCGGCCACGCCGATGCGTCCGATCTTCGGCCAGGTCACCCGGGCCTCGATCCCGTCTTTGGCGCAGGCGTTGAAGTTCTCCTCCGCCTCGGCGAATGACATCCGCGACCACACGGGACGGTTCTCCCCGACGAGGAACTCGGCCAGGCCGTAGTAGAAGGCGGCGTCGGCGACCATGTCGACCGGGGTCGGACCGGCCGGCAGCAGTCGGTTCTCGACACGGATGTGTGCGCCTCCGTCACCGGAGTTGTAGATGGGACGGTTCCAACGCCACACCGTGCCGTTGTGCAGATTGAGTTCGAAGAGCTTCGGAGCGTCGGCGGCACGGAATTCGACGAAGTCCTTGATCTCGGGCAGCAGCGGCGGGAAGTAGCGGACGTTCTCCTCGAAGAGGTCGAAGACGCTGGTGATCCACCGTTCGCCGAACCATACGCGCGGACGCACGCCCTGGTTGACGAGTTCGGGTGTGCGGGTGTCGATGGACTGCGCGAAGATCGGGATCCGGGATTCGTGCCACAGCTTGCGGCCGACGAACAGCGGTGAGTTCGCTGCCATCGCCACCTGCGCCCCGGCGATCGCCTGCGAGGCGTTCCACGCGTCGGCGAACCGGTTCGGCGCCACCTGCAGGTGCAGCTGCATCGACGTGCAGGAGGACTCCGGAGCGATGTCGGAGAACTCCGCCTTGTACCGCTCTTCACGGCCGAGTTCGATGCGGACATACTCGCCGCGGGCGTCGATGACCGAGTTGCTCAGCGCCTCGTAGCGGTTCTCCTCGGTCATCCACTTCTCGTCGGTGAGGAATTCGGTGGTCAGGGTCGGCAGGGTGCCGATCGACACGACCTTGAGTCCGTCCTCCTCGGCGGCCTTCTGCGCTTTCTCCAAGCGGTGGGCGACACCGGCTTCGAGGGTCTTCAGCCCCCGCCCGGCCACCTGGAGCACGGGATGGTTGAGTTCGAGGTTGAACCCTCCGATCTCGGACTGGTATTCGTCATCGAGGCGATCGAGCACCTCCTTGTTCCGCAGGCTCGGCTGATTGCCCTCGCCGACGAGGTTGAGCTCGAGTTCGAGCCCGATCGTGCCCGCCGATTTGAAATCCGCATGACGAAGGTAGGTATCGAAGAGCTCGAGGTTCTCCGCGAGCTTCTCCCGATACAGTGTGCGTTCCTCCGGCGTGTACCGCTTCGAGCTGACTGCCTCACCCATAGGACTAGCAAACCACAGACAGCTGGGTTTGTGCGCGGCCGCCGTCCACAGGCACCATCCGGACACCTGCGATGCCGGCAATCGACCTTCCGTAGACTCGCCCTATGACTTCGACCACATCATCTGCACCCCTGCCCGCTGACTTCGTCGAACAGGCGAAGCGACGTCTGCCCGACATGCTCGCCGACATCGAACGGGTCATCTCCCTCGAAACCCCCTCGCACGACAAGGCCGCCGTGGCCGCAGGAGCACGGGACTTCGCCGCGCTCCTGGGGGACCGCCTCGGTGCCGAGGCGGAACTGCTCGAGGTCGACGGCACCGCCCACCTGCGTCTGCGCTTCGGCACCGGACCGGCCCGCGTCGTCCTGCTCAACCACCAGGACACGGTGTGGCCGCACGGCACCCTCGAGCGCATCCCCTTCTCCACCGATGATGGGATCCTCCGCGGTCCCGGCAGCTTCGACATGCTCACCGGGGCGATCATGAGCGTACACGCGACCGCGATGGTGGCCGACCACCTCGGCGAGGGCGGGCTGGACGGTCTGTCGATCCTCGTCACCGGTGATGAGGAGATCGGATCCGTGTCCTCGTCGGACCTCATCCGCGCCGAGGCGGCCGAGGCGAAGGCCGTGTTCGTCATGGAGGCGAGCGCCGGCGGGGCGCTCAAACTCGAGCGGAAGGGCACGAGCAACTACGTGCTGAAGTTCACCGGCAAGGCCTCGCACGCGGGTCTCGAACCGGAGAAGGGCATCAACGCGGGAATGGCCCTGGCTCTGACTCTGCCGTTGGTGGCCGACCTGGCCGATGCCGCGGCCGGGACGACGGTGGTGCCGACCGTGATCAGCGCGGGGACCACGTCGAACACTGTGCCGGCCGAGGCGCGGGTGGACATCGATGTGCGCGCCCGCACCGCCGCCGAACTCGAACGCGTGGATGCGCAGATCCGTGAGTTGGCTGCGAAGCCGCAGGTGGAGGGCTCGACGACGGAGGTGCTCGGTGGAATCAACCGGCCTCCGTTCGAACCTGAGCAGTCGGCTGCGCTCTTCGACAGGGCGACGGCTCTCGCCGGCGAACTCGGGCTGCCCGCGCCGCAGGGAGTGTCTGTGGGCGGTGCCTCGGACGGGAACTTCACTGCCGGTGACGGCATTGCCACTCTCGACGGTCTCGGTGCCGTCGGCGATGGGGCGCACGCCGAACACGAACACGCCGTCATCGACGAGATCGCCCCGCGCACCGCTCTGCTGGCCGCTCTCATCGCCGATCAGCTGCAGGGCTGAAGCGGGTCGGGCGGCTTCCTTTCGCTGCCGCCGACCAGTCCCGCTGCCAGTGCGCCGGGGCCTCCCCTACGCAGTTAAGTGTGCGCAGATTGCCAGTTTCGAGCCGAAAATGTGCAATCGGCGCACAGTTAACTGTCGGCAGCAGGGCTTCAGTCGACCGGGTAGCCCGCCGCGCGCATCTGATCCGGTGACTTCAGCGTGAACAGCCAGTCGCGCAGGTGAGGATCCGGGCGGATCGTCGTCCGCGCGTTTAGTCGATCTTCGCCGACGAGGTAGTAGTGGTAGCCGTGCTCGCCGAGGTGGCCCATGAGTTCGCGTGGTTTCGCGCGGTCATCGAGGACTTCGCAGAGGATGTCCGGGTGCAGCGCGGCGAGGAAGTCCTGCCCGTGAGCGAAGACATCGTTCTCACCGCCTTCGACGTCGATCTTCACCGTCACGCGCGGTGCCTCTCCCCGCCCTGAAACGTCAGGTACACCTTCCCCGGCGTGCAACCGCGGATCTCGCTCCGACGCCTCGGCCAGCACCTCGGGCAGGAGTGCGTCGAGAGAAGTGAAGCGCACCTCGGCGTCGGAATCGAAGTGCATATCGGAGGAGTAGAACGACGGCAGCGCCGATCCCCCGTCCCCGATGGGCACCTTCATCCAGGTGTCGGGGCTGCCGACCCCGGTCGGGTGGACGGTCACGCGGCTGTTGAAGCCGTTGCGTTCGACGTTCTTCTCCACACCCGCGACCACAGCGGGGATGATCTCGAAGACGTGGGCGCGCACATTCTCGTTCGCGGCGAGGACGGCCATGGTGAAGACCCCGGTGTAGGCACCGATGTCGAGGAAGACATCGGCATCGGCGCTGAGCGCGACCATGAGGTCGAGGGCGAACGCGTCTTCGGGTTCGGTGCGTCGGCCCCTTCCCCAGTAGAACTCTTTGGCGATCTCGCAGCGGAAGGGCTCGACGAGGATGAAGTCGGCTCCGCCCGCTCGTCCGCGGATCTCGGTGAGTTCGATGGGGGCGGGAAGGCGACCGATCTTCAGCCCTCTGATCCGGGGCGCGATCGTTCGCAGCAGAGGGTGGAGCGCAGGTTGTGCGAGGGCGGTTTTGACCGGCAGCTTGAGGCCGAACCAGGACTGTCTGCGCGCGGTGAAAGTGCGCAGGTGGTCATTCACGACGATGGCCCCCTTGCTGACAGGAAGACTTTTGTTCACACTATCAATCGCCGGCCCGCCGCTCCAGGGTTCTGCATTAGGTTAAGGCCGAGACTCACCCAATAATCCGGCACCGGGCATGATCAGATTCGCCGATGAAGATCCAGGCTGTAGACCTGGTAGACCATTGGCTTACCGTCCAGGTGCTGGTCGATCGTGGATCGATACGTGCCCATGAACTCGAAGCCCAATCTGCTCACGACGCCAATCGAAGCTGTGTTTCCTTCCTCGATCCGTGCGATCGCGCGCGACCCAATTTCCTCGGCTACGATGATTTCGCAGATGATTTCTACCGCGGCAGTCGCAATTCCTCGGCGGCGAGCCCGAGGATGGATTGAGTAAGACACGTTGACATCGCCTTTCGCAGGCAAGTCAGCGAGGTCCGGATCGCACTCAATATAGCCAGCCAAACGTTCATCCGCCCAAATCCCGAACCCTCTGGCACCGAGTCCGCTGGACGCGTTGTTCGCCAATCGCTCGAAGTGTTGGCGGGTGGACTCCTCGGTGCCATACTCGCCAGTCAACCAGCGAACTGTCTCGGCATCCTCGCCGAGGTTATGAGCCACGATGTCGGCTGGCGTCAGTGCTTTCAACTCGATCATGGGATAGGTTTCCTCATATTCGGATGCCCTGATCGTCTCCGAGCTAGGACCAAGAGTCAAGGCTGTCGTCTGCGGCCACGGAGCAGTACAGATCAACTCGGCGCGGACCACTGGCATAAGGTGGAAGCGAAGACCCATCCGCCCCGTTGCGAAGCAGGAGCCCGGCATATGAAGCTCAAGTCAGTCACCCTCCACCAAGTCTCGATCCCGCTGGTCACTCCGTTCGAGACCTCGTTCATGAGGGAGACGGAGAAGGACTGCTACCTCGTCGAGGCTGTCTTCGACACCCCGCAGGGTGAGGTCACCGGGTGGGGCGAGTCGGTGGCGATGATCTCTCCGCTCTACTCTTCCGAGTATGTGGCCGCCGGCATCGATGTCACTCGCCGCTGGCTGGCACCGCTGCTCTTCGACGTCGAGAATCTCACCGCGGAGACCGTCGGCTGGCACCTGCGTCATGTCATCGGCCACCCGATGGCGAAGTCGGCTCTGGAGATGGCCGTCATCGAGGCTCAGCTCAAGCTCAACAACCAGTCATTCAAGGACTACCTGGGCGGAGTGGTCGACTCCGTGCCTTCAGGAGTGTCCGTCGGCATCCAGGATTCCGTCGAGGAGACCGTCAAGGTCATCGGCGGCTACCTCGAAGAGGGGTATGCCCGGATCAAGTTGAAGATCAAGCCCGGCAAGGACATCGCCCCAGTGGCCGCGGTGCGCAAGGCCTTCGGCGACGACTTCGGCTTCCAGGTCGACGCGAACGCCGCTTACACTCTCGTCGACGCCGCACACCTGCGCCGCCTCGACGACTACGGTCTCCTGCTCATCGAACAGCCCCTCGGCGAGGCCGACATCCGCCAGCACGCCGAGCTCGCCAAGCTCATGGACACTCCGATGTGCCTCGACGAGTCGATCGTCTCCGCCGAGGCTGCCGCGGACGCGATCATGCTCGGCGCCACCTCGGTGATCAACATCAAGCCCGGACGGGTCGGCGGGTTCGTCGAGGCGAAGAAGATCCACGATCTCGCCGCCGCCCACGGCGTCGCCGTCTGGCACGGCGGAATGGTCGAGACCGGCCTGGGGCGGGCGGCGAATGCGGCGCTGGCATCACTGCCGGGCTTCACCCTGCCCGGCGACATCTCCGGCTCGAATCGGTTCTTCCACGAGGACATCACCGAGGAGATCGTCATGTACGACGGCAAGGTCGACGTGCCCACCGGCATCGGCTTCGGCGTCTCCATCGACCCGGCCAAGCTCGAACGCTTCCGCACCGAATCAGTGGAGATCCTGCCCGGACAGTAGGACAAGGTTCGCCGAGGCGGCCCTCCCCTCACCGGGCACCGACCGGCAGGCGGGGCCGCCTCAGTCGTGGGTGTGAGTCTCCTCGGCGGCGTCCTTCGCCCGGTCGAACTGGAACGTCGAGTGTTCGATCGCGATCTTGTGGTGCTCTGTCAGGCATTCCTGCAGAGCCTTGAGGATGCGCGGAGCATGCCCGTCATAGAAGCATTCATCCGCGAGAACGACATGAGCGGTGAGCACCGGCAGATTCGAGTCGATGCGCGTGATGTGGAGGTCGTGGACTTCCTGCACATGCTCGACTGCCTCGAGATGCTCGCGGACCTTGTCGAGGTCGAGCTCCTTCGGTGCCTCTTCGAGCAGGATCGATCCGGTCTCGCGCAGGATGGCGAACGCTCTGGGAACGATGAGCGCCGCAATGATCAGGGCGGCCACGGCGTCGGCTCGGTCCCAACCGAAGAGCCAGATCGCCAGAGCCGCGAAGATCACGGCCACCGAGCCGAGCGCATCGGCGATGACCTCGAGGAACGCCGCTTTGAGGTTGAGGGAGTCTTCCTTCGATGAGCTGAGGATGACGATGGAGACGAGGTTGCCGACGAGGCCGATGGCACCGAAGAGCAGCAGGCCCGGTCCGGGCACCTCCGGCGGGACGAAGAATCGCCGGATGCCTTCGATGAGGCTGTAGACGCCGAGCCCCAGCAGCAGGGTCGCCTGAGCACCAGCCGCGAGCACTTCCGCCCGACGGAACCCCCAGGTCTTCTGTCCACCCGTCGGCTTGCTGACCAAGCTCGCCGCGAAGAGTGCGATGCCGATGCCGATGAGATCGACGGCGTTGTGGCCGGTGTCGATGAGCAGCGCGAGACTGCCCGTGACCACCGAGCCGATGAGCTGAAACACGAAGATCGTCGCGACGATGCCGAAGACGATCCGCAGCTGTCGCCGCGAACCTGAACCATGCGCATGATCGTGAGCCATAGATACCTCCTCGACTCAATACATTAACATATGCACATTTATTTATGCATCCGATGTGCCGGAAGGAAGAGCCGGAGCACACCGGACCCCGTCCGCAGGGCACATCGTCGCTCGGTCAGTCGGCACCGCGGCACGCTCCACGCAAGAAGCGGCCGCCGAGGATGTCCTCGGCGGCCGCTGCTGCGTGATGTGGGCGCCCCTCATCCGGGGCGGCTGTCAGCTCTGGGTGCCCTTGCTGTCGTCGTCCTGATCGTCGCCGGGCTCATCGCTGTCGGGGATGTCTGCCGCATCCGTCCTGGACGTGCTCGCACCGCTCTCGTCGAGGCGGCGCTTCGCCTCGTCGATATAGGCCTGCACGTCGAAGCCGGTGGCCTTCTTCACCTCGTCGCCGATCCGGTCGAGGTCGACCCCGCTGTCATCGAGGAAGGCCTTCGGATCGAATCCCGTGCCTGTCGATCGCGACCTGGCAGACGCATCGTCAGCGACGACTCCGTCGACGACCTCGCTCGAGGAGCGGCCCGTCCCGGACGAACCACCTGGCGTGTTCCTGCCGGGCCCGCCAGAACCGCCGTTTCCACCGGGTTCGCCCGAACCATCACCACTCGAGCCGGCTCCGCCGGAGCGCTTCGCCTTGGCCACGAGGTCGGTGAGGTCGACACCGGTCGTTCCGCGCACGACCTCGAGGACCTGCGAGAGGTTGTTCGACACGGAGTTCGCGAGCTTCGACTCGCCATCGGTGGACACGATCGAGAGGTCCTTGATGTTCGCATACGGCGCCACCAGCTCCCCGGCGACCGAGGGCAGCACCTCGAGCACCTTCGACAGCACGGCCGCATCGTTGAACTGCTTGTAGGCCTCGGCCTGTGCACGCAGCGCCTCGGCTTCGGCCTCACCGCGGGCACGAATCGCATCGGCCTCGGCTTCACCTTCGAGGCGGATCGCCTCGGCGTCCTTCGACCGACGATGGAGCTCGGCGGCGGCCTCGGCCCGACCCTGCGCCTCGATCTCATATGCGCGGGCATCGGCCGCGGCCTGCTGCCGGTAGCGTTCAGCGTCGGCAGGTCTGCGCACTTCGGCGTCGAGCTGTTCGGCGCGCAGCTCCGCGGCCTCCTTCGCCACGATCCGGTCCTTCTCGAGCAGCTTCTGCTTCTCGGCTGCTGCGGCCAGCGGGCCGGCGTTGTCTGCCGTGGCCTGTCGCTGATCGGCCTCTTCCTTCAGCGCGGCCCTGCGCAGCGCCAACTGCTGCTGTTGTTCGGCGATCGCCTGATCGGTGAGCGCCTGCTGCTTCTGGGTCTCTTCGTTCTGCTGCGCCTGCTCGACGGCCGAAGCACGGCCGGCGTTCGCCTCGGCGATGGCGGCGTTCTTCGCTACTTCGGCGGCCTGCGGACGACCCCAGTCGCGCAGGTAGCTGCCTTCGTCCTCGACGGCCGAGATCTGGAACGTGTCGATGATGAGGCCCTGGTTGTTCATCGAGTGCGCGGACTCTTCCTGCACCTGCGCGGCGAAGGAAGCGCGGTCCTGGATGATCTGCTCGACGGTGAGGGTGCCGACCACGGCGCGCAGGGTGCCGGAGAGGATCTCCTTCGAGTAGTGGTCGATCTGGTCCTGCTGGTCGAGGAAGCGCTGTGCGGCCTTGCGCACATCATCCTCGGTGCCGCCGACCTTGACCTGGGCGACGCCGCGCAGACGCAGGGCGATGCCGTTGATGGAGATGCCGTCGATCTCGACGGAGATCTGCCGCGAGGACAGCGACAGGATGAACGCCTTCTGCACGATCGGGTAGACGACCGAGCGACCCCCGATGACGATGCGACCGGTTCCCGAAGCGCCCGAGGCGTTCCGACCGGTGATGATGAGCGCCTCGGACGGTGAGGCGATCTTGTAGGAGCGCAGGATCACGAACAGCGCGATCAGGATGATGATCACGAGGACGCCGATTCCTCCGGCGCCGAAGAGCAGGTCCATCAGTGGGCCTTTCATCGCAGTGGGATGTGCCGACCGACCGATCGCCGGCCGGCCCCTTTCATCCTAGGCCAGCCCACTGGCACGCAACAGGGTGGAAACCCTCGCGCTCAAAGGCAGAATCTCGCCGAGGCGGCCCACCCTGACCGTCAACCGTGCGGTGGAAGCCTTCCTTCACACCACCGATGCAGTGATCAAGTTCACTTGCCCCATTCCCATGGCGGACCGGCGATGAGCAGACCCGAGAAGACGAGGATGACGAAGATGACTCCGATGCCGATGGCCGCCCACGGGAAGCGGATGCACCACGAGGTGAGCTTCTCGAACCAGGTCTGCGGGGTGCGGCCGTTGCGGCCCAGACCCCAGTCTCCTTCGAGGGATCCGGTCTTCTCCACCGAACGCTCGAAGGGAATCGTGGCATACGGAATGATCGCCGATCCCAGTCCCGTGGCGATGCGGCGTTTGCTCCACTGCTGCGAGGTGCCGACGCCGATGACGGCGATGACGAAGCAGATGAAGATGAAGCCGTGGACGCCTCCGCCGATCCGCACCCCCACCTCGGTGGTGTGGGTGACGTACTTGAGGAACATGCCGATCAGCAGCAGAGTCCAGGTCATGGTCTCGGCGATGGCGAAGAAGGTGAAGAAACGTTTGGGAGTCACAGAAGACCATTGTCCCTTGACGGGTTGGGCGTCAGCTGAAGACCGCCGCCGACTGAGCGGAATCGTCTCAGTCCGGAGTTCCACCAAGTCGGAGTCCACTCCCCCGGTCCAGTCAGGTCACGGACACAACTGCGCGGGCCGGTGACCTCCTCGGTCACCGGCCCGCGCAGTTCGTGCCCCCCACCGAGACGGCGCGTCATCGTCGATCAGATCTCGACGAAGCTCCGCCTCGGTGACGGTGTGATTCCTCTGCTCAGCCGCGGCGCCGGCGCGAACCCAGCGTCATCGCCAGACCGAGCGCGATGAGCGCTCCGGCCGACAGGATCAGCGGCAGGGCTTCGTTACCGGTGCGCGGAAGGTCTCCTCCGCCGCCACCGTTGCCGCCGTCGCCGGCTCCCGGTCCGTCACCTTCGGCGACGACCTCGAAGGATCCGGTCAGCGGATCTCCGCCTTCGCAGTCGACGGTGACATCGTAGGTGCCGATGTAGCTGTCGACCATCGATGCATCGAGTCCGCGGACTCCGAATCGGGCGGTGCCGTCGGCGCCGACCTCGGCTGTCTGTTCGAACTTCTCGATCTTCCCGTTGTTCGGGGTCACCGTCATCGTCGCCGTGGTGTCAGCAGTGCAGCCGGTGGCCGCGACCTGGACGCCCTTCTCACTGACGAAGTCCGGCGCCTCGATCGTTTTCGGGTCGATGCTCAGAGCTCGCTCATCAGGAGCCTCGGTCGGCGTCTCCGTGGGCGGATCAGTGGGATCCGTGGGCGGAGTCGTCGGATCGGTCGGAGGATCCGTCGGCGCGTCGGTGAGGTCATAGGCCAGCGTGTGGACGGCGAAGCCGATGGCGGGAGCGAAGATGTCGATGGACTCCTTGCTCACGTTCTCGATCGTGTCCGTGGGCTGGTGGTAGTTCGTGTCGTGCTTCTCACCGACGGTGCCGCCGAACATCTCGGCTTCCTCGGCGGTCTTCGTGCCGTCGGCACCGGAGAACAGGCCGCTGGCAGGGATGCCGTTGTCGATGAACGCCTGGTAGTCCGAGCGCCCGGAGAAGTCGGTGCCGACGTTGGGCTGGTCGATATCGGCAAAGTAGTCGGTGAAGACCTTCTCGAGCTCGGCCGAGCCTTCGGGGACGTTGACGCCGTCGGGGATCGGCACATCGGAGCCGTCCGAGTCGAGCGTGCCGACGATGTAGTTGTCGGAGCCGATCATGTCGAAGTTCATGTACGACTTGATCTTGCCCAGCTCAGCATCGTCGAGGCTCGCGACATACTCCGTCGAACCGACGAGTCCGACCTCTTCTGCGCCCCACCAGCCGAAGCGGATGGCGTTGTCGACCTCGGTCGGCTGCTCGGCGAGCGCTTCGGCCGAAGCGAGGAGTGCTGCAGATCCCGAGCCGTTGTCGTTGACGCCGGGACCTTCTTCGACGCCGTCGAGGTGAGCACCGAACATCTGGACGTTGTCGTGGTCGCCGGCCTTGGTCTCGGCAATGACGTTCCAGGTCGTCTCGGTGACGAACTCGGTCTCGAGCGTGAAGTCGGCAGTCAGGGCCGCGGCGTCCTGTGCCTCTGCCTGACCTCCTTCGGCCTCATCGGCTTCGTCGGCACCTTGGCCGAGTCCTGCCTCGGCGTCCGTCTGACTGCCAGCTTCTGCCCCGGCCTCCGCGCCTGCGGCTTCGACCTTCTCAAGGAGGTCAGTGCCGACGTTGTAGGTGACCGTCACGGTCGGCGCACTGCCCTCCATGCGTTCGCCGAGAGTGGCGTTGAGCTCCTCGTCGGGGTTCTCTTTGTCATTGTTGTAGATGATGACCGCCGCGGCACCGGCTTCGGTGGCGGCCTTGGTCTTGTCGCCGAAGGCGCATTCGCCGCGGGACACGAGCACGAGGGCGCCCTCGGCGCTGTCATCGAAGTCGCTCGCCTGGCAGCCGAGCTGTCCGCCGGCAAGGTCGCTGTTGTCGTCATCGACCGGCAGCACCACCGGCAAGTCGGTCAGCGGCTCGGTCGTTCCCTCTGTATATGAGGCGGTCGCCACCTCGACCGTTTCTCCGTCGACTTTGACGTCGACGGTGCCGAAGTCCTGGCTCTCGACGTCGAAGGCCTGACGCTTCACATCGAATGCGCCAGTCGCCTCGAGGGTGGATTCGACGTATTCCACGGCTTCTTCGTAGCCGGGCGTGCCCAGCGCACGGAATCCTTCATCCGCGTGCGAGGTGGAGATATCGGAGATCTTCTGCAGATGCTCCATCACGGCGTCCCCGTTGACACCCATATCGGTGTGTTCAGTCGGTCCCGCAGTGCCCGCCGCCAGTGTCGGGCTCACCCCGCCGAGGACCAGTCCGGCCGTGGCGGTGACCGCCAGCCAGCTCTTCGTGCGCAACTTCATGGAGTTCCTTTCGCTCCTTTGTCTGTGTCCAGAGGAATCGCACATGACGGCGCACCGGAAGCGACCGCACGGCATGACTGCTCGTCCATACCGGTGTCGGCCTCTTTACAGCTGCGCTTGCGGGGAAGCTCGATTCTGACGCTTCGCTATGACTCGTCATTGGTAACGAATCACATGCTTCTATAACGAAACGGTGACACAACTCACATTGGTCATTAATCTAACGCACCACAGCCGGCTTTAAGGTTACGAATTGATAACAACCGGTCACTGATTGGTTTCGCATGCGCGGACTGCCTGCGGTCCGCATGCGGATTCTCTGCGGTCGCCGCGTCCGCACCGACGGTCGCTCCCACCGCTCTCCCCCACCCCACCCCGTGCCGAAACCACACCACCGGATTAGACTTGGACCAGTGACGACCCATGACTCCGCAGGAGGGACTCCGCCCGCCTCCCCCGACAGACGGACCATTCGCCGCTGGCAGCGCTACCTCGCCAACGAACGGCTCGAGGAGCGCGTGTATCGCAACCTCGCAGAACGCCGCAAGGGCGAGGACCGTGAGATCCTGCTCAGTCTCGCCGCCGCGGAATCCCGACACCAGGAGCACTGGATCACTCTGCTCGGCGAACACGCGGAGAAGGGCCGTTCCGCTGACCTCCTCACACGCTGCCTGGCTTTCCTCGGAGGCATGTTCGGCTCCGTGTTCGTCCTCGCCCTTGCTCAGCAGTCCGAGACGAGCTCGCCGTACGACGAAGAGGAAGCCGCCTCCGCCGAGATGGCCGCCGATGAGCGCATCCACGCCGAGGTGGTCCGTGCCCTGGCCGCCCGTTCCCGCGCCCGCCTGTCGGGGAACTTCCGCGCCGCCGTCTTCGGTGCCAACGACGGCTTGGTCTCGAACCTCGCACTTGTCCTCGGTGTCGGCGCGGCTGGAGTCTCGAACACCGTCATCCTGCTCACCGGCGTGTCCGGACTGCTCGCCGGAGCCCTGTCGATGGGAGCCGGCGAATACATCTCGGTGCGCTCCCAGCGCGAACTCCTCGACGCCTCCACCCCCGACCCCGAATCCCGGCACGCTCTGGCCGATCTCAACATCGACGCCAACGAGCTCGCCCTCGTCTTCCGCGCCCGCGGAATGGAAGCCCGCGAGGCCGAGGCCCGCGCCAACCGCACGATCGCGGCGGCGAAGAACAAACAGGCGCCGAGGCTGCCGAATCTCGATTCCGAGGTCGACCGCGACGAGCTGGGCACCGGCCTCGGCGCCGCCCTGTCGAGCTTCTGCTTCTTCTCCTCCGGCGCGCTCATCCCGATCCTGCCCTACATCTTCGGCATGTCCGGGCTGCCCGCCGTGTTCCTGTCCGCCGGCCTCGTCGGCATCGCGCTGCTGTTCACCGGCGGCATCGTCGGCCTGCTCTCCGGCAAATCGCCCGGCCCCCGCGCCCTGCGCCAACTCGGCATCGGCTTCGGCGCCGCCGCCGTGACCTACGCCCTCGGCCTGCTCTTCGGAGGTACCGCATGACCGATCCGCTCATCCTCGTCGACCCCACCACCGGCACGTTCGAACTCACCGACCTGGGTGCCGCCCACCTGCCCGTCACGGACCTCTCCGCTCATCGCGGAGACGGGATCTTCGAAACCGTGCTGGTGAGCATGGGTGCGCGCGGTGCCACCGTGGTGTCGCGAGAACGGCACTTCACCCGGTTCCGCGCGTCCGCCTCGGCGCTGGATCTGCCCGATCCCGACCAAGGACTGTGGGATCGAGTCATCGATTCCCTCATCGCCGAGGTGGCCGCCGCCGATCCGGAGCATGTCGAGTTCGGGATCCGCTACGCGCTCTCCCGCGGGGAGCAGGACGCGAACGGAGAGTACCGAGGCCGCGGGTGGGCCTTTCCCGTGCCCGTGGACGACCACATCCGTACAGCTCGGGAGCAAGGTGTCACCGCCGTCAGCCTCGATCGCGGCTTCGACGCCTATATCGGCAGCAAGGCTCCGTGGCTGCTCATCGGCGCGAAGACTCTGTCGTATGCGGTCAATCAGGCCGCCGGCCGCTATGCCGCGTCCAATGACGCCGATGAGGCGCTGTTCGTCTCCCATGACGGAATCGTGCTCGAAGGACCGACCGCGAATCTCATCATCCGCCGAGGCGACCGCCTCCTCACGCCGAATCCGGAGGCGGGTCTGCTGTCGGGAACGACTCAGCGCCTGATCTTCGATCATGCGGAGGATCTGGGCCTGCGTGCCGAATATGCCGACCTGAGCCTCGACGACGTCAAGGCGGCGGATGGGGCTTGGTACGTCTCGTCGATGCGCACGGCGGTCGCGCTGCGCGAACTCGATGGGAACGCGATCTCAGTTGATCAGACTCTGACCGACAGGTTCCAGGAGATCATCCGCGGACGGTGAGGTCGCGGGAGCCGCCGGCTCCGAGCAGCGGCGGGTACTTTCGGGGATGCGCTGCCCCGAGGTTGCCGGGCTCTGGGCGCCTTCGGGGATGCACTGCCCCGAGCTCTCAGGCTCGGGGCAGAGCGTCGGCGGGTTTCGCCGAGGGGAGAGTGAAGGCGAGTACGAGCCCGAGGATGCAGGCGGCGCAGCTGATCAGCCACACCGGCCAGAAGACGCCGGACATTCCCGGCAGCAGCGCAAGCAGGAATCCGAGGGCGCCACAGACGAACAGTCCGGTGACGACGCGCGTCTTCCACTTCCTCAGCATCGTGTGCCTTTCTCTTCACGTTTCGACCCAGACCTTCCCTTGCCCGATCGAAGCGTGCTCTCACGCTATCTCCCCCGGTCCGCCCGGCACATCCCCCAAAAGTATGAAATGAGCGAACTTTCTCGACCTCGTTCAATCGCGGGTGGCCTCGCGCGCATCGTCCTGCGTTAGTGTTGACTTCGACGGAATAGGTTCCCGCTGCTCGTGAGAGTGGTGGGGCTCAAGGTTCAAAGGAAAGGACACGAGCATGGGAAAGCTCGCTTGGCAGATCATCGGCGTGGGAGCGCCCATCGCAGCTGCATTCGTCGCTCGCAAGACCCTGACCTTCGCGTGGGAGAAGTCGACGAAGCGCCCGGCGCCGTCGAACCCCGTCGATGACGAGATCTCGATGTCCGAGGCACTGGCCTGGACGATCGTCTCCGGTGTCGGTGTGGCCGTGGCTCAGCTCGTGGTTCAGCGCATCGCCGCGAACACCGTACGCAACAACTTCGGCGAGGAAGCCCTGCCGAAGAAGTTCCGCAAGCAGATCGAAGAGATGACCGACTGATCCTCCGCTGACTTTCTGCTGCTTCTGCAGCAGAGAAGCGGCCCGCGAAGCTCATGCTTCGCGGGCCGTCTGCTTCCCGACGTAATCTGCCGGTTGAGCCCGGCCCGCCAGCAAACGCGAGTCAGAAATTCATACGCCCTGATCAAGATCACTGCGTATGAACTTTGAGGCCGCTCATCCACACCTAGGTCCGACGCGGTCGAGGATCTCGGCGAGGACCGATGCCTCGATCTGCCCCGGCGCCGAAGCCTGACCGATCTGCGCGAATGTGGCGCAGCTGCCGAAGTCGGCGCCCATGATCCTGCTCGTCCGGCCCAAGGAACCCATCGAGATTCCAAGCACGGGAACCGCCAGCGAGGCATCCGCCGCGGCAGTCGCCTCCAGGAGACGCAGAACATCGGCCGGTGCCTGCGGCATCATCGCCACCTTGGCCACATGCGCTCCGGCCTCGCTCATCGCAGCGAACGTCTTCAGCAGGCGCTCGGCAGAGTCCGTGGACTCGAAATTGTGGTGCGAAGCGACGACGGGCACGCCCGCTTCCTGCGCCGAGGCGATGAGGGAGCCCGACTCGGCCCGATCGATCTCGACGTCAATGGCCACGGGAACGCCTGAGTCCACATTGCCGGCTACCCCGGCGATGAGTTCCCGCACCACCTCGGCGTAATCATCCTCCGTGATCTCCACCTGCCCGCCCTCGAAACAGGTGCGGACGGTCAGGAGGATCGGCAGCTCCGCTGTGAGTGCACTCGGAAGCAGACGAAGGGCCGCCTCGGCGAGGCTGTGCGCACTCCTGTGCACGCCACCTTGCGCGGAACCGGAGGCGACTACGAGCAGCGGATCGATGCGCCATTCGACGGCGTCGACGATTCCGGTCGCAGCGGCCGCGGCGCATTCGGCGGCGAGCTCATCGGCATCGATCGCCTGTGTCGGCACGATGACGGCAGGTCGCCCAGGATTGCGCACCGCGGGCGATCCTGCGGCAGGATTGAGGAACGGCAATGATTTCATTTCTCAAGCGTAGGCGGTGACCAGGCGCGCGCGGGCAGGAGGACACGGGTGGAGACGATGCAGGTGGACAGGATCAGCGCGCGCGATGGATTCCCCCTCGAGATCCAGGTCAGCGGGCCGGAGGACGCTCCTGCCCTGCTCCTCCTGCAAGGTCAGTCGAACTCGCACGAGTGGTGGGATGACCTGCGCGGGGACTTCGAAGCGGACTTCCGCACGATCACGTTCGACTATCGCGGAACGGGCGGCAGCCGGGGTGAGCTCGGGGAGCTGTCGACGGCGAGCTTCGCCGATGATGCCGCGGACGTGCTCGACCACCTCGGCGTGGATCGGGCCGCGGTCTACGGCACGTCCATGGGTGGGCGCATCACACAGATGCTGGCACTCAACCATCCGGAGCGGGTGAGCGCTCTCGTCCTCGGGGGCACCTCTCCCGGCGGGACGCATGCCGTCAAGCGTCCGCGTGAAGTCGGCCAGGCACTGGCGAGGCTGCGCGGTGATGAGCATACCCAGTACCTCTTCGACCTCTTCTACACCCCCGAATGGACGGTATCGGCGAAGTACAGCAAGATGCTCGGCGACGACACGATGACGGCCGCCGAATCATCTGCCCATCTGCGCGTGAGCGCCAACCACAATGCCTGGGACCGGCTGCCCGAGATCTCCGCCCCGACGCTGATCATGCACGGCGATGCCGATCGGATGAACCCGGTGGAGAATGCCCGGATCCTCCACGAGCGCATCCCCGGATCTCAGCTGCGCATTCTGCCGGAAGGCCGACACGGATTCTTCGAAGAATTCGCCGAGGTGGTCACTCCGGCCGTCATCCGCTTCCTCACGGAATCGCTGCAGAAATCCTGAAGGCAAGAATCCTGAAGACAAGGCCGCCTACTGCATCAAAATCCCGTAACCGGTAGCAAACCCATTAGCGGCATACCTACATGCTCCAATCGATGATTATAACAATCAAGTAACGCACGACAGTGTGTTTTCCCAGGTCAGAGCCGCAGTCAAGGGTGACGCGCCGGATACTCGGGGCAAAATCTCTGCCGAAAACCCTGAACAAAACTACAATGGTGGATCAGATATCCGTGTGCGGTGAGGCGCGTGCGCAATTGAGCTATTCGGATCTGATCTGCGAGCACCGAACCGTGCAAACGGGGGTGAAGCCTCTCGTTCTTGCGGACTGCCAAGAATGCAAGGAGGAAGCACGTGAGCGTTGTCAAAGCGTCACACGTCTACAAGGTTTTCGGAAAGCGCGAAAACGAAGTCGTCAAACGACTCGAAGAGGGCGCTGACCGTGATGATCTGACGAAACTCGGAACGGCCGCCGTCATCGACGCGAGCTTCGAAGTCGAGGCCGGCGAGATCTTCGTCGTCATGGGCCTCTCGGGCTCGGGCAAGTCGACCCTGATCCGCACTCTCAACGGACTCTGGGCACCCACCGCCGGATCCGTCGAGGTGCTGGGCACCGACATCGCGAAGATCGACTCGGCCGCACTGCGCAAAGTCCGCAGCGAACACATCTCGATGGTGTTCCAGCACTTCGCGCTGCTCCCGCACCGCACCGTCCGCGACAATGCCGCCTATGCGCTCGAGATCCGCGGAGTCGCGAAGGCGGAGCGGGACAAGGCCGCCGACCGTTGGCTCAAGGCCGTCGGCCTCGAAGGCTGGGGCGACAAGTTCCCCGAACAGCTCTCCGGCGGTATGCAGCAGCGCGTCGGCCTGGCCCGTGCGCTGGCGGCCGAGACCGACATCCTCCTCATGGACGAAGCCTTCTCCGCCCTCGACCCGCTGATCCGGCGCGAGATGCAGGAACAGCTCGTCGAGCTGCAGCGGGAGCTGAAGAAAACCATCATCTTCATCACCCACGACCTCAATGAGGCGATGTTCCTCGGTGACCGGATCGCGGTCATGCGCAACGGACGCATCGTCCAGGTCGGCACCCCGGAGGACATCCTCACAGACCCCGCCAACGACTACGTGGCACAGTTCGTCCACGACGTCGACCGGGCCCGCGTGCTGACTGCCAACAACGTCATGGAGAAGGCACGGCAGACCGTGAGCAATCAGAACGGTCCCCGAGTTGCACTGCGCACCATGCGCGACAACGGCGCCTCAGGCGTGTACGTCACGGACAGGGACAGGAAGTTCCTCGGCCTCGTCAGCGACCGCGACTGCATCGAACACATCCGGACAGGTGCCACGACTCTCGACGAGATCATCAAACCGGTCGCCCACCCCGCATCTCCGGACGACCTGCTCATCGATCTCTTCCTCCCGACCGCGGAGATGCCTCTGCCGGTGCCCGTCACCGACGCGGACGGCGAACTCGTCGGCGTCGTCCCCCGAGCCACCCTGCTCGCCGCGCTCGGCACGCAGAACGGCAACGACGAGGCCTCGACGGAAGCCGCTGTCGAAGACTGGCCCGAACCGGTCGACACCGGAATCATCGACCAGGTTCTCGCCGAAGGTGCTGATGCCGTCGCACCGCAGGCCACCGGTGAAAGGAGTGAGCGCTGATGGAGAACATCAGAATTCCGATCGGAGCCTGGGTCGACACCGTCTTCGATTGGCTCAAGGACAACGTCGCGTGGTTCTTCGACGCCGTCACCTGGCTGTTCAACTTCCTCATCGAAGTCCTCACCGACGTGCTCGTCGACCTCCACCCGCTCGTCATCATCATTCTGCTGGCGCTCATCGGCTGGATCTTCCGCTCGTGGCAGATGGCCGTGGGCACGCTCATCACTCTGTTCTTCATCATGACGATGGACCAATGGGTGGCCGCGATGCAGACCCTGGCGCTGATCATCATCGCCGCTGTCATCGCCATCATCATCGCCGTCCCGGTCGGCATTCTGGCCGCGCGCAGCAACAGAGCCTCGGCGGTCATCAAACCGATCCTCGACTTCATGCAGACGATGCCGGCATTCGTCTACCTCATCCCGGCGGTCACCTTCTTCGGCATCGGCGTCGTTCCCGGCCTCGTGGCAACGGTGATCTTCGCTCTGCCCCCGGGTGTGCGGTTCACCGAACTCGGCATCCGCGGGGTCGACTCGGAGACGGTCGAAGCCGGACAGTCCTTCGGTGCGACTCCCGGCCAGATCCTCCGCGGAGTCCAGCTGCCCTTGGCCACGCCGACGATCATGGCCGGCATCAACCAGGTCATCATGCTCGCACTGGCGATGGCCGTCATCGCCGGCATGGTCGGCGCCGACGGACTCGGAAAGAACGTCGTCGAAGCGATCGCCACCCAGAACCTGCCGCTCGGCGTCGAAGCCGGACTCGGCGTGGTGATCATCGCGGTCTACCTCGATCGCGTCACCGCAGCCCTGGGCAACGCGAAGGACTACCCGCACTCGCTCGTCGCGGGGATGCGTCGTCGCAGCGCGAAGAACAAGGCGGCTGCAGCAGCGGCCTGAGTCGATGAACCACACAGTCTGATTAGTCGATCACTAGAGAAAAGGAACACACAATGAAAAGAAGATTCCTCACCCCGATCGTCGCTGCAGTCGCAGCCCTCGGCCTTGCCCTGACCGGTTGCTCGCAGGAAGCGGCGAAGGACGACGGCGGAGGCGGCGACAAGGGCGACATCAAACTCGGCTACGTCACCGGCTGGACCGACGGCCAGAGCATCTCGCTCCTGCTCGAAGATCAGCTGGAGAAGATGGGCTACAACGTCGAGACCCAGACCTTCAACGACGCGGCCGTCCTCTACGCCGGTGTCGCTAACGGCGATATCGACATGTATCCGTCCTCGTGGCCCGAGGTCACGCACAAGCAGTACATCGACGAATACGGTGACGACCTCGAAGACCTCGGCGCCTACTACGACAACGCCGTCCTCACGATCGCCGTCCCGAAGTACATGAAGGACATCAACTCGATCGAGGACCTCAAGGGCAAGGGCAAGGACTTCGGCGGCGAGATCATCGGAATCGAGCCCGGAGCCGGTCTGACGAAGGCCACCAAGGCGATGATTCCCGAATACGGTCTCGACGACGAATACGAGCTCGTCACCTCGTCGACCGCTGCCATGCTCACGGAGCTCGGCAATGCGACCGACGCGGAGAAGGACATCGTCGTCACCCTGTGGCGTCCGTTCTGGGCCAACAACGAGTACCCGGTCAAGGACCTCGAGGACCCGAAGGGTGCGATGGGAGACCCCGAGAAGCTCCACTTCACCGCGACCAAGGGCTTCGGCGAAGAGTTCTCCGACGCTGCTGACTACGTCGGGAAGATCAAGATGGATGACAAGCAGTACGGAGACCTCGAGGACCTGGTCGTCAACAAGTACAAGGATGATGGCAAAAAGGCCATCGCCGAGTGGCTGAAGGCCAACCCCGATGCCTACGAAGGTGAACTGCCTGACGAGGAGTGATTCTGTCGCGCCGCGGCAGCAGCTTCGCTTACGGACGACACCGTCGGCTCAGCTGCGGACTTCCCCAATGCCCGGTGTGCGGTCATGAATATGCTGTGCCCTCCCGACTCGGACGAGTCGGGAGGGCACAGCTGTATGAGTAGACTCGACTGAGAATCGCCGTTGACACCGTTATCGGTGCGCGGGCCCGAACGGAGGACATCCCATGGCAACCGCTTCGGGAACCGTCGACACCTTCGTCGGACCCCTCACCGTGACGAGCGACGGCCGGTCCATCGTCCGACTCGAATGGCGCAGATCCGCCGAGGCGAGCGACGCCGCCGATCCGATCCCCGCTGGGGCGGCCGAAAGGTCGGACCCGATCCTCACCGAGGCGACCGCCGACGTTTCCATCCCCGCCGAGGTGGCCGCCGGCTCGGACCCGATCCTCGCCGAGGCGGTCGCCCAGGTGCGTGCGTACTTCGACGGCCGCCTCGGCGAATTCGACCTGCCCGTGGACTTCGGTCAGGTCTCGGACGTCGCGAGGACAGTTTTGACGGCCTTGGCCGAAGAAGTCCCCGCGGGGACCACAGTCACCTACGGACAGCTCGCCGAGGCGAGCGGAACCGGGATCCCGGCCCGTGCCGTCGGCGGGATCATGGGACTCAATCCGATCCCGATCATCGTCCCCTGCCATCGTGTTGTCGCAGGTAGCGGACTCGGCGGGTATTCGGGCGGGCTGCCCGGTCACGAGCTCGAGACCAAGCGGCGCCTCCTCGAGTTCGAAGACGCCCTGCCGCAGCCGCTGTTCTGACATTCTGCAGTTCGCGCTGTCATTCCGCAGTTCGCGCGTGCATTCTCCAAATCGCGCTGACATTACACAGGTCGCGTGCATTCTGCCGATCGCGCCGGCCTGCAGTCGTGCGGATTCGGGACACAGTCCGCTCGGATACGTTCGTTGAACCGGTGGAAGTTGAGTGAATACTGTGATTGCATAGACATACCAGATTTTGTGATCACAAAAGATCCTGCGTTCACACGTTCCTGCTCGGACGACGGAGACTGCCAGAGACGGCAGCACCTCCTCGTTCGGGCAGCCACCACGAAGAGGAAACCGATGAAGTCACGCACAATCACCACCGCAGTCGCCGCCTGCGCAGCCCTGGGCCCCGCCTTGACCGGGTGTTCCCAGGAAGCCGGCAAGGACTCCGGCTCCGGCGGCAACAAGGGCACGATCAAGATCGGCTACATCTCTTCGTAGTCCGACAGCCGCAGCACCGCGTTCCTGCTCGAGGACCAGCTCGAGAAGCTCGGATACGAGCCAGAGCTGGAGACGATCTCCGGGGCTGCGATCCTCTATGCGGGAGTGGCGAACGGCGACATCGACATCTACCCCTCCGCCTGGCCGGAGAAGACCCACAAGCAGTAAATGGATGAGTACGGCGACAAGATCGAGGACATCAGCACCTACTACGACGAGGCGCAGAAAACGATCGTCGTGCCCGACTATGTCGACATCGATTCGATGGATGAGCTCAAAGACAATGCCGACGAGTTCGACGGCAAGATCGTCGGCATCGAACCCGGAGCCGGTCTCACCAAGGTGACGAAGGATTCGATGATGCCTGCCTACGACCTGGAGAAGGACTTCGAGCTCGTCACCTCCTCGACCCCGGCCATGCTCACCGAGCTGGGCAATGCCATCGATGCGAAGGAAGACATCGTCGTCACCCTGTGGCGTCCGTTCTGGGCGAACAACGCCTTCGACGTCAAGGAGCTCAAGGATCCGAAGAACGCCATGGGCGATCCGGAGAAGATGCACTTCCTCGGCACCGACGGCTTCAGCGAGGACAACCCCGAGGCTGCCGAGCTCATCAAGGGGATCAAGCTCGACGACAAGACGTACGGAGAGCTTGAGGACCTCATCGTCAACGAGTACGAAGAAGGTCAGGAAGGCGACGCCGTCGACCAGTGGATCAAGGACAATCCGAAGGCCTTCGACTCCGAGATCACCGACTGAGTCACTGCTCTCATCGGGCAGAACCGAGTCCTGACGCACCGCAGTGAGCACGGACATTGCGCGGCCGCCGTTCCCGCTTCTGCGGGTCCGGCGGCCGCTCGTTTTCAGTGAGGACGCGGCCGTGCCTGCCTGTCCGGCGGCCGCGCCGCTTCCTCACCCGTCGAACAGCTCCTGCCCGACGTACCCGTCTTCGGTCGCTCCGGGCGGGATCGCCCACACGGTCGACCCGATCGGGGTCGTCCATTCGTTGAGCAGGTCCACCTCGGCGAGGCGGCGCTGGATCGGCAGGAACTGCCGTTCGATATCGGCCTGGAAGGACGCGAACAGCAGCCCCGAATCCCCGCCCGCACCGGTCTCGTAGTTGAACGTGCGCCGGTGGATCTGCACCTCCGGACCCAGTCCGTCGCGGGCTCGGGCGATATGCGCGACCTGTGAGATCTTCGTCAGTCCGCGCTGATCGACCGCGGTGAAGTCCGGGACGTCGAACTCGTCCTCACCCGACAGCGGTGCCCCGGTGCCCATGGTCCGCCCGACCGAGAACTCCCGTGCCGGCCGGTCGGCCTGATCCCAGGTGTCGAGGTTCATCGCGATATCGCGCAGAACCAGCGTCGTTCCCCCACGCATCCATACCGGCAGATGCGCTCCGAGGTCGACCGGCGGCTCCCCGCGAGCGGAGAACACCGGGTTCGCGGTCTTCGTGCCCTGTCCCCAGATGATCCGCGCGAAGTCCTCGGATCCGGGTCCCGGATTCGCCGTGCCATCGAGCTGACCGAAGAGATTCCGCTGGGTCTTCCCCTCCCCCGTGCTGCCGTAGGCACGTCGGAATCCGTCCCGCTGCCAGGCCACCTCGGCGAACGAGCGCGAATCCTTGAACAGCATGCGCCGAGCATGTGCCAAGGTCAGCGGGTCGTCGCCGCAGAACTGCAGGAGCAGGTCGCCCTTGCATCGGTCCTCATCGAGGCGATCGATCGAGAACGCCTCCAAGGGCTTGAGCCAGTCCGGAACATGCTCCTTTCCGGCCAGGGCAACCAGCCTGGCTCCGAATCCGAAAGTCACTGTCAGCCGGGCAGGGTCGACGGCGAGTTCGGATTCGGAGTCGGCCAAGGGCGCCCGCCCCTGCGTCAGCGCAGCCGCATCCGCGGTGAGGAGCCGCAGCCAGCGCACCGCCTCCGCGGCCTTGGTTCCGGGCTTGAGCGTGAACGCGATGAAGTGCCCATAGGCCTGTGGTGGGGTTTCGACCCCGGATTGATGAGTGCCGTAGAACGGCACGGTCTGCGGCCCATTCGCGCCATCCAGATCTCGCCGAGGCGGCCCGCCGTCACCAACGCTCGTGCCCTGTGATCCGGGACCGCGGCCGAGCGCGAATCCGGCCGTGGCACCGACGACGCCTGCACCGCCGGCCGCGGCCGCCGAGGTCAGGAGACCTCGGCGGCTGAAGCCGGGGCGACCGGACTCAGTGGTCACCGTGGTCGCCGTGGTCGTCACTGGAGCCTTCGGCTTCACCGGGCGCGTAGTCTTCCTGGGCTCCGGAGTACTCCTTGGCTACGGCTGTGACCTCGACGGTCTCGTCGTCGGCGGTGACGAGGTCGAGCTTGATCTGCTCGCCCGGCTTGATCGCCTTCTTCAGCCCCATGATCATGATGTGATCGCCTCCGGGCTCGAAGCGGAGGCTCTCTCCCGCCGGGATGGTGAAGCCGCCCTTCTTCTCCTGCATGGACATTCCGCCCGAGCCGTCGCCTTCGGTTTCGTGGAGTTGGACCATCTCCGCGTCCGCGTATTTCGCCTCGACGAGGTTGATGTCGGCGTCGGTGTTGTTCTTCAGCTCCCCGAAGACTGCGGTCATTCCGTCGTCGGCGGCCTTGACCCAAGCGCCGTCGAAGCTGAGCGCTTCGGCGTCGACTGCGCTTTCCGAGGATTCCGCCGAGGCGGAGCCGCTGCCGTCGGTCTGTTCCGAACCGGCGGCCCTGCTGTCGTCTTGGCGGCAGCCGGCCAGGCCGATGGCGACGGCGATGGGCAGGGCAAGGGCCAGGGTGATGTTCTTTCGCATGATGTCTGCACTTTCGTCATTCAGGTGCAGTCGAGAGCACGTGTCGGCGCGCCGCGGTCGCCTGCTGGCGCGGGCAGTCCCGCGTGTCCCCTGTCGTCAGACGACGAGGATCTTCGGTCGCAGAGTCTCTGCTGCTCGAAGCTGCGGGCGCTCAGCCACACCGCGTTCGTATGCCTGCGCGCAGCTCGTGCGAGTGCAAGCGTGCAGGGCACGTGCTGGCTGGGATGCGGAGCACGTGTCTTCTGCGCGCAGCGGTCTGCGCGGACGTGTTCGACTGTCACCGAGGGGCGGGCCGCCGCTGATTCGGCGGTCGCCCGAAATTGGGTGGTCACCCGGAAAATCGAGTGTGGGTCGGCGGTGGACTCGCCGAATGAGATGTCAGACGGGTGCGGGCGGGCCGCGGCGGTAGTTCGGGCCGACCACCGCCGAGGTGACCGGCAGCGGCAGCCGGAACGAAGCGCAGAGCTTGCGGAACGGTTCGTCGGCCAGGACTCCGGCCGCCTCGGCGAGGGCTCGCAGTGCGCCGATCACCGGGCCCAGGGCCAGCTGCAGAATGCTGAGGACGATGTCCTCACCGCGCTTGAGGATCACGGCGGTGACGAGGACGGCGACGACGTGTGCGATGACCATCCCCACCGAGGTGGCCCCGTGGCTCGCATGTCCGAGCGCGGATGCGGCAGGTCCGAGGTCAAGGGAGCCGGAGGCTGGGACGATGTGTCCGGCGTGGGTGTGGAGGGCCGCCTCGGCGGAGGTGGAACCGGTACCAGCAACTCCGGCCTGCCCGCTTCCGGATTGAGCGGTTCCCGCGTGGGTCCCCGCATGGGCGAAGGTGTGTGCGGACCAGCTCATCGTCAGGTGCATGAGCACCTGTCCGAGGCCGAGCAGACCGGCCAGAGTCAGGTAGCCCAGACGCCTGCCGGCGACGATCATCGCCGCCCAGAGAACGAGAACGAAGACGACCACAATGCCCGGAATCGAGACGCCGCCGCCGGCACCGAGGTGCATGAGCAGGGCCAGGAGGGTCGTGAAGAGGGCGGCGGCGAGCGCACGCACGGACTTCGTCCATCCGGTCATGGGCCCTCCTCTCAGCTCGCTCCCACATTCTACTCAATGTAGAACAATTTCGGGAAGGCGGCAGAGCCTACATCCGCAGCCAGGTATCGGCGGTCTTCTTGACCATGGCACCGGCATCAGCGGCAGCATCGCCCCAGGCGACGAGGTTGCCATCGGGGTCAGTGGTGGAGTCGGAGAGGACGACGACGTCGAAGTTGCACACAAGACCCGCCATCGCCGAGGCGTAGACGGCTCCGAGGGTGCCCGCCGAGGAGGCGTTGGCATCGGCATCGCCTCCCGCCTGGGCGGCGGGGTCAGTGGTGACTTGGCCCGCTCCGGCCCCGGGCACGCCCGTGGTGGCGTCGGCGCCGGGCACGGCCGCGGTGGCGTCGGCTCCGGCGATGATGATCCGGTCGACGGAGAGGTCATGCAGACCTGCGGCCAGATCGTCGACGCCTTCGAACACATCCGGACTCTTGGACCGGAGCACAAGATCCTCTTCATCAGGGACGAAGATGCTCAGCTCCCCGTCGGGAGTGTCGGCGAGGTCGGCCTTCGTCGACGCGAAGATGAGCACACCGCCCACAGCGCGGGTGCGGGTGACGATATCGCCGAGGGTCTCCATGGCGTCATCGCTGGGGTAGCTGGCGTCGTCGGTGTCAATGAGGAGCAGGGCATCCATACTCCAATCGTGCCACGACCGACTGACACATTCGAAGCCGGTTCACCTCAGCTGCAGCCGACACCGCCCCTGACCTGCACTGATTCAACGAGGATTGTCGATATTCTCGAACTGTTACGAACATCAGAATTATGTTCGAAACTTTTTTCGATCATCTATGGCATTCCACTCATTATGAGCGTACGCTGGATTCTAACAACAACGATGTTGGTGAACGGAATTCATCCCCATGACCCTTACTCCCGAACGCAGCTCCGATCATTCCGATCGGAACGCCGACAACTCCCCGCAGACCAGCGGTCACCCGCTGCTCGCCGACGAGGAGTGGGCAGATCTCAGCCGCTTCGCGCCCGAGGTCACCTCGTCGATCACTCAGCTGATGAGCCTCAAAGACGAGCTGCGCGCGTTCGATCGCCCCATGGGACCAGATCAGGCCATCATGCTCGCCGATGGGGTCGAGGCGATCACACGCATCAACGATGCATTGTCGACGCTCGCACTCTCCGTCTGCGAACGCGTCGGAACCCCCAGCGATTTCGGCGCCAAGTCGACGAAGTCGCTCATCGAGAATCGATTCAACCTCACCGGCGCGGAGGCGAACCGTCGGACCGATATGGCCAAGAACCTCGGCGGACGCGTCGACATGGCCGGACAGGCTCTGCCGCCTCTCTACCCAGTCGTCGCAGATGCCCTCCATACCGGCACGATCTCCGCCGCCCAGGCGTCTGTCATCGAAGACTGCATGCGAAAGCTGCCCACGTGGGTCAGTCAGGCGGTCCGCACCGACGTCGAGACGCGCTTGGTCGACAACGCACCCAAGGTCCGTCTCAAGGATCTGCGCGAGATCTTCGGCAAGCTCATGGGCTATATCGACCCGGACGGCGCAGAACCGAATGACTCGGCCGACCGCTCTGCGTACAACATGTCCATGCGTTCCAAGGCCAACGGCGACTGGGAGCTGCGTGGACTGCTCGACCCCGTCACCGGCGGCACTCTCAACGGACTTCTGACCTCACGAATCCAGTCTGCGGGAGAAGACGACAAGGCCGGTGCCGATAACGCTGGTGCCGAATCAACAGCCGCAGACGGGGCCGATGGAGCGATAGGCGCATTCGATTCCGCGACCGCGGGCAATCCCGCCACTGCGACCGCTGCTTCTGAGAGAACGAACTCGCCGCTTCCTGACAAAGAGCTGCTGGAGATCGTCGATGCGGTGCTCTCCGGTGACCGGTATGACGCGAAGCGAGTTCCGGAACCCGATCTCAACGCAGCCCGCACGACCCGGACTCCGGCCGACGTCCCCGGCGTCGGTGTTCGTGAGGACGGCGGTTTCGTCGACGTCAGCGCTGAACAGCCCTCGGCGCGCGAATGGATCTACGAACGATTCGCCGGCCTCGTCACGACGATCGACAAGCAGCGGACGACTGCAGGAGCGCCTTATGCTCTCGTCATCAACGCCACCGCCGAAGATCTGGCCAAAGGCACGGGACACGGCACCACGGGCGCCGACAATCCCATTCCCATCACGGAACTGATGAGAAACGGCCTCAACGGCTCGCTGTTCTTCCACCTCATGAGCGACAAGGCCAAGACGATGCAGGTGGCCACAGAACAGCGCTTCGCCAATCGCAAACAGCTGGCAGTGATCACCGCCCGTGACCGAGGTTGCACCTTCCCTGGCTGCGATGCCCCTCCCGGTTGGTGCGACGCCAACCATGTGTGGCCGTGGGCACTCGGCGGCAAGACCGAGATCAACAATCTCGCGCTGCTCTGCAGCTATCACCACCACCTGCTCGACCGCACCGATTGGGACACGGTGATGCTCTTCGACGGGCGACCGGCCTACATACCGCCCGCCGCAAAGGACCCGGCTCGTAAGCCGATCCTCCACGCCCGCTTCATCGCGGACGACATCGTCGACTCCCTGTTCGACAAATAGCCGCCCCACCTTTCAGGGGACAGCTGTGCCCACTTTCCAAGTTCAGCCGGATTCAACTCGGTTCTGCCATGTTCGGCTGGGTTCAGTCCCCCAACGAAGAGGCCCGGATGCTCATGTCCTCATCGAGCAGCAGGAGGTCAGCCGACATTCCGGGAGCCAACAGGCTGCCCGCACCGGCGGCACCGGCGGTACCGCCCGTCGCATGCAGAGAATCGCCCGACTCCGGCATTCCGCCCCCCGCACGCAATGGAACGAACCCTGCGGACTGCACAGCGTCGAACGGACTGAGTCCCACCTCGGCGACTGCCCGCTTCACAGCCTCGTCCATCGTCAACGTGGACCCCGCAATGGCGCCCTGAGTGCCATCCGCGGTGACCAGGCGCGCTACCGAATCCTTGACCTCGACCGGGAGCGAACCGAGGTGATAGCTCCCATCGTGCAGGCCGGTCGCCGCCATGGCGTCAGTGATGAGAGCGAGACGCCCGGGCACGAGTTCGTGGAGCATACGCGCGACCGGGGCGACGACGTGGACGCCGTCATTGATGAGTTCGACGGTGACGTGCTCGGCCTCGGCCGCGGCGAGGACCGGCCCCGGAGCACGGTGATGGATTCCGGGCATCGCATTGAACGCGTGGGTGAGGATGCTCGCCCCCATTTCGAAGGCCTGCGCGGCCAGCGCATAATCGGCAGCCGTGTGACCGACGGCCACGCGCACCCCTGCCGCAGAGAACCGACCGATCGCATCGAGAGCACCGGGAAGCTCGGGAGCGATCGTGATCTGCGAAAGAGTTCCATCGGCCGCCTCGAGGATCGCTTCGACCGCCTCCGGAGTCGGCGATGTGAGCACTTCGGGCGCATGCGCACCTTTGAAATCCGGGGACAGGAACGGGCCTTCGGCGTGCAGGCCCATGACCATGGCTCGCTCACTGACGAGTCCGGCGCCCGCGCGCAGGGACTCACACAGCCCCTCGATCGTGTCGGAGACGTAGGACAGAGCGAGCCTGCCGGTGCCATGGGCCCGGTGTACGTCGAGGATCTCATCGATCCCCTCGCTCCCGTCCTCGGCGCTCGCACCGCCCGCACCGTGACAGTGGATATCGACGAAAGCGGGAGCCACGTATCCGCCGGCGGCGTCGATGACATCAACTCTCGCCGAGGCGGCCCTGTCCTTCCAGCCGTCCCCGCGGCCCCGTGCCGTGACCGTTCCATCGGCGATCGCGATCCACGTGTCAGCGGTCTCCTCGGAGAACGTCGCCCGATCGCCGTCGAGGATGCGCGCATTGTGGATGACCGCCTCGGCGGGGATCTGTTCGGTCTGTGTCATCAGGGTCCTTCCATCGCTCCGCGAACGCCTCATTCAGGGTACGGAATCGGTTGGTGAATTTCCCCTTCAGAAGGGTCACGTCTAACAGGGTGTCGATCGGTGAGCAGTCCACGTGCGGGGTCTCGACAAATCGGCTGTCGGCTCACCGCAGGGCGCGGACGAGCCAGCTACCGCCCCAGAGCGGGGCCGGACGGACCGGCTGCTGCCCCCACCTCAGGAAACCGACGAACCAACTGTCGGCTCACCCCAGGGTGCGGACTCGATTCGCGTCGATGCCGAGCACATGCGTATCGAGGAACGCGAGCACGGTGCGGTACCAGACCTCGGCGTTCCCGCGGCCGAGGATCCAATGCCCCTCGTCGGGGAAGTAGAGGAACCGATGCTGAGTGTCGCCATCGGCGTCGAGCGGAGTCTTCGCCCGAGTGAGCAGATCCAGCCACAGCTCCTGACCCTGACCGATCGGCACCCGGTAGTCCTTGTCGCCGTGGATGACGAGCATCGGCACTTCGATGTCATCGGCGAACAGGTGCGGCGAATACTGCGCCGACTGCTCCCGCATCGCCTGATCCCACGACGAATTGTCCGTCGTCCGTCCCATCGACGTGGTGTTCCACAGCGAGGCGTGGGTGACGATGCACTTGAACGCGCTGCCGGTGTGCCCGGCCACCCAGTTGGCCATGTACCCGCCGTAGGACCCGCCGGCCAGGGCGACGCGTTCGGAATCGATGTCCGCCCTCTCCCCTGCGACCTCGGTCAGCGCCATGATGTCTGTGAAGGGAGTGCCGCCGAGCTGCTGCTGACCGCGGTCGATCATCGCCTGCCCGTAGCCGGTGGAGATCGCCGGATCCGGCAGCAGCACCGCATAGCCGGCAGCTGCGAAGGGACCTGGGTTCCACCGGTAGGTCCAGGCATTCCACGATCCCCACGGTCCTCCGTGGGCGAAGACGACGAGCGGGTGCGGCCCCTCCCCCTCCGGCAGCACCAGCCACGCACGGATCGGCGTGCCATCCTCGGTACGGACCTCCACCTCGGTGAGGGTGCCTTCTTCCTCGAGCACCGTCGCCGGGTTCGCGAGCTCGCTGATGACCCCGGTTCCGAGGTCGACGGAGATCGGCAGCGGCGCGACGTCGATCGCCGAGGCGGTCGCCACGACCGTGTCCTCGCGCAGAGCCAGCCCCGAGAACGAATACTTCTGATCGACTCCCCCGACCAGCCGCCGAGGCTGAGCATCCTTGATGTCACCGATGAAGATGCTGCCGCGACCGTGATCATCCGCGGTGGCCACGATGGTCGAACCGTCCACCCAGATCGGGGAGAACCAGAAATCACCATCCGGCCACACCGGATTCAGTTCCGCCGTCTCGAGATCGAGGACCATGAGTTCGGCCGCGAGGCTGGTCTGCGGAGTCCAGTTCTGTACGCGAGTGACCAGTGCTTTCGTCCCGTCGGGGCTGATGGCCTCGATGTCGAAGCTGTGATCGGCAGCCGGTTTCGTCAGACGGTGCAGTTCGGGTTCCCCGTCGAGGTCCACGCGCCAGATCTCACTGGCCTCGAGCTGCCCGGGGATCGGCTTCTCAAGCTGGACGAGGACGAAGCGGGCTTCGTCGTCGATGGCCCAATCGACCAAACGGCCGGACGGCAGAGACAGGTAGCGGAAGTCCAAGCCCGACGGGGCACTCAGCTCGTCACTGACTTCGGGAAAGTCGGTGGCCGCCTCATCGAGGGTGGCCACGGCCAGGGTCTGCCGGCCCGGCCCCAGATCATGGTCCCAACGACGGACGGGGAAACCGGTGTGGAGGATTCCGCTGACCTTCGCGTCGCTGCGTTCGGAGCTGAATTCCTGATGGTCGTTTTCGTCGGCGGCCCACGTATGGACGGGGAACTCGACGATGATGGTCTCGCCCTTGACCTCGATGCGGGAGAAACCGCCCTCGTGATCGGCAAGCTTGCGGGCCTCACCGTTGTCCGGCAGCGCCCACAGGCTCGGAGATTCGGCATCCTTGCCGTCCTCGCCCTTGCGCTTGGAGGCGAAGACGATCGTGCCGTTCTCACTCAGCGCGGCCGGTCCCACGGACTGACCGCCGCGAGTGATGCGTCGGGGCGTCTCCTCGCTGATATCGGCGAGGTGGCTGAGGGAGGAATTCCCCTCGGAATTGAGAAACGAGTACTGGGCGATGACGCGGCCGCTCTGATTCGTCAAGAGGCCTTGCAGGCGGCGGGCGTCGAGGAGTCGGGTCACTGCGTCGTGGGTCGTCATCTTCCCATCCTAGATCCCAGCGCGGATTCCGGGGTGAAATCCAGAGAAACCCCAGATCGCCGAGGCGGGCGATCGCTGTGATGACCGACCCGGGTCACCGAGGCGGTCGACCGGATCGCGGGCGCTTTGCCTTCGCGGGCGCCTGATCGCCACGTCGTTCGGCGCTCCCTGGCACGTCAGTGGAAACTCGGTGACGGAACCTTCTCACCATCGATCGTCACCGTCGGCAACATCTTCTTGAAGTCCTCCGCCACTTCGGTGTTCGTCTTCGGTGTGCGCATCTCGATGGACAGATTCACCAGGCGCCCGTTGATCTTGTAGCCAGTCTGGACCCCGAAGGCATAAGTCGGTTCGTTGTTGATAGCGAGGATCTCGGTCGGGCCGAGTTCACCCTGATAGCTCCAGAACTCGCCCGCGGCCAGCGACCCCGTCTGCTCGGCCAACACCTGTGAGTCCTGTTCGGAGAAGTTGTACCGCCTCTTCTGATCGACCACTTCCTGAGCACTGTCACCGTATTCGTCGGTGCAGTTGACGAGGATGGTATCGCCGCGAGTCGTGTCGTCGCCGTGGTTGAAGACATGGAACTGCTCGGTGCTTCCGGTGCTGTCTCTCCAGTCATCGCCGATCGCGAAGGTGACTTCGACCGGGCAGCTGCTGCCGAACGTCACGGAAGTCTTCGTCATCCCCTCGGGGATGCCGGCTTCGGTGGGCTTGCCCGTGGGCTCGGGTCCGGCGGTCTCCTGCACGCCGATGCGCACCGGCCCGGCGGACTTGTCTTCCGTGCGGACCTGGAATACCGAGCATCCGCTGAGGAGGACCGTCAGTGCGAGAGTGCCGGCAGCAGCGGCTCGTCGCACCGAGGCAGGTCTGCCCGAGGCGGAGTTTCCCGACGCCGGTCCGCCCGAGGCAGAACTCCCCGAAGCTGGCTTCTTCGCAGCGAAGATCCCCCAGGTGGAGGAATCCGATGCCGTGCGCCCAGTCACTGGTCTCACTGCTGGTCACCTTGCCGGCGACGTTGCGGGTACCCCGCTTCCGGGCCGTTCTGATTCGGCTGAGCCTGTCGGTACCCGTGCTGGGGCGTCTGCTGACCGGAGCCGGGCTGGCTTCCCACAGGTGGTTGTCCGGCGGGCTGCTGGCCGACGTTCTGGGGTCCTGAATTGGGCTGACCGCCCGCGTATGACTGGCCGAAATTCTGCGGACCGGAATGGGGCTGACTGCCGACAGGGGGCTTCCCGGTGGGCTGCGGCCCGGAATTGGGCTGACTCCCCACAGGGGGCTGCCCGAAGTTCTGCTGACCCGAATGCAGCTGACTTCCGACCGGCGGCTGTCCGGGCTGCCGCGGCCCGGAATTCTGCGGTCCTGAATTCTGGGGACCCGAGTGCGGCTGGCTGCCGACCGGAGGCTGCCCATGGCCCGGGTTCTGTCCTCCGCCGTTCGGGGCCTGCCGCGGCGGTTTGAACTGCGAATGCTGACCGGAATCCGGCGGGAACCCGCCGGAGACGGATTCGCCCGTCCGACGATTGACCAGGTTCCCGTCGACCCGTTCGAGACGACGCTTCGACGTCCGCCGCGGAGTGCCGAGGATCCGTCCCT
The DNA here is from genome assembly GCF_046534565.1 of Brevibacterium sp. SIMBA_078. Taxonomy (NCBI): domain Bacteria; kingdom Bacillati; phylum Actinomycetota; class Actinomycetes; order Micrococcales; family Brevibacteriaceae; genus Brevibacterium; species Brevibacterium sp. SIMBA_078. The sequence continues at coordinate 840,897 of NZ_JAWRYQ010000001.1, forward strand.
GCAGTTCGGCCTCATTGGGCTGACGCGGAGGCAGGAATCCGGGCGCCTGCCGCGAATCCGCCTGCTGCACCGGCTGCACCGCATGCGAACCGGCAGCGACCCGATCCATATGATCCGACATCTGCGGAACGGTCACGGGTGCGGCATCGGCGAGGACAGGGAGGACCATGCGCACCGAGGTGCCCACGCCCTCCTGGCTGAAAAGCTGCACGGATCCGCCGTGCCGGGTGACGATGGCGCGCACGAGCGAGAGGCCCATGCCGGAGCCGGCGACCGCTCGCACACGTGAACCGCGGGAGAGCTCGTCCCAGACGTTCTCCTGCTCGGCCAGCGGGATGCCGCTGCCCGTATCCGCGACCTCGACGACGACCCAGCGGTGCCCGTCGATGATCTGCTCATTGGCGCGCAGCTCAACGACTTCGGCCTGCGACGAGTATTTGAGGGCATTGCCCAGCAGGTTGAGGATTGCGGTGAGCAGCAGATCCTCCTCACCGGCGACATCGGGCAGCCGCCACGGAGCACGGGCGACGGTCGCCACAATCATCCGGTCCTCGGCCCCCGGCGCCGTCGACGCATCCTCGACGGCCTGATGGATGAGCGCATCGAGATCGACGCGGGCGTATTCGATGATGCGGGTCTCGACGTCGGCGAGCTTGCGCAGATCGGCCAGCAGTCGGGCTACCCGGCGCGAGGACACGTCGACCTGCTTGGCGGCCGGCTCCACCTCGCTGAGCGTTCCGCCGTCGCGGACGACCTCGCGGATGCTCGCCGCCGAGGTGCGCAGCGCCGTCAGCGGATTCTTCAGCTCATGGTCGAGTCGGATGAGCATCCGATTGCGCTTTGTCATCGAATCCTCGGCCGCGGCCGTCTCGATGGATTCCCGCAGCGCGGCCTCACGCCTCTTCAGATACCGCCAGCCGAACCAGGCACCGACGGCCAGACCGCCGAGCACGATGACGAGCAGCAGCAGGAACAGCCAGACTTGGATCTCGAAGACAAGGAAGTTCGTCATAGACGGCTCTGTCCGTCCTCGCCGCGGACCTCACCGACGAAACGGTAGCCGCGCCCCTGCACGGTGGCGATCCACCGCGGTTCTGCGGCGTCCTCGCCGAGCACGCGACGCAGCTCGGCAACCCGGGAGTCCACGGCGCGAGTGCCCACGGCCTCTTCGAATCCCCACAGCACTTCGAGCAGCCGAGAGCGTTCGATGAGTTCTTCCTTGTGCACCATGAGGTACTCGAGCAGGGTGAAGCCCTTCGGAGTGATGACGAGTTCACGCTGCCCCAGCCACGCCCTGCGTCCGACACGGTCGACGCGCAGGCCGAAGCTGGACACGAGCACCGGCGCCGTGGCCAAGGGCGGCCCGTCATTGCGCGTGCGCCGCAGCACGGCACGGATGCGCGCGACGAGCTCGTGCGGATCGAAGGGTTTGTTGAGGTAGTCGTCGGCACCCTCTTCGAGCGCCATCGCCCTCTCCACGCCCTCGCCGACCTGGGTCAGCAGCAGCACCGGAACCCAGTTCTCCTCCTGCCGCAGGCGGCGCAGCACCTGCCGGCCGTCGGCTCCGGGCATGAGCACGTCGAGGACGCACACATCGGGTTTGTGACGATGGATCTCGTCGAGAGCGAGCAGTCCGTCGCTGGCAGGCAGCACCCGGAATCCGGAGCGTTCGAGGAACGGTACGACCGCTCCGAGGACGTCCGGCTCATCATCGGCGACTAAGACGAGTGGTTGGGGCTCGGTGTGATTGTCAGCCGTCATGGTGGTCTGTTCCGGTTCCTCTCTGGCGTTCCCAGGCGATCTCTCGGGCCTCGGCACGGTCGACCGCCTCGGCGAGTTCATCTCGGTACAGCATAGATCGACGCAGGTGTTTGGTGCGATATCCGGCGCGGCCGACCATATGGGTGGCGACGGGAATCGTCACGAGCTGGAAGGAGATGATGATCGCCAGAGTCGTCACCGTCGCCCAGGTCGGGAACTGGATCGCGATCGCCACAGCGACGAGCATCAGGCCCAGCACCTGGGGTTTCGCACTCGCGTGCATGCGCGAGAGTAGGTCAGCGAAGCGGACGAGACCGACCGCGGCGGCCAGGGACAGGACAGCTCCGAGGAAGATGAGCACGGCCGAGATGATGTCAAGAACCACGATTGCTCTCCTCTCCGTCGCCGTTCGAAATATGCTCGGCGTCATCGGGTCCCGGATCGGGTCCGGTGCCCTCGCCCTCTCCGCCGCTGTCGGCGTGGGCGTCGTAGGTGGGATCCGCGATCTCGGTGACGTCGTCGCTGGGCCGAGCCTGGGGCTCAGAGGCCGCTCCGGGACTCGGCTCGTTCGCATCGCGGGGCATATGCCAATCCGAGGCGCTGAACTCGGACAGCGCCCCCGCCTCGGCGCCGGGAGTCATCGAATCGGACTTCGACACATACCGCGACACGCTCACCGAACCGACGAAACCGAGCATCGCGAGGACGATGAGCACGGGCAGCAGATCCGTCCGGTCGGACAGGGCCATATACCCGCCGAGGCCGCACATGATCGCCGCCAGCACGACGTCGGTGCCGATCATGCGGTCGAGGATCGACGGACCGCGGACGATCCGGAAGAGCGCAATGACGACCGAGGCGGCCAACAGCACCGAACCGGCGACGACGAGGGTGTGGAGGACGATCTCATTCATGAGCGGCCTCCTTCGGCCTCGGCCAGCGGATCCGGTCTGGCCCGCAGTGCGGCGAGGTCACGGTGCGAACCGAGTGTGCGGATGAGCAGCTCTTCGATGTAGTAGACCTGCGCTTTCGCCTTGCGCACCTTCTCATCGGAATCGCAGTCGAGGAAGTGCAGGTAGAGCATGCCCATGGCGCGATCGCTGTCGATGATGATCGAGCCGGGGATGAGGCTGGCGGTATCGGCGATGAGGGTGAGCACGAGGTCCGAGCTCGTTCGCAGATCGCAGGCGACGACCGACCCGGCGCCGACCGCTTTGCGGCGGAACGCATACCAGGCGACTTCGATGGAGGCGTGGAGGACCGAATAGAGGAACCACAGACCGAACACCGTCGCATGCCAGACGTTGAACCGTCCGGAGAGCACGACGGGCGGGAGGTAGAACACGCGCGTGACGACGAAGGCCAGCACGATTCCGGTGACCACGGTGACCACCGTGATCGAATCCCACAGCATCAGCCACAGCAGAACCAGTGAGACCACCAGCACGAGCTGCTGGATGAATCCGCGACCCCGGCTCATCCGTGCTCGGTTCGCCGGTGGTCGGTCCTGGCCCACTGCCCGGCCCTTTGCCGCTGCCCTGTCCTGGTCCATTGCGCGGTCCTGTGCCGCTGCGCGGTCCTGGCCGTCGGCTCCGGGCTGTCCCTGGTCTCGGTCGGCGCTCATCATTCATCACCTCCGAGCACGTTCGTGACGTAGTCGATCGGCGTCGAAAGGTTCTCGGCCGCCCGGTTCGACATGTCCCACAGAGGTTCGGCGGCGACGGTGAGAACGACGGAGGCGATCACCACCACCGAGGTGGCCACTACCATGGCAGGGGGAACGCCGATCTGAGAGGTCCACTTCTTCCCCGCCAACAGCGTCTTCTTCCGCTCCGTGAATTCCTCGACGAGGTCCTCGTTCGGCTCCTCCACATCGGCCGGATCACGCCAGAACGCGAGGTTGAAGGTACGTCCGATGACGTAGAGGGTGAGCAGACTCGTCACGGTGCCGGCGACGATGAGGACGGTCGGCAGCCACGCGTGGTCGTCGAAGCCGGCGAGGAAGAGTGCGACCTTTCCGATGAACCCGGAGAACGGCGGAATGCCGGAGAGGTTGAGCGCCGGGATGAAGAAGATGATCGTGATCACCGGGGAGAGCACCATGAGACCGCCGAGCGATCTCGTCGAGGTGGACCCGCCGCGCATTTCGACGAGGCCGATGGCCAGGAACAGCGCAGTCTGGACGATGATGTGGTGAACCGTGTAGTAGATCGCCGCGGACAGGCCGAAACTCGTGCCCAGCGCCACGCCGAAGAGCATATAGCCGATATGGGAGACCAGGGTGAAGGACACGATCCTCTTGATCTCCGACTGCGCGATGGCGCCGAAGATGCCCACGAGCATCGTCAGCCCGGCCGCGATGAGCAGCGGCACCCGCAGAGAGGAATCGGCGAACAGCAGGGTTTCCGTGCGGATGATCGCATAGATGCCGACCTTCGTCAGCAGTCCCGCGAAGACCGCCGTCACCGGGGCCGGTGCCGTCGGATAGGAGTCGGGCAGCCAGAAGGACAGCGGGAAGATCGCGGCCTTGATGCCGAAGCCCAGCAGCAGGAGGACGTGGAGGATCATCTGCACATCGGCGGGCAGGTCCGAGAGCCTCTCGGACAGCTGCGCCATGTTCACGGTGCCGCACGCTGCATAGATGACGCCGATGGCGGCGAGGAAGATCACCGAGGACACGAGCGAGATGATCACATAGGTGACTCCCGCCCGGATCCGCTCCGCCGTGGCACCAAGGGTGAGCAGCACATAGGAGGCGACGAGGAACATCTCGAAGCCGACGTAGAGATTGAACAGGTCTCCGGCCAGGAACGAGTTCGCAATGCCCGCGCACAGCACCAGATAACTGGGGTTGAACACGGAGATCGGAGTCTCGTTCGAATCGTCGTTGGCGTCCTGGCTCAGGGCGTAGACGAGCACGCACAGGGTGACCAGCGAGGACACGATGAGCATGAGCGCCGACAGCCGGTCGGCCACGAGCACGATGCCCGCCGGAGGCTGCCATCCGCCGATCGCCACGACCTGCGGCCCATGCGCATCGACTCCGAAGAGCATGATCGTAGCGATGACCATGACCGCGACCAGGATCGCGATCGACACGAAGTTCTGCGCCCGCGTGTGCTTCGACAGGACGAGCGCGATTCCGGCGCCGATGAGCGGCAGCAGAACGGGCAGGGGAACGAGCACGGGCAGGAGATCGATCATGCGTCGTCTCCCTGCTGTTTCGCGTCTTTGGCCTCTTCGGTGACCTCGGCCTCCTCGGAGCTGTGTGCTTCCGTCTGCGAGTCCACGGCCTCCTCGGCGATGGCATCGGCCTCGGCCGGGGTCGACGCGTCCTCGATGTCGTCGGCGAGGTCCTCGCGCTCTGCGGGCGTGCCGTCGTCGTCGAGGTCGATGGCACCGGTGATCGGGGACTCCGCTTCGTCACCGAACTCGGTGTCGTCGTAGTCGGTGCTCGCCTCCGCCTCGGAGTCGATGAGCTTCGTGATCGCCACCTGGAGGTCGGTGTCGTCATCCTGCAGCGAATCGGCGCGCATGAGCCTCCAAGAGCGGTAGATCATCGCCAGCAGGAACGCCGTCACGGAGAAGGTGATGACGATGGCTGTGAGGACGAGGGCGTGCGGCAGCGGATCGGACATGCCTTCGGTCGACAGGTGCTCTCCGTCGGTCAGGGGCGGAGAGCCGCGGCCGGCGGTGAGGATGATGAGCAGGTTCGCTCCGTTGCCGAGCAGGATGAAGCCGAGCAGAACGCGGGTCAGGGAGCGTTCGAGCATGAGGTAGATGCCGGCGGCGAAGAGGACGCCCATGGCCAGGACCATGATGAAGGAGACGCTCATAGGCGGCCTCCTTCCGCACCGTTGTCGACGTCGAGTTCGTTGACGCGGTCGATGATCTCGGACACGGCCCGATGTTCGGCTGTGGCACCCATGTCCTCGGAGAAGTTCACATTGTCGTGGATGCGGTTGGTCAGCATCGCCTCGTCGCGCTCCTGGTGCAGATCGACCTCGGCTCCCAGCGAGCGGAGGATGTCGAGCATGAGGCCGACGACGATGAGATAGACGCCGATATCGAAGAACGTCGACGTACCGAAGGACAGGTGGCCCAGCACCGGCAGATCACCCTCGATGTAGACGGACTCGAAGACCGTCCCACCCCAGATCCACCCGCCGATGACGGTGAGGATCGCGGTGACCAGACCGGTGCCCAGCATTCCCGAGGGAGTGAAGGGCGCCGCCTCGGCGAGTTCGTACTTGCCGCCGGCGAGGTAGCGGACGACGAGCGCGAGGCCGGCGACGAGGCCGCCGGCGAATCCGCCGCCCGGATCGTTGTGGCCGGCGAAGAGCAGGTAGACGGAGAAGACGATGACGGCGTGGAAGATCAGGCGGGCAGTGACCTCGAGGATGATCGACCGATTGCGCGGAGCCAGGGTCCGTCCGGCGATGAGCCAGGACGCACGCTTCTGCGACAGCCCCTCCCCGCGGCCGGCGTGGTGGAGGTCGACGACGTCCTCGGCCACGGGTTGGAAGCGTATGCGGCCGGCCGCCTCGGTGCCGTCTTTCTTCCGTTCGAACCGGTGCAGGTGGCCTTCGCGACCACGGACGAAGATGAGGCCGGCGATACCGGTTCCGGCGGCCACGAGCACCGAGATCTCGCCCATCGTGTCCCACGCGCGGATATCGACGAGGGTGACGTTGACGATGTTCTTGCCGTGACCGAGCTCGTAGGCGAGCTGACCGAAGTCGACGGAGATCGGATCGGCCACGCGCACACCGGTGGCGATGAGAACCACGAGCATCATGGTGATGCCAACAGCCCCGCCGATGATCGCCCGCCAGGCGGGAGTGAGTCGACCGGTCGACTCGCCGATGCGTGCCGGGAGCCGACGAAGGACGAGGACGAATACGACGATCGTGATGGTCTCGACGAGCACCTGGGTCAGGGCCAGGTCGGGAGCACCGACGAAGGCGAAGTAGGCGACCATGGCGTAGCCGGAGATGCCGGTGACGACGACGGCGGTGAACCGTTTCTTGGCCCGGGTGGCACCGATTGCGACGATGACGAGCACGGCCGCGACGATGAGGTCCAGCGGGGTGTCCCAGAGCCGGAACGTGATGTTCCACGTGTCGTTGGAGATGATCGCCAGCCCCAGTCCGGCGACGAGGACGAAGTAGACCACGCCCTGGTAGAACGGCAGCGAACCGCGCTGGGTGCGGGCGGTGACCCACAGCGCCAGGGCCTCCATCCAGCCGATCAGCTTTCGGTAGAGCTCATGGAAGTCCAGCCCCGACGGCAGCGTCGCCTGGACCTTCGCGAAGGGGCGGCGGAAGATGAACAGGGCCAGGCCCGCGGCGACGGTGACGGCGGTGAAGGCGAGCGCCGGTTCGAACCCGTGCCACAGCGCGAGGTGGTAGTGCCCGTCGCCTTCGGCCACGGCCGGCAGCCCGGAGGTCCACGCGGAGAAGTAGCCGTCGAGCAGTCCGACTCCCGGGCCGAGCGCCAGGGTCAGTGCGGTGAGGATGAGCGGAGAGACGACGAGGGTGAGCTTCTCGTCGCGGCGGGCGATGTCGTCGACTCCGGGCTTCGAGGAGAACGCGCCCCAGACGAAACGGGCCGAGTAGGCGACGGTGAGGATCGAACCGATCATGATGCCGATGAACGCGATGACCGAGGTCTTGTCCGGCGAGGACAGCAGGGTCGAGTACGCGGCTTCCTTCGCGGCGAAGCCGAGCAGTGGGGGCAGTCCGGCCATCGAGGCGGCGGCGATCGTCGCGCACACGGCGACGACGGGGAAGGCTCTCCAGCCGCCGGAGAGCTTCGTCAGGTCACGGGTGCCGGCGCGATGGTCGATGATGCCGACGCACAGGAACAGGCAGGACTTGAACAGGGCGTGGGCGATGAGCAGACCCAGAGCCGCCTTCGTGATGTCCGGAGTGCCGAACGAGGCCATGGTGATGAGGAAGCCGAGCTGCGAGACCGTGCCGAAGGCCAGCAGCAGTTTGAGGTCGGTCTGCTTCAACGCCTGCCAACCGCCGATGAACATCGTCAGCAGCCCCAGGGTGAGCAGCACCTCGGACCAGCCGGGGATGTTGTTGTAGCCAGGCGCCAGGCGCAGGACGAGGTAGATTCCCGCCTTGACCATGGCCGCGGCGTGCAGATAGGCGCTCACCGGAGTGGGTGCGGCCATGGCGCCGGGCAGCCAGAAGTGGAACGGCATGAGCGCGGACTTCGAGATCGCGCCGACGAGGATGAGGATGACGGCGGAGATGATGATTCCGCCGGTGTCCATGCCCGACTGGGCTCGGTCGACCAGGGTCGAGATCTGCCCGGTGCCGGTGGCAGTGATGAGCAGGATCATGCCCACGAGCATGGCCAGCCCGCCTGCGGTGGTGACGATGAGGGCCTGCAGTGCCGCCTGCCTGGAGCGGCGGCGGGACTGGCTGTGCCCGATGAGCAGGTAGGAGAAGACGGTGGTGCCTTCCCAGAACAGGTAGAGCATGAGCAGTTCGTCGGCGATGACGAGCCCGTACATCATTCCGGCGAAGGCCATGAAGATTCCCGCGAACCGCGCCAGTCCCGGCTCGTCGGGCGGGAAGTAGCGTGCGCAGTAGACGAAGACGAGGGCTCCGACCCCGGTGACCAGCAGCGTCATGATCCAGGAGAGCACGTCGAGGCGGAAGATTCCGGCAAGGCCGAGCTCGGGCAGCCAGTCGAGATTCTCCACGACCGGCTGGGCGGCGGGGCCGAAGATCTCTGGGATCGTCGACAGGCTCCACAGCAGTCCCGCGAAGGGGACGAGAGCGAGGAAGAAGAAGGCGTTGCGGCCGAGTAGGCGAACCAGAGGGTAGGCGATGACAGATGCCCCGAAGAAGGCCCCTGTCATGACTATCACCGGCGGCCACCTCCGTCATATGCCTGTTTGTGAGAAAGGTTCGTCATGTCATTTTCGCACGAACTGGTGTCGTTTCCCCAATTGCTGGGTGTGAGCTGAGACAGGCTCTGCCCCGGCACGACACCGCTCACTCGCGTTTCCGACGACTGGTCACGCGCGCAGCTGTCTGCTGGTCACGAGGAAGCCGTTCTCATCGAGTCCGATGCCGTCCGAGCCGACGAGCAGCTCGGCTCCGATCGCGTCTGTCAGCTCGGCCACCCGACCGCGCATCCGTCGGAAGCGGCGTCCCTGGTTCGGCTGGTAGCGCTTCGACTCGGTGTCCATCCAGTGCACGTGGTATTCGATCTGCGGGGCGTCGGTGTGGGCGGCGACGATCGGCGGAACCCACTCGGCTTCCATCACTCGGATCTCGAGGGTGCCGGCGGATTCATCGATCTCGCCGAGCGGAACGAGCAGGGCATAGCCGTCGAGGATGACCGGGGCGGAAGGGTCGAAGAGCGGATCGTCGATGCTCGCTTGGGCCAGCACATCCTCGTCGGGGGTGGGCAGGGCCTGCTGGAAGGCGTGCGGGGCATGGCGGCGCACGAAGTCGAGCGCGACCGGCGGCTCCATCCAGTACGAGGAGTAGATGTAGAGGTCGACCTTCGCCTCCGGGTCGGGGATGATCACCCGCGTCGGCAGTCCGGGTTCGTCGGCCAGGCGCACGCCGGTGTGGAGGCGGGAGGCGACGGAGAGCATGAGGCTGAGCATCCGCTCCTCCTCCCGGTCCGGCATTCCGTTGGGGAAGGCTTCGTGGAGTCCGTCGGCGTCGGCGAACCAGTCCGGCGGCGGGGTCGGCTGCCGGTCTCTGGGGCAGTCGATGACGATGGCATGCCGAACCCAGTCGGGGACTTCGAGCGCGGCGGCATCGGCCGGGTCGAGGGCAGCCCCGGAGCTCAGTCGGGAGTGCCGGCTCAGCCTCATCTGCCCGTGTTCGTCGAGTACGGGGCGCAGATCGGGCAGCTTGTTGTGGATGAGCGCGAGGACGTCGGAGACCTCGACCGCGTCATCGAGGAGGATGAGGTGGAAACCCCGCAGATCCGCCGAGGTGGCCGTGTCCTCGGGCGCGGACGTGTCACCGCCGTATCCGGGCCGTCCCGTCGACGGCATCCCGGTCCGCCGCCGGCTCGCGGCCTGAGCGTCGGAGGCCGTGGGCACGGGGGCAGCAGTGTCACGGCCGACCTGGCCTCCGGTCGCACTCGGGACGCTCGAAACCTCGGCGTCGGGGGCCTGGTAGCGCGCGGCGTCGGCCTGTTCCCGGGCGGCGCGTTCAGCGGCTTCGCGTTGCAGCCGCAGTTCGCGGCGGGTGATCACATGTCCCTCCGATAGAAATTGAGGTGCGAACGGGAAGCCGTCGGGCCGCGCTGGCCTTGGTAGCGGTTGCCCGTGGCCTGGGAACCGTAGGGATTCTCCGCCGCCGAGCTGAGGCGGAAGAAGCAGAGCTGACCGATCTTCATTCCCGGCCACAGAGTGATCGGCAGCGTCGCGACGTTCGACAGCTCCAGGGTGACGTGGCCGCTGAAGCCGGGATCGATGAATCCGGCGGTCGAGTGGGTCAGGAGGCCGAGGCGTCCGAGCGAGGACTTGCCCTCGAGCCGGGCTGCGACGTCGACGGGCAGAGTCACGAGCTCATGAGTGGAGGCGAGGACGAACTCCCCCGGGTGGAGGACGAAGGGCTCCCCCGGAGCGGCTTCGACGAAACGGGTGAGCTCGGGCTGCTCGAGGCTCGGGTCGATGACCGCGTACTTGTGGTTGTCGAAGAGCCGGAAGTAGCGGTCGAGACACACGTCGACGCTGGCCGGCTGGATCAGCGACGGGTCGTAGGGGTCGAGGGCGATGCGTCCGGAGTCGAGCTCGGCGCGGATGTCGCGGTCGGAAAGGAGAGTCACGCTTCCGATGGTAGTCGTTGCGCACCCCGCACGCTCAAGCTTTCTCTCCTCCTCCCTCCGCCGAACCATGAGTCGAGCATGCAGAATCGGCCGGCGAAGTCCACCGACACGCCGAAACTATGTCACAAAATGGTAACGATTCTCGGGAATTCTCCTGATTTTTACCCGTGTGTCTCCCCATAGCGGCGGATGAATGCTTTAGGGTAATGAGCTGTACGGACCCGCGCACGATGGTGCCTTCCCCTTCTTAAGCCAAGGAATGCCGGGAGTCCATCGTCTTTCGTGGGTAGACAACAATCGAAAGGCATTACTGTGAAGACCTCGCGTCTTGTGCTTGCCCCCGCAGTAGCCGTTGCATTGACAGGTCTTGCTGGCGCCCCGGCGTTCGCAGCGACAGAGTCCACCGCTTCGGTCCCTCAGCAACCGCTGTGCGCCCAGGGTGATCAGCAGTCATCGAGCAGCTCCGAAGCGGATTCTTCGGTTCCCGACGAGTCGGATCCGCAGGCGACCCTTGCGCAGGCGCAGGTGACCCGCGCCGACATCGCTGACGACAAGAAGGGAATCGGCTTCTCCGGCACCGGATTCAGCCCGGACCAGAAGGCCACGGTGACCGTCGTCGGCACCGATGGCACCGAATACTCGCCGGACAAGAAGCTCACGGTCGACGAAGACGGAAAGGTCTCCGGCACCTACTTCTTCACCGTCACCGACGGTGCCAAAGTGCCTGTCGGCGAATACTCGCTCTACCTCACCGATCTCAAGTCCGAGAAGAAGTCCTCGAAGGTGACCTTCGACGTCGTCTCCAAGGCCTCCGAGGTCGACGAACCGGGCAAGGGCGACGACGACAAGTGCGAGTCGGCCACCGGTCCCATCAAGACTCCGGACGAGACTCCCAGCGAGACGAAGTCCCCGGAGCCCTCTGAGACGAAGACCGAGGAGCCCACCACCGAGGCACCCAAGCCTTCGGAGACGAAGACCGAAGAGCCGACCACGGAAGCTCCGAAGCCGAGCCCGTCGGAGACGAAGACCGAGGAGCCCACCACCGAGGCGCCGAAGCCGAGCCCGTCGGAGACGAAGACCGAGGAGCCCACCACCGAGGCTCCGAAGCCGAGCCCGTCGGAAACCGACAAGGGCGAGGACAAGGCTCCTGCCGACGGCGTGCAGCCGGGACCGGCCGAGGGTCCGAAGGACGAAGCGCCGAAGTCCGACGAGCCCAAGGCCGATGAGACCGACGGCGCCGAAGACGACAAGAAGGCCGAGGACGAGGCTCCCGAGTCCACCGGTCCGGCCAGCCCCGGCACCGAGGACAAGAAGCCTGCCGCAGCCGCGCAGGCCTCCATGTTCATCAACCCGACCGAGGTCAGCTCCGAGGACTTCCTGGGTGACGGCATCAAGATCGGTGTCAGCGGCGCTCAGCCCGGCGAGAAGGTCTCGATCACGGTCGAGCATGCCCAGGGCAAGGTCGACCGCTACACGATGACCAAGGAAGCCGATTCCGAAGGCAAGGTCACGTTCGGCGTCCAGGCCAAGGTCAAGGCCGTGCTCGGCACCTACAACGTCCGCGCCCAGGCCGAGAGCTTCGATGAGCCCCAGGGCGGAAGCTTCACCGTGCTCACCAACGGCACCGACGTCGACGAGGGCGGCAACGGGGCCGGGAACGGCAGCGGCTCGAATGATTCGGGCAGCGACCTGCCGCGCACCGGTGCCGAGATGACAGGACTGGCACTCGGTGTCGGTCTGCTCGCAGTCGGTGCAGCAGCCGTCATCATCACCCGTCGGCGGATGAACGCCTCCGACGATCCCGCGGAGTTCTAAACCGCATTGAACGATGAATTGTCCCTCGCGGGGCTGCAGCTCGACGGAGGCGAGATCGACCTCGGACGTCTGCGAGCAGGGACAATGCTCGGACTCATGGGCAGCCCGGACAGCACCACCTCGGTGGTGCTGTCCGCGGCGGCCCTGCCCCACGTCGCACCACCACCACGCTTCCCGACCGGTCGCCGGTCGGGTCGCTTGCGTGTGCGCAGCTGGATGAAGAGCTATCTTCGCGAAGCCGATGCCGGATCTGGGGAGGCGGCATCGGCAGCGGATCCATCGGCTGCATTGACATCATTCGGACTGCGTCCCGACGTTCTGCGCCGTCGCCTCGATGACCTCGACGCGACCGATCGTGCCCGCCTCGCCCTGGCCGCGGGCTGGGCGAGCGGCGCGAAGTGGCTGACCCTCATCGACCCGTTCGGTTCGGTCCCCGGCCATCTGCGCACCGGGCTGCGGGGTCGCTTCGCCGAACTCGTCGCCCAAGAGGGCCGCGGTGTCGTCTTCAGCTCGAATTCGCTGACCGACCACACCATCGCCGAGGCGGGGGTGGCCGATATCGAAAAGGACCAACTCGTCGCGCTCGGCTCCTTGGAGCAGATCGTCACCGAACCGCGCGGTTCGCTGCCAGCCGAGCTCAGCGGGGTCAATGTCTATTCCGGGCTGGCCCGGAAGGGATGGCTGTCCATCGGCCATTCGGCCGTGCGCGCCCGCACCGAACTCGACGGGAAGGTGTTCGTCACCCTCGGGTGGCGTGCCGCCCTCCTGTCACTGGACGAACACGACCCGGCGTTCACCTCGGCGACGGTGTTCGAAGCCATCGTCACGGGACTGCGCGATCGCGGCTCCTGTCTGCAGGCGAAGCTCTCACCGGTCGACACGGAGATGGGACTCGCCCTCGACGTCGACCTCGCCGACCTCGCCGGAGTGCCGCGCAGACAGCCGGATCCGGCGGATTCGACGAAGTCCGACGCATCCGCGGAGTCGGCTGAGGATTCCGCGGCGACCGCCGAGTCAGACGCGGGCGAAAAGCCGACCATCGGATTCGGGGTCCTGCACCCGGGACTCGGCGCGACGATCTCCGAACTGCGTGCCAACGTCAAGGTCGGCACGCATGTCTTCGTCGAGGTCGACACCTCTGCCCTGCACGCCTACCCGGTCGAGTGATCCGCGGCAGATAGACTGAGAACTGCCCAGTCCCCTCAGCCCCCAACCGAATCAGGAGCGCCATGCGAACGTCGCGCAGACTTCTGATCTCAGCGCTGACGGTCGTCGTCCTCACAGTGGTAGCGGTTCCCCTCCTCAACTTCACCGTCTACACGCCCGCGCGAGCCGCCGAAGCCTATATCTCGGCGATCGAACGCGGGGATGCGCAGAGTGCCTTCTCCTACCTGTCCACACCGACTCCGTCGTCGACCTTGGCGCTCAGTGACGAGGTGCTCTCGGCGGCTCCCGACCTTCCGCGCGAGCCCGAGGCCGAGACCGTCTCCGTCGACGACGATCATGCGAAGGTCCGCCTCAGCTACAACCTGTCCTCGCAGGAGCAGACCGTCGATCTCAACATGGTCCGCCTGCCTGCCAGCGCGGGGCTCTTCAATCGCTGGGCCATCGAACAGGAAGAATGGCCGACCCTGACCCTGGATGTCTCCGGCTCGTCGACGGCGACGGTCAACGGATACGGGGTCAGCACGGGAAGTGTGCCCGTGCTGTTCCCGGCGAGCTACCTCGTCGGTTTCGATGCGACGTATCTGAAGTCGCGATCCCAACGCACCGAGGTGACCGCCCCCGGCGATTCCCCCACCGTGAAGCTCTCGCCCGAGCCCACGACCAAGCTTGAACAGACCGTGGAGGAGCAGGTCACCGACCATCTGCAGGACTGCATGAAGTCGAAGACGCTCATGCCGGCCGGCTGCGTCTTCGGCTACGACACGGACAACGAGATCATCGGCGATGTCTCCTGGTCGCTCGAGCGCAGTCCGCAGCTCGGGCTGACCTCGTCTGGAAACGATCTCGAACTCACTCCCTCGACGGTCGAGGTGCGGGTCAAGGGACGCTACCGGGACATCGTCACCGCCGCCGAACACGACTTCGACGAGAAGCTCTCCTTCGTCCTCGGCGGCTCGGTGGTCGTCAAGTCCTCACAGGTGAGCTTCGAACCGCGCCGCCTCGGCGACGTCACCATCGGCTGAGCGGACACGAGCGAGGCAGGCGCAGCGCGCGTGAGCTGCCTGACCTCGGACCGCGCGGAGGTGCCGCAAGCGGCCCTCGCTCCGGTGGCCGAGCGCTCAGGTGCCGCGGAGGTCGAGGGTGAGTGCGTTCGGAGCCGAATCCACGAGCTCGACGGGGATGCCCCAGTCCTGCTGGTAGAGGTGGCAGGCGGCATGCAGAGGTATCTCTCCCCCTGGCTCACCGTCGCAGGCTGCGGCACGCGCTGTCACGTGCAGCACCCCCTCGGTGAACTCGGGATTGATGACGATATCTCGGCTGAGCCCCTCGGCTCCGCCCATTCCAGAGGAGATGAGTTCCGGCGGCGTCGCAGACACCTGCAGAAACGTGGGATCACCCCACCGGTCGTCGAGCTTCTGACCTGCCGGGACAGTGAAGCTCACGGTCAGCGACACGGGACCGGAGGCGATCTCGGTCGAAGGGCGCTTCGTCGTCAATGCGCCTTCGTCGACCTTCTGGGCGTCCTTGGGCAGCTTCACCCGGGTGAGTGCGTGCGCAGCGGACTCGACAATGATGAGTTCGGCGTCATCGGGGGTGTCCTCATTGTCGATGAGGACGATGTCCGAGGGCTCACGCAGGCCGCGCGCCAGGGTCGTGACTTCCTCGGTCTTCGGGTCGAAGCGGCGGATCGCACCGTTGTAGGTGTCGGCGATCGCGACCGACCCGTCAGGCAGACTGCGCACTCCCAGCGGGTGCTGCAGGCGGGCTTCGGCGGCCGGTCCGTCGCGGAAGCCGAAGTCGAAGAGTCCGACACCCACCAGCGAGGACACCTCTCCGGTGGCGGGGTCGAGGCGGCGGACCGCCGAGGTCTCGGAGTCGGCGACGAACACCTCGCCCGCGGGCCCGAGGTCGAGACCGGAGGACTGGGCGAACCACGCCGACTCGCCGTCACCGTCGACCAGGCCCTCGTTCATCGTGCCCGAGAGGATGCGGATCGTGCCGTCCTTCGGATCGAAAGACCAGATGGTGTGGTTGCCGGCCATCGCCACGACCACCTCGGCGGTGGAGGGGACGAAGAGGACATCCCACGGCGACGACAGCTTCACGTCTACCGCGGGTCCGTCGTATCGTCCCAGTTCACCGGGCTTGCCGCGGACGTTGTCGATGGCGCCGACCATGTGCTGCTCACCGGTGCCGGCGATGGTCGTGACCGTCTCGTTCTCCAGGTCGATTCCGCGCAGGGTGTGGTTGACGGTGTCGGCCACGACGAGCTGGTAGCCGACTTCGGCAGCCAGATCGGCAGGCAGCACGGTGATGCCGCCGGGTTCGCTGAAGCTCGCCGAGGCGAAGTCGCCATCGTCTGCGCCGCGCTCACCGGTGCCGATGCGGCGGATGATCGTGGCCGCATCGTCGTCGTATTCGACGAGGCTGTGGTGTCCGGAATCGGCGACGATGAGGTGGCCCGAGGGCAACCGCGTGGCCTTTCCGGGGTAGAACAGGTCCGTCTCCGGGGCTGGCGGTGGAACGTAGGGGCCGTCACCGGAGTGGAGGGTGCCCTTGGCCGAGTGTTCCTCGATGAGGCCCTCGATGATCTCGGTGAGACCGGCCGCGTGGCCTTCACCGGACATGGTCGCTACGAGGTAGCCCTCGGGGTCGATGACGGCCAAGGTCGGCCAGGCGCGGGCGGTGTAGGCCTGCCAGGTGACGAGGTCGGGGTCGTCGAGGACGAGGTGCTCGACCTGGTAGCGCTCGACGGCCTGGTCGACGGCTTCGACGGTGCGTTCGAACTCGAATTTCGGCGAGTGCACGCCGATGATGACGAGCTCTTGTGCGTACTTCTCCTCCAGCGGGCGCAGTTCGTCGAGGACGTGGAGGCAGTTGATGCAGCAGAAGGTCCAGAAATCGAGGAGAACGACCTTTCCGCGCAGGTCGGCCAGGGTCAGATCCTTGCCGCCGGAGTTCATCCATCGGCGGCCGACGAGTTCGGGCGCACGGACCTTGACGTCCCGTGCCGACGAGGTGGCTGACGCGGAGAATTCTGGACTGCTGTTCATGATTCTATGATCGCAGATCCCCCACCGAGGAGGCCTCCCCGGTGTCATTGTGTGACAGTTCCGCTCGCGCCCGGTCCGGTGTTGGCTCCGTCCGCGGGCGGGCCGGTGCCGGGTCCGAGTGCAACCAATCCGGCGTTGGTTCCGGTTGCTGCCGATCAGCGGCGGGAAGGACTGCCGGTCAGGAGTAGTCGCGGGCGCCGAAGATGCTCGAGCCGACTCGGACGATCGTGGCGCCTTCGGCGATCGCGAGTTCGAAGTCGTTGCTCATGCCCATCGACAGCTCGGTCGCCTCGGCGGGCATGACCCCGGCTCCGCGCAGCTTCTCGCTGAGTTCGCGCAGGTCGGAGTAGCTGGGGCGGATCTCTTCGGGACTGCTGCCGGGCAGGCCGATCGTCATGAGTCCGCGCAGCCGCATCCGGCCGAGTTCCCGGGTCGCAGTGACGAGCTCCTCGGCGTCTTCGGGCGCGACACCGAACTTCGAGTCTTCGCGGGAGGTGTTGACCTGGATGAAGTAGTCGATGGTCTCATCGAGGACGTCGAGACGGTTGTTGATCTTCTCGGCCAGTGGGAGGTTATCGACGGACTGGATGCAGTGAGCGTGCCGCAGGGTGTGGTTGACCTTGTTCTTCTGCAGGGGTCCGATGAGGTGGGTCTCGGGGTTGAGGTCGGCGAGGGCCTCGGCCTTGCCGGTGATCTCCTGCACTTTGTTCTCGCCGATGAGGGTGAACCCGTGTTCGAGGGCGACGCGGATCTTCTCCGCCGGCTGCGTCTTCGTGGCCAGCAGCACGCGCACATCGTCTCCGTTGCGACCGCTCGACTCGGCGGCGGCGCGGGCACGGTCAGCCACCTCGTCGAGGTTGCCGATGATGGCTGCGATGTCGTCGGCGGACAGTGAGGGGGAATCAGGCGTACTCATGTCTCCAGTCTTGCATGAGCCGCGCGAAGTTTCAGGTCGCCGAGGATGCCCGGCCGAGAAACGAAATGCGGACGATCCGGGTCGAAATCATCGTGATTCCTCGACCCGGATCGTCCGCAGCTCGATGTTGCCAAGGTGAGCGGGCTGTGCTTGTTCCAACCGCCTCGGCGTCGGTTGAGTGCTTACTTCGGCAGGCCCTCGGCGTTCGGGTCGATGTTCTTGATCAGCGCGGAGGTGTCGAGTCCGCCGAGGTCTTCGTCAATGAGCTTCTGCAGCTGTGCATGGACGAGGGTGGCCGCCGGGAGGTCGACTCCCTGGGTCTCGGCGCCGGCGAGGGCC
This sequence comes from Brevibacterium sp. SIMBA_078, assembly GCF_046534565.1. Lineage (NCBI taxonomy): Bacteria > Bacillati > Actinomycetota > Actinomycetes > Micrococcales > Brevibacteriaceae > Brevibacterium > Brevibacterium sp. SIMBA_078. Next base: position 858,765 of record NZ_JAWRYQ010000001.1, read on the forward strand.
AGGCCGACGTCCTTGTGCATGAGTGCGGTGGCGAAACCGGGCTTGAACTCGTTGTTCGCCGCGGCCGTGGTGGTCACGCCGGGCACCGGATACCAGGTCCGCAGCGGCCAGGAGTCGCCGGAGGACACCTTGGCAATATCGTGGAAGACCTTCGGATCGAGGCCGAAGCGATCGGCCAGCACAGCGCCTTCGACGACACCCTGAAGGCTGATCGAGAGCATCATGTTGTTGACGATCTTCGCGGCCTGACCTGCGGCGTCACCGCCGGCATGGAAGATGTTCCCGGCCATTGCCTCGATGACGGGTCGGGCCTCTTCGATGTCGGCGTCGTCGCCGCCGAGCATGAACGTCAAGGTGCCGGCCTCGGCACCGGTGACGCCGCCGGAGACGGGACCGTCGATGAGGCGGAAGCCTGCCTTCTTCGCCTCGGAGTGGAGGAGGCGGGCCGAATCGAAGTCGATCGTCGAGGAATCGATGAGGAGGGTGTTCTGGTCCGCGTTGGCCAGGACGCCGTCGGGCTCGAGGTAGGCGGTGCGCGCGTGCTCACCCTTGGGCAGCATCGTGAAGACGATATCGGCACCGGCGACCGCCTCGGCGATGGAATTCACGGGGTTCACTCCGCTCTTCGCGGCTGCGTCCACGGCTTCGGGGACGAGATCGAAACCATTGACGGTGTGACCGGCCTTGACCAGGTTCGCAGTCATCGGGCGGCCCATGTTTCCCAGGCCTACCCATCCAATCGTCGCCATAATATGCCTCCTCGCATCATGTTCAGCAACTCTTACGTGTTCCCTCTCACAGTACGCCAGTCGATGGTCGGAAGCTCGGCGGGGAGCCTCACCTCTTCCGCACCGGTTATGTGCGCGGACGCAGATAGAATGGGGTCACTATGGCTTCCTATGCACCAGGCAGTTCGGGTCCGCAGATCGCCCCCGAGGATCTGCTGACTCTGCTCGCCGTCGCCCGGCTGGGGAAGTTCACGGCCGCGGCACACAGCCTCGGTCTCAACCACACGACCGTGTCCAGGCGCATCGCCGCGCTCGAGAAGGCATACGGCGATCGCGTCCTCGTGGCCTCCCCCGACGGGTGGGAGCTCAGCGCCGCCGGGCGTCAGCTGCTGCCGATCGCCGAGGACATCGAGGCCGCTCTGGGGCGCATCGATGCACACTCGAACTCTGCTCTGTCCGGGACGATCCGGCTGGCCTGCCCGCAGGCTTTCGCTCTTGAGTACGCCGTTCCGGCTCTCACCGCACTGCAGGGGCAGCATCCGGGACTGCAGATCGAACTGATCACCGCCACGCAGCGGGCCCGGCAATATCGGTCGGGCGTCGATATCGAGATCGTCGTCGGGCGTCCGGATGCCCCACGCTCGATCGCCAAGCACATCCGCGACTACCGGCTCCAGCTCTACGCTTCGCAGGACTACATCGCCTCGCATCCGATGCCGCAGACGCTGGATGATCTGGCCGACCACCGGATGGTCTACTACATCGAGAATTCGCTGCGGGTCGACGATCTCGACGAGGCGGCCGACGCACTTCCGCGCGGGAAGGGATTCTTCCGGTCCACCTCGGTGCATGCGCATGTGCTCGCGACCTCGCACGGGGCCGGGATCGGCATCCTTCCCGACTTCCTCGCCCACGGAAACTCCCGCTTGGTGCAGGTGCTGCCCGAGCTGTTCTCCAAGCAGGTGTCCTATTGGGCCTCGGTCCGCCACGAGTCCCTGCGCAACGCCGGAGTCCGCAAAGTCCTAGAATCCCTCTAATTGCTACCTGACGGCGGCTCAGCAACCTCGCGCGAGGTTGCTGAGCCGCCGTCAGGTAGTTCTGAGAGGGGGAGCGAGATGCGGGACAGGTCAGGCGGCCACCCAGCCGCCGTCGATGCTGTGAGCGCTGCCGTTGATGACCGCGGCATGATCCCCGGCCAGGAAGGTCGCGATCGCTGCGACGTCCTCGGGCTCGGCGAGCTTGGGCACCGCGGAATGGCCGAGGAAGACCTGCTCGAGGACCTCGTCCTCGCTGATGCCGTGAGTCTTCGCCTGATCGGCGATCTGTCCCTTGACCAGCGGCGTAAGCACGTAGCCGGGGTTGATCGCATTGCACGTCACTCCGTGCGGGCCAGCTTCGAGCGCGGTCGTCTTCGTCAGTCCCATGAGACCGTGCTTGGCCGCGACGTACGCGGATTTGTTCGCCGAGGCGCGCAGACCGTGGACGGAGGAGAGGTTGATGATGCGTCCCCAGCCGCGTTCGTACATCTTCGGCAGCACCGCCTTGGTGAGCACGAACGGCGCTTCGAGCATGAGCGTATTGATCAGCCGCCAGTCCTCGAGCGGAAATTCCGTGATCGGGTGGATCCGCTGGATGCCGGCGTTGTTGACGAGGATGTCGACGTCGAGCTCGGTACCGTCCAGCGCCGAGGTGTCCGCCAGGTTGACTGCCCACGCTTCGCCGCCGATCTCCTCGGCAACGGCCTGTGCCGAGTCAGCGTCGACATCGGCGACGGTGACAGATGCTCCGGCCTGCGCGAACGATTGAGCGATCGCTTTTCCGAGCCCGGATGCTCCGCCGGTGACGAGGGCGCGTTTGCCGGTGAGGTCTCCCATGAGATGTGCCTTTCGTGGTTCGAGTCTGTGGTGCGTATCCATCTTCCACCTTGTGGAAGCCGAGGATTCATCGAGGTGGGCGCCGAGGCGGCTGCCGAGAGCAGGTCGCTCTCCGACAGGCGAGCTCGGTGCCAGGCAGAGGGGCGGTGCCCATTTTCACCGACACCGCCCCGTCACCTGGTCACCATCCGGCCTCAGTTGGCGGTGGCGACCCCGCGGCGCACCTTGTCTGCATGGTCGAGAGAGCGCAGGTCGATGCCCTTGGTCTCGCGGGTGTACATGAGAGCGATGAACGAGATGATCGCAGCGGCCAGCAGGTAGAGCGCGATCGGGATCGAGGATCCGAAGGCGTCGAGCAGCGCGGTGGCGATGATCGGCGCGAAGGATCCGGCGACGATCGCCGTGACCTGGTATCCGGTCGAGACGCCCGAGTTGCGCATGCGTGTCGGGAACATCTCGGACATGATCGCCGGCTGACCGGCATACATGAGCGCGTGGAAGACCAGGCCGATGAGCAGGGCGAGGAAGATCATGACGGCGCTGCCGGTGTCATACATCGGGAAGGCGAAGAAGCCCCACGTCGCAGTCAGGATGATGCCCACAGCGTAGGGCAGTTTGCGTCCGATGCGGTCCGTGGCGGCACCGACGATGGGAACGAGCACCGCATGGATCGCGTGCGCGCCGAGGAGGAGGCCGAGGATTTCGGCCGATTCGATCTTCACCTGCGTGGCAAGGTAGGTGATCGAGAAGGTGACCACCAGGTAGTAGTGGATGTTCTCGACGAAGCGCAGACCCATCGCGGCGAAGACCTCACGTGGGTAGCGCTTGAACACGGCCTTGACGCCGTAGTCGACGCCCTCTTCGATCTCCTCGGACTGCACCTCGTCAAAGATCGGAGCGTCGGAGACGCGGGTGCGGATGTAGTAGCCGATGAGGACGATGACGGCAGACAGCCAGAACGAAATGCGCCAACCCCACGACAGGAAGTGCTCTTCGGTGAGCGTCGCGGTGAGGATGAACAGAACTGCAGTGGCGAGCAGGTTGCCCAAGGGAACACCGGACTGCGGGAACGACGCCCAGAAGCCGCGTTCCTTGTTCGGCGCGTGCTCGGCCACGAGGAGGACAGCGCCTCCCCATTCGCCGCCGACGGCAAAGCCCTGGACGACGCGCAGCAGCACGAGCAGGATCGGGGCGAGGTATCCGATCTGGTCGAATGTCGGCAGGCAGCCCATGAGGAACGTGGCCACACCGACGAGGACGATCGAAAGCTGCAGCAGCTTCTTGCGACCGTATTTATCGCCGAAGTGACCGAAGACGATGCCGCCGACTGGCCGGGCGATGAATCCGACCGCGTAGGTGGCGAAACCGGCCAGGATCGGAGTCAGCGGATTGTCGGACGGCGGGAACAGAATGTGGTTGAACACCAGTGTGGCGGCCGAACCGTAGAGGAAGAACTCGTACCATTCGACGACCGTTCCGGCCATCGAGGCAGCGACGACCTTGCGCAGCTGTGCACGGATCGACTTCCTCTCAGCATTGCTCTGAGAACTCATGGGACTCCTTCGTTTCCACAATCCGCGTCACCATTGAATGCGCGAATCGACTTGCTCCGGCGCCGACCGGCTGACGGCTCGGGGTACTCAGACCGCATCGGTGCGGCCGGGGAACCCCTACTTCAGCGCAGTGTCTCGGGCGCTTGGATATTCCTCATCCAAAGATCAGTGTGCGCCACGTTACAGAGATTTTAGAAACGACCTGGCCATAATCCGAGAATTTTCGGTGCACATTCGTGCACAGCCGATGTGCGACAGTCAGCTGTGACTGCTTGGTGACCGCAAGGCTGATTGCAGTGCGGATGGTCATCCGCGGAGGTTCGCCGCGCGCCCGCCCAGCATCACCCGATCATCGCCGAGGCAGCCCCACCCTATCGCGGCGACACGGCCACCCGTGGGACGTGGTCCGACCCCACCGAATCGGCCTCCACCTCACCGCCGGCGCGGAGGCGCCTTCGCATCGCGTTCGGCCATCGAAGCGAGCATCGCGTTGTACGCGCGCAGCTCGGCATCGTCGGTGCGGTCTTCGCTGCGGTCGATGCGCTTGGCCTCCCGATCCGACGACTTCGCCCATTGGACGCAGACCATGATCGCGATGAACAGGGTCGGGAACTCGCCGATGCCCCATGCGATGGAACCGCCGAGCTGCTGGTCGTCGATCGCCGTGTAGCCCCATCCCGCGCCGACGTTGCCGAACCAGTCTCCGGCGATCAGCACGTTCGAGCTCATGATCGAGATGCCGAAGAAGGCGTGGAAGGCCATCGTCACCAGCAGCATCACGAGCCGCATCGGGAAGACGGGGCGCTTGACGCCCGGATCGATGCCGATGAGGGCCTGTGCGAACAGGTACCCGGCGCCGAGGAAGTGCGCGATCATCAGTTCGTGCCCGATATGAGTATCGAGCGCGTAGTACATGATTCCCGAGTAGTAGAAGACGACCAGGGAACCCGCGAAGTTCACACTCGCCACAATCGGGTGCGCGAAGAAGCGCAGGTACGGGGTATGGATGAGCCAGAGCACCCATTCGCGCAGGCCGGCGGACCCGTCCCCCCGGGCCTTCGTTCCGCGCATGAGCATGGTGATCGGTGCACCGAGCACGAGCGGCAGGGGCACCACCATGACCAGGAGCATGTGCTCGATCATGTGTGCGGAGAACTGCACCTCGCCGTAGACCCGGGGTCCGCCCGAGGTGACGTAGACGAGGAAGACCATGCCCACCAGCCAGCTGATGAGGCGCAGCACCGGCCATCTGTCGCCGCGGCGGCGGAGGTTGATGAACGCTACGACGTAGGCGATCGAGGCACCCGCTGCGATCGCGATCCACAGCGGATCCATCGACCATTCGCTGAAGTAGCGGGACAGGTTCGGCTTCGGCGGCAGCGGATCACCGGTGAGGATCTCGGCCGGGGTGGGGTCGCCCACCGGCTCCTGCGGCACGGGCGGCTGCGACCGGGCCAAGGCCACGGCCATTCCCATCGTGATTCCGAAGAGCATGAATTCGACGGTGATGAGGCGCCAGAATTCCACCGTCGCCGAGGCGGCTGTGCCCAAGCGGGAGATGACGAACTGTCGGTGCCAGAATCCGATCAGACCGAGCAGGACCGTCGCGAACGCCTTCGCGAGGATGACCTGCCCGTACGTGGTCATGAGGTCGTCGAGGCCCTGCACACGCAGGAGCGAGTTGACGATTCCGGAGAAGACGATGAGGCCGAAGGCGATGAGTGCGATCGTCGAATACCGTTCGATGATCGGCTTGAGGTTCTTCGAAGCGGCCAGACGAGTGCCCAGCAGGGCGATGACGAAGAGCCCACCGAGCCAGAGGACCGCGCCAAGGATGTGCAGACCGAGGCTGTTGACGGCCTGGGTGTGCCCGGAGGCCTCTGCGGAGTGTCCCATCAGGGCCAAGGGAAGGATCACGGCGGCGCTGAGCACTCCGGCGGCGGCGATGCCGATATGGGAGCGGGTGCCGAAGCACAGGGTCGAGGCGACTGCGATGAGGACGACGATGAGCACCCAGAGCTGCCCGTAGGCGATCTGAGTGACGAACACGCCGAGTTGGTTCGAGAAGTCGAGATAGGCCTGGGCGCCGACGGTGTCGACGAATGAGAAGACGAGCACGGCGACCGCGGACAGCGTCCACACGACCGAGGAGTATTCGGCGATCTGAATGGCCTTCGTCCACAGCGGGTCGAGAGGAACGTCGTCATCCGTGGCTTTGTGCCTGCGGGCGCGACCGCCGGCCGTGCGCGGGAGGATGAGGACGGCGAACATGAGGGCGCCGACGGTCAGCGACATCGCAATATTGAAGACGAGTTTCGCCGCAGGGAGACCGAAACGGACGACTGAGCCGGGGTCATTGAGCAGAGTCGGGTTGGCTGCTCCGGTGAAGAAGAGTGCGGCCAGACCGGCGATCGCCCCGAGGAAGACGACGATGGGGACCGTGGCACGTTGCACGAACCGTGTGATCGGCTCGAAACCTGTAGAACTCACTGCGCGCGGACCGCCCCTTCTGACATGACCCAAGGATATCGTTCGGCGTCGCCACACTGCCAACCGGGAGATCTCTTCGTGGTCGAGATCTCGGGGAGCCGCCTCGGCGAGGATGGGTTTGGACCGACGGGAAGACGATTCACCCTGTTCGAAGACACTCTGAGTCGATAGAAGACGCTCAGAGACGGCAAATGGCCCGGATCGTACGATCCGGGCCATTCGACACTGCTGCGTAGATCAGTTCGGGCTGCCAGCGGCACCCTTCAGCTTCGAACCAGCGGACAGCTTCACGGAGTAGCCGGCCTTGATCTGGATCTCTTCACCGGTCTGCGGGTTGCGACCCTTGCGAGCGGCACGCTCGGTGCGCTCAACGGAGAGCCAGCCGGGGATGGTGAGCTTTTCGCCCTTGGCCACGACGTCGGAGAAGACATCGAAGACACCATCGAGCACGTCCGAGACCTGCTTCTGGGTCAGGCCGGACTTCTCGGCAACTTCTGCAACGAGCTCACTGCGGTTCTTAGCCATAAAAGTGTCCTCCTTAGGACAAGTCGGTAGGTCACCGGTCCGTTTTTCCGATGACGAACTTCCTCGAGATTACCAGCTTGACTTGGTAACGCCGGGCAACTCGCCGTTGTGGGCCATTTCGCGGAAGCGAACTCGCGAGAGTCCGAACTTCCGGAGGTAGCCACGCGGACGGCCGTCCACCTGGTCGCGGTTGCGAACGCGAACCGGCGAAGCATCGCGGGGAAGCTTCTGCAGGGCGAGGCGTGCCTCTTCGCGCTGCTCATCGGTGGAATCGGGGTGGGTCAGCTGACGCTTGAGAGTCGCGCGGCGCTCTGCATAGCGTTCAACGATGACACGACGCTGCTTGTCTTTTGCGATCTTTGACTTCTTAGCCATGTGCGCTCAGCGCTCCTCTCGGAAATCGACGTGCTTGCGGACTACGGGATCGTACTTCTTGAGCACGATGCGGTCCGGGGTGTTGCGGCGGTTCTTGCGGGTCACGTAGGTGAACCCGGTGCCGGCCGTCGACTTGAGCTTGATGATGGGACGAACATCCTGTGCCTTAGCCATCAGAGCTTCACTCCCTTGGCGATGAGTTCGTTGACCACAGCGTCGATTCCGCGAGCGTCGATGACCTTGATGCCCTTAGCGGACAGGGTCAGCGTGACGTTGCGGCGCAGCGACGGAACGTAGTAGCGCTTTTTCTGAATGTTCGGGTTGAAGCGGCGCTTCGTGCGGCGCTTCGAGTGGGACACGTTGTGTCCGAAACCGGGGACTGCCCCGGTTACCTGGCAGGTTGCTGCCATGTCTCTCCTCCAGTTCACAAGTTACCGACTCTCGAAACAAGCCCCTGCGGGATTGCGCTTGCGCGCTCTCTCCGCTTGCTTGCGCCGATGTCGGAAGACATCAACAAATTTTCTCGACTGTCACCGTGAAAATTGTGTACGCCAAAACAGGTCTGCCCGTTCGGGCGAGATGTCTCACCAGCGCTGAAGCCGTAGCCTGTGAGAGATGGCCGAAGCTGGAGTGCAGCGGTGGGTGAGCACCATGCGTGTCCTAGCAGATCGATCGGTGACCTGGCTGCTACGACACAACAAGAATCAATCTTACTGAGATGGCGGGCCGGAGAGCAAATTCATCCCGGTTTCTGCGGTGGGGTCTTCGTCACTGGCTTCGGGCTTCCGGAGGAGCCTGTGCGGCCTCCGTCGACACCCGGAGGCACTTTCACAGCTGGGGCCAAGCCAACTCGGTGATTTCCGCAGTAGGCTTTCGTCGGCAACGCGTCCTGTCAGCGATCCTGTTGAACGACTGCTCGACTCGTGCCAAGGTAAGTAGATGATTGCCACCACATCTGGCATTCAGGAGGACTGATGAGCGACGTTCCACAGAGGCCGCGCATTCGTCCGGCGACTAGCGACGACTGGCACAAGGGTTCAGGTGAATCCGCTGGTCAGACGCCGTCGTACGGGAATGAGGCGGACCGTTCGTCTGCCGATTTCGACAACTCGACCTACTACGAGTACCTCGAACGGCACACGGGGGAACAGTCGATCTCGAAAGCTCGCAGCGGCAATGTCTTCGCCCCTGCCGGACGCTCACCTTTCGATGACGCCCACTCTGCCGGTTCCCACCAGTATGTGAATTCTCAGCAGTCGCAGCGGCCCGCGGGCGGCGGTGCCCGCAATGGCGTCGGGGGCTCGGCACAGAATGGAGCCCAGACTCCTCCTCCCCCGCAGTTTCCGCCCACCGTCCAAAACGATTCTTCCTCGCGCAATGGCCTGAAGATCGCCGTCGTCATCATCGCCATCCTCATGGTTCTGGCCTTGGTGGGATTCTTCGGAATCCGCTGGCTCGCGCCGTCCTCGGGAACCGTCCCTGTCGATGTCGGGTCCAGCGAGCCGGCAAATCCCTCGCCCAGCCCTTCGGATGACCTAGTCCAACCGACGGAGAGTCCGGAAGACCAGCTCGACGCCTATACGAAGGCAGGCACCGAGAAAGCCGCTGACCTCGAAGGTGAGTGGGTGACTCAGGTGAGCGCGAAGAACGTCGGCCTCAAGGCCGACGGTAAGACCTGGTCAGCGCAGGACATCCTCAACGAGTACGAGGCCAACAAGGTCAAGTATCCGGGCGCTATCCTCATCCACAGCGGCGACTGGGCCTCGTACAAGGAGGGCAGCTACTGGGTCACGGTCGTCGACACCGGCTACAGCGATCCGGAGCAGGCCCTGGACCAGTGCCGCTCGTGGGGTCTCGACCGCAACCACTGCATCGCCAAACGACTCGTCAAAGACGGCAGCCCCAAAGACAACAGCGCCTACCTCGACCAATAGAGCGGGCAGTCGGGCCGGCCCTGTGGCAGGCGCGTCTGCTCGTTGACGAGCATCCCGCTCAGTGCTTCAACTGCATCGTCAGCAGGTGGTAGCTCAGCGTCTTCCCATGTCCGTCGAGGTGGCCGACCCCTGTGACACCGCTACCCAGCATTCCCTTGAGCTCGAAGCTCATGGCGTTCAGCCGCGGCAATAGGCTGCGGCGGACTCGCGAGACCGGCAGCCCGAAGTGATTCGCCACTGCCTCCTCGGTGACCGCGCGCCTCAGCTCGGAGAATTGGGCCCCTTCACGAGCGACGACACCGAGGATGAGCGTATCCCCTTTGTCTCCGGTCCTGACTGTGGCCAGGTCATCGACGGTGAGCATCTGCTCAGACTTCGCGGTCATCAGACATCTCCTCATGGTCAACGAGTTCGTCGGCGTGAATGACGGAGACCTTCGTGAGTGCACGCGGCAGCGAACATGACTTGACGCTGAGGCTCTCCCGAACGAATGTCCTTGCGCCGCCTCCTCCCGCTGGTCCGTTGGTATAGAGCGCCTCGACCTCGGCTCCGATCGCGGAGGCGCGTCTGCGGCTCTGAGCAGCTCCTGCCACCCGCAGTCGCACTTCGGGCGGATCTGTCACTTCGCTGAGACCTCTGAAGCTGGCTCCGGCGCCGATGAACTCTACCGAGAGTTCGGATTCTTCATATCCGTGTATGCGCTCCAACCGACGTACGACAATGTCTGCCGCGAGCTGGGCACGCAGCATGGCCCGCGGGCCGGCATAGGTGATCTGTCCTTCTGCTTCCCACCCCCCGAGGTAGCCCAATGTCACCTTGAGATCGACTGGTGCGGCAGCTCCTTTTCCACCCGTCACAGCGATCCGATCGGTCCCGTCCTCCCGGAGCACCGTTCCATTGAAGTCTGCGACCACGTCAGGGGTGATGTAAGCGCCTGGGTCGGCCACCTCGTAGAGCAGCTGCTCCGTACAGGTCCGGACAGTGACGGCTCCCCCGGTACCCGCAAGCTTCCCGATCACGGCGTCGCCGTTGCGTGAGACATCGGCGTAGGGGAACCCTAGACGGTCCAGCCCTGCCACGGGCTTCGTCGTCGGGTCAGCGAAGTATCCGCCCGTGACCTGGCCTCCGCATTCGAGGAGGTGGCCGATGACCGTGGCCTGCCCGATGAGGTCGGTGTCCTCGTCCGACCAGGAAAAACTGTGGCTCAGCGGCCCGACATACAGCGAGGGGTCGGCGACTCTGCCGGTGATGACGATGTGGGCACCTTCATCGAGCGCACGTCGGATGCCGGATGCGCCGAGGTAGGCGTTGGCAGAAGCGAGCCGGGGCTCCGAGCTGGCAGCCGGTTGGGAGTCTTCCCACGTAAGGGGATTCGTCGCAAGCACCTGGTCGAGCACCTCGTCACCGGTGACAACTGCCACCGGCATGTCAACACCCATGTCGTCGATAAGCGCAGCGACGGCGCGCCCTGCCGCAAGCGGATTGGCTGCTCCGCCATTGGTGATGATGCGAGTTCCGTTGGCTGAGCAATGCGGTGCGGTGAGCCGGATCCTATCGAGCAGAGTCGGATCGTAGCCCACAGATGGGTCATTCAGCCGGGCCTTCTGAGCGTTCGCGACTGTCCGTTCACCGAGGAGCTCGAAGACGAGGAAATCGAGATGACCGAGCTGTGCAAGCTCAAGGGCCGGGTCGAGACGGTCTCCGGCGAACCCTGCCCCCGACCCGATGCGCACCGCCCCGGGCGGTGGCGGGTCAGCCTCTCTGGCCGTTGAACCCAGATCCTGTGCTTTTACGATACCCACAGCGGAATCACTCCTAGTGCGATGGCGACGATGGTGACGACGATGCTGACAAGCCACAGCCAGCCGGTCGCGCGGATGATGTGCTTGCCGATTGGGACCCCGGCCAAGCCGACAAGCAGATAGAAGGAACCAGTCAACGGGCTGATGGGGAAGCCCAAAGTCTCCTGCCCGATGATCGATGCCTGTCCGAGGACCACGGGATCGATGCCGTAGGTGCTGCCGACGCTCGCCAGCACGGGCAAGAGCCCGAAATAGTAAGCGTCCGGGCCGAACAGCAGACTCATAGGCACGCCGAGCACAGCGACGATGATCGGCAACATCGGCATCACGCCGGCAGGAAGCACAGCGGTCGCCGACTTGGCCATCGCCTCGATCATTCCGCTTTCGTCGAGCACTCCCAAGAGCACACCTGCTGCCAACAGAGTGCTGGCCATGAGCATGCATGATTTGGCGTTGAGGTCGAACTGTTCGGACTGCCCCGCCATTCCGCGATGGTTGATCAGCAGAGCGAGGATCGTTGCAGCCATAAAGGTCAGTGCGGGAGAGATCACGCCAGTCATCATCGTCGCCAAGGCAGCGACGAGCACGACGCCGTTGAGGATGAGAGACAGCACTTTCGGACCCGCCTCCGCTGGACCACGGATGGAGTCCGAATCACCCGAAGCATCGATTCCGTCGGGTGAGCCCGATCCCGGCTTCTGTTCGGTTCCGGCCGGTTCCTCCGAACCCTGTGCCGATCGGATTGTGCTGGATGCCTCCGCCGAACGGCCAGCTTCTGCGGCCGACGTCGCTGCGACCATCACCGAATCGGCAGAGTCATCGGCAGACACTCGGTCGAGCCGCTTTGCTTCACGGTGCCCGAGGTACCAAGCCACTGCCAGAGCCGCAATGATCCCAGCGATCTGGGCCGGAATGAGAGGGACCCACAAATCGTTCGCATCGACCTTGATCGTTGCCGCAGCACGGGCCGTCGGACCTCCCCAGGGCAGCATGTTCATGACGCCGGCGCCCAGCGCCACGCAGGTCGACAGAGTCAACCGGCTCATCCCGAGACGCTGGTAGAGCGGCAGCATGGCCGGGATCGTGACCAGGAACGTCGTCGCACCTGCACCGTCAAGGTGAACGACACATGCCAGAAGTGTGGTCGCAACGGCTACGTTGCGCGGTGAGGATCCGCCGAACTTGATGATCCGATCGATGATCGGGTCGAAGAACTTCGCATGGCGCAGGATTCCGAAGAAGACGATGGCGAAGATGAACATGACGACGACGTCGGCTACTCCGGCGATTCCGGCTGAGACGAATTCGCTGATGTCGGTCGGCGACTGTCCGGCGATCAGCGCCGCGACGAGCGGCACTCCGGCCAATGCGACGACCGGAGAGACCTTCTGCGTGAGCAACAACGCCAGAATGATGAGCATGGTGACATAGCCGATAAGTGAAAGCACCTTTGATTCCCTTCTCGATGAACGTATTCATCCTCGACGAACATGAGTAGGGTCGTCCAATATCCATTACGGCTAGACTCATGATTCATGGTTATCAATCTGTCAATGCACCACTTGCGAGCGATCGAAGCGGTGCAGCGCACGGAGAGTTTCACCCGCGCGGCCGAGGAGATCGAAGTCAGCCAGCCGGCCCTCAGCCGTACCGTCGCGGAGGCAGAACGACGCATCGGCACGCGATTGTTCGAGCGCACCACCCGGAAGGTCACCGCAACGGTCACCGGCACCGAAGTGGCCCTGTACGCCGCACACGCAGTTCGCTCGTTCGACTCGGCACTGGAACGGATCTCCAGCTTCGTCACCGGCAGTTCGGGGCAGGTGAGAATCGCCTGCCTGCCTTCATTGGCGGCAACCGGTCTGCCCGAGGTCGTTCACGCGTTTCGCCGGGATTTCCCGGAGGTCGAACTCGTCATCCGTGATGCGGCTCAGGATCAGGTCGTGCCGATGGTGACCGACGGGACGGTGGACATCGGCCTCGTCGCCTTCACGGACTCCCTCCCTGCCGATCTGGCAGTGACTCCGTTCCTGTCCGATCCCTTCGTCGCAATCGTTCCACGCGGTCATCGATTGGCCGCACGCGCATCGGTGCGGTGGGAGGACTTCCACGGCGAAGAGTTCGTCGGCTTCAATTCCGTGACGAGCATCGCGCCGATGGTGCGGCGAGCTCTGCTCAAGGCAGCAGCAGAACCCCATGAAGTGCAGACGGCGGATACGATTCCCGCGGTCGGCGGCATGGTGGCAGCAGGTATGGGCATCACCGCAGTGCCGAGGCTGGTCGTCCCGCTGATGAACTTCAGCGATCTCGTCAGCATTCCGATCACGCCCGCGACCGAACGCAGGTTGGTACTGACCTATCTTGCCGAGGCCCCGCTTCCTCGCCCGGTCTTCAACTTCAAACAGCGGCTGATTGCCGCAGCCGCCGACTGACTGGCGAAATGCTCTCGCACCCCACGCCCGCTGCCGGGCCAGCCCTGCCATCCGCGCACGGCCCAGTCGGAGGCAGATAGCCCCGATTTGAACAGGTGCTGTCTGCCTTGGACTGGGCCGCGACCATCCAAGAGAACAGAACGCCCCGGCCTCGCACTGTGCGAAACCGGGGCGTTCAAGCTTCCAGAGCCGGTCAGAAGCCGGCGCCAGGGCGTGAATCAGGCCAACATCAGGGTCGGGTCCTCCAGGCCCCGTCCGACGTCGGCGAGGAACTTCGAGATGATCTCGCCGTCGACGACACGATGGTCGGCGCTGACCGACAGCGTAGTGATCTCGCGCGGAACGATCTCGTCGTCCACCACCCACGGCTTCTTCCGGACCTGCCCGAACGCGAGGATCGCGGCCTCACCCGGATTGATGATCGGCGTACCGGCATCCACTCCGAAGACGCCGACATTCGTGATCGTGATCGTGCCCCCGGCCTGATCGGCCGGCGGCGTCTTGCCCGACCGCGCCAGAGCAGTGAGATCCTGAATGCCCTGCGCCAGTTCGCCCAGACCCATGGCCTGCGCGTTCTTGATGTTCGGCACGATCAGTCCGCGCGGAGTAGCGGCCGCGATGCCGAGGTTGACGTACTTCTTCACGACGATCTCGTCGCCGGAGAGGCACGAGTTGATCCGCGGATTGCGTCCCACGGCCCACGCCACGGCCTTGGCGACGATGAGCAGCGGCGAGACCTTGACGTCCTCGCCCAGGAACTTCGTCGACTTCAACCGGCGGACCATCGCCATCGTCTCGGTGACATCGACATCGAGGAACTCGGTGACGTGCGGCATCGTGAATGCCGAATCGACCATGGCCTTGGCCATCATCTTCGTCACGCCCTTGAACGGGATCCGCTCTTCGAGCGCTCCCTGATCACTCGCCGAGGCGGCCGCCGGTGCCGTCGCACCCGACGTGGGAGCGGCGGTCTGATTGGCGGCGGCGTGCACATCGTCGCGCGTGACGTCCCCGCGGGGACCGGTCGGTGTCACTTGGGAGAGGTCAACGCCCAGATCCTTCGCGAGTTTCCGCACAGGCGGCTTCGCCAGCGGTTTGCTCGGCGAGGCGGGAGCCGAAGCGGACTGCGACTGCGCTGCCGAAGCGGACTGTGCTTGAGCCGCCGGAGCTGTTGCCGGTGCAGGTGCGGCCGCCTCCGCAGCTGGGGCAGCCGACGCTGCCGGAGCAACCGATGCTGCGGGAGCCGGGACAGGAGCACCCTTGCGCGGACGCCGCTTCGACGACGACTCCTTCGCACCATAACCGACGAGAGTGGCCCCTCCGTCGGCATCACCGGACGCATCGGTCGACTTCTCAGCCGAACCGGGAGCCGGCGCACCAGCAGGGGCGGGGGCCTCCTCGGCGTTGGAATCATCTCCGCCGAACCGGATGATCGGGGTGCCGACCTCGATGGTCTGGCCCTCCTCGACAAGGAGCGCACCGACGGTGCCGGCCTGCGGACTGGGCAGCTCGACGAGCGATTTCGCGGTCTCGATCTCGACGAGGATCTGGTTGACGGTGACAGTGTCGCCGGGGGCGACCTTCCACGCGACGATGTCGGCCTCGGTCAGGCCCTCACCGACGTCGGGAAGAGGAAATTCGAAAGACATTCTTGACTCTCCTCGAAATCAGTAGGACAGGGCCCGATCGACACCATCGAAGATGCGATCGAGGTCGGGCAGGTAGTGCTCTTCCATCCGCGAACCGGGGTACGGGGTGTGGTACCCGCCGACCCGGATGACCGGGGCTTCGAGATTGAAGAAACAGCGTTCGGTGATGCGCGCGGCGATCTCCGAACCCAGCCCCAGGAAGGTCGGAGCCTCGTGGGCAACAACCAGACGGCCGGTCTTCGTCACGGACTTCTCGATCGTGGTGAAGTCGATCGGATTGAGGCTGCGCAGGTCGATGAGTTCGACGCTCTTGCCTTCCTCGGCAGCCGCGGTGACCACGTCCTGCGCCGTCGGCACCAGCGGGCCGTAGGCGACGAGGGTGACATCGGTGCCTTCGGACACGACGCGGGCGTCGTTCATGCCCAGCTCGCCTCGGGCCGACGTGTCGACATCCCCGCGCATCCAATAGCGACGCTTGGGTTCGAAGAACATCACCGGATCCTCGCTCTTGATCGCGTCCTGGATCATCCAGTACGCGTCATGAGCGTTCGACGGAGAGATGAGTCGCAGTCCCGCATGGTGGGCGAACACGGTCTCGGGGCTCTCCGAATGGTGCTCGGGTGAGCCGATGCCGCCGCCGTAGGGCACGCGGATGACCAACGGGATGTTCTCTTTGCCCAGGGTGCGGTTGTACAGCTTCGCCACCTGGGTGACGATCTGGTCGTAGGCCGGGAAGATGAACGCGTCGAACTGTATCTCGATGACGGGACGGTAGCCGCGGATGGCCATGCCGATCGAGGTGCCGACGATGCCGGACTCGGCCAGCGGGGCATCGATGACGCGCTGCGGACCGAAGTCCTTCTGCAGACCCTCGGTGACGCGGAAGACGCCGCCGAGTTTGCCGATGTCCTCACCGATGAGGACGACCTTCGGGTCGTCCTCCATGGCCTTGCGCATTCCGGCGGTGATCGCCTTAGAAAGGGGGAGTTTCTCCATCAGGCCTCACCCGCATCGGCGAACGAGGCCTGGTATGCCAGGAATTCGGCACGTTCCTCGTCGACGAGGGAGTGGGGTTCCGCGGTGACATGGGCGAACATCTCGACCGCGTCGGGGTTCTCCATGGTCATGCAGTTGTGGCGGATGCGTGCGGCGAGGGTGTCGGCCTCGGCGTCCACCTCGGCGAAGAATTCGTCGCTGGTCTCGGTGTGCTTGTCCAGGTAGGCCTTGAGGCGGGCGATCGGGTCGCGATCCTCCCAGATCTCCTCTTCGGCTTTGTCGCGGTACTTCGTCGGATCGTCGGCGGTGGTGTGGGCGCCGCGACGGTAGGTGAAGGCTTCGATGAGCATCGGGCCGTGGCCGGCGCGCACGGAGTCGAGGCTGGCACGGGCGACGGAGTACATCGCGATGATGTCGTTGCCGTCGACGCGGATGCCCGGGACTCCGAATCCTTCGCCGCGGGTCGACAGCGGGGCTGCGGTCTGGACGTGAGTGGGTTCGGAGATGGCCCACTGGTTGTTCTGGCAGAAGAACAGGACCGGGGCGTGGAATGCTCCGGCGAAGGTCAGCGCCTCGGAGACATCGCCCTGCGAGGTCGCGCCGTCGCCGAAGCAGGCGATGGCGACCGTATCGCGGTCGATGTCGCCGGTGCCGACGTCGCCGTCCATGGAGATGCCCATGGCGTAGCCGGTGGCGTGCAGAGTCTGCGAGCCGATGACGATGGTGTAGGTGTGGAACCGGTGCTCCTGCGGATCCCAGCCGCCGTGGTTCTGACCGCGGAAGATGCTGAGCAGGGTTTCGGGTTCGACACCGCGGGTGTAGGCGAGGCCGTGTTCGCGGTACGTGGGGAAGACGAAGTCTTGGGGGCGAGCGGCCCGTCCCATGCCGATCTGGGCTGCTTCCTGTCCGAACAGAGGTGCCCACAGGCCCAACTGTCCCTGACGCTGCAGGGCAGCTCCTTCGGCGTCGATGCGGCGGACCAGGACCATGTCCCGGTAGAAGCCGCGCAGATCCTCATCGGTGAGTTCTGCTGCGAAGGCATCGTACTCACCGGATTCGACGCGGTTTCCGTCTTCGGTGAGCATCTGGATCATTCTGGGCTCCGAGGACTGACTGTGGGCAGCGCCGGTTCCCACTGAAATGTTGGAGGTCATTTCAGTTCTCCTTTGTTCGAGGTCCATCTTCACCGGAGGTGACCAGTGGTGGACCGTGTCCGTCGGGCAGGCCCTCGGATGTGAGAACTCGCCCTCGAGTGATCTGATTCACAGGTGATATCACAATACCGAATCCACTCACTGCTTGCCACTCTCCCCATGCGGTTCGAGTATCAAAAGTGCAGGTCAGGAACAGACTATGGCCCGAGCTCGACACATGTGGCCGAGTTCCAAAGCCTTCCGTGGACAATTGTCGATCACGGCAGAGATGCTCCATCGTCCGACCAATGCACATCCGAGCACCGAGGCGGCCCTTTCGTTTCGATGCCGAGGGCCGTTCCGCGCGACCGAGTTCAGTGACGTTTGCGCTTGCCCTGGAAGTCGCGCGTCTTCGCGAGGTCTCCGGTGAAGAAGCCTGAGTTCTTCGAGGTGAAGCGGTCGATTGCGGGGTTCCCTCCCTTCAGCAGCAGACCGATCGAGGCCGCGTAGGCGACGGAGGAGTGCGCCGCCCCGGCCGAGGCGAACATCTCATCGAGTTCGGCATCGGTCTTGTCCGCCAGTTCGGGAACTTTGCGCAGTTCGTCGGGGTCGTAGTCGACGGTGATCGTCGACCAGTTCTTCGTCGCCGGGTTCTCATTGCCGTCGAGATCGGGGACGAGGTCCTGTTCGTGCTCGATCGAGAGCACGTCGATTCCCGAATCGATGGCGAAGTCGGAGATCGGAGCACCGACCGTCATCAGGGCCGTGACATTGACATCGTCGAGGAACGCCGGGTCCGCGGCCAGAGAGCCTGCGGTGATTCCACCCTGCGAATAGCCGACGAGCATGACCTCGTCGCCGCGGCCGATCCCGGCATCGGCGATCGCCTGGCGCACCATTTCGCGCATCACGGTGTCATTGCCGGCCATGCCCTGCACGTTCGTCGTCAGGTCCGTCGTATTGTCACCCGACTTCGGAGACCAGTCGGTGGTGGCGGGGACGTAGACGACATAGCGGGTCGTCCCATCGGGTCCGACGACCTCCTCGATGCGGACCTGCCCGGAATCGGCTCCGCGGTGGCAGTTCGCTTCGCGGATGAAGAGGTCTTCGACGTCACGCGGCGGCTCTTTGTGCGGAGCAGTCAGGCCCTTCGCCCTCCAGACTTCGACATCGGAGGGCAGCAGCAGTCCGAACGCGTTCGCACCTGCCAGGACCCAGATCGTCATCGACGTCGAATCGTGCGGCCAGAACGCGTGATCGCCTTCGGAGTCGAGGATGAACGGAGGCAGCCCGAGGAATCCGACGACGAAGCCCGGCAGCACATGCTCGATGACGGCCCCGGTGACGTCGGACTGTTCGAACGCGAACGTGATCAGCGCTTCCTTCGCTTTCGCCTTCGTCTTGCCCAAGTCGATGCCGAACTGCTTGGTGATGACATCGTCGAGACCGGTGACGTCGAGGATCTTCGTGACCACGACGACCTGGGCGCCGACGACGAGCGCTGCGGGAATGATGACGGGCAGGCTGAGCGCGATGATGCGGCCGGTCGCGTACCCGAGTGCGTCGAGCAGTCCGCCGAAGACTTCGCTGATGCCCTTCTCCGCCTGCCGGTAGGCGAAGGCAGCGGCTCGAACGGCGAGCAATGTGGCCTCGAGCTCGAGCACCGAGGCGGTCAGCTGGGCGTGGAACCGGATCCGGCAGGCATCGAGGTTGAGCGCCGTCGCCGGGGCGGGGACCTGAGTGAGCAGCGTCGCGAGGTCGAAGTCTCCGACAGCGGCTTCGATGGACAGTTCGCCGATGTCGGCGATGACGGTCTGCAGTGCGTCTCCGCTGCCGTCGGCGCGTTCGTCGACGGTGATCCGCCCGCCTCCGCGGGTGGTCGAACCGATCATCGCGGGTCTCCTCTCATGTCTCGCTCCCGGCCGGCCCCAGTCCTGGGTCCCCGCCGGCTACGAAGGCCACGAGTTCCCAGCGGTCAGAAGCTGCCGCCGTCAACTCGGAGCTCCAGCCGTGAGCGTCCGTGTGAGCACGGCGCTCAGCAGCTTTCGCACCGCTGATTCGCCGGCGGCGACGTCATCGTCGACGGTGACGGAATCACCGGCGCGCTCGATGACCGGCCGGAACCATGTCCCGCCCTCTCGTCGGAGGAACTCCAGCCCGGTCGCATCCCTTCCGGACGCCCAGCTGAGCGTGAGCACACAGTCCCGGTCGACGAGTTCGGTGAGATCCTCGACGACGTGCCCGATCCGTCCCGGTTCGATCCGGCGCAGCAGCTGGTGCCGCGCGAAGTCCTCAAGCCCCTCCCCTTGCAGCGCGAGGATCGCATGTCCGACTCCCGGACCCAGGCACAGTGCCAGATGGACGGTCTCGACACCCGACGACACGACGACGCTGATTCGCGTGCGCACTCGGTTGAGTTCGGAGGCGAAGCCGCGCAGCCATGCGGTGAGCACATCGAGATCCCGCTTCGCGCCCCCGTCGCCCTCGCCCAATCCCGAAGGTACGGCCGCAGTCGCCGAGGGTGCGGCCGCGGGCGCCGAGCCTGCGCTGGATCTCTCCTCCTCTGCCGAGGCGGCTCGGGAGTCCCGGTCGGCCCGGCGAGGGAGCAGATCGGGCGGCCAGAGACGACGCAGCCGTTCGGGCAGTCTGCTGATCCGGTCGAGGTCGACGACGATCCAACTGTCGATGCCGGCGCCCTCACGTTCGGCGGGGTGAGTGTTCACAGCTGGATCCGCCCGCCCACCGACACGACCTGCAGGTGGAGGTCATACGCCTCGGCGAGCTTCTCCGCCCTCTCACCCAACTTGTCGATCGATTCTGCACACGAGGCCACCCGGTCATCGAGCAGCGCTCCCGCCGGGGAATCCCATCCGTCGATCTGTCGGCAGCTCTGCGCCAGGGAGTGCAGCACCTCCGCTCGCCGTCTCCACTGTTCGCGATTGTGCTCCAATTCGTCAGTGATCATGCCTCTGCCCTCCGCCTGCCTGTTCGGCATCCGTGCCCGAATCACTCGACCGTAGGAGGCAGCGGTTCGAGCACGGAACCCTCGATTTCAGGGCTGGGGAAGAGACCTGAGCGTCCACAGCGCACAGATGTCGAAGTCGCCACCGAATCCACAAGGTGGGGTGCTCGAGTCCCGTCCGCCGCCGGCGTCTGACGATCGGTCGGCGCGGACGGGTGCCGCCCCAATGTGCCGCTCATGAGAAAATAAGGGCATGCCGACTGTTTCCCTTGCCGAAATCTCGCCCGCCATCGCTCTCGGACCGCTTGATGGTCGCTACCGCAAAGACACCGCTGACCTCGTCGATCACCTCTCCGAGGCGGCCCTCAACCGCAATCGCATCATCGTTGAGATCGAATGGTTCATCCACCTCGCACAGAACTCGGTGATCGAGGGCGTTCGCACGCTCACCCCCGATGAGGTCGATGAGCTGCGTGCCTTCGCCGCCGACTTCGACGCCGACACCATCGCCACGCTGGCCGCTCATGAAGCCGTCACCGTCCATGACGTCAAGGCCGTCGAATACACAATCAAAGAAGCCCTAGTGACGATCGGCGCCGAGGACCTCGGCGAGCTCGTCCATTTCTGCTGCACGTCCGAAGACATCAACAACCTGTCCTGGGCGCTGGGCATCAAAGGTGCCACCGAACAGGTGTGGCTGCCGCGAGCGAAGGCCCTCATCGACGCTCTCGCCGAGTCCGCCGCGGAACTGGCCGACGTTCCGATGCTCGCCCACACGCACGGGCAGCCGGCCACCCCGACGACGATGGGCAAGGAGCTCGCGGTCTTCATCCACCGCCTGCGCCGTCAGTACGAACGCATCGCCGCCACAGAGTTCCTCGGCAAGATCAACGGCGCCACGGGCACCTATTCGGCCCATCTGGCTGCTGTGCCGGGAGCGGATTGGCCGCAGATCGCCCGCACCTTCGTCGAAGACCGTCTCGGGCTGACCTTCAACTCGCTGACCACGCAGATCGAATCCCACGACTGGAACTCCGAGCTGTTCGCCGATGTCGCTCGGTTCAACCGGATCGCACACAACCTGGCCACCGATATGTGGACCTACATCTCGATGAACTACTTCAAGCAGATCCCCGTCGCCGGTGCGACCGGTTCGTCGACGATGCCGCACAAGGTCAATCCGATCCGCTTCGAGAACGCCGAAGCGAACCTCGAACTCTCCTGCGCCCTGCTCGATTCCCTCGGCTCGACGCTGATCACCTCGCGGATGCAGCGCGACCTCACAGACTCGACCTCGCAGCGCAACATCGGTGTCGCCTACGGCCATTCGGTGCTCGCACTCAACAATCTGATCAAGGGCCTCGGTGCCCTTGCCATCAACGAGGAGGCTCTGGCCGCCGACCTCGACGGCAACTGGGAGGTCCTCGGTGAAGCCGTCCAGTCGGTCATGCGTGCCGCCGGACTGCAGGGCGTGCCGGGAATGGACAACCCGTACGAAACGCTCAAGGAACTCACGCGCGGCAAGCGCATCAACCAGGCCGATCTGCAGACGTTCGTCGACGGTCTCGGGCTGCCCGAGGAGCGTGCCGAACTGCTCAAGGCTCTGACACCTGCCACCTACACCGGTGTCGCGGCTCAGCTCGCCGAGTCCGAGGTCTCTGACTGGAAGGCCCTCAGCGAAGGCTGATCACAGACCCTGACAACGCATCGAGGCCGGTCTCCGAATTCGGAGACCGGCCTCGATGTGCAATTCCCTGGTCGGCTGATGGCGTCCAGCGGCAGACCTTGCTGATCGGTTGACACCTCCCCGCTGCCGACCTCGCGGGTCGCAGGCACGTGACTCGCGGTTCGCAGTCGCCGCCCTCGCGAGTCAGCCTCGGGAGTCAGACGGAGGGGATGTCGAAGGTCGTCGTGAACTCCGGGACCTTCTCGTCGGTTCCCAGCACCTTGCCGGGTCCGCGTTCGTAGCGGATCGTGTAGGCATCCTGCTTCTCGTTCGGAACATACGCGAGCCAGCCCTGGTGGGTTCCGCCGTCACGGCGTCTGACGTCCTCGAAGGGTTCATAGCCGGCAGCTCGCATCTCGGCTTCGAGGCCGTCCGTCTGGTCGTATCGGTAGTCCGCCCCGCCGCCTTCGGAGATCTTGAAGGCTCCGGACTGGATGAGTCCGCTGTATTTCTGCCCCGGGGTGATCTTGACTTCGAGGAGGACGACTTCGCCGCCGAGTTCGATCGCCGATGCCCTCTTGGACGACTCGAAGTTCCGCACCGCAGAGAGCACCTCGATCTTGTCCTGCATCTCCGGATCCTCGAAGCTTTCGCCGATGCTGACCTGCCCCTGGCTGCCGGACGACGCGCCCGAACCCGAACCGGTGGCCCCGTCAGAAGACGAGGTCGACGACGAGGAGCCCGACGTCGACTGATCGGAACTCGAATCCTGACCACCGGTCTGGTCCTGGCCGTTCTGGTCGGCGTTCGACTCCTGGCCGTTCTGGTCGCCCTGATCCTGACCGTTCTGATCCTGGCTGCCCTGATCCTGAGCGTCGGCGTTCGACTGTTCTCCGGTCTGGCCCTGTTCGGGCTGGACGGCCTGGCTGATGAGCGAGCAGCCCGAGAAGGCGAGTGTGCAGCTGAGCACGGCCGCAGCGGTGAAGGTGGCACGCTTCATGCGTTTCATGATGACTCCTTGATCGGTCTCTCGCACTCGGGAGCAGGTCGCCCGAATGCGTGTTCTGAAACCAACTTATGAGTTCATCGCGCTCGAGATGTGCGCAGAGTGTGGCAGAACGGCAACGTCTGTCACCGATCGGCCGCAGCCCTCGAACGGGCACCGCGCCACAGCGAACAGACAGCGCCGACCCCGCCCGAATGCCTCGAACCAGTGCTCTCACGCAGGGACGAGATGCTTGTCCGCGTCCACCTCGGCGAGGGTCTTCTTGCCCATGCTGCGGGCGAGGATGAGGGTCGGGACTCCGGCGACGACGATGACGACGGTGGCGTAGATCGCCGGCGCCAGAGTGATTCCCGTCGACGACATGAGTGCCGTGGCGATGAGCGGCGAGAGTCCGCCGAACAGGACGGTGGCGACGTTGTAGCCGATCGCCATGCCGGAGAAGCGGCTCGTGCCGGTGAACTGCTCGGGCACCATGGCGGCGGCCACTGCGCTCCACCCGGCCGCGGGAATTGCGAGGAACGCAACACCGAAGACCGCCCCACTCGAGGAGCTGCCGCCAAGCAGAGCGTATGCGGGAATGATCGTGAACACGAAGACAGCCATGAGAACGGCCAGGGCGGGCTTGCGTCCGAATCTGTCGGAGGCGAGGCCGAAGAACGGCGTGACGACGATGGCGACGACGGCCGCGACCGTGCCCAGTGCCAGGGAACCGGAGTTCGGGACCTTCGCCACCTCCTCGATGTAGGTGGGCACATAGGTGATGTTGAGGAAGTAGCTGACCGAGCCGATCGACGAGATGAGGAAGGCGACGAGGATCGCCCGCGGCTGCTCGAGGATCGCGGTGATGAGCGGGGAGCGTTCGAGACCGACGTCCTTCTTGCCCTTGTTGTCCTTCTCCGCCTGCTGCAGCCGTTTGAAGGTCTCGGTCTCCTCCATCATCGACCGAAGCGGAACCATGATGATGGCAAGCACGGCGCCGAGGACGAACAGCAGCCGCCAACCCCAGGAATCCATCGCCTCGGGACTGAGCGTATTCGCCAGCAGCGCACCGGATCCCACGGCCAGAAGCGCGCCGACCTCGCTGTTGGCCGCGGCCCAGCTGGCAGCCAATCCGCGCTTTCCCGGTCCTGCCGATTCCATGAGGAAGACCATGATGCCGGTGTACTCGGCACCGACGGAGAATCCGGACAGGCAGCGAAGGGCGACCATGAGGACGCCGGCCCAGATGCCGATCGTGTCGTAGTTCGGAATCACCGCGATCCCGAGCATGGAGATCGCCATGAGGACCGCGGAGATGATGAGCGTCGAACGACGCCCGATCCGATCACCGAGGTGACCGAAGACCATCGCGCCCAAGGGCCGGAAGAGGAATCCCGCCGCACCGACCCCGAGGGTGAGCAGCAGGGAATCCGTCTGGTCGCCGAAGAATTCCTTGGTCAGGGTCGTGGCGACATAGAAGAAGATCGAGAAGTCGTACCATTCGACGACGGTGCCGAAGGCGGCGACGAACATCGACCTGCGCCGGCCTCTCTCCCGCTCTCGACTGCCTGCTTGGGCGGGTGATACGGGATGGTTCCGATCCGACGCTGTCATTCCCCGAGCGTACCAGCACGTTCGGACATGGGATACCGCCGAGGATGTCGGCAGTGATTGCGCCGCACATGTCGGCAGTCGACGCCAACCGGAATTATATTACTGACTGGTAGCATATTGGGGCAGTGATGATTACCCTGAAAAATATGGACTCACTTCTCAAGCAGGACGTGCGCATCCCGGTGTCGAGCCGGTCCGGTTCCAGCGATCTCGAGGGACATCTCTTCCTCCCCTCGGCCGACCCGCACGCGGTGCTGACGATCCACCCGGCCACCGCGACTCCCGAACGCTTCTACTTCTCCTTCGCCGAGGCGGCGGCTGCCCGTGGGTTCGCCGTGGTCACCTACGGCTTCCGCGGTGTCGGTGACCGGAGGGCGGCTCGCACCCATCGGCATCTGCGCATGCGCGACTGGATCTGCGAAGATGTGGCGGCCGCGGGCGCCTGGGCCGAGAAGAGGTTCCCTGATCTGCCGCATACGGCGTTGGGCCACAGCCTCGGCGGGCACGCTCTGCTCCTGGGCAGCGGCGGACAGCGGCTGTGCGGAATCGTCACAATCGCCACAGCGATGGTGGCGGCCCGCAGCATCGCACCCCGCAGCGAGCGCTTGCGAGTGGAAGTCGGCCTCGGAGTCTTCGGCAGGGTGGCCACACGTGTGTTCGGATATATGCCCGGCAGCCGAGTGGGACTCGGCGAGGACATCCCCGCCGCCGCCCTCTACGAATGGACGGACTGGCTGCGCCGCCCCCACTTCTTCTTCGACGACCCGAGTTTCGACGCCGAGGCCCGCGCCGCCCGACTGCGCACACCTGTCCTCGCCGTCGGCACCTCGGACGATCCCTGGGCGACCGGTGCGTTCATCGATGCGCTCACCGACCGCCTGCGGCTGGCTCCGGTGACGCGGCGCACCTTCGTCCCGGAGGAGCTCGGGGTGAAGAGCATCGGACATCACGGCCTCATGCGCCGATCCATCGCCGACGACGCCTGGCCGGAGATCCTCGACTGGCTCGAGACGAGAGCAGCGGAAGAATAGGTCACTATCGGAGATTCGCCGCGCCCAGAAGTATCCGTTTGCGACCACTTCTCGACCGCCGCGCGGCCAAAAGTGTCTGTTTGCGACCACTTCTCGGCTGACGCTGCGCCCTCAGATACGGCTGAGACCGAACAGCGAGTCGGTGAAGCGGTTGCCGAACATGGCAGCCGGGTCCAGACGGGCCCGCAGCTCGCAGAAGTCCGCGAATCGCGGATAGAGCTCGTTCAGGTCGGCGGCCGTGCGGGTGTGGATCTTGCCCCAGTGCGGTCGGCCGCCGTGCCGGCTCAGGATCTCCTCGACCACGCGGAAGTACTCGGCGAAGTCCTCCTTGATGAAGCGGTGGACGGCGATGTACATCGTCTCCCGCCCCGTCGCCGTCGACAGCGGCGCATCATCGGCGGCGGCGCACCTGACCTCGAGGGGGAATGAGATCGCCCACCCCTTGGCCTCGATGACGTCTCTGATCTCCCGAATCGCCTCGGACCCGGAGTCGAAGGGCAGCGCGTACTCCATCTCGTTGAACCGCACCCGCCGTGGGGTGACGAACACATCGTGACCCGGCGCCCGGTACGTCCGGTCTGCCACGACGGACTGAGCGATGCGATTGATCGAGGGCACCACGAACGGGACCTTGGCACCGAGCTCGACGGCCAGCCGCAGCGCCCCGTTCTCCACCACCTCTTTGTCGAGGAGGTTGAGCCACCGGTTGCGCACCCCCGCCTCGGCGAGGTGACCCGGCCCGGCCTGCCCGGGCTCGACCCGGGTGTTCGTCTTCGTCAGCACCGAATCGGTGTGCGGGAACCAGTAGAACTCGAAATGGTCGGCCCCGCGCATCCGCTCGGTCAGTCCGTCGAGGAGTTCGTCGAATCCGGCGACCTTCTCCTCGGCGATGAGGTCGAAGGCCGGCACGCACTGGAGTTCGACCTCGGTGATGATGCCGAGGACGCCGAGGCTGACCCGAGCGAGGTCGAAGATCTCCGGTTCCGCTGCGGCCGACAGTTCCCGCACGTTGCCGTCGGGGCCCATCAGGCTCAACCCCGTGACGGTCCCGGCGAACCCGGTGAACCCGATCCCCGTGCCGTGCGTGCTCGTCGAGATCGCCCCGGCCAGTGCCTGCGGATTGACGTCCCCCTGGTTCTCCAGGGCCAGACCGAAGGGTGCGAGGAGTGCGGGAATGTCCCGCAGCCGGGTGCCGGCGTGGAAGCGGACCCGGCCGGCCGCCTCGTCGACGGCGACGATCCCCGACAGTCCGTCGAGGCTGACCATGACGTCATCGCCAGCGGCCACGGGAGTGAAGGAATGCCCGGCTCCGACGACCCGCAGACGGTCCCCGGCCGCTGCTGCGGTCGTGACGATTCCCGACAGCTCCTCCGCCGAGGCGGGGCCCGAGAATGTGTGCGGATGTGCGTGGACGTGACCGGCCCAGTTCCGGAACGCATGCCGGCCATTCACTGCAGATCGGCCCGATGCACGGCCCGCAACCGTCTCCGCCACACGTTTCGCACCGCGACCGATCCGTTCGCCGCGCCCTGACTGCACTTCTCTCACAGCACCAGTCCCTCTCCCCGGTATGTCGACCAGGTGTCGATGATCGTCGACCCCGAGACGACAAGGAATTCGTTGAAATGTTCGGCCAGTTCGCCTGCTTTGGCGTGCCGGAACCACACGAGATCGCCGATGCGCAGCGATTCCGTGCCGGGCCCGGTCAGCGGAGTCTGCACCTCCCCGGGACCCTCGAGACCGGAGTATTCGAGACTCGGCGGCCAGGCGATGGTCGGCAGCCGGTCGGCACCAGGGACTCCCGAGGCGATGAATCCGCCCTTGAAGACCGTCACCCAACCAGGTGCAGGGCGTCTGACGACAGGGGTGACGAAGTACGCGGCGGGCCGATGCCGGAAGTGCGTATAGCCGTCGAAGAGTCCTGGGGAGAAGAGGCCGGATCCGGCAGCGAGTTCGGTCAGAGTGCCTTCGACGGAGCTGGATTCGAACGAGCCGGTTCCGCCGCCGTTGATGAATTCGAGGTCGGCGACCTCACGGACCGCGGCGATGACGGCAGCTCGTCGTTCGGCGAGTTCGGCGATCGAGGCCTTCTGCATGGCGCGCACGATCGTCTGCCGCACGGTTCGTCCGGCATCGGCGGTGCCGGCGATCTGCCCTTCGTAGAACATCAACCCGACGAGGTCGATACCGAACCGCGCGGCGACCTGCCGTGCGAGCGCGACGGCCGATCGCCCGTCACGGATCGGTGAGCGCCTGGCTCCGATATGGACGCGGTCGCCCAACCAGGATTCGGCCGGTCGATAGGAGGAGTCGACGTCGATGCACACCCGCACCGAGGCGGCTTCCGCCTCGGCGAGGTTCGTCGCGTCCTCCCCCGGAGCGGTCACGTCCGGGACAGTGCCGTCTGGAACGGTCACTTCCGGGGCGGAGCCCGGCCCCGCCTCGGCGAGGGATCTTCGGACGTCGTCGATGATGTCGAGGTGGTCCACGGAATCGATCATCACGGTGATGTTCGAGAGCGCATCCGCCTCGGCGATCATCCGCGCCAGGGCGGGACGGTCGAGGCTGGGATAGCCGATGACGATATCGCGGATGCCGCGGGCGTGGAGGAACAGTGCCTCGGGGACGGAATACGCGAGCACACCGGAATAGCCGGGATGGGCGAGCGCCCGGTCGATGGCGGCGGGCACGCGCAGGGACTTCGTGGCCAGCCGGATCGGCAGTCCGCGAGCGCGTTCGGCCAGGGCGTCGAGGTTGGCGTCGAAGGCGTCGAGATCGAGGACGGCGGTGGGTGCACAGGTTCCTTTCAGCGCACCCCGGAGACCACTCGACACCATATTGGGTAGTCTAGCCTGCGATGACCTACGTCACATGAATTAGGAAGCCGATGACCACAGACACCACCACCCACGTCTCCGAAGCAGGCACCGCCGGGACCGCATCCTCGCATGTCACCGCGGCGCTGCGGGACTTCCTCGACACCGATCCGTACGCGGATGCCTCCGGTTCGGGCGAGGTGATGCGCGGCGTCGAACCGTTCACCGGCCGAGAGGTCGACCGGTTCACTCGGAACACTCCTGCCGACATCGAAGCCGCCTACGCCACGGCCCGCATCGCCGGCCCCACGTGGGCTGCCCAGTCGGTGGAGCACCGGGCGAAGGTGCTCACTCGACTGCACGCCGCACTGGCTCGGAACGAGGATCTGCTCCTCGACATCATCCAGTACGAGACCGGCAAGGCTCGCATCCACGCCTATGACGAGATCCTCGATACCTACAACGTGCTGCGCCACTACGGGGTGATGGCCGCCCGCTATCTGCGTCCCGAACGTCGGCGCGGGGCGATCCCCGTGCTCACCCGCACCGAGATCACGCACACCCCGCTGGGTGTGATCGGTTTCATCACGCCGTGGAACTACCCGCTGACCCTGGGTGCGACCGACCTGTTCGCGGCCCTGACCGCCGGCAACGCCGTTGTCCACAAACCCGATTCGACGACGACGCTGACCTCGGTGTTCATGCGCAGGCTGGCGATCGCCGCCGGCCTGCCCGCCGAGGTCTGGCAGCTCGTGCCCGGACCCTCGTCCGAGGTCGGGCCTGCGCTCATGGCCGGTGCCGACGGAATCTCATTCACCGGGTCGACGGCCGCTGGGCGGTCGATCGCCGCCGAGGCGGGGCAGCGTCTGCTCCCAGCCGCACTCGAGCTCGGAGGCAAGAATCCCCTGATCGTCGCCGCCGATGCGGATCTGGAGAAGGCCGTCGAGGGTGCCGTGCGCGGATCGTTCTCCTCGGCCGGGCAGCTGTGCATCTCCATCGAGCGCATCTACGTCCACGAGGACCTCTATGAGACCTTCTGCGCCCATTTCGCCGAGGCGGCCCGCGCCTACCGCCTCAGCGCCGCGTTCGAGTACGGCCCGGACATGGGCACCCTGGCGGGACCGAAGCAGCTCGAGACGATCACCAACCATGTCGAGCAGGCACGCAGCGCCGGTGCCACGGTCCTCGCCGGCGGACGCCCGGTGCCCGATCTCGGCCCCTACTTCTACGCCCCGACAGTGCTCACGGATGTTCCTCCTGAAGCGGAGCTGCATCGGGAGGAGACCTTCGGCCCCGTCGTCTCCGTCTATTCGGTGCCGTCGGATGCCGCGGCGATCGCTGCCGCCAATGACAGCGACTACGGACTCTCGGCATCGGTGTACTCGCGCTCCCACGGGCGTGAGATCGCGCGGCAGGTCGAGGCCGGAATGGTCAACGTCAATGAGGTCTATCCGGCCAGCTGGGGATCCATCGACGCTCCGGCCGGCGGAGTCAAGGCCTCGGGCATGGGCCACCGGCACGGCCCCGAGGGCCTCCACCAGTTCATGCACTCGCACACGATTGCGGAGCAGCGCCTCCACCCGATCGCGCCGGCCGGCCCCCTTGATCAGGCGAAGTTCGCGAAGGCGATGACCGGGGCTCTGCAGGCCATGCGGTCTCTGCGCATGAAGTAGGGAGCGCGGCACCGTCGGGCACGGCCCAGTTGATGGGTGAAACTGAATTGGGCGTTGGTGGGTCTCAGTTGACGTTGTCGAAGAATTCGTGCGCCACCGGCACGGCCGCCTCGGCGCCGAATCCGCCGTCTTCGATGAGCACGGCCACGGCCAGGTCGCCCTGGAAGCCGGCGAACCACGAATGGGTTCGCGGCGGGGAGTCATTGCCGTATTCGGCCGTGCCGGTCTTGCCGTGGACCGGGTCGCCTGGAACATCTTTGAGGTCGGTCGCGGTGCCCTCGGTGACGACTGCGCGCATCATCACCGAGATCTCCTTCGCTGCGTCCGCGTCGAGCGTCGGGGCATCGCCCTGGCCGGTGCCCTGACCTGCAGCCTGGCTGCCGTCGCCGCTCTTCGCCTCGTCGAGCGCCTCACCGACAACGAGCTGCGGGGTGACGGTCTCCCCCGCCTCCACCGAGGCGGCCATCGTCGCCACGGCCAGCGGGCTCGACTGCACCTTGCCCTGACCGATCATCTGAGCTGCGTGGGTGACCTCGTCATCGTCGGTCGGCACCGAGGCCATCTTCGCGCCGATGGCCGAGGCGTCGCCGAGCATGCCGAGTTGGGCGGCGGCATCGGCCACCTCGCTGCCTGAGACCTTGTCGCCGGAGGAGACGAATGCGGTGTTGCAGGAGTGGGCGAAGTCGTCGGCGAAGCTGACGGTGCCGAGCACTTCGTCTTCGGCGTTCTTGAAGCTCTTGCCGCCGATGTTCGCGGTCTTCGGGCAGTCGATGTCGTCGTCGGGACTCACCCCGGCGTCGAGCAGCGCCAGCCCCGAGGCGATCTTGAACACCGAGCCGGGAGCGTACTGGCCGCTCAGCGCTCGGTCCCAGGCCGCTCCTTCCGGGTCCTGGTTGGCCACGGCGAGCACGTGGCCGTCGCTGGGGCGGATCGCGACTACGGCGGCCGGCTTCTTCGCCGTCGCTGCCGCCTTGTCGGCGGCGGTCTGGATATCGACGTCGAGGGTGGTCTCGACGTCTTCGCCGTCTTTCGCTTCGAAGGCATGCAGGCTCGTCAGCTTCGTCTTTCCGCCTTTGTCGTTCGTCGAATCGCCCTTGGCGAAGACTTCGACGCTGCCCGGTCCGCTGAGACGGGAGTTGAAGGTCTTCTGCAGACCGGTGCGACCGACGATGTCGCCGGCGATGATCTCACCCTTGGACTTCTCGATGTCATCGGCGCTGGCAGGACCGGCCGAACCGAGGGTGGCCTGAGCGAACCCGCGGGAGCGTGTCAGGGTCTGGGTATCCTCGGTGAAGAGGATTCCCGGCAGATCGTGGATGGCGCTCTTGACCTCTTTGTAGTCGTCTTCGCGCAGTGTCACGACGGGGACGAGCTGGTTGCCTTCGGCGTCATCGACCGACTTCTCGAGGTCATCGGCGTCGAGGTCGAGGGAGTCGACACCGTCGTTGAGTCCGCTGACGAGTCGGCCGATGGTGTCGGGTTCGAGCCGGTTCGGGTGGACGCCGATGTCGACGACCTTCCCCTCCTCCATAAGCACTTCATCATCGGCGCCGAGGATCTTCCCTCGCCCGCCGGGATTCGCGCGCAGAGCGAAGCTGCCGCCCTTGCCGAGCTTCGGGTGGATGGCCTTCTCAGTGAGATCCGCCCACCAGAAGAGCCCGTTCTTCTCCAGCGGCAGCTGGGAACTGTACTCCCAGGACTCTCCGTCGTTGTTCGCCCACGTCCAATCGAGGGTGGCCACGGTCCGACCGTCCGCCTCGGTGATGTCGTCGACGGTGACCGACCGCAGGTCGACTCTCGTGCCCAATGCCTTCGTGACCCGGTCGAACAGGCCCTGAGCGAGGTCCTTCTCATGCCAGATGTCCGAGCTCAGCTGTTCTTCGGCGAGGTCGTGGGCGGCCGCCTTCGCAGCGGAGGACTTCGTCATCGGCAGACGGAAGAGAGCGAAGACTCCGGCTCCGGCGAGCAGCACGAGGACGAGAGCGACGGCCAGCCAGACCCGGGACTTCTTCGACATGGGACCATCCTCTAACGAGGCCCCCTCGATGTCCATTGCTCTGTGCCGAGACCGGCGTTACGTCGGTCCATGGCCGATTGTTGAGTCGGTCGTGGGCGCGGTGACAGAGCGATCAGCCCGCGGCGTCGGTCACGGGCGGCTGCTCGCGCACGTAATCCGCGGTCAGCCCGCGTCGGGGACGACGGTGTATTCGAGGACGGGACGACCGGCCGAACCGTATCGGGGACGACGTTCGAGCATCCCGGCGTCGGCCATGGATTCGAGGTAGCGGCGAGCGGTGACTCGCGAGACCCCGAGCCCTTCGGCCAGCTCTGCGGCGGACTGGCCCGGATTCTCATTGAGCAGGCTCTTCACCTCGGCCTGGACCGCATCGGGCACGCCCTTCGCGGTCGCCGCCACGGTGTGCGTGCGCAGAGCCGAAATCGCCTTGTCGACCTCGGTCTGGGTGACCTCGCCGTCGTTCGAATCCCCGCCGAGGCGGTTGCGGAAGGACGAATACGCCTCGAGTTTGGATTTGAAGACGGGGAAGGTGAAGGGCTTGATGATGTACTGGGCGACCCCGTAGGACAGGGCCTCCTGCACGATCTGCATGTCCCGGGCCGCGGTGACCGCGATGATGTCGACGTCGACGCGTTGGCCGCGGATGGCGCGGCAGACCTGGAGTCCGTGCCCGTCGGGCAGGTTCATGTCGAGGAGGACGAGGTGGACGCCGGAGGGATCGAGGCCGTAGATCTGACCCGTGAGAGCAGCCATCGCCTGAGTGGCGTTCTTCGCCACTCCCGCGACGTGATAGCCGTCGATGCGGTCGATGTACTTCGCGTGAGCACGGGCGGCGACCACCTCATCCTCGACGACGAGCACACCGATGCTCGATTCAGGCGCAGTTGTGTCCGACATGCCGCCAGTCTATCTTCACCCGTTTGACAGCGTCCCGGATCGTGTTGCAGTCCCGACACATCGAGCCGAGCCCGCACCTACCGGCACCGAGCCCGCCGGCGACGGTCCAGCCCTATCCGGTCTGACCCGCCCCGGTCTGACCGGCCCCATTCTGCCCCGCACCGTTCGGGTCGGGCAGCCACACCGTGAGCACTGCACCCTTGAACCGGTCGCAGTCCTCCCCGTGGCCCTGCACATCGACGGCTCCCCCGAGTCGGCGGATCGCCTGCACGACCAAGGACAGCCCGACCCCGCGGGTGCCCGTCTGCTGGCGCCCCTGCCCCTGGTCGGTCTCGACACCGTCGTGCTTCGTCGACCACCCGCGTTCGAAGATCGCGTCGAGGTATTCCTCGTCGATGCCCGGACCGTCGTCGCTGACCTCGATCGTGAATCCGCCGGGACCGCCTGAACCGGACAGTTCGACGTGGACCCTCTTGTCCTCGGCCAGAACGTCCTGCCTGCTCAGGGCGTCGAAGGCATTGTCGACGAGGTTGCCGAGGATCGTTGCGAGGTCGCGATCATCCCCGCCGAGGTTGCCCGTGAGGTCCGCGGTGTCCACCGTCATCTCGATGCCCACCTCGGCGGCTTGGGCGATCTTCGACAGCAGCAGCGCCGAGAGGACGGGGTGGTCGAAGGTCATCGACCCGTCCCCGTTGACCCGGTTGAGATCGTCGATGTCCTTGGCCGCGAAGTCGATGGCCTCGTCGACGTGCCCGGTCTCGAGCAGGGACACGACCATGTGCAGCCGGTTCGCGTATTCGTGGGTCTGCGCGCGCAGGGAATCGGAGAAGGACCGCACGGAGACGAGTTCGCCGGAGAGCTCGGCCAGCTCCGTGTGATCGCGCATGGTCACGACCCAGGTGTCACTGGCCGCCTCGGTGGGCTGCTGATTGACGACGAGGACGCGGTCGTCGGTGTAGTGGATCTCGTCACGAGCCCACCGGCCGGAGGCGAGCAGATCGTGCAGCGCCTCGGGCAGGTCGAGTTCGCGCAGCGGCATCTCCTCCGCCGAGGTGGGCCCCGGGTCCGCATCGTCACCGGCGGGCGGCATGCCCAACAGTTCCCGGGCCTCGGTGTTGATGAGCACGATTCCGCGGGCACGGTCGACGAGCAGCAGTCCTTCGGAGACGGCCGTGAGCACGGAGGAGTAGAAGTCGAGCATGCTGCGCAGCTCGTCGGCACCGTAGTCGCCGGTGACCCTGCGCAGTCCCCGCGATGTCACCCAGGACGAGCCGATGCCGAGGATGAGGGTGAGGACGGCGATGCCGATGAGCCATTTGCCCTGTGCCAGGAAGCCTTCGCGGACCGAATCGGCGGAGCTGCCGACGATGACGGCGCCGACGACGGTGTCCGATCTCAGTCCGTCGACGCCGACGTGTTCGGCATAGACCGGGGTGACGACGTACATGGTGCCGTCGGCCGGGCCGCCGTCGTTGATGAAGCGCACGGTCGACCTGCCCTCCTGCAGGGCCTGTCCGTCGACGGCCTGGGCCAGCTGGTCGATGGAGTCCTCGGGAATCTTCCCGGAATCCGCCGAGGCGGTCTTCGCTTCCAGCGCCTGTTGGCGTCCGGGTGAGCCCAGGGTCGGCGGGGTGAGGAGGAAGTCGATGGGCACGACCGCGGCGATGTCGAAGCCGTATTGGCTGATGACGTTGTCCAGCAGCGTCTGGACGTCGTCGCGGGACTCGGAGTCGAGATAGTCGTCTTGGCCGACGTCACCGGTGCCGACGAGGCCCAGCGACATCGAGATGTTGTCCGCGGCCGACCGCAGCAGGTCCTGTTCGCGCTTCGTGTTGAGCTGGGAGAGCTGGAGGTAGAGCAGACTCGTCGTGAGCACCATGATTCCCACGAGCATGATCGAGTTCGCGAACATGATCCGACCGGCTGCGGAGAGGCGGACCCACCGACTCAGGCGACCCACCGGTCCGGCGGGCCCCTTCGACAGCACGGTGCGCTTCTTCTTCGGCATGGAATCCATTGTGCCACCCACGCTGAGGCCGTCTGCCTGGTCAGGCGGGCAGGCCATGCGGCCGGTTCAGAGGGCCTGCCGAGTCAGTCAGACGGATCAGTCCGGCAGGGTCAGTCAGCCGAGTCAGTCAGGCAGGGTCAGCCTGCCTGTGTTCAGAGCGCCAGACTGATGGGCCCGGCGGGGACCGCGGAGCACACGAGCACTTCGTCGCCCTCGACTCGGGCAGCCGGTTCGATCGGGTAGAGCACGGACCCGGCGGCCAGGGACACCGAGCAGGTTCCGCAGGATCCGCCTCGGCAGGAGCTCGGTGAGCGGAATCCGCGCGCTTCCAAGGATTCGAGCAGGGTGCCTTCCTGCGGCTGCCAGACGAAGCTCGTGCCCGATTCCTCCAGGGTCACCTCGGCGGGCGAGCATGCGGCGATGGCCTCGCTCATTCCCGTGTTCGGAGAGGCGAAGGTCTCCTGGTGGACGGCGGGAACGCCGGCCTCGTCAGCGGCGGCGAGCACGGCCGCCGTGAAGTCGCGGGGTCCGCAGACCATGACGTTGTCGCAGCCGGCCACCCAGTCGACGAGTTCCATGTGCCCGGGTCGACCGGCCGTCGCGGTGTCGCGGTGGTGGGTCTCGACGGGCACGGCTCCCGAGTGGGCGCGGTCCTGCAGCCGGTTCCACAGGCAGGCGGTGCGGTGGTCGCGGTCGACGTGGAAGAGCCGGATCCGGTCGGTGGCGGGCAGGTCGGCCAGCCCATCGCTGCGCAGCAGTCCGAGGCTCGGGGTGATGCCGATTCCCGCGGTGATCAGGGCCGTTGTGCCGCCGAAGACGCGGGAGGCGGTCATGGTTCCGTGCGGGCCGGAGGTGAGGATCCGCTGTCCTTCGTCCAGCGACGCCACGGCGCGGGAGCCCTTGCCCTGGGTGCGCACGGCGATGCGGACGATGTCGTCGTCGACGTCGGTGATCGTATAGGTCCGCCAGAACGGTGCACCGAGGTCGAGGTGGACGCGCAGGTTCGTGCCAGGTTCGTCGAATTCGCGGATCCAGCCGAGATCGTCGCGCAGAGCCACCTCGACGATATCGTTGCAGATCTGCTGACGGCCGACGACGGTCATGAACCGCGGAGTCCGCGCGACCTTGACCAGGTCGTGCGGGGCCGGGCCTTCGACGGTGATCTCGTCGCCGGCCATGACAACGCCGGTCTCGAGGATCTGCCCGTAGATTCCGCAGTGCAGATGCCCGCAGGCGGAGTTGAGCACACGCGGGACGTTGACGTCGACCTCGGTAGTCGTCGGGTTGACGGTCGTCGCCGGGCAGCGTTCGATCGTCGAGCGGATCGCCAGGCGCACGCCGCCGAGGCGGATGATCGAACCGATGAGCGCGAACTCTTCGAACGGGGCGAGCCCGTCGACGAAAATGTTGCCGCGGAACCGCAGCGGGTCGAGCTCGGCTGCGGGAGTGGCCGGGTCGCCGTTGCCGGATCCTGTGCGTTCCGCCTCCTGCGCGCTCAGCCCGAGGGCGGCGCGGCCCTCGTCGGTATCGGCGATCGCGGCGACCGTGGCGGGATTGATGAGCGAGACACCTGAGCGCCGCGAGTCGAACATTCCCTGATCCGCGACGGCCAGGCAGCGCGGGAATGTACCCTGAGGGGGTATCCGTTCGGAGAGGAATCTCGCCGAGGCGGCCCTGCCCTCTTCGTCGTCCGTGGAGAAGGTCGTCGATTCCCCCGTCGGGGCCGTGAGGGTCACGGTCGCGGAATCATCGTCGGCTGCCTCGGCGGGGGCACTCCGCTCGTCAGGATCGGTCTCGGTCGCGGAATCGGCATCGGCGTCGGCGCCGACCGCCTCGGGGAGTGTCGTTGCGACCTGCCATTTCTGCAGGTCGGTGTCGTTCTTGAGCACGGTGAAGGCGGAGTACGAGCGCCAGGCGTCGGCGGGGACGTCGAGGCTGCCGTTCGTGAACGCCGCGATCCGGTCGCCGCGGATTCCGCGATCCTTGACCACTCGGGCCTCGGTGAGCTCCTCGGCGGGGAATCCCTTGACCGGGAACCGGAACAGTCTGGCAGCACGCATAATTCGATTGTAGGAGCCGGAGAACACGTCAGGGTCAGGGTGAGAGCAAACGCACAGCCGCCTCGGCGAGGAGCGATCTTGATTTATACCCTGTAGGGGTATACGGTGTGAGTATGACTGAGCAACATGGATACACCCCGCAGAAGGACGCTCTCGCACGGAGGATGAAGCGGATCGAAGGTCAGGTCCGCGGAATCGGGAAGATGATCGACGAGGACAAGTACTGCATCGACATCCTCACCCAGGTCTCCGCCGCGACAGCCGCGCTGCACGCGGTCTCCATCAACCTCCTCGAAGAGCACATCGCTCACTGCGTGGTCGACGCCGCCTCATCGGGCGACGACGAAGAAGCGCGGAAGAAGGTCGAAGAGGCATCAGCCGCCATCTCCCGACTCATCAAGAGCTGAGCGGAGGGCTGCGTCCACCCGGTCGGGGTGCGACGACGCCCGAGGCTCTGACATCGGGAAACACTCACCGCTGATTGGAGAACACAATGACGACCACCACCATCACCGTTTCGGGAATGACCTGCGGACACTGCGAAGCCGCGGTCAAGGAAGAGCTCGGGTCACTCGCGGGCGTCTCGGACGTCGCGGTCGACCTCAACGCCGGGGGCGATTCCCCGGTCACGATTACCTCAGCGGACGCACTCGACGATGCGGCGATCCGTGCCGCCGTCGATGAGGCCGGCTACGAGGTGAAGTGATGCCTCGCGAGCTCGAGCTCGACATCACGGGCATGACCTGCGCGTCGTGCTCGGCGCGGATCGAGAAGAAGCTCACCCGCCTCGACGGGGTCACGGCGGCGGTCAACCTGCCGCTGGAGACCGCGCATGTGGTCATCGATTCCGAACTCAGCGACGACGACATCACCGCCGTCGTCGAGAAGGCCGGCTACGGTGCCACGGTGCGCAGCCCCGGCGCAGGCGGTGCCGGTCCGGAGATCGTCGACTACGATCCCCGCCACCTGCGACCGCGCTTCGCAGGCGCCCTCATACTGGCCGTGCCGACCGTCGCGATCTCGATGGTCATGAGCTGGCACTTCACCGGGTGGCAGTGGATCGTCGCGATCCTCGTCCTGCCGGTCGTCACCTGGGGCGCGTGGCCGTTCCACTCGGCGGCGTACAAGGCCGCCCGCGGTGGATCGACGACCATGGACACCCTCGTCAGCGTCGGCATCACCGTCGCGAGCCTGTACTCGTACTTCACGCTGGGTCGGGCCGTCGCCGACGGTCACGGCTGGGCGATTCCCGCCGAGTACCACTTGTGGTTCGAAGCGGCCGCGGCGATCACGGTGTTTTTGCTCATCGGCAAGCTCACCGAGGACCGGGCGAAGAACCGGGCGACGGCTGCGCTCAAAGCGCTGCTCGACCTCGGCGCGAAGTCTGCGACCGTGCTGCGTGAGGGCGCCTCCCCGAATGGTGCCGCCGCTTCGGACAGTGCCGCCGCGAATGACGGCCGTGTCGAGGTGCAGGTGCCGATCGATGAGCTGACCATCGGCGATGTCTTCCTCGTCCGTCCCGGCGAGAAGATCGCCACCGACGGTGAGGTGCTGAACGGTCATTCGGCCATCGATGAGGCAATGCTCACCGGCGAATCCGTTCCGGTCGAGGTCGGCCCCGGAGATTCCGTCACCGGCGCCACGATCAACACCTCCGGTGTGCTCGAGGTCCGTGCCACCCGTGTGGGTGCGGACACGACGCTGGCAGCCATGGCCGATCTCGTCTCCCGTGCGCAGAACGGCAAACCTGCCGTGCAGCGACTGGCCGATCGGATCTCGGCGGTGTTCGTGCCGATCGTCTTCGGCATCGCCATCCTCACCCTGCTCGTCTGGGGCTTCGCCACCGGCGACTGGGCGGCGGGACTGCATGCGGCACTCACCGTGCTCATCATCGCCTGCCCCTGCGCCCTTGGCCTGGCCACGCCCACGGCTCTCGCAGTCTCGTCGGGGCGCGGATCCCAGCTGGGCATCCTCGTCTCCGGTCCCGAGGCGCTGGAGTCGACGCGGTCGATCGATACGGTCGTCCTCGACAAGACCGGCACCCTGACCACCGGCGTGATGAGCCTGACCGGAACCGAGCTCTCGCCCGCTGACTTCGATGTCCTGGCCCGATTGGAATCGCGCAGCGAACACCCGATCGCCCGCGCCATCGTCGACGCCGCGCCCGAGATCGTCGGGACGGGGTCAGCTGGAGCCGCCGCGACCGGGACTCCCTCGGCGGGGAGCCTCTCGACCGGGACTGTCTCGACCGAGCCGGATTCGATGGGATCGTCCGAGGATTCGGCCAGGGCCGCCTCGGCGAGGTCGGTCGAAACCGCGGCCGGGTCATCGGTCACGGATTTCGAGAACATCGCCGGCGGCGGACTGCGGGCCACGATCGACGGTGTCGAGGTTCTCGCCGGTCGTCCTGATCTGCTCCGCGAGCGCGGAATCGCGGTCAACTACCCGACCGATTCGGTTCCGCGTGGGGCCACGATCGTCGCACTGGCGATCGACGGTCAGTTCCGCGGGCTGAGCTTCGTCTCCGATGAAGCCAAGCCGACGGCCAAGGCAGCGATCGACGAACTGCATTCGCTGGGACTGAGCACCGTGCTGCTGACCGGGGAC
Source organism: Brevibacterium sp. SIMBA_078 (assembly GCF_046534565.1). Classification (NCBI taxonomy): domain Bacteria; kingdom Bacillati; phylum Actinomycetota; class Actinomycetes; order Micrococcales; family Brevibacteriaceae; genus Brevibacterium; species Brevibacterium sp. SIMBA_078. Next base: position 898,592 of record NZ_JAWRYQ010000001.1, read on the forward strand.
AACGCCCAAGCCGCCGAGGTGGTCGCCGAGGCTCTCGGAATCACCGAAGTCCGTGCGGATGTCCGTCCGGAAGGCAAGGTCTCCGTGGTCAGCGAACTGCAGGGGCAGGGCCGGGCCGTGGCCATGGTGGGCGACGGGGTCAACGACGCCGCCGCTCTGGCCGGTGCCGACCTCGGCATCGCGATGGGGTCGGGCACGGACGCGGCGATGGCGGCTTCGGATGTCACCATGGTCAAGTCCGATCCTCAGCAGATCCCGCAGGCGATCAGGCTCTCGCGCCGGACCTTGGGGCTCATCAAGGGCAACCTGTTCTGGGCCTTCGCCTACAACACGGCAGCGATCCCGATCGCGGCGTTCGGTCTGCTCGACCCGATGATCGCCGGGGCTGCGATGGCGTTCTCGTCGGTGTTCGTCATCCTCAACAGCCTCCGCCTACTGCGGTTCAAGTAGGCGCGGCGGGGCGGACGAGCATCCACCCCCGACCTCGAGCATCCCCCACTGAAAGCGCCATAACCCCCTGCTCCTGCAGGGCGTTATGGCGCTTTCGGTGTCTGATGCCTCAGCAGGTGTAGGAAGGGACATTCCCGCGAGGGTGTGCCGCAAACGGTGAGGTCGGCCGATGGTGGCTCGACAGCGGCAGGAGTTGTCTTACCGCATGACCGGGTAAGACTGGTTCTGGTTCTGCGTATCCTTGCGCATCACCCAGTTGAGGTAGCTCGTGAAGCCCGACACCAGCACAAATGCCGCTCCGGCGTAGATGAATGCGTAGCCGAAGGCGCGGCCGTCCTGCCATGCTCGGGTGACGATGATCGCGAGGACGAGAGTGACGATTCCGCAGACGGCGCCGACTTTGATCGCGTCCTTGTAGGACACCGTGCTGGTGGGCTTGCCGCCTGTGGACTTCTTCTTCGGGGTGTTCGTGGGCGCCATGCCGCTCATTCTACCGGTCCGACCTGAGAGCCGACTCGCCCCCACACGCACACCGAGGCGGCCGCAAGCCCCCTTGTGGCCGAACTCTGACGCCGGAACCTTTGACCGGTGCGGGCGGATTCTGCTCACCTGAACTGATGATCAGGTGGACTACAGGCTCGGAACAGGCAAAAATGAGGGTGTGCCCGTCACTGTCAGACGCGCCTCCGGGGAGGCGCTGTGCTCATTTCACTCCAGCCAGGCCCCGCCTGGCCGTGAATCATGTGCGGACACCACTGCACCGACGACCACCGCCGCAGACATCGCAGCCGTCGGCCCCGGCCCCCTCGACATTCCCCACTCGTCATCCCCCCGTCACACCCTCCGTACTGTCACTGCACTCATCCTCGCGGCGGTCATGACTCTCACCGTCACGGCATGCGGACCCGATCGCGGGCTCAAGGTCTCCCCCGAGGGCAACCCCTCCCCCTCTCTCTTCGCCCCCAATACCGAGGCGGCCGGCCAGGCGAACGAACCGTTCTCGCTCGACGAGGTCCGCAAGGCCATCGAATCGTCCTCGGGAATCGCCGTCACCGGCAGCGCCACGGAGACCGCCAAGGTCGTCGCCGACTGCGAGGACTGCCTGAAGTTCGCGTCGCCGTTCCTCAGCGGTGAACAGAAGTTCCAGCTGGTCACGGTGGCCAACCCCAAACAGCGGAATGAGATCATCGCCGGCGCCGTCATCAGCGAACAGAGGGGCGAGCCCCGCCTCGAGCTCATCGCCACAGGCAATCAGCTCAAGGTCAGTCCCGGCAGAAATGGGACACTGGTGGTGCAGGAGGCCATGTTCGCTGACGGGGACAAAGCATGCTGCCCCTCCGGCTGGTCGGTGCAGGTGTTCCGCCTGCACGACGGTAGGTTTGAACCAGGTCAACGCTTCACGCGGCTTAATGGAGAAACGTAATGCACATAGTTCTGGTCGAGGATGACGAGGTCATCCGCGAAACGACGCAGATCGGACTCGAACGCTTCGATTACACAGTCTCGGCCTTTGCCGACGGCCGCGAGGGGTACGAGTTCGTCTCCGCCAACGGCGCCGACGTCCTGCTTCTGGATCTCATGCTGCCGACGATGAACGGCGCGTCCATCTGCCGTGCCGTGCGGGAGCGTTCGACGATCCCGATCATCATCATCTCCGCCCGCTCGGACGCCATCGACATCGTCCAGGCGCTCGAGGCGGGAGCCGATGACTACCTCACCAAGCCCTTCGACATGCAGGTGCTCAACGCCCGCATCCGTGCGGTCGTCCGCCGCTTCATCACCACCGGCACCGACCGGTTCGGCTACTCCCCCGCCCCCGAAGCGGATGAGCATCACGAAACCGTCATCGGTCCCGGCGGCATGGTCACCGGCGACGGCATTCCCGAGGTCCTCGGCGCCAGCCCCGGAATGGACACCCGGGATCGACTGCGAGCGCAGCTCGAATCCGATGACACCTACCTCGGTGCCGGTGGGAAATTCACCACCGCCCCCGAGGCGGACGACGACGAAGAGGCGATCGGCGGCACCGGGGTTCCCCCTCGCCCGAACGGCTCGCCCACGGTGGCCCAGGAATCGTCCGGCTCCGACGGCGGGTTGGGTCCGTTCCGCACACGACTGGGCTCCCTCGTCCTCGACACCGGCCGACTGACCGTCGAGGTCGACGGAGAGGAAGTCCATCTCACCCCGACCGAACTGCGCGTCCTCCTGCTGCTGACCGAGCAGCCCGAGCACGTGTACTCGCGGGAGAAGATCGCGTTCACGGTATGGGGATACGAATGGGCCGGCGACTCCCGCGTCGTCGACGTCCACATCCAGCGCCTGCGGAAGAAGATCGGGGCGAACATGATCGAAACCGTTCGCGGATTCGGTTACCGCTTCGCAGGCTGATCGCATGTCGCTGCGCTGGAAGATCTCTCTGCTCATCGTCGCCTCGGTGATCATCGCCGTGCTGTCGTGCTCGATCGTGCTGCGCCAATCCGCGGCACGGGCCGAGGACGACCGGATGCGTTCGACCGTGACGGAGCAGCTGACGAACGCAACGGCCATCTTCTCCGAAACCGGGGTGCTCACCCTCAACGCCCGCATCGACGATCCCGAACTGCCCAAGGAAGCGCGCAAGTCCGCGCTCAAGGGGCAGAGCGTGACGATCCGGTCCGAGGTCGACGGCGAGGAGATCGTGTGGGCAGCCGCCCCGATCGAGGTCGGTTCGCACACCCAGGTGATCTCCGTGCGCGCTTCGACGAAGGACAGCCAGGAGCTCATCGGCCAGATCGACCAGGCGCTGCTGGTGGGCATGATCGGCTCCGCCCTCGTCGTCGGCGGTGTCGGATCGATCGTCGCCGGCCGCATCTCCCGCAGGCTCACCCTCGGCGCTCAGGCCGCCAGGAAGATCGCCGCCGGGGACACGACCACGCGCATCGCCGATGTCATCGACGAATCCGATCAGGAGGTGTGGGCCTTCGCCACGGCCGTCGACACCGCGGTGGCCCGCCTGACCGAACGGATCGACTCCGAGCAGCGCTTCACCGCCGACCTCGCGCACGAGATGCGCACACCGCTGACCGGTCTGGTCAACGCCGCGAACCTGCTCGAAGAGGATTCCCGCCCCGCCGAACTCGTCAAGGACCGGGTCGTGCGCATGCAGGTCCTCGTCGAGGATCTCCTCGAGGTCTCCCGCCTCGACGCCGGCCGCGCCAACCCCGAGTTCACCCGCGTCGACGTCGATCAGGCGATCCGGTCCCTGCTGGGCACGATGGAAGCTTCGGGCGCCCTCGCCGGCCATCAGATCGACACGCATCTGGCGGCGCTGAATTCGACGCTGGTCACCGATGTCCGCCGTTTCGAGCGCATCGTGTCGAACCTGCTCGTCAACGCGATCAAACACGGCGGAGATCCCATCCGTTTGGAGACGAGCACGCGCAGCATCGTCGTCACCGACTCCGGTTCCGGCTATCCGCCGGACATCGTCAACACCGGCCCGACCCGCTTCGTCTCCGCAGGCGGCGGCGGAATGGGCCTCGGTCTCGTCATCGCGCAGGGGCAGGCTCGCCTGCTCGGCATCACGCTGATCTTCAGTAACGACCCCGTAACGGGAGGCGCCCGAACCGAGGTGATCTTCCCCGACGAGGAAGCCCAGGAACGCGCGCTCCGACAGTACATCGAGAGCCGATCCGAATAATTTCGCCGAGGCGGCCCCTGAACGTCGTCCACGGCGCTGACCTGGCCTGATACCGGGATTCCGGGGTTTCGCTGAACCCGGCCTGAACATCGGCTGACCGCCCGCGGGTGCGACTCGTCACCAAAATATGACAGGTTCTATATATTCCCGTTACACTTTTGTGATGTTGTATTGAAGTCGTCGAAACCTCGGCGGTCTTCGACGAGTCACAGTCACACGGAGAGTTATGTCAGAGTCATCATCGACCACAGAACCAACGGTGCGTCGACGGGATCTGCACAGGCGTCGCTCATCGTCCCCGTTCTCACGCGCACGCACTTCGTCGCGCAGCACCGGGACACCGGCCGCGCCTGCATCCACTGCATCCGCTGACTCCTCTGCCGAGTCACTGTCGCCGAGGCGCGCAGCGATGGCCGCCGAGGCGCAGGCGGCTCAGCCGTCTCCACGCCGGGCCGCAATGGCTCGTGAAGCCGCTGCGGTCCCGACGACCTTCGGCTCACCGCCTGCCTCGTCGGCCCGTCGGGTCAGCGCAGGAGCCGCCGAGAGCCGCGGGTCCGATGGCGCGCTGCTCAAGTCCGTGCGCAAAAGGAAGGTGCGGACCGTATCGACTCTGGCTGCCGTCTCAGTGGCCGGTGCCGCAACTGCAGTGACCATGCTGGTCAACAACCTCAGCGGCGGTGCCGAGGTCAAGACCGACCCGACCGCCGCCGGTGAGCCCGCCGCCATCAATGCCGAGAAGGTCAATGCCGACGTCCCCGAGGTCAAGGGGAAGTCGTCGATGGAGATCGGCGTGCCGAGCGCCAAGCAGAAGAAGGTCGAAGCCGCGTCCCGCGCGGTTGAGAAGAGCGCCCTGCCCGGCTGCGATGAGAAGCAGAACTTCGACCAGTCCGCCGGCAACGGCGAGCTGCCCGATGAGTGGCTGTGCGATCTCGGCAAGGAAGATCACCGACTCCGTGCCGACGCCGCTGTCTCCTTCGCGAAGATGAACGCCGCCTACAAGAAGGACACCGGCAAGGAACTCGAGATCACGGATTCCTATCGTGACATGGCCGGACAGCTCTCGGTCGCCGGCCGGAAGCCGGGCCTGGCCGCCAAGCCGGGCACGTCCCTGCACGGTTGGGGCATCGCCCTCGACCTCGGTGGCGGAGTCGCCAACAAGACCGGAGCCTGGAACTGGCTCGTCGAGCACGGAGACGAATACGGCTGGGAGAACCCCGACTGGGCCAAGGCCAGCATGTACGAGCCGTGGCACTGGGAATACACTCCCGCCCGCGACTCGATTCCCGGCAAGTGATCGATCAGCTGCGCAGCGCCCGTCCGTAGCGGCGGCGGTAGATGATCTGAGCGAGCCGGACGAACGGTTCGCCGAGTCTCCAGTTGCCCAGCCCCGCCCGCGAGACCGACCTCAGGAGGAGGAAGACCCGGTCATCGACGGTGCGGATGAGGATGAATGACTCCTCTCCGGTGATCGGATGTCCCGGCTTCGTGCCATAGGTGAAGCCGCACCGGTCCTCCGCTTCGAAGACGTCGATGACCCGTGAGGGCTCAGCCAACCGGAGGGGTCCGAGGCGCACGCGGATCGTCGGCTCCTGGCCCGGCTCCACTCGAGGCGCCCGGCCAGGTCTCACTCCATCCGCGCGAGCGTCGACATCGGCCGTCGACTCCGCTCGACCCGATCGAGCCGCTCGACCCGCTCGACCCGCTCGATCGGCTCGATCCGCTCCGTCCGCGCTCCCATCCACCTCGATGTCGAAGCCGCTGCGGATCTTGACCTCCCAGTGCAGGACCTCCTCGGCGCAGCGGTCGAAGGTCTCTTTCCCGTGCCCGACGAAGTACGCGGATTCGAAGTTCCGGTAGGCGTCGGGACGCTCCAGCCACCTCGGCGAGAGGGGTTGCGTCAGCGTCTCCGGACGGTCCTGTGAGTGTGCGGCCATGCTTCCAACCTCACGGACTCGGCCCGTCAACCTGACGGACTCGGACCGTGGGACTCACAGTCCGGACGGCGGGGTGGCATCGACCGGACGGCCACGTATGATGCCAAGAACAGCGGACCTCAATCGAATGTCCGCTCAGCATCTGAGCCACGATCAAAGGAGAACCACGTGCGCACAATCGACGGCATCGACGAGATCGAATCGCTCATCGGCCAGGAACTCGGCTCCTCCGAGTGGATGACGATGGACCAGGACGCGATCAGCGCCTTCGCCGACGTCACCGGCGACCACCAGTGGATCCACGTCGACGAAGCGCGCGCGGCCGAGGGGCCCTACGGCGCGACGATCGTCCACGGATTCTTCACCCTCTCGCTCATTCCGAAGTTCTCCACCGAGGTCTTCACCATCGAGGGCGTGTCGATCCGCGTCAACTACGGACTCAACAAGGTCCGCTTCCTCCAGCCCGTCGTCGTCGGCTCCCGACTGCGCGGAACCATCAGCGTCAAGAAGGTCATCCGCGGCGACAAGGGCACTCAGGTCATCCTCGAACACACGATCGAGATCGACGGCCAGGATCGCCCCGCATGCGTCGCCGAGGTGGTCACCCTCCTCGTCGAGTGAGCGAGGTGCCAACGAGGAGCCTGCAATCCGGGTTGCAGTGCGGCGACGGTGCTCAACCCCGCCTCAGGTGGGCGAATTGGTCACTCTCCCGACGGTTTTCTGTGACCATTTCGCCCTCCTAAAGCACGTTCGGGCGGTGGGCGTCGAGCTGCTGAGCGACGCGGATGTAGCCGAGGTGTGAGTACGCCTGCGGGTGGTTGCCCAGGTGCATCTCGGCGACGGGGTCGTATTCCTCCGACAGCAGTCCGGTGGGCCCGAGCAGGTTGTCGACCTGCCGGAACAGATCCCAGGCGTCGTCGATGCGGCCGACCTTGATGAAGGCTTCGATGAGCCACGTCGTGCAGATGTGGAATCCGCCCTCGAGCCCGGGCAGCCCGTCGTCATAGCGGTAGCGGAACACCGTCGGGCCGACCCGCAGCTCGCGTTCGATCGCGTCGACGGTGGACACGAACCGCGGATCGTCGGCGTCGAGCAGCCCCGAGAGTCCGACGAACAGGGCCGCCGAATCCAGGTCCGTCTCACCGTACGCGACGGTGAACGCTCCGACCTCCTCGTTGTAGCCGTGCGTGAGCACGTCGTGGGCGATCTCCTCGCGCAGCTGCCGCCACGCACCGGGCGGCTCCCGGTCGAACCGATCCGCGATCCGCAGCGCCCGATCGACCGTCACCCAGCACATCACGCGCGTGTACACGTTGTGCTTCGGCGCGCGCCTGGCCTCCCAGATCCCGTGATCGGCCTCGAACCACCGTTTGCCCACGGCTTCGACCATCTGGCAGGTGAGCGTCCAATAATCCTCGGGCAACTCGCCGAGGTGGTCGCTGAGTTCGTCGAGGAGCTCCGTGACCGGGCCGAACACATCGAGTTGGACCTGATGTTCGGCGGCGTTGCCGACCCGCACCGGCCGTGATCCGGCGTATCCGGGCAGGTGGTTGAGCACCGCCTCAGTGGTCAGGGCCGAGCCGTCGACGGCGTAGAGCGGATGGAGCTGTTCGGGTGAAACCGTGCGCTCGAGGATGCCCGACAGCCATGAGAGGAAACCTTCGGCCTCACCGGTGGAACCGAGGGCGAGCAGGGCGCGGACAGTCATCGACCCGTCGCGCAGCCAGGTATAGCGGTAGTCCCAGTTGCGGACGCCGCCGATGCCCTCCGGCAGGGAGGTCGTGGGGGCGGCGAGGACTCCACCGGTGGGTTCGTGGCACAGGGCGCGCAGGGTGATCGCCGAGCGGATGACCTCTTCGCGGTGGTGACCGGGCAGAGTCAGTGATTCGACCCAGTTCGTCCAGAAGTTCAGGGCGCGTTCGCGCACATGGTGCTCGCCGCCGGTGGCCATGTACCCGGCGTCGCCCGTGCCCGTCCCGCAGGCGAGGACGAGGACGACGGATCCGCCGGGCTGCTGCGAAGGGACGACGGTTGCTTCGGCGGTGTGGGAGTCGCCGTTCTCAATGATGTCGAAGTCGATTCCGGGGGCGTGGAGTTCGATCGGCTCCGCGGTGCCGAGCACCGAAACCCCGTCATCGGTCCTGGTCATCCGGGTGGGAACCGTGGCGTAGTCGAGCCTGGGTGCGAACCGGATGCGGGTCGGGGTGTCGCCGGTGAGTACGCGGACGACGATCGTGTCGTCGCTGTGTCCGTCCACGGGAGCGAGGTAGTCGACGCAGCTCAGTCCGGCCCACCGGGTCTCGAGCAGGGTCGAATTCCCGAGGTAGCGCTGGGTCAGCGGGGCAGCCCCGTTGGCCGGTGCCACGGCGAAGAATCCGGCCGCCTCGGAGCCGAGGATCTCGGAGAACATCGACGCCGAATGCGGCAGCGGGTGCGGCATCCAGCAGATGCTGCCGGTGGGGTCGATGAGCGCGGTCGACTGTCCGTTGCCGACGAGGCTGTGCCGCTGGATCGGGGTGGCGCGGCGGCCGAAGAGCCAGGATTTGCGCAGTTCGAACAGGGCGCTGAGGACGGTGGAGACCTCGGCCGGTGAGTCCAGCCGGAAGTCGGCGTGAGTGGGCGCGGGCTGATCCCCGACCTTGAGCCCGAGGTCGTCGGCGCCGAGGGTTTCGAGAGCGAATTCGTCGGCGGTGTCATCACCGATGAAGACGACGGCCTCCGCCCCTGTCTGGCTGCGCAGACGGGTCAGCGCATCGGCCTTCGACGACGGTACGACGGACAGGTCGATGACCTGTTTTCCGCGGGTGGGATGGATCGGGTGGGCGGCTGCGAGCTTCTCGACGGCGGCTTCGATCTCCCGCCGGTCGGTCTCGTCGAGTCCGCGCAGGTGCACGGCCGCGCCGGTGGTTTTGTGCTCGATGACATCGCGCGGCAGGGCGCGGGTGAGGTCGGCGCGGAAGTCGACGAGGACCGCCCGCTGCGTTTCGGTGAGGGCGTCGATGGTGAAGGTGTCTGTCTCACCGCCGTGAGACCCGAAGAGGTGGACCTCCCGGGGCAGGCGCGACATCGCCGCGAGGTCGCGCAGACTGCGACCGGAGATCACCCCCGCCGAGGTGGACGGCAGCAAGGCGAGCGCGCGCAGTGAGTCGACCGAGCTCTCCAAGGGAAAGGCTTGGCTGGGGACGTCGACGATGGGGGCGATCGTCCCGTCGTAGTCGGTCGCCACCAGCAGGGATGGGGAACGGGAGAGCGCGAAGAGGCGCCGGAAGAGGACGGGATCGAGTGCTCGGCTGGCTTCGGCCAGGTCGCCCAATAGTTCGGAGGACCTCACCGAGGCGGCTATGGTGGCCAATCGGGATTCGGTTGCGCTCTCGTGCTCGACAGTGCTCATCTCACCTCGGGTGTCTCGGTTGGCTCGGGTGCCGGTCAGGGCTCTTTCGTCACGGGGGTGTCGTCGTCCGGATCGTCCGGATCACCGGAATCGGCCGCGCCGTCGGGGTCCGTTGAGTCGGGCGTGTCCGCGGCATCGGACCGGCTCGTATCGTCGGCGGCGTCAGCGGCACCCGCGGGGGCAGCGTCGGCGCGGTCGGTCGCCTCGGCGGGGGTGTCGATCTGTTCGGGCAGGGCACCGAGCTTTGCCAGCTGGCGGCCCTTGCTCAGGCGGGAGTAGCCGCCGATGATGAAGATCACGCCGGCGATGAGGGTCGCCGCTCCCGTGAAGCCGAGGATCGACAGGGCCTCCATGCCGTCGCCGAAGACGAGGATGATGCCGAGCAGGACGTGGACTCCGGAGGCGATGAGGAAGTCCGAGGCCATGGGCTGGGACCGCAGCTGCCGGTAGGCCCAGAATTCGAGTGCGCCGTGCAGCAGGGCCCAGATGCTCACGGCCGCGCGCAGTTCGGCGGGCTGGTCGGCGAGGAAGAGGAAGACGATGGCCGGGATCGCGATGACGGCCTGGCCGAAGATCGCGGTGCGCACGTTCAACGGCGAGCGCACGGCCTGGAAGACCAGGGCCAGGGCGAAGAGGATGAGGTAGCCGATGGCCAAGTGGTCGACGACGTCGGTCGGCAGGCTCAGCTGCGCGGGGTTGACGGCGTCGCGGGGCCAGAAGACGGTGACGATGCCGAAGGCGACGCCGAGGACTCCACGCACGATCATGGGCCAGCCGAGCCGACTCGCTGCGGCAATGGCCTGCGGGGCGGCTTCGTTACGCGGGGGCGTGGATTCGGTGCGCGGTTCTTCGGTACTCATCACGGCACCAGTCTAGGTCGCCTGCCTGAGTCTGTCCGGTCAGCGTCGACTCAGGCGCGGGTGGGCGGCGCTTCGTTGCGTATCATGTCTTTACGTAATTACGTATTGATTGTATTATCGAAGTATGGAATCGACACCGTCGGCAGACGATCGCCTCTCCGCCCTCGAACAACGAGTCGCCGAACTCGAGGCTGCGGCCGCCTCCATCGCGCCACCGCGGCCCGCCGCAGGCGAAGCGGCGACCGCCCTGCCGGGCGACGCGGAGACCTTCTGGGCGCTGCATGGGCTCGTCGACCACCTCGGCGAGGAGGGCGGAGTGACCTACACCGGGTACACGACTCCCCCGGGCGGCAGCGGTCCCGTGGCGTGGCAGATGGGCCTGAGCAGCGCGGGCCTGGCGCAGATCGACTTCGCCGAGGCGGCCGGATCCCTGGCAGCCCTCGGCCACCCGGTCCGCCTGCAGCTGCTCCAGGCGATCTATGAGGGCACGAGCACCGTGGCCGAGCTGGGCAAGGACGAACGCTTCGGCACGTCCGGGCAGATCTATCACCATGTGCATGCCCTCGCTGGCGCCGGTTGGTTAGAGAGCGCCCGCCGCGGACACTGGCGGGTGCCCGCTCAGCGAGTCATTCCACTGCTCACCCTCGTCCTCATCGGCACACACTGACGAACCCTCGCGTCCTTGGGCCATCGCCCACCGCACGACCCGTACCGGACCACCACACTTTCCACCCCTGCTGACCAGGAGGAACGATGACCGTCACCGACGACCACCGCACATCTGCGGCCGCGGGACGGCCGCCTCGGCGACTGGGGATTGCCTTGCTTGCTGCCTCACTCACGGCCGCCGTGCTCGCGGCGATCACCCCGTGGCCGCGCGGTTTCCAGGGCGCGCCTACCGGGGATCCCGAGCTCATTGCTGAGCTCGAGGACGCACTCGGCAGCCGGCATTGGCAGCACGTGGCGGCCGCCCGCGTCGACGGCGACGAAGTGACTTTCGCGGGCACCGGAGCCCATGAGCACACCGAGTTCGAGATCGGATCGATCACGAAGACGTTCACGGCCGCGCTCTTCGCCGAGGCGATCGACCGGGGCGAGGTGAAGGCGGACACCCGCCTCGGCGAAGTCTGGCCGGACCTGGACGGGAAGGTCGCCGAGGTGACGCTCGAGTCGATTGCGATGCAGCGGTCGGGGCTGCCCTCCCAGGAACCCGCTCCGAGCTTCAGTGACGGAGTGATGAGCGTGCTGTCGAATTACATCCACACCGACCCATACCGCGGGGACGCCGCTGACATCGTCGCCAGCCTCAACGACGTGGACGTGGGCGAGCCGGAGCCCGAGTATTCGAACTATGGGTTCGCCGTTCTCGGCCAAGCCCTCGCCGAGGTGGCCGGGCAGGACTATTCCGAACTCGTTCGCGACCGCCTCGCCGAACCCTTGGGGATGAAGGAGACATTCGTCCCGGAGTCCGCTGACGGTCTGTCCCATGGGTTCACGGCATCGGGGCTGCCGGCCGCTCCGTGGACTCTCGGCGGCTCGGCGCCAGCCGGCGCGATTCGATCGACGACCCATGACCTGTCGATCTGGCTGCGAGCCGTGAGCGACGGAACCGCGCCCGGCGCCGACGCGGCCGAACCTCGAGCCGACTTCGAGGACGACCGCATCGGCTGGGCGTGGTTCACGACGACGCAAGACGGCTCGACCATCACCTGGCACAACGGCGGCACCGGAGGGTACCGGTCGTACCTCGGATTCGACACAGAGAGCGGTGGCGGCATCATCGTCCTGAACGACTCAGCCAACGACGTCGATGAGGCCGCGAGTCTTGTCTCGACGAAGGGAGAACGCTCATGAGTCCCGAACTCGTCTCTACTGTCATCGGGGCCCTCATCGTGGCCTGGGGTGCCTTCACCGCGTGGCGAGCTCCTCGTGCGGCGTCCCGGATCGGGCTGCTCTCAGGGATGGTCACGGCGGTCGTATTCGTGCTGCTCATCCGCCTCATCACCCCGTTCGGCGGCTGGGAGAGCTGGTTCATCTACGTCTGGCTGGCCGGAATGCTCGCCATCGTCGTCTCCGTCTTCCGAGCCGCGCTCGTCTGGTCGGACCTGCCGTGGCGATCCGACGAGGCGAAGGCACGCAGGAACGAGGCGAGCGGGCTCGGCTTCTCCGCTCTGCTCGCGCTCCTCATCGCTGGCGCACTCGTCCTTCCCGGACTCTTCCTCTGACGGAGAGCGCCCGGCTCCGCGAACAGCCGACCACGGCGGCCTGAGCCGGCCGGCGTCGGGCTCTACTTGCCCTTGACGGTCAGAGTGCCGCCGCTTTCGGAGACCTCGTACTTCGGCAGCGGCTCCTCGGCCGGACCGGAGATCACCTCACCCGTGGTCACCGAGAAGTTCGAGGAATGGCACGGGCAGATGATGGCCTTCTCGGTGATCTGTTTGACCTGGCAGCCCTGGTGGGTGCACACCGATGAGAACGCGAAGAACTCGCCTTCCTTCGGCTGAGTGACGACGTAGGTGTCCTCGATGACGGTGCCGGAACCGACGGGAACGTCGGAGGCCGGCAGACTCGAGTCCTTCGTCGGCTCCGCCTCCTCGTCAGACGAACACGCCGAGGTGGCCGCCACAGAGCCGCCGATGACGGCCACCGTTCCGGCCACGCCCGCTGTCTTCATCACACGTCGTCGGGTCGGATCCGCCGTTGCGGTCGATTCGACTTCGGCGGGGCTGCTCGGGGTCGTCGTCATCGGAATCTGCTCCTTCTCGCGGGTGCGCACAATCCGCCATGCCGCCAACAGACATGGACTCGTAAGTTCCAGCGTACAATCGCAGTCGGTTCACCGCCTGCAGGTACCTGTCAGGATCGAATGGCACCAGACCGGTCCTCGGACGATCGGGGCGATGGGTGCGGTGGGCCGCCTCGGCGAGGGACGATTTCAACCGGAAAAGGGGTGCGGCAGTGGCCGACGAGACGGCAGCACACCAGCGGCGCCCGGATCCGCGCATCGCGACGGGATGGGGCCTGGCCGCCTCGGTGTACGTATTCACCGTCGTCATGATGGGCACCACCCTGCCCACGCCCCTCTACCCGCTCTATGAGGAGCGGTTCGGGTTCGGCACCGCATTCACCACTCAGCTCTTCGCAATCTACGTGGTCGGGGTCATCGGCGCGCTCGTCGTCTTCGGTCGCCTCTCCGACGGACTGGGTCGACGGCCGGTGCTCAGCCTCGGGGTGATCTTCTCGACCGCCTCGGCGGTGCTCTTCCTCATCGGATCCCACATCGGCCTGCTGCTGACCGGCCGAGTTTTGTCCGGTCTGGCCGCGGGGATCTTCACGTCGACCGCCACCGTCACCGTGCTCGAGAACGCGCCCGCCGGGCGCGAACGACTCGCCGGATCCTTGGCCACGGCGGCGAATATGGGCGGCCTCGGACTCGGGATCCTGTCGTCCGGACTGCTCGCCCGCTTCGCCCCCGCTCCCCTGCTCACGCCGTTCCTCGTCAACGCGCTCATGCTCGTCATCGCCGGCTTGGCGCTCATCTTCGTGCGGGACCGGACGCACGGCGGGGCGACGGCTGTGCGGTTGCAGCTGCCGGGGATTCCCGCCTCGGCGAAGCGCATGTTCCTGGCCGCCTCACCTGGGGCGATCACCGGCTTCTCGGTGTGCGGGCTGTATTCGGCGATCGCGCCGAGCTTCATCGGGCAGACCCTGCACGTGACGTCGACCGCGGTCACGGGCGCCGTCGTGTTCCTTCTCTTCGGCGCCTCGGCGACGGCGCAGGTGCTGCTGCGCGGGTTGAACGACCGTCGACTCATCATCGGCGGGACCGTGACCATGATCGTGAGCATGGGTGCTCTCGTCTTCGCGCTCATGGCGGGGTCCCTGCCGGTGCTCATCGCCTCCGCAGCGTTGGCCGGTGCCGGGCAGGGGCTCGTGTTCATGACCGGGATGCGTGCGATCACCGCGGTGACCGCGCCGGAGCACCGCACCGAGGCGACCACCTCGTACTTCATCCTTGCGTACGTGTTCATATCGGTGCCGGCGATCGGTGCCGGATTCCTCGCCGCCGAGGTGGGACTGGCGAACGCGACCGTCGTCTTCGCCGTCGCTGTGGCCGCGGTGTGCGCGTTGGGACTCGTGGCGGCCCGGAGGTTCAGGTCAGTGACGTGAACTAGGGTGGGTGCCATGACCTCCGCAGCCACGACCTCCGCCCTCGATGTCCTTCACGATGTCTTCGGCTATGAGGAGTTCCGGGGTCAACAGGCTGCCATCGTCGACCAGGTTGTCGGCGGCGGGGATGCGGTGGTGCTCATGCCCACCGGCGGCGGAAAATCCCTGTGCTATCAGATTCCCGCCCTGGTCAGGCCCGGTACCGGCGTGGTCATCTCCCCGCTTATCGCGCTCATGGCCGATCAGGTGGCGGCACTGGAGAACCTCGGTGTGCGGGCGGCCTATCTCAACTCGTCCCTCGATTTCGAGACCGCCCAGCAGGTCGAGCAGCAGCTGCTCGCCGGCGAGATCGACCTGCTCTACCTCGCACCCGAACGTCTCGTCCTGCCGCGGACCATGCGACTGCTCGAGCAGGCACAGATCTCCCTGTTCGCCATCGACGAAGCCCACTGCGTGTCCCAATGGGGACATGACTTCCGCAGCGACTATCTGGGACTCGGCGTCCTGGCCGAACGATTCCCCGATGTTCCGCGCATCGCCCTGACAGCCACTGCCACACCGGCCACTCACGCCGAACTCACCGAGCGTCTCCACCTCCAAGATGCCGAGCACTTCGTCGCGAGCTTCGATCGACCCAACATCACCTACCGGATCGAGCCGAAGGCCTCGGCCAGGTCGCAGCTGCTCAACTTCATCACCACCGAACACCCCGGGGATTCCGGCATCGTCTACTGTCTGTCCCGGCGCGGAGTCGACCAACTGGCCGAAGCGCTCGTCGCCCGCGGCCTCACCGCTCTGCCCTATCACGCGGGGCTGCCTTCCGAGGTACGCGCGGAGAACCAGGCGAGATTCCTCCGCGAGGACGGCATCGTCATGGTCGCCACGATCGCCTTCGGCATGGGCATCGACAAACCCGATGTCCGCTTCGTCGCCCACCTCGATCTGCCTCGATCAGTCGAGGGCTACTACCAGGAGACCGGTCGAGCCGGCCGTGACGGACTGCCCGCGGACGCGTGGATGGTCTACGGCCTCGGCGATGTCGTCTCCCAACGTCGACTCATCGAATCCGGCGAGGGCGACCAGGTGTTCAAACGCCGCCAGATGAGCCACCTCGACTCGATGCTCGCACTCTGCGAGACCGTCGACTGCCGACGTGTGCAGCTGCTGCGGTACTTCGATGAGGAATCCGCACCGTGCGGCAACTGCGATACCTGCATGACACCGCCGGTGACCTGGGACGCGACCGTGGCCGTGCAGAAGCTGCTGTCGGCAGTCATCCGCCTCGACCGAGAACGCGGGCAGCGTTTCGGTTCGGGCCAAGTCATCGATGTGCTGCGCGGCAATGACAACGACCGGTCCAGGGCCTCGGACCATGAGAGCCTGAGCGTCTGGGGCGTCGGCGACGACCTGTCCGAGAGCCAGTGGAAGACCGTCATCCGGCAGGTGCTCGCCCGCGGCCTCCTCGAATCCCATGGGGACTACGGTGTGCTTGTGGTCGGCGAGAACGCCGGCCCCGTGCTGCGCGGAGAGGAGGAGATCTCACTGCGCGTCGACCCGGTGAGGAAAGCCGGAGCGAAGAAGGCCGGATCAAGTCGCCGAGGCGGCCTCGAAGTCGAACTCGACCCCGCCGATGCCTCCCTGTTCGAGGCACTGCGCTCCTGGCGAGGAGAGCAGGCGAAGGAGCAGGGCGTGCCCGCCTACGTCGTGTTCCCCGATGCCACGCTCTACGGCATCGTCGAGGTCAAGCCGACGACGATCAGCGAACTCGGTCAGGTCAGCGGAGTGGGGCTGAAGAAGCTCGACCGCTACGGCGATGCCGTGCTCGAAGTGCTCGCCGCCCACGCAGGCTGAGAATCATGCCCCCTGTTACTACCCGACGGCGGCCCAGCAACCTGGCGCGAGGTTGCTGGGCCGCCGTCGGGTAGTCCTGGGAGGTCAGTTGGTCTTCGTGACGGTGACGTCGATCGGGGTCGGGTTAGTGAAGATGTCGAAGAGGGGGCAGTGGGCGTCCACGGTCTCCTGCAGCTTCTGGTAGTCCTCGTTGCTGTCGGGTCCGGCGATGTTGACGCTCACGCGCACGGACGAGAATCCGGGCCGCACGGTCTCATCGGCGCCGAAGAGTCCCCTCACATCCAGGTCGCCTTCAGCGCTGACATCAAGTTCGTCGATGGTCAGTCCGAGGTTCTGGGCGTAGAGGCGGTAGACGACGACCTGGCAGGAGATCAGTGCGCCGAGGGCGTACTCGACAGGATTCGGGGCGGCGTCGTCGCCGGCCAGCGGGGTCGGTTCGTCGACAGTGAAGGTGTGGCGGCCGGCGGTGATGACCGAGGACACCGAACCGCGGGCGGTGCCCGAGGCCGAGAACGTCAGCTGCCCGTTCTTCGCCGACGCGGCCAGCCGTTCGTTCCATGCCTCTCCGGCCGTGGTCAGTCGCGTGGCGCGTTCTTCGTCGCTGATGGCGATGGTCGTGTCGAACTCGGTGGTGGCTGCAGTCATGAGGGTGGACTCCTGATCGAATGGTCGAGCGTGTGGTCGAGATCGTGCGGGTCGGTGCTGATCTCAGACTAGAAACGATCGCCCAGCGGCGTCCTCCCCACCGTCGGCTGCCGTCGTCTGGCGTCATGAGCAGAACACAATTCGTCATCAGCCGACGCACGGTAGCCTGGAAGGCAGACGAACCCACCGGTTCCCCCACCACGCGGAAGGCGACGATGACGACCTCTGACCGGACAGCCACCTCGGCGAACTCAACTGGCTCCCCGAGTTCAATCACCCGCGCGGACTGCGAACAACGCGATGCGAACGATCCTCTGCGTGATTGCCGCGAGGAGTTCCTGCTCCCGGAAGGCACGATCTATCTCGACGGGAACTCTCTCGGCGCGCGCACAAAGGGAGCCGCAGAACGCGCCCAGGAAGTCATCACCGACGAATGGGGCACCGGCCTCATCGGGTCATGGAACACCGCCGGCTGGTGGGATCTGCCGGCAAAGCTGGGTGAGAAGGTCGCCGGGCTCGTCGGCGGCGGGGCCGGGTCGACCGTCGTCACGGACACGACGTCGATCAATCTGTTCAAGGCCGCCTCGGCGGCGCTGAAGATGCAGGCCGAGGACTCCTCGGACCGGCGGGTCATCCTCACCCAGCGGGAGAACTTTCCCTCCGATATCTACATGCTCGAAGGATTGGCCGAGCAGCTCGGCGACGGATACGAGGTCCGCCTCGTCGACGATGAGGAAGTCACCGCAGGGTTCCCGACCACGATGTCCGACGAGGTGGCCCTCGTCGTCCTCACCCATGTGAACTACCGGACCGGTCGGCTCTTCGATATGGGCACGACCACCTCGGCGATCCATTCCGGCGGAGCCATGGTCATCTGGGACCTGTGCCATTCGGCCGGTGCTCTGCCCATCGATCTGGCCGGAGCCGGGGCGGACATGGCGATCGGCTGCACGTACAAGTTCCTCAACGGCGGACCCGGGTCTCCCGCATTCATCTGGGTCGCCGAGGCGCTGCAGAACCGATTCAGCCAACCTCTGTCGGGGTGGTGGTCGCATGCGCAGCCCTTCGAGATGGCCCCGGACTACCGGCCGGCCGACGGTATCCGCCGCTACCTCACCGGAACGCAGGGAATCCTGTCGATGTCCGTGGCAGAGCTCGGCCTCGACATCCACTCGCGGGTGGACATGGAACAGATCCGGGAGAAGTCCCTGGCCCTGTCGGACCTGTTCATCGACCTCGTCGATGAGCGATTGGCCGATCACCCGGTCGAGGTCGTCACCCCACGTGAACACGCCCATCGCGGATCCCAGGTCTCGATCCGGCATCCGGAGGGGTTTGCGGTGATGAGTGCGCTCATCACGCGCGGAGTCATCGGCGACTACCGTGAGCCGGAGGTGCTGCGGTTCGGGCTGACACCGCTCTACATCGGGTTCACCGAGATGTGGGACACCGTCGAGGCCCTGCGCGACATCCTCGACAACCGGCTCTGGGACACCCCCGCGCACAAGGTCCGCGGCGCCGTCACCTAATTGCTACCCAACGGGGGCGCAGCAACCTGGCGCCAGGTATCTGGGCCGCCGTCACCTGCGTTGGGACGTGGCCGCTCAGGCGTCCGAAGCCGCAGAAGTTTCGATGACATCGGCGTTGACGCCGAAGTACGGTTCACCCGCCTCATTTCGCGGGCGGCTGGCGGCAAGAGTCTTGAGCAGATTGCTGCCCCGCTCCCCGGTGATCGGGTCGAGATCGAGGATGGCACACCGCGCAATCGGATCCCCGATCCGCACACGCAGAGCGCCGACGTCCAGCACGTTCACCGTCACATCCCGGCCTCGCCAGGTTTCTTCGATGAAAGGTTCGTCCGTGCCGAGGACGAGGGTGGCACGGAAGCGGGCGGCCTCATCAAGCAGATCGTGGTGACCGGACTGTTCGGCGAGTTCCCTCATCGACGCGGTCGTGACGATCGACAGGCCAGCTCCGTAGATCACGTCTCCACGATATGCGCGGGCCAGCCGCACCGGCTTTCCCAGCCACTCGGAGGC
Organism: Brevibacterium sp. SIMBA_078; assembly: GCF_046534565.1. Lineage (NCBI taxonomy): Bacteria > Bacillati > Actinomycetota > Actinomycetes > Micrococcales > Brevibacteriaceae > Brevibacterium > Brevibacterium sp. SIMBA_078. The sequence goes on from NZ_JAWRYQ010000001.1 coordinate 917,611, forward strand.
GAGTGCCGAATGCGGGCCGTCAGTGAGTTCGAGGTCGATCGGTCGCTTCCAGTAATTGCAGGTCAGGCGCTGACCCGAGCCGGCTGGCACCCCGGTGGCAGAGCGCCCGTCGGGCAGGGTGATCGTCAAAATGTCGTCGACGAGTGAGGTGGTCATGCGGATGAGCCGAGGATTCTGCACGGTCTTGAGCACCTGTCGTCGTTCGACATCGACGAAGCAGAACTCACGATCGCCGACCGGTCCGTGAACGTCGACGGCTGCGCTCGGTCGAGCCTCGTGTCGTGTGCCTTTGACGTGGGCGAACCCGAGCGATGGCACTCCGAATTCCCGCGCAGAAGCAGGTGACGGCGGCCCAGATACCTGGCGCCAGGTTGCTGCGCCGCCGTCAGGTAGTAATTGGGGCATGGGGGTTGCGCCTTCCTGTGATGGCGTAGGTGCCGATGGCCACCGCTCCGATGGCCAGGACCGTGCCGCCGATGATGACGGCTCCGGGGATCGTGGCGATCGTGCCGAGCACTCCCACGGTGACTCCGGAGAAGGTCTGCATCCCGGGGCCGAACGTCGCATAGGAGCCGATGACGCGGCCGCGGATCTCCGGCGGCGCTTCGAGTTGGATGATCGCCATCTCGGTCGACTCGGCGGTGATCTTCGAGACTCCGGCGATGACGAGCATGATGACGGCCACCCACAGGTGCGAGGTCAGGGCGAAGAACAGAGAGCTGATGCCCATCGCCGCGGCGGCCAGTGCCGCGGCAGCCGGAACGGCCTTGATCCACCCGGTCGCCTCAAGCCCGAAGCCCCCGAGCACCCCTCCTGCACCCATGGCGAAGAGCAGCACGCCATAGGTGAAGTCACTGTCCCCGCCGACCGGATTGAGGATGTCGCCGAACACCGGCATCGCCGTCTGCAGCACCGCCCCGATCGTCGTCGAGGCGAGCGCGGCCAGCAACAGCATGCCGACGATCGCGCGATTGTGGCGAACGTCGATGAGCACCCGCAGCGACTGGATGAGAGTCGTCCGCGCGGTGCGCACTCCTCCGCTGCGCAGATGCCCGGTGAAGGGGGTGCGAATGAGGAAGATCGTCAGCGGCAGATAGAAGACGATGTTGATGAAGATGCCCCACGTGGCACCGACCCCGAGCAGCAGAGCGGAACCGACGACGGGACCGAAGAGGATGCCGAGGCTGCGGAACGTCGCATTGAGCCGGACAGCGCTCGGCAGCTCCTTCCGATCGACGAAGTCATGGAGCATCATCTGCTCGGCAGGACCCCACAGACATCCGGCAAGGCCATGGATGACGAGCAGCACGCAGGCCTGCCACAGCTGCAGAGAGTCCGTGAGGAAGAGGATCCCCCAACACAGGGACACGACCATGAACATGATCTGTCCGATCTGGATGAGGCGGCGGCAGTCGAAGCGTTCGGCCAGAGACCCGGCATAGACGGACAGGAGCAGGAAGGGCAGCCAGTGGCTGATGAGCTGGAATCCGACGAGCGCCGGGGATTCGAACTTCTGCCACAGCACCCAATAGGTGATGACGTGCTCGATATTGTCGCCCATCATCGCCGTGCCCGATCCGATCAGATAGGGCGCAGTCTTCCAATTGCGAAGCACGCTAAAACGGCGCGGACCGGCGGCACCGCCGTTGTCCTCGGAGAAATCGCTCACTCCCCCATTCTCACACCGGCGGAACGGACCGGCACCGACCTCTTGTCTGCTGGGATCGAGGCGAGGACAATGATCCTTGATCAAGGAGGATCTTATGTCCACAGCTCAACCGCCGACGTCCACCCGCCCGAACTCCGCCCTTGTCGTCATCGACGTCCAAAACGGCGTCATGCAAGCCAGTTGGAACTCCGAATCGGTCATTTCCACGATCTCCCATCTCGTCGACCGTGCCCGGAACACCGGCACTGAGGTGGTCTGGGTCCGGCACAGCTCCGGTGAGCTGCCGATCGATTCCCCGCAATGGCAGATCGTCGACACGCTCTCCCCCGCTGAGGGCGAAGCGATCATCGAGAAGACCCACGGCAATACATTCGAGGGCACGGACTTCGAGGAGGTGCTCGCCGGAAAGAACGTCGGCCACCTCATCGTCACCGGTGCCCAATCTGATGCCTGCGTGCGCTCGACCATCCACGGCGGATTCGCCCGCGGCTACGACGTCACGCTGGTCTCCGACGCCCACACCACCGAGGATCTCACCGAATGGGGTGCTCCCCCACCGGAGCAGGTGGTCTCACACACGAACCTCTATTGGCAGTTCGAATCCGGTCCCGGCCGGCAGGCTCGCGTTCAGGAATCGAGCGAGGTCGACTTCACCAAACCCTGATCGTCCCAGCTCTTGCCACCCCGGAGTCTGCCATCATTAGTCCATGAGTGAAGACATCCGCAGCATCGAACTGACCCGCATCGCCGAAAACCACTACCGCGCCACCGCCCCGAGCGGAGCAAGCATCGAATTCGGCCGCGGCGAAGGCCTCATGACCCCCGTCGAACTGCTGCTGGCCGCCGTTGCCGGCTGCTCGTCGATCGACGTCGACACCGTCACCAGCCGTCACACCGAACCCACGAAGTTCGACGTCTCCGCGACCGCGGACAAGATCGACGAAGACGGAGCCTCTCGTGTGGACAACGTCCACCTCGACTTCGACCTCGCGTTCCCCGACGACGAGGAGGGCCGGAAGGCCGATGCCCGCATCGAACGCCTCGTCGGGCTCTCCCATGACAAGTACTGCACTGTCTCCCGCACCGTCGAACACCCCACGAAGGTCGACTTCAGCATCCGTCGCGACTGACGTCGCGATTCGTCACGGCAGATCCTTCGCCGAGGCGGACCGCCGTTCCGTACGGACGTGATCCTCAGCTTTCGGCGAGCCGCTTCTTCTCGACCTCGACGTCGAAATCGGCTGCCGGCCACTGCGGGTCGATGTCGACCAGGGCATCGAGCAGCAGCCGCTGCACGGCCAGCCGGGCGTACCATTTCCGGTTCGCGGGCACGACGAACCACGGGGTCTCCTCGGTGGAGGTGCGGTCGAAAACGGCCTGATAGGCGTCCATGTAATCCGGCCACAGGAGTCGTTCGTCGACGTCACCCGGGTTGTACTTCCAGTACTTGTCCGGCCGTTCGAGGCGTTCGGCCAGACGCTCTTTCTGCTCGTCCGGAGAGATGTGGAGCATGACCTTGACGATCCGCACTCCCGCCGCGATCAGTTCAGCTTCGAAGTCGTTGATGGCGGTGTAGCGGCGCTCGATCTCGGTCTCGTCGGCGAGTTCACGAACGCGGCCGATGAGCACATCCTCGTAGTGTGAGCGGTCGAAGACTCCGATCATGCCGGGCCCGGGCACGCGCGGTCGGATGCGCCAAAGGAAGTCGTGGGCTAGTTCCTCTTCAGTCGGTTTCTTGAAGGCGGCGAGCTCGACACCCTGCGGATCGACGGCTCCGACGACGTGGCGGACGATTCCGCCTTTGCCCGCCGTGTCCATGGCTTGCAGGACGAGGAGGACGGCGGGACCGCAGTCCTCGTCGTGGTGGGCGGCGAAGAGGCGCTCCTGCAGGTCGTTGAGCTCAGCAGACAGCGCTTCGAGATCTTTCTTCCCGCTCTTCTTGTCCCCGTCGTAGCCGGGGGTGGATTCGGGATCGACCTCGCCGAGGCGGAATCCCTCCCCAGCGCGCAGTAGTGGTGCAGGATCGGTCGTCCAGTTGCTCGTCGGCTCACACATGCGTTCATCTTTCCAGGTGGGAAGGGCCGCGTCTATACCGACAACTCACCGCCGAGGCGGCTGCTGAGGTCCGTCGATACCCGGCAGCGGATTCTCATTCGTCAGTCCGCGCCGACGCCTGTCCGCAAGGTACCCCTGGTAGGCCGCATCGCGTTCGCTCGCAGTCATCTGCGGCTTCGGCTTGTCAATGACATTGCGCAGAGCCGCGAGCGCCGTCAGCACCGCCAGACCGGACAGCGCCACGGCCACCCAGATCATCGTGACAAGCAGGCTCGGCGGGTTCTCAAAGACGTGCACACCGGCGAAGAAGATGAGGAAGGCAAATCCGAGATACGGCAGCAGCAGCCACAGCGCGACTTTGTAGCCGCCGATCATCATCGGCATCATCATGCACGTGCTCCACGCCATGCCGCCGATGAAGAAGAGCAGAACGAGGAAGAAGCTCGCCGGATCGGCATTGAGTTCCGCGGCAACCGTTCCGGGAACGGCCCGCACGCCGAGAAAGAACGGCCAGACCAGCGCCACCAGGGAGACGATCACTGCGGAGGCGACCACGCCGAGGAGAATCAGCGGAATGAGACCCTCACGCCGGAACCCGTCATCCGGTCGTTTGTGCTCCATGAACAGGAACGGGAAGAAGAAGGCGAGGCCTGCGGCACAGATTCCCATCCACATCGCATCCGCTTCGATGATGTCGAAGTTGTTGCTGACCATCAGCCCCGTCGAGGCGAGCCAGATGAAGAAGGTGAAGAACAGTGCCCCGAACAACGAGACCCCGAGGACGCGCACAAAGTCACGCGTCCATGTCGGAACCGGTTTCTCCTCATGCAACGGAAGTGGCCCCGGTGGCGGCGGTCCGGGCGGTGTCTCACTCATGATTTCATCGTCGCACACCCACAGGCGCCCCATACAGGCAGCGATGTGTCAGCCTCGACACCGCTGATTTCGACGAAGCGAGACACCGACGTCCTCAATCCGGTTTCCGGAACACCGACGGCAGCTTCTTCTTCACGCGCTGTCCGGTGTCCCGGTACGACCATTGCCGCATCGGCTGCGGCACCCGCCACTGCAGCTTCCACGCGAGCATGCGGAAGCCGAAAGCGGCGGCCGCGATGATGAGTGAGGCGATGGCACCCAACAGTCCGGTCACCTCGGCGATGATCGTCAGCCCCGAACCGAACAGGGCGGGGATGAGGTAGAGGTCGGTGCCGCGGAAGATCGCCGGATCCTCACTGGCCACGGCATCGCGCATGAGCCCTCCGCCGCACGCGGTCAGCGCACCCATGAGCAGCGCCGCCGGATAGTTCGTCCCGGCCGCGAGCGCGATCGTCGTGCGGGTGACGCTGAAGAGGCCGAGGCCCATCGCGTCGAAGGCGACGATCCAGATCCGTGCGCGGGAGATGTGGGAGCCGATGATGTAGATGAGCAGGGTCGCGATCACCGGTGGGGCGAGGTAGATCGGTTGGCCGATGGCGTTGGGCACCCGGTCGAGGAGCACATCGCGGATCATGCCTCCGCCGATGCCCGTCATCGTGCCCAGCACCAACCCGCCGGTGATGTCGAAATTGCGTCGCGCGGCCAGCAGCACTCCGGAGACTGCGAAGACGAAAGTGCCGGTGAGGTCGAGGGCGAGGAACAGGAACTCCTGCAAGTTCATCTCCACCTCGGCTCCTCTCGTCGCTCCGTGCCCGGCCCGGTGCCGAGCGTCCTACCAGCCACTGTAATCCGCTTCGACATCCAGTGAGCCATTTGTCTGGTGTTCCGTTCCCCATCGCCGAGGCGGCCGCTAGGCTGAGGAGATGACGCAGCCGACGCTCATCCTCGTCCACGGCGCTTTCGCCACTTCCTTCTCTTTCGCCCCGCTGCAGGCCGAACTCGCCTTCCACGGAGTGCGCTCGGCTGCGGTCGACCTGCCGGGTCACGGTTTCGCCGCCACCTTCCCGCTCGGGTATCAGGCGCCTCAGGACCTTGCCCAGTTCACCTCGGAGTCGGGATCGATCAGGGGTGTGACCGTCGACGACAATGTCCGGGCTCTCACCGAGGAGGCCGCCCGCGCCAAGGAGCACGGACCGGTGGTCATCGTCGCTCACAGCCGCGGCGGGGCCACGCTGACAGCCTTGGCGAATGCGCATCCGGAGCTGATCGACCACATGGTCTATGTCTCCGCATGGGCACCGGTGGACCTTCCAGCCGCTGAATACAATGCCGAACCCGAGATGGAGACCGTCGACGCTGCGGCTCTCGCCCGGGCCCTGGCCGGTGACCCCGGGCAGCTGGGTCTGCTGCGCTGCAATTTCCGCCAGGCGGACCCGGAGGTCCTCGACGGGTTGAAAGCACTCTTCTGCGCCGACGTCAGCGATGACGAATTCCGCGTCTTCTTGGGCTCACTCCAGCCGGATGAAAACCTCGACGTGGGAGGTCCCGAACATCGGGCGCAGGCGGGCACGTGGGGGACGATCCCGCGCACGTTCGTCCGCCTCGGCGAGGATCGGAGCCTGCCGGCCGCGATGCAGGATCGCCTCATCTGCGAAGGCGATGCGCTCACCCCGGACAATCCCTACCGGGTGCGCACGCTCGCGTCGTCCCATGTGGGATGGCTGATCCATCCCGCCGAGGCGGCCGTACAGTTGGCGCAGATCGCCGCCGAGGTTGCCGCGGAGTCCGACAGGTAAAGCGCGAGTGCGAACTGACGGGGCCCCGACCGTGACGGTCGGGGCCTCTTCCTCCGCCGAGGCGGGTGGCGAACTCAGCTGAGCTGGAAGTTGTCCGGGTTCTTGTAGGGTTCGATCTCGACGACCGGGGTGCCCTTGCCCATGAGCAGTTTGGAGATGGGGCAGCGAGCGTGGGCACGGGCAGCGTACTTCTCGGCGTCGGTGTCCGAGACCCCTTCGATGGAGATGAAGGCTTTCGGGGCGAAGTAGAAGCCGTTGCCGGAGGGTTCGTTGTGCAGTTCGACCTCGACGCGCACGCGTGAGAGCGCTTCGATCTCATTGACAGCGAGGACGACCTTGAGCGTTTCACCGAGACAGGTCGACCAGGCCATGGCGAGGAACTGTTCCGGGTTGTTGCCTTCTTCGACCCGTGAGGTCGGGGCAGTGGGCAGGGTCTGGCCGTCTTCGACGCGCACCTCACCCGAGGTGCCGCCGAGGTTCTCGACCTTCGCGGTGTAGATCGGCGCACTCGGGCTCTTCGGCTCATCCGCGTCTCCGGTCGGAGCCTGCGGCTGGGCGTATCCGGGTTTCTCAGTCATTGCACCATGCTACGACAGGCACGCAACAAGGTCACTGGCGTTTCAGTGAATGGTCAGTGACAAAACCCGCAGACCCATCCGCCGCCCCGGCGGCTCCGAATCATCACTATGAATCGGAAAACCCGTGCAGCCCACCGTTTCCGCGGCACGTCGGCAGGCGTCGTCGCCGCAGTCATGATGTTCGGTCTCGCCGACCTCATCGCGCGTGCCTTCACCCCGAGTGCGGCACCGCTGCTCACCCTCGGTCAGGCGATCATCCCACTGGCCCCCCCGGCGGCGATCAAACCCGTCATCGCCCTCTTCGGCGACAACGACAAGCTCGTCCTCGTCGTCTCCACCGGGCTCGGGGCGCTCGTTCTCGCCGGGCTCATCGGAGCCCTGGCCGCCTCCCGCCGGCGTCTGGCCACGACGCTGCTGCTCATCGCCGGGCTCGTCCCCCTCATCGTCATCGTCCTGCGCCCCGAGGCGGGCGCCCTCGACATCATTCCCACGCTCATCGGCATCGCGGGGGGTGTCGCGGTCTTCGTCGTGCTGCTGCGCCTCGGTGTACCTGAAACTCCCGCCGAGGCGGCCGACCGTGCCGATGCCGCGCGCCGCATCGCGCCCGGTTCACGGACGTCGGAACCTTCACGAACTTCGGATCCGCTCAGCCGCCGCCGTTTCTTCGGCCTCGCCGGAGCCGTCGGCGCCATCGGAGCCGTCACCATCGCCGCTGGTCAGACCGTTGTCTCGCTGACTCAGGACGCCGGTGCCGCGATCGCCAAACTGGTTCTGCCTACCCCCGCGAAGAAGGCGGCAGCGATCCCGGCGGCCGCGAGCACCGACGTCGACGGCACAGTCCCCTTCGTCACCGAGGCGAAGGACTTCTACCGCATCGACACGGTGCTCTCACCGCCGGTCATCGACCCTGAACAGTGGTCTCTGCGCATCCACGGCATGGTCGAGAACGAGGTCACCCTGACGATGGACGACCTCCTCGACCTGCCTCTGGAAGAACACCACATCACGCTCACCTGCGTATCCAATCCCGTCGGCGGGGATCTCGTCGGCAATGCGACCTGGCTCGGTTATCCCGTGCGCGAACTCCTCGCCCGAGCCCGCCCGAGCTCGCAAGCCGATATGGTCCTCTCCCATTCCTTCGACGGATTCACCGCCTCGACACCGATCGGTGCACTGACCGATGACCGTGCCGCCCTGTTGGCGGTGGGCATGAACGGCGAACCGCTCACCCCGATCCACGGTTTTCCCGCCCGCCTCGTCGTTCCCGGACTCTACGGTTTCGTCTCCGCGACGAAGTGGGTGACCGAACTCGAGGTCACCCGCTTCGATGAGAAGACCGCCTACTGGACCGACCGGGGGTGGGACGAGAAGGCCCCCATCCTCGTCGCTTCCCGCATCGAGGTCCCCAAGCCGTTGGCCAAGGTCGCTGCCGGGGACCTCCGGGTCGGCGGCACCGCTTGGGCGCAGCGCTCAGGGATCGAGCGCGTCGAGGTCAAACTCGACGACGGCGAATGGACGCGGGCGGATCTGGCCGAGGAGGTCACGATCGACACCTGGCGGCAGTGGCGGGCCGAATTCGCCGAGGTGGCCGCGGGCTCCCATACCCTCACCGTGCGCGCCACGGACAAGGACGGCACGGTACAGACGGGGAAACGAAGGGATTCGATTCCGAACTCGGCCACCGGGCACCATCACATCCAATTCCGCGTCGAATGACGGTCCCCGGGGCCGCCTCGGCGAAGGAATTCTTAAGATTTCTTCCCCATCCACCCATCCGAATCCGACACCACACCGAATACCCAGTACACAGCGAGCAATGGAGACCACTTCACAGCTGTGGGATCATCCGCATCACTGTTTTAAGGAGAAGAACAATGAAGACTCTGCTTCGCACACGCACCGCCACCATCCTCTCGGCCGGAGCCATCGGCCTCCTGGCACTGAGCGGCTGCGGCATGGATTCCGGCTCCGGCGGGGAGGAATCCGGCTCGGATTCGGGCAGCTCCGAATCGCAGCCGGCTGACTCGGCCGAATCCGAGATGCCCGACGAATCCGGTGACTCATCCATGGCCGATACCGATCTCGTCGGCAAGGGTTGCTCGGCTTACGCCGAGGCGAACCCCGACGGGGCTGGATCTGTCGAGGGCATGGGTCAGGATCCTGTCGCCACCGCCGCCTCGAACAACCCGATGCTCACGACCCTGACCAAGGCGGTCTCGGGTGAGCTCAATCCCGATGTCGACCTCGTCGACACTCTCAACGGCGACGAATTCACCGTCATCGCCCCGATCGACGATGCGTTCGCCGATGTGCCGAAGGACGACCTCGACGCCCTGGCCAAGGATTCGGATCAGTTGACGAAGGTGCTGACCTACCACGTCATCCCCGGTCAGCTCTCCCCCGATGAGATCGCCGGTGAGCACGAGACCGTCGAAGGCTCGAAGGTGAAGATCTCCGGTGAGGGCGAGGACATGAAGTTCGACGATGCCGGACTGGTCTGCGGCGGGGTCAAGACCGCCAACGCCACGGTCTACATGGTCGACGCTGTGATGATGCCCGGGAAGTGACGACGACACACCGAATGGTGGTAGCCGGGGAACGATCAATGCAGTCGCGATCGGGCCCCGGCCGCCGTCGTCTTCCCCTGCCCCCTGGACTCGGCACGACGCGCAGTCCGAGGGATGACATGATTGGTCAATGAGTTCAGACGATCCGACGGCGTTTCGGCACGGACCCCCGGGGTCCGATCGGCAGGAGAACCACCCACCGGCCGTTGCCGACGCCGGAATCGCCTCGGCGGTAGCGGCCACCGCATCGGATCCCAGCGGTGAGCTGCTGCTGCGGATCGCTGCAGGCGATCGGTCCGCGTTCGACGAACTCTTCACCACCCAATCGCGCATCCTCATGGCCGTGATCCTCCGGATCGTCAAGAGCCGATCACTCGCCGAGGAGGTCCTGCAGGAATGCTTCACCGAGGTGTGGACGCGGTGTTCGGGCTTCGACCCGGCCCGGGGAACGGGCAGGGCATGGCTGGTCACCCTGTGTCGCAGACGGGCCATCGACTGTGTGCGCAGCGTTCAGTCCCAGCAGGACCGTGACTTCGCCGACGGGCTGCGCACCTCCGCCGAGGCGGCTGAGGGAGTCGAGCAGACCGTGATCGATCGGGCGGAGTCGGACCGCACGGTCTCCGCGTTGAAGATCCTCCCCGAGGAACAGAGCACGCCGATCGTCATGGCCTTCTATCAGGGTCTGACCCACGCTCAGATCTCGGAGGATCTCAAGGTGCCGCTGGGTACCATCAAGTCACGGATCAGAGACGGAATGAAGAAGCTGCGAGACGAGTTGGAGGCGAGTCGATGAGCACCGATCGTGATTATCTGGCCGCCGGCCTGGCCTTGGGCGGGCTGAGCGACTCCGAGCTCGCCGAGGCTCAGGCACTTGCCGAGTCCGATGCCGACTTCCGCGCTGAGGTCGCTTCCTATTCCGACGTCATGGCCGAAGCAGCCGAGTCCGATGAACCAGTCGAGGTCAGCTCCTCGACTCGTGAGACGATTCTGTCGATCCCCGAGAACCACGCCCAGGAGCCGGCACAGGAACCGACTCCGGAGACGTCGTCAGCCGCCGAGGCGAAGGCCCCACCGGCCGGTGAGACCTCGGCTCCGCCCATCGCCGCTGATGCCTCCAACGATCCTCAGCCGGCACCGACGTCGCTGAGCGACCATCGAGAGGCACGCAGGCCCGACCCCCGCGCTGAAGGCGCAGGAGATCCACAGCCTCGCCGCATCTCCTGGTTGCCGTGGGTCGCGGCCGCGGCCGCGATCGTTGTCGCCGCCGGTCTCGGCGGGACCCTCTGGCAGCAGCAACAGCGGCAGAACGCCCTGGAAGAGGAGCTGGCCGCGACTCAGCAGCAGTTGGATGATTCTGCCCGTCTCATGGAGGCCAGTGATCTGCGTACGCACACCGAGAAGCTGCCCGAGGGCGGCTCTGTCACTGTTCTCTCTTCCAAGAGCGAGCAGCTCATCCGCCTCAGCCCCAAAGACATCGGACAGCCACCGGCCGGAAAGTCGATGCAGATGTGGGTCATCGGTGCCGACGGCCCGGAAAACGCCGGCCTGATGGCGGATGAGCCGGTGACCATCACCGGCGAAAAGTTCACCGACGGCAGCGTCTTCGGTATCACCGTCGAACCCGAGGGCGGTTCGAAGCAGCCGACCACGGATCCGATCGTCGCCATCGACCTGTAGGGCCGCGAGGAGTAGGCTTCGTCGCACCGGCGAAGGAGCTGACATGTCCGATTTCGAGTGGGATCCGGAGACCTACCTGGCGCTCATGGCCGAGGAGATCCCCGATTACCCGCGCCTGCAGACCGAGGTGGCAGCTGCGGCGGCCACCGGGGCACCGAGGTCAATCCTCGATCTGGGCGTCGGCAGCGGACTGACAGCACAGCGCGTCCTCGAGGCACTCCCGGAGGCCGAGCTGCTCGGCATCGACGCGAGTTCCGAGATGCTCTCCGCTGCCGAGTCGACCCTTGACCCGGAACGCACCCGGTTGCAGCTGGGCCGCCTCGAAGAATCATTGCCGAAGGGGCCGTTCGACCTGGTCATGTCCACGCTCTCCGTCCATCATCTCGACGGCCCCGGCAAGGCCGACCTCTTCGCCCGCATCGCGGCGGTGCTCGATTCCGGCGGGAGGTTCGTCCTCGGTGACCTCATCGTGCCCGCCGATCCGGCGGACGTCGTCACACCGATCGATTGGGTCGACGACACGCCCAGCTCCCTCGAGGAGCAGCTGACCTGGTTCGCCGAGGCGGAGCTGACCACCCGCGTGCACTGGCAGCACCGGGACCTGGCCGTCGTCGTCGCTGAAAAGCGGGACTGAGAACGTCGGTTCATCTGTTCCACCACCCGTGGGAGTAACGCGTCGCGAAATCCCCACTGCGGCGGATACCGGCAGCACACGGCACTGTCTAAGCTGGAAGGATGACGGAGGAACAGGCGGGAAACCCTCGAACGGCAAGCTCAATGGCAGGTTCGTCGGCCGAGAACCGCAACCCAACGCGGGCCGATCTCTGGATCGTCGCGGCGCTCGCGGCGGGATCGATGATCTTCTCATGCCTCTACTACGCCACCGGGCAATGGCCGTTCAAGGCTCCCCTGTGGGCGGCGTGTTTGGCATCGGCGGCAGTAGCGGTACCTCTGATCTACCGTCGTCGATTCCCCAGCCAGGTCGCATGGATCCAAGCAGCCATCTACGTCGCAGCGCAGGTCCTCAGTGCTTTGGAACCGGCCGTTTCCCAAATCGCACTGTTTATGGGCCTCTATTCGATCGGCGCATGGCAGGCCGATCGCCGCAAGGCCTTCATTTCGCGACTGCTGCTGTGCATTTCGATTTTTGTGTATGCCGTGCTGTCGATGTCCTTCCAGTTCCAGGCGGTCGAGAACATGTCAGTACTCCAGATCGCCGCTGCTGTCGGGGTGAACCTTCTGACGAACGTCGCCTATTTCGGAGGAGGATGGATCTTCGGCAATCGCGCGTGGAGACAACGACGTCTCATGGCTGACCTTCGCGCGGCCAACGCGGAGGTGCGTGAGCAGGAGCAGCAACTGACCCGGCAGGCTCTCGACCTCGAACGCGTACGCATCGCAAGGGAACTCCACGATGGAGTCGCCCACCATATCGCCGGGGTCGGAATCCACGCCGCTGCCGCACGTCGCAGCCTTGAGAAGAACCCCGCCAAAGCCAAGGAATCGCTCCAGGTCATCGAATCCTCGACCCGCGAGACCGTCGACGAACTCCGCGCCCTCGTCTACACACTGCGTGATACGGACTCGGCGACCGACGACACGGCGGCCACGGACAACGCGACCGCTCCGGGAGGCCAGGCGGCGGACCTTCCCGCCGACAATGGGACGGCGGCATCAACGAAGGGCAACCCCAGCCTCGGCGATCTCCCGGAACTCATCGAATCGGCCCGACGATTCGACCAAACGGTCGAGTACGCGACGATCGGGGAGCCTCGCCCACTCACTCCGATCACCGAGATGTCGATCTATCGCGTCATTCAGGAATCCCTGACCAACTGTTCTCGCTACGCGGGCGCCGGCGCCGAGGTGGACGTACGGCTGCGCTACGGTCGCACCGACCTCGAGGTCGAGGTCAGTGATTCTCGCCCGACAGGCGGTGCGGCCACGTCTGTTTCCGCTGGTGCCCGGCCCCAAGCCGAGGGACGAACTCAGAGCGAAGGACTGGGATTGGGCATCGTCGGTATGCGGGAGAGGATGAGCGCCCTCGGCGGCAGCCTCGAAGCCGGCCCGAAGTCACGCGGCGGTTGGCTCGTCCGTGCTCGCATCCCTTACCCGCGCAGCACTGTCTGCCCGGACGACACGGCTTCTTCTGACGATCCAGCTCCGGAGACCCACAACCGCCCCGACAATTCAGCGAAGGCATCCACATGATCCGAGTCCTCCTCGTCGACGACCAATCGATGGTCCGCACTGGCTTCCGTACAATCCTCGAATCCGAAGACGGCATCAAGGTCGTCGGTGAGGCCGAGAACGGGCAGATCGCCATCGACAGGGCACTCGAATTATCTCCCGATGTCATCTGCATGGACGTGCAGATGCCTGTCATGGATGGGCTCGAGGCGACAGAGGAGATCGTTCGCCGCGGTGCTGCCGGAGCCGTCCTCATGCTCACGACCTTCGACCGCGACGACTTTCTGTTTCGGGCTCTGGCCGCTGGTGCCAGCGGGTTCCTTCTCAAAACCGCCGAGGCCGAGCAGCTCATCGACGCAGTGACCGCCTTGGCCGCCGGAGACGGCCTGCTCTCCCCCGAGGTCACGCGCCGGGTCATCGAAAGGTCAGTGTCGACCCCGGAACCGGCGGCACCCAGCGCCCCGGAACTCGAGCACCTCACCGACCGCGAGCTCGAGGTGCTGAGGCTGGTGGCAACGGGGGCCAGCAATTCCGAGATCGCCGGAAATCTCTTCGTCGGTGAGGCGACCGTGAAGACCCACGTGTCGAACCTGCTGTCGAAGCTCGGCATCCGCGATCGCATCCACGCCGTGATCTGGGCCTACGAGCATGGAATCGCGAAGGTCGGGGGCTGAGACCGTAATCCCGGCGTCCCAACAGGCAAGACCATGACAACAACGGGAGTATTATATGGGTCATCGGACAGCCATCCGGTCGTCCGTCACTCCCCCACCTGACCCCACCACTGCGTTCACGGTCGAACCGACGCATCACAGCTAGTCCCCCTTGGCTGTGTCACTGCGACGACCGGAAAGGTAGCATCCGATGCACAGCTCGGACGATTTCGTCCCCGTCGACCCCGCCTACGACCGTCTTGTGCATTTGGCGCCGACGCGCAGCCGAGAATCGAATCAGATCCTCGATCTGCTCCGCTCCGGCCGCTCTGTCATCGTGGTTTGTCTGACCGGCGACGGCGCCCTGGATTTCGGACGATCGCTGGCCGTTGCTCTTGGTCGTACCGATGAGTCCCTGCTGCGGATCAGTGCCCACACCACCGCCGAGGAGGTCGCGGAGTTCGTCGACGCCAGCAGGCTCAGCGGTGGACCGAGGATCATGAGCGGGGCCCACCTGCTCACGGACGACACCGCGTCCGTGATCGACCAGGCTATACACGTCTCTCGAGTACCGGTGGCCTACCTCGTCGATGGTGATCTTCTGCGCACGGTCCATCAGGGCGGCAACAGTGTGCTCAAGCAGATCGCCATGAGCTGGAGCGCCGGTGAAGTCGATCGCATCGATCTGGCGCCGCTCACAGGCAGCGAATCCATGGCACTCGTGGCGGGACTGTCTGCGACGACTCCACTCGATGACCTGCAGCTGCGCACTTTGGCGGCGCTGTGCGGGGGCAGGCCATTGGTCGCGGCCGATCTCGTCGCCTGGGCGGAAGAGGACCCAGATCGAGTTCCCCGCCACTACCCGCACGCCAGCTTCGATACGCCGTTCTTCGGCACCAGGGTGCTGTCGCGACTTGCTCCGCTGTATCCGCGGATGCCTGATTCCACACTCATCGCCGCTCGCCGCCTCGGCGATCTCAGCCCCATGCCCACCCGAACGGCGAAACAGCTCTTCGGGGATTCGGCCGTCTCTCGTCTGATCGACCTGCGTCTGGCCCGAGAGTTCGAGGTCAGCGGTCAGCCGTCCGTGGCGGTCCCGCCCCTGCACATCGATGCCATGGCCAACCAACTCATCGGAGAGGCCGATTCCACGGACGAGGAGAAATTCAACCGTCGGCTCGCGATCCTGTGGAAAGCCGGCTATCCGGTCGGTGAAGCCGCGGAGATCGGTCTGGCTCGTGATGTCATCAGTGCGGGCCGCGAGATCGACCGCTCCGATGCGGTGCTCCTGCTCAAAGCGGCACGCACCCTCAACCGCCTCGGCGATCCCTTGGAGGCGACGATCATGCTCCACCTGGTTGAGGATGTGGCCAGGAACGATGCACCGTGGTTGCTCGAATGGGAGTTGCAGACGATCACGGCCCGACTCTTGAGCGGCGATCGGGTCGGAGCGATCGCCCTCATCAGAACCGGTGTCGAGCACGGACCTCTGGGCTGCGAGCGCGAATCGGTTCTGTTCGAGCTGCTCTTCACGGCCGCTGCGGCGCTTGCGGGTGAACCCGAACTTCCCCAGTGGTGGACCGACCACCTGCGAGACGAAGTCGATCCGGTCATTCCGGGTATCGCGAACCTCGTCACCTCGTTCGCCGGGAGCGGGATGACCCGCCTCGAGGACGCTCGCGCGGTCGCCGATTCGCAGTCAGCGCCACATGCTCTGCGCTTCGCCGCATATGCGGCTCTGTGCCAGTATCACCTCAAGACGGACAACGCAGAGGCACTCATCGCAGCCGCCAAGGAAGGCTACGAATACTACGTCGGACTCACCGGGGCCAACCCCAGGTCACTGTCGGGTTTCACGTACACCATGGCCTGGTATTTCATGGTCGGAGCGACGGTGAACTGTCTGCTGGCCGGGATCGAACCGCAGCGATCGGAACTCATCACCCGCAAACTGTTGGAAGCCGCGAGCGGGGCCTCCACCCACTGCGGCTGGCAGCTGAATGCAACGGCCTCCTGGTGCATCGGCATCCAGCGCCTGCTCGACGGAGAGACCGATCTGGCCGCACGGGACTATGAGGCCGTCGCAGCCACTGTCACCCCGGCACTGCTGGCGGTGGGATGGGGATTGCGCGACACCCTTGGACGGTGGCAGCGCAGCAACGCCCCGTACTATCGCCCGACGTCGGGCGATGTCTCGCTTCCCGCGCAGGGCTATCGCTTCCACGACGGCTTGGCTGCCTTCCTACTGGGACCCGGGGCGACGAATCCGGGACCGATGCCTGCATGGATGCATACCGTGTTCGCTCATGCGCGGTTCCTCGACGGCACCATCACCGCCGCCGAGGCGCTGGCGAGCCTTCCCGACGAATCCGCCGACCTGAATCTGCCCGGACCGCGCGCCGCACGCCGGCACCTCGATGCATCGGCCGATGAGGACGCCGAGGCGCTCCTGACCGCCGGTCTGGAACTGCGGTCCGTCGGCTACCGGGGTGCCGCCCGCCACGCCTTCGCCGAGGCCAGGGCACTGTTCCTCAGTCAGCGGCTCAGTTCCCGTGCACGCGTGGCCGGTGAGGCGCTCGATGCGCTGCGGCAGAGAGCGGTCACGCCTCCGGAAGATCCGCAGCCGCGCGAGGACACCGCGATCTCCGATGCCGCGGCTCCGTCCGTCACTTTGACCGACCGAGAGCTCGAGGTGTGCCGGCTCGTCGCTGAGGGGCTGACGAATGTGCAGATCAGTCAGCGCCTCGTCCTGTCGGTGCGCACGGTCGAATCGCATGTGCTGCAGGCTCGAGCGAAGCTCGGTGCCGAACGGCGCCGCGATATCCCGAAGCAGATGCTCAAGCTCCGCGACACCGGCCGAATCAATGCCGTGAGCCGCGCGAAGGCTTAACCCTCTTCGTACGGGACTGAGCGTCCGCCTCGGCGGGGGTATCGGTCTTCGGTTTCTCGCCCTTCGGGCGGACCGGGCGGCCCGACCACCAGACGTAGAAACCCGCGGCCAGGAAGCCGGCAGCCATAATGACGATCCACCGGGGGAAGCCGGGCAGGTCGGATTCGGCGAGTCCTGATTCCTGGTCGGCCGCAGGCGTCGGATAGACACGTTCGGCGGTGACGAGGATCCGCTGGGAGTTGATGCCCAGCGGCGTGCACGTCACGAGAGTGACGAGGTCACGATCGGAGATCGTGCCCAGTGATTCGGTCTCGTCAGGGTCGACGACCTGAGTACGCACGACCTGGTAGCTGAGCACCTGGCCGAAGGTCGTGAGTGTGAAGCGATCGCCCTTGCCCACCTTGTCGAGGTTCGTGAACATCGTCGCATCGGCGAGTCCTCGGTGTCCGGTGATGACCGAATGGGTGCCGTCCCCTCCGACGGGCAGACTGGTCCCTTCGAGATGGCCGAGACCTTTGAGCAGGGTCGCGTCGTCGGTGCCGTGGTAGACGGGCAGGTCCACATCGATGGAGGGGATCCGCAGACGGGTCATCACACCGGGTCCACCGTCGTCGAGCACATCCTCGTACGCCGGAGCACCGGCTGCCGAGGTGCCTTTCCCCGAAGGCAGACGGTGGTTCGACTCCAGCTGCGCACCGGACTCGAGGGCCTGGTTGTACTTGTGGGCGAGCGCGATCTGACGTGCGTTCTCGGCCTTGTCGCCTTCGGTCACCCCCGCTGAGTTGTCGATGATCTTCGACTGGTCGAGCTGAGAGAACCACGCCGCCGCACTCGGGTACGTCCAGATGCCCAAACCGGTCAGGGCGATGAGCGCGATGACGAGGGAGAGGATGGGCACGCGCCAGCGGCGCCCGTCGGTGGACGGACGCCGCGTGGACGTGCCCGGCACGGCAGTCTTGGTGGAATGCCTGCCCTCAGGTGAGTGGGTCACACCTGGTTCTTACGGCGGTTGGCTGCGACGATGCCTGCACCGCCGGCGATGAGCATGAGGCCGATTCCGGCGATCATCGCGAGCAGCTTGCCGTCAGCACCGGTCAGCGGCAGCTCGGGGTGGCCCTGCTGAGTGTTGGCGAACTCGTACTTGACAGCCGCAGTGGTGGCGCCGGCCTTCACGGTCGCCTCGTTGAGTGAGTCGTCGAGGATGTAGCCGGTCGGAGCCTTCGTCTCCTTGACCCAGTACTTCTTCTCAGTGACGTCGTTGTTGCCGACCCACAGGGTGATCGAAACGGTGCCGTCAGCTGCAGTCTTGACCGAGGCGACCTTGTTCTGGCCGTCCTTGTCGGAGAAGATGTCGAACTCGGCTCCGGCGAGGGTGTGTGCCTTGTCGCCGGCGACATGCTTGATGATCTGCAGCGAGCCCCAGTTCGTGCTCACGGCCGGGGTCTCGACGGTCGAATCGTTGGTGTTGACGAGCGCGGTGTTCTCGATGGAGCCGTCACCCTGAGAGGTGACCTTCGTGGTGATCGTGGCGACGACCTTCTGCCCGGACGTGAGCTTGCCGAGGCCGACCTTGGTGAAGTTGATAGTGATCTTCTGACCACTTTCATCGATCGTGTAGTCGGTGCCTGCGGTGAAACCGGCGACCTTGGCCGAGACATATTCCAGGCGCGAGTCGACCTGGTCGACGATCGAGAACTTCTTGAATCCGTTGTTCGCTTCGGGAATCGGTGCGGTGATCTTCCAGTCAACGGTCGAACCGATGACGGGTGCCGAGGGGTTCGAGACCTCTTTCGTTGGCTGCGTCTTGTTCACCGAGTTCTTCGGGTAGACGTTGACGTCATAGAGCCATTTGCCGCTCGACTGCGACAGCGGCAGCGTGACGAGAAACGGATCCGTGGTCGAGGTCGCGTTCGTCGGAGCCTTGGTCTCTTCCACGAGGTAGAGGCCGAGGGGCAGACCTTCGAAGGTCGCGAGTCCGCCGTTTGCGGTGGTCTTCGCGACGCCGTTGCCCAGCGAGAATCCACCGGCCTTGACCTCGGAGGCCTTGAGCCCGCTGATGAGGTCCCAGCCTTCAGGGGTCTTCAGGTCGATGGCCTGGCCACCCTTGGCCGTGACCTGCTTGACCGTGAACTCGGCGCCGTCGAGCGGGGTGCCGAGGTTCGAGGTGTCGGTCTTCACCGAGCCGTCACCACCGTCGGTACCGTAGGCACCGTCGTACTTGTGGACGATGATCGAGCCGGAGCGTCCGGTGTCGATGTTGCCCACATTGCTATCGGCCTGCGCCGTGCCGGCCATGCCGAGCACGCTCAGCGAGGCGATCGCGGCCACCGCGGTCAGACGCCGCAGAAGACCCAGTTTCCTGTTTTTCATTGTTTCCCTTTCAGTGCTTCCGGTTCCTGCGGCGCAGGCCCTTGAGAAGTGCGATGGCACCGGCGGCTGCGAGCAGAGCTGCTCCACCGATGAGGTAGATCTGGCTTCCGGTTCCGCCCGTGAGCGGCAGCGCCACCTGGGGCTTCTGCTCGTTGGTGTACGACCCGAGCGACTTGTCGAGCTCGGATCCGGAGACCGTGAACGTGTGTGGTGTGTCGTCGAGGATGTATCCGGCCGGGGCCTTCTTCTCCGTCAGCTTGTAGTCGCCCCATTTGAGGCCGGTGACCGAGAATTTCCCTGCTGCTGGGTCTTTGTCCTGTCCGGTGCATTCGCTCGCCGAGGCGGCTGCGCAGTCCTCGATTGTGAGTTCGGCTCCGTCGGGTCCGGTGAGAGTCCACACCGATCCCTTGAGGTCGTTGCCTGATTCGTTGGTCTTGCCCCAGGTCACGGCGCCGGTCTTTGCGGTGTTCGTGATGGTGCAGGTGACGTCGTCGCCGGACTTCAGGGTCACGGAGCTCTTGTCAGAGGTGACGACTCCGGAACCAGAGGTCGGTTTGCACACCCAGTCGGAGGCTTCGTAGCCCTTCGGGGTTCCGGTTTCGGAGAGGGCGTACTTGCCCGCCTTGACCTTGGCCTTCGTGACTTCGGACGATCCGGTTTTGCCTTCGATCGTCTTATTGCCCGCGGCTACGTCACCGGCGGCCTTGAGCGTCCAGTCGGTGTCCTTGGCAGTGCCGGCGGCGGCCTTGTTGTCGACCTTCTTCACCAGGGTCAGTGCGGTGTCGCTGACCTTGTTGACGTAGGTGCAGTCGACGGTGTCGCCCGGTTTGATTCCGGTGAGGTCGGTGCTCTTGTCGCTGGTGAGCTTCTTCGTGTCCTTCGACCCGTCGATATGGGTGATGCTGCACGAGCCCTCTTTGAACTCGAATCCGTCCTGCTGCGTTTCGGAGATCGCGACTGTGGCCCGACCAGTGGTCTTCGAGAACTTCAATCCCCACTTCGCGTCGCCGTTGGAATCAGTCTTCTTCGTGGCGGCCGTGGGATTTGCGGTCACCGAGTCGGTCGTGGCTGTCGCTTTCGCGCCAACTGTCCAGTCCTTGCCCGGCTTCTTGTTCTCACCGTTCTCGTCGACGACGTCCTTGTGGATCGAGACATTTGCGGTCAGAGGCGAGTTCATGATGGTACAGACGACCTCTTTGCCTTTGGCGTTCGTGGGAATGGTGACCGTTCCCGAGCTTGCACTCGCCTTCGCGAAAGTCGCAGAGCCCTTGACCGCACACGAATAGCTGCTTTCGTAGTCATGCAGGTCCGTCGCACCCGTTCCAGATTCTGACAGCGTCAGCTCCTCACCGACCCCGGTCGGCAATGGTCCGACAATCTCTTCTTGAAGACCAAGCTTGGTGCCCTCTGTCACTGCCTTGCCAAGCTCCGCACCCTCCTGTTCAAGCCGAAGCTCGAACTGATCGTCAGCTTTTGCCCGTGCTCCCACGACATCCTTTTGAAGGGTGATCGTCGTCGGCGCAGAACAAGATGCGAGGTCAGTGCTGCCCCAACTGCCACTGGCGAACGTTCCTTCACTGTTCCACCCCGGCATGGCATATTTGACGATGTCCGTCTGAGTACCGAGATAGGCCTTTCCATCCGCGTCAAACGCCACTCCGTTAACGTTTGAGTTCGTGCGCTTTCGCGTCGACATTGCTGAGGGAATTTTTCCCCCTGCGGCTCCTGCGAGATTGGCTTGCGTCACCGAGAACACGGTCGTGTAATCGGTGGTCCCTCGGACAACGAGAAGATTGCCGCTCGAGTCAAATGCCATGTCTCCATTAGCAGAATCCTGCGAATAGGCATTCGTATCGATCCATCCGACATAGTTCACTGAAGAAGAGGACTCGTTGAAACGGAATATCTTGAACTGGGTACGGGTACTTGTAAAGCCTCCGAAATAGTAAGTTCCGCTCTTCAGATCAACCGCTCCTGCGACCAAATTGGTTCCAGTGTCCCCGATTGATGCGTTCGTGGAAGACCACGCGCCAGTGCCAACATTGAGCACATACACTCTTGCGCCAATGTTGTAACCGCTGCTAGAGGTACGTTCGACTGCGAACACCGAATTGCCATCTACACCGACTCCAATGCCGAGGCCGTTGAAGTTGTTGACGCCGGAGGCCGGGGAGCCAACTGGAGACGAAGAACCGCTGACGATCTTCCGTAGCTGTCCCGTCCGAGACACCGAATAGACGACGCCCGGCTCACAGCTGAGATTGTGGGATGCTGCCTGGGCCTTCGCCGTCGGAGTGGACTGCTGAGCACCAAGTGGAGCCGCCTGGACCGGAGCAGTCGGCAGCACGATGGCACCGCCGGCGGCAACCATGAGCACAGCAGTGAGTGCAGCCCACCAGTCGCGCACGCGCAGACCTAACCGGGTCATACATTCCTCATTTCGAAGTCGAGCAAGGTGTTTCAGCTCGCTTCGGGTCCCCGAGCGCGCACGACGAAGTGCGATCGATTTCGGGGATGGGAGAGAGGAGCTGGTCGAACTCCTCCAAGCTATGGAATCGCAGGCTCAACTTCATTGCTCAGACCCTGCCCTTCAGCAGTATTCGAGTAGTCCGCGACCATCTGAGTAGTTTCGGTTTCGACTACTCAGTAGTTTGCTTTTCAACTACAAAGACGCCGGCCCACCGCCGGCCTCCCCCGCAGGTAGAAGCTCGAATTCACCCTCAAGGCTGATCCGCTCACGCCGGTCTCCACATAGCGTTGAGACATGATCACCTTGGAGAACATCAACCGCAGCTTCGGCGACAAGCAGGTGCTGCACGACCTCAGCTTCGACATCGGCGACGGCCGGATGACCGGCTTCGTCGGCTCGAACGGGTCCGGCAAGACCACGACCATGCGGATCCTCCTCGGGGTGCTGGCCGCAGACTCCGGGCGCGTCCTCGTCGACGGCGACCCCATCACCGCCGACCACCGCGGCGCGATCGGCTATATGCCCGAGGAACGCGGCCTCTACCCGAAGATGCCGATCATCGATCAGCTCGTCTACCTCGCCCGCTTCCACGGCCTCACACGTCAGGCAGCGAAGAAGCGCGGCCTCGACCTCCTCGAACAGCTCGAACTCAAGGGGGAACCCACCGACACCCTCGAATCGGTCAGCCTCGGCAACCAGCAGAAGGTCCAGATCGCCGCGGCTCTCATCCACGGCCCGCAGGCGCTCGTCCTCGACGAACCGTTCTCCGGACTCGACCCCGCAGCCGTCGAACGCACCCTGGGCGTCCTCACCGACTTTGCCTCCTCCGGCGCCCCGGTCCTCTTTTCCAGTCATCAGCTCGACCTCGTCGAACGCCTCGTCGACGACCTCGTCATCATCAATGACGGCTGCCTCGTCGCCGCCGGCACCACCACGGAGCTGCGCCGCCAACGCAGCCTGCCCGAGTGGACGCTGCAGACCGATGCGGACCTCGGCTGGGTACGCGGCCTGCCCGACATCTCCGTCGTCGAACTCGACGGCAATTGGGCCCGGTTCACCGCCCCGAATGCCGATGCCGCCGAGGCGGTCCTGCGCCAAGCGCTGACCGTGTCCTCGGTGAGGTCGTTCGGCCCACACGACGTTGCCCTCAACCGTCTCTTCCAGGAGGTCACACAGTCATGAGCACCACCGACACGACCACCACGACCGACAGCACCCGCCAGGCCCGAGTCGGCACGAACCGAGCCGGATTCACCACCGCGATCGGGCTCGTCATCGAACGCGAGATCATGGTGCGACTCAAGTCGAAGGCTTTCATGGTTTCGACGATCCTGAGCATCGTCCTCTTCGGCGTCCTCGTCGGGGTCTCCGGAGCGCTGCCCTCACTGTTCTCCTCCACGGACAAGGTGGCGGTCACCTCGGCGGGGGCGAAAGCCGTCGAGGGAATCGACGATATCGAGACCGTCCAAGTCGCCGATGTCGACGAGGCAAAAGCCCTGATCACCTCCGAGGAGGTCGAATCCGCCGTCGTCGAATCCGAGGATTCGCCGACCGGGGTCGCGGTGCTGTCCCTGCGCTCGGCACCGGAATCTCTCATTGGGGCACTCAGCCTCACCCCCGAGGTCGAACTCCTCGACCCTGACGCCCCGGACCCAGCACTCACCTACTTCATCGGGCTCGGCCTCGGCCTGGTGTTCTTCATGGCGGCGATGACGTTCGGGAACACGATCGCTTCGTCCGTGGTGGAGGAGAAGCAGTCGCGGATCGTGGAGATCCTGCTCGCGTCCACCTCGGCGCGGGTGCTCATGTTCGGCAAGGTCATCGCGTGTACGATCCTTGCTTTCGCACAGATCGGACTCACCGCAATTGCAGTCCTGGCGGGCGCCGCCATCAGCGGAAACGACCTGGTTCTGGGCAAGGTCGCCGAACCGATCGCTTGGTTCGTTCCGCTCTTCATCGTCGGATTCGTCATGGTCGCCGCCCTCTACGCGGCCGCGGCATCGATGGTCTCGCGCACCGAGGACCTGCCGTCGACGAGCACGCCGATCATGATGCTCATCTTCCTGCCGTATATGGGCGTCATCATCTTCTCGTCGAACGAGACGGTCATGGCTGTGCTGTCCTACATTCCGTTCTCCGCGGCGGTGGCTGTGCCGATGCGAGTCTTCCTCGGAACCATCGCCTGGTGGGAGCCGCTGGTCTCCCTGCTCATTCTCGCTGTCACCACTCTGTTGGCACTGCTGCTGGCGACGCGGATCTTCGAGAGCTCGATCCTCAAGTCGGGACCGAAGCTGACGTGGGGTCAGGCACTCAAGAAGTGACCGTTCGAGTGCTGCAGCCTGCTGAGGCCTACAGCCACCCGTTCTCCGCGGCGATCCGTGCGGCATCGGCGCGGTTGCGGGCGTTCGTCTTCCCGATCGCCGAGGACAGTCGATTCCGCACGGTTCCGGCCGACAGATAGAGCTGAGCGGCCACTTCGTCGACGCTCGCCCCGTCGGCGGCCGCGCGCAGAACATCGGTCTCCCGCGCGGTCAGCGGTGACGCCCCGTGCATCGTCGATTCGACGACGAGTTCGGGGTCGATGACCGACATCCCGGCCATGACCCGGCGGATCCCCTCGGCGAGGTGATCGACCGGAGCGTCCTTGACCATGAACCCGCTGACCCCGGCGTCCAGGGCACGTTTGACCCAACCGGGCCGCCCGTAGGTCGTGACGATGATGACTTTGACCTCGGGAAACTCGTCTCTCAATGTGGCTGCGACGGTGAGTCCGTCGGGTTCGGGCATATCCACGTCGAGCAGTGCCACATCGGGCCGCGCCGCGGTGATCGCCGGCACGACCTCGGAACCGCGGGCGCACTGGGCGACGACCTCGAAGTCGGTTTCCATGCCGAGCAGGGCGGCGAGCGCCTCACGGACCATGGTCTGGTCGTCAGCGATGAGCAGCGTCGTCACCGATCTCACCTCTCTCAACGTTGAGATCGGCATCGCCCGCGTCGAGTTCGCCGCCACCTGCGTCCTCGCGAGGACGCGCGAGGTCCGCATCCGGACCTACGACGATGAGTTCGAAACCAGCGTCGGTCTGCTGCGTTCGCAGACTCCCACCGAGTGCGCGTGCCCGACTCCGCAGACCCTGCAGTCCCGAACCAGCACCCACCTCGCCGAGGTTGAGTTCCGTGACCGGGTGCGCGGGGTCATCGCGGCGACCGTTGTCATTGCTCATCGTCAGCCGTTCCCTCTCAAGCGTGATCGTGACTCGGCGGGCACGGGCATGCCGAAGGATGTTCGTACTCCCCTCCCGCAGACTCCACGCGAAGAGCTCCCGCAGCCGCGGATCCACGGTGTCCACCGAGGTCGGGGCTTCGACGAGGATGTCGGCGGCCCGCAGCGCCCGGGTCGCCTCGACGAGCTCTTCGGCCAGAGAGATCGTCCGCGTGCCCTGCACCGTGGTGCGGACGTCGGCGAGCGCTCCACGGGCGAGTTCTTCGATCTCGGCGATATGCCGAGCCGCCTCCGGGGATCCGGCCGCCTCGAGCTTCGCCGCCAGCTGGGCTTTGAGCGCGATGACCGTGAGCGAATGCCCCAAAACGTCGTGGACGACTTGGGACACGCGCAGCCGTTCGGCCTCCCGCTCGAGCCTCCGATTCTCCTCCTCGGCCGCCCTAGCGGCACGGGTCCGGTCGCCGGCCATGAGCGCCATGACCATGGCGAACCCGGAGATCGAGATCCCGAAGGTGGAGGACCAATCGTGAGTCCACCCAGGTACGAGACGTTGGGCCACCTCGGCGACGATGAGCGTCGACGCCGCGATGATGAGCCCGGGCACGACCTTCTGCACGGAGACGACGGAGAGGACGGAGATGTAGGCGAGGAACGCCAGCGCGTTTTCACCGACGATCGGGACGGCCGCGACGGTGATGACGATGAGGCCCACGATGGAGGCGTTGACGACGATGAGAGCCTGCCGGGTGCGGCGGGCATGGGGGTTGCGCTTCGTGCGGGCGAAGGTGCCCAGGCCGATGCCGCCGGCGATCATGCCGGTGTAGAACACGGCCGCGAAGAGGACCGTGAGGCTCACGCCCCAGATCCGCTGCGACCCGTCCTGCTGGATCGACCCGGCGAGCGGGTAGACGAGGAAGACGAGCCAGAAGAGCGGGAAGAACCAGCTCATGAAGTTCAGCGGACGCAGGCCGAGAGACGAGGACTCCGCCCTCGCCTCGTCGGTCGTATCATCGACGGTCACTGTGCTCCTTCGCTGGTCACTGTGTATTTCTCGGTCAGTGTGCGGTCGGTGCCCCGACCGCGGTCGGCGCCTCAACCGCGGCCGTGGCCGGGGGCAGGAACCCGAGCCTCACACCCGTTTGGTGTCGCGACGCAGGGCCCAGGCCGAACCTGCCACGAAGATCCCCAGCCACACGATCACGCTGACGATCGCCCAATGATCGTAACCCCCGCCCAGTGGTGCGCGGGCGATTTCGCCGACTCCGTACGCCGGGGTGAAGCGGGCGATGGTCTGCAGGGTGTCGGGCCAGATCTCGAGCGGAACGAAGAGTCCGCCGATGAGCGAGAGGATGCCGAGGACCATGCTCGCGACCTGGATCGCGTTCTCGGCCGGCAGCAGATAGCCGAGCATGACGCCGAAGGCCGCGAAGACCCCGGAGGTGAGGACGACGAGGAGGCCGGAGGCGATGAGGGTGCCCAGCGGAGCGTGGACGCCGGTGACGGCGGCGAGGACGAAGACGACGATGACGGACACCGCGCCGAGCGCCATGGACACGATCACCTTGATGAGGATGTAGGCCGCCGGGTGCAAGGGGGTCAGCGCCAACTGACGGCTCCAGCCCAGTGCCCGTTCGATGGCGACCTGGGCACCGCCGGTGGTCGTGGCAATCATCGCCCCGTACGTGGCCAGGGACACCGAGATGTAGAGCGCGGCGTCCGTGCTCCCGAGCATCTCGCCTTTGTTCGTCAGCCCGAAGATGAGGTAGAAGACCGCGGGCATGATCATCGTGAAGATCATGGTGCGCCGATTGCGCAGCTTTCGCAGCAGTTCGAGGCGCAGGAGGGTGGCAGAGAATCCGCCGAGGCGGGGCACCCGTCGGTTCTCCAATGACGTGAGGAACGTCGCCGAGGCGGCCGTGCGGGATTCGGTGTCAGTGCCGGTTCCGGTGTGCTGGGTTTCGGTGTGGACGGACATGTCAGGCTCCTTTCGAGGTGAGGCTGATGAAGGCGTCTTCAAGGGAATGGGAGGTGATCTCGAGGTCGGTGCACGCGTTGTCGAAGAGCATCTTCGCGGCTGCATCCGAGTCTGTGGTGCGCATCTTCAGACGTCTGGCAGCGACGTCGATGGATTCGACACCGGCCAGTCCGCCGAGGAGGTCGAGGAGTTCGCTGACGCCCACCTCGGCGGTGGTGTCGTCGGTCATCGGCAAGGTTGCGCTCACGGTCTTCGCGGCGGTCATGCCGCGGATCTCGTGGGCGGGTCCGTCGGCGACGATCCGTCCGTCCGCGACGAGGACGACGCGGTCGGCGAATTCATCGGCCTCTTCGAGGTAGTGGGTGGCGAAGAGGATCGTCTTGCCCGTCAGAGCGTCGGCGCGCATCTGGTGCCAGAAATCGCGGCGTCCGGTGACGTCCATTCCTGTTGTCGGTTCATCGAGGACGATGAGCGCGGGGTCCGGCAGCAGAGCCATGGCGAAGCGCAGCCGCTGCTTCTGCCCGCCCGAGCATTTCTTCACCACGGAGTCGGCGATGTCGGTGATTCCGGCGCGCTCGAGGACGAGGTCCGTGCTGAGGGAGGAGGCGAAGATCGCCGAGGTGTAGTCGACGGTTTCGCGGACGGTGAGGTCATCGAGCAGACCGCCGGTCTGCATCACGGAGCTGACGAGCCCGAGGGCGACCGCTCGCCGAGGCGGCATTCCGAAGATCTCGACCGATCCCTCATCGGGTCGGCTGAGGCCGAGGAGCATGTCGATCGTCGTTGTCTTGCCGGCCCCGTTGGGTCCGAGGAAGGCGACGACTTCACCGGCGCGAATGTCGAGGTCGAGGCCGTCGACGGCTGTCAGATCGCCGAAGCTCTTGGTCAGGTGGTTCAGGCTGACCGCTGCGGGGGTCGCGGCGGTCGTCCGGGTCGGAGGGGCTGTGTGAGTCGTTGTCTGTGAAGTCATAGCCACAGACTAGAAATCAGCGGACGTGTGAGCAGATGCCATTTGTCACCGAGGCGGGGGTGCCATTTGTCATCAGTTGGCCACCGACAAGACGCTGCAAATGACTCGGCAGAGAATTGCCCAATCAATAATCCTGACAACAACGGCTGTCACAAAATGGCAGACTGGAAGCATGTCCGAGAATTCTTCTGAAGACACCCGGTCGCCGGAGGTCGATCCGCCGCCGGTCAGCCGTCGGCAGCGCCGTGAAGAAGAATCCACGAATTCCCGCTCCCCTTGGATGCGCCGATTGGGCATCGCCCTTCAGGTGATCGCCTGGACACTGGCCGGCATCTTCGCGCTCATCATCGTGCTCACGGTTGTGGTGCCGAGAGTCATCGGAGCAGAGCCGTTCACGGTGATCTCCGGATCGATGGAGCCGACCATTCCGACCGGCTCGATCGTCGTGTCCAAACATGTCGAAGCCGGCGAGGTCACATTCGGCGATGTCGTGACCTATCAGCTGAAGTCCGGAGAGCCTCTGACGGTGACGCACCGCGTCGTGGCGGTGGATGTCGTCGAGGGCAAGACTCGCTATCGGACCCAGGGAGATGCGAACAACGCCGAGGATCCCCTCCCTGTTCGCCCCGAGCAGATCCGCGGAGTTGTCGCTTACCACATTCCCCTTGTCGGGTACCTCGGACAGCTGGTGCCGATGGGCAACAGACAGACGATCGCAACGATCGTCGGCATCGGCCTCATCGGCTACGCGGTCATCATGCTGGTCCGCAGCTTCGCCGAGCACCGGCGGAAGAAGCGACATTCAGCTGAATCCTCTATCAAAAAATGAACCCTGCGGTCAAGATCACTTCCCTTTTGCGCAATTTACATTGCCTGTTGTAAATTTCGCAGTTACCATAATTCACGGATGCGGATTATCTGCATCGTGACGCGGGTGAAGTTCGGTAAGTGACTATTTGATGACTTCACGCGTCGACAACCACCCCTCCCGTACACACAGGATCACACGTGAAGAAATCAACGAAGGCACTCATCGCAGGCGGCATCGGCGTCGCTCTCCTCGTCGGCGGAGCCAGCACCGTCTCATTCTGGACTGACGAAGCAGACGGCGGCGACGGAGTCATCTCCTCCGGAACTCTCGACCTCGGCACACCCGCCGGTAGCGGTTGGGAAATCAGCCACGCGGGCGACGGCAACGGAGACGCAACCGCACCGGTCGAATTCGACCCAGCCGAAGACCAGATCGTCCCCGGCGACATTCTCACTTACACACAGTCGATTCCCGTCACCCTCGAAGGCGAGAACATCAAGGCTGAGTTCAACGGCAATCTTGATGTGACGCCTTCTGGCGCCGCTGATGCTGACGCGGCACTTGCCGAAGCCATCACGGCCCAGGATCTCGCGGCCAGCGGCCTGACTGATGCGACCGGAGGCCTCACCCTCGACGGCGAGACGCTCACCGGTGAAGGTGACGGCACCGTTCAGGTGACGACCACGGTGACCTTCCCTTGGGGCGCTGAGGGCGACTACAACGATGCCAAGCTCGGCAACCTCAATTTTGCTGTGGATTACACCCTCACCCAGGTCCCCGGCAACTGATCCATATCGGCTCCAGGGTGGGTTCGGCTGCTTCGGACCCACCCTTCAGCTCGTCCTCAATCCCCGTCTCTACCTGAGGAGTACGCACATGTCTCTTCGTCGCGCAGTGTTATCTGCCGCAGCCGCCGCTGCGGCAGGCGCGCTGCTCATCGGCGGCGGAGCGACGTACGCGGCATGGTCGGATTCGACGGAGTCGGAATCCACGACGATCACTGCCGGTGATCTCAAGGCCGAGATCTCGCAGGTGGGCCCCTCAGACGTGACGTACGGTTCGAATCCGAGTATCTACCCCAGCAAAGACAGCCAGGGAATCATCCCCGGAGTCCAGTCTCAACAGTGGACGTACACGGTCACGAATACCAAAGAGTCCGCGGTTCCAGCGACTGGGACTCTTGAGATCACCGGTTCACCCTCTAACGCAGACGACTACACAGCCATGCGCCCGTACCTCCGCGCGTCAACCACCATCGACGGCACGAAGAAAGACATTCCGACTTCCGCTTTCACTTCCGGTGGGTTCTCCCATTCAGTGGATTTGGGCAAGACTCTCAAACCCAGTGACTCCGTGAAGATCACACTTGATCTATCAATGCCGGCAACGGTCACCGACGGAACCGGCAAGAAGATCGACGTTGCCGTCGAGCTCATCAACCGTCGCAGCGCGAATCTTGACGTGCAATCGATCTTCACCATGAAGAACTCGGTTCGACTCAAACAGGCGGATGCACGGTGACGGAGCGACTCTCTAAGGTCTCGACGCGTCGAGCATGGATGGTCACCGCTATCATCGCTGCGCTGTTCATGCTCATACCGCTCGGAGCGACGACCGCCTACCTGACAGCCAAGGACTCTGCCGACGAAACCACGGGCGGCGTGGGCCGCTGGTGTTCTGTCCCGAACCCGGCCGACCACCCGAACGTATATCGACTGAAGGACTTTCCCACCTATTCATCAAGCAGTTCGTCGATGATCATCGTCCCCGTTGTCCGCAATGGCGAATTCGGGGCTGGTGGTGGCGACGGACGCCTCGGAGTCAGGGCGTGGGCATGCGACTCCAGCAGCCTGACAACTGGCTCCACAATCAAGGTCACGTCTTGGCGGAACACTTCCTCGTCCCCGACACTTGACTGGCTCGCTCCTGTCGGCGGAAATGGCCTGGCCTCTCGTCGACTCAACCCAGACAGCGGTCTCGGAAAAGAAGTCACGAAACTCCATCGACACGGATCAACTGCTCTCGGCGATGCCGAAGTCATTCTGAATGACCGTCAGCGTTACTCGTGGATAATGTCCTCGAATCGCAACAAGAACAGCCGCGACGCTTCACCGCCGTGTTCGCTCAGCCTTTGCACCGTCAGCATCGAAAAGCCACCGACATTCGCCGACGGCTTCACAGGAGATGCAACAGGCACTCGTGAGCCGAAAAACAGCGTCGAATACCTCGCATCGGGATACTGGGTTAATGGTGGTGATTTCGACAAATCGGCACCTCACCCTGTCAATCTCACACAGTACGGAAACGACATCGCCAGCACCGACGGGCGTCAGGTCCAATGGGTCGTCATGGAGTGGTGGGGCTCGACTACTCCTACTAAAGACATGGTCCTCGAGGTATTCGTGCAATGACTCGCGCCAACGCACATCTCGCCATCATCTCGACGGTTGCCTTCGTCCTTGGCCTGATCTTCACTATGACGACTCCCGCCTCGGCGGGCGCCGATGGTCAGATCGTCGTCACCCGGCCCGACGGGAGCGCGCCCGGCAAGCTGTTCACCGATCTCACCTTCGTGCCCGGCGAAGAGAAGACGGAGAAGCTCGTCGTCTCGCAGACCACCGAAGCGGACGTCACGACCGGCATCCGCTTGGAATCCACCTCACCGCACGGCCCTCTCCATGATTCCGCCGAGGTCACGATCAGCGGTTTCGGCGACACTGTATCCGCACCTCTCGGCGAAGCACTAGATACCGAATCCCCGTACTGGCTCGGCACGCTCTCCCCGAGCGACAAGAAGTCGATTACGATCTCCGTCCGTCTCCCCGAAACTGCGGGGAACGACACCAAGCGAGAACAAGCGCGGTTCCGCGTCGTCGTCACCGCTCAGGGCGATGGTGTCGGTCCCACTCCCCCGCCGACCGATCCGCCCAAGGATTCGACGGCCGATTCCGACGACAGTGCATCGAGCGATGCAGATGCCTCTTCCTCAGATCACGATGACGATTCGTCTGCAGACGGCGGCAGCGAAGCCACTGCCGCTTCAGATTCCACGTCGAATGGCGACGAGAGCACCGCAGCCGACGGCGGCTCAGGTTCAGATTCCGATGCCGACGACGCGAAGTACGGCAAGTCGGACTCAACCACGGACACAAACGCAGACTCAGACTCGGACGCCGATAGGTCGCTGCCGCGGACAGGACTCGGGTCACTGTCGATGCTGTTCTTGGGCGCTGGCCTGTTGCTTCTCGGCACCATTGTGACCGCCATTGTTCGGAGGCGCAGAGGCCGAACTGCGAGTTAACTCAGGCTTCACGTTCCCTCCACTCGCCTTGTGTGAATGCTGAGTAGGTTGGAGGCCGTCTGCTCGCACACGACGCTCACGCACTCGTCCGAGCCCTGCCTCCGGCACCGCTCGAATCATTACGACGCCTCCTCTTCGGTGAGCGCCTGTGCACCTCAACGAAAGGACTGCACATGGCCAGGACAACCCTGCGTCTCGCCGCGGCAACCGGCGCTCTCAGCCTCGCACTCTTCGGATTCGCAAGCCCCGCCTCGGCGGCAGGAATCGACGAGCCCGGCGGCGCCCGCCAACTCGACGGCGACAACACCGACGCCATCCGCGACGCGGTCGAGGACTCCGGCGCGAAGAACGTCATCCTCCTCATCGGCGACGGCATGGGGGACTCCGAGATCACCGCCGCACGCAACTACGCAAAAGGTGCCCACGGACGCTTTGACGGCCTCGACGAACTGCCGCTGACCGGACAGTACACGACCTACGCAGTGGACAAGGACTCCGGCAAGCCGGACTACGTCACCGACTCCGCGGCGAGCGCCACCGGCTGGTCCTCGGGAACGAAGACCTACAACGGCGCACTCGGCATCGACCGGACAGGCAAACCGCACAAGACTCTCATCGAGATGGCCCGCGCCAAGGGCATGAAGACCGGCGACGTCTCGACCGCGGAGATCCAGGACGCGACTCCGGCCGCGCAACTCGCCCACATCAGCCAGCGCGGCTGCTACGGACCCGAGGAGACTGCCAAGGACTGCGCAGACGAGACCCTGGAGAACGGCGGACTCGGCTCGATCAGCGAGCAGATCCTCAATGCTCGCGCCGATGTCACCCTCGGCGGCGGTTCGGCATCCTTCGAACAGAAGGCCACCGCCGGCGACTGGAAGGACAAGACGCTGCGTGAGCAGGCGGAGGAACGCGGTTACCAGCTCGTCGATGATTCCAAGTCACTCGACAACGTCACCGAGGCGAACCAGGATGCACCAGTGCTCGGTCTCTTCACAGAGGGCAATTTCCCCGTTCGCTGGGAGGGACCGAAGGCCACGCACGGAGGCGGCACCGAACCGGCCGTGAAGTGCAAGAACAATCCGGAGCGCACCTCGGACGTGCCGAAGCTCGATCAACTGACGAACAAGGCCGTCGATCTGCTCGACAATGACAAGGGCTTTTTCCTCCAGGTCGAGGGGGCGAGCATCGACAAGCAGGATCACGCGGCCAACCCGTGCGGTCAGATCGGTGAGACCGTCGACCTCGACGAGGCGGTCAAAGCTGCCCTCGACTTTGCGAAGGAAGACGGCGAAACCCTCGTCATCACCACCGCTGATCACGCTCACACGAGCCAGATCGTCGCCACCGGTTCGGACACCCCGGGTCTCACCCGCACCCTGACCACGGCCGACGGCACCGACATGACGATGAACTACGCGACTGCTGACGAAGAGGCGTCGCAGGGCCACACTGGCACGCAGCTGCGCATCGCGGCCTACGGACCCGGTGCGGCCAATGTCGTGGGACTGATCGATCAGACCGACGCGCACTATACGATCGCCGATGGTCTGGGACTCGACCCCGACGCCGAGGTGCCCGGTGACCCGGGTGACGACGCGAACGGCAATGACGACTCGGCCGGTTCCGACGATGCGAACGGTTCCGACGATGCCGCGGGCTCGTCCGATGCCGGTGGCAACGACGGCACGACAGGCACCGAGGACTCGAACGCATCCGACGCTGCCGACGGCTCCTCCGATTCCGCTGGCGGCGGCGCCGGTGCCAACGGCGGCTCCGAAGGCGGCGAAGGCAATGCCTCGACCGGCGGAGGAGACCAAGGTCCCGGTCTAGCCGGCGGTGGAGGCGGAACCCTGCCGCGCACCGGAGTCGAGATCGGTGCCGCGATCTTCTTCGGCGTGGCCGCGATCATCGGCGGATCGGCCCTGATCCGCATGGCCAAGCGCCGCGGAATCCTCCCCGCCTGACACCAGCCCGACCACAGCCCGACTGCGAACGGTGCCGGACGCTTCCCAGCGAAGCGTCCGGCATCGTTCGTCGTCTCCACAGGTCGACCTGGCAGAGTAGGCCCATGGAACCCATCGAACTTCCGCTGACCACCGACCGACTGCGGTTGCGCACCTATGTCGAATCCGACGTCGACGAGCAGCTGCGGATATTCTCCCGCGAGGACGTCTCCCGGTTCCTCCTCGAAGATCCCTGGACCGCCGAGGTGGCCCGGACCAAGGTCTCAGAACGCATGCAGCGCACGGGGCTCGAGACCGAATCCCGTGCCCTGGCCCTGGTCATCGAGACGGCCGACGGTCTCGATTCTCTTGAAGGTTCGCACGTCATCGGCGACATCGCTATCTGGCTCGACAACGACAGTGAGCAGAAGGCCGAGATCGGCTGGATCCTCGATCCGGCCGCCAGCGGCCACGGCTTCGCCACCGAGGCGGCCATCGCGGTCCTCAACGTCGCCTTCGACCACTACGGCCTCCACCGGGTCTTCGCGCAGATGGATTCCCGGAACACCGCCTCGGCGAATCTGGCGCGCAGGATCGGCATGCGGGAGGAAGCGCACCTGCGCAAGGACTGGTGGTCGAAGGGCGAATGGACCGACACCCTCATCTTCGGGATGCTGTCCAGCGATCGGCAGACAGCCTGACTGCTCCGTTCCAGACGCCGGTCCGACCCGAATTTCTGAGATCTCGGACTCTTTGTGCCAGCTTCCGTATTCGCCCGCCCCGTCGATGTGAGAATCTGAGGTGGCCGTGGAGCCGGGTCCGTCGATCGCATCGGGGCCAAGGCGCCCGCGGGCAGTCGAGAGAAGAGGACAGCAGAAACCGATGGCTCCAGCCGACAAGGACCGCAACGAGGCGCTCCCCATCGACGAAAACGCCGACGAACATGAAGAGAACGCCGGCCTGAAAAGGGGCCTGACCGCCCGACACATCCGCTTCATAGCCCTCGGGTCCGCCATCGGCACCGGCCTCTTCATGGGCTCCTCGGAGTCGATCCAAGCCGCAGGACCGGCGGTGCTGCTCGCCTACATCATCGGCGGCGCCGCCGTCTTCATGGTCATGCGCGCCCTCGGCGAACTCGTCGTCCGCCACCCCGTCTCCGGGTCCTTCGGCCAATATGCCTCCCGCTACATCCACCCCTTCGCCGGCTTCCTCGTCGGCTGGACCTTCGCCTTCGAGATGGTCCTCGTCGCCGTCTTCGACGCCACCGCGATCGGCGTGTACATGGGATTCTGGTTCCCGGGAGTCCCCCGCTGGATCTGGGTGCTCGCCGTCGTCTTCTTCATCGCCGCGATCAACATGATCGGCGTCAAGGTCTTCGGTGAGCTCGAATTCTGGTTCGCTCTCATCAAGATCGTTGCGATCATCGCCCTCATCGCAGCCGGGGTGGCCATCATCATCTTCGGCTTCGGCATCGCCGACCACGATCAGATGGGCCCGCCGGCTCTTTTCGACCACGGCGGCTTCTTCCCCAACGGGTTCTGGGGTCTGCTCTCATCGTTCACCATCGTGATGTTCGCCTTCGGCGGCATCGAGATCATCGGCGTCACCGCGGGAGAGGCCCAGAATCCGAAGCAGGTGCTGCCGGCCGCCATCAACTCGGTGCCGGTGCGCATTCTCCTCTTCTACGTCCTCACTCTCGGCGTGATCATGTGCATCCTGCCGTGGAACCAGATCACCTCCGAGATCAGCCCCTTCGTCGCGATCTTCGACTCCGTCGGCTTCAATGCGGCGGCCGCCATCCTCCAGGTCGTCCTCATCACGGCGGCCCTGTCGGCCATCAACGCCGACATCTTCGGCGCCGGCAGAATGCTCCACGGCCTCGCCGAACAAGGGCAGGCTCCGCGGTCCTTCGCGCGCACCTCGCCGGGCGGCGTGCCCGTGATGACCGTGGTGACGATGATCGTCGCGCTGCTGGCAGGCGTCGTCCTCAACTACCTCTACCCCGATCAGGCCCTGTTCCTCCTCGGAGCGCTGGCCACCTTCGCCACGGTGCTCGTCTGGCTGATCATCCTCGCTTCCCATATCCGGATGAAGAAGGTGATCGCCGAGGAGGCTCGCCTTCCCAGCGAATTCCCCATGCCGCTGTGGCCGGTGGGATCGTGGATCACCGTCGCGTTCATCGTCTTCGTCGTCGTCATGGTCGGCATCGTTCCCGACTCACGGCCGGCTCTGTGGGTCGGTCTGCTGTGGGTCGTCGCGCTGTGGCTGTGCTATTTCGCCTTCGTCCGCGGTCAGGGCCGCCGGCCCTACGCGCTCACCGACCGCACTGAGCCCATCGCGTCCGGAAGGAACTGACAACCAGTTCCGACGTGTCCGGAGTTCACCAGGCCGCGACCGCATGAGGACACCGGCGAAGCACGACGGCGTCCGGTGACACCGGCCTACGGCGTCCGGCGACGCAGGGTGAGCGAACCGACGATGACGGCGCCGACGATCCAGCAGGCGATGAAGAGCACCCTCAGCCAGATATAGGCGTCATCCTCGCTGACGGTCGACACGGCGTCCAGCGCGTCGATCGCGTGAGAGAGCGGCAGCCAGTCGCCGATCACCTCGAACACGTCGGTTGGTTTCACCCGTCGACGCCGCGACGCTGACTGCTCCACCTCCCGAGCCCGAGAAGACTGAGACCGACGACCAAGACTGTCACAACGGCGAAAGTGATCGTCGAGGTGACGAGCCCTGTCACGAGTGTGAGTGCGCCGACGCCGATGATAGGCGCGGACATGGCCAGGTAGGCGAGGATGAAGTATGAGGTAGTCACGGCCGTCCTGTTCGACACTTCGGTGACGGCTGTGACGGCGCGCATGCCCGTAGTGAAGAGGAAGCCCTGCCCGGCTCCACCGAGGATCGCCGAGGCGACGAGCAACAGCGGCGAGTCTGCCAGGAGCGCAATCGACAGAGATGCCATGCAGGCGATCTGAATGATTCCTCCGCACAGGACAAGAGTCCGATCCGCCAGCCCCTGGAACACCAGCTGGCACGCAGCCGAGGCCCCGAAGAGCGCGAAGACGACCGCGCCGATGACGGCCGCGGAGCCGATGCCAAGGGTCTGCTGCATGAAGCTCGGAGCCACGGCCGAATAAAGTCCGGCGATCGCGAAGCTCGCGACGGCACCTGGCACCGCACGGAGGAAGACCAGCCGTGACTCGGGCGGGATGGCGGGCAGCTGCAGTCGCAGGGAATGGGAACGCGAGAGCGAAGTCTCTCTGACGCCCAGCAGCGCCGCTCCTGCGAGTAGAAGGAGGACGGCGTGGATGAGGAAGGGCGTGAACAGAGGGCGCGGCAAAGCCTCGGCGACCGTTCCCGACATGAGATTGCCCAATCCGAGGCCACCGATGTTCGCCGCTGTGGCCAGTGACGTCGCGAGCCTGCGCCTGCCGGGCGGAGCGTTCTCGAGCACTGCAACAGTCCCGGTGGCTGTGAAGATGCCGGCTGCGATCCCGGACAACACCCTTCCGATGTAGAGCAGACCGAGATGTTCACCGCCCATAAACAGCCCCGCCGAGGCGAGGGAGACGAGGACGCCTGCGGCCAGCAGCGGTTTCCGGCCACAGGCCTCCGAGAGCCTGCCGAAGAAGACGAGCGCGGCGATGACGGCTCCGGCGTAAATCGAGAAGAGCAGCGTGGTCTGTGTGCTGCCGAATCCAAACTCGAACTGATAGCGCGGGTAGAGCGGCGTCGGCAGAGTGGTGCCGATCATGACAACCGCGAACACATAGGTAGCTGCGGCCAGCGTCCAGCCGGTGCCCGACCGCTCGCCGACCGTAGCACGGTCAGCACCTGTGCTGCGCTTCATCTCTGTCTCCCCAATCGGACCGTCCGCTTCTTCTCATCCGCCTGGCTTCCCGGCTTGTGTTTCCCAATCCTCACAGGTCAGGACGGCGCCGCGCATGTCCGGTGGCTGCCTCGAAGCTGCGGGCGACGCGGAGCACTGTGGCATCACCACCGACCGGTCCGATGATCTGCATTCCGATCGGCAGACCGGTGGAGCTGAAGCCGGCGGGCACGCTCAGTGCCGGACAGCCCGTAGCGGAGATGAGAGTCGTCGAGTCGACCCACGCCATATAGTCCTCGATCGGTCGAGAGTTGATCCGAGTGGGATATTCGTCCTCCGCGGAGAACGGGAGGACCTGCGAGGTCACCGTGACGAGGACGTCGTGAGTGGAGAAGTAATCGTTCATCGCCGACCACAGCCGCGCGCGTGCCCGATCGAAGTCGAAGAGATCGTGGGCGGTGAGTGCGAGGCCTGCATCGACATCGGCCTGCAGGGAGGCTTTCAGCCGCCCCGGAAGGGCCGCATCCACCTCCCGCAGGTTCGCCGCGAACTCATAGGCCCTGGCCGTGCGAAACACACCGCGGGACGCACGGAGGTCGGGCACGGAATCGCTCAGTCGGGCGCCGAGGTCGACGAACACTGAAGCGGCTCCGGCGACCACGTCGCGGGCTTCCGTCTCGAGTTCGAGCAGACCATCGAGGTCAGGGGAGAACCCCGCGGTGATTCCGCTGAGATCAGTCGCCTCCCCGCGCCATGGCCCGAAAAGGGTCGAGGCGGGCCCAGGGCCGGTCCCGCTGCACAGCTCCATGAGCCAGGCGACGTCGTCGACGGTGCGCGCCATGAAGCCCGGCTGGCTCAGCCATTGCCAGGGGTCTTCGGGGAAGGTCCGGGGAATCCACCCATGCGAGGGCCGCAGCCCAACGATGTTGTTGAACGAGGCGGGCAGGCGCAGTGAGCCGCCGGTGTCGGAACCGTCCCCGGCAGCCTGGACTCCACAGGCGATGGCCGCGGCCGCGCCTCCCGAGGATCCGGCGGCCGACCGGGTGGCGTCGTAGGGGTTTTTCGTCGTCCCGAAGACGCGGTTGGTCGTGTGCGCCCCGGCCGCGAATTCGGGCACGTTCGACTTGCCCGTGGAGATCACGCCTGCTGCCTGCAGCCGAGCGATGACGCTGCTGGTCCGCTGCGGCACATGGTCGGCGAAGAGCTCGCTGCCGTAGGTCGTGCGCATACCTGCGGTGTCATGCGTGTCCTTGTGGGTCATGGGCACACCGCAGAGTGGCGGCAGCCCCTCTTCACCGGCAGCACGCCGCTGGTCCGCCTCCCACGCCGCGGCGAGCGCGCGTTCGGGTTCGAGGGTGACGATCGCATTCGTCGTCGGGTTGATCTCGGTAATGCGGTCGAAGTGCGCGGTCATGAGCTCGACACTGCTGATCTCGCGACTGTCGAGGGCGGCCGCCTGCTCGGCCAGAGACAGCCAGGTCGGGGAATCCGTCGTCACCGACGACCGGCCAGGAGACCGAGACAGACGCCGAGCAGCGCTGCGCCCGCACCGACGGCAGCGCCGATAACGAAGCCGTCGCCGCAGGATCGATGGCTGCCAACCGTCCTGGCGGCGGGAGCCGCAGCATCTACCGATTCGGACGAAACTGCGGGTGCGCCCGCAGCGTCTGTGCCCGATGCGACAGGAGCGGCAGCACCGGAACCGGGGAGCCCGGCCGCCTCGGCGCCGGTCGAAGCACCTGCGGGCGCACCCTTCTCCGGCACACCGTCGCGGATGGCCGCGTCGATGTCGGCGAAGAACTTCTTCGCGATGCGTTTGGCGACTCCGCCGAGCATCCTCTGTCCGACTCCCCCGATCGGTCCGCCGAGCACGGCATCGGCTTGCCATGTGATGTCGCTGCCGCCCTCGGCTCCGGATGCCAGTGCCACCGAGATGTCCGCGCCGATGGTGCCGGGTCCGCCCGCGCCCTTGGCGCTGAGGACGAACGACGCGCCCTCGACCTCCTCGGAGA
Organism: Brevibacterium sp. SIMBA_078; assembly: GCF_046534565.1. Taxonomy (NCBI): domain Bacteria; kingdom Bacillati; phylum Actinomycetota; class Actinomycetes; order Micrococcales; family Brevibacteriaceae; genus Brevibacterium; species Brevibacterium sp. SIMBA_078. The sequence continues at coordinate 957,474 of NZ_JAWRYQ010000001.1, forward strand.
AGACGACGGTGCCCTTGTATGTGCCCTTGATGGCGGCGACGCCCATTGTAAGGACGACGTCGAAGCTGCCCTCACCGGTCCGGGTGAAGCTCTCGACTCCCGGAATGGTCGCGGCGAGGATCGACTCGTCGTGGAATGCGGCATAGGCCGTCGCCGGATCGGCGATCATCGTGGCTTTGGAGGAGATGAGCATGGTTTGGATGTCCTTCAGTCGGATTCAGTGGGAGCGGTTGAGCTCGCCCGCAGCATGGTTGGTTCTCATATGCCACAGGGTCGAGGGGTCCAGCGGCATCGAGCGGATGGGGATCCGCTCGGCGTCCTCGATCGCCGAAGCGATGGCAGTGGCGGCGGGGATCGTTCCGGCCTCGCCAGCCCCCTTGATACCGAGCGGATTGAGCGGACTCGGAGTCTCGAGGTGGTCGGTCTCGACGTGAGGAACCTCGGACGCGAAGGGCATGAGGAAGTCCATGAAGGAGGCGTTGAGCAGCTGCCCGTCGGCGTCATAGGCCATCTTCTCGTACAGCGCCCCGCCGACTCCTTGGGCCACACCTCCGTGGACCTGCCCTTCGACGACGAGCGGGTTGACCATCGGTCCGCAGTCGTGGACGACGCAGTAGCGGAGGATTCTGATGTCCGCGGTGTCCGGATCGGTCTCGACGATCGCGGCATGCATGCCGTTGGCTACAGTTGAGCGAAGCGGCGAGAAGAACTCCTGCTCCTCGAGCCCCGGCTGCTCTCCCTGCCCGATCGAGGGCTCGTCCTCGGCGGAGTCCTTGGCGAATTGCGTGGCCGCCCGTGCACTCTCGTCGAAGGCGTAGCGCAGCGGGTTCGACAGCACCGATACCGCCGCCAGCGGCATCGACGCGCTGGGATCGCCCTTGACCTGGATCATGCCCTCGTCGATCTCGAGGTCTTCGGGATCGGCTTCCAGGGACTCACCGGCGATCCGCAGAGCCTTCTGCTTTACTTTCTTTGCGGTGAGGTGGAGTGCGTTGCCGGCCATGACCGCTCCGCGCGAACCCCATGTGCCCACGGAATAGGGCAGCTTGCGCGTATCGCCGGTCTTGACATGGACTGTCTCCAGCGGGACTCCCAGCTCATCGGCGACGATCTGGGCGAAGACTGTCGCATGGGCCTGCCCGTGGGTCGTCAGGCCGGTCCAGACGTTCACCCGTCCGGAGGACTCCACCTCGATGTGTCCGCCTTCGTAGGGCCCCGCACCGGTGCTCTCGATGTAGCAGGCTAGACCGATGCCCACCCGACGGCCCTCGCTACGTGCCTGCTCACGGTAGGTTTCGAACTCGTCCCAGCCGACGATCGACTTGAGTTTGTCCATCGAAGTGACGAAGTCACCCGAGTCGATCCAGCCCTCGGCTCCGTCCTGCATCCGCAGACCCATGGGATGCGGGAAGTCGCGGACGAAGTTGCGCAAACGTACCACTGTGCGGTCGAGGTCGAGTTCGGCGGCGATCGCGTCCATCGTCCTCTCCATCATGAACACCGCATGGGCGCGACCGGCACCACGATACGGAGTGACCATGACGGTGTTCGTGTACAGCGACCAGTACTCGACCCGGAACGCCGGGATCACGTACGGGCCCATGATGTGGGTGGAGGTGTTGAGCGGGACGATCACGCCGTAGGGCAGGTAGGCGCCGTTGTCATGCCAGAACTTCACGTCGAGTCCGAGTATCCGTCCCTCGTCGTCGAAGCCAACCTTGACCCATTGGGTCTGCGCTCTCTCGTGGGCGGAGGAGATGAAGTGCTCGCGACGGTCCTCGGTCCATTTGACAGTGGTCTCGAGCGCACGCGCGGCGCAGGCCACGGCGAGCTCCTCCGGCCAGGGGTGGTTGATCTTCACACCGAAGGCTCCGCCGACGTCGGGGGTGATGACCTCGACCCGGGTCAGTGGGATCTCGAGCTTGGCTGCGAGAACGGCCCGCAGACCCGTGCTCGTCTGCGTCGAGGAGTGGACCTCCAGGCTCTCCTCCCCGGGATCCCACCGTGCCACGACGCCCTTGCCCTCCATCGGCATGCAGGCGCTGCGCTCGAATTCGAGGTCGAGTTCGAGGACATGGGGCGCGCCATCGAGCCCCGCATCGACATCGCCGACGTCCTGCACGATGTGAGCGGCGACGTTGTCTTCCATCCCCTCATGGACGATTCGCGTTCCCTCGCGGGACGCTTCGACGCCGACGACGGCCTCGCGGAAGCTGTACTCGACCTCGATGCGGTTCGCGGCGTCCTCTGCGATGTAGCGGTTCTTGGCGATAACCATGACGATGGGCTCGCCGACGAAGTTCACATGGTCCTTGGCCAGGGCGTAACCGGTGTGCGGCGCGACGATGGAGGGATGCGGAATGAGCATCGGCAGCCGTTCCGCGGCCTGTCCGGGCAGGTCTTCGTGCGTCCACACGGCGATGACGCCGGCGACGTCGAGGGCGCCGGTCACGTCGATGTCGAGGATGTCGGCATGGGCGTGGGGGCTGCGCACGAATGCGGCGGCGATCGCCGTTCCCGAGACGTCGTCGACATACCGGCCGTGGCCGGTGAGCAGGCGCGGGTCTTCGCGGCGAGTGATCTTCTGGCCGAAGAGGCGAGTGGTCATTGCGAGGCCCCCTCTGCGCGCAGTTCGGCGGCTCGACACACTGCGGAGACGATGTTCTGGTAGCCGGTGCAGCGGCAGAGGTTGCCGGACACGGCCTCGCGCGCCTCCTCCTCGGTGGGGTTCGGATTCTCGTCGATGTAGGCGTCGATGGTCGTGACGAAGCCCGGGGTGCAGAACCCGCACTGGAGACCGTGGCAGTCGATGAAGGCTTGTTGGACGTCGGACGGGTTCTCGGGATCGTCGCCGATGCCCTCGACCGTTGTTATCTCATGTCCCTGAGCCGTGACGGCGAACATCAGGCAGGAACGCACGGGCTCACCGTCGAGCTGGACCGTGCAGGCCCCGCAGACTCCGTGTTCGCAGCCTACATGGGTGCCCGTCAGCTCCAGGTCCTGCCGGAGCACGTCCGAGAGCAGCTTCCGGTCGGGAACCTCGAGCTCGTAGAGGGTGCCGTTGACCGCGAGTCGGATGCTCGAGGTCGGTTCTGTGCCGATATCTTCGGTCATGCTCGCCTTCTCTCAGTGTCGTCACCGGTCGCCCCGACCAGGCTGTCCTCGCCGCGACCGCTTGCGCCGCGTGCATCTCCGCGACCGCTCGAGCCGTCGCTGCGGCACAGACGCCGGAACAAGCGGGAGGCGATCACTCCGGCAAGGTGTCTCCGGTAGTCCGCCGAGGCGTGGATGTCCCCGCCCGGGTCGATGAAGTCACGCACCGCCTCGGCGACCATTGCAGCGACCGTGGAGGCATCGCCGAGCTCGGCACCTGATACGGCTTCGCCGAGGTCGAGGATGTCGGGAACGTCGGTGACGGAGACGAATCCGCAGCGCAGCCCCGTCACAGTCTCGCCGTCGACGTCGAGGATCATCCCCACTCCCGCAAGCGCGTAGTCCCCGCTGCGCCGGGCGAGTTCGTCAAAGCCTGTGCGCGAACCCGCGGGCAGCGCTGGGAAGATCGCACGGGTGATGAGCTCATCGGATTCCAGCGAGGTCTCCAACGGCCCGATGTTGAGTTCCTCGGCGCCCAATGTCCTCTCACCGCGTCGGCTGCGCGCCTCGATGCGACCGCCGGTGAGCGCGAGGACCATCGGCATCTCGCCGTTGGGGTCGGCATGGGCGATCGATCCGACGGTCGTGCCCCGATTGCGCACCGCGGGGTGCGCAACGAAGCGCAGAGCCTCGCCGAGGAGGGGGTTGGCCCTGGTGACGTCCGCGCTGCGTTCGACCCGTCGATGTGTGACGCTCGCACCAACGCAGATCTCGTCCGAACCGTCGGCGCCCGAGACCTCGAGATCGTCGATTCCAGCCACAGAGGTGATGTCGATGAGATCGCTGGGAGCGGCCAGGCGCATGTTGAGGACGGGAACGAGGCTCTGGCCTCCGGCGAGGATCTTTCCGGTGGCACCTCGGGCGGCAAGGAGGTCGAGAGTCTCGTCGACTGTCGTCGGTCGATGGATTCGCAGGGGTGATGGCTTCATCGTCTCATTCACTCGATTCCTGACCGCGTCGGCCGCGGTCGCTTTCCGCACCATCGACAACACGTCCTTGGTGCCCTTCCCGCCCGACAGAGAGACCAGCCCCACCGGCACCGCCGTCGGAGTCGGAAAGCATGTCAGCAGGTGCCAACCGGCGGGCAACATGGTACATGACCAGCATCGATATCGTTCCCAAGGCAATTCCCGAGAGGACGAAATCCTCGCTGAAGTTCAGGCTCACATCGCCGATCGCAATGATCAGGCCCGCCGAGACTGGCACGATGTTGAGCGGGTTAGCGAAATTCACGCGGTTCTCGATCCAGATCTTCGCGCCCAGCATGCCGATCATGCCGTAGAGGACGACGGTGATGCCTCCTAGAACACCTCCGGGCACCGCTGAGATGAGGGCGCCGAACTTCGGTGAGAGGCCGAACAGGATCGCCACCAGAGCGGCAACCCAGTAGGCAGCTGTCGAATAGACCCGAGTCGCAGCCATGACTCCGATGTTTTCCGCGTAAGTCGTCGTCGGAGAACCGCCCACGGAAGTGGCGACGACAGTGGCGACGCCATCGCCGATGACGGCGCGCCCCATATACTTGTCGAGGGGGGCTCCCGTCATCTCTTCCACGGCTTTGACGTGACCAGCATTCTCGGCGACGAGGGCGATGATGCCAGGAAGCATGACGACGATAGCCGCGGCGTTGAAAACAGGCAGATGGACACCGACGACTCCGGCCGCGGTGTCGGTCATGGGCGGAAATCCGATCCAGGGCGCCGCAGCGACACCAGAGAAGTCGACACGGAAGTGGGTCGTCACCTCACCGGCGGTAGCACTGAAAGAGGTGATCTGGCCGAACACCTGGTCGAAGATCCAGGACAGCACATAGCCGAGCACAAGGCCGAGGAAGACCGCGATGCGACCGAGGAAGCCGCGCACCCATACTGATACGAAGACGATGAAGACCATGACGATGACGGCGATCCACTGGTCCTGAGGCCAATAGGTGTTCGCAACCACCGGTGCGAGATTGAAGCCGATCAGCATGACGACGCCACCGGTGACGACGGGCGGAAGGACTTTCATCAGAGCCGCAGAGCCGATGTAGTGGATGAACGTACCGACGAGCGCAAGGATGACGCCCGAAACCATGATCGCACCGGTGACCTCTGCGGGAGTGCCTCCCTGAGCGGTGACAGCTGTGACGCCTCCGACGAAGGCGGCCGAGGTACCGACATAGCTGGGCACCTTGCCCTTGACGATGAGCAGGAAGATGATTGTGCCGACTCCGGACATCATGACTGCCAGCTGCGGGTTGAGCCCCATGATGATCGGGAATACGAAGGTCGCTCCGAACATCGCAACGACGTGCTGGATGCCGAGCCCTACGGTCCTGCCCCACGACAGGCGCTCGTCCGGTGCAACAGCCCGCCCAGGCGCTATGGTCTTTCCATCGCCGTGGAGCTTCCAGGAAAACATCGACATGTGCTTCTCCTCGTCCATTTGCATCAGGTCGAACGATCCTGACTCAAGGCGGCACGGCCACTTGAACCGACGATCGGACGTCTTTGGATGATCCGGGTTAGGTTCAGACTCTATTTTGCCGATGAGGCCCGTATCACGTCATTATCTGCCAAATAGTCACTCTCTCCTTAGGCACTCTTCGCCAACACCTTAGGTTGAGCTCGTCCTCAGGGCAGCTTGACGATCTGCAGAGCGAGAGCAAGTGAGAGCCGCAGATCGGGATCCTCGGTGAAGGGCCCGACCATCTGCTCGAGTTTGCCGATTCGGTAGCGCAGAGTGTTGTAGTGGAAGAACAGGGCTCGCGCGGTCTCGGCGACGTTGAGATGATGGTCAAGTAGCGCCTGCAGGGTCTCACGCAGGCCTGCGTACTCCTCCTTGGCATCCGTCGCCAATGGTCCGAGGACCTCTTCGGCGAACTTGCGCAGCTCGGTCTGCTCCCCGACCTGGAGCAGCAGCCGGTAGACGCCGAGAGAGTCATAGTGACGCAGACCCTGACCGCGGTCGAGCTGCCGACCGACCTCGAGCGCGCGCATCGCCTCCTGATAGGCCGGCGCCAGACGCGAGACGCCCTCGGCAGGGCGTGAGATACCGACAGAGAACCGTCGCCTGCCCCCTCCCCCGTGTCCCCTCACCGAGGAGACGAACTCCTCCAAACGACGAACGATCCGCTCTCGCGGCTCTGCCGCCAGGAGCACGATCACCTGATCGCCCGAGCCGACGACCGCCGCACGGGGATCGAACTGGGAGACGACCTTCGTCCAGGCGTTGGCGAACAGCGCCTGCATCGTCCGCTTATTGCTCGCATCCGTGGAGTCGGATTCGGAATCGACTTCGGCGACAGCGATGCTGATGGGCCGGTCGAGGTCCCAACCAAGCGAATACGCGTGGGAAAGAACCCGGTCAGTCGAGGCGATGTGACCACGCAGAACCTCGAGGACGAAATCGGTGCGGTATTTGCTCTCGACAGCAGTGATGGCCTGTTCACGGGTGATGACGAGTGCTGCCGCAGCCGCCGCCTGTTCCAGCAGACGGAAGTCACCTGCCCGCAGCGTACGGGTGCCGAAGGCGACGATCCGGCCGAGGTTCTGAGCGGGCAGAGTCTCGGCCGCCGGTCTCCTGCCTCCCTCGATGACAACGTTTCCCCAATTCAGTACCGCGCTCATGGTGCCGTCGCCTTCTCGGTGCTCAGGACCTCGGGGATTCGCGTGGCGGCTGATGCCAGCAGGTTCGTCCTCGACACGGAAGCGGCCCGAACGATCGAAGCACTCGAGACCGGAGACCTCGGCAGACGTGGCCTCCGCATCGGCCGTGCGCAGACATCTCACACGGCCGTCAAGCGTCGTCACCGCTGCAGCCACACCCGTCCACTGAGCGAGCATGCGGCACACGTCTGCGAGGTCCCCGCCACCGACCACTACATCGACGAGCTCGCGCATGGACGCCTCAGTGCGGGCAATGACCTGAGCCCGCCGGTCGAGATTGCCGGTGAGCACCTCCTGCATGATCTCGTCGAAACCGACGTCCTCGCCGAGGTGGATGAGCGGCAGGCCGAGAGCATCCGCGGCCTTCACGGCAGCCTCGGGGATCTGCTCGAGATAGCGCCCGGATTTGAGACCGATCGCCGCCAACCCATGCTGATCGAAGGTTTCGAGCAGCCCCTCAAGATCCTCGGGACGATCACGGATCGGATACGCGGTTGTGAGCATCAGCTCCCCGGGCTTGACCCAGGGCAGGATGTCCGGGACCTCCATGACGTTCGAAAGCTCGACGACTCTGTCGAGACCAGCGGCACCGCCGATGAGTCGGGCCCCACGCATGCTCGGCAGTCTGAGCACATCCGCCACGGTGAGGGATTCGGCGGAGAAACCGTGTCCTTCTCCCCCGTCGAATGTCAATTCCTGCTGACCGCATCCCGAATCCTTGGCATCATTTGACATGCATTGACGATAACAGGGCGGGATACTCTGTCGAAATGAGGTCTCGGTCCGTGGTTCTTCCCGCCACCGCTTCCCTCCTGCCGGTCCCCCGGATCGACGCGGCGCGGGTCGGCGGCGCTGACCATTCCCCGATCGACCGCACCTCCGCCGACGTCTACCCGGCCCTCGCCGGGGTCAGTGCTGCTCCTGCCGGGAATGGCGCTGCCCGCGCCGAGGTGGTCCATGTGTTCAGCGCGGGATTCTACCTCGCAGTCGACGACCCCTATGACCCCCGAGGTCCCGGCAGACGCCTGTTGCCCATCTTGGGGCCTGCCGCCCTCCTGCTGCCCTTCGGACTCAGAGTTCCGCAGCTCGGTCGTGAGCACCTCGCGACGCTGCGGCCGGGGACCCCTGCACGGGTGATCCCCGCCGCCTCAGCGCTGCGACGCGGTTCTCATCCGCCGATCGTCGAAGACCATGCCCCCTCACCTCGGAGGATCGAATTATCTGACTTCGCGCTCGACATCGTCCGGACTCACCGGCCGCTGCGTGTGAAGGCGCGGTCGTGGAAGGGCCTCGACCCGGCAACGCTGGCTGCCCTGGCCGGCCATCTGCGTCCCGGGCTGTCGAATCTGGGCTCCCGTGCCGGAGACCTCGCCTCCGCCCTCCTCGACGAGGACGTCGCCGACTCCGAGGCTGGGGTGCGAGCTCTCATCGGCGCCGGGCCCGGCAGCACCCCCAGCGGTGACGACGCTCTGTCCGGCATCGCCCTCGCGCTCCGATCCACAGGCAGGAACCCTCCGCTCGATCTGCTTTCGCGCACAGTCGAACCCATCGACCTCGCCCATGCGACTCCTGCACTGTCGGCAGCGCTCATCCGTGCGGCCGTAGCCGGTCACTGCGTACCCGAGGTCGCGGCGGCGATCGAGGCCGCCCACAGGCTGCTGACGGCGCACAGGACGGAACCGCCGCCTCGGTCGGCCGCCTCCGAAACCTCGGCTGCGGGCTTCCTCGCCGTGCTCTCTCCGCTCGACCGGATCGGCCACAGTTCCGGCCACGACCTGTTCACGGGATTCCACGCCGTCCTCACAGCTCTGACCTGTAGCCGCCCTTCGCGCCCGAAGTCGAGCCCCTTGTTGCCACCACCCCGACCTCCGTCCGCGGCGATGATCCGCATCCGCGTCAGCGACGGCCCGCGAGAGTCGGCCTGCATTCCGACCCAGCACTCTTCGAAAGGTACTCATCCATGCCACGTTCACTGACCGTCCGCCGCGGCGTCTACGTCGACTCGGTCGCACTCATGCAGGTCTCGACCGAGGTCAAGACCACTCCCGGGGTCGACGACGCCCTCATTGGGATGGCCTCGGAGCTCAACCTCGGCCTTATCCGTGGAGCCGGTTTCGACATCGGTGAAGAGGTCACCCCGAACGATCTCATCATTGCTATCCGCGCCCAGTCGGAGGCGGCCCTGTCAGAAGGCAGCAATGCCGTTGACGTCGCCTTCGACAGGCTCACCGCCGCCGCCCGCGAGTCCACTGGCCCAGGCGGCTCCGTGCAGCCGGCCCTCACCGTCGAATCCGCGCTCGCCGGGTCCGACGCCGGGCTCACTCTCGTCTCGGTGCCCGGCGAGAGCGCCGGAGTCGAGACCCTCGCGGCCCTCGATTCCGGGTCCTCGGTGCTCCTCTTCAGCGACAATGTCGACGTCTCGACCGAGGTCGAACTCAAGTCTCGTGCCGCCGAGAACGGGCTCATCGTCATGGGCCCAGACTGCGGTACTGCGATCATCTCCGGGGTCGGGCTGGGATTCGCCAATCAAGTGCGGCGCGGTAGCTTCGGCATCATTGCGGCCTCGGGCACGGGCGCTCAGCAAGTCTCGGTGCTCCTCGATGCTGCCGGGGCCGGGGTCAGCCATCTCATCGGCACGGGCGGGCGCGATCTCTCGCGCGACGTCGGCGGCCTCAGCGCACGACAGGCCCTGCAGGCGCTCGCCGTCGACGCCGAGACCGAGCACATCATCGTGGTCTCGAAGCCCGCCGATGCCGAGGTGGTCGCTGAGATCGAAGACCGCGCTGCCGAACTCGGTGTACGGGTGAGCTGGGCGATCCTCGGTCCCGATTCCCCGAGTCTCTCAGCCGGGGTCGAGTCCGCCCTCAGCGCGGCCGGATTCACTGTGCCAGAATGGCCAAGCTGGGGAATCTCCGAGTCCGTCGAGGTGCAGACCGGTTCGCTCATCGGCCTGTTCTGCGGTGGGACCATGGCCGATGAGGCGATGCTCATCGCGCGGTCCGCGCTCGGCCCGATCTCTTCGAACATCCCCCTCGCCGGTGCTGAGCTGGTGAGCGGAATGACCATCAGCGCCGATACGCACACCGTGCTCGACTTCGGTGCCGACGAGATGACCCAGGGCCGCGCCCACCCGATGATCGACCCCTCGCTGCGTCTGCAGGCGATCAGGAACCTCGGCCCCCGAGCCGGTGTGCTGCTGCTCGACCTCGTGCTCGGCCACGGCGCCCACGCGGATCCCGCCGATGAGCTGGCCGCAGCGATCACCGATGCCAAGTCGACGGCTGCCGAAGAAGGCCGGGTCCTGCCCGTCGTCGTCAGCCTCATCGGCACGAGCGCCGATCCGCAGGACTTCTCTGCCGCCGTCCGCGCGCTCGTCGCCGCCGACGCCGAGGTATTCCTCTCGAACGCCGAGGCGTGCTGCCGTGCACTCGCCCACCTCGGCTGCGAGGCACAGATGAGCACGGTCATCGAATCCTCAGTGCCACCGGAGCGCATCCCCGCCGCACTGTCATCGCACTCAACCGGCGCCCAGAGCCTCTCGGGCCTGCTCGAAACCGCGCCCTCCGTGGTCTCCGTGGGCCTGAGCCTCTTCGCCGAGGAGCTGCGTGCCCAGGCGGTGCCTGTGACGGAGGTTCAGTGGAAGCCCGCCCTCGGCGATCCCGCCGCGCTCTATCAGGTGATGGCGGACCCCCGTCGCCGGGAGGCGAACGCACAAGCGCTCGAGCGCATGCTTTCTGCCGGAGCCGAGGTCGTGGGACTGCGACCGGCTCGCGAATGCCTCGGACTGCGCGAGGACGAGTTCCTCCACTCGGGCCCTCCGCTCGAGTGGGACCGAGCCTCTGGCCCGATGCGTGGGGCTCTGGCCGGCGCCGTCGTTTTCGAAGGACTCGCCGAGACTCTGGAGGCAGCGGAGGCCGGTCTCGCCGATGGCCGTTTCTCTTTCGCCCCCTGCCATTCCCGTGACGCGGTCGGACCGATGGCCGGCGTGGTCAGCCCCTCGATGTGGATGTTCGAGCTCGTCGACCCGGTCCACGGCAATCGCGCCTACTGCTCTCTCAACGAGGGCCTCGGCAAGGTGCTGCGCTACGGAGCGAACAACGAGGAGGTGCTCACTCGCCTGAACTGGATGCGCGACGTGCTCGGCCCCGTGCTCGCCGCGGCCGTGGCCGCCACCGGGCCGCTGGACACGAAGAACTACGTCACGCAGATGCTCCAGTCCGGGGACGAGGGGCACAACCGCAATCGGACGGCGACCCTGCTCTTCCTCCGTGACATCATGCCGAAGCTCTTCACCCTCGACTTCCCCGCTGACGACCTCGCCGAGGTCGCGCGCTTCCTCGGGGCTAACGACTACTTCGCGCTCAACCTCGTCATGCCGACGTGCAAGCTCGCCATGGCGGCGGCGAAGGGGGTGCCCGGCTCGACTCTCGTCGTCACCATGGCCCGCAACGGCACGGACTTCGGCATTCAGCTCGCCGGCACCGGTGAGCAGTGGTATTCGGGCCCGGCGCAGATCGCCGACGGTCTCTACCTCGGCTCCTACGGCGTCGAGGACGCCAATCCCGACATCGGCGACTCCGCGATCACGGAGACCGCGGGCATCGGCGGCCTCGCGATGGCCGCAGCTCCCGCGGTCGTGCGTCTCGTCGGTGGGGACGTCTCCTTCGCGGTCGACACCACCCGCCGGATGTATGAGATCACCCTCGGCGAGCATCCCCAGCACCAGATCCCCGTCCTCGAGTTCCGCGGGGTGCCGAGCGGAATCGACCTCGCGAAGGTGCTCCGTACCCACGTCCTACCGCAGATCAACACCGGGATGGCCGGAAAGGTCGCCGGGGTGGGCCAGGTGGGCGCGGGACTCGTCACGCCACCGGCCGATTGCTTCACCTCGGCGGTCGAGGGCCTGAGCGCACAGCGGCGCTGATGCCCTGCGCCCACCGGGGCAGACCGCCGTCAGCGGTGGATCGCTCCGGTGGTCACGCTCAGGGACACCCCGGTGCCCTGCGACCTCTCGGCGAGCACTTCGGCGAGGATCGAGAGCGCGGTCGCCTCTGGAGAGCGTGCGCCGAGGTCGAGGCCGATGGGACCGTGAATCCGCGCGATCTCCTCCTCGCTCGCCCCGGCCTCGAGAAGAGCCTCGGTGCGCTGGGCGTGGGTGCGTCGGCTCCCCAGCGCACCGACATAGTCGGCCGCAGACCGGACGGCCTCGAGGAGTACCGGGACGTCGAACTTGAGGTCGTGGGTGAGCACGGCAACCACGGTCGAGGCATCGATGCGACCAGCTGCGGCCTCGGCGGCGAAGTAGCGGTGAGGCCAACTGACGACGACCTCATGGGCCGCGGGGAAGCGCTCTGTGGTGGTGAACACCTGCCGGGCATCGCAGACCGTGACTCGGTAGCCGAGGAACCGGCCGAGTTCTGCCAGGGCCGCGGCATAGTCGATGGCACCGAAGATGAGCAGGCGCGGCGGAGGCGTCGAGGTGGTGACGAAAACGCGAGTGCCCGAGCCGAGGCGACGTCCCGTCTCATCGTATTCGAGGATCCCGGCGGCGCCGTCGGCGATCATCGCTCGGGCGTCGGTGGAGATGTGTTCGGTGAGGCGATCATGAGCGAAGTCACCGTGCGCTCTCCCCTCTGCGTCGAGGGCGAGAATGCGGCTCGGTCCGTCAAGTTCTGCGCCATCCTCCTCGGTGGCTCCCGGCAGCTCGAGAGCCAGTGCTGCCGCACGGGATCCGGAGACCGCCTCGAGGTAGATCCGCAGCCGGGAGACAGTGGCGGGCTCGAGGACGGGGGTGACGAGGACGTCGATCTCTCCTCCACAGGCCAGCCCGACTGCGAAAGCCTCCGCATCGCTCGTTCCGTAGTGGGCCGAGGCCGCACGACCGGTGCTGAGGACCTCGAGTGCGAGTTCGTGCACGGCGGATTCGACGCACCCGCCCGAGAGGCTGCCGATGACCTGTCCGTCCGCAGCGACGGCCATCATCGCGCCCGCCGGTCGCGGCGCCGATGACCAGGTCTTCGTCACAACGGCGAGCGCTAAGTTCCGACCTGCGTCGAGCCAGGCGAGGATCGCGTCGGCTTCGTTCATGCGCGCGCCTCCTGACCAGTCGCTGTCGGCACTGTGGCCACAGTCGCGGGTACGGCGGTCACAGGCCCACCGACAGCTCGCGGAAGCGCGAAGGCGCCAACGACGCCGGCGCCGTGCGCCGATGCCCGTGCCGCCATGAAGTCGGCAACCCTCTGCCACTGGGCGACGGTGGTCGCCGGAAGCACGGCCTCAGCATGTGCCGCGGCGACGGCCAGGCCCCGAGTGCGCGCTTCGAATCCTGCGCGTCCGGCGCGGGGATTGACCCAGAGGAACCGATGGCTGAGTCGGGCCAGCCGCGCGCAGGCGATGTCGAGCTCCGTACAGTCCCCGTGTTCCCAGCCGTCGCTGATGACGACGAGGGTGCTGCCGCGTACCAGGTCCTTCATCCGCCCACTGAGGAGTTCGGTCAGAGAATCGCCGAGGCGCGTCCCGGCTCCCGCGTCGAGGACCTCATCCAACGCCGAAGCGACACCGCTGCCTCCTCGCCCGTGTCCGGCCGCAGCTCGTGGGCCCAGGTCGACTCTGGTCAGGCGGGTCCCCGCCGTGAAACAACGGGCTCCCAGCACTGCAGAGCCGCGAGCCAGGAAACGCAGCGCGGGCTCCCGCCACACCGTCATCGAGGCGGACACGTCGGCGACGAGGGTGACGGGGCGCCGGCGATAGAGACTGCGCCTCCGCGGGATGGTTGAGATCTCCTCGTTGCGGATGAGCCGACGCAGGATCCGAGGGGCATCGATGATGCCGGTGTGACCCGAGCGAGTCCGATGTGCAAGGCCGCGCGGTGGTCGGAAGACGAGGCCGTCGATGAGCGCGGCAGCTTCGCTGCCGTGTTCGAACCCGAGATCGACATGGCGCAGATGTTCGGTCCGGGCAGCTTCGGTGATCTCGCTCGCCTCCCCGCCTGCGCCCTCTGTGCTCATCTCGGGCCGGGGATATTCGACGTCGATGCTCGGCTCCTCCGCATCCTGTCTGCCTGCCAGTCCGAAGACGGCGTCGAAGATCGCATCGTGGAGGCGCAGATGTTCGGGTCGGGTGCAGGTCAGCGCCCGAGACGCGGCTCGAACCTGTTGCGGATCGAGCGGGTCGAGGCAGGCCGCGGCCGTGATAAGCGACCGCACCGCGTCCGGGTCTGCAGGCAGTCCCGCGGCCCGCAACCGGATGCCAAGGGTCAGGAAGGTGTCCGTCAGGGTCCTCACGTTCCATCCCCTCCGAATGGGCTGAGAACTGTGCGGGCGGGGGCGAGGTCGTCGGCGTCCTTGAGGACGGCGGAGATCGTCGCCGCGATCGCTGGGTCGTCGAGTTCGCCGAGGCCGAGGGCGTGCAGGGCGCGCAGCCAGTCGATGGCCTCGGCGGTGCCGGGAGGTTTGAGCAGATCGGCGCTGCGGAGTCGGTTGGCCGCAGCGATGACGGCCCGGCGCAGGGACTCGTCGGCCTCGGGGACGTGCAGGGAGAGGATCCGTGATTCAGCCTCGGCGCCGGGCTGGTCGAACCACTGGTAGAGGCAGCGCCTGCGCAGGGCGTCGTGGAGGTCGCGGGTGCGGTTCGAGGTGAGGATGACCAGCGGCGGAGTCTGCGTCGAGATCGTGCCGAGTTCGGGCACGGTGACCGACCAGTCGGCGAGCGCCTCGAGCAACAGAGCGTCGAATTCGTCGCCGGCGCGGTCGATCTCGTCGATAAGCAGCACCGGTCGCGCCTCGTCGGGCCCGAGTCCCCGCGAGTCCTCGATCGCGCGCAGGATCGGACGGGCGAGCAAGAAGGCCCGGTCGTGGAGCTCATCGTCGAGGCAGATCGCGTCGATGCGCTCCCCCGCCGAGCTGGACGCCGCCTCGATCGTGCGCACGTGGAGGATCTGCTTCGCGAAATCCCAGTCGTAGAGCGCTTGGCTGGCCTCGAGCCCGTCGTGGCACTGCAGCCGAATGAAAGAGCCGCCGGAGGCGCGGGCGAGCGCTCGAGCCAGACTCGTCTTGCCCACGCCCGGGGAGCCCTCGCACAGCAGAGGTTTGCCGAGGCGGTGGGCGAGCACACAGGTGGTCGCAAGTTCGGGTGCGACGATGTGCCCCACGCGCTCCAGCTCCTGTGCCAAAAAACGGGGATCGTCGAAGATCGTCATGGCTGCGTCGCCTCCTCCCGAGTCGAGTCTACTGATCGTCTCTGCTCTCTCGAACGTCCGCTGCCACCCGATCATCCGAGTGCGCCTGACCGTGCGAACTCACGGCGGTGCCGACTCTCCCGGTTACTGCCGAGGCGAGCTGCGAGAGCTCGGCGATGACGGCTCGTGATCCACCGTTGTCGACGAAGTCGAGCAGCGCGTCGACCTTCGGCCCCATCGAACCGGAGGCGAAGGTGCCGGTGGCACGCAGGGCTTTGAGCTCGGCTGCGGTGACGGCACCGACATCGCTCGCGTCCGGAGTGCCGAAGCCGGCGACCGCACAGGGCACATCGGTGGCGATGATGAGCAGATCCGCATCCACCGAGGCGGCGAGCTTCGCAGCGCTGAGGTCCTTGTCGATGACCGCGGATACCCCGGCACAGCCCCGGTCCGCGGGTAGGACGGGAATGCCGCCCCCGCCAGCGGCGACGACGATCCAGCCGGAGTCCGCAAGGAAGGAGATCATCGGAGTCTCGAGGATCTCGACGGGGTCCGGAGAGGCCACAACGCGACGCCACCCCTTGTCGCCGAAGTCCTTCCAGGTCTGGCCATGAGCGGTCATCTCCGCGGCGAAATCCGCATCCTGATAGGACCCGATCGGCTTGACCGGATCGGCGAACGCTGGGTCGTCGGGGTCGACGACGGTGCGGGTGACCACGGCGGCGACCCTGTTCCCCAGCCCGCGGGCTGCGAGTTCGAGTTCGAGGGCGCTGACGATCGTGAAGCCGATGGTGCCCTGGGTCTGTGCTCCGCACCAGTCGAGGCTCACAGGCGGCAGCTCGTGAGCGGAGAGTTCGTTCTTGCGCAGGATGTTGCCGACCTGCGGCCCGTTGCCGTGGGTGATGACGAGTTCGTGTCCGGCTGCGGCGAGATCGGCCAGATGCACGGCCGCGGCGGAGATCGCGCGCTGCTGGGCCGACGGAGACGGATCTCCGTCGGGCCCGGTCATCGCATTGCCGCCGAGGGCGACGAGGACCCTCACAGCCAGTCGACCGCCGCAGCTGAGGCTCCGTCGACGGTCAGCTGGGCATAGCCGGGTCCACGATCGAAGAAGGGCTCGTTCGCATCCCGGGTGGCCCGCATCTGCTCGCGCAGCTCGGTCGTGGCCGCCTCGTCGGCCTCGGCACCGTCGACTCCGGCGGCATCGGCGCCGACGGATGCGCTCGGATCGGCGGTGACGACGACTCCGTAGGACTCACGAGCGCCGGCGATGCTCACCTTGCCCCAGCTGACGTCGCGGACCACCTCGGCGATCGGACGGTCGAGGGGGTCGCCCCAGCCTCCACCGCCCGTGGTGCGGATCCGAACGACCTCACCGGCTCTGATGACCTCAGCATCGGCGAGCGCATCGATCTGACGTTCGTTCGGACCTCCCGGATCGATGGTCACTTCGAACGGCCTGCCTGCTTTTCCGCCCTTGACCCCCCAGCATGCGAGGATCGAACGGTCGGCGATCGACATGAAGTGCCCGTCGCGCAGCATCCGAATGTGCTTCTCGTAGCCGAGGCCTCCGCGGTAACGACCGGCACCGCCTGAGTCGACGGCCAGACCGAGGCGTTCGACGCGGAACGGGAACCGGGACTCGGTGAATTCGGTGGGCAGGTTCCGGGAGTCGGGGACGACGTGGATCGTGTCCTCGCCGTCGGAGTAGTAGCGTCCGCCGGAGCCTCCGCCGAGGACCTCGCGCATGAGGTAGTCCTTGCCATCGCGGTCCTTGCCGTAGACCCCGGTGTAGCGGATCGTCTCCTGGTCCGCGGGCATGCGGCCGTCCACGGCCTTCGCGACTACGCCGGCGAGGACGCCGAGGAGGCGGAGAATCACGAACGTGCGTGCGTTCGTCGGTCCGGGGAACTCGGGGGTGAGCAGGGTACCCTTCTCCGGGAAGCGCATCTCGATGAGCGGCACAATGCCCTCGTTGACGTCGAGTTCGCCCATCCGCTCGGGGGTGTCGGCGAGGTTGCGAAGGATCGGGGCGAGCCACTTCTTGAGGAAGTTTCCGCCCACATAGTCACCGCAGTGGTTGATCGGTCCCGCGGCCTGGGCGGCGGTGCCCGTGAAGTCGACGATAAGTCGCGGTCCGTCGTCCGGTCCCCCGGTCGACGTCTTCGTCAACGTGATGCGCTGGGTGTGGAGCATGGGGTCCGAGACGCCGTCGTGCTCGGCATAGTCCTCCCAGACGTACTGGCCGTCGGGGATCTTCGACAGGATCTCACGGCGGTAGATCTCAGTGGAGTTCTGCAGTATCGCGTCGAAGGCCGTTTCGACGGTCTCGACTCCGTAGCGGGTGAAGAGTTCCGAGAGACGACGAGCACCCATCAGGCAGGCCGAGCACTCGGCGTCGAGATCGGCCGACAGCGAATCCGGCATCCTGGAGTTGCGCGACATGATCCGCAGTGCGGACCTGTTCGGAACCCCTTCGGACCACAACTTGATCGGCGGGATCATGAGGCCCTCTTCGAAGACGCTCGTCGCCCCTGAGGGCATCGAACCGGGGCACGCCCCGCCGATGTCGTCGTGGTGGCCGAAGGCCTGGACGAAGCACACGACCCGTCCCTCGGCGAAGACGGGAACGGTCACGCACATGTCCGGCAGGTGGCCGATGCCGCCTTCGGATTCGTAGACGTCGTTGTGGAAGAAGACATCGCCTTCACGCATCTCCTCGATGGGGAAGTCCCGGACGACTGGGTGGACGAGTGCGGAGTACGAACGGCCGGTGAGCTTGCGCAGCTGTCGGTCGTGGATACCGGCGCGGAAGTCATGGGCATCGCGGATCATCGGGGAGCGTGAGGTGCGCGAGATCGAGGTCTCAACCTCCATCTCCACACTGGCCAGGGTGCCTTCGACGATCTCGACGATGATCGGGTCGACGCTCGACCCTTCCGCGGTGAGGCGGTTGCCGTGCTCGTAGGCAGTCGGCAGACCGGCCGAGTTGATCGGCGAGGCGGCGATGTAGTCGGCGAGCTCCTGGCCGGTCAGGGGTTCGGTGCGCAGCATCGAACCCGAATCGACGGCGCTCGTGTCGGCTGTGGTAGTCACTTGCTGTCCTCCTGACCGGTGGTGCGGGTGATGATGATGTTGGCCGCGCGATCGATGCGCGCGCTGAACTCGGGGTGCAGAGGCACCGTCGAACCGAACTCCTCGATGATCGCGGGCCCCGCGATCTCGTCACCGGCCAGCAGCTCCTCGCGCCAGTAGACCGGGGTGTCGACGAAGCCGTCGGCGGCGGCGAAGCAGACGGGGCGGTGACCGGTCTTCGCCCTCTTGTCGAGGGCGGGCGCACCGTCGGCCGAGGCGATGCTGCGAGTCTCCGGACGTGTGATCGGTCCGATGCCGGACACACGGAGGTTGACCCATTCGACGAACTGGTCGTCGGCGGCGGCGAAGTCGTAGCCGTAGAGCTTGCGGTGCTCCGCGTGGAAGGCTCGGGTCACCTCATCGGCCCATTCTCTCGTGATCGCGCCCGCCGGTGCCGGGACGCGGACCTCGAAGGCCTGGCCGAAGTAGCGCAGGTCGACCGAACGGTCGAACTGGTGCGCCGAGGCGGGGAAGCCCTCACCGTCGAGTGCGGCGGCGGCCCGGGCTGTGAGTCCCGTGAAGAGATCGGCCACCTCGGCGATGTCGAGGCGGTCGTCGCGGCAGACGTTGGTCTGCACGTAGTCGTTCTTCACGTCGACGGTGAGCAGACCGTACGCCGAGACGTTGCCTGGGTCGTGGGGGACGACAACGCCGGCGAGGTCGAGGACGTCGACGAGGGTGCAGGCGAGCAGGGAGCCGGAGCCGCCGAAGGTCGCGAGCATGAAGTCACGGACGTCGAGTCCGCGTTGGACGGAGATCTGGCGCAAGGCATTGGCCTGATTCCAGGCGGAGATCTCGAGGATGCCGGTCGCCGCCTTCTCCGCGCTCAGCTCGAGGCGTTCGGCAATCCGGGCGATGCCGGACTTCGCCGCGTCGACGTCGAGCGGTATCTCCCCACCGAGGAGGTGGGGCGGGATCCGCCCGAGGAAGACGTGGGCGTCGGTGATCGTCGGCTCGGTGCCGCCGTTGCCGTAGCAGATGGGGCCGGGATCGGCTCCCGCGGACTGGGGGCCGACCTTGAGCTGGCCCTCCGGTGTGGTCCAGGCGATGGAGCCGCCGCCGGCGCCGACGGTGACGACGTCGATCATCGGGATCTTCGAGGGGTAAGCGCCGACGGTGCCCTCGGTGGTCAGGCCCGGTTCTCCGTCGATGACGACGGTGACGTCGGTCGAGGTGCCGCCGCCGTCACAGGTGAGCACCTGGTCGAAGCCCGCTTCCCGGGCGATGAGCCCGGCGCCGAGCGCACCGGCGGCCGGCCCTGAGAGCACGGTGGTGATGGGCTGGTGGACGACCTCTTCGGCGGAGAGGACCCCGCCGTTGGACTTCATGATGTAGAAGGGCAGAGCGGAGTCCTCGCCGGCGCCGGTGTAGGCGTCGAGGCGTTCGTGGATGTTGTGCACGTACTTCGAGACCTTCGGTTTGACGGCCGCGTCGACGAGGGTGGTCATCGAACGCTCGTACTCGCGGTATTCGCGCAGCACCTCGGAGCTCAGCGAGACCGTAGCCTCGGGGTGGATCTCGGTGAGGATCTCCCGCATCCTCTGCTCATGGACTGGGTTGGCGTAGGCGTGGAGGAAGTTCACGCCCAGCGTCATCACGCCCTGATCTTTGAACCACTGGGCGACCTCGCGGGCCTGCGCCTCATCAAAGGGACGGACCTCGCCGCCTTCGAAGTCGAGGCGACCCGACACGGTCTTGACGAGGTCGGCGGGGACGATGCGATCGGGCTTGACCCAGAAATAGGAGTTGCCGTAGCCGTCGGGCACTGCCTGACGGGCGATCTCGAGGACGAACTCATAGCCTTCGGTGGTGATGAAGCCGAGACGGTCGAGCTTGCCCTCGAGCAGCTGGTTCGTCGCGACGGTCGTGCCGTGGCTGACGGCACTGATGTGCTCCGCTGAGACCGAGTCGCCGAGCATGCCCAGCACCTTATCGATGCCGTTGATGAACCCGTCGGCTGGGTTCGACGGCGTCGACGGAGTCTTCGTCGTCGTCAGTGTGCCGGTGGATTCGTCGAATGCGACGATGTCCGTGAATGTTCCGCCGGTGTCAATGCCGATGCGGATCCGTGGAGCGTGGGGCGACATCTTCGTCCTTCCAGGTCGCGTGGGATTTGTCACCATCTTTCCCGGTGCCCACGCTGACTGAACCGGCAAGAGCTGACAAACGCGAGTACGTCTGTTGGCGAGAGTTCACAACCGGCTCTCGCCGAGGCTGGTGTGCAGCTCCTCGGCGAGCACCTCATCGAGGCTGCGGGCCTCGCGCCCGAGGATCGCCGGGATCCCGGCACTGCCACAGGGCAGTCCGTAGCGGTCGTAGTAGTCGAACATCGCTGTCAGCCATGCGCGTTCACGGGCGTCAATGCCGGAATCGGCGCGGGCCTCCTGCGCCGCGGACCAGGCCGCTGGATTCGTCACCTCGATGCCCACCATCGCGCCGAGGACCTGTCCTGCGGCCCGAGCCACGTCCCCGACGCTGACGAGCTCCGGTCCGCCGAGCTCAAGGGTCGCGCCGAGGTGGTCCTCGGTCGTGAGCAGCCGCGCGGCCGCCTCACCGACATCGCGCAGACCGATGAGCCCGAAGGGAGTGTCGGCGCTGTAGGCGACACTGATGGCGGGTGGAGTCTCGCGCAGTCCGGGCAGGAGGTTCTCAATGTATGCGCAGGGTTGGACGATCGTGAAAGGCAGAGAGCTTCTGCGCACTCGGTCCTCGGCCTCGGCCTTCGCGAGGTGGTGCGGCATTGAGGGTGCGTAGGGAGCAGCTACCGAGTGATAGACGATGCGCTCGATACCTGCTCTGTGTGAGGAATCGAGGAGCATCTCGATTAGCCCGAGTTCGTCGCTGTGCAGGTTAGGGGCCATGAGGTAGGCGGCGTGACAGCCGCGCAGAGCGGCAGTGGGATCGGTCAGGTCCCTCCGCCCGAGAGGGACCGGCACATGGCCTGCGGCACTTACTGCGTCTGCGATCGCGCGCCCGGTCTTCCCGGTGCCGGAGACGATGGCAACTCTCTGTGCGTCGGGTGTTTTGGTCGAAGCGATCTGTGTCATGAGCGTGTTCCTTCCAAATGCAGTCCGAATCGGGCTGCGGTTTCCGGGGTGTCGACATCGGCTAGCCCGTCGTGGCCCGGCGGCAGCAGGTCCGCGCACTCGACGCTGGTGACGTCGCTGCTGCCCGAGTGACGCTTGAGCATGGTCCGCAGTCCCTTGTCCCCGGCCGCGACCGCGAGCGCTTCGGCGATGTGTTCGCGACCGAGGGCGACGGGGTGGCCGGGGACCGAGTTCCAGTGCGCGCGGGCGAGATTTGCGGGGGCAGTCGCATCGAGCAGGCGCCCGTATGCCTCAGCTGGGACGTCGGGCAGGTCGAGCAGTGAGATGACGACACCGGCGGCCCTGTTCGGCACCGCATTCAGCCCTGCGATCAAGGAGGTGCTCAGGCCCTGAAGGTGGTCCGAGTTTTCGACGATCCGTGCGCTGCGGGGCACCAGAAGGGACGCCTGCGCCGACATCGGGCCGAGCACGACGATGACGTCCGAGGCGAGTCCTCGTGCGGTTGCCGCCGTCAGCATCTTCTCGACCTGCGCGGTCAGCAGCGCTGTGCCGTCCGCGTACCGCAGCAGTGCCTTCGGCCCGCCCATCCGAGTACCGCTGCCGGCAGCCAGCAGAAGAAGACTCGGCGCCTGGTTTACCTGATCCATGTGCCTAGGGTGGCACCACTACCGCCGATGTGCCACTGCATATCTCACCAAAGACGGTCCCAGCCCATCGTCAGATCTCGTGGTATCGGAAGGGCGTCGCCGGGCATATTGCTTCCGGCTTAGCGGGCCGTGGCTCCATGGGCCTTCAGATGAGGTCTGGCCAGCAGACTGGCGAGCAAATAGGACGAGCTGCCTGAAGACTTAGATGACTAAAGTGCCGCCGCACCTCACGGCGTCCGGCGGCGCAGGGTGAGCGAACCGACGATGACGGCGCCGACGATCCAGCAGGCGATGAAGAGCACTCTCAGCCAGATATAGGCGGTGTCCTCGTCACCGGTCGACACCGCGTCCAGTGCATCGATCGCGTGCGAGAGCGGCAGCCAGTCGCCAATCACCTCGAGCACGTCGGGCAGCTGATCACGCGGGAGGAAGATCCCGCCGAGCAGGATCTGCGGGAACACGAAGACGGGCATGAACTGCACGACCTGGAACTCGGTACGTGCAAAAGCGCTGGCCAGCAGGCCCAAAGCCGTACCAAGCAGCGCATCGGCGATCGCCACGACGAATAGCAGCCAGACCGGCCCTTCGATCTCCAGACCGCACACCAGGGTCGCGTAGCCGACGGCCACGGCCGTCTGCACGACGGCAAGCAGTCCGAACGCCAAGGTGTAGCCGAGGATGAAGTCACCGCGCCCCAACGGCATCGACAGCAGCCTCTCGAGCGTTCCGCTGCGGCGTTCGCGCAGGGTCGCGATGCTGGTGACGAGGAACATGACGATGAACGGGAAGAGCGCAAGCATCGCCGGCCCGATATCGGCGAACACCTCGGTCTCATCGAAGATCCACGCCACCAGGCCGATCAGGAGGCTCGGGACGATGAGCAGCAGGGCGATCGTGCGCGGATCATTCCGGATCTGGACGAGGACGCGTCCCGTTGTCGCCAGAGTGCGCATCGGGTTCATCGCCGACCTCCCTTTTCCGCGCCGCGGACCCTGCCAACGCGTCCGCTTCGTGAAAGCAGGTGGGTCCCCGATCGCCGGCTCCGACCGGCAGATCCCCCTCCGGCCGTGTCCGCTTCGATGATGTCGAGGAATGCTTCCTCCGCCGAGGCGGCCCCGGTGGTGGCGAGCAGATCGTGCGGTGTCGTGTCGGCGATGATCGCGCCCTCCCGCATGAGCAGCAGTCGGTCACAGCGTGTGGCCTCATCCATGACGTGGCTCGAGACGAGCAACGTCGTCCCATCTTCGGCGAGGCTGCGGAAGAGGTCCCACAGATCATTGCGCAGCACTGGGTCGAGGCCCACGGTCGGTTCGTCGAGGACCAGCAGGTCCGGGGAGCCGAGCATCGCTGCGGCCAGTGACACCCGGTTGGCCTGACCGCCCGAAAGAGTTCTGGCCAGCTGATCGGCCTGTCCGGTCAGGTCCGTGCGCTCGAGAACTCGGTCGACATCGGTCTTCGGCGCTCCCTGCACCCGTGCGAAATAGCGCAGGTTCGCGCGCACGCTGAGGTCGTCATAGATACTCGCCGACTGGGTCATATAGCCGACTCGATGCCGCAGGTCCGCCGATCCGGCAGATCGGCCCAGCACTAGGACCCGCCCGCCTGCGACGATCTGGACCCCGACGATGGCCCGCATCAGCGTTGTCTTTCCGCTGCCGCTGGGCCCGAGCAGACCGACAATTGCACCTTTGGGCACGTCAAGATCCAAGGAGTCGATGACTGTCTTGCGACCCCTCCGGATCGTCAGTCCTCGTGCCTCCACCGACTTATTCATCATGTGCTGAATATGACATCCGGGAGTGTTCCGGTCAAGGGTTCTCCCGCAGAGATTTCATGACCGCCGTCCCACCTCTGGTGGGCGGCGACCCCTGTAGAGCCGTTCCGGCTCACTTCGCGTCACTGACCCCGTCGAGGTGACCCTGCACCGCGGGCGCTAAGCGTGCAGTGAGGTTGTCGACCGACATCGACACCAGAGGTTCGAGTTCGAGGACGTGGCGAAACATGAGTGCACCCGCCATCTGAGTGAGGACGAGCGTGGCTCGCAGATCCGCCTCGGTGCCGTCGACACCGCTGTCCTCAATCCTGCGAGCCACCGCTCCTTTGAGCTCACGCAGCAGAAACTGCCTGATCAGACGGCCGGCTGCCGAGTCGCTCACCGCAGAGCGCAGAACGGTCACTCCGATCGACTTCACGTTCGAGTGTTCCCAGGCGCTGAGCACCGTGTGGACGAGAGACTCACCGAGGCGGTCGTCCGATACGTCCAGAGCCGAGCGGACGATGTGGTCCGGTCGGACGGGAAGCTTGACCACCTCGGAGAAGAGACCGGCCTTGGACTCGAAGTAGTGATGGACGAGTGCGGAGTCGACCTGGGCACGACGGGCGATGCCGCGCAGAGAGGTCTTGTCGTATCCTTTTTCGGCGAACTCGGCCGAGGCGGCGGCCGTGATCGCAGCTCGCGCATCGCTGCTGCTCGCCTTACGCGGGCGCCCCCTCCGGCGGGGCCCCGGCTTCACATCCGCCATGCTCCCCAGAGTATCGTGAGGCCCAGTTGCAAAAGGTCTGCACAACGGTCCTCCGAACCGAGCAAAGGTCTGGGAAACGGGCCTCTGTTTGGTCAGAACCACCTCGGCGGGGGTCCTAGCGTGGATGTAGCAGCAGTCGTATGAAAGGTTTTTCGGTTCACATGTTCAGGCAGTCGTCGAAGTTGGCCAATGTCCTCTATGACATTCGAGGACCCGTCCTCGAAGAGGCCCAGGCGATGGAAGCCGCCGGGCACACGATCCTCAAGCTCAACATCGGCAACCCTGCCCCGTTCGGATTCGAAGCCCCCGAGGCGATCGTCCAGGACATCGCCGCGAACCTGCCCGTGACGCAGGGCTACTCCGACTCGCGGGGAATCCTGTCGGCCCGCCGTGCCGTCGTCCAGTACTACGAGACCCGCGGCATCCACAATCTCGGCACCGACGAAGTCTTCCTCGGCAACGGAGTCAGCGAGCTCATCACGCTCAGCCTGCAGGCGCTGTGCAACCCCGGCGACGAGATCCTCGTGCCCGGACCCGACTACCCTCTGTGGACCGCCTCGGTGGCGCTGTCCGGCGGCACCCCCGTCCACTACCGCTGTGCGGAAGAGGACGCCTGGCAGCCGGACCTGGACGACCTCGAGTCCCGGATCACCGAACGCACCCGCGGCATCGTCGTCATCAACCCGAACAACCCGACCGGGGCGGTGTACTCGAAGGAGACGCTGCAGAAGATCGCGGACATCGCCCGCCGCCACGGACTCATCGTCTTCTCCGACGAGATCTACGAGAAGATCACCTACAACGGCGTCGAGCTGGTCAACATGGCCACCCTCACCGGCGACGACGTTCTGTGCCTGACCTTCTCCGGACTGTCGAAGGCCTACCGGGTCGCCGGCTACCGTTCCGGCTGGCTGGCGATCACCGGACCGCTGGACGAAGCGCACAGCTACCTCGAGGGCATCAAGCTGCTCGCGAATATGCGCATGTGCTCGAACGTTCCGGCCCAGCACGCCATCCAAGCGGCCCTGGGCGGAAAGCAGTCGATCGACGACCTCATCCTGCCGACCGGCCGCCTCGGCGCGCAGATGCAGGTCGCCTACGAGGGGCTCAACTCGATCAACGGCGTCTCGGCCCACCGAGCCGACGGTGCGCTGTACATGTTCGCGAAACTCGATGTCGAGAAGTTCGGCATCACCGATGACGAGCAGTTCGCCCTCGACCTGCTGCGCGAACAGAAGATCCTCGTCTCCCACGGCACAGCCTTCAACTGGCCCAAGCCCGACCACTTCCGACTCGTCACCCTGCCCTCCGTCGAGGTGCTCACCGAGGCGATCGAACGCCTCGACACGTTCCTCTCCGGCTACCGGCAGGTCGCGTCGACGACGTGCGAGCTGCCCGTCGTGCGCGAACCCGAGCACGCAGGATCCGCCGCAGCCGGCTGACGGCCACGACCTCTCAGGCGAAGCACCCATCCGATGCCGGGTGCGGCGGAGGCACCGAGCCCCTGCGACACTGGTCTCATGACAGAGATCGATGATGAGTCGGGGACAGTGTCTGCCACCGCCGTGGCCGACATCGTCAGAGCTCTCTCCCGCGGGATAGATCTCAACCGGTCGGCCCTATCCGGCGGCCTCGAGGACCACCCCGATCTCATCGCCTCCTTCTCCGATCTGTCGGCGACTATGACCCGGTGGAAGCAGAAAGATCGCGAGCGTTCGGCCCTTCTGGAGAGCGCCTCGGAGCTCATCCGTGTGCGAGACACCGAGAAGCTGCTGCAGAAGCTCGTCGACCGTGCCCGAACACTCATCGGATGCGATATCGCCTACCTCTCCCAGTACTATCCGGAGACCGACGACCTGCGTGTTCAGGCAAGTCGCGGAGCGATCTCGGCGAATCTCAAAGAACTGCGAGTGCCTCCCGGCGTCGGACTGGCAGGACAGGTAGTGCGTGATCGCGCCGCACAGTGGACGTCGAACTACGATCTGACCCGACTGCCTCACGAAAGACGCGTCGACTCCGCGGTGAAGGCCGAGCGCATGGAGTCACTTCTCGGAGTGCCGATGGTCGTCGACGGCGAAGTCCTCGGCGCCCTCTTCGCGGCCAACCGCTATCCACATGACTTCACCACCGACGAGATCACCCTGCTGTCGGCTCTCGCGGACCACGCTTCCGTGGTGCTGAAGACGGCGCAGCTGATGGGAGACCTCGCAGAGGCGGCCCAAGCCTCCGCGGAAGCCGAGGAGACGGCAGCCGCGCAGGCCAGCACCCTCCAACGGCTCGTCGAGGTCGAGGAGCAACTGACGCAGCTCGTCCTGCAGGGACAAGGAGTCCCCGCAGTTCTCGACGCCATCTCCGAATTGCTCGAGGCCGACGTGATCGTCGTCGACAGCGGACGTCTCGGCTCTCCGCGCTTTTCCGCCGATGAGGCGTTCTTCGACGGCATCACGGTGGACGTTGCCGACGTCCGAACGGCACTGAGTCACAGTCGGGCGACAGGCCGAAGCGCGCAGGTCGCTGGTGCACAGCACATGTACGTCGCCTCGGTGGCCTCCCACCGCCGACAGCACAGCGCACTGTTCGTGCGTTTCAACGACGATCCGGAGGACGGCGACGCGAACATCGTCGCCCAGGCGGCGCAGACGCTAGCGCTCATCCGAATGAACGAACAAGCCCGGGCTGATGCCGAGAACCGAGTCCGTGGAGAACTCGCAGTCGACATCATTGCCGGCACTCGTGATCTCAGTGAGCTCGAGGCCCGTTCCCGAACCGGCAGCTTCAGCCTCTCCGGACCCTGGAGACTCATGACGATTCAGGGCGACATCGAAAACGATGACCGCATCGCCGCTCGCCTGGTCCGCGTCGAGCCGCGCATTCTCATGACGCAGCGATCCCCCGGGATCACGGTGCTCCTCCCCAGTGCCGTGATCCGCGACAGGCCCACCCTGGACACCCTGTTCGAAGAGTCGGGCGCCCTCGACAGTTCGCTGGTGATCATCTCCGACACCGATTACGACAGGAATCAGCTGCGCACTGCCGAGGACGAAATGTGGTCGTGCATCCGCATCCTCAATTCCCTCGGCATCAGCGAAGGAATCTTTCCCACGGAAGATTTCGCGCCTTACACCGCAATGTTCGGCACCGCGCCGGAGCAGACGGAGAGATTCATGCAACGGATGCTCGAGCCGCTGCGCCGATGGGACCGAATCCATTCAGCCGAGCTGATCTCGACGCTCCGGGAATATTTCGAGTCCGGGATGAACATCCGCAGAACCGCGACTCAGATGTCAGTGCATGTCAACACCGTCAAGCAACGGCTTGAGAGAGCCGATCTCGTGCTCGGTCAGGAGTGGAGGTCACCGGAGCGGGCGTTCCGCCTCCAGGTCGCGCTCCGCCTGGACAAGCTGAAGTCATCTTTCTAAGCTTCCATGTCTGGAACAGCCATAGCTAAGCGATATTCACATCCGAAAAAGACATGGCAGATTCCCGCGTGCATTGTTTGACTGATCTCTGCGGAGGAACTCCGACCGACAGGCGATGTCGGCCAATGACGACCTGACTGGAGATACACGATGGCAGTGAACAGCCGAATTGCCGACTTCCGAAATATGTCGGTCGATGATCGCAGGAAGGCCGTCGCAGCCTCGATTGGGCTCGACGCCGAACTGTTCAGCCAGCTCGATGCGGACGCTTTCGGTCCCGAAGACGCCGCCAACCTCAGCGAGAACATCTTCGGCGTGTTCTCGCTTCCGCTCGGCGCAGCCACCAACTTCACGATCAACGGCACCGACGTGCTCGTACCCATGGCAACCGAAGAGGCCTCGGTCATCGCCGCCGCCAGTAACGCGGCTCGAATGGCACGTCCGCACGGCGGTTTCTTCACAAGCTCGACCGAGCCCGTCATGCAGGCACAGATCCAACTCATCAACGTGGCGGACCCGCAGGCCGCGCGCACACGTGTTCTCGAACGCCAAGCAGAGATCATCGACCTGGCCAATGCGCAGGATCCCAAGCTCGTCGAGGTCGGCGGCGGGGTCAAGGGCATCGAGGTCCGCCTCGTCGAGGCACGGACGATGACGTATGTTCTCGTCCACCTCCTCGTCGATGTTCGAGACGCAATGGGGGCGAATGCGGTCAACACGATGGCTGAGGCGGTCTCCGGAACCGTGGCAGCGATCGCCGGAGGTGACGCGCTCCTGCGCATCCTCACCAACAAGGCGGACCATCGACTGTCTCGGGCACGGGCAGTCTTCGACAGGGATCTGCTCGGCGGAGACGAGGTCATCGACAACATCCTCCACGCATACGAACTCGCGGCAGCCGATCCCTATCGAGCGGCCACTCACAACAAGGGCATCATGAACGGCATCTCCGCGGTCGTCCTCGCCACCGGGAACGACACCCGCGCGGTCGAAGCCGGAGCGCACTCCCATGCGCTCGTAGACGGCCGCTACTCTTCCCTCTCGACGTTTGAGAGGAATGCCGACGGCGACCTGGTCGGCACCCTCGAGGTGCCCATGCCGGTCGGCCTTGTCGGGGGTGCCACCAAGGTCCATCCCGCCGCGCGCACAGCACTGCAGATCGCCGAAGTGGCGAGCGCACAGGATCTCGCCGAGATGATCGTCGCCGCCGGCTTGGCGCAGAACCTCGCGGCACTGCGAGTTCTCGCCACCGAGGGCGTGCAGCGCGGACACATGTCACTTCATGCGAAGAACCTCGCTGCCTCTGCCGGAGCGAACGCCGAGGAGACAGCGATCATCGTGGACCGCCTGATCAAGGAGAGGACCTTCCGGTTCGACAGGGTCCAGTCAATCCTCGACGAACTCCGCTCCGGTGTGTCGCGATGACGGCACAGCTTCCACAGCAGTTCGCCTCGTCGAACCTGCCGACCGAGGTCAGTATCTGCGAAGTCAGCGCTCGAGATGGTCTGCAGTCGCAAGCACGCACACTTTCTGTCTCAACACGGCTCGAACTGATCCGGCGGCTCTCCGGAGCCGGCCTGAAGACCATCGAAGCCGGAAGCTTCGTCTCTCCGCGAGCCGTTCCCCAGATGGCCGACACCCGATCGGTGCTTGCCGGGCTCGACCTGGACTCCGAATTCGCGTTCCCCGTCCTCGTCCCGAACCAGCGGGGTCTCGATGATGCCGTTGCGGCGGGAACGAAGGATGCTTCGGTCTTCATCAGCGTCACAGAATCGTTCGCGCAGGCCAACCTCGGCGGTTCCCTTCAGCACACCACCGATCGCAGCCTCGAGGTGGCACGCGCAGCGACTGCGGCGGGCCTGCGGGTGCGCGGCTATCTGTCGATGGTCTTCGGGGACCCCTGGGAAGGCGCGGTCGATCCTGATCGCGTCGCCACGGCTGCGAGTCGCCTCGTCGATGCCGGCTGCGTGACGATCTCGCTCGGCGATACTATCGGAACTGCGACTCCCGGACATGTGACCGCTGTTCTTGATAGCCTGGTCGGCGCCGGGATTCCGATCGATCAGATCGCCCTGCACACCCACAACACCTATGGCCAGGCGCTTGCGAATGTCTATTCCGCGCTTCAAGCAGGTGTCAGTCAGTTCGACGCATCGGCAGGAGGGATCGGTGGCTGCCCCTTCGCCCGCACAGCTTCCGGAAACCTGGCCACTGAGGATCTTCTCTGGATGCTCCAGGGGCTGGGCATCTCCACCGACGTCGACATCGAGGCTGTGGCGTCGATCAGTCAGTGGCTGGGCGAGCAGCTCGACATTCCGCTTCCATCCGCAACATCATCGGCCATCCTCGGCCGGTAGTTCCATCGTTCACGTTCCCGACAGCCGTCGGCCGACAGAAGGCAGGCAATGATGCCGCAATTGCTCGAGGTGTGGAATGACACCGTCGACCCCAGACATCTCATCGGCGGTATCGCCATAGCCGTCGGGACAGCAGTCCCGGCCTACCTCATCGCCGATCATCACTTCGCGGCCGGAGGCGATGAAGCACTGGGTCACTCCTATGCGCTTCTCGTCGGCATCGTCGGTTGCATCGTCGGCGCTGTGATCTCCGGGCTTCTGTTCAAACCCAAGAGAGTGATCACCACCTCGGCGGCCGACACCCGCAACCGGCAGGAGATCATCGACGAGGTCGTCGAGGAATACGGGGATCTCGGCGACCCCCGCGACCTCGGGCCGGGGGTTCAAGCAGAAGTCCGAGCCCTCGGTCTCTTCGACGCCCTCGTCGACAACCATGAGGCGCGCGTCCGCGAGAAGGGCGGGCACCAGTGACCGCGGAACTCATCGAACCAGTCCTGTGGGCCGTCGGGATGGCGCTTCTCTCCGGGGTGCTCTTCACCGGAATCGGACTGATCTCGGGCACGGACGAGACGGCGATCGTGGCACCGCTGGCGCTGCTTGTCATCCTCATCGGGGTGCCTCCTGCCGGGGTGCTCGCGTTCTTCCTTGCCGCGATCATTGCCAAACACATCTCCCACGCCGTGCCGACGACTCTCCTCGGAATCCCCGGTGACACCACAGCGGTGCCGATGCTGCGTGAGGCGCAGCTGCTGAGGTCGCTCGGAATCCCGCATATCGCGCTGCAGAAGGCGATCTCCGGTGGAGTCGTCTCAGTTGCCATTGCCATTCCGCTGTCGATCGTGTTCGCCCTCGTACTCACCCCTTTCGCCGAGGCGATCGGCGCTGCCGCTCCCTGGATCTTCATCGCCGCGGCCGTCCTAGTCGCCTATACCTCGAAGGGCAAGCTCGCTGCAGTTGCGGGGCTCGTCCCGTTCGTCCTGCTCATCGTCGGCTTGCAGGCCTTCATCATGGAGCAGAAGGAAGCGACCTTCACCACTTCGTTCTTCCTCGGCATCGCCACCGGGCCGCTCATCTTCGACCTGTTCGCTGCGCTCTCCCCCGCCGGACGCCGCTCGATGCAGCAGTCGGGCAAACGGGAATTCAATCTTGCTCCCGACGTCCGGCCCGCAGGGGGATCGAGGATGCCGAACCCCTTCAGGGTGCTGACCGGAAAGCAACTGGCATACACCAGCGGTTCAGCGGCGATCACCAGCGCGACCTTCGTCTTCTCCCCCGTGGCCATGGCTGTGCTCATGGGCGAGATCGTCGGAAGCCGGGTCAAGAACGGGTACGAACGACTCACCACCGTCATCACTGTCCGCAACGGAACCACAGAGTCGACCTATATCGCCGAGACTCTCATCCCGCTCATCGCGATCGGCCTGCCCCTGTCACCGATGGCAGCCGGTCCCGCGGGACCGCTGTTCAACGCTCCTCCTGTTTATACACTCGATGCCGAGGCAGGGACGACGAACAACCTCCACGACCTGCTCACGACCGGACAGTTCGCGCTCTTCTCCGTGATCGCGGCGGTCATCGCGGTCGCCATCGCCTACCCTTTCGTGATGACGAACGCTCACCGAGCGGCGACCTGGGTGATGCGATCGGTCTCCCACGAGGCGATCATTGCCGGCTTCGCCGCTCTCATCTGCGTCATCTGCCTCTACGAAGGCGGACTGCTCGCCCTGGGGGTGACGCTCACCGTCGGACTCGTCGGCGGGCTGTTCAACCGGATGATCGGCATGCACGCCGGCGTCCAGTTCATGGGCTACTACGTCGCCGTGCTCACCGTGCCCGCGATCCTCGCACTGTGAGACCGCGTCTCAACTGACTGTGAAACTGCGGCTCATCGCCACTGCCGGGTGACCGTGCGGACGTCGGCGACCACCTCGGCGATGGCGGAAATGTGCGCATCGAAGATCGGGTCATGACGAACACGCACCTGCGGACGTGCTGCCCGGGAGACGAGCAGAACGTCACGGCGGCAGTCGCTGAGCGGCATCGGGATGACGGTGATGTCCGGGTCGGTCGACAGCGATGATTCGGGGATCATCGCCACCGCGAGACCAGCGGAGATCATCCGGTTGATGGCCGCGTAGTCGTCCATCCGCATCCCCACGCGGGGTTCGAACCCGGCGGACAGACAGAAGGAGCGGACCACCTCGTCGATGGCGTCACCCGGGTCGATGCTGAACGCCCAGGTCTGGGAGACGAGCGCAGTGAGATCCGGACGCCCGTGGTCGTCCACGCTGATCTCACCGATCGACTTCGGCACGCACAGGAACAGCCGCTCCGAATACAGATGGGCGGCGGTCAGAGTCGCCGGGATCCACGTCCGGTCGAGATCGGTCGACACGAGCAGGGCGAGGTCGAGGTCCCCGGATTCGAGCCGGGAGACGAGCTTCGCGTGCTCGTCCATCGTCACGTCCAGGGCCGCGGTGAGCACGTCGGTCCGGTCGCCGGCGACCGCCTCGTCGCGGGTCTGCCACCTCGGGCGGGCCTGCAGCTGATCGTGGAGGCGCGGGATGACTCGAGCACCGACGGTGGGCACGGCCCCGATGCGCACCGGCACGGCCTGAGATTCCCGCCAGAGGGCCACCTCGGCGCCGAGGCGCTGGCACAGTCCGAGGATCTCCACGGCTCGGGTCACCACGAGGCTGCCCACGGTCGTCGGCTGTGATCCGCGCGGTGTGCGATCGAGCAAAGTCGCGCCGAGGGCCCGCTCGAGATTGCGCAGATGATGGTTGACCGTCGGCTGGCTCCACTGCAGCGCGGCGGCGGCCGCGGCGACGGATCCGGTCTCGGCGACGGCACGCAGAGCGGTGAGGCCGCGGGTGTCCAGAGGTTCCATTGATCTCCCCCTTTGAGTTCTATACTCACTATAGAGCAGGAGAGGAAAGTTGCTATTCTCCCGTACCTGTTCGCCTCTTTAATCTGGACGCATGACCGTGCACCAGGACTCCCCCATGCCCCCGGCCCCGCACTCCTCCTCGGGGTCGCCGATGCATCCTGCCCTCACGCAGTCACGCGCGCCCTATGCCGAAGCACTGGCGCACGCGGCCGACCGCAACTCGCTGTTCCTGTCCACCCCCGGACATGGAGGCACGACCGAGGGTATCTCCGCAGGTCAAGCCGAATTCTTCGGCGAGCACACCCTCTCCCTGGACATCCCCCCGCTCTTCGACGGAATCGACCTCGGCGTCGACACCCCGAAGGACGAAGCCCTGCAGCTGGCCGCCGAAGCCTGGGGCGCCCGCCGCACCTGGTTCCTCACCAACGGCTCCTCGCAGGGCAACCGCATGGCCGCCCTGGCCATCGGCACCCTCGGGTCCGGTGTCGTCGCCCAGCGCAGCGCGCATTCGAGCTTCATCGACGGCATCGTGCTGGCAGGCCTCAACCCCGGCTTCGTCTACCCCAACGTCGACGAGGTCAACGGCATCGCCCACGGCGTCACCCCCGACGCCCTGCGCCACGCCATCCGCAATCACCCCGAGCCCGTGACCGCCGTCTACCTCGTGACCCCGAGCTACTTCGGCGCCGTGGCCGACGTCGAAGCCCTCGCCGAGGCGGCGCACGAAGCAGGTGCGGCACTGATCATCGACGCCGCCTGGGGTGCCCACTTCGGCTTCCACCCTGACCTGCCGGCCTCCCCCGTCACCCAGGGCGCCGACATCGTCATCATGAGCACGCACAAGCTCGCGGGCTCGCTCACCCAGTCCGCACTGCTCCACCTCGGCGACACCGAATTCGCCGATCGCCTCGAACCGGCACTGGCCCGGGCATTCATGATGACCGCTTCGACGAGCGAGAACGCCCACCTCATGGCCTCGATCGACCTCGCCCGCCGCGCACTCATGACCTCGACCGAGGCGATCACGAACTCGCTGGAGAACATCCGCCACATCCGCGCGCAGATCGAGGCCACCGACCGCTACCACCTGCTGTCCGGCGAGTTCCTCGGCCATGCCGACGTCGTCGACATCGACCCGTTCCGCCTGCCCATCGACATCACCGCCACCGGACTCGACGGCCACACGGTGCGCAAACGCCTGGCCGAGGAGTTCGACATCTTCCCCGAGATGTCGACAGCGACCACCCTCGTCGCCCTCATCGGCATCGGAAAGTCCCCGGACATCGGCCGCCTCATCGACGCACTGGAGTCCCTGCGCCTCGAGACCGCGGACTCCGCCACGGCGACGAGCCCGGCAGCCGCCCTCCCGCCGCTGCCCACGGCCGGCCGGTTGGCGATGACCCCGCGTGAGGCGTATTTCGCCGATTCCGAACTCGTCACCGCCGCCGAGGCGGTCGGACGAGTGAGCGTGAGCTCGCTGGCCGCGTACCCGCCCGGGATCCCCAATGTCCTGCCCGGCGAGGAGATCACGGCCGACACCGTCGACTTCCTCCAGGCCGTGGCGGCGAGTCCGTCCGGCCACGTCCGCGGCGCCGTCGATCCCGGCCTCGAGACCTATCGCGTCGTCAGGAACTGATCTCCGCGCAATCACGGGCCGCACCGTGTCCGCCGGTCGCTGCCGACAACGCCACTGGACAAGTGCCACTGCGAATTAGACAGCATCCTTCTTGCGTATTTTCTGGACCACTGGACGAATTTCAACGAAGCTATCTGCCATCCGGCGCATTCATCGTGAACTGTGTCACAATTTTTGTTGACACTCCCTGAGTACCAAGCAAGGATGTTCTGCATTGTCGAAATCCGACAGCAACTGCCGCGCAGAGTTCGCACCATTCCGGCGACTCGGCCCTGCAACTTGCCTAGCAGCAGCTGAAACGAGGAACCACTGATGTCAGAAGGCCACGACAGACCCGCGCAGAAAGACAAGAAGCCGACCCGCAAGGAACGGCGTGCAATAAAGAAACAGAAGCGGTTCGAGGCCGATGACTGCATCGTCGTCGAAACCAAATCGATCCGCACCGCCATCGGTGGCACCACAGTCGGCAACTTCATGGAATGGTTCGACTTCGGCGTCTACGGCTACCTGGCCGTGACGATGACCTCCGTCTTCACCGAAGGCATGGACCGACAGATGGGTCTGCTCGTGACCCTCCTCGGCTTCGCCGTGTCCTTCCTCGTCCGCCCGCTCGGCGGCATGGTGCTCGGACCGCTGGGTGACAAGATCGGCCGCCAGAAGGTCCTGTTCTTCACGATGGCCACGATGGCCACCGCCACCGCCCTCATCGGCGTCCTGCCCACCGCGGCCCAGGTCGGCCTGTGGGTGATCGTCCCCCTCTACCTGCTCAAGATGATCCAGGGCTTCTCCACCGGCGGCGAGTACGCCGGTGCCACCACCTATGTCTCGGAGTTCGCTCCGGACAAGTCCCGCGGCTACTGGGCCTCGTGGCTCGATGTCGGCTCTTACCTGGGCTTCGCCGCCGGCGCCGGAACCGTGGCCCTCACGACCGTGATCACCACGTCCATCAACGGCGAGAACGCCATGCTCGACGGCGGCTGGAGGATCCCGTTCCTCATCGCCATCCCGCTCGGCGCCGTCGCCATCTGGTTCCGTCTGAAGATCCCGGAGACCCCGAGCTTCGAATCGAGCGAGGAAGCCGGCCGCGACGTCAAGGTCAAGGACGACAAGTACGCCCGCCACGGCCTCATCGGCGTCATCCGTCACTTCTGGAAAGAGATCCTCATCGGCATCGCCGTCGTCGCAGGCTCCCAGACGGTCGGATACGCGCTGACGAGCTTCATGCCCACCTACCTGGAGGAGACCGTCAAGGTCTCGAATGTCCAGGCGGCCGTGGCCACGATCCCGGTTCTCGTCATCATGTCGCTGTGCCTGCCGCTCATCGGCAAGCTCTCCGACAAGATGGGCCGCAAGTTCGTCTTCCTGGCAGCAGCCATCATGACGATCGTCCTCATCGTTCCCGCGTTCGCTGTCATGCAGATCGGTGAGATGTGGGCAGTGATGGTGGCTCTGTTCATGGTCGCCCTGCCAGCCGGCTTCTACATCGCCTGCCTGGCCTCGACGCTGCCGGCGCTGTTCCCGACCGCGTCGCGCTACGGTGCGATGGGTCTGACGTTCAACCTCGGCGTCTCTCTGTTCGGCGGCACCACGCCGCTGTTCGCCCAGGCGCTCATCGATGTCACCGGCAACTCGTACATGCCCGCGTTCTACATCATGTTCTTCTCGGTCGTC
The DNA here is from genome assembly GCF_046534565.1 of Brevibacterium sp. SIMBA_078. NCBI lineage: Bacteria > Bacillati > Actinomycetota > Actinomycetes > Micrococcales > Brevibacteriaceae > Brevibacterium > Brevibacterium sp. SIMBA_078. The sequence goes on from NZ_JAWRYQ010000001.1 coordinate 993,777, forward strand.
GCACTCGTCGCCGTGCTGCTCATGAAGGAATCGGCGCACCGACCGCTGCCGGGCTCGTTCCCGACGGTGAACACCCACGAGGAGGCCGAGGAGCTGGCTCGCACCCAGGCCGACAACCCGAATATGGACATCGAGTCCATGCCGATCGTCGACATCGACCCGGACAAGGCACCCGCCTGAACGAGGTGAGAACCTGATCGGCTGCGATGCCTGATCGAGTGCAACGACGCTGGGCCATCCCGTTTCGGGGCGGCCCAGCGTCGTTTCGTCGTTTCTCGGCTCGCACTACAGCCGATTGAGACAACCAGCCCACTCTGAGCTGAGCAGCCCATGTTCGAAACTGGGCTACTCAGCCGAAACTGGGCCGTTCTGACAGTGACGAATCAGCCTTCGCCGTCGGCCGTGGCCGGGACGCGTTTGAAGAAGTAGAGGTTCGACGTGACGAGGTCGGCCGCCTCGGCGGCGTTCCCGGACTCGATGAGGTCGACGATCCTCGGCAGCTCGCGAGCGGAATCGACCGCGATGGCCCCGATCTGATCCTGGCGTCGGTAGAGGCGCGACTGATCGCGCAGGCGCAGGCTGATCGCGGCGGCACGCCCGCCGAGGCCGTGCTCGAGCAGAGCCTCATGGAACCTGCGGTCCTGCGTATAGAACTCGGCGAATTCGCCGGCCTCGGCCGCGTCCACGGTCGCCTCGGCGAGTTCGCGCAGTCGGACGATCGCCTCGGATTTGGTCGCTGCCTCGCCGGTCTCGGTCACCGACCCGTCCGTCACCGCCTGCACGCCGTCAGCATTCAGGCCGCGACCGACGATGTCATCGCTGCCGGCCTCTGCCAGACTGCGGGCGGCGGGGACCGCGAGAAGAACGCGGATGGCGATGATCTCCTCGAGGTCCGCCTCGGTAATGGTGACCAGGCGGAAGCCGCGATTGGGCACGGCTTCGACGGTCCCCTCGGTCACGAGCGCCATCATCGCCTCGCGCACCGGGCTGAGTGAGATGCCGAGCTGCTTGGCCAGGCCCGCTGCCGAATAGATGCGATCCTCGGCGAGTTCACCTGAGGTGATGGCATCGCGGATGATGCCCAGTGCCTGCTCGCGCAGAGATTCGGCCTGCGGTCTCACTCGCTCCATCGCACACTCCTCATCGAATCGCGGTTGCCATGAATTCACAGTCGCGATCGGCTCGCCGACTATTGACAGCATAACCGCGAGATCGCACCATTGAACTAAGTAGTCGGTAATCGATTACCCACCCGGACTCCGCCACGGAGTCACACTCACAGTGACGTTCCTGCAATGAAGGAGGAACCCATGACCGCCGACCCCGCAACCGGCACACCCGCACCGACCACGGCTGCGACCGACGCGTCCGCCGATCCGCTGCTCCAGCCCTTCGAGCTCGGCAGGCTCACGCTGCGCAATCGCATCGTCTCGACCTCGCATGAGCCCGCCTACACCGAGCTCGGCATGCCGAAGGACCGCTACCGGCTCTATCACCGGGAAAAGGCCCGCGGCGGTGTCGGTCTGACGATGATCGGCGGTTCGGCCATCGTGTCCAAGGACTCCCCCGCCGCGTTCGGCAATATCGACCTGTCCACCGACGAGGTGGTTCCGTGGCTGTCCGCGATCGCCGGAGACTGCCACGACGAAGGCACGGCGATCATGATCCAGGCGACCCATTTGGGCCACCGTTCCTCGAACTTCGCCGGCGACTGGCTGCCGCTGGTCTCGGCTTCTCGGACTCGGGAAGCCGCGCACCGGTCATTCACGAAGGCGCTCGAGGACTTCGATATGGATCGCATCGTCGCGGACTTCGCATCCGCCGCCGAACGCGTGGCCGCCGCCGGATTCGACGGACTCGAGGTCATGCACGCCGGTCACCTGCTCGATTCCTTCCTCGCCCCGTGGCTCAACGACCGCGACGACGAATTCTCCGGCGAACTGGAGAATCTCATCAAGTTCCCGATGCGCATCATCGACGCCGTGCGCGCCGCTGTACCGGATGATTTCGTCCTCGGCATCCGCATGGCCGTCGACGAGCGTCGCGAAGACGGCATGGACGAGGCGAGGGCCACCGAGATCCTGCGAACCTACACCGATCACGGCATCGATTTCCTCAACCTCAACGTCGGAATGATCAACTCGGACCGTCAGCTCGCCGAGGCGATCCCCGGCATGGGCACCCCCTCGGCCCCCTGGCTCGAAACCTGCCGCCGCATCCGCGAGGGCATCGACATCCCCGTCCTCCACGCCGCGCGCATCTCCGATGCCGCGACCGCCCGGTTCGCGATCGCCGATGGCTGCCTCGACCTCGTCGGGATGACCCGGGCGCAGCTGGCCGACCCGTACCTGGCGCGCAAGGTGGCCGAAGGTCGTGAGGACGATATCCGTCCCTGCGTGGGCGCCAACATGTGCCTCGACTCGATCTACACCTCCGGTTCGGCCACCTGCATCCACAATCCGGCCAGCGGTCGCGAGGCCGATCTGCCGCAGGAGGTTCCCCACGATGTCACGACTGGTCCCAAGCATGTCGTCATCATCGGCGCCGGTCCGGCCGGGCTCGAAGCCGCCCGTGTCGCGGCCGTGCGCGGTCACCGGGTGACCCTGCTCGAGGCGGAGGACGCCCCCGGCGGGCAGGTCCGCATCGCCGCCCGCTCGCAGCGCCGCCGCGACCTCATCGGCATCATCGACTGGCGTGTCCAGCAGTGCAAGAAGCACGGCGTCGACCTGCGACTGAACACCTTCGCCGAGGCGGACGACATCCTCGGCCTCGACCCCGACGTCGTCATCGTCGCCACCGGAGGGGTTCCCGATGCCGGATATCCCTTCCGTGAGCTGGGCCCGAGCTTCGACGTCTGGGACGTCATGGACGACCGGCTCAAGTCGAAGCAGCGGGTGCTCGTCTTCGACGATCACGGGTTCTACCCGGCGCTCGACGCCGTCGAACGCCTGGCTCGGGCCGGTCAACAGGTCACCTATGTCAGTCCCGAACGCACGATCGGCATCGACGTCGGGTCGATGAACTCCCCCGCCTATCTTCAGGTGTTCTCCGAATTCGGAGTCGAGGTCCGCCTCGGCGAGCGTTTGGCGAAGAAGCCGCGGATCGAGGGGAAGGAGATCGTGGCGATGCTGCGCAACGACTATTCGGATCGGGAGGCGGAGGTCGTCACCGATGCGGTGGTCGTCGATTTCGGGACGACGCCCAACGATGAGGTCTATTTCGAGCTCAAGTCGCGGTCGGCGAACCATGGGGCGACGGACCTCGGGGCGTGGGTGCACGGACAACCGCAGCCGGATTCCGGTTCGGATCCCACCACCGACTCCGAGGCGGGGCACCCGTTCGCGCTGTACCGGATCGGTGATGCCGTCGCCTCCCGCAATGTGCATGCGGCGGTACTGGAAGGACTGAGAGTGGGAATGGGGCTGTGACGGAGACTGTGACGACGATCTGTACGAGTGTCGACTTCCATACTGCCGGCGAACCGTTCCGGATCGTCGCCGAACCCCCGGCCGAGATCCCCGGTCGCAGTGTGGCCCAACGGCGGGAACTGGCCGTGCCAGGTTCGGCGGCCGATGATCTGCGCAGGCTGCTGTGCTTCGAGCCGCGCGGTCATGCGGACATGTACGGCGGTTTCATTACCGAACCCGATGACGATGGGGCCGATTTCGGGGTCCTGTTCTGGCACAAGGACGGCTTCTCCACAGCCTGCGGTCACGGGACGATGGCGCTCGGCGCATGGGCGGTGTCAGCCGGGATCGTCGCCGTCGATCCGTCCGGGACCACGGAGGTCACGATCGACGTGCCCTCGGGTCGAGTGCGCGCGCAGGTGCACACGGACGCCGAAGGGCGGGCCAACTCGGTGGACTTCGTCAACGTGCCCAGCCGCCTCGTCGCCTCGGGGCTCACGGTGGATACGAGCCTGGGCCCGGTGACGGTCGACCTCGCGTGGGGCGGGGCGATCTACGCGCTCGTCGACGTCGCTCAGTTGGGTGCCGCTGCCGGTTCCTCTCAGGCCGCCGAGGTGGGCCGCCTCGGTGAGGTGAGCTGCGAAGTCGTGCCTGAGAATCTCACCGCGCTCATCGCCTTGGGCCGCGAGGTCAAGGCGGGTCTCGCCGATCATCCGGACACCGTCCACCCCGAAGATGACCGGCTCTCCGGGGTGTACGGCACGATCTTCGTCGACCGGTTCGGCACGCTGCCCAGCGGCGAACTGCATCAGCGCAATGTCACGGTCTTCGCCGACGGTCAGGTCGACCGCTCACCGTGCGGATCGGGAACGGCGGCTCGAGTCGCCGCTCTCCATGCCGCGGGTGAGCTCAGCGCTGGACAGACGCTCGTCCATGAGTCGATCGTCGGCACGACATTCCGAGCGAAGGTCCACGAGGAGACCGCCGACGGCGTCATTCCGGTCGTCACCGGCGGCGCCCACCGGGTGGCCACTTCGACGTTCGAGGTCAACCCGCTCGATGATCTCGTGCCCGGGTTCGTGCTGCGGTGAGTCTCCGTTCCTCGTCGATCAGTGCTCGAGGATGATCTTTCCGGTCGTCGCCCGGGACTCGAGCGCTGTGAAGGCGGCGGCCACCTCGGTGATGGGGAACCGGTCGCCGATATCGATCTTGAGGTCTCCGCTGCGGATCCAGCCGAAGATCTCGTCCGTGTGAGTGCGGAGCTCTTCCGGGGTCCGGACATGGTCGGCGACGGTGGGGCGGGTGAGGAAGAGCGAGCCCGAGGTGTTGAGGGTATTGACGTCGACCGGATCGACCGGTCCGCTGGCGTTGCCGACGACGACGATGGTGCCGCGGGTGGCAACGGCTTCGAGGTCGCCGTCGAAGGTGGTCTTGCCGACCCCGTCGTAGACGACCGAGGCGCCCCGGCCGTCGGTGACCGCGCGGGTCCTCTCGGCGAAGTCCTCGTAGCCGAAGATGTGGGCGGCGCCGTTCTTCCGGGCGATCTCCGCTTTGGCCTCGGAGGAGGTCGTGCCGATCACTGTGGCTCCCTTGAGCACCGCAATCTGGGTGAGCAGCTGACCGAGTCCACCGGCGGCCGCGTTCGTCGCCGCCTACCTCAACCACATCGCGCGCAATCTCGACCTCGTGCTCCTCACCGAAAGCAGCTCCCCGAAAGGACGCTTCGACCGAGAGACCTACCTCTTCTGGCGGCGCCCCGTGGAGATCCTCATCACCGACACCTGGACGACCGGGGCCCCGAGTCGTCGGACGCGAACGCACCCAAGCCCGATCTGATCCGAACCCGTGCCGAGGCGGTCATGGCAGTTCTGTCCGCCGCACAGATCGACCAGTGGCTGCACAGACAGGAGCGCGCACTCGACGAGCTGACCCCTCAGATTCAGACGATCGTCACCGCGATCGCCTCACAGCAGGGACCGACACGCCGCATCCCGGATCGCAGAGGCAAGGCGTGGTGCGAATAGACTGACAGGTGTAATCCAGGTCACACTTGGGAGTCGCAGGAGGCCAGCCGTGGGCAAGTACATCCTCCGGCGTGTGCTGCTGATGATCCCGATCGTCCTCGGTGTCGCCACGCTGTCCTTCATCCTCATGAAGCTTGCCCCCGGGGACCCCGCCGCCGCCTATCTCGGCGACAAAGCCACTCCGGAGAACGTCGCTCAGCTTCGTCGGGCCTGGGGTCTCGACGAACCGATGATCATCCAGTATCTCCAGTTCCTCGCGGGCCTCCTCGTCGGTGACTTCGGACAGTCATTCATCTTCCAGACCTCCGTCGTCGAGCTGCTGAAGCTGCGGATGCCGGCCACCCTGCTGCTCATGCTCGTGTCTCTGGTGTTCGCTGTCGTCATCTCCGTCCCGCTGTCACTGTGGGTGGCGGCGAAACGATCTGCCGCCTCGGCGATCGTGTCCAGGGTCTTCGCCGCCACCGTCCAGGGCATGCCGGCTTTCTTCGTCGGCACCCTGCTCATCCTCGTCCTCGGGGTGAACCTGGGCATCTTCCCGGTCGGCGGCTACGGCAGCAATTTCGGTGAGCACCTCTACTCCCTCGTCCTGCCCGGTCTCGCTGTCGCACTGACGATCTGCCCCGTGCTCATCCGCAGCCTCACGGCCGCACTGAACGATTCGATGTCGGCCGAGTACACGAACTTCGCCCTGTCGAAGGGACTGAGCAGGAAGCGGACGGTGATCGACTATGCCTTCCGCAACGCCGGAATCACAGGTGTTTCGATCCTCGGCATCCAGGTCGGCCACCTCGTCGGCGGTGCCCTCGTCGTCGAGAACGTCTTCGCGATCCCCGGTGTCGGCTCACTCCTGATGGAAGCCATCCTCGCTCGCGACTACGACGTCGTGCAGGCGCTGACTGTGATCTTCGGTGTCCTCGTCGTCCTCGTCTACCTGCTCACCGATGTGGTCTACAGCATCGTCGATCCACGTGTGCGGCTGGGGGCATGATGAGCGAACCGATGACCTCCCCCACGGCGACCGGTGCCGGTGGCCCCAATGGGAAACCGCCGCGGACTCGCGGCGGCACTGCGTCCCGAGCGACGCCGACCGCGCGGTTCACGCTTCCCCTGCCGGCATTCCTGCGACGGCACAATCTGCAGCTGTGGATCGGTGCGGTCATTCTCGGTGCGATGGTGCTGCTGCTCGCCGTCGGACCGCTCTTCGTCACCGACGACCCCAATCGGCAGGACCTGCTCAACACCTTCGCCCCGTCTTCGGTCGCGCACCCACTGGGCACCGATCAGCTCGGACGAGACGTCCTCTCCCGCTTCCTTCACGGCGGTCGCGTCGACCTCATCGTCGCTGTCGTCGCCGTCATCGTGCCCTTCATCCTCGGCACGGTCCTCGGTTCGCTGGCCGGGTACTTCGGTCGCTGGGTCGACATCGTCATCATGCGCCTGGCCGATATCGTCTCGGCCTTCCCGTTCTACGTCCTGGTCATCGTGCTCGTCTTCGTCATGGGCAACGGAATGGGCAGCATCTTCGTCGCCATCAGCGCCGTTTCCTGGGTGGCCTACGCTCGCATCGTCCGCGGCGAGGTGCTCGTCCTCAGAGAGCAGGAGTTCATCTCCGCCTGCCGCGCCTCGGGGCTGAGCACTCCCCGGATCCTCACCCGCCACATCATTCCGAACACCGTCAGCCAGGGCGTCATCTACGCGATGAGTGACATCGTGCTCAACATCGGCGTCGTCGTCACCCTCAGCTACTTCGGCATGGGCATCGTCCCGCCGACCGCCGACTGGGGTCAGATGATGAATGACGGTCAGCAGTACATGGGCACCGGCAACTACGGCCTCATCCTGTGGCCGGGGTTCGCCGTCGTCATCGTGTCCTTCGCGCTGGCGCTCATCGGCGACGGACTGACGAACACGCTGAAGCCGAAGAGGTGACCATGCCCATCCTCGAAGTGGACTCCCTCACCGTCGACATCGACGGAGAGGCCGGACGGCGTCGGATCCTCGACGACGTGTCGATCAGCCTCGAGGCCGGTGAGCCGATGGGTCTCGTCGGCGAATCGGGATCGGGCAAGTCGATGACGCTGCGCAGCATTCTCGGAATGCTCCCGCCCGGCGCGTCCGTCGTCGACGGAGAGATCCGGTTCGACGGTCGCAATATCCTCAGCTCCGGGCCTGGCGGACGATTCGATCAGCGCATCCGCGGCACCGGCATCTCGATGGTGTTCCAGGAACCGGCCATCGCGCTCAACCCGGTGATGAAGGTCGGCCGCCAGATCACCGATGCCATCGCCGAGCGCAGAGGACTGTCGAAGAAGCAGGCCCACGACCTCGCCGTTGAGCTCATGGACCGTGTCGGCATCACCGACCCCGACCACAGAGCCGGACACTACCCGTTCCAACTCTCGGGTGGAATGCGTCAGCGCGTTATGATCGCAGCGGCGTTGGCGCAGGAGCCGCAGGTCCTGCTCTGTGACGAACCGACGACGGCGCTCGACGTGACGATCCAGGCACAGGTGCTCGATCTCTTCCGCACCATGCAGCAGGACGAGGGTCTCGGGCTGCTCTATGTCACCCATGACCTCGCGGTCGTCGCTCAGCTGTGCTCGTCGATCAGTGTGATGAAGGACGGGCAGATCGTCGAACACGGTGTGCTGCAGGAGGTCTTCGACGATCCCCAGAAGGAGTACACGCGTCGACTGCTGACAGCGACTCCGCGCATCGATGAGGACGTTGACGATGCGGGCCTTGCCGAGGAGACACGATGACCGAGACTCAGCCTTCGTCGGCGCCGGTGCGCGGTCTGCGCGCCGAGAACGTCACCGTCACCTTCGGACGTGGTGACCGCGCCTTCACCGCGGTCGATTCCGCCGACCTGCAGGTCCTCCCCGGCGAGATCGTCGGACTCGTCGGCGAATCGGGTTCGGGAAAATCGACCCTGTCTCGAGTCATCTGCGGACTCCAGCGCGACTACGACGGCACGGTGAGCGTCGACGGTCGGGAGTTCGCACAGAAGCGCACGAGCGCACAGTGGCGGATCGTGCAGATGGTCTTCCAGGACCCCTTCGCCTCCCTCGACCCCCGTTATACGGTGCGGGCGACCCTCGCCGAGGTGATCCGCCATCATCGTCTCGCCTCCGGTGCCGCTCTGCGGGCCAGGTGTGCGGAGCTCATGGAGATGGTGCGGCTTCCCGAGGAGTTCCTCGACCGCACCCCGACCGCTATGTCGGGAGGGCAGAGGCAGAGGGTGGCGATCGCCCGAGCGCTTGCCGTCGAGCCCAGCATCATCGTCGCCGATGAGGCCGTCTCCGCCCTCGACGTCAGTGTTCAAGCTGAGATCGTCGCACTCTTCGCCCGACTGCGCGAGGAACTCGACCTGTCAATCCTCTTCATCTCCCATGACCTGGCGGTCGTCAAGAAGCTGTGCGAGCGGATCTACGTCATCCACAACGGACGTCTCGTCGAAGAGAACACCACCGAGGAGATCTTCACGTCCCCGCGCGACGACTACACGAAGACACTGCTGAAGGCGATACCCACCTTCGACAGCGCTTACCTCGATCGGATCCGAAGAGGGGAAGGGTGATGGCCAAGAGATTCGCAGCGGTGACTGCCGCGCTCTGTGCCTGCCTCCTGGTCCTCGCAGGGTGCAGTTCATCGGGAGAGAAGACTGCCCGGCCCGGAGGCGACCTCGTCTTCGCTCGCGCCGCCGATGCCACAACTCTGCTGCCACCCACGACGACCCAGAATGAAGACATCTGGACGCTCCAGCAGGTCTACGAGACTCTCACGCTCAACAAACCCGACGGGTCCGGGGTCGAACCGGGGCTGGCAACCGATTGGGAAGAATCGAAGGACAAGATGTCCTGGACCTTCCACCTGCGCGAGGGAGTGAAATTCCACAGCGGCAAGACCCTCGACGCCGACGATGTCGTCTTCTCCCTCAACTATGCGCGGGATCAGGAGGATGAGAACAATCTCTGGGCAGCCGAATTCGACCCGATCAAAGACGTGAAGAAAGTCGATGACCACACGGTGCGCATTGACCTGAAGCAGCCGTGGGGTCCCCTGCCCAGCTATATGGCGCTGTTCGCCGCATCGATCTACCCCGATGACTTCGGCGGACACGACGCCGAGTACATGGCAGCGCACGCAGACGGCACCGGGCCGTTCGAGGTCGGCAGTTGGAATAAGGGACAGAGCCTCGAGCTGGTGAAGAATCCGGACTACTGGGAGGACGGCGTCCCCGCTCTGGATTCCGTGACCTTCAACGTCGTCGCCGATGACAACACTCGTCGCCTGCAGCTGCAGGGCGGCCAGGCCGATATCAATCAGGAGCCTGCTCCATTGAGCATGAGTCAGCTTTCGCGCTCTCAGGACATCAATGCCCAGGCCTTCACCTCGACCAAGATCCTCTATTTCAACATCAACAACAAGGAGAAGGGACTCGACGATCCCAAGCTGCGCCGTGCTATGTCGTATGCGGTCGACCGCAAGTCCATCGTCGAGGTGGTCTACGCCGGTTATGCCGAGCCCGCGACTTCGTTCATCTCACCGGGTCTCGCCGGTCATGCGGACAAGGTCGACAGCAGCCAGTTCGACATGGAGAAGGCCGAACAGCTGGTCAAGGAGTCTGATCATCCAAACGGAATCGACATCACTATTCAGATTCCCTCGGGTGTCGCCGATCGTGAGCTGCTGGCGCAGATCGCCCAGCAGGCGTGGCAGGACATCGGCCTGACCGTTCACGTCCAAAAGCTCGACGATGCGACTCTGACGACGAACCGCACGAACGGCGACTTCCAAGTTCAGGTCAGCTATGCGACGTCCGATGTCTCCGACACTTCGCAGATGATCAACTTCCTCGCCGTCACCGACGACTCCGGGGTTCGTTCGGGCTATGCCAACCCCGACGTGGAGAAATGGGCCGAGCAGGCCGTGGCCGAAGAGGACCCGAAGAAACAGAACGAGCTCTACGCCCAGATCCAGCAGCAGGTCGCCGACGAGGCCCCGATCGTACCGATCGCCTACCAGCGGGCGCTGTACGGAATGAGCCGGGATGTCGTCGGCTTCGAACCCTACGTCCTCGGCACCTATGGGCTGAAGGAGACGAAGCTCAAGCACTGAGCAGGCAGCTCACCTCTCGACGACGATATCGGTCAGCGGAGTCGAGCAGCAGGGCAGGAACTTTCCGGCAGCGATCTCCTTCGGCCGGATTCCGCCTGCATGCTTCATCTCGACTTCGCCGCTGATGAGCACGGACTTGCAGGTTCCGCACGCGCCTTCCGAGCAGGATGAGGGCACCGACAGTCCGGCGTCCAGAGCAGAGTCGAGGACTGTCGTGGACTCATCACAGTCGACCACGCGCCCGGAAACCGCGAACTCGACGACGTGGCTCACTCCAGTGCCGCCGACGACGCCGGCTCCGGCGGCTTTGGCTCTCGCACCTGCCTTGGCCAAACGGTCGGCAGGTGACGTGGCGAAGACGAACGATTCCTCATGCATTCGCGCCGATGCCACCCCCGCCTCGGCGAGCAGGGGTCGTACCGCCTCCATATACGGACCCGGCCCGCACACGAAGGTTTCGCGGTCGGCCGCGTCAGGGACCACCTCGGCAAGGGTGGACGCATCGATCCGACCCCGCCGACCGGCCCAGGTCTCAGCCTCGGAATCCCTGGAGCACAGGATGGTGACGCTGACTCCGGCGACCTCAGCGAGCTGTTCGAGCTCGGCGCGGAAGATGATGTCCAGCGGCGTCGAGGCGCTGTGGACGAAGACGATGTCGGTGCCCAGCCCTCCCTGTCTGGCCAGCAGGCTGCGCACCATCGACATGATCGGGGTGATTCCGGAGCCGGCGGACAGGAAGAGGTGGCGTTCGGCCCGATGGAAGCTCGTGCTGAACAGCCCGTACGGCCCGTCCACGTGCAGCTGATCGCCGACCCGCACGTTCTCGTGCAGATGAGTCGACACTGCTCCCCCGGCCACGCGCTTGACCGTGACGGTGAAGATGTTCGTGCCGAAGGGCGCCGAGGAGATCGAATAGCAGCGCTCAAGGCCGAGCTCGGGGATGCGCATCGTCACATACTGACCCGGCGCGAAGTCAACGGCGGTCATCCATCCCGCCCGCAGCTCGAAGGTCTTCACGTCGTGGGTCACCTGGGTGATTCCGGTGACCTCGACGGGGCCGGTGAGCAGTTCCGGGTCGAGTTGCAGTTCGGCGAGCATCGGGCCATCCGATGCAGCGGGCACCCGGTCGACCGGCGCGGCGAGCGCGGTCTCGACTGCCGTATCGAAGGCCGGCGGGGCGGCCGTATCGAAGGCCGACTCTAAGGCGGCCGCGAGTGCGGGTCGCCTGCCCCGAGTGGGCACTCGGAACGTCGCCTTGCCCACGGGCGCGGATGCAGCCTGGGCGAATGTCGAATGGCGGTACCTCATCGTCGCTCAGCTCCTTCCAACCGCACGGTTCGCTGTTCTCGATGGGCCTTGAGCCGTTCGATGTACCAGGTGACGAAGTCATCGACTTGCGATTCGGTGGGGGCATAGGGTCCCGGCACGTACGCCGGCGACGAGATGCCCAGGTGCCCGCGTTCACAGAAGGTCGCATCCTGTTCGTTCGTCTTGAGCCACACCGTCGTGAGGTTGTCGAGGTCGTAGTCGGCGCCTTCTTCCGCATCGGCGTGGACGAGCCAGGTCGTGCGCACCAGCGTTTTATCCTCGGCCAACGGCAGCAAGCTGAACGTCACCACGTGGTCACCCATCGCGTGGAACCACATGTTCGGCTGCACGTGCAGCGAGGCCCGGCCCAGAACGAAAGTGTCGAGGTTGCCCAATAATTTCGCCGAGGCGGCCGATCCGTCCATCGTGTACGACTCGCCCTTCCCGTCGAGAGCTGCCCGTTCGATCCGGAATCCGGTGGGCCGTCCGCTCAGCTCCTCGACGAGGGCATAGGGCAGGCCGTTGCGGTCGCAGTCGGCATGCAGCTGGTCCTCGGCGTCGAGGTACCGCTGGTACGCCGGCTGCAATCGCTTGGGAATCTCGTCTGGTTCGTAGCCGTAGGTGGGGAAGAACGTGCACGTCAGCTCCGGGTGGCCGGCTTCGCAGTGGTAGCACTCGCGGTTGTTCTCCATGACGAGCTTCCAGTTCGAGTCCTCGATGAGGTCACTCTGCGCAGCCACCTTCGTCCCGGCGATGTCATGCCCGGTCAGATAGGGCTCGATGACCTCGGCCACCTCGTCGATGTCGTCCGGTGGGGTGGGGCTGAGGCAGATGAAGATCAGCCCGCCGATGACGCGGAGGTTCACCGAGCGCAGCGAGAAGCAGGACCGATCAAAACCGGGAGCTTGGACACCGGCGGAGATGAGTTCGCCCGACGGCGTGTACGTCCACTGGTGGTAGCCGCAGACGATGTTGCCCACGGAACCGGACAGATCATTGAGCAGCCGCGTGCCCCGGTGGCGGCAGACATTGTGGTGTGCCCGGATCTCACCGTCGTCATCGCGGATGACGATGACCGAATAGGCACCGATGTCGATCGTGAGGTAGTCGCCGGGCTCTGGTACTTCGGCGCTTGATGCAACGAAGATCCACGTCGAGGCGAAGATCGCCTCGATATCGCGCGCGAAGAATTCCGGACTGATGTAGAACGGCGCCGCCAGCGAATAGCCGGGCACACGTTCGTCGATGAGCCGGTCGATATCGGTCCTGCCGTGCCCGCCCGATCCGGCGGCCGCACCCGACCCGGCGGGTCCGCTCGTGCTGGAATCGGTCCGCTTCTGCTCTGGTGCCAGAGTCAATTCGTCCACCACCTCGTTGTGATCGCGTCGGCCGCTTCTCCTGCCGGCTCCTTCGCCGACCGCGACCGCGGAGTTCGTGCTCCTGCCCCCAGTGTCCGCCAGAGGTTTGCTGAAGAAAAGCGAATCTTCTTCATCCGAAACGTGCAATACTATTGCATGATCGATCCGCGTCTCCACGTCCTTCGGGTCCTTGCCGAAGTCGGCACCCTCACCGAGGCGGCTCACCGCCTCGGATACACCCCTTCAGCCGTATCGCACCAGCTCAGAGGCCTGTCGAAAGATCTCGGCGTGCGCGTCGTCGAACCGCGCGGTCGCGGACTCGTCCTCACTCGCGCCGGTCAGCTCCTCCTCGAACGCTCGCAGGAGCTCTTCACCAGGTGGGAGGAGATCCGAGGTGAGCTCGACGGCCTCGGCACCGGCCTGGACACGCGCACCAGACGGCTGCGCCTGTGCGGCTTCTCCACTGCCGCGGCCGCGCTGCTTCCACCGACAGCCCTGACGGTGATGGAGCGATTCCCGGGCGCCGAGGTCACGATCATCGAAGCCGACCCCGAGGAGTGCTTCGACCTTCTCATCTCCGACCATGCCGACGTCGCCGTGGTCGTGGCCACCGACCCGCTGCCGCCGCGCAGCGATCCCCGTTTCGAGCAGTCGGCGCTGTTCAGCGATCGCCTCGATCTGCTGGTTCCCGTCGGACATCGCCTGGCAGAGAAGTCGACGGTGGCGTTGAGCGAGGCCGCCGAGGAGTCCTGGATCCTCGACCGGTCGGGTTCGCCGTATCACCGTCTGGTGCGCACCGCGTGTGCGGCTGCCGGCTTCCAACCGGAACAGGCCCATCAGTCACGGGAGTGGGAGACGGGGGCGTCGTTGGTCTCGGCAGGACTCGGTGTCGCGCTCATTCCTCGCCTGGCACGTCTGCCGGACGGCTTCGATGTGGTGCGTGTGCCGCTGCGCGGTGATCCGGTGCCGTCGCGGAAGATCCTCTCGGGCATCCGCCGCGGTTCGGGCGCTCAGCCGATCATCGCCTCGGCGTTGGAGGTCCTCCGGGAGTCTGCGGAAACTGCGGCCCGCCAGGGGGCATGACCCTCCAGATCTGCGGTCGCATTCGACGCCGCTTCCGCGCGACGACGGTGGTGAGCACGATCCCGGCGATGAGCACCAGAACGGATATGACAGCCACTACGAATCCGGTGGTGTAGAAGCCGGAGGCGAAATCGTCGAAGGCGTCGACGTTGCCACCGCCTCCGAGGAGGAACAGGAACATCGGGATGACGAGGATGCACAGTCCCACCCCGAGGCCGAGGACTCCGGCGATGATGAGGAGGATTCCCGGCACCACGGACGGTTTCTTCGCGGGCACACCTCCCGGCGGGACCCCACCGGGCTGGATCATCTGCGGGTGATAGGTCATCCGGGCCTCCTTCGTCTCTTCCGATCCTATCGGGACTCGAAACCACGCCATGACCTGCGCGTAGAGTTGAAGCGCACACTCACCGATCGCGGACAGTGGACTGACCACGGCGAATCGGGCCTCGCTTCGAAGGGACGGCACCACGATGGATGACACGACTGCCGACGGCCGGTCCGACAACGAAACTCAGGCTTCCGCACCCGGGGGCACGGCCGCCTCGGCGCAGGGTGGGAGCCTCAAACGCACGATCGGTCTGAGCGAGCTCGTCTTCTTCGGACTCGTCTTCATCGGTCCCGCGGCCGCCGTCGGCGTATTCGGCACCCTCGATGCCCGCTCGGGCGGAGCCGTGGCACTCGTCTACATCGTCGCGACGATCGTCATGGCCTTCACCGCGGTCAGCTATATGCGCATGTCACGGGAGGTCCCCCGCGCGGGCACGGTGTTCGCCTACGCCTCGGCGGGAATCGGAAAACCGGCCGGCTTCGTCGCCGGATGGATGATCCTCCTCGACTATCTCTTCATCCCCTCGGTCGCCTATCTGTTCACCGGGATCGCCCTGAACTCGATCTTCCCCGCGCTGCCCGTTTGGGTGTTCGTGGCCGTGGCCGTCATCCTCACCACCGGGCTCAATCTCGCCGGGGTCAAGGTCGCCTCCCGCGTGATCACCGGGGTCGTCCTCGCAGAGGTGGCCGTCCTCGCCCTGGTCCTCGTCCTCGGCATCGCCTACCTCATCCAGCACGGCCCGACGCGGGGATGGCTGACGCCGCTGACCGGGGTCGATGCGTTCTCCGTGACCGCGGTGCTCGCGGCCGCGTCCGTGGCCGTCCTGTCGTATCTCGGCTTCGATTCGCTCGCGACATTCTCCGAGGAGGCCAAGGGCGGTCCGCGGATCGTCGGCCGGGCCACGCTCATCTGCCTCGTGCTGGCCGGTGTCTTCTTCGTCGCGCAGACCTGGGTGGGCAGTCTGCTCTCGCCGCTGACTCCGGCGGACCTGCAGGCCGACCCCGCGCTCGAGGGTGCCGCCTACTACGACGCCGTCGACTCGACTCTCGGCCCGTGGCTGCACTGGCTGCTCGCCTTGGCCAAGGCCGTGGGTGCGGCGTTCTCCGCGATGATCGGTCAGGCCGCTGGCTCCCGCATACTCATGGACATGGGACGGTCGCGTCAGGTGCCGAAATTCCTCGCCGAGGTGGCCCCGAAGACCGGTGTTCCGTGGAAGGGAATCCTCGTGGCCGCCGGTGGCAATGTCATCGTGGCCGGGTGGGCGGCGACCCGTGCCGATGGTCTCGACCAGCTGACCTCGATCGTCAACGTCGGGGCGCTGACGGCGTTCATCTTCCTTCAGGCCTCGGTGGTCGGATATTTCCTCGTGAAGAAGCAGGGCAGCGAGACTCCCAACTGGTTCAACCACGGCGTCATTCCGGTCATCGGCGCCGCTCTGCTCATCGCAGTGCTCGTCAGCGCGAATCCTTTGGCCCTGGTCATCGGGGCGATCTGGCTCGTCATCGGCATTGCGGTGTTCGCGGTGAACAACCGGCGGCGAATCCACGGTTGAGCCGCTCAGGTGGCCCTTCGTCAAGCCATCTGGGCATGAGACAAGCGGGCCGCCTCGGCGATGGAGTCGTCGGTCGGACCGGCTCGAGGTCTCAGTCCTGCAGGCGGGTCGTTCCTTCGTGGCCGCCGGAGGTGTTGAGCTGTTTGGCATAGCAGCTGTCGGGGCCGAGACCGTGCGATGAGCACCAGGACAGGGCGTCTTCGGGATCGTCGTAGCCGATGCCGACGACGGTCACCCAGAAGTTGTCTTCTTTGAAGCTGCTGAAATCGCCGGACCAGATGAGCTTCACGCGGGGGAACTCTTCGCGCAGTCCTTCGAACTCCTCGAGGATCGATTCTTCGTCCCAGGTCTTCCCTTCGGCTTCGAGGCCGACCTTCTTCGAACTCAGCTGCGGCACCCATTTGCCGTTGAGTTCGCTCTTCGCTGTCTGTCCGTCGGAGTCGGCGAGCTGTTTGAGTGCCTTCTTCGGGTCGTCGGGAAGCGCCGATTCGGACTCGGTGGGTTCGGGTGCTGAGCTGGCCGTGGCCGAACTGTCATCACTGGCGGTGCTCGTCGGCTCAGTCGTGGAGGCGACGGTGTCGGGATCCTCGGAGTCCTTGGAGAAGAAGGTCGGGTTCGGCCGGTCAGCAGTCGTACTCGGCTCCGCAGGGAATGTACGCCGCGCAGCCGTACGCGGGTCCGGCCCAACCCTTCGACAAGAAGAAGGCGAAGCTCGTCTCAGTCGTCGCCGGCGGTGCCGCCCTCCTCCTCGTGGCCGCGATCATCGTCGTCACCCAGCTCAACGGGCACATGTTCGGCCCCGAGGCGACGGTGGAGAAGTACTTCTCGGAGCTCTCCGACGGTGACGCCGAAGGTGCACTCAAGGTCGCCGACGTCGACGTTCCGCAGGAGTCACGCACCCTGCTGACCAACGACGTCCTCGGCGGCTCGAAGGCACTGCCCGACGATGTCACCGTCGAAGACGCCGAGATCTCAGGAGACACGGCGACGGTCGCAGTCACCTACGATGTCGGCGGTTCCAAGGGCAACAGCACCCTGACCCTGCACAAAGCGGGGAAGAAGGCGCTGTTCTTCGACGACTGGGCGCTCAAGAGCCCGGACCTGCTCACTCTCACCGTCGACACTCCCGGCCTCAAGAAGGTCAAGGTCAACGGAATCGACGTCGACAGCGACGGGTCGACCCTGTCCCTGCCGGCCTTCCCCGGTCTCTACACGATCGACCTGGCCGAGAGGTCCGATCTCATCACCGCCGACGCGGTCGAGGTGCGGGCGTTCCTCGGCGATGACGCGAACATGGAGGGCGAGGAGACGCCGCTGCTCGCCGCCCATCCCTCGGACGCGTTCCGCAGCGAGGTCGACAAGCAGGTCAAGACCCTCATCGACAGCTGCGCGAAGAAGACGGTCGCCCAGCCCGACGGGTGTCCGTTCGGATCCTCGCTGGCCGAAAGCTATGACGCCACCGGCCTCACCTGGTCGATCTCGTCGTATCCGACGGTGACCGTCGCCGATGACTCCATGGGCGCCGACCAGTATTCGAACCCCGAGGACGCGACCGGTCCGAACGGCGGTCCGGCGTGGCTGATCTCCTCGGACACCTCCGGTGAGGCGCTCGTGACTGGCAGCTATGACATGTTCGACGAGTCCGAACCCTTCGATGACACCGTGTCCTTCGACCTCAACGGCACGGCCGAGATCGTCGACGGCAAGATCGTCATCACCGTCAACGACGACCCCTGGGACTGGTGACCGAGGCGGCGTAACCCGCCCGGGGCACGCCGTTCAGTCGACGAAGATCGCCGAGGCGGGGCTGCTGATCCGTTCGACGAGCCCCAGTCCGTCGTCGACGTAGGCGACGCGTTCGTCGCCGGGGACCATCGCCCCACCGGTGAGCCACACGAGGTGGACCCCGGTCGAGGACCGAGCCGCCGCCTCGCCCATCCGCCACGGAATGGTCAGCCCTGCGGTGGCGGAGGGTTCGACATCGATGCCGTCGGTCTCATGGAGCACGCCGACTCCAGCCCGGATGACCTCGTCGGGGACCGCGGCGAAACCGGAGATGAGCGGCCCGATCGTCGGTCCGATGAAGCGTGACGGGCGGGCGACCGCGAGTCCGTCGGCAGCGGTGGCTCCGGACAGCCCGATGTCCTGGACGGAGATGCCGCTGTGCCGACCGGTGCGCACTCCGAGGAACATCGCCGGCGCCTGGCTCGGTTCGACGAAGATGCAGCGCGCCGCAGCGCCGAAGACCCGTTTGAGCCCGAAGGTCACTCCCCCGGGCCCGCCACCGATTCCGCACGGCAGATAGACGGTGAGCGGATTCTGCTCGTCGATGGTCACACCGGCGGCCGCGAACTGGCGCTCCAGCCGCAGAGCAGCCACCGAGTATCCGGCGAAGAGGCTCACGGAGTCCTCGTCATCGACGAAGTGCGTGTTCTCGGCAGCTTTCGCCGAAGCGCGGCCGGCATCGACGGCTTCGACGAAGTCGCCGGCGTGTTCGATGACGTCGACCCCGTGGTCGCGCAGCATCGTCTTCTTCCATTCCCGGGCGTCGGCTGACATATGCACCGAGGCGGCGAAGCCGAGCCGAGCACTCAGGATCCCGATCGACAGCCCGAGGTTGCCGGTCGAACCCACGACGATGCGGTGGTTCGCGGCGATCTCACGAAACTCACGAGTCGAATAGGTGGCGGGGTCAAAAGAGTCGAGTCCGTGCTCGGCGGCGACCGCCTCGGCGAATTCGAGCACCTCGTGGAAGCCGCCGCGGGCCTTGATCGACCCGCTCACCGGCAGAGAGTCGTCGCGTTTGAGCCACAGCCGTCCGCCCAGCTCGGATCCGAACAGACCGTCGAGGCGATGCTGCGCCGCAGGCGCCGGAACCAGCGCCGATTCGATCATTCCGCCGCTGACACCTGGAAACGCCGATGCGAACTCGACCGGAACGGTCGCCGCCTCCGGGAAGGTCTCGGCGAACCAGGGCGCGAAGCGGTCGAACCGGGCCGCCGCGGAATCCATCATGTCCCCGAGGTCGGGCAGGACCGCCTCGGTGCCGGTGGAGCGGAGCCACGTAGTCGGGGCACCCGAAGCCAGGGATCGGATGATCTCGTCGGTGCTGAGTTCGTCAGGCAGGTCGGTCATGCCCCGATCGTAGCCCGGCGGGGTGCGGGCCTCAGCTCTGGACGATCTTCTTCGCGGACTCGAGGACGTCGGCGAGTTCGTTCAGCCATTTCGCGTAGCCGTCATAGGTATAGGCGCGTTTGTCGTCCCAGGTGCCGAGCTGGTCCTCCTTGACTGCGGGCAGGCTCTTGTACACCGGGTTGTCCTCGTAGTCGGTCGAGGCGTCGTGGACGAGGACGACGTCGGCCGGGTAGTCCGACATCTTCTCCCAGGAGACTTCTGCCCAACTGCTCTCTCCCGTGGCATCGGGGCCAACGAGGGTGAGCCCGTCCTCACTGAGCATCTCGGCGATGCCCAAGGAGTTCGAGGTGTAGTTGATCTCTGCGGTGAAGTTCGCCAGCAGCACTGTCAGCTGGTCCTGCTTCTTCGCCACGCTGCGGATGCGTGCCCGAGCGTCGTCGAAGGCCTTCCGCTTGTCGGCGATGGCGCCGGTGTCCGTGTCCTTGCCCAGCGCCTCGGCGATGGCCGCGTACTGAGCGAACATCGCGTCGGGGCCCTGTCCGCCGAGTTTGACCGGGACGAACGGCACGAGCTCACTGACCTGGCCTTTCACCTTCTCGTCCCACCAGGTCCACCCGTCGCCTGCTTCATTGCCGTAGGCGACGAGGATGTCCGGCTCGGCGACGGCGAGAGCCTCGATATCGAGTTCCATATCTGTGCCGACGACCTCGGCTCCTTCCGAGTCGAAGGACTTGCCCGGGGATTCGTTCTGTCCGAACCCGAAGACAGCGACCGGCGTGATTCCGTACTGCGCGAGACCGGCTGCCGAATAGAAGTCCGCGGCGATGCGCTTCGCCGGACGGTCGAGTTCGATCGTCAGCCCGTCATAGCCTTCCGGCGAATACGTGAAGTTCGGGGCGCTGCCCGCACTGCCGGAAGCACCGTCACCTGCATCGCCATCGGCTTCGCCGCGGCAGCCGACGAGGGCGAACGGGGCGAGAACGGACAGGGCAAGGAGCTGACGACGACGCATCGAGAGCCTTTCGGTGGGCGTCCCCACGGGGACGGAACTGGTGCGCCTGTAGTGACGCCGGGACCACCGTAGCACTATTTGGAAAGGCTAGCCTTACTAAATTAGAGTAGAGTAGCGTTGCGGATGTTGACATATCCACGACAGCTGCACACACGAACACAACGCGTCCCCGCGGGGACGCTCTCACGGCCACATGGTCCTGGGGATGCGAAGGAGAATCAGTGTCACGAGCCCCCATCGGTGCCTTCGAAGCAGAGGTCCTCGCCGTCGAAGACCTCAGCCCGTCCTTCCGTCGGGTGACTTTCGGGGGTGCGGGACTCGAGGAATTCGGCCCGAACACCCACCCTCGTGATCTGCGGATCAAACTCGTCATCCCTCCTCAGCGTGCCGCCTCGCCGCAGTTCGATCTGCCGGCATTCCTCACCGAGCAGGAAGCCGCTGGAGTGTCCTGGTACCAGGCCTGGCTGCAGGTCAGCCCCGAGGTGCGCGGCGCGATGCGCACCTACACCGTGCGCGAATGGGACGACGCCGAGCGCAGACTCGTCATCGACATGGTCCTCCACACCGATGAGCACGGCCACTCGGGCCCGGCGGCCGAGTGGGCCGAAGCCGCCGAGGTGGGCCACCGCCTCCATATCATCGGCCCCTCCCGTGCCTCGGAGACTCCGTGCGCCGGGATCGAGTTCGCCCCGGGAGATGCCAACCAGATCCTGCTCGCCGGCGACGAGACCGCTGTGCCCGCCATCGCCTCGATCCTCGATTCGCTCAAGGACAGCCAGGCGCGGGGCAAGGCCGTTCTCGAAGTCCCGAGCGCCGAGGACATCATCGATATCGCCGCGCCCACCGGCTTCGAGATCGAATGGCTGCCGCGCGGGGAGGCCGACTTCGGTCAGCTCCTCGAACCTGCCGTCCGCGAGGCGGTGCGTTCGGAGACCCGGATCCCCATCGGGGCCGGAGCGGCAGGGTCGGCCGGCGGGCCGGATGGTCAGGTCCGGGAACTCGACGATGTCAACATCGACGAAGAGATCCTCTGGGATGTTCCAGCGGCCCTCACCGAGGCGGCTCAGGGCAGTTCAAGTGCCACGGAGAAGGACGACCGCCCCTTCTACGCTTGGATCGCAGGAGAGGCCGGACCGGTCAAGCGTCTGCGCCGCTACCTCGTCCAGGAAGTCGGGGTCGACCGCAAGCAGATCGCGTTCATGGGCTACTGGCGTCAGGGCAAGGCCGAGGGCTGAGTCCTCAGACCCAGCTCGGCTGAGTTCTCGGACCCTGCCCGACTGAACCCTCAGACCCTGCCCGACTGAACCCTCAGACCCTGCCGGGCTGATCCGGCGACCGTCGCAGAGCCCGAATGATCTGCGGCCCGATCGCGGCGGCCGCCCCGGCCAGGCAGAGCACACCGCCCACTGCGGCCAGCGGAGGCGGGACCTCTCCGAGAACGATCCAGGCCATTACGACGACGATTGCGGGGACGAGGAGACTCGAAGAGCTGAGCAGACCTGCCGGCAGAGATTTCAGCGCATACCCCCAGAGGTTGAAGGCGATGGCGGTCGGTACGACTCCCAAGTAGATGATCTGCAGTGTCATCTCGATGGGCGCCGCAGCCACCTCGTCGATGAGGCCGGGGGCGAAGATGAGACTGACGAGCGCGCCGACGAGGATTCCCATCCAGGTCACGGTCACCGAATCCTCCCCAGACAGGAAGTGCTTCTGCAGCAGCACGCAGGCGGCGTAGAGCACTGCGGCGACGAGGCTGAGGACGAGGCCGCCGACGGTGAAGAAGCCGGTGAAGCTGGCGGTCGTGATCAGCCCGATTCCGAGCAGGGAGACGATGATGCCGATGAGCAGGCGCTTCGGCAGCCCTTCTCCGAAGACGAGGCCGGCAAAGACGGCGATGATCAGCGGTGCGATATTGACGATCATCGAGGCGGTTCCGGCATCGATCGACCGCTCTGCGGCGTTGAGTACGACGACGTAGGCGGAGAACCAGGCGATGCCCCAGAGTGCGAGGATCAGCCAGACGACCTTGCCGGAGGGGAACCTCGGGCGGCGGAAGAGCATCCAGACGGAGAGCACCACGGCTGCGGCCGCGCCCCGCAGCAGCGCCATCGGACCGGGCGAGAACGCTTCGCCGGAATCGCGGATGACGACAAAGGACGACGCCCAGAAGGTCATGGTGAGCAGGGCAGCGATCCACGGGAGGACGCGGGGAGCCGTCATCTGTCGGGGATTCGGACTCGCGACTCGAGGACTGAGGGCTGATCTGTTCATAGGACGATTATTCGTCGCGCGACCGTGAAAGAAAAGCGCACAATATTGCACAACTGTTCGTGATATGCGTACGGTTCAACTGTGTACAACGTCGCTCACCTGAAATCGTTCAAATCGGTCGCACTCACCGGGTCAGTCCGTTCCGCCGCACAGCATCTCAGTCTCTCCCCGTCCGCAGTCAGCCATCACCTCAAACTCCTCGAACAGGAGACCGGTCTGACTCTGTTTCAGCGACAGGGACGCGGTCTGTGCCTGACCGACACCGGTTCGGCGATCATGTCCGACGTCGACTCCGTGCTCGAGAGCTCGGGGCGATTGGGACAACGCATCTCGGACCTGCATGAGAATCGGATCGGACGCCTGTCGATCGGGTGCTTCGGCACGGCCGGCACCCAGTGGATGCCCGAACTCGTGTCCTACCTCGAGAACCGCCATCCCGATGTCGCCGTGCAGCTCAACCTGGCAGAGGGTCCCTGGAACGAATTCCACTCCGATGTCCAGGTCGTGATTGCAGATTCCGAGGATCCCGTGTTCTCACCGCAGGTGGAGAGCCACTTCCTCACCGAGGATCCGTATGTGGTCGCAGTGCCCGACGATCACCCCCTGGCCTCACGTCCGGAGGTCAGCCTCGACGAGCTGGAGAATCATCCTTGGATCGACAACGACACCGGAGACGGTCCGTGTCGGACGATCCTCTTCGACGCCTGCGCACGCACAGGGGTGGCGGTGCACTTCAAGCACGAGGCTCACAGCTTCGCCACTGCCCTGCACATGGTCAGTCGGGGCTTGGGTCTGACGATTCTCCCGCGGCTCGGTGTCGAACCCCTGCCTCCCGGAGTGGCCATCATCCGGCTGACAGCGCCCGAACCGATCCGCTTCATCCACGCGATCAGCGATCCGGGCCACCCGCAGCAGGAACTCATCGAGGATGCGGTCACAGCCCTGCGCGAGCTCGCCACCGGCTGACGATGGAAAGACCGCCGGCCTCCTGCTTCGAGTGTGCGCCTCGGCAGCTCATGGGCCCTCTGCTGACGGTCCGACTGCGCTCAGATCTCGGCGAGCATCTTGCCCGGGTTGAGGATGCCCAGCGGGTCGAGCGCGTTCTTCACGGCCAGCTGGATCCGTCGTGATCCTTCGTCGAGTTCGTTCGGCAGCCAAGCACGCTTGAGGAACCCGACCCCGTGTTCGCCGGTGATCGTGCCGCCGAGCTCGAGGCCGATGCGCATGATCTCAGCGAACACCCCTTCGGCCTTCGCCGTCTCGGCGGCATCGCCGGAGTCGAAGAACACCGATGGGTGCATATTTCCGTCGCCGGCGTGCGCGACGAGGGCGATCTCGAGTCCGGATGATGACCGCAGTTCGGCCAGACGGTCACAGAATTCGGGCACGGCGGTGCGCGGCAGACAGACATCGTCGAGCAGCTGACCGCCGCCGTGAGCGTTGGCGAATTTCTCGTAGGCCGGCTGGATCATCCGCCGTGCAGTGATGAGAGCTGCGGAATCGCTCGGGTCGTCGGAGTACGCGACGTCGAGGGCACCGCAGCGCTGGGCCACCTCGGTGAAGGTCGACATCGCGGCCTCCGCATCGGTCGGATTGTCGTCGACCTGCATGATGAGCATCGCCCCGGCATCGCCGTCGAGGCCGAAGTCGCCGTAGTCGTTGAGCATGCGCAGGCTGGCTCCGTCGAGGAATTCGAACAGGCTCGGCACTCCGCCGCCGGCCATGAAGTCGGCGACGGTCTGCAGTCCGCTGCGCTCATCCGGGAAGGTCGCGATCGCAGTGAATGGTTCGGGCAGGGCGGGCACGAGGCGCACGGTCGCTTCGACGACGATGCCCAGGGTTCCTTCGGAGCCGATGAAGAGATGGCGCATATCGAGTCCGGCCACGCCTTTGGCCGTCTGCGGGCCGAGCGTGGTGATGGTCCCGTCGGCGAGGACGACTTTGAGTGAGCGCACGTAGTCCCTGGTCACACCGTATTTCACGCAGCAGAGTCCGCCGGCGTTCGTTGCGATGTTCCCACCGATCGATGACAGTGCCACCGATCCGGGATCCGGCGGGTAGGACAGTCCGAACGGGGCGAGGTGGTCCTTGAGGTCCTGGTTGATGATGCCCGGTTGGACGGTGACGAGACGTTCTGCCTCGTTGACGGCCACGACGTCCTTCATCTTCGACACGTTGAGCAGGATCGCTCCCGGTGAGGCGTTCGCGCCTCCCGAGATCCCCGACCGCGCCCCCTGCGGGACGACCGGCACCCGATGTGCGCTGGCGAAGGCCATGACCTCTTGGACGTCTTCCGCCGAGGCGGCCCTGACCAGGGCGATCGCCCCCTCGCGAGGGCAGAACAGGGCTTCGTCGCTGGAGTGGGCGTCGATGACATCCGGGTCGGTTGTGAGGGCACCCGGGCTCAGTCGTGCGGCAAGATCATCGAGTGCCGCCGGGTCGAGGCTGGGGAAGTCGGGTGCGGTGGACGTCGGGGTCGTCAATTCTGCTCCTCGGATCTGTGGGGCGAAGGCGGCGTTGGACCGCCTCGGCGAGGTGAAGTGACCGCGAGGGCCGTCACTTCAGCTTCACGTCCAGGTTATCGGGGGCGGGTGCGGCCCGGAGGATGAGGGTGACGATGCCGGCGGCGACCATGGCCGCACCGACGACCCACATGCCGGCATTCTGGGTTCCGGTGAGGTCGGCCAGCCAGCCGGTGATGTAGGGGGCGAAGAAACCCGCGGAGTTGCCGAGCGAGTTGATGAGCGCGAGTCCCGCGGCGGCACCGGCACCGGCGAGGAAGGTCTGCGGGAGCGGCCAGAAGGTCGGCAGGGCGGCGCAGATCGCCATGCAGGTGATCGTCACGGCGATCATCGTGGTGAACGGCGAGGACAGGTAGAGGGCGATGGGGATCGCCACACCGCCGACGAACAGCGGGATGGCCACGTGCCACACACGCTCACCCGTGCGGTCGCCGTGCCGGGACCAGAAGTACATGGCCAGGGCGCCGAAGACGTAGGGGATGGCCGTGATGAGGCCGATCTCGACGATCGAGTACTCGACGCCGAAGGACTCCTGGAAGCCCGCGATGATCGTCGGGAGGAAGAAGCTCATGGCGTAGAGGCCGTAGACCATGCCGAAGTAGACGAAGGACAGGGCCCAAACGCGGGGCTGCAGCAGCGACCGGCGGACCGGGTAGTGGAAGGTCTCTTCCTTGCTCTTCTCCTCTGCGTCCATCGTCGACTGCAGCCAGTTGCGCTCTTCGGCGCTCAGCCACTTCGCGTCCCGCGGGCGGTCGGTGAGATAGAAGATGCACATAATGCCCAGGAGGACGGCGGGCACGCCTTCGATGATGAACATGAAGCGCCAGCCGGCGAAGTTCTCGAAGATCGAGTTGCCGCTGGAGATCAGCCACGACGACAGGGGCGAACCGACGACGCTGGAGAGCGGGATGGCGAGCATGAACAGAGCCGTGGCCCGCGCGCGCATCGAGGTCGGGAACCAGTACGTGAGGTAGAGGATGATTCCGGGGAAGAATCCCGCCTCGGCGACGCCGAGGAGGAACCGCAGCACGTAGAGCCAGCCGTGGTTGGGCACAAATGCCATGGCCGCGGCGACGATGCCCCAGCTGATGAGGATCCGGGCGAGCCAGATGCGGGCGCCGAACTTGTGCAGAGCAAGGTTCGAGGGCACTTCGAGGATGAGGTAGCCGAAGAAGAAGATGCCTGCAGCGAACCCGAACTGGGTCGCATTCATCGCGAGGTCTTCGTTCATGCCGCCCGGTCCGGCGATGCCGATGTTCGTCCGGTCGAGGTAGTTGATGAAGTACATCGCGATGACGAACGGGATGAGACGGATGAGGACCTTGCGCAGGGTCCTCTTCTCCAGTGCCGAATAGGCGGGGGTCTGTCCGCTGGTCGGCGGGCTCACCTCGGATGACATGCGATCTCCTTCGATCAGGTCGGGCCACGGTGGTGGCTCGGGGATGCGCCGTGAACATGGTCGTCGGCGCGTGATGGCAACACATTACGACAGCGCGGGCGGCTGACCTAGCGTTCGCAGCAAAAGTACCGAATACCGGGACGGGGACTTCAATCGGCTCGATTCTGCCGGCGCTCGGATGTCGAACCGTGCTCGACTCGACCTCCGCGTTCCGCCTTGAACGACGTTTCGGTTGCCCGCTCGCCGTCGGGCAACTGGTCGGTACGATGAAGTCACTGAGGCGCGGATACCACTGCGAGGGGGCGACATGCAGCCGATGACCGAGCTCGAAGCCGAGACTCTGCGCGACTACTACGGCAAGTTCGCCCGCCTCGAGGCGTCTGGAACCTCCCCGATCTATACCGCTTGGGCTGAAGGCGTGGCCGCCGATGACGAGGTCATCGCCCTGTTGCTCGAGCTTCCCCGACCGAAGCGCCAAGCCAACCTTCTCTTCGCCGCGGCCCGCCACCTCGGCGCTGGCGAAGGCTCCTATGCTGACCTGCGTACATGGCTGCTCGACGACTGGGCGAAGGTACGCGAGCTCATGCTCGCCCGGTCGACCCAGACGAATGAGGCGGGTCGTTGCGCGACGCTCCTTCCAGCACTCGCACGGGTTCCAGGACCGCTTGCGCTCATCGAGGTAGGCGCCTCAGCGGGACTCTGCCTCTATCCCGACCGGTACAGTTACCGGTTCACCGTCACCGAGGCGGCCTGGTCGTCCGGTTCATCCGCGAAGTCGACGACGCTCGACCCTGCGGACGCTCCGAGCCCGGTCGTGCTCGAATGCGAACTGACGAACACTGCCGTGCCGAACCGCCTCCCCGAGGTCGCGTGGCGCGCCGGAATCGATCTCAATCCCCTTGATATCACCGATGGTGACCAGCGGGAATGGCTGACGTCGCTGATCTGGCCCGAACATGAGGCGAGGCGGGAGCGCCTCCTCGCCGCTGCCTCGATCGCGGCCGCCGATCCCCCGCATCTCGTCCGCGGCGACCTGCTCGACACCGTCGAATCCCTGCTTGCCAAGGTGCCAGCCGGGACCCAACCGATCGTCTTCCACAGTGCGGTGCTGGCCTATGTCGACGCCGAGGCGCGTGCCCGCTTCGCTTCGCTCATGCAATCGCGCGACGACGTCGTGTGGATCAGCAATGAGGGCGCCGGCGTTCTGCCTGACACTCGCGCTCAGCTCGAGACACTCGGGATCGAGCCCGATGGGCGATTCGTGCTCAGCGTCGACGGCCGAGCTGTCGCTCTGACCGGACCGCACGGGCAGAGCTTCACCGGCCTGCCGCAGTCCTGATGCGCGGCCCGGACCCCTCGTTCAAGCCGCAACGCGGATGTCACGCCGTGCACGGGTAGACATCTGCGCGCCGCTTTGATCGACGCGTCGAGGCGCCGCCGCACCCCCACATTCACGCCCAACCGACAACGAGGCGGGCCGCCTCAGCGGGGATCATCGGATCGACTCCCGTGAGGTCGGCGAAACGGCGCAGACGATTCGCCACAGTGTTCCGGTGGCAGAACAGCTGCGCGGCAGACGCACCGATGCTCCCCGAAGCGAGGTAGACCTGCACCGCCTCGACGAGGCGCTCCCGCTCGACCGGACCGCAGGCGAACAATGCCGAATCGACATCGGCGAGGATCGGGTTGCCGGCCGCATTGAGCGACCGTGCGGCCAACCTTGCCCACCCGCTGCGCCACGTCATCGCAGTTGTCTCATCAGCGGCGATGACATCGGCGAGGTCACGCGCGGTCAACGCCGACCGCCGCAGGGTGCCGATCCCGTCGGCGCGGACATATCCCACCCTGGCCTCGGCGATCTTGCCGGCGAGCGCCGCCGAGGTGTGGCCGGCTCCGCCCCCGACCGGAGTGGAAGCAGGGCCCGCACCTCCTGGAACCTGCGTGAACGCAATGAGCACCTCGCCGAGGTGGTGCGTGAACATGGTCCCGCCCGCGCGGACATGATCGGAGATGATCACCCGCAGGGCCCGGACATCGTCCCCGGTGGTGGCGACGACGAGCAGCGGTGAGTCGACATCGAGACCGAGCCCGGTCGCGATCCTCGACAGGCGCTCCGCGGTGGGATCGGGATCATCGAAGAGACTCGCGATGAGGCCCGCATGCACCGAATCCTCTTCCGCGCGCATCCGAGTGCGCTCGGCGGTATAGGCCTGTTGGACCTGCGAGACGTATTCGTCGACGGTGGATAAGACGATGCCGGTGTGCCTGATGACGAGTTCCGCATCCTTCTGATTCGCCATTCGGGTGAGCACTTCCCAGAGCACGTTGAAATCGTGGCGGATCGCGGTCATGAGCGCCTCGAGCGGGATTCCTGCCCGCGCCCGGGAGACCCCGACCTCGGTCGAAACCGCCACTGGCCCGTCGAACCCACCGGATCGCAGTCCCTCGATGAGGGTGGAGAAGGAGCGCCGACCGGTCCGCCGCAGCTCCGAGACCGGAATCGGTGCGGGATCGTAGCCGGAGACCGTGACGACGCGGGTCATAAACCGATCGGTCAGCTCATCGAGATCGAGAGCGTCGAGGAGCTCGAGCCAGCGGCGTTCGTCTCCGGGCTCCGGACGGTCTCGAAGCTGTCGTGTGCCCGCAATTCCATCCTGTTCATCCATCACAGCGTCCAGAATATGTGCATCTGCACAAGCACTGCACGCTTTTCGGCGACAAATGTGCCTGGATCAGGACATGTGGCACTCTGTAAGGTCGAGACCTGCCGGTCGATCGCAATGATCGACCGCTGCACCACCCGCACCCGGACTCGGCCGACCAGGCCCAGGTCCCCGGACTCGACGGAGATAATCCATGAGCGAGCAGAACACCACGGCGTCCACCGAGCTCACTGCCACAACGGAACTGAGCATCAAGGACGCGAACAAGGTCGCCGCCGGCGCCCTGATCGGCACCGCCCTCGAGTGGTACGACTTCTTCCTCTTCTCGGCAGCGGCAGCCCTGGTCTTCAACGTCCAGTACTTCACCAGCGAGAACGCCACGGCCGCCGCCATGGCCTCCTTCGCCACCTTCGGTGTCGGGCTGGCCGCTCGTCCCATCGGCGGTCTGATCTTCGGCCGCATGGGCGACAAGATCGGGCGCCGCAAGGTCCTGCTCATCACGATCATCGGCATCGGCGTCGTCACCGGACTCATCGGCCTCCTGCCGACCTACGCCGCGATCGGCTTCGCCGCCCCCGCCCTGCTCGTGCTCCTGCGCATCCTCCAGGGTCTCTTCGTCGGCGGGGAATGGTCGGGCGCGATGACGCTCGTCGTCGAGAACGCCCCGCTCCACCTGCGTGCCCGTTATGCGGCGATCCCGCAGATCGGCTCCCCGATCGGCACGATCCTGTCCTCCGGCGGTTTCTTCATCATGACCCTGGTGTTCTCACAGGACAGCTTCGACTCGTTCGGCTGGAGGATCCCCTTCCTCGTGGCCCTGCCGCTGCTCGTCGTCGCCGTCTACCTCCGCTCCCGCCTCGAGGAGTCCCCGGTCTTCCGTCAGCTCGAAGAGTCCGGCGAGGTCGAGAAAAGTCCCATCCGCACGACCTTCCGTGACTCGTGGAAGCAGATCATCATCGGCATGGCAGCCGCCCTGCTCGGTGTCGGCGGCTTCTACCTCGTCACTGCATTCTGCGTCTGGTACGGCGTCAACGTCCTCGGCTACGACGATTCGCTCCTCCTGCTCGGCAGCATGGTCGCCGCCGCCGTCGAGATCCTCGCCCTGATCTGGGGCGGTGCCCTGGGCACGAAGTTCGGAGCCTCGAAGGTCATCCTCTGGGGTGGAATCGCCTCGGCGGTCGTCGCGGTTCCCGCGTTCTTCATGTTCGAGTCCGGCAACCCGGTCCTCGTCGTCATCGCCATGACCTTGGCCGTGTCCACTCTGTCCCTGCCCTACGCGGCATCGGGCACCGTGCTCACAGGACTGTTCCCCGCCACCACCCGCTACACGGGTGTGGGCATGGCGCAGAACGCCGCAGGCATGCTTTCTGGGTTCATTCCGCTGTTGGCCACGAGCTTCGTCGCCTCCGCCGGAGACCACTGGTGGCCGGCGGCCGCGATGCTCGTCTTCCTCTCCCTGTTCACGGCGTTCGCCGGCTTTGTCGCTCCCCGCTTGAGCGTCGACCTGCCCGGCTTCAAACACTGAGAACCGCACAGCGCTGAGAACCCAGCGCGACACCGGGCTGGGCGCCCCGGACCTCACACCGTTCGATCGTCGAAAGGACACCCCCACCATGTCGCGTTCCGCCGGCCACCTCATCGTCGACACCCTGGAGAGCGCGGGCATCGAGCGCGTCTACGCGGTCCCCGGTGAGTCCTACCTCGACGTCCTCGACGGACTGTACGACGCGAACATCGAGACCGTCGTGTGCAGGCAGGAGGGCGGTGCCGGGTTGATGGCGCTGGCCGAATCCCGGCTGACCGGCCGTCCCGGAATCGCCATGGTCACCCGCGGTCCGGGAGCGGCGAATGCGATGATCTCCGTCCACACCGCCTGGCAGGACGCGACCGCACTCGTCCTCTTCGTCGGCCTCGTCCCGCTCAACGATCGCTCCCGCGAATCCTTCCAGGAGTTCAGCCTTCCCGAGTGGTTCTCGTCGACGGCGAAGCGCGTGCTCACCATCGATGACGAGGACCGTGCCGGTGAGATCACCGCCGATGCGCTGCGCATCGCCGCATCCGGTCGCCCCGGCCCCGTCGTCGTCGGCCTGCCCGAGGATGTCCTCGTCCGGCTCACCGAGGCTCCCACCCCGACCCTCGCCGAGGTGGCCCCACCGACCCCTGCCCCCGCCGTCATCGATGGCTTGGCTTCGCGGATCGCGGCGGCCGAGCGTCCCGCATTCGTCCTCGGCGGGGATGGGTGGCACAACGGCTGCGGAGCCGAGCTGGCCGGTCTGGCCGCCTCGGCAGGGGTGCCGATCTTCTGCGATTGGCGCGCCTACGATGCGATTCCGCATTCCTCGCCGGCGTGGGCGGGATGGCTCGGCTACGGTCGCGCCGATGCCGTGGCGGCCGGTTTCGCCGAGGCGGACCTCGTCGTCTTCGTCGGCTGCACCCGCTCCGACGTTGCCAGCGACGGGTACACGATCGGCTTCGACGCCGAAACCGTTCTCGTCTCCCTCGATATGGAGGCCACCCAGCACGCAGGGCGCATCGATGCGCACATCATCGCCTCCCCGGACTCCTTCACTCGAGCCTTGACCAGGACCGAAGCCGGCGCGGCTCGGGATGCGAGCCAGCTGCGCGGAACCCGAACGGACGAGTGGATGCAGGGGCGCACGGACGTGCAGTTCCGGTTCGCCGCTCATCGCCCCGACGCCGAGGCGGCACCGGAGAACGCGGACCGTGCCGGGGTCGATCTCGGGGTGGCGTTCGGGATTCTCGATGACCGCCTCGGCGGGGATGCGATCCTCACCTATGGAGCCGGCAATGCGACGATCTGGGGGCACCGGTTCATCCGGCATGAGCGCCCGGCCAGCCTCGTCGGAGCCCGCAACGGGGCGATGGGTCTCGCCGTTCCCGCCGCGGTGGCGGCTTCCCTGGCGTACCCGGAGCGGCGTGCGGTCGCGGTCTGCGGCGATGGGGACTTCCTCATGAACGGCCAGGAGATCGCCACGGCCTTCGCCCACGGCGGATCACCGCTCATCATCGTCGTCGACAACGGCGTGTACGGCACGATCGTGTCTCACCAGGAGAATCACTATCCGGGACGCCCCTCGGGCACGCGCATGGTCAACCCGAACTTCGCGGCGTGGATGTCGGCATTCGATCTCAGCAGCTCCGGGGCCGCCTCGGCGAGCAGAGCGTCCATGAACGGCGACGGGACCTCCGCATCCGGGCTGACCGGGCACGGGGAACGTGTCGAAACGACCGAGGACTTCGGGCCGGCCCTCGACAGAGCACTTGCCCACGGCGGACCCGCGCTCATCCATGTGCTCATCGATCCGGCGACGATGCCACCCGACGCCAACGAAACCTCCTGATCCATCCCGCGTGCCCACCGCTGTGGGCTCCTCCCACCTGACACCGGCACCGCCGGCGCCGCACCCCTCCCCCTCTCAGTCGTGGACCACCCGCCCGCGACACCGTCTCGAAAGGACCCGCTTTGACCGTTTCACCTTCTCTGATCAGCGCCGATCGCGAGGCCGAGTTCCTCGCCGATTGGGCCGTGCATTCGCGTTTCGGTGCCGTCGAGGGCACGAACGGGGTGGACCGGCAGGCCGCAAGCGCCGCCGATGGTCAGCAACGCAAATGGTTCGAAGACCTGCTCATCAAGCACGGTTTCAGCGTCCACCGGGATGCGATCGGCAATCAGTTCGGGCTCCTCGAGCTCGTGCCCGGTGCCCCGTATGTCCTCACGGGTTCGCATATGGATTCGCAGCCGACAGCTGGCCGTTTCGACGGCGCGTACGGGGTGATGGCATCGGCGCATGCGTGTTTCGCGATCGCCGATGAGCTGCGGGCAGACCCGTCGCAGGCGAAGTTCAACCTCGCCGTGGTCAACTGGTTCAACGAAGAGGGCTCCCGGTTCAAGCCCTCGATGATGGGATCGAATGTCTTCACCGGCAAGGCCGAGCTGGAAGCTGCTCTGACCACGCGTGATGCTGCTGGAGTCACCGTCGCCGAGGCGCTCGATGACTTGGGAGAACGCGGAGACTACACGCCCCCGATGATCGCCTCCTATGCGGAGATCCACGTCCAGCAGGGCCGCAGCATGGAAGAGGACGGGGTGACGATCGGGCTGGTCAATGCCACGTGGGCTGCCCACAAGTACGAGTTCAAGGTCACAGGCGCACAGGCGCACAGCGGGTCGACGCTCATGGCCGATCGTCAGGATGCTCTGCTCGGTGCGGCACGTCTGGTCGTGGCCGCACGAGAGCTCGTCGACGACTTCGAGCCCGGTGCTCTGCACACTGCGTGCGGTCAGCTCACCGTCTACCCGAATTCCCCGGTCGTCGTCGCCAGCGAGGTCAGCCTGCTGCTCGATCTGCGCTCTCCCAGCGCCGAGGTGATCGCCGCCGCCCATGAGAAGCTCATGGCCACGATCGCCCAGGTCAGCGCCGATGATCGCGTAGAGATCGAGATCGTCGCCGAGCACAGCTGGGATCAGAACCCGTACTCCGAGGACGGGGTCGAGCTGGCACGCACTGTGGCCGAGGACTTGGGACTCACCTCGGCGAAGGTGATGACCGTGGCCGGGCACGATTCGACGAACATGAAGGACGAGGTGCCCACCGTCATGCTCTTCATTCCCAGCGTCGACGGGGTCTCGCACAGCCTGGCCGAGTTCACGAAGGACGAGGATCTCCTCTCGGGTCTCCATCACCTCACCGAGGTGGTTCGCCGGCTCGCCGCTGGCGCCCTGGCCTGAGGGGCGGCCGGGAGACTCACTCACCGACTGGTTCAAAGTGCAGGTGCCCAGCACAAATGCCGGGCACCTGCACTTTGAACCAGTCGGTGAACCAATCCGCGTGGGGCCAAATGCCCCATTGAGTGTGCGTCAGTCGATGGAGTCGACGTCCTGGTTCTCGTCGACGAGCTTCTCTGCCAGCGGCTCCCACTTGTCGTAGGCGTCAGGGAAGGCTGAGTGCTGCACTTCCTGGGCGGCGTCACCGGGGTCGATGCTCTCCCAGTTGTCGATCTGGGTCAGCCCGGGGTTGTCGGTTCCGGAGTCGACTCCGTAGAAGGCCTTCGATGCGTACTCGGTGTCGGTGACTTCGTCGGTCGAACCCCAGCCAGCGGACGGTCGCTGCTGGAACGCGCCGGCGGAGTCACGGTCACCGCCGTCGAGGTCGTTGAGGCTCGACTCCTGCAGTGCGGTCATCACTGCGATCTTCTGCGCCTGCTCGGACAGATCCGCACCCTTGCCGACACCGATGATCGTGCGCGCATTGTCGATCTGCTCTTCGCTCAGCTCATCCGGGTCGTCGATTCCGCCGGTCGAGCCGGCATCCTGGGATTCGCCGGACTGTTCAACGTCTCCGGAGATCGGGCCGGCCGAAGCCGAGGTCGCCGATGCGAGGGTGACTCCCCCGGCGAGGACGGCGGCGGACAGTGCAGTCACCGCAAGAGTGCGCGCACGTTTCATCTGTTCTCACTTTCTCTTGATCGGGTCATCGACCCGGTCGGCGATTCCTGGTGCTCGGCATCTGTGTTGTGTTCTGCGGCGTTTGGCCTGTGATCGGCACAGGAACACCAGTGCAGAAGGTGCCGTGGAATCGCCCCACACAACACTGACGGACCGATGGGCCCTGTTCAATGAAGAGAGACTTCGAGGTGACTTATTCTCGCCACAACGAATCGTCATGGGTCCGTGTGCATGCGGTCAGAGTTCGCTGAACGTCCTGCGGTCACCAGCGGTGCTCTCACATGCCCGTGACCGGGGTCTCGATCGGCTCGTCGGGCTGTTCGCAGGCGTGGGCCAGGGAAATGTCAGGAGCCGGACGTGACCTCCGCCTCGATCCGGTCGATCCGGTCTTACAACCTCGGCGATCTCGTCCCTCCGGCCCACCCTCCACGTAGCTTGCGTCGTCGCCGCGCCCCTGCGTGGGACGCGGCGACGAAACCGTGCTCGGATGTGGGTGAGGTCTACGCTGTTTGCATGTCCACGCAGCTGCCACCAGATGCCGCAACCGCAATCAGGTCCTACCTCCGGTTTGCCGATCGGATCCTGCCCGGCGGCATCATCGCCTGCGCTGTCACCGGCTCGATCGCGCTCGGTGCCTATCGACCGGGCCGCAGCGACATCGACCTCGTCGCGTTCATCGCCGATGAGTGCCGGACACGGCCGGATCTCATCCGGAGACTGCGCCTGCTTCACCTCTCGCAGGTGCCCCGCTTGGTGGTCGGGGCGGCGCGCGGGCGAGGTGTGAGCGCCTGTTGCAATACGGTCTTCATCGCCGAATCCGAGGTCGGTCGCCCCGTCACCGAGATTCGGCCGATCGCCTCCCATACCGGTGAGATATTCGATGCGAACGGCGCGTTCGACGTCAATCCGGTGGTCTGGAAGGAGCTCGTCGACGGCGGGATCACGGTTCGGGGACGACCGATCGCCGAGTGGGATGTCGATGCGCAGCCGGAGGCGCTTCGCCCGTGGATCAGTAGGAATCTGCGCGAGTACTGGACTCCGTTGGCCGCACAGCTGCGCGGCCGTCCGTCGCGCACCCCGGGAACGCTGCTTCGTCGACTCGTGACGTCCCCGCGGGGACTTTCAGCCGGCACCGTCGCGTGGTGTGTACTCGGTCCCGCGCGGATGCATCATACGCTTGCAACCGGTGAGATCATCGGCAAGGAGGAAGCAGGACGCCGCGCGCTGACCGCATTTCCTCAGCACGCCCCCATCACCGAGGTGGCCCTGGCCAAAGTGCGCGGCGCGCGGATTCCGTCCGCACCGTCACGACGGCAGTGGCGGGGGCTGACCGCCTCGGCGATGGAGGACATGATCACCGCATCACTCGGCTGAGTCCGGCAGCGCGAACTCTACTTCGCGATAAAGTGGAGGCGCTTGTTCACGAACTCGCCCATCCCGATCGGACCCATCTCACGACCGAAACCAGACCGCTTCACCCCACCGAACGGCAACTCAGCAGCCTCCGCCGCAATCGTGTTCACATGCGTCATCCCCACCTCAAGACGAGCAGCCACACGATCAGCACGCGCCTCATCTGTCGAGAACACCGACCCACCCAAACCAAGGGCACAATCATTCGCAAGCTCGAGGGCCTCCTCATCGCTGGAGACCCTGTACACGGTGGCCACAGGCCCGAAGATCTCTTCGCCATACGACTGCGAGTCCCTGGGCACATCGACGAGCACGGTCGGCGCATAATAAGCAGCCGGACCCTCACCCAGCTCACCACCGACGAGCACCCGGGCACCCTCAGCCACGGCCTTGGTCACCTGTGCGTCAACGGTCTCGGCGGCAGAACGGCTCGACAACGGCACATACTCGCCCTCACCCAGGCTCATCGGATCTCCTGGTTTCAACCCGGTGCCCAACTTCACGAGCTCAGCAACGAACTCGTCATAGATGTCGTCCATGACGATCAGCCGCTTATTCGAATTGCACACCTGTCCGGCATTATACGTCCGGAACTCCCACGCTTCACGAGCCACAGCGGCAACATCCGAGGCGTCGAGGACGACCATCGGGTCGATCCCACCGAGCTCCAACACGGCTTTCTTCAGGTTCTGCCCCGCCTGAGCGCCGATGATCGCTCCGGCCCGCTCCGACCCGGTCAGGGAGACTCCCTGAACCCGGGGGTCGGCAATCATCGACGCGATCTGATCATGGTTGGCGAAAAGGTGTGAGTACCCACCCTCGGGTACGCCGGCGGCGCGGAAGATCTCCTCGATCAGCCGCGCCGACCGCCCACAGATGTCAGCGTGTTTGAGCATGATCGTGTTGCCCAGCACAAGATTCGGGGCAGCGAACCGAGCGACCTGATAATAGGGGAAGTTCCACGGCATCACACCCAACAGGGCACCGATCGGCAGCGCTTCGATCCGGGCAGTGCCGGGGATGGTCGACGGGATCTGATAATCCGTGGCCAGACTGGGTCCGTGGACGCCGTAGTAGTCGATGATGTCGGCGGCGAACTCGACCTCATCGACGGACTCGGCATACGACTTGCCCATCTCCACCGAGATCGTCCTGGCGAGTTCGTCCTTGCGTTCATGGAAGATCTCCGCAGCCCTGCGCACAACCGACGCCCGTTCCTGAATGTCGGTCTCCTTCCACGTCAGGTACGTGGAGTGGGCGGCAGTCACGGTGGACTCGATCTCGGCATTCGTTGCCTCGGGGAAGGTCTCGACGACCTCGCCGGTGGCGGGATTCTGAACACGATAGTTCGACATGGTTGCTCCTTCGCAGTCTCGGGTCGGAATCGCATCTGCGCGACCGGAGACGGTCAATGGTGAGAATTTCTGGTGGGCGGTCAGTGCTACGACCAGGGCAGCGCGCCCGGATATGGGGATCATGAGGCGATAAATGGCGTCGCTGCGGCCCCATCACCGCAGTCAGTTATCACCCATACCATCGACGGAAGCGCCCGAATCGGCGCGAACGATCATTCCGACTTGATCGTAATACAGGTCACGGAGTTTCGCCGAGGCGGCCGCCCACCGACCCGGCGATCGGTTCGTCGTCATGGCCGCCCGTCCGATAGTGCCACGAGGGTCCTCAGCGCACGACTTCGCGGTGTGTGGTGTCGAGTCGGCGCGTCCAGCCCCGGCCGTCGAGGTGTTCGAGCAGGGGGATGACGACGCGTCGGGTCGTCCCCAGCGCCTGCCTCGCCTGGCTTGTGGTGAAGGGCTGGGCGAGACCGGCGAGGATCCGCATCGCCTGCGCGGGGGTGCGCGGAGCCACGATGATTCCGTCGCCGAGGCGCAGGATCCGTCCCGCCTTCTCAGCGACCGCGAGCTCCCGCGCTCCGAGGCCGAGTTCTCGCAGATCATCGGCTTCCGGAGCGGCGAACGGGTCGGCTGCGAGTCGGCGCTCGATCTCAGCGATACCGGCTTCGGCGGCACCGAGTCCCGCGGTATGCCCGGGCGGGCGAACCATTCCGTCAACGGCCTCGAGCCCTGCGCGAGAGATGACCTGGTCGAGCAGTGCGCGAATCGCGCCGCCGGAGCCTTCAGGCAGAGGCAGAGCCGGCTGGATTTTCGCCTTCGCCGAGGTGTCACTTTTCGTTTCGCTGCCGCGCCTGCGACTAGAGTCGGGAGTTCGCTGAAGTGCCTCGGCGACGGCTTTGACGGGCACTCCTGCGGCCATCGACGTGGCGGCGAGTTCACGGTTGACCAGGGATTTCGACGCCTCGACCCAGGAGGTCAGCGTCGGCGAGTGGACGAGCCACTCACCCACATCCTCGATGTCGGCGGGCAGGCCCTCGTCATCGGGCACCTGCAGACCGAACCGGGTGAGGACGGTGCGTTCGACGGCTCCGCGGCGGGCCACCTCGGCGAGGATATCGCCTTTCACAGGACGGTCGGCGAGCTCCCGAGCGCGGCGGGCGCCGTCACCTCTCCGAGACAGTTCGGGCGGGTCGACGTCGAGCACGAGGAGGCCTGCGAAGACGTTGCGGCTGCCCGGGGCACGGAGCACAATCCGGTCGCTGACCTGCAGCGGAAGCGGTCGGTCGAGGGTGAGCCGGGCGTGGTCGGCATCGAAGGCTCGCAATCGTGCGGGTACGGCGGCGGTGCCGATATGGGCCATGAGTTCGTGGATGCCGGAGTCGAGAGCCTCGCCCATGGTGCGGCGCACGTCGATCGTGTCGACGATCGGCCAGGCCCCGCTCGTGAGCAGTGCGTCGCCGCGGTGGAGGTCGTCGGCGGGGACGTCGCGGAGGTTGACGGCCACGCGGGCCTGCGGGACCACCTCGGTAGTGGTGGAATTACGGGACTGCAGACCCCGTACGCCCACGGTCCGGTCGATGGTCTCTCCGCGCAGCTCGACACTGTTGCCCGTGGTGAGGGTGCCTGCCGTGAGGGTCCCGGTGACGACGGTGCCGGCTCCCCTGATAGTGAAGGCCCGGTCGACCCACAAACGCACCCTCCCCGAGGTGGTCGGAGGCTCGGCCGTAGCCGTGACCTCGTCGAGGACGCTGATGAGTTCGGGCAGGCCCTCCCCGGTCGTGGCCGAGACAGTGACGATCGGCGCTGCTTCGAGTGGTGTTCCACGCAGCTGCGCTCTGACCTGGGCCTTTGTGGTCTCGACGGAGTCAGGGGCGAGGTCGGCCCGGGTGATGACGACGAGGCCGTGGGTGATGCCGAGCGCATTGATCGCGTCGCGATGGTCAGTCGATTGGGCTTGCCAGCCCTTGTCTGCGGCGATGACGAAGCAGGCGATGGGGGCGGGGCCGAGCCCGGCGAGCATGTTCGCGAGAAACTTCTCGTGCCCGGGCACGTCGACGAAGGCGATCTCGCGGCCCGAGGGCAGGGTGGTCCAGGCGAAACCGAGGTCGATGGTCAGTCCGCGCTTCTTCTCTTCGGCCCATCGGTCGGGTTCCATCCCGGTCAGGGCGTTCACCAGGGTCGACTTCCCGTGGTCGACGTGTCCGGCGGTGGCGATGACGAAAGTGTCACGCATTGTCAGCACGGACTCGCTTGATGGCGGCAGCGATGCGGTTGTCTTCGCTTTCGGGTACGCAGCGCAGGTCGATGAGGCATCGTCCCTGGTGGACTCGGGCGACGATCGCAGGATCGCCGCGGCGCAGCGGCTCGGTGAAGGCTTCGGGCAGTTCGACCGCCCAGCCGGACAGGGGCACTCCGGGGGCTCCCCCGCCGCCGACTCGTCCGTCGTGGTCGACGATCGTGGCACCGACCGTCGCGGCGAGGGTTTCAGTGCGTTTCCGCAGGTGATCTGCGTCGATGTGGAGGGCGTCGTGGATCGGGTTCGCCGTGTGCGTGATCGTGGCTTCGAGGGCGGCGAGGGTCAGTTTGTCCGTGCGCAGCGCTCTGGCCAGAGGGTGTTTGGCCAGTGTCTGCACTGCTTCGGTGCGGCCGAGGATGAGGCCGGCCTGCGGTCCGCCCAAGAGCTTGTCGCCGGAGACGATGACGAGGTCGGCGCCGGCGCGCAGGGCGGTGTCGATGTCGGGTTCGTCGGGCAATGCCGGGTCGGGGGTGAAGAGTCCGGAGCCGAGGTCGACGATGAGCGGCAGGTTGTGCTCGTCGGCGAGTCCGCGCAGGTCGGCCACCTCTACGGATGAGGTGAATCCTTCGACGCGGAAGTTGCTCGTGTGCACCTTGAGCAGGCAGGACGTGTCGTCGCTGATGGCCTCGGCATAGTCGGCCACGTGGGTGCGGTTCGTCGTGCCGACCTCGCGCAGACTGGCGCCGGTCGTCGTCATAAGGTCGGTGAGGCGGAACCCGGCACCGATTTCGATGAGTTCGCCGCGGCTGATGATGATCTCGACGGAACCTGCCCCGCGACCGCCAATCGCAGTGACGGCCAGCAGCAGGGCGGCCGCACCGTTGTTGACCACGAGAGCATCCTCGGCGGCCGGGCTGGCCTGCAGCAGGGAGGCCTTCGCTCCGGTGCCCCGCTTGCTGCGTTTGCCGTTGCCGAGGTCCATTTCGACGTCGACATATCCGGCCGCCTCGGTAATCGCCTGGGTTGCCGCAGGTGAGAGCGGTGCCCGGCCGAGGTTCGTGTGGACGAGGATGCCGGTGGCGTTGAGCACCGGGGTCAGGGAGGAGGCCGAACGGGAACCGAGCTTGGAGGTGATGGCGGGGGCCACCTCGGCGACGGGGATCTCACCGGCCCGGGCGGCGTTCTGCACCTCGGAGATGATGGCCTTGATGGTCGCTTGATTGAGGCGCTCACCTGCTGCGATGACCTCGGGAAGGGCAAGGAGATCATCCGTGCGCGGAATGGATCGACGCGGGTCGGACTCGACCATCTGACCTCCTCCTCTGTGCGGGGTCACGGCGGCGCCGCTTGGTCGGCGGAACCGCGAAACGGTTGGCGGAGGCGGACGGGAATCGAACCCGCCAGACCGAGATACTCGGTCTCACTGGTTTTGAAGACCAGGGCGCCCACCAGGACACGGACGCCTCCATAAGGAATCCTATCGCGCGACGAACGGTGACATTCCCACTCCGGGATCACCCGATGATGTGCGACTTCGCAGCCATCACTATCGCGCCGGAAACGGATCGTACTACTCTGGAGTCGATGTTCACGATGCCGATCACCGAGGATTTCGTCCGCGGAACCCCCTATTCCGAACCCACAGATCGCGGGTTGAGACCCCACCGACTACCACCGCATGTACGGACTCGCGACGCCGACGCGCAGCTCACCCTCATGGAGTCTCATCCCTCAGGCGTCCGCCTCGAATTCCTCACCGAGTCCACCCGAATCGGTCTGGAGCTCCATTCCACCCGCGTCGCCTACCGAGGCATGGAACGGGCTCGTGGTGCCGTCGATGTCGTCGTCGACGGCACATTCCAGTCCTCGATGGTGTTGGACGGCGGTGACGCCATCGAACTCGACATGGCCACCGGCTCACGCACGCTTGTCAGCGGTGAAGCCGACATCGTCGTGGCCGACGACTTGCCGAATGGTGAGAAGAAGGTCCAGATCTGGTTGCCGCATAATGAGCAGGTCGACCTGATCGCCCTCCACACCGACGCCGAGGTGCGGCCCTTCACCAAGTCCGATCGCGCGACCGAGCCGGTCTGGCTGCATTACGGAAGTTCGATCAGCCAGGGCTCCAATGCGGCTCATCCCACCGGGATCTGGCCAGTCGTTGCTGCTCGCAGGGCGGGAGTGAATCTGCACAACCTCGGATTCGGCGGCAGCGCGATGGTCGATCCGTTTATGGCGCGTCTGATGCAGGAAACTCCCGCCGATCTCATCAGCGTGAAGCTGGGAATCAACGTCGTCAACCTCGACGGGATGAGGCGGCGCATCTTCGTCCCGGCCGTGCACGGATTCCTCGACACCATCCGCGACGGGCACCCCGAAACGCCGTTGCTCGTCGTCTCGCCGACTCACTGCCTCATCCATGAGGACACTCCCGGGCCGGGAGGGGTCGACCCGGAGAGCATCACCGATGGCGAGATGAGGTTCATCGCCACAGGCAAGAAGGGGGACACCGACCTCGGTCGACTGACTCTGCAAAGCGTCAGGGAGGCCCTCGCCGAGGTGGTCGAGGCCCGCAGCGATGATCCGAACCTCCATTTCCTCAGTGGACTCGACCTGTTCGGCGCCGAAGATGAGACCCGGCTGCCGTTGCCCGATGGGCTCCACCCGGTCACCGAAGCGCACCGATTGATCGGAGACCGCTTCGCCGATCTTGTCTTCGGACCGGACGGTGTATTCGGCTCCAGCGGTGGAGCATCCGTCGCGCCTCTTGACCTGCGGTGTTAGTCTCCGGGTATGACTGCGATTCAGGACCGTCTGACCTCGTTCGCCCACGGTGGAGGATGCGCCTGCAAGATTCCCCCCGGCGAGCTCGAGGACGCGGTGCGCGGCCTGGTCGGCCAGCCCGGCCCGGATGTCCTCGTCGGCCTCGATGACGGCGATGATGCCTCGGCGGTGCGAGTCCGCGATGACCTCGCGGTGCTCTCGACCGCGGATTTCTTCACCCCTGTCGTCGATGATGCCTACGACTGGGGACGGATCGCGGCGGCCAATGCGCTCTCGGACATCTACGCGATGGGCGGGACCCCGGTCACGGCGATCAACCTCGTCGGGTGGCCGCGGGAGAAGTTGCCGATGGAGCTGCTCACTGAGGTCCTGCGCGGCGGGCTCGACATTGCGGCGCAGGCGAACTGCCCCGTCGCCGGCGGCCATTCGATCGACGACCCCGAACCGAAGTACGGGATGGCCGTGACCGGGGTGGCACATCCGAATGAGCTCATGCGCAATGATTCCGCCGAGGCGGGGCTCCCCCTGACATTGACCAAACCGATCGGCGTGGGGATCCTCAACAATCGGCACAAAGTCACTGGTGAGACCTTCGACGAGGCGATCGCCACGATGACCGCGCTCAATGCCGAAGCGTCACGGGCGGCCGTGGCTGCAGGCGTACGAGCGGCCACGGATGTCACCGGTTTCGGTCTGCTCGGGCACCTGTTCAAGATGGCCCGTGCCTCAGGAGTCGGAGCCGTCATCGATGCGGCTGCAGTGCCCCGCCTCGGCGGTGTCGATGAGTCGATCGCTGACGGGTATGTGTCCGGCGGAACCAGGCGAAACCTCGATTGGGTGCGGCCTCATCTGACCGCGGATGACGGCGTGAGCGAGGACGACCTGCTGCTTCTGGCCGATGCGCAGACCTCGGGCGGGCTGCTCGTCGTCGGCGAACTGCCTGGTCACCCGATCATCGGCGAGATCGTCGCCGGCTCGGGCGTAAACGTGCGGTGAGGGGCACTATCAGCGCGGAGTGACATCCTCGTCGCGGAACTTCCGGAAGCTGGACGTGAAGAACCACAAGAAGGCGCCGGTGAAGAGACCGGCTAGCAGTGTCTGCCACCAGTTGAATGACTCGTTGCCCCAGCCAAGCAGATGCATGCCGAAGTAGACCAGTGGGAAGAGCAATGCTACGAGCACAGCACTTCTCAGACTCTTGCGCTCGCTGAGCAACTTCTTCATAGGCCTCTCACGCTACCGAAAGAGGACTATTTTACAAGATGCTTTGCTGAATAAGGTGCCGGGTGAGGCTGTTTTTGACGTCGATCGGCGTTCGCCGAGGGAGATTTCGCGACGCTTTCGAGCATCCTTCATCGGTGCTCGCACACCACCCCGTTGCACCGAGGTGTTTTGGCACTAAAGGCGAGGGGTGCCGCAGGAACTGTAGGAAGAGCCACTCGTGAGTGGGTGTTGGCGCTGCCGGTGCCCAGCAACACGAACGGTGAGAGGTGCTCACGATGAGAGGCACCCAGCGACTCGAGCGGTGATGTATCGCCCGCGCGCCTACCGCCCGGTGGTGATGGAGTCGTCGGTGATGCCGCGAGCCCGACGCTCTTCGAGGCGAGCGCGCTGCGGTTCGACCACGTGACGCGGGTCCTTCGTCGATTCGATGCCGGCTTCCAACACACCGAAACGCGTGTACGCCGAGGCGGCAGCGAGTGCCGCACCGGAGACGACGGACAGCCCCCGCAACACAGCCCGAGTCTTCCAGCCGCCACCCAGCTTCTTCGCGAACA
Organism: Brevibacterium sp. SIMBA_078; assembly: GCF_046534565.1. Taxonomy (NCBI): domain Bacteria; kingdom Bacillati; phylum Actinomycetota; class Actinomycetes; order Micrococcales; family Brevibacteriaceae; genus Brevibacterium; species Brevibacterium sp. SIMBA_078. Next base: position 1,037,993 of record NZ_JAWRYQ010000001.1, read on the forward strand.
CACGTGCCCCCACCTCGACGGCGGCGGCACCGACTGCTCCGACGATGAGCAGCTTCTCGGCCCGGTGGAGCTTGTGTCCCGGTTCGCCGTCGTCCATCGGATCGACCTCGGCCGGGTGCATGCGCTTCCTCATCGCCGACATCGCATAAGCCTCTCCGGCGGTCCCGGCGAGCGCGAGCAGTCGGGCAGGTCCGGTCTCGGCCACCGGTGCCAATGCCATCGCGACACCTCCGGCGGCCATCGAAGCCGAGGACACGAACACGTACGGCAGACCGTTGCGACCGGCGGCGTTCCAGGTCGGAACGGCCGTCGCCCCCAGAAGCACGGCGGTATAGGCAGCCAGCGGTGTGGCAAAGAACGCGGACTCGATTGCGGCAGGAGTCTCCATGCCATGGAGCACCTTGCGCAGCGGGCCCAGGGGCAGCAGCTTCTCACCCGTGATTCGGTCGAGTTCGATCGCGAAGATCACACCCGATCCGACGCCGAAGCCCGAGAGGATCCACGTGCCCAAGCTCATCGGCGACGACACTTTGACGACGCGCATCATGTTGAGGAACCGTTCGGGCCGGCCGAGGTCGGCCACGAGAGCGGCACCGCCGACGCCGGTCGCGGCGATCGCGGTCATCCGGGAGGCGATGCGCATGCCGGGCCGATCGGTCAGCTGCGCACCGAAGCCCAACAGAGACGAACCGCCTGCCAGACCGCCGAGGAACAGGTACGCCCCGATCTCATCGCCCCACGGCGGAGCCTTGACGATCGGTCGACCGTAGTAGGACGTGAACTCGACGTCCTCGACCATGGGCATCTCACGGTTGCCGTCGGCACCGCGGTTCTTCCAACCGCCGCCGCGACCGTTACTGACGCGACCACCCCGACGGCCACCGGAACCGTCAGGTCCACTGGGTCCTCCGCGGCCGCCTCGGCGACGTTTTCTGCGTCCGCCTTCCGGCTCGGGTGGGCGGTAGGAATCGTATTCTGATGTGCTCATGAACGGCGGCTCCCGAGGAACGCGAGTCCGGCCGCGGCGACCATGCCCAGCGCCGCGATCCCGGCGTTGGCGTACATCTTCGGCAGATCCTTCGTCGCGACCCGCGGGTCCGGCGGCAGGCCGTAGACCTCGGGTTCGTCGAGGAGGAGGAACACGGATCCGGTGCCGCCGACCCCGTCGTTCGGGTTCGCCCCGTAGAGGCGAGCCTCGGTCAGTCCCTTCGCGTGGAGTTCGGCCACGCGGTCGTGCGCCTGGTCGACCATGTCCTCACGGTCGCCGAACTTGATCGACTGAGTCGGGCAGGTCTGCGCGCAGGCCGGTTCCTGACCCTCGACGAGGCGGTCGTAGCAGAGGGTGCACTTGTTCGCGGTGCCCGCGTTCGGCACATCCATGTCCGCAGCCTTGCGATCATCCCGGTCAGTGGGGGTATTGATCGTGCCGTCGTCGCGGCGTTCGATGACGCCGAAGGGGCAGCCGGCCACGCAGGTTCCGCAGCCGTTGCAGACATCGTTCTGGACGACGACGGTGTCGAATTCGGTGCGGAAGAGCGCGCCGGTCGGGCACACGTCGAGGCAGCCGGCGTGCGTGCAGTGTTTGCATACGTCGGAGGACATCAGCCAGCGGAAGTCCGCGGTGTCCGGGGGTGTCGTGTCGACGTTCGACAGATCGGTCGGCTCCAGGGCACCCGGTGCCAGCAGATCGACGTTGAGCTCAGGCGTCGTCGGCAGACCGGCGGAGGTCCGGCCCTCGGCCGCCGCACCCAGGGCCCCGTCCAACGGCTGCGCCGCGGCAGACTCATCGGTGCGCGGTCGGATCGTGGGCATCCCGAGATTGACGAGCTTGCGCCCGGATTCCCGCGCCTTCTCGATGCGTTCGGAATCCTGTTCGATGAACGCGACGTGCCGCCACGTGTTCGCACCGAGGCTGCCCGTGTTGTCATATGAGGAACCGAGCAGTTCGAAGGTGCCGTCCTGCGGGTTGCGGTTCCACTCCTTGCACGCGACTTCGCAGGCCTTGCAGCCGATGCAGATCGAGGTGTCGGTGAAGAATCCCTTGCGGCTGTGCGCGGAATCGTGCCAGTGTCCGTCCGCCAACGTGCCGTCGTCGATCGTCGGTGTCGACATCAGTCGTCCTCCTCCTCGTTCTCCTGCCGATCCCGAGCCGCGCGGGCGCGGGCTTCCGCTTCGGCCACCTCGGTTTCGGCGATCGCACTGCCGTCGGCATGCCTGCCGTGGTCGGGGTCGCCGTCGCTGGGGTCCCCGTCGTCGGCGCGGTTCGACACCGCCGTCTCGGCGGATTCGGTGGGTTCGTCCGCCTCGGTGGGTTCGATGGTGATCCTACCGCTGCGGTCATCGGCACTGTCGACCGTCGCCGAGGCGGTCGTTCCGCCCCGATCGGAGCGTCCCTGTGCTCCCCCGTCCAGGGTCCTGCTCGGGGTGACGCCGACGGCCGAATCGCCGCCTCGGTGAGCGTGCCCACCGGCGCTGCGACCCTGTCCGGCGTGATGGGAGGCCTCGACATCCTCGGCGGGAACGGTGACCTGCTGGTTGCCGGATTCGGGGCTGAGTCCCGCCTCGCGTTGGTACTTCTCGACAAAGTCGACGAGTTCGGGTCCGCGGGGACGGCGACCGGGCATGATCGTTCCGGCCACGTACTTGCTGTTCTGGATGTAGACGTTGGGGTCCATCGTCACACCGAGCAGGTCGTTGGCGGAATCGCCTTCGACGACGGCACCCTGACCGCCCACGCCCCAGTGATAGGGCAGACCGATCTGGTGGACGGTCTTCCCGCCGATCGTCAGCGGGGTCATCCGCTTCGTCACGAGGACGCGGGCCTCGATCGCCGCCCGCGGGGAAACCAGGGTGGCCCAACCGTAGGGTTCGAGCCCAACCTCGGCGGCGAGTTCAGGTGAGATCTCGCAGAACATCTCCGGCTGCAGCTCCGACAGGTACGGCAGCCACCGGGACATGCCTCCGGCGGTGTGGTGCTCGGTGAGTCGGTAGGTCGTGAACACATAGGGGAAGACCTCGGATCCCGGCACCCCGGCACCGGGGGCGGACAGGTTGTCCTCACGGCGCATGACCATCCGAGTCGGGCTGTTCTGCTGGGAGTACAGCGGGTTCGCGACCGTCGATTCCTGTGGTTCGTAGTGAGTGGGAATCGGTCCGTCGATCATGCCGCTGGGTGCGAACAGCCACCCCTTGCCGTCGGCCTGCATGACGAAGGGATCATCGCCGTCAAGGTTCGCGGGACCGCCGTAGGCGATATCCGATCGGGCGGCGGGTGCACGGTCGATCGGGAAGTCGGGCACGTCCTTGCCCGTCCACTTCCCGGCTTCCTCGTCCCACCACACGAACTTCTTCCGCTCCGACCAGGGAGTTCCGTCGGGTGCGGCCGAGGCACGGTTGTACAGGATCCGACGGTTCGCCGGCCAGGCCCACGCCCATTCGGCGGCGGTCTCGTCCTGCTCATCCCGCGGTTTGCGGCGGGCGGCCATGTTCTGGCCTCCCGCGTAGACGCCGGCGTAGATCCAGCAGCCGCCGGCGGTGGTCCCGTCGTCGGTCATCTGGTTGAAGTTGTCCAGGGGCTCGCCGTCGCGGTCGCCGCCGATGAAGTAGCCGTTGATCTCCTTGACGACCGCTTCGGCGTCGACTTCGCCCTCCTCGTCGACCGGGTAGTCCCAGGTCATGTCGAGCAGCGGACGATCGCGGGAGTCGTCGGAGTCTTTCAGCTTCTCGCGCACGGCTTGGCCGAGCTCAAAGAAGAAGTCGAGCTCGCTCTGTGCGTCTCCCGGCGGGTTGACAGCCTTGTGACGCCACTGCACGAGACGCTGGGTCTGCGTGAACGTGCCGGCCTTCTCCGTGTGGTTGGCGGCGGGCAGGAAGAACATCTCGGTGTCGATGTCCTCGGTCTTCAGCTCCCCGGTCTCGATCTCGGGGCCGTCCTTCCACCAGGTGGCGGATTCGATGAGGCTGAAGTCGCGGACGACCATCCACTTCAGGTGGCTCATGGCCATCCGCTGCATGCGCCCATTGGCCGATCCCACGGCCGGGTTCTGCCCAAGCAGGAAGTACCCGTCGACGCCGTCGTTGAGCATCCGCACCGCGGTCTGATAGGTGCCGTGGGCGCCGTTGATGCGCGGCAGATAGTCGAAGGCGAAGTCGTTGTCCTTCGTCGCCGCATCGCCCCACCAGGCCTTGAGCAGGCTGGTGGCGTAGGCACGGCCGTTGGCCCAGTAGCCCTTATGGGTCTCCGGGGTGCCCACGGCTGCGACGTAATCGTCGAAGGCGTCGTGGACCCCGGCGCTGGGCATCGGCAGGTAGCCGGGCAACAGATTGAACAGGGTCGGGATATCGGTCGAGCCCTGGATCGTCGCGTGCCCGCGCAGCGCCATGATTCCGCCGCCCGGTCGACCCATGTTGCCCAGCAGGAGCTGGAGGATCGAGGCGGTGCGGATGAATTGCGCACCGAGGCTGTGCTGGGTCCAGCCGACCGCATAGGCGAAGCACGTGGTGCGTTCCCGACCCGAGTTCTCGGTCACCGATTCGTAGAGGTAGTCGAAGTCTGCGGGTTTGATTCCGCAGTTCTCTTCGACCATCTCCGGCGTGTAGCGCGAGTAGTGGTGCCGCAGGATCTGGAAGACCGATTTCGGGTCCTTCAGGCTCGGGTCCTTGAGCGGCGCACCGTGCTCATCCGTCTGGTACGACCACGTCGAGTTCTCGTACGAGTTCGTGTCCGGGTCGAACCCGGAGAACAGTCCGTCGAGATCCTCGGTGTCGACATAGTCGTCGCTGATGAGGTTCGCCGCGTTGGTGTAGGCGCGCACGTACTCGTCGAAGTAGCGCCCCTCGGTCAGGACGCGGTTGATGAGCGCACCGAGCAGCACGATGTCGGAGCCGGCCCGGATGGGCACATGCTTATCGGCGATCGCGGTGGTGCGCGTGAAACGAGGATCGACGTGGATGATGCGGGCACCCCGGGCCTTGGCCTCGCTCACCCATTGGAAGCCCACGGGGTGGCACTCGGCCATATTGGAACCCTGGATGATGATGCAGTCCGCATTCGCCATATCCTGGACGGGTTGTGTGGCGCCGCCGCGCCCGAACGAAGTTCCCAAACTGGGAACGGTGGCGGAGTGTCAAATACGCGCCTGGTTCTCGATCTGTATCGCCCCGGCCGCGGTGTAGAGCTTCTTCGCGAGGTAGTTCTCCTCGTTGTCGATGGTCGCCCCGCCGAGGCTGGCGATGCCCATCGTCCGCCGCAGCGGGTGGCCTTTGTCGTCGAAGTCCTCCCAGTGGTTGCGGCGGGCTTCGATGAATCGGTCGGCGATCATGTCGATCGCGGTCGACAGGTCGATCTTCGTCCAGTCCTTGGCCTTCGGGGCCCGGTAGAGGACGTCGGTGACACGGCCGGGAGCGTTGACGAGCTGTTCGCTGGCTGCGCCCTTCGGGCACAGGCGACCGCGTGAGATCGGTGAGTCCGGGTCGCCTTCGATCTGCACGACCTTGTCGTCCTTGACGAAGATCTTCTGTCCGCAGCCGACGGCGCAGTAGGGGCACACGGATTGGACGACCTTGTCGGCCGTGACCGTGCGCGGGGTGGTGTCCCGAGTCTGCTGGGACACGACGGATTCGCCGCGTCCCGTCTTATCCGACGTGCGCAGCTGCCGGAGTACCGGCCACTCGAGGAAGCTGAACCGAGCCATGGCACCACCATAGCCCCTCACGGGGCGGAAATGCACGAGGTGAGACCGGGTTTTCGAGCCCGTCTCAGGGGGTTGGGAAACCCCCGGTTCGCCGAGGCGGCTGCGCGGTCACGATCGACCGCGCAGCCGCCTCGGTGCTGGGTTCCGGGTTCGGGTCCCCCGGTTCGGGCCTCAGACCCGGCGGGCCAGGAGGATCGCGTCCTCGAGTTCGGCCGGTTCACCCGACGGCGAGGTCACTTCTCGGATGCGGGTGTCGGCGAGTTCGATCTCCCACCGGTCGGGGCTGGCGCCGATGAGGAGGGCGAAGTCTCCGTTCGGGCTGACCAGTTCATGGTGGTGGTCCATGCCGTGTTCGAACTTCTCGCTGTGTTCGGCGGCCCACGGCGGCATCGTCGCATGGGAGACGAGCAGGAGGGCACCGCCCGGTGCCACGTGAGCGGCGACGCGGGTGAGGAGCTCTTCTCGGGTGTCGGGCAGCCGGGTGTGGAGGAAGGATCCGGTGACGAGGTCGAAGCCGCCTCGGCGATCTGGGTCTGCCGGTTCCCAGGTGGAGACGTCGGCGACGGCGAATTCGGCGGAGATTCCGCGGGATTCGGCGGCCCGGCGGGCTCGGTCGATGGCCGTGGTCGACAGATCGATGCCGGTGGCGTCCCAGCCGTTCTCGGCCATCCAGACGACGTCCGCGCCCTCACCGCAGCCGACGTCGAGGACGCTGCCGGAGGTCATCTCGGAGACGACGGCGACGAGGGATTCGTTCGGGTTTCCGGACCAGATTGCGTCGTCGGCCTCGGCGTAGCGCTCTTCCCAGGCGGCCACGGAATCGGGCACGCCGGAATTGCCTGCGGCGGCGCTGTCTGCGTGGGTGTGGTCGTTGTGGCTGCTGGTCGCGGTCACTTGTCGACGCCCGGGTCGGCAGGGATCGAATCGGGTGCGGCGCCGTCAGCGCCGTCGGTCTCTGCGGCAGCGGCCGCTTCCTGTTTGGCCAGTTCGGCACGGACTTCGTCCATGTCGAGTCCCTTGACGGCGGTGATGACCTGCTCGAGCTGCGGGGCGGCGAGCGCGCCGGGCTGGGCGAAGACGACGATGCCCTGGCGGAAGGCAACGAGGGTCGGGATCGAGGAGATCGCGAAGAGTCCGGCCAGCTGCTGCTGGGCTTCGGTGTCGATCTTGCCGAAGACGATGTCGGGGTTGGCCTCGGCGGCCTGTTCGAAGACCGGGGCGAACTGCTTGCAGGGGCCGCACCAATCGGCCCAGAAGTCGAGAAGGATGATCTCGTTGTCGTTGATGGTCGACTCGAAGTTGTCTTGCGTGATTTCGATCGTAGACATGCCATCCAGTCTAGGAGCCGCGGATGAATATCGCCTGGACGGAGGTCATCGACGGCTCCCTGCCGGCTTCAGCCGGGGCAACCAGCGCTGCAGCAGTCTGGGGTGGCGCGAGCCGGGTCAGCGGACGAGCCGGGTCAGCCGACGATGTCCGTGATCGGTTCGTCGTCGATGATGGAGGTGAACACGTCGTCCGCCTCGGCGGATTTGACCACCCGGTTGGGGTCCTCCGGTGCGGGTGCCCATGGCATGATCTCGAATGTGATGTCGTCCTCGGGCACGGAAGCCACCGTCGTGGCCAGGGAGGCGAGCGCTCGCATCGAGTCGAGTTCGTCGTCGACGCCGATCGTCGAGGTCACAGCGTCGAGGAATCCGTACAGGCGGTCGGGCCGGGTGAGGACCTGGGCGCTCTTGGCGCGGTCGATGATGGCCTCCATGACCATCTGCTGGTTGCCCATGCGGGAGATGTCGCTGCCGTCTCCCACGGCGTGCCGCGTCCGGGCCAGGGCGAGGGCGTCGTCACCGCCGATCGTCTGGTGCCCGGCGGGCAGATCGAGGTTCGCCTTCGGGTCCGTGAGAGGCTCGTCGAGGTCGACGGTGATTCCGTCGAGCGCGTCGACGATCGCTGAGAATCCGTCGAAGTCGACGTTGATGAAGTGGTCGACGCGCACCCCGGTGAGTTCCTCCGCCGCTGATACGGAGCAGGCCGGACCCGCATTGAGGGCCGAGTTGATCATCCCGTGCGTGGCCGCCGACGCGCCGTGGCCGGTATCGTCGCAGGCGGGAATGTCCATGATCGTGTCACGTGGGATCTGCACGGCGTCGATGCGGCCGCCGTCGGCGGCGACGTGAGCGAGGATCATCGCATCGCTGCGGGCACCCTCGGCACTGCCGAATCCTTGCCCCGAGGCGGCCCCGGAGTTCGCGCCTTCACCTGTGCCCAGGTCCTCGGAGGCATCCTTTGCCGAGGCGAGATCGCGAGTGTCGGATCCGATGATGAGGACGTTCGTCTCATCCGTGAGCTTCTCGGGGACGTCGCCGCCGTGGGCGCGCAGCGGCGACGAGGTGATATTCGCGCCGAGGTTGTGCACCGCCACCGCGATCGTGACGGGGGCGCCGATGATGAGGACCGCAGCCACGGCGACGAAGGTGCGCCGGCGCCGGTACTTCGCGGCGAGGCGTCGCTGTCGGCGGGGTCCTGGCTGCGGTGATGATTCTTCGTTGTCCACGGTTCGGGTGCTCCTGCGTCCGGGGTCACGGCGGATTGCATACAAAACGGAATGTATACAATCCTAGATGCCTGCGCGGTCGAGTGCACATCGCTGTGTTCCATCTCTCGACTGAAATCATTCGGCCGAAATCACCCGCAGAGCGATCACTCTGTTAAGCTGGACTTGTTCTCGCACAGAAATGTGCGGAGCAGATGGTGTCTGAAGAGCAGGTAGATTCGCTCGTCACCATGTGTTTGCCCGTCGGCGCGTGTCTGCCTTCCGCGCCCCTCATGATTTTTCCCAGTTCAGTCGTCTGACGACTTCCGTCCAGCACCTTCGAGTGCATCACCGAAACCGAGTATCCCCACGATTTCGTCTGAGACAGAGACCTCACATCAGAGAACTCATCCTCACCAGCGATTCCGAGTCCTCGGTTCACCCACAGATTTTCGTTGGATCTGCGTCTGAAGATCCAGTCCAGCCAGCGGGAAAGCCGGATCCAGCAATGGGTTCGACCATCACGATCGCAGCAGCGGTCATCAGTTAAAAAATAAGGATACAAAGATTATGGCAACAGGTACCGTGAAATGGTTCAACGCGGAAAAGGGTTTCGGATTCATCCAGCCTGACGACGGTTCGGCTGACGTGTTCACTCACTTCTCCGCGATCGAAGCCTCCGGCTACCGCGAGCTCACCGAGGGTCAGAACGTCGAGTTCGACTCGGAGATGGGCTCCAAGGGCCTGCAGGCGACTCGCGTCCGCGGCCTCTGAGACTCTTTGAGAGTCTCACCTAGAGACTTCTGAGATTCACCGGCGACCCTGCGTTCACACACTTGGTGTGAGCGCAGGGTCGCTGTCATCTCCTCCCCAATTACTACCTGACGGGGGCGCAGCAACCTGGCGCGAGGTTGCTGGGCCGCCCTCGGGTAGTTTCGGGAGAGCCAAGAGCTTCTATTGACAAGCTCCTTTGCTCTATCAAACGTCGGTGCCAACGATCATAGACCGTCACATCGGAGGAGCGATGCAGCACAAGGGACTCACCCGTTGGATCGTCGCGTACATCCTGCTCGCTGCTGCCTGCATACTGAGTTCCCAGGCGGCCCCGTTCCATGACTTTGCCGGGTTTCTGTGGCTCTTGGCCCTCGTTCTGCTGATCACCGCCACGACACTCGCGGTCATTCGTGATCGCCGGCGACGCCGATCAAGCTGAACACTCCGGCAGCCCCACGCACGTCGGCTCGCCCGGTTATCCTGAACTCATGCCGCCCCGCGACACTGCCCGTCTGCGCCTGCGGGAGATGACCGACGACGATCTCGACGATATGGCCGCCCTCCTCGGCGATCTGCGAGTGATGGAGTATTACCCTCACCCCAAAGACCGCACCGAGGCGGCTGAGTGGATCCGCTGGAATCGACGCAATTACGCCGAACACGGGTTCGGACTGTGGATCGTGGAAACACACAAAGGTGAGTTCCTCGGCGACTGCGGGCTGACGTGGCAGACCGTCAACGGCACACCACACCTTGAGGTCGGTTTTCATGTGAAGCCGTCCGCCCAAGGCAAGGGGTTCGCCACCGAGGCGGCTCTGGCCTGCGTCGATCACGCTCGAGAGCTCGAGGTCGCTGCAATGCTGACCGCCATCATCCACCGCGACAATCGACCGTCGCGGCGTGTGGCCGAGAAGCTCGGAATGCAGCGCAACCCCGAACTCCGACACAAGTCCCCGGTCCACGAGGTGTTCTCCCTGGACATGTGATCGCCCCTATTACTACCTGACGGGGGCCCAGATACCTCGCGCGAGGTTGCTGGGCCGCCGTCAGGTAGCAATTAGTGGTGGGCTAGGAAAGTGCAGAAGTCCTCGACTCCGGTGAGCTCGATGTCGTTCCGCCGCCGGGTCTCCCACGCCGAGCGGGTCAGGCGCCAGCGTTGGATGCGTCCCGGCTCGCCTCGGCGGATGTCCCAGTCGACGCCGTTGCGCTCGTATCCCAAGGCTTCAGACACCTTGTTCGATCCGATGCTGTCGACGAACGCATCGGAACCAGCTTCTCTCGCTCCGAGCCCCGCGAACGCGAGATGCAACAGAGCACTGCGCATCTCGGTACCGAGACCGCGACCGCGTACATCCGTCGACAGCCAGGAGAATGACGCGAACGTCCCGCAGGAGTCGAATTTCTCCGCAATGAGATCCTGCATCCCCACTGCCTCACCATCGACGAGGACAGCGAAGGCCAACCGGAAGTCAGAAGGAGAGAAGCGCCCCCGTCCACGCCATACGCTCTGGAGCCACCTGCTCACCCGCACGTCCGGGTCGGACTCGTAGAACGACATCGGATCGTCGTAGGGGGCGGGTTCCGCGAAAACCTTGCCGTCCCGCACGAGAGGGGCGAGCGCCGCGAGCATCTCATCCGCGGCACCGACGAGTTCGAGTCGGGGAGTCTTCACCCGGATCTGCAATGGCGGGTAGCCGATCATGCAACCAACCTAGGCCAGCCGGCCCGAATCCACAATGGTCCGGCAACTCCAGGTAGCGTGGGGTTCGACTCCAGGATGCCGATAGCAGGTGGTGGCCCATGACCGAACCCGATCGCCCGACCCCGACGACCGTCGTCTTCGACCTCGGCAATGTGCTCATCGGCTGGGACCAGACAGGGCCTATGGCCGATCGCATGAGTGCCGATGAATGGCATTCCTTCGCCGAAGCGGCCGACTTCCCCACGCTCAATACCGCAGCTGACTCCGGCGTTCCGATCACCGATATCGTCGCCCGAGCCGCCGAGGCGGACCCCCGCCACGGTGAGATCGTCGCCGGCTACTACGAGAACTTCGACAAGTCCCTGACCGGTCCGATCGACGGCATGGCCGAGATCGTCGCAGATCTCAAGACCGCCGGCATCCGCCTGGTCGGGCTGTCGAACTGGTCGGCCGAGACCATCCACCATGCCCCCGTCGTCGCCCCGGCGATCAGCGAACTCGAAGACATCGTCGTCTCGGGAAAGGTCGGCCTCGTCAAACCCGATTCGGCAATCTTCGAACTGACCCGGGACCGATTCGCCCTCGACCCGGCCCGGACTGTCTTCGTCGATGATCTGCCCGCCAACGTAGAGGCAGCCGAACGCCTCGGCTTCATCGGCCACGTGTTCTCAGGAGCCGCCTCACTGCGCACGGACCTGTCCGAACGAGGGCTGTTTAGGTCTTACTAAGACCTTGCATCCGGTTACTTATTGGACCTTCAGTCCGACTGAAGTGACAGTCTTAGATCCGAACCTTCACTTGAGTCTCTGCGAAGGTCGAAGGTCTTCCAGCGTCCGAAGTCGTTCTAGCGCACCGTCTATTTTGGTTGCGGCCTCGTGAACCACCGCCTCAACCAACGCCAGGCATCCCACTTGGCTATCAAAAAATGAAACGTCGACGGCGGCCTGCAGTACGACGTCGGAAATACCAGCGACCGGCGACAACCATTGGTCAGTGATCAACGCGACCGAAGCAGAGTTTCTCTTTGCGGCCTCAGAAACCTGGAAAAGATGCTCCTGATATCGCCTGACGTCAAGAACAAGCAAAACGTCTTGCCGCCGCAGATCGGTAACAACATGAAGGTCACGTCCCATCGGATCTTCCAAGAACGAGACGTTCGGCCTCACCTTCGATAGCTGCAGCTGAGCTACGCGGCCAACCAGCCCGCTGTAGTGTCCCCCAACAACCACCACGCGATTCGATACCTTTGTCAGCATCTTCACCAAGCGGTCGATTTCCGAACGTGGATTCTGCTGAAAAGTTCTAGTGATGAGATCCGCCCGGTCCGTCCCGCTCGAGGAGAACTCGTCTGAAAAACCTCGCCCAGCCGTCTCTGCCTCAGCCCGTATAAGCGGACTCGCCGATCTCGTCGTCAATTCGGTCCGCAGACGATCCTGCATTTCGACGAAGCTGTTGAATCCGAGCTGCGTACAGAAACGCACGACCGAAGCAGAACTCGAACTAGCCAAGGCCGCTAGTGACGATGTTGTCCCCAAACCAGCACTCGGATAGTCGGCCAGCAGAGCACGAGCAATCCGGCGACTGGCGGGACTGAGCGAATCAATCGACGAGTTGACCGTCTCCGCGACTGTTTCCATCGTATGACTCCCGAGAATGAAGCGTACATTTCAAATGTGATCCACATTGCAGTTATGAAACAACTATGCCAAGCTGATCTCGCTCAGCACAAATGAAAGGAACATCACATGACTGAAACCATCCTCCGATCGTTTGGCCAGAGTACCGAGCCGCTTCTCATCGTTCATGGCGGTGCCGGACATCGATCGACTCCCCTTACCTCGGATGGTACAGCCAGCGCGCATGTAGCGTTGGAGAAAATTCTCGAAGCAGGCTACTCAGTACTCAGCGCGGGCGGCTCTGCAGTCGACGCAGTCGTTGCCGCGGTCCGCGAACTCGAGGATGCCCCCGATTTCAATGCGGGCCACGGGGCCGCACTCACTGCGTCAGGAACCGTTGAACTCGACGCTTCGATCATGGCTGGTGACGGCCGCTCGGGGGCCGTCACCGGTGTATCTACCGCTCGCAACCCCATTTCGGTTGCTCGCGCGGTGATGGACAAAACCGACCACCTGTTATTCGCGACACCGACTCACGAACAGCTGAGTAAGTGGGACGTCGAAACAGTCGATCCCGAATACTTCATCACGGAGAAAAGGCGAGAGGAGCTCGCCGCCTTTCAGAAGCAGCCTGACGCCTTGCTCCAGCACGGCACAGTCGGTGCCGTCGCTCGCGATGCAGACGGGAATCTGGCAGCAGCAACTTCCACCGGTGGAATCGTCAATCAGCAGCCAGGCAGGGTAGGCGACACACCGCTGGTAGGTGCCGGGACATTCGCTGACGACGGAACAGTGGCTGTCTCTTGCACCGGCACGGGAGAAGTATTCATGACTGAAGTCGCAGCTCACAGCGTGCACGATCGAGTTTCTCTCGGAGGAGCCTCTCCAAATGAGGCGGCAGTCGCAGTCCTCGACCGAATCGCAATTCGCGGCGGGATGGGAGGAATGATCGTCATTCCGACGTCTGGTACGGGGCTCGCGGCTTACAACAGCGGCGATATGTTCTACGGGTCATTCGATTCCACAGGTACATACACGCACGTGTGAACGTCCAGCCCGGGGAAACCGGTAGCTGGAGTTGACGATTACTTGATTAGGAGAGATATGTCAGTTCAAGCACCCACTGACGAGGACAGGCAAAGTCGCTTGTCCCGAGGAGTGATGAAACTCCTCGAAGCAGTAGACCGTGCAGGCAACAAACTGCCTCACCCATTCTGGATCTTTGTGGGCCTTGCCGTCATCGTCGCCCTGCTCAGCGCACTGTTCGCTCGCTTGGATCTTTCTTCAGTTAATCCCACTGACGGCAAAACAGTGGCCGTCAAGAGTTTGCTCACGTCCGAAGGCATCCAGATGATGCTGGACGGTGCGATCGAGAACTTCGTGAACTTTCCCCCTCTGGGGTTGATTGTTGTGGTCGCACTTGGAGTGTCTATCGCAGACGCAACGGGGCTGTTGCCCTCCCTGATGCGGGGAATGCTTTCCAAGGTCAATCCCCGCTACGTGACCTTCATGATCGCAATCACCGCAATGGCCGCTCAGATTGCCGGAGACGCGGCCTTTGCTGTAATGATTCCACTGGCGATGATTGCCTACCGCGCGGTCGGGCGCAGTCCGATAATCGGAGCTGTCGTGGCATATGTTGCTGTAGGTGGAGCAAGCAGCGTTGGACTGATTCCCACCGGAACCGACGCGGTATTTGCCGGTCTGACGACCGCCGCGGCCCACACGATCGACCCGAGCTATAACGTCAATCCTCTATCTAACTACTATTTCTCGGCTTCATCGTCCATTGTGTTGGCTCTCTCCATCACTTTGGTTGTTGAACTGGTTGTGGCCAAACGAGTCGCGTCCCTCGAGGCGGCAGAACCTTCAATAGACGCAGATCCGCTACCGGACATGAAGCTCAAGCTTTCTGAGCAACGTGGCATGATCGGCGCGGGAATCGCCACGGTCCTGTTCTTCGGTCTCCTTATCCTGGCAACCGTGCCGGCGAGTTCGCCCCTCCGCGGAGAGGGTGGAAGTGTTGTCGATTCACCTCTGATGAACAATATCGCCGTCATCATGATGTTGTTCTTCAGCACTGTGGGCGTCGTCTATGGTGTCATTGTCGGTTCAATCAAAAAGTTCAGCGACATCCCCGAGCTCATGGCTCCTGGCGTCTCTGCTCTCGTTCCAGTCGTGGTTCTCTTCTTCGCCGCTTCACAATTCTTGGCCTACTTCAAATGGACAAATATGGGGCAAGTCATTGCGATTGAGGGGGCAGGACTCCTCGACCGCATAGGTGCAGCTCCAATCGTCATTTTTGTCGTCGCCGTGCTGTTTATCAGCTGCCTCAATTTGGTGCTCACCTCGGGTTCGGCAATGTATGCATTCGTCGCACCTGTTCTCGTGCCGATGCTCATGCTCCTCGACATTGCACCAGAGACCACTCAGGCGATGTTCCGCATCGCTGATGCGCCGACAAACAGCTTGACCCCAATGAGCCCGTACTTCGTTCTTGCCCTCGGATTCATCCGGCAACATCGACCCACGGCTGGTGTCGGCACGTTGATGTCGCTGGTCCTTCCGATCGCCTTGGTCAATCTCGTCGTCTGGCTGGTCCTTTTCATCTTGTGGTACCTGGTGGGTCTCCCACTGGGGCCAGGAGTAGCCGCTCGGTAGCCTCGTGGTTGGTGCCGCGTTGGTCTTCTCGGCACCAACCGCGCACCGTTTGATCCGGCAGGTGCCCATCCTTGTGCACTTCCCGTCCGTCTCTGCATAGCTCTTCCACCCACCACCTGCAGTTGTCGCAGCGTTTCGCACAACTGAGAATTTGGTACCGTTCGAAGCGCCATCCACGCTGATCCTGTGAGAAATGTCCGCGCCTGGAGGGCCCACTCGCGGCCTGAGCACAGGAGCCCACGATGACGACACCTTCATTCCTCGACTCCATCGGTTCCCAGCTCGACTGGCAGCGCGAGGTCTACAAAGACCTTCACCGCGATCCTGAGGTCAGCTTCGACGAGCACAAGATCGCCGATCGTATCGCGGCCGAACTCACCGTTCTGGGGCTTGATGTCAGCCGCATCGGGGAGATAGGTCGCGTCGCGGTGATCGAGAATGCCGAAGGGCCCACCGTCCTAGCTCGAGCCGATATCGATGCTCTCCCAGTCACCGAGGACACCGGCCTCGACTTCGCGTCCGAGGTCGACGGAGTCATGCACGCCTGTGGACACGATATGCATGCTGCCGCCCTCCTCGGCGCGGTCCGACTGCTCAATGAGAATCGTGATGCCTGGTCAGGCACGTATATCGCGCTCTTCCAACCGGCAGAGGAGAACGCTGCCGGAGCAAAGGCGATGATCGACGACGGTCTGACGTCGAAGATTCCAGCACCTGATGTGGCCTTGGCTCAACACGTTATGCCGATGCCGGCGGGCAAAATCTATACCTCTGCGGGACCGGTGATGTCGGCCGGAGACTCGGTGAAGATCACTGTCTTCGGTCGCGGTGCCCACGGGTCGATGCCGCATCTGTCCGTCGACACTGTCGTGCTCGCGGCCGCGATTGTCCTGCGCCTGCAGACGATCGTGTCCCGGGAAACCGAACCCGGCGAGTTCGTCGTCGTCACCGTCGGTGCGTCGAACGCTGGGCCGAAGTCGAATATCATCCCTGATCGCGCCGAGCTGCTGCTCAACGTCCGCACCTACGACACTGCGGTACGCAAGAGAGTCATCGCGTCGATCGAGCGGATCGTCCGCGGCGAATGCGAGGCTGCCGGGACGCCGAAGGAACCGACCTTCGAGTACTTCGACCAGTTCCCGCTGACGGTCAACAGCGAGGCGGTCAATGACACCATCACCGAGGCGGTCCAGGAGGCGACACCTGCGACCGCGTCGGACCGCGGTCTCTCCTACGAGAGCTTCCCGTGTGGTTCGGGCATTCGGTCTCGGTCATAGGTGATCGTCGTGTACCCGTGGGGAATCGGAGTGCCGTCCTCGTCGACTCCGACGAATACGATCTTGTCGATGCTGAGGATGGATCTGCGAGTGATCATATTGCGCACCCGGGCCCTCATCGTCAGTGAGGTGCGTCCGAAATGCGTGGCGAGGAGCCCCATCTCGATAAGATCGCCTTCCCTCGCCGAAGCCTGGAAGTCGATCTCGGAGATCAGCTTCGTCACAACTCGAT
The DNA here is from genome assembly GCF_046534565.1 of Brevibacterium sp. SIMBA_078. Lineage (NCBI taxonomy): Bacteria > Bacillati > Actinomycetota > Actinomycetes > Micrococcales > Brevibacteriaceae > Brevibacterium > Brevibacterium sp. SIMBA_078. The sequence continues at coordinate 1,054,481 of NZ_JAWRYQ010000001.1, forward strand.
GGTTGCCGAGCTGGATGATCGCGTAGATCGCGGCCTCCTCGTCGATCCACCTCAGTAGGCTGCCGCCGAAGAGGGAGCCGTTGGCGTTGAGGTCCTCAGGCCGCACCCATTTGCGGGTATAGAAGTTCATCCCCTCCACATCGTGGCGGGCGGAGCTCTCTGTGGGCTGTGCCGTCGCTGTCATGCGATCAGAGTAGCGAGGAGTTGTTTCGCCCTCGTTTCGTCCGTGTCACCGCTTTTCGACGTCATCCTTCATGGCGGTGAGGGTTTGCCGGATGTTCAATCGCTGGAAGTCCGCGAAGCTCCGGCCCCGTGTGACGATGTGGTCGAAGACCCAGGCCAGCCAGTCGGGCCAAGAGCGGCGATCGTCTGTCCACGACTCCGTCACTCGAGTCGCCTCGCCGAGGTCTTCGAACTCGTATGCCCAGCTCGCGTTCGGTCCTTCGATGCTGGGAGTTCGGGGCCCGATCCGGCGCACGGTGAAGGCGAACCGTTTGCCGGGCACAGATTCGGTGACGACGCATTCGGTCACCCACGTCGCCGGCCCGCGACGGTTCGTGCCTTCGAAGACATCGCCTGTCTGCAGCGGACCTGCAGTCGTGCGCGTGCTGGCTCCGGTGTTCTCCGGGCTCCATCGGGCCATCTGGGTCGGATCGGCGATCTGCTCCCAGAGCCCGGCGGCGTCGGCTTTGATCACCATACTGTCGCTGACCTGCATCGTTCGCGTCATCGTCGTCCCTTCTCGATGTGGTAGTGCACGCACCTGAAACCGGCCGTGCACATGGCCCCATTCAAACACGGGTCCTGAATTAGCCTGGGCACATAGCCGACTCTGCGATGAACGACGAGATCATCGCCTTCCGCCTCCGAGCTCATCACCTCGGTGAGCGACTCAGCCACAACTCACTTCTTGACGCCGCGGAAGCCTGCGGCATCCAGAACAGCCCACCGGGATCCGCTCTGACCGCACTCCATGCGCGGGGCGCCGACCGCATCCGACGACAGCGAAGGCGACCGGACCAGATCCGAACTGCTGCGCCGTTGACTGCACTGCTATCAACCGTCGACTGAGCATGACGATTGCAACCTTCGGCACCGTCTCGACGTCGGTGAAGAGCGCAGTGACCGCTGAGGCAGAGGCGATCGGCGCACTGCGCGAGTCAGACGCCGTCGACATCGAATTCGCGTCAGTTTGAGATCATTCGGCGAGTTCGCTGATCAGCACGCGAGCAAGGGCTCCGAGTCGGAATCGCTCGGGAATCACGGTTCTGATGCCCTGTTCATGCAGCGGTGCTGCGGTGACGTCGCCGACTGCTGCCGCCACCACCGATTCGTTGAACGCCTCGATCACGGCCGACAGCAGTCCCTGCTCCTCGGCCGCGGTGAGAAATGCTGCCGCCCCGGGTGCTGAGGTGAAGGCCACGGCATCGCACCTGCGCTCCGCGACGAGTCGGACCGCGTCGATCACGGCGGCCGGATCGGGTGCCGGACCCCAGCGGTAGATGACGAGGGAGCGGACATCGGCGCCAGCTGCGGCGAAGGCCTCATCAAGTCCGTCGGCGCCGGCACCGTGATGCTGTACGGCAATGCGCTCACCATCTACGCCCTCGCCGAGAAGGACCTGCTGGATCTCTGCGCTCGTCTCGGATTCCGCGACCCAGTGAGCGCTCAGTCCGGCCCCCTGAATCGCTCCGCGTGCCTTGGGGCCGCGGGCGTATATCCGTGCTCCGGCGAGCATCGAGTGCCATTCCTCGCGCAGACCCGCGGCTTCAGCCACGTCACCCCAGCCGGTGAATCCGACGCCGGTCGTGACCACGACGATGTCCGGCCTGTCCTCGATGAGTTCTCGGGTGCGGGTGACGAGTTCAGGGTCGTCGATATGCGGGATGACGGACAGGGTCGGGGCGTGCACGATCTTGGCACCGTGACGCTCGAGGGCGGAGGCGAGCTGTTCCGCGCGCCGCTGAGCTGTGAGCACGATGCGACGTCCGACCAGCTCGTCGCCGATGTCAGTTTGGGGCTGGTTCATGCTCATATCCTGGTCGCGCAGTCTCACCGGGGCAACTTCCGGCCTTCGAGAGCAGCCTGGTGGGCGAGCATCTCATCCTTGAGTCCCTGGACCACGGCGGCGATCGCCGGTCGCCGCATCGAATCGGGTCTGAGCACCATCCAGTAGGGCAGTCGCTCGGCCACCGAATCGGAGAAGAGTCGCACGAGGTCGGGGTGACGGTCGGCCATGAAACACGGGAGGAAGCCGATTCCGGCACCCGCACGCGTCGCTTCGACGTGAACGAAGACGTTCGTCGAGGTCAGTGCATCCTTCATCTCGGGAAACAGCCGCCTCGGCGCATCGAGGTCGTCGACCTGGAGCATTGAATCGACAAAATAGACGAGCCGGTGGTCGCTGACCTCCTCCACCGAGGCGGGGGTGCCGTTATCCGCGAGATAGTCACGCGAGGCGTAGAGACCGAGTTCGTAGTCACCGAGCTCGATCGCCTCTGCCCGATGCACGCGCGGTTCGCCGACGACGACCTCGATATCGAGACCGGACCGCTGCTGCAGGGCCTGCCTGGTGACGGTGACGATCTCGACGCTCAGCCCGGGATGCCGACGACGCAGCTTCGCGACCGCCGGGGAGGCGACATAGGCGCTGAACCCATCCGTCGCGGTCATCCGCACCACTCCGGACACCGTCTCCGGGCCCTGGCCGGGACTTTCGAGTTCAGCGACCGCGGTCTCCATCTGTTCGGCCACCGCAACGGCTCGTTCCCCGAGGTCGGTCAGCTCCCATCCGCCATCCGAGCGAGCCAGCACGCGTCCGCCCAAGGACTTCTCCAGGGCGGCGATGCGGCGGGAGACCGTCGAGTGGGTGAGACCGAGGTTGTGGGCCGCCGTCGTGAATTTGGCGGTGCGGGAGACGGCCAGCAGCACGAGCAGATCGTTGGGAGTGGTGTCCATGCCTGCCATAGTAGGCGGGCTTACTCAACGATCTGCGTCGGCAGCACAGCACGCGTTTCGGCACCCGTCGTCGACCGGATCATCTTCAGCACAGCACCCTTCTGCACGCTCACCGGTGAGAACCGCAGCCGGAACCGCGCAACAGGCGTCCCCTCGCCAGGCTTCGACTCCTTCCCGAACGGCGAAGACCGCGATGATGAGAGCTGCGACGGAATCGGCCCAGGCCCACCCGAACAGGCTGTTGAGCAGGACTCCGATCAGCACTGCGGCGCTGAGATAGGTGCAGATGAGGGTCTGCTTGGAATCAGCGACAGCCGTAGCAGATCCCAGTTCTCGTCCCGTCCTCCGCTCGAACCAGCTGAGGAACGGCATCACCAGCAGGCTGAGTGCGGCGATGATGATGCCGAGGGTCGAATGTTCCGGCTGGCGCGGGCCCACGATGGACAGAACAGCGTCCACGCTGACGTAGGCCGCGAGCGCGAAGAAGGATACTGCGATGACCCGCAGAGCGACCCGTTCCCGGCGCTGGGGTTCCGGTGCCGAGAACTGCCAGGCTACCGCTGCGGCAGAGAGGACCTCGACAATCGAATCGAGTCCGAACCCGATGAGGGCCGCCGAGGAGGCTGCTCCGCCTGCAGCAATGGCAACGAACGCTTCAATCACGTTCCAAGTGATGGTGATGGCAACGATGATTCGGATCCGCTTCCGCAGAACTGCCGCTCTGTCCCTTCGCAGCACCGTCTCGGTCATCGGCTCAGTCCAGCATCGCAGCAGCCGACCACCGTGCAGTCGGCATCGACACACGGAGCGTTCTCATCGACTGCCAGAGTCGTCTCGACAAGAGCAGTGAGGGCCGTTGCCAGATGAGGGTCGGCGATCTCATAACGCGTCCGCCGGCCTTCAGGTTCGGCCACCACGATTCCGCATCCCCGCAGGCAGGCGAGGTGGTTCGAGACGTTGGTGCGCGTCAGTCCCAGATCGCTTGCCAAGCGCGCAGGATAGCCAGGCTCGGACAGCAGCGACAGCAGCATCCGTGAGCGTGTGGGATCGGCCATCGCGCGGCCGAGGCGCTGCATGGCATCGACACGGGAAGCAATAGTCAGCATAGGCTGACTATACAGCGTGTGCTGACCTGTTGTCGCGGACCGCTCATGGCGGAATGAGTACTTCTCCGGCGTCTGCCGCCCGGTCGTCAGCGCACGTGCTGCTGTGACGGCGAACGCGTCCATCTCAGCAGTACGACGATGAGGCAGATGAGGAACACGATCCCCGAGGTGACCAGTCCGGTGACGAGGATTCCGATATCGGCGGGCAGATCGACGTCCTCGGCCGGCTTGGTCGGAGCCTTTCCTTCCGGATCGATGAGGACGGAGATCGTATCGCCCGTGTCGAAATCGTCGAATCCGTCCTTGCCGCGGTAGATCAGCGGTTCGGAGACTGGACCGCCGTCCGTATGCTGAAGCGTGTACGTGTGCGTATAGACCTTCCGGGCATGTCTGCCGTTCGAGTCATGCTCGGTCATCACATCGACCTCGTGGTCCATGACGACCACCTCGGTGACCTCACCCGCCTGCGACAAGGCCACATCCTCGGCGAGCATCACCGTGCCGATGAGCGCAATGGCGACGAACGGCCCCGTGAACCAATACGCCCAGGCAGTGCCCATGATCGCTCTCATCGCCAGAGTGACACCGACGAAGAAGACGCACCCGAGGATGATGGTCACCAGCAGCACGGACGGGAACAGGTACCCGACGGCGAAGACCAGTCCGATGCCGACGAGGAACACAGCACCGGTGATGACAATGCTCAGCGGGTTCCGGCTGCCCTGATTCCAGCGGCTGCCGCTCGCACTGCCGCCCATCACTGCGGCATGTTGACGAACCGGGACTTCGCGCCCTGGAACGCCACGGGGATGTCCATCGTCGGACCGGCACGGTGCTTGGCGACGATGATGTCGGCCTCGCCGGCGCGTTCGTGTTCCTTGTCGTACATGTCCTCACGGTGGATGAGGAGGACCATATCCGCGTCCTGCTCGATCGATCCGGACTCACGCAGATCCGAGATCATCGGCCGCTTGTCCGTGCGCTGCTCGCTGCCTCGGTTGAGCTGGGACAGTGCGATGACCGGCACTTCGAGCTCCTTGGCCAGCAGCTTGAGCGAACGGGAGAACTCAGAGACCTCCTGCTGCCTCGATTCGACGCGTTTGCCCGAGGACATCAGCTGCAGGTAGTCGACGCAGACCATCTGCAGATTGTGCTGCTGTTTGAGCCGACGGCACTTTGCGCGGATCTCGGTCAACGCCATGTTCGGCGAATCGTCGACGAACAGCGGCGCATTGTTGATCCGGGCCTCGGTCGCGGCCAGTGTCGTCCAGTCGTGCGGGCTGAGTTCGCCGCGGCGCAGGTTCTGCAGCGGGATCTCCGACTCGGCCGAGAGCAGACGCATGACGAGTTCGTTCTTGCCCATCTCGAGCGAGAAGAACACAGCGGCCGCATCGTTGTGGATCGCGGCCGAACGGATGAAGTCGAGCGCCAGAGTCGACTTGCCGACACCGGGACGCGCGGCGATGACGATCATCGTGCCCGGGTGCAGACCGTTGGTGAGGTTGTCGAACTCGGTGAAGCCGGTGGGCACACCCGCGGTCTGCCCGTCGGTGTTGCCGTTGCGTTCGATCTCCTGGGCCACCTCGCCGAGGATGTCGGAGAGGATGACGTAATCTTCTGTCGTATGGCGTTCGGTGACCTTGTAGATCTCCGCCTGCGCGGAGTTCACGACGTCGTCGGTATCGCCTTCGGCGTCGTAGCCCATCTGCACGATGCGGGTGCCGGCCTCGACGAGGCGGCGCAGCACGGCCTGTTCGCTGACGATCGCGGCATAGTAGCCGGCGTTGGCCGCCGTCGGAACCGACGAGATGAGGGTGTGCAGGTAGGCGGCACCGCCGACGCGGGCGAGGTCGCCGGTCTTCGTCAGATAGTTCGCGACCGTCACCGAGTCCGCGGGCTCTCCACGGGAGTAGAGGTCGAGAACCGCTTCATAGATGGTTTCGTGAGCGGGCTTGTAGAAGTCGTCGCCCTTCATCGTCTCGACGCAGTCGGCGATGGCATCCTTCGACAGAAGCATCGCGCCGAGCACGCTCTGTTCGGCTTCGACGTCCTGCGGAGGGGTCCTCAGACCGTCATAGCCCTGGTCGTTGCTCACTTCAGTTCCTCTTCCTACACAGCCGCGTCGACGCGCACCCGCAGATGGTGCGCTCCAACTGTACCCGGAGACCCGAGGAGGGTCCCATCGGCCCGGTCACTCCCACCGAACCGGTGCCGACAATCCTAGGAGACGCCACTGACGCGAAACCGAGGCGGCCGACCCTGCGCGGGCAGCCGCCTCGGCGACGGTGCAGGTCACAGCATCGACAGGTGACCTATTCCCGCGCCCTCCCGGCCGTGGCCACGGAGTGCAGAATCGGCTTCGTCAGCTGCAGCCCGGCGCGGACGATGCCGATGCCGATGACCACTGTGAGCAGGATCGTGAGGAAGGTGACGGGCTTGAACACGAGCGCGGCTCCGGCCAGTGGCAGGACGAGCAGCAGCCCGAGGCCTCCGGCCAGCAGGGACACCCAGATCGCCGGGGCCATGACGGCCCGCACCAGTACTCGGTGCAGCAGCCGGGTATCGGCGCCGGCGGCATAGAGGTCGGAGAAGGTGTCGGCTCGGTCGTAGATGTCGGCGACCTGGTTGATCACTGCGGACACCGCGATGAGCACGATCGCGATGCCCATGACGAGCAGTACCCCGGTGAACATATCGTGGAAGAGGTTGATATCGGAAGTGCCCATCGTCGCCGGGTCGTCCTCGGCGGCGTCGAGGCCGAGCTGCATCAGCGCCACCCCCGACCCGCAGACGGCCGCGGTGAACGAAGCCATCGCGAGTCCGGACACGCGTCGCCAGAACCGTTTGGGTTCGTCGGAGACCAGGCGAGCCGCGGTGAGGCGCTCCGGGGTGGCGGCCCGCCGACCGGACAGGTGAGCGAACCAGCGGACGAGGAGCCCGCCGAGGAGGTCGACGACGACCAGCGCGAGAGCGAAGAATCCGACCACCGCGCCGAGCACGATCCCCACGCCGAGACCGCCGCTCTGGGTGAGCGCGTACACGACCGGCAGCAGGCAGATCACGAGCACCGTGACGATGATCTTGGCCACGGGAAGCTTCCGCTCCAGACTCTTCGTCCGCACCCCCAACGGAGAGACCGCGACCTTGCGCAGACCCAGCAGGGCCGATCCCGCGCAGACCAGGGCCAGGAAGACGACCACGACGAGGATGAGCCACGCGGGCATGAGCATGTTCGCGTACCCGATGGGTTCGCCCATGAAGTGGATGAAGCTGACCGGCAGCGCCAGTCCGAGATACCCGAGCACCCCGAGGACGATGCCGGCCAGGGCCGGGATCAGCGGTTCGGCCACGGCGAGCGCAGTGATCTGGGAGCGTTGGGCCCCAAGCAGCGACATCGTCGACAGCCGTTCGTCCTGCCGGCGTGCCGACAGGGTCGCCGAGGCCGATGCCAGGGTGGAGGCGGGGATGATCAGCAGAGCCGTGGCCAGGGCCGCGAGGGTCTTGTACACGATGTCGAGGCCCTCGTCCGCGGGATCGGGGCTCGGTGGGATCTGGAAGAACATCCAGGTCCCCGCCGCCACGGTGAGGAACAGCGTGGCACACGCGAAGAGCGCGGCGGCCACGAGCACGGAGCTCGCCGAGGTCAGCGATCTCCGTCCGAGGACGAGGGGAACTGCTGCGAAGGACGTGGACATCGGGTCTCCTCTCAGGCCACGGTCGCCTCGGCGGTAGCCCGGTTCTCGGGTGCCGCCTCGGCGAGGGTGCGGTTGTGGGGATCGATCTCGGTGACCCGGCGGACGAGCGGGCGGGTGACCTGCAGCCCCAGCCACACCATGGCAACCCCGGCCACGAGGACGGCGGCGACGGTTCCGATGGTGAACGGATCTCCGAGGTCGCTCACCGAAGCCATGAGCCAGGCGAGGATTCCGCCGAGGAACAGGGAGACGACGGTGACCAGCAGGATCGGCGACATCACGGCGTTGACGGTCACCCGGTGCATCATCTGCTGGGTCATTCCGGCGGCGTGGAGCTCGCGGTAGGTCGTGGCACGGTCGAGGATGTCAGCGGCCTGGTTGATCGTGGCCGAGACGATGACGAGGACGAAGGCGATGACCAGGGTGAGGATGAGTCCGGTGAAGATATCGTCGCCGAGGTGGACGTACGGACCCATGACCGCGCGGTCCTCGGCTGAGAAATCCTCCTGACCGCTGCGCATCATCGCCGTTCCCGCCCCGCCGACGACGGCGATGAACGTGATCATCGCCAGCCCGGCGACCCGGCGCCAGTACTGTCCGGGAGCGTCGGCGATCATTCCCGCCGCCATCACCGAGGCAGGACCGCGGGCGATTCTGCCGGCGATGCCGGCGTGGACACGGATGCACAGGACGCCGATGACGCTGATGAGCAGGAGGGTGATGCCGATCGTGGCGATGCTGTACATGATCGTCACCGCCATCGGCAGCTCCATCTGGGTGGAGATATAGGTCGCGATGGCCACGACGAGGATGAGCAGGATGGCCGTGATGACGCGGGCCAGGGGGAATCTCCGGGGCAGCGACCGGGTGCGCACGCCCAGCGGGGAGATCGTGATCTTGCGCAGGCCGATGAGTGAGGCGATCAGGCAGACGGCCAGGAGGCCGGCGACGACCGCGGCGAGCAGCCAGACCGGCATGAGCAGTGCCTGGTAGCCCAGGGGTTCGCCGACGAACGTGATGAAGCTCAGCGGCCAGGCGACCAGCAGGTAGCCGCCGATTCCGGCAAAGATGCCCAGCGATGCGGGGATGAAGGGTTCGGCGACGGCGATGAGGCGGATCGTGCTGGGTTGCGCCCCGAGCAGGGACAGGGTCGAGAGTCGTTCGTCCTGACGGCGGGCGCTCAATTTCGCCGAGGCGACCCCGAGGCTGGTCGCGGGCACGATGAGGAAGACCGTGGCGAGGACGGCGAGGAGCTGGTAGAGCTCGGCCACCTCGGCGTATCTGGAGACCTCGGGGCGATCGATGAATGCCCAGGCGCCGGCGGCCACGGTGAGGAAGATCGTCGCGCAGGAGAAGAAGGCGATCCCTACAAGGCGCGACGTCATCGAAGTCAGGGGCTGTTTGGACAGGAGAAGGGGAAGGATGTTCATCACTGGGCGGCTTCGTGCATTGCCGAATCGGCGACGATGCGGCCGTCGGCGAGTCGGACGACACGGGAGCAGCGGGCGGCGACGTTCTCATCGTGGGTGACGACGACCAGGGTGGAGCCGCGGCCGACGGTGGAGCCCAGCAGCTCGGTGAGAACCTCGTTCGAGGTTCGGGAGTCGAGGGCGCCGGTCGGTTCGTCGGCGAAGGTGACGACGGGCTGGGTGACCTGGGCGCGGGCAATTGCCACCCGTTGCGCCTGACCTCCGGAGAGCTGTCCGATCCGCTTGTGTCCGTGCTCGCTCAGACCGAGACGGTCGAGCCAGGCCCGGGCGTGCTGGGTGGCGTCCGAGCGGTTCATGCCTGCGAGCATGGCGGCGAGCGCGACGTTGTCGATGGCGGTGAGCTCGGGCAGGAGCAGTCCCTGTTGGAAGACGAAGCCGAAGACCTCGCGGCGCAGAGCGGTGCGGCCGGATTCCTTGAGGGAGGTGATCTCGGCGGCGGCGCTGCGGTCGGTCGGCGAGAGTCGGATGCGGCCGCTGTCGGGACTGATGATGCCGGCCAGGCAGTGCAGGAGGGTGGTCTTGCCGGAGCCGGACGGTCCCATGATGGCCAGGGATTCTCCGAGGCCGATCGTGAGGTCGACTCCGGCGAGAGCATACGTCTGATTGAAGTGCTTCGTGACGTTTCCGGCGGTGATGATGGCGGGGTGCTGGTGGGCAGGGTGCTGGTGGGCGGGCTGCTGCGCTGCGGCAGGATGCTGTGAAGAAGTCATGCCTCCATGTTTTCGCCCAATGGGTCTTGGCACTATGCGGTCAGCCCGTCAGCCGATGCAGGATTTCCCAACCTCGGTTGACGGAAAACCGAGTTCGGGGCACCCGGCTTGACATTCTTCCGACACCACCTCATCGACATGCGACATCCGGGCTGGCTGCCCGTGGTCCCGCCCGACCAACCGAACAGGTCGACTCCTTCGACGTCTGGATCGTCTCCGCCGCAGAGGACCGGGCCACCTCGGTCCGCGTCTGCCGATCTTACCCAGGCAGCAACACGATGACGGTGTGGATCACGAGACCGACCAGCGCGCCGATGACGGTGCCGTTGATGCGGATGTACTGGAGGTCGCGGCCGACGTAGAGCTCGATGCGCTCGGCGGCTTCCTTCGCGTCCCAGCGCTCGATGGTGTCGGAGATGACGCTGGCGATCTCGGGGCCGAAGCTCTCGGCCAGATCACCGGCGGTGGTGGCGATCCGGTCATCGATGCGGCGGGAGAATTCCGAGTCCGCCTGCAGCCGTTCGGCGAACTCGCCGATGAGCTGCCAGATGCGGGCGCGGACTTCGCCGCCTTCGTCGATGATGGCCTCGCGCAGCAGCTGTTTGAGCGAACCCCAGATCTCGAGGACGGAGTCGACGACTCCCTCCTGGCTGAGCAGGTCGTTGAAGATCTCTTCGGCCCGCTGGGACAGAGATGAGTCGGATTCGAGGTCGTCGGAGAGGTCGACGAGCCACGCATCCAGCGCCTGTCGCGCCTTGTGGTATTCGTTGTCGCGGACGTCGGCGACCCAGCCGAGCACTTCGCGCTGCAGTCGGTTGGCCAGCTGTTCGTTGACGAAATCGGGGACCCAGGAGGGTGCCCGGTTGTGGACGATCTCATCGATGACCTGCGGATTGTCACCCAGCCAGCTGTAGGCCTCCGCGACGATGAGGTCGACGAGTCTGTGGTGAGCCCCGTCGAGCACGATCTGACGAAGCAGCTGAGCGAGCACCGGTGTCTTTCGGGTGGCCACGAGGCGAGGAATGATGACGTTCCTGGTCAGCGCCTTGATGGAGTCGTCATCGATGCGCGCGAGCACATATTCGAGGCCCCCTGCAGCACGGTCGACGACGATATCTCGGTTGGCGGGCTTGGCCAGCCATTTCCCGGCTCGATGGGAGATCTCGGCGGATCGGATCTTCGTCGACACCGCCTCGGCGTGGAGGAAATTCGCGGCGACGAAGGCCGACAGACTCGCACCGAGGGTGTCCTTCTTGCGCGGGATGATCGCGGTGTGCGGAATCGGCAGCCCGAGAGGGTGGCGGAAGAGCGCGGTGACGGCGAACCAGTCGGCGATCGCGCCGATCATCGCGGCCTCCGAGGCGCGGGAGACGAACCCCCAGACGCCGGTGTTGTCGGTGAAGAGGTGGGTGGAGAGGAAGATGAGCGTGGCGAGGATGAGCAGCGAGAGCGCGAGCGTGCGCATCTTCTTCAGCCCGCGAGCGCGCTCTTGATCCTCCGGCGTGAGCTCGGCCGGCCCGCCGTTTCCGCTGCCGGCGCCGAAGCGCGGTACGGATGGTGTCTTCTCGATCGACATCGTTACCCCCTGCTCCACGACTTTAGCGAAACCCTGCCCCTCCACACGCATCCGCAGGCAGGTTCGCACCTGGGAATTCTGCACCGTCCCTGCCAAAACGCCGTGGCAACGGCACAGCCCACCGGTGCAACGGGTGGGTACGCGAGGCCCGCGAGGGTGCGCGGCGAACGAGGCGATGCGACAGCAACGGTGAGGGATGCGCCGCCCCTGACTCCAGCAACACGCACGCTACGCCATTGCGCCCACCGCCTGGGCCGGTGCCACGCGGTACAAACACGACACGTAGAGTGAGAAGGGTCTGGTCACCGCTGTCCTGCACGGGGACCACGTCCCCTCTGGGCCCGCCTCCGCCCTCTGGAAACGGTCACCGTTTCCTCAGGGACCACCGCGGCCCTCGCCACAGGCGCAGCGATCTGACCGGATCGAAGCAATCCGTACCCGACATTCAGGAGCAGTCGTGCCAGCGACACCCGCCGAGGCCACCATCACCGAGATCACGAATCTCATCACCTTCGACACGACGAGTCGGGACACGAACCTCCCGCTCATCGACCACGTCGAAGTTCGCCTGCATGCCGCCGGCATCGAATCACGCCGGATCCCGAACCCGGAGGGCACGAAGGCGAACCTGCTCGCAACCATCCCCGCAGCCGACGGCACGACCACCGGAGGCATCGTCCTGTCTGGACACACCGACGTCGTTCCTGTCGACGGCCAGGACTGGTCCTCCGACCCGTTCACCCCCGAGATCCGCGACGGAAAGTACTTCGCCCGCGGCAGCGCCGACATGAAATCATTCATCGGCGTCATCCTCTCCCGCCTCGAAGCGTTCAAATCCGCGAAACTCAGCGAACCCATCCACCTCGCCTTCTCCTATGACGAAGAGATCGGCTGCGTGGGCGCCATCTCCCTCGTCGAGGCCATCACCGAGGAGGGCCTGGCGCCCCGCGGCTGCATCGTCGGCGAACCCTCGAGCATGCGGGCCATCCGCGGCCACAAATCGATGAACGTCTTCCGCGTCGACTTCCATGGCGTCGCCGCCCACTCCTCGCTCACCCCCGAAGGTGTCAATGCCATCGCCTATGCCTCCGAATTCGTCGCCTTCGTTCACGCCGTCGCAGCCGAATTCCGCACCGAAGGGCCCTTCGACGAGGCCTATGTCGTGCCCTTCACCTCGGTCACGGCGAACACGTTCAACGGCGGCATCGCCGTGAACACCATCCCCGCCGAGGCGGCCGTCCAGTTCGAGTTCCGATCGCTCGGTTCTGTGGACCGCGAGGCCCTCATCGAACGCTTCCGCGCCGAAGCCGAACGCCTCGGTCGAGCGATGGCCGCCGAGAACGAGGCCGCCGGTGTCGACTTCACGATCGAAGCCGAAGCTCCCGGCTGCGAGACCCCGGCCGATGCGGACATCGTCTCGCTCGCCTCGAGCTGGGGCGCAATCGCCACCGATGACAAGGTCACCTACGGCACCGAGGCGGGGCTGTTCTCCGAAGCCGGCATCCCGACCGTCGTCTGCGGTCCCGGAGACATCGCCCAAGCTCACGCTCCCGACGAGTTCATCGAACTCGAACAGATCGCCGCCTGCGAATCGTTCATCGACGCCCTCATCTCCGACCTCTCCGAGAGCTGAGGACGCGGGTTCAGGGGTCGTACACTGCAGATAGGATCACAGACCCAGGCAGGGAGGAAGCATGGCAACCGAATTCTCGGTCGGTGACCACGTGGGCTGGAACTCCGAGGCCGGGCAGGTCTCCGGTCGCATCACGAAGGTCCACACTGCCGACTTCGACTACAAGGCACACCGTCGCCGCGCCTCGGCAGAGGACCCGCAGTACGAGATCAAGAGCGACAAGACCGATCACATCGCCGCCCACAAAGGCAGCGCTCTGCATCTCATCGACGACGAATGACGGGACTGGACAGGGCGAAATCCCCCGCCGCGTCGGCCGGCCCTGCGGACGCCGCTCTGCCGCGTCTGCTGACAGTCGGGCATTCGAATCGTGAACTGAACGAGTTCGTCGAACTGCTCATGGATACCGGCACCGAGGTGGTCGTCGACGTCCGGAAGCTGCCTGGTTCGACGAAGAACCCCTGGTTCAACGCCGACACCCTTGAGAGCGACCTCGCCGAAGTGGGGATCGAATTGCGACGCCTCGAGGCGCTGACCGGTCGCCGACCGGTCAGCCGGACGGTGCCCTTCGACGTCAACGCATGGTGGCAGAACCGCAGCTTCCACAACTATGCCGACCACTGCCTCTCATCGGCATTCCGCACGGACCTCGAAACTCTCATCGGCTGGAGTACGGAGGCGCGCTGCGCGATCATGTGCTCGGAGGCCGTGTGGTGGCGGTGTCACCGGAGGATCATCGCCGATCAGCTTCTCGCCCGGGATCTCCCCGTCGCGCACATCCTCGGCGAAGGTCACATCGATCGGGCGAAGCTGAGCGAGGGTGCCCGGATCGAGGCGGACGGCACCCTTACCTATCCCGCTGACAGCTGACCCTTTCCGCGACCCGAGTCCGCACCTCCTCCTGAAACACCCAACCGGACGAACGACGCCGAGGCGGCACCTGAACTCAGGTGCCGCCTCGGCGGTGGTGTGGTGGGGCCGTTCAGACCCTCACCACGTCCGAATCATCCGGACTGGGACGCCCGGACAAGGCCTAGATCAGGCCTTGCCGATGACCTCGAACTTGATCTTCGCGGTGATCTCGTCGCCGACGCGCACGACAGCGTTGTAGCTGCCGGGGGTCTTGACGTGACCGGTCAGGGCGACCTGACGGCGATCGAACTCGCGTCCGGTCGCGGTCTGCAGGGCCTCGGCCACGAGGGCAGGGGTGACGGCGCCGAAGAGGCGACCGTTCTTGCCGGCCTTCATGTCGATGCGAGCCGTGGTCGACTCGAGTTCGCCCTTGACCTTGATGGCTTCGTCGTGATCGGCGATCTGCTTGGCCTGACGGGCCTTGCGCAGAGCCTCGATGTGCTTCTCAGCGCCGGCGGACCAGGCCGAAGCCCAGCCACGAGGCAGAAGCAGGTTGCGTGCGTATCCGGCACGAACCTCGACGACGTCGCCGGCGGCACCGAGGCCGTCGACTTCCTGGTTCAGAATCACTTTGCGGTTAGGCATTATTCTTTCCCTCCGATCAGCGAGCTGAGCTCGAGTAGGGCAGAAGTGCCATCTCGCGGGCGTTCTTGACGGCCTTTGCGATGACGCGCTGTTCCTGCACGGTCACACCGGTGACGCGACGTGCACGGATCTTGCCGCGGTCGGAAATGAACTTACGGAGCGTAGCGGTGTCCTTGTAGTGGATGTTCGCCGCTTCGCCCTTCTTGAGCGGATTAGCCTTCTTCTTGATAGGCTTCCGGATCTCTGGCTTTGCCATGAGTATCTCCTGTTAACGAATGTCTCGAAATGTCGTGAAGACGTGGATCAGAACGGGGGTTCATCGGCGCCGGGGTTGCCCCAGCCGCCGTTGCCGCTCTGCGGGTTCGATGATGCCCACGGGTCATTGGCGGGTGCGTTGTTGCCGCCCTGGCTGTAGCCCTGGCGCTGACCACCCTGCTGGCCGCCCTGCTGAGGATTGTTGCCCCAGCCGGAGGACTGCTGGTTGCCGAAGCCGCCCTGCTGGCCGCCTCCGCCCTGGTTGCCGCCACCGAAGTTGCCGCCGCCACCGCCGAAGTTTGCTCCGCCGCTGGGGTTGTTCTTCGAGACCTGAGCGGTGGCGCGTCGCAGGCTGGGGCCGACTTCGTCGACGTCCAGCTCCATGACCGTGCGCTTCTCGCCTTCCTTGGTCTCGAAGGACCGGGACTTCAGTCGGCCCTGAACGATGACCCGCGTACCGCGCTGCAGAGATTCGGCGACGTTCTCTCCCATTTCACGCCACACCGAGCAGCGGAGGAAGAGAGTCTCTCCGTCCTTGAACTCGTTGGCCTGACGGTCGAAGATACGCGGCGTCGAGGCCACGGTGAAGTTTGCGACTGCCGCACCGTTCGGTGTGAAGCGCAGTTCGGGATCGCTGGTGAGGTTCCCGACGACCGTGATGACTGTTTCGCCTGCCATTGAATCTCCTAGAAGCGAGGTAGCTTAAGATGCCTTACTTGGCGTCCGGGCGGAGGATCTTCGTACGCAGAACGGACTCGTTGAGTCCGAGCTGACGATCGAGTTCCTTGGTCGTTGCAGGCTCGGCGTGGAAATCAACCACGACGTAGTAGCCTTCGGACTTCTTCTGGATCTCGTACGCGAAGCGACGACGTCCCCAGATATCCACGTTGTCGACGGTGCCGTTCTCAGCCGGGACAACCTTGATCAGGTTGTTCACGGTGTCAGCCAGCGTCCGCTCTTCGAGGTCGTTATCAAGAATGAGCATGAGCTCGTACTTACGCATATGTCACCCACCTCCTCTGGTCTTTGCGGCCATGGTCGGTCCATGGCAGGAGGGTATATGCACGTCCGCTCCCGTTCCCGTGATGGTCACGAAATGGGAACAGACCTCACTAGTCTAATCGACCGGTGCGCTGGCTGTCATGTCCGGATTCGTGCTCTTCCTTACGTCCAGCAGCCCGATGTTCCAGTGCGTCCCCAGGATCGTCGATCTCTTTTCGCCGAGGCGGCGCTGACGCAGCCGTGCGACCGCGGATACCGCGCCGGTAGAGGTTCTCACCGGCCATGATCACGACGAGGACGAGAGCGAGCAGCCGCAGCAGGGTGAACAGGGCGACGAAGGTGGAGTCGAGTCCCTCATCGGCTTCGAATCCCGACACATCGCCGAGTTGGACGGCGACGGCGAAGACCGCCTCGGCGAGGGTCCAGACGATGAGCACCCACCAGCGGCGGATGGACAGGGCGATGAAGGGCAGCAGCCACAGGCTGTCCCAGGGCATGAGGCCCGGTGCCAGCAGCAGGCAGCCGCCGATGAGCAGGCATGCGGCTACGGCCGGGTCGAGACCCGTGCGGCGGACCATGTAGAGGGAGACGGTCACGGCGAGGACCACTCCGGCGCTGACGATGATCCACAGCGGGACCCAGACGGAGACGTCGCCGAGTTCGGCCATGAGCAGGATCGACGCGAAGGATCCGCCGTCGACGGCATCGGAGTACCAGTGGATGATCCGGTCGATCGCGCTGAGGTCGACGACGAGGAGCACCGCCGAGGTGACCGTGGCCGCGGCGAGCATCATCCGCGGATTGCGCGGCTTGAGTCCCCGTGCCGGGTTCGGCCCGGTCACGGTCAGGGCGAGGAGGACGAGGAGGGCGAGCGGGTTGATGAACGTCGCGATGCCCAGCAGCACACCGGCCAACCACCCGCGCGGGCGCAGCGGTGGGGTTCCGAAGAAGATGACCATCGACCACACCGCCAGTGCGAGGGCGATGGGGTCGAGAGTGGAGCCGAGGGTGAAGAGGATGAGCGGGGAGGCGAAGACTGCAACCAGCCACCCCCGATAGCGGGCGAGGACGAGGAGTCCGGCGCCGAGAGCCGCGATCCCTGCGGTGTTGAGCAGGAGCACGACGACCATGAAGAGGGAGACGTCGTTGGTGAACAGCTGGAACAGGTCGACCAGGCGAGCTTCGAGCGGGGCCAGGGCCGCGGCTCCGCCGTGTGCGCGCCCGAGCACGTCGGGGTTGGTGTCACCGAGAAAGGCCGTGGACAGCGGCCCTGCGCACATCCTCGCCGAGGCGGCCGGCTGTTCGTATCCCGAGCTCAGACACGGACCCTGCAGAGCCAGAGCGAGGAAGGTGGTGACGCCGAGGACCGCAGCCAGCGCAGAGGCCTGCGCGCTGCGGTACCGGCGACCGGCAGCACCGAGGTGAATGCCGACCGGACCGCCGAGCAGAGGCTCGGCGATCCGGGTGCTGGACTTCGAGGGCATGGCTCGAGGTTACCGGTCAGCCACCATCAACCTTCTCCTAGACCCCCTTTAGAGTCTCCGCCAGGCGGTTCTGGCAACGGGTTATCAACGGGCGGATCATCTTTCGGGGGGTCTTCCTTAGGCGGGTCATCCTTTGGCGGATCGTCCTTAGGCGGATCTTCACCATTACCGTCGGAGTCCCTCGAACCCTCATCGGAGCCGTCCTTCGAGCCTTCTTCCTTGCCCTTCTCGTCTCCGTCGGAATCCTTGTCCTTGTCCTCGTCGTCCTTGGGAGTCTCGATCGGAGCCTTGGGCTCCTCCTTCTCCTCGTCCCCATCGCTGCCGTCGTTGCTGCCGGCAGGCGCCTTGGGTTCAGGCTTCGGAGCCGGGGCCGGGTTGGAGTTCTTCGGCTTCGGCTTCTCAGGCAGCTCACCGCGCGCCGGGAACTGTTCGACCTTCTCACCCTGGAGGGCCTTCTGCATGTAGTCGGTCCACACCTGCACGGGGAACGAACCACCGGTGACCTCACCGCGACCGCCGAAGGAGCCGATAGACACGGACTTTCCGTCGACCTCGCGATAGAGCACGACCGAGGTGGCGAGGTTCGGTGTGTAACCGGAGAACCATGCGGCCTTGTTCTCGTTCGTCGTACCGGTCTTGCCGGCGGCAGGACGACCGAGGTTCTGGGCGTAGCTGCCCGAACCACCCTGAACGACCTGGCTCAGGGCGTACGAGGTCTCGGCACCAACTGCCTTGTCGAAGACGCGCTTGCCCTTGGTTTCGGCCTTGTACACTTCCTCGTCCTCGGCACCCTTCGTGACCTTCTTGATCGAGTGGGTCTCGTGGTGGACGCCGTTTGCCGCAAAGGTCGCGTACGCCGAAGCCATATCGATGGGCTTGACGCTGGGCGTACCGAGCACATTGGAGGGGTTCGGGGTCAGACCGATCGAGCAGCCGCCGGTATCGCCGGCTTTCATCTCCTTGTCGGTGCAGTTCTCACTCAGTCCCGCACGTTCGGCGACGTCGACGGTCTTGTCCGGCCCGACCTGCACATTGAGTGCCGCGTAGGCGGTGTTGATCGAGGACTGCGTCGCCTTGAGCAGGCTGACGGGCCCGTAACTCGAGCCGCCGAAATTGTTGACCGTCCACGGCGTGCCGTCATTGTTCAGCGTCGTCGGGCTGGCACCCGGATACGAGTCGGTCAGTCGAACACCGTTCTCCAGACCCGCGACGAGAGCGAAGGGCTTGAATGTCGATCCGGCCTGCACATGACTCTGCGTCGAGGCGTTGAACGCCTGATCGAGGTAGTTCTTGCCGCCGTAGAAGGCTTCGATTCCGCCGTTGTCCGGGTCGATCGAGACGAGTCCGGCCTGCATGCCTTCGGGCTGATCCTGTGGGAGCGTCTTGATGGCCTGTTCGGCAGCCTTCATCCGATCTTTGTCGAAGGTGGTGACGATATTGTAGCCGCCGCGATCAAGCTGGGCTTCGTCGATGTCGAGCTTCCGCAGCGCCTCACGGCGGACGAAGTCCCACATGTAGCCCTTCTGCCCGGACAGCGAGGATTCCTTGTTCTGCTTCTTCACCTCGGGCATCTCGACCTTGGCGGCCTGCTCCTCGGTGATGAAGCCTTCGTCGACCATGTTCTTGACCACGTAGTCGAAGCGGTCCTGGTAGGCCTCGGGGTTGTCCGAAGGATCGGCAGCACCCGGGCGCTGGATCATCGCGGCCAGCAGAGCGGACTCGCTGACATTGAGTTCCGAAGCCGGTTTGTCGAAATAGTTCTGAGATGCCACTTCGATGCCGTACGAGCGACGGCCGAGGTAGATGGTATTGAGGTAGTTCGCGAGGATCTCGTCCTTCGACTGCTGCTGGTCGATCTTGAGCGAGATGAACATCTCCTTGACCTTGCGATCAAGCGAGTGCTCGTTCGTGAGGTAGAAGTTCTTCACGTACTGCTGAGTGATCGTCGAACCGCCACCCGCGTACTTATTGGTGGCCACGCCGACGACAGCGCGGGAGAGACCCTTGATCGAGATGCCGCGGTTCTCGTAGAACGAGGTGTCCTCGGCAGCGATAGCAGCTTTCTGCATCGGCTCGGAGATCTCGTCGATCTCCACTGACTTGCGGTCCTCGACCTTGTACTGACCGATCGGCGTCTTGCCGTCGCTGTAATAGATCGTCGAGGTCTGACCGGTGGCCTCGAGGTTCGGCTCGGGGATGTCCGTTGCGGCATAGCCGATGGCGAACGCCACGCACAGGGCGATGACGAGGCTGAGCCCGCCGACGACGAGTACACGGATGCTCGGCAGGAAACGGGTCCATCCGCTCACACCCGCTCGCGGGTAGTTGAGCAGGTTCTTCGTATTCCTGCCGATGTTCTTGGCTGTGTGTTGTCCCTTAGCCACCCAAGGTCCTCCAGATCAGTCAGCCTGCCGCAATGCGTGGCGACGAGGTCCGAAAAAGGTCAAAGACGCCAATCAGTCTCGCACGCATTCATTAGTAGAGGATGAAAAAGCGCTGAGCCTGACGCTCTGCAGACACGCCAGGTTACCGAACCGTTCTCAGAGTAACCCCGCATTCGGCATCTCACCAGGCATTTTAGTTCACTGCGGGAGAATCAACCATGACGAGTGCGTGTTTGCTCACATTCAAACTTGCGCCCGCAGATCTGTGTTCGGCGTCGCCAGCAAGGGCACCTCGACCATGCGCGCGCACCTTCTCGTTCAAGCGTGCCCGCACTTTTCCGCAGGTGCCGCCAGCCGCGACTCTCAGCTCTTGAGATCGAAGTCCGTGTCGGCGTACTCGCTGCCCTCGACAGCGGGTTCGCCGCTGAACGGATGCAGCTGGTCTTCGCGAGCGCGCAGCTCGACGCGACGGATCTTTCCGGAGATCGTCTTCGGCAGCTCGGCGAACTCGAGACGGCGGATGCGCTTGTACGGAGCCAGGTTCTCACGACAGTAGGCGAGGATCGATCGCGCGGTCTCGGCATCCGCCTCGAACTTGCTCGACACGACGACATACGCCTTGGGCACAGCCAGTCGCACCGGATCCGGCGAGGGCACGACTGCCGCCTCGGCGACGGCCTCGTGTTCGATGAGCACGCTTTCGAGCTCGAAGGGGGAGAGCCGGTAGTCGCTGGCCTTGAATACATCGTCGGCGCGACCGACATAGGTGATGTAGCCGTCCTCATCCCGGGAGGCCACATCGCCGGTGTGGTAGACGCCGCCTTCGAACGCTTCTGCGGTCTTCTCCGGGTTGCTCCAGTATCCGGTGGTCAGGCCGACGGGACGAGGATCGAGGCGCAGGCAGATCTCGCCTTCGTCGCCTTCCTCACCGGTCGCCGGGTCGATGAGCACGACATCGAATCCGGGCAGAGCCTTGCCCATCGAACCGTATTTGAGCTCCTGATCGGGCGAGTTGCCGATCTGCAGGGTCGACTCGGTCTGACCGAAGCCGTCGCGGATGAGCACACCCCATTCGCTGTGAACGCGGTCGATGATCTCGGGATTGAGGGGTTCACCGGCGCCCAGAGCCTTCATCGGAGGGTTCTTCAGGTGGCTGAGGTCGGCCTGGATGAGCATGCGCCACACGGTCGGCGGGGCGCAGAAGCTCGTCACTCCCACGCGGTCCATGGTCTCCATGAGGGCGTTGGCGTCGAAGCGCGAGTAGTTGTAGAGGAAGACGCAGGCTTCGGCGATCCACGGGGTGAAGATGTTCGACCAGGCGTGCTTGGCCCAACCGGGCGAGGCGACATTGAGGTGGACGTCGCCGGGTGTCAATCCCATCCAGTACATCGTCGAGAGGTGACCGACCGGATAGGAGACATGGGTGTGGGCGACCATCTTCGCCTTCGAGGTGGTGCCCGAGGTGAAGTAGAGGAGCATCAGGTCATCGGCGCGCGAGGTGCCCTGAGGGTCGAATTCGGTGCTCTCATCATCGGCATCGGAGTAGCTGTAGTCCTGCTGGCGGGTGGGCTCGCCGCCGACGACGATGCGGACGACTTCGACATCGACGTCATCGAACTTCGCGGCATCCTCGGCGCCGGCGACGACGAACTCGGCCTGACCGCGCTCGGCACGGTCGGTGAGATCGATGGGGCCCAGCTGGGTGGTGGCCGGCATGAGCACGGCACCGAGCTTGATGCCGGCGAGCATCGTCTCCCACAGCTCGACCTGGTTGTTGAGCATGACCATGACATGGTCGCCGCGCTTGATCCCGGCACGGCGGAAGTGATTCGCCACCTGGTTCGACCGCGCGGAGAGCTCGGCGAAGCTCCACTTGCCCTCAGTTCCGTCCTGTTCGACGATCCACAGAGCCGGCTTGTCGTTGTTCTCGGCGATCTTGTCGAACCAGTCGAGTGCGAAGTTGAAATGCGTGGGACGCGGCCATTCGAACTGGTCGCGGGCGGCCTCGTAATCGCTGCGGAGCTCGATCAGTTTGTCTCGGGCAGCGCGGAACTCCTCGGTCACTGTCATTGTGGTCTCCTCACCTTTCGCCACCGTCACATCATGTGACGTCACACACAAATCTAAACGATTACGAAGCTATCAGCACTGATCAGCCGGTGAGCAGGCGGGGGTCGGTCACTGACCGTGGGATTCCCACCAGGAGCGCAGCTCCGCCTCGGCGCGTTCGGGTCCGAGCGGCCCGTGGTCCATCCGCAGCTCGAGCAGATGCTTGTACGCCTTGCCCACCAGCGGTGATGGTTCGATATCGAGGATCGCCATGATCTGCTTGCCGTCGAGGTCCGGGCGGATCGAATCGAGCTCCTCCTGTTTCGCCAGGGCCTCGATGCGCTCCTCCAGGTCGTCATAGGCGAACGCGAGCCGATCGGCCTTCCGCTTGTTCCGGGTGGTCACGTCCGCACGGGTGAGAATGTGCAGCCGCGAGAGCAGCCGTCCCGCGTCGGTGACATAGCGGCGCACCGCCGAGTCCGTCCACCCGGCATCGCCGTAGCCGTAGAAGCGCAGATGCAGTTCGACGAGGCGGCCGACCGCCTTCGTCGTGTCCTTGTCGAAGCGCAGCGCCTTCATCCGCTTGGCCGTGAGCTTCGCACCGACCGCGTCGTGATGGTAGAACGTCACGGCACCGCCGGGCTGGAAGCGCCGAGTGGCGGGTTTGCCGACATCATGCATGAGCGCGGCGAAACGCACGACGAAGTCCGGCACGCGCAGGCGCTGCGGATCATCGTCGGCCATCCCGGCGTCACGCTGCTTCTCGGCGTACCGGCTCTCGAGTTCGACGGCCTGACGCAGCACGGTCAGCGAATGCTGGTAGACGTCCTTGTGCCGATGATGCTCATCGGTCTCGAGCTGCAGTCCGGACACCTCGGGGAGCACATGGTCGGCGATTCCGGTGCGTACGAGCAGGTCGACTCCGGCGACCGGATCGATGCCGGTGATGAGCTTGACGAGTTCGACCTGGACGCGTTCGGCGGAGATGATCTCGATCCGATCAGCCATCGCCGTCATCGCCTCTTCCACCTCAGGCACGGGGTCGAGCCCGAGCTGAGAGGTGAACCGGGCCGCGCGCATCATCCGCAGCGGATCATCGGAGAACGAGTCCGCGGCGGCCCCGGGGGTGCGGATGCGACCGGCGATGAGGTCGTCGAATCCATGATGCGGGTCGACGAACGTCTTCGAGGGCAGCCGGATCGCCATCGCCCCGATCGTGAAGTCGCGGCGCACGAGGTCGGCGTCGAGGTCAGTGCCGAAGGCGACCACAGGTTTGCGCGAGTCCTCTTCATAGGCTTCGGCACGGTATGTCGTGATCTCGATCTGGACTCCGGACTTCACGGCTCCGATGGTGCCGAATTCGCGTCCGATGTCCCAGTGCGTGTCGACCCAGTCGGTGATCAGTCCGAGGATGTCGTCGGGGTGGGCATCGGTGGTGAAGTCGAGGTCGGGCATGGGGCGACCGAGCAGCGCGTCACGGACGGAACCGCCGACGAGGGCGAGCTCGAAACCGGCTGAGGAGAACCTCTGACCCAGCGGGCCGAGGATGTGCTCGAGTTCGTCGAGCTTGTCGTGTAGTCGGTTGTGCGCGGTCTGCGGATCCACCGAGCTCCTTCAATTCTTAAAGATCTCTGCTCTTGCCCATGGGAACTCGTCTCCCGCCTCCAGGCGTGAGTTCCGGTCTCCATAAGCCTACCGGGAGCAGATGACACGAAACTTCCAAGCTTCGCCTACTAAGGTAGGAGAATGACCACACCGATGCCCAAGCCGGGACCCCGCACGTCCCGCCGCACCACAGTGGAGGAGATCTCCGCCGGTGGCATCGTTGTCGACTTCTCTCACCCGTTGCTGGCCGTGGCCGTCATCGCGCGCATCAATCGCGCCGGCCGGATCGAATGGTGCCTTCCCAAGGGGCATCTCGAAGGAACGGAGACCCCCGCCGAGGCGGCCCGCCGTGAGGTCGAAGAGGAGACCGGGATCGCGGGGCAGATCATCTGCCCGCTGGGAACCGTCGACTACTGGTTCACCGTGACCGGAATCCGGATCCACAAACTCGTCCACCATTTCCTGCTGCGTGCACAGTCGGGGACTCTGACAGTGGATAATGATCCTGACCAAGAAGCGATCGATGCGGCGTGGGTGCCCTTCAATGACCTGCGTTCGCGACTGTCGTTCGCCAATGAGCGCCGAATCGTCGCCGCCGCCCGACCAATGGTGTCCCGACTGGAGCAGTGAAACCCATTCCCATCCGCCGACTGCGATTCCTCACCGCCCTGCTGAGCACGCTCCTGCTGCTCGCAGGGCCGGTTTTCGCATATCCGCTGCTCGATGCCGCCCCGGCCGCAGCCAGCACCGATGCGAAGACCGACGCGGACACCGATGCGAAGAAGGATGAGGTCTCGATCACCCTCGACGAGGTGACTCCGTGGATCGATGACAAGGGCACGCTGACCGTGCGGGGAACGATCTCGAACACGACGAAGAAGGCGGTCGAGAAGCCGAGCCTGAGCCTGCAGATGTCGACTCGCAAGCTCGATTCCGAATCCCGCCTGACCTCCTGGAAGCAGGGACAGGCACAGCACCGCACCGTCGCCGATCTCGAACATGATGGAACCGAAGCGAGGAAGAAGGCGAAGAAGGACAAGGACTCAGGTTCCGATGACAGCTCGGGAATCACCCTCGACACCTCGTTCGACGACACCATCGATCCCGGCACCTCCGCGGAATTCACCTTCCGCGTGCCCGCCGATGACCTCGACCTGAGCACGTCCTCACCCGTGAGTTCCTGGGGCCCGCGGGGGCTGGCGGTTCAGCTCGGCGACGACACCGGTCTGCGGGCCTCTGCGCTCGGCTTCACCACGTGGTACCCGGATCCGGAGTTCGATCAGACGAAGATCAGCCTGCTCGCTCCCGTCACTCTGCCCGGCCATTCCGAGGGCGGACTCATCCCTTCCGACCGGCTCGATGCCGCCATTGCCGAAGGCGGTTCGCTCGACACGATCGCAAAGCTGCTGGAACACAAAGAGCTCGCTCTGGCGATCGACCCGCGAATCATCGCATCCTTCGAAGCCGCGATCGCCGAACCGCCTCCCGCCGACGCACCAGAGGAGACCGAAGAACCCGACGGGGGAAGCGGTGAGGAGACTCAGTCGCCACCGGTCGGAGCGCCGGAGAACGATGACGCCGATTCCAGCGGTGCCGAACTCGAAGCCGCAGAGAAGCAGCGCAAACGCCTCGATTCCTGGTATCAGGACTTCGTGGAGGCGGCACAGAAGCACACGGTCGTCGCTCTGCCCTATGGCGATCCCGATCTCAGTGCTCTGCGCGGGACGAAGATCGACCGACTGAGCTCCTTCGCTCAGAAGCAGCGCGAGATCGTGGGGGACGTCTTCCCCGATGCCCGCACGGACATCGCTTGGCCGGTTGCCGGAAGTGCCACGAAGAACGGGCTGCGGGCACTGAAGAAGTCGGGCAATTCCACCGCGATCCTCAGCGATGGTCAGCAGCCTTCGATCACCGGCATCCACGATGATGCGCATTCGCAGACGACGATCACTGACGATGGCGAGTCGACGATCGACACTCTCATCTCGGATACGAAGCTCACTGACATGAGCGCCGAGGCGATCGCCGAGGACAACCCGGCCGGGGCACTGTCCGAGCTCGTCGCGGAGTCTGCGGTGATCCAATCCGAGGCTCCCTACCGCACCCGCAGCCTGTTCGTTCCGCTCCCACGTGCGGCCGCCTCGGCGAATTGGGAACAGACCGTCGAGGAGCTGAGCTCGGCACCGTGGATCGCTCCCACCGGGGTCGACAAGATCCTCGATTCCAGTACCGAGGCGCGCGGACTGCTGCGCACGGATTCCGACGCTCCGCACATCCGGAAGAGGGCCGTGAAGTCGCTGGCCGAGACCCGGGCGAACCAAGAGGACTTCAACAGCGTCTTCAGTGACCGTGACAGTGCCGATATCCGGCTCGACCGCGAGCTCCTCACCTGCACCTCGGCGGCGTGGACCCTGGGCCGGAACGCGAACATCTGCGCCGGTCAGGCCCGCGAGCAGAGCGAGAACCTCATGGACAGCCTGCACCTGCGCAAGGGTTCGTCCGTCCTCCTCGTCACCGGCGAGAAGACGACGATTCCGGTCACGATCGTCAATGATTCCCCCGCCGAGGCGACCCTCCGGATCCGGATGAAGCCGAACACTCCGCAGCTGCGGGCGCAGGAGACGGAGACCGTGAAGGTGCCGGCCGCGGAGACGATGCGTGTGGACGTGCCCGTCGAAGGCCTCGCCAACGCCGATGTGCCGACGACGATCGAGATGGTCACCGCCGACGAGGTGGTCCTGCCCAAGCAGGAATCACTCATGGTTCGGGTCCGCGCCGATTGGGAGAACATCGGCACCGCAGTGATCGGATTGGCCCTGGCCGTCGTGTTCGTGATCGGCTTGATCAAGACCATTTCGCGCGGGCGCCCGAAGATCCCCGAACAGCAGCTGGCCGATGCGATGGCCCGCGCCAAGACCGACGACCCCGAAAAGAGGTAGAGCGTGTCCAGCTTCTCATCCCTGGCCCGGTCCTCGGCGATCATGACCGCCGGCACCATGACCTCGCGTGTGCTCGGCTTCGTCAAAGCCTCGATGCTGGCCATGGCGATCGGAGTCACGGCGGTCCAGGCCGATGCCTTCGATATCGCCAACAAGGTGCCGAACACCCTCTACATGCTGCTGGCCGGCGGCGTGGTCAATGCCGTCCTCGTCCCGCAGATCGTGCGTGCCTCCAAACGGGAGGACGGCGGCGAGGACTTCACGAACCGGCTGCTGACGCTGTCGTTCATGCTCCTGGCCGCCGTGAGCATCATCGCCACAGCTGCTGCCCCGCTGCTCGTCTGGCTCTACTCGTCGGGGTGGAGCGATGAACAGATGGCGCTGGCTACGGCTTTCGCCTTCTGGTGTCTGCCCCAGCTGTTCTTCTACGGCCTCTACACGCTGCTGGGCCAGGTGCTCAATGCGAAGTCGTCGTTCGGTCCCTATATGTGGGCACCGGTGCTCAACAACGTCGTCGCGATCGCCGGTCTCGCCGTCTTCATCCTCATCTTCGGCACGAACAATGCGTCTCCGCATGGGCTCGATACCTGGACCCCGGACAAGATCGCTCTCATCGCCGGAACGGCGACCCTCGGCGTTGCGGCTCAGGCGCTCATCCTCATCTGGCCGCTCAAGCGGATCGGCTTCAAGTACAGGCCGAAGTTCGGATTCCGCGGAGTCGGCCTCGGCTCGGCCGGCAAGGTCGCCTTCTGGACGTTCGCAGCCATGCTCATCGGTCAGATCGGGTTCCTCATCATCTCCCGCGTCGCCTCGGGGGCGTCTATCCCCGGCGACGGAAACGCCTCGAACGCCGCTTACACGACCGCCTACCTTGTGTTCATGCTCCCGCATTCACTCATCGCGGTGTCTCTGGCCACGGCGCTGTTCACCTCTCTGGCCAAGAACGCGGCCGATGAGGACACCGAAGCCGTCGTCGGCGACTTCTCGATGGGTGTGCGGATGGTCGGGATGGTCAACACCTTCGCCCTCGCCGCCCTCGTCGTCCTCGCCTCTCCAGTGGCCATGATCATCGCCGGTGAGGGACGGGAACAGGCCATGGCCATCGGTCTGGTCATCATCACGATGGTCTTCGGACTCGTTCCCTTCAGCGCGAACTATCTCGCGCAGCGAGTCTTCTACGCCTACGGGGATGCGAAGACCCCGTTCCTCATCCAGCTGCCGCAGATCATCTTCCAGTCCCTGGCGGTGCTCTCGGTATCGATCTTCCCGAAGTCGGTGACGGTGGCGATCATCGGTCTCGTCATGAGCCTCGGATATCTGATGGCGATGATCATCTCGTTTGCGGTCCTGAAGAAGCGCCTCGGCGCCATCGACCTGCGCGGAATCCTCACCTCGCACATGAAGTTCCTTCTCTCAGCGATCGTCGCCGCAGGCGCTGGGTTCGGTCTGCTCTACTTCTTCCCGGACTTCTCCCTGGCAGGACGCTGGCAGGCGTTCATCACCACGGCTGCCGTCGGCGTCGTGATGCTCCTGTTCTTCATCGGAGCTTGTTATTTGCTCAGAGTCAGAGAGTTGCATTCGATTATTGGCGTGGTAGCTGGAAAACTAAGGAAAACAGCCTGAGCCCCGTCAATCCCCACCGGAGGTGGTCGCCCTGATCGATATCGAACCCGGCATGGTGGTGGCCGGCCGTTATGTCGTATCGACCGTCGACCGCCGATGGCTTCCCGAAAAACCCGAGGTCGGTGCGGTCTGCACTGGGCTCGATGCGATCCTCGACGAACCCGTGCTCATCCTCGTCGCCGATGCCGACGGTTCCAACGACGTCCTCGAAGCCGCCCGTCGTGTATCGATCCTCGGTGACCCGCGCATCGCCCCGACCCTCGACGTCGGCCATTCCAACGGGCTGGACTACATCGTCATCAAGCGCATCGCGGTGACGCCGTTCAACCAGATCCTGCCCCGTTCGCCGCTGCCCGTCGACGCCGCCTGCGCGCTCATCGGCGAGGTCGGCTCGGCGCTCGTGACCTCGGCCAGGCGGGGACTGTTCCATATGTTCCTGCGTCCGAGCCTCGTCGGTCTGACGTCGAAGGGTGCGGTGGTCATCGCAGGCATCGGCATCGATGCGGCATTGGCGCTGGACACCGGGCTCGTCGAGCAGAAGGACTACACGCCGACCAAGGCCTCACGGCGAGACGCCCTCGCTCTCGTCCAGCTCTTCTACACTGCTCTGACCGGATACTGGCCCGGTGAAGAGGCATTCGACGGCATTCCTCCTGCGGAGAAGGAGAACGCCCGAATCGCCCGGGCGCAGGCGCTCAACCCCGATGTCCCTGACAGACTCGATGACTTCGTCAGTGGAATCATCACGGGTTCGGATCCCGGTCCGGGTTCGGTCGCCGAGGTTCTCGGCTACATCGACGAGTGGGACCCGGAACTGCTGCGCTACGTCAATCGTGCTCCGGTGGCGGAGAACGAGAATCTGTTCGATCAGTCGCCGCGCAGCTTCGATGAAGCCACCAGCCTGCCCGCTCCACGGTCGAAGACCATCGGACCCGGTCCCGGCAGTTCGACCAGCGCCAGCGAAGATCAGGTGCAGGCCGCCCTGGTGCGCATCGGAATCACCCGTCCGGGAACCCGGGGACTGGCCGCCGGAGTGGTCGGAAGCACCACGGGCCGCTATGCCGACAGGATGCAGATGCGCGAGGCCTCGAGCTTCCCGATCGCGAAGGAACAGCTCGACAGTGCCGCCCAGGACTGGGAGGAGTGGCAGCCGGAGCAGACGTATTCGGAGTATTCGGAGTACGCGGAGCACGAATACGACGAGAACCTCACGACCCCGATCATGAGTCGGGAAGACGATTCGGATCCCGACACTCAGGCACTTGAGATCGTCCCCGAGAACGATGACGACGGCGATGAGAACGATACGCGCGTGATCATGGACGGCGAGGACGAAGACGACGGTTCCTGGTTCCTCGGCGGCATGTTCGAAACCAATGAACAGCAGCGCGAGCATCAGCGACGTGAATATGAGCGTGAACGGCGGATCGCGAAGGCCAAGGAGGACGAGGCGCGCAGGCGGCTTGCCGCCTTCGAGGCGAGTTCGGCCGCCCGTCAGCAGGAAGCCAATGCTGCCGCACCGCCGAAGGAGATGCGCCGGCTGTCCCCGGACTCCGTGGACGAGCGAAGTGCAGGCGACGATCGTAAAGCCGTCGGAGAGCCCAGCGCCGAGGCGGCCGAGAACTCCTCAACTGTGCGTCCGGCCGAGCGCAAGGCCGGGAAACCTCGCCAACAGCACAGCGATTCGACCGATGCATCCCAGGCTGCGTCTGTGAAGAACCGAAACAAGGCTGCCGGGGCAGGAGGAGCCGCGGCTGCAGGCGTTGCCGGCGCTGCCGCGGCGGCGGGCGCTGCAGCCAAGTCCTCCGGTTCAGCGGCTTCGAGCTCCGCACCCGCAGCTGCCTCGGCCACGGCAGAGGGTGCCGGCGCTCGTGGCAGCACGGCTTCCGGCGGTGCAGGCAGCGGTTCCGGTGGAACAGGTCCCGACGAGCGTGATCCAGCTGCCACTCGGAAACCCTTCCTGTGGCTGGTTCTCGGCCTCGCGGTCGTTGCCGCAATCGTGCTCGGCATCGTCATCATCGGCTTCAACTCGGGAGACGAGGAGTCCACTCCGGTCTCCGAGACGTCCGCAGCGAGCGAGCAGCCGACGAAGAAGGAAGAGAAGAAGACTCCGAAAGCCGATCCTCCGAAGATCAAGACGGTCGAATCCCTCGACCCCGAAGGCGACGGATCGGAACACGACAGTGAAACCGAGAACGTCATTCCCAAGACCGAAGGGTCCTGGAACACCGACCGGTACAACTCGGCGAGCTTCGGCAATCTCAAATCCGGTGTCGGTCTGCTCTTCGAGTTCGAGGACGAGACCACCATGAGCAAGGTGAAGGTGGCGTCGGGGAACTCCGGAGGCAAGTTCGAGATCCGTGACGGTGAAGACCCCGAGGACGCGAAGGTCATCGGCGAAGGCGTGTTCGATGCCGACGGCGCCGTCACCGTGAAGTTCGATGAAGAGGTCAAGACGGACAAACTCATCCTCTGGGTCACCGAACTGCCGCAGACCGATGGCGGCTATAAGGCCACCATCAGCTCTGTGAAGTTCTTCTGAACCGACCAGCAGTTCCTCGCGCCCTGGTAGAAGGATCCCGGCGTCTTTCACGGCCTCCAGGGGAGCAACTGGGCTGGGTTCGACCGGCGGCTTCAATCCGGGATCCGGCTTCACTCACGGTCCCGTTGCAGGGAAGGGAGCCGGATGCCGGACAGGATGCGGGTGCGGAATAGTCCGCGGCACCGTACCGTTATAGATACGAACGTCATTTCGCGCGGCACTCCGCGGCGCGCTGAGCACAGCAGATAGAAGCAGGGAACTTTTCACATGACTGATACTCAACTGGTGATCATCGGATCGGGGCCGGCCGGTTACACCGCGGCCGTCTACGCGGCCCGTGCGAACCTCTCGCCGGTCGTCATCGCAGGATCGGTGACCGCAGGCGGCGAACTGATGAACACCACAGACGTCGAGAACTTCCCCGGATTCCCCGCCGGCGTACAGGGGCCCGAACTCATGGAGAGCATGCGCGAGCAGGCCGAGAAGTTCGGTGCCGAGGTCATCTACGACGATGTCGAGACCCTCAAACTCAACCCGGGTGCTCACGAGATCGAGACCGCTTTGGGGTCGCGTTACACAGCAAAGGCCGTGATCCTGGCGACCGGCTCGGCATACCGCGAACTCGGACTGCCCAATGAGAAGAAGCTCTCCGGGCACGGAGTCAGCTGGTGCGCCACCTGTGACGGATTCTTCTTCCGTGATCAGCACATCGCTGTCATCGGCGGTGGTGACTCGGCGCTTGAAGAGGCCACCTTCCTCACCCGCTTCGCCTCCAAGGTCACGCTGGTCCACCGCCGCCAGGAGCTGCGTGCTTCGCAGGCCATGCAGGACCGCGCGAACGCCGATGAGAAGCTCGAGTTCCTCCTCGACTCCGAGGTCGCCGAAGTCCACGGCGAAGATTCCCTCACCGGGCTGACCATCCGCAACACCGAGACCGGGGAGACCTCAGAACTGCCGGTGACCGGCATGTTCGTGGCTATCGGTTCCGACCCCCGCACAAGCCTGTTCGCCGATCAGCTTGAGATGCGCGCCGACGGGTACCTCAGCGTCGATGGTCGCACTTCGAAGACGTCTGTCGAGGGCGTCTTCGCTGCCGGCGACGTCATCGATTCGGTCTACCGTCAGGCCATCACTGCTGCCGGTTCGGGCTGCTCGGCCGCGCTGGACGCCGAACATTACCTCGGTGATCTCGAGGCTGCTTCTAAGCCCGCCGTGGCGGAGGCAGCAGTCGCCGAAGCCCCAGTCGCTTCCTGATCCCGAAACGTCCGTTCGTATAGCTGCTCGTGACAGCACATCGGGCCGAGCGAATAGACCCGGGAATGAAAGATCCAGCTCCACTGTTCCGATAGAGACATTCGTTGTGAAGGAAGGTTACTCATGTCGACAGAAGTCACTGATGCCACGTTCGAAGAGAACGTACTGAAGTCCGACAAGCCCGTACTCGTCGATTTCTGGGCTCCTTGGTGCGGCCCCTGCCGTATGGTCAGCCCTATCGTCGACCAGATCGCCGAAGAGCACGGAGACAAGCTCAACGTGGTCAAGGTCAACACTGACGAGAACCTCGAGACCGCAAGCACCTATGGAATCACCTCGATTCCGGCGCTCTACGTCTTCAAGGACGGCGAAGTCGCCAAGACCATCATCGGCGCACGTCCGAAGCCCGCACTCGAGGATGAGCTCTCCGACTTCATCTGATCGAGTTCTAAGGCGCCTGTTGTAGTATCAACGGGCGCCTTAGGCATTTCTGAGCGCCACTGAACACTGACCCTCGAAACGTATCACCGACGATTGGCACCGCATTGACGAACCCGAACTTACCGCGCTACTCGCGCGGCGACATTTCCGAAATGCTGCCCAATATCAAAGCTCAGATGGCCCGTTTGGGGCTCCATGTCGGTGATACCGAGACCGCGGACTTCGATCGAGCTTTCGAGTTGGGTGTCCGCCAGTTCCAGCAAGATCGGGGGATCCTCTGCGACGGTGTGTTGGGCCCTGAGACATTTTCTGCGCTGGAGCAGGCTCGATATCAGTTGGGCGACCGTGTGCTCCGATTCGACCCCGTGAGAGTGCTGACAGGCGATGATGTCGTCGACCTCCAGACCAAGCTCGCAGGCCTGGGCTTCTATCCGGGTCGTATCGATTCCGAGTACGCGTCACTGACCGAGACAGCGGTCAAGGAACTGCAGATGAGTTTGGGCACCAAGGTAGACGGAGTCACTGGACCGCAGACTCTCCGCGGTCTCAACGCGATCGACCGCAACCAGGACACCGGCAATCTTTTCGCGCTTCAGGAGCGTGCACGCGTGGCGGCTTCGGGTACGTCCCTCGTCGGCCGCACTTTCGTCATCGAGGCAGCAACTACAGTTGTAGATTTCCAGACGCTGCCGATGACGGATGAACAGTCGGCTCTCGAGCGTCAGATCACTCTCGATATCGCAAGTCGCCTTGTCGGTCGTTTGGAAGCCATCGGGGCAGGAGCTCTACTCCTCGAAGGCGATGCCGTCGAAGTCAATCGCGCGGATACCCTCGGCGCATCTGCGGTCATCACCGTCACAGCGGATGTCAGCAAATCCAAGGATGCCAACGGATTGGCGACCTTCTACTTCGGTCACGAACGTCAGTCGGACCTCAATTCGCCGACGGGGCAGAAGCTGGCAGAGCTCATCCAAGGAGAACTGGTCG
This sequence comes from Brevibacterium sp. SIMBA_078, assembly GCF_046534565.1. NCBI lineage: Bacteria > Bacillati > Actinomycetota > Actinomycetes > Micrococcales > Brevibacteriaceae > Brevibacterium > Brevibacterium sp. SIMBA_078. Next base: position 1,087,711 of record NZ_JAWRYQ010000001.1, read on the forward strand.
CACGGACCGGAATGCTCGACTGCCGCACGCATGCACGCACGTGGTTATCACTCAAGCGACTGAAGACACCGAAGGTCCATGTCGTCAGCGGTTACCTCACCAACCAAGACGATCTCGAGAACCTCCAGGATCCGCACGTGCGAGACGCGATCGCCGACGGCATAGCCGCTGCACTGCAGCGCCTCTACATTGTGGAGGACAAGGATCCTCAGACAGGCACTCTCAGTCTCGATGCCATCAAAGCGCTGAACTAGTCAGCCAGCTTCTACGAACATCTTTGCAGAGCCGTGTTCCTTGAATAGGAGCACGGTTCTTCTCACTTCAGTCTTGAACCTCAGAGAACGGAACACCCGCCGACTGAAGACCGACACAAGGCGCTCTATACAAGCATCGAGGACGGGTTGATACAACCCCGAAAGAACACATACCACGACTCCCGGTCGATCCGCTCGTCCGCTGCGCAGTGGGCGAGACGAACTTAGTCGAGCTCGCACCCCGTGCCCGCGAGCCAGCACCGTGGGCCCGCGACTTAGCACAATGAGCCCCGCCACGATATGTTTCACGTGAAACGGCGCCCGTAGCAAACTTCAACCAGACACATCACCCGGATCAAATTGGGCTTCCGCTGAGAAGCGAGCCACTTTGAAGCCAACCTACTATTTGAAACCATCGGCCCCGCCCTCGTGTGACTTCGCAGCGACCATTCGCTCAGGCGGGTTCGCAGTCTCACCACGACCGACAGAGAATAGTTCCAATACAGTTGCTTCGTTTCACGTGAAACCATTTGGACTCTCCGCCGGAATAGGGCAAAAGAAAGCACCAACACCACGTAAGAGACCTGGCGGACACCAGCGCATCCGTATGGAAGCACAATAACCCTGCCATGCGCTCCTAAACCAATTTCGGTGGCACCTGCCGAGCACCTGTGGCAGCGCCACCTCTGCGAATGAGCGACCTAATCACCCAACCGAAAGCCGCAGCCGAATATGCTCTCACTCGGCACATCGAGACGACATGCATACGAGTGTAAAAGCACTCTGCTTCACACCTAACCCTAGAGACCTCGCTTGAATGCTCGCTCAACTACAAAGCGGCGGCGGAATTGCCTCCACCCTCTCCTGGGGAGTGGGTCGTTTCACGTGGAACATCGGTATCAAGATTCAGCCAGTGCCGGCAGTTGCCCCCTGCGTGAAAGAAGAGAGAACGTCCTCGCCTCTGATCGGTCGGTAGCAGCGACAAACGACCTAATTCACCCGTATATGTTCACTACGAAATGAACAGGCATTCTCCCGTCAGCCGGCTCCAATAGCCGGTGAAGATACGTTCTTCGACAGAAAACGTTTCACGTGAAACGGAATCTCCACTTGAAAGCCGTCGAAAGCAGTTCACCGCCACGGGTGGTCATCGCTGAGACTGAGTCAGACTGATCATAGACCAGACAACGACAAAATGAACATCTCTTCGTCTCGCCACGTATGACGAAGGCCAAGCCCACAGACAACGCCCGACGGCGTTACAGTCACGAAAGCGTTACAACTTGGTACGACAGACCAGGCAATACAAAATAGCCGAAGCACCGGCAACAGTGAAGGATTGAACACCCAAGCGCCGTAATAGCGACGCAGAACCGCTCTTTTCAAATATTTCCCATCAACATACAAAACGTCTGAGCTTGCTCGGGCAAACCCAGTTTCACGTGAAACATTTGCCATAGAACCGCTGCATCACGTGCCGAAGTACGCTGAATACGTCGATATCGTCTGAGGCACCATCCTATTCGCCACCTCCTGGATTCAGCTCGTCATTCCAAACACGCTCACCGGGTTGCCGGGTACGTCGGGCCCGAGGAAAGATGCTCTTGACGATTGTCCGTGGACACTACGACAGCGATCAACTGCAGTCAGCCATTGAATCGACATTAGATTGCAGACAGCAGCATTGAGCCGTAGAAGACCGTTCGATTCTCCAATGACGCCCAAAGAGAGGCTCCGATCTACGAATTCCATTCCATCCAGACTTGTTTCACATGAAACGCCACTCCCGCTCTCGTCGATCCAATTCGACTAGCCAGCAGAATCACCGGAACACACTTACCGCAATATAGGGTGTGTACCCACGATGATGCGCTATCCGGCGGAACCCAGACGCTCGAATTCGTCAGTTCATACCGCGCCGACCAACGGCGCTCGATCCGCAGGGCGTTAAATCACGGAGGCGGAAGGGGTGTTCCTGAAACCGTTCATTAGCGTCTGAAGGGTGGATCGGCCATTCTCAGGAGGCGAAAGTCGAAAGCTGATAAACCGAAATCCCTAACCAATTGGACGCGTAGAGAGCTGTCCGAATCGTTGTCCTGTTGGGGGTCCGGTAAGGGCATCGCGGGCGCAGTCACCTCTGTCTACGCAAGGCATTAACAACGGTTTCACGTGAAACATCGACTCGTCCGATATTGAAGCAGAGAACGACCTAGGCACATTAGCACCAACGTACCTCGTTTGAATTTGACGAGATTCTGTAGGGATATGACATAAGTTCCGATTCGCACGCCCCCTATTTCGTTAGAATAGCTGCCGCGCGTTTCACGTGAGACAGCGACATCTACTCAGTTTCGACCTACCTTCAGCAAGTACTCCTACTTGTCTCGAACCAGAGTATGGCCGCTCCAGTCGAAGCTACGGCGGCCGATCTGACCGTCCCGTTTCACGTGAAACAGCGCCTTAGGCAACGCACTCCTGATAGGTGACCAGCATAAAGACGCTTTCAGACTTTCTACCCACATCTACTAGAAGATGCATTCCTGAAACCCGCAGACTAACAGTGGGCCTCCTCGTCTCACCAGCGCACACCTAACGGGTGCAGAACTCACCACTAGAAACGTTCATACTAGCGATCTAATCCATGCTTCGAGGTGATTGGACGGAACAGGGATGAATACTTCCGACGACCTCGTTGGTCGGTCGACGAGTCGAACGGCAGCCAGCATCCCCACCGTTTCACGTGAAACGGTGGGGCCGTCGACGCATCAGCGAAAACCCACCTGGAGAATGTCGATAGTGACGTTCCAGCGCCTTGCCCGTGGAAACTCACACACTGTTTCAGGCAGCGTCCGCGACAAAAGAATGGGCTTCAGGGAAACATCCCAAAGCCCATCTTCACCTATTGCATTCTGTTCAGAGTGCGTCCTCATTCGAGATTCCCAACAGACCGAGAATACGGTCGAGATCCTCTTGATTCGCAAACTCCACACTCAGCTTGCCTTTGCGTTTGCCAACGGAGATGTTCACTTTGGTGTCGAGACGATCGCCCAAACGTTCAGCTACCGCGAGGAACTCCGGGGCCACCTTTGTCGTTGCACGTGAAACATTGATCGAATCACCTCGGTTGAGCAGAACGACAGCTTCTTCCGATGCCCTGACGGATAGACCCTCAGCAACGATTCGCTGCGCTAGCACTTCCATATGCTCCGGATCGCGCAGGCCGAGAATCGCCCGGGCATGACCAGCCGAAATGACGCCGGCAGCCACCCTCCTCTGCACGAGAGGAGGCAGGCGCAACAGACGCAGGGTATTGGAGATCTGTGGCCGAGAACGCCCAATACGCTCGGACAGCTCTTCCTGCGTGCACCCGAAGTCTTCGAGCAGCTGGCCATAAGCCGCTGCCTCTTCTAGTGGATTGAGCTCTGCACGGTGCAGGTTCTCCAGAAGCGCGTCACGGAGGAGGTCTGTGTCTTCGACATACCGGATGATTGCCGGAATCGTCGACAGACCAGCGTCCTTCGTCGCGCGAAGACGCCTCTCACCCATGATGAGCTCGAAGCGCGAGCGGTCGCTCGGCTTCTGCCTGACGACGACAGGCTGAAGGACGCCGATCTCACGAATGCTGTGGACCAATTCCGCCAGCAGATCTTCGTCAAAGACCGTTCGCGGCTGCCTGGGATTCGCATCGATCAGATCGACGTCAATCTCACCGAACTCGGTATCCGGAATCGATTCGACGCCTTCATAATCTTCGAGATCGCCCTCATCGGCGGTCTCCGAGGTGTCGGAGTCTGCCGATTCTTCGGTCGAGGATGAAGTACTCTTCCCTGCATTGGATTCAGTAGCTGTTGAAGTATCTGAATCCGAGGTCTCCGCCAGTCGAGACTCACCTTCGGAATCTTCTGACTCAGCATTCACTACATGCGTAGTGGCTGCTTGTTCATGAACTTCGGTGCCCTCGGACCGAACCTCTTCATCCGCCTCGTTGTCGTCATGGCTTCGACCAGACGACGTGTAAACGCCCGGATGCGTTTCGCGAACATCGTCCTCGGTCGACGCTGCTGCGGCGGACTCTGAGGACTGAGAGTCATTGATAAGGTCAGAGCTCACGTCGACCGACTCATTGCCGGTCGGCTCAGCCGAACTGGATTCAGCAGACGATCTCGCCGCTGGAGTCTCCATTTCGCCTGAGCTCGCCGCGGAGCCAGAAACCGCGGCGGAGGACGATGTCTTCCGCGTCGTATTCTTCGGCGCTGCAGACGCCTTCTCTGCGCTCTCCGCTGGGGTAGCAGAGGACGGACCGGACGCCGGCCGAGCAGAAGACCCAGCCTTCGTCTTCGTTGACGTCGATTCGGCGCCAGCAGAAGTTCTGGAGGAACCGCTCCCGGTGGCCTTCGATGCACTGGCCTTCGATGCGCTCGACTTCGCCGTCGAGGCCTTCGTTCCCGTCGTCTTGGAGGTCGCCGTCTTCGTCCCTGTCGACTTAGACGCAGTGGACTTAGAAGCGGTCGATTCAGAGGCGGTCGATTCAGAGGCGGTCGACTTCGAACCCGCGGGCTTGGACGCAGAGGTCTTGGACCCAGAGGTCTTGGACGACGCAGCCTTGGTCGTTCCCGATTTTGTCGACCCGGCCTTCGAGGACGCTGTCTTCGAGGCAGCAGTCTCAGTCTCGGTATCTGCCCCGGAAGTCGCGGAGGTCGATCGAGTTGTCCCGGAAGCCTTCGGCTTGCGTCGTCGGGACGACTGCATAGACGCAGCTGGGTCCGTGCGCGCAGTACGTGACGTCTTCGTCTCGCTCTCGCGTTTGCCGTCTTCCGCGTTCCCGCCGGAGAAGAACACATCCACCGGACGATCATTGGAGTTCGCGTCGGGGATCAATGCTCCGAGGCCCCGCCCCAGGCCCCTCTTTTTGCGTTCAACCACGACTTACTCCTCGATTCGCAATTTCTTCGGCGGCTTCCCGATAAGACAGGGCACCGCTGGAATGTGGGTCATATGAGATCACGGTCTGGCCGTAGCTCGGTGCCTCAGAGATCCTCACCGAGCGCGGAATGGCGGTACCGAGGACCTGCTCCGGGAAGTGAGTACGCACATCTTCAGCGACCTGAGCACTGAGGTTCGTCCGTCCGTCATACATCGTCAGCAGAATCGTCGTGATCGCCAATTCGGGATTGAGATGCTTCTGGATGAGCTGGATGTTCTTCAGCAGCTGGCTGAGGCCCTCGAGTGCATAGTATTCGCACTGGATCGGGATGAGGACTTCGCGAGCGGCCACGAAAGCGTTCACCGTCAGCAGACCGAGGCTGGGCGGGCAGTCGATGATGATGTAGTCGACGCGATCTCCCGCTGCTTCCTCCTCCTTGAGGTAGATGCCCAAGGCACGCTGCAGTCGCTGTTCACGTGCGACGAGGGACACGAGTTCGATCTCCGCGCCGGCGAGATCGATGGTGGCCGGCACGCACTTGAGAGTGTCGAAATCCGGACACTGCGCCACCGCCTCGCGCATCGGAACGTCATCGATGAGGACGTCGTAGATGCTCGTGACCTCGGAATAGTGGTCGATACCCAGCGCGGTGCTCGCGTTTCCCTGCGGATCGATGTCAATGAGCAGGACGTTGAGCCCCTGATTGGCCAGGGCCGCTGCGATGTTCACCGCCGTCGTGGTCTTTCCGACGCCACCCTTCTGGTTCGCGATCGTAAAGATACGGGTCGAGTCCGGCCGTGGAAAGGTTGTCTGCGACAGTCGATCCGCACGCCGGTTGTCCCGTGCAATCGCGGCACCAATGGGAGACGACTCATCCATGATCGGCATAGGGCGCACTCCATCATCCATCGGTTTCACAAGGCTCTTCCAGCCTAGACCAACTCTACTTCGTACTATTTCTTGACGATCTCGACGACACGACTCGGGACCTCGAGGATGCCGCCGCCATCGACGACGTGGATCTGAGGTTGGGACAGTCGATACCGTTTGATCAGTTTCTTCGCCTTGACCAGCTCGCCTTCGACGGAAGCTCCCTTTAGGGCGAGGATCCGGCCCCCGGGGCTGATGACCTCGCGGGTCCATTCGATCAGAGTCGTCATCGCCTTGACCGCGCGTGCGGTGACGACCGTGAACATCTCCTCGTCGACGAGCTCCTCGACGCGAGCACGCACGATCCGCACGTTCTCGAGTCCCAGATCGTCGACGACCATGTTCAGCCATTCGACACGGCGCTCCATCGGTTCGATGAGAACGATCTTCGCCTCGGGGCGCATCAGTGCGATCGGAATACCCGGCAGTCCGGCGCCGCTGCCGACATCACCGACGACATCATTTTCATTGATGTATTCGGCAACAACAGCGCAGTTGAGGATGTGCCGGGTCCACAGTCGATCGACCTCGCGCGGTCCGATGAGACCCCACTCTATTCCGGTGGTGGCCAGGTGTTCGGCATACCGCTGCGCGGCAGGATAAGCCGCACCGAAGTACTCTTCGGTGCCGGACGGAGGCGACTCGATCTCCGCCGGCGTCGACTCGTTCGAGAGCTCGGTGTCGTTCTCGGGCTGATCAGTCATCGGCGAGCCGGATGACGACATGACGACCGTCGCCCTCACCCTCGGACTCCGAAACCAGACCGGCGCGGGCAGCCTGGTCGTGGATGATCTTGCGCTCGAAGCTGTTCATCGGCTTGAACGCGAACTCCTCGCCGCCGTCCTTGACTTCGGCGATCGCGCGTTTGGCCTTCTTGATCAGCTCTTCGCGACGACTGTTGCGGAAACCGTCGATATCGAGCATCAGCCACGACCGCTGACCGGTCTGAGTCTGCACCGCCAGACGGCTGAGTTCCTGAAGCGCACCGAGGGTGCGGCCCTCACGGCCGACCAGGGTGCCCAGGTTGGAGTCCTCGTCGTCCTCGCAGACGATGGACAGCTGTGCACGGCCGTCGGCGACATCGATATCGATATCGCCGTCGATATCGGCCAGATCCATCAGCTCTTCGAGGTAGTCCGCGGCGATCTCGCCCTCTTCTTCGAGGAGTTCGGCACGGCTCGGCTTCGGCGAGGTCTCCTCCGGAGTCTCTTCCGGTGTCTGTTCGGAGGTCTCGTCGATCTTCTCTTCGGTCATGTCTGTCCTCAGCGCTTCTTGTTCTTCTTACGGTTCTTGCTCACAGGCTGCTGCCGCTGGCCGCTCTTCTTCGGGGCCTCCTCGGTGACGGTCGATCCCTTGAGCTCGTCCTGCTTCACAGTCTTGCCCCTGCGAGCCTTGCGCTCAAGCATCTCCTTCTCGGCCTTCGAGCCGGGAGCGGGCATATTGCGGATGACCATGTGCTGCTGGGCCATCGTCCAAGTGTTCGAGACCAGCCAGTAGATGAGGACACCGAGCGGGAAGTAGATTCCGCCGATGCCGAAGACGAGAGGCATCACGTAGAGCAGCATCTTCTGCGACTGCATCATCGGGTTGGCCATTGCCGACTCCGACATGTTCTTCGCCATCATCTGCTTCTGCGTGATGAACATGGTGGCGGCCATGATGACGATGAGGACACCTGTCAGCAGCTTGACCGCAAAGCCCGGGTCGGTGAAGACCGCCGAAAGGCTGATGCCGAAGATCGAGGACTGCTCGGCCTGAATCGCCAGCTGCTGCGTGAAACCGCCGATGGCTCCGACGTCACCGGAGGCGACCTTCGGCATATTGTGGATGACGCGGAAGAGCGAGAAGAAGATGGGCATCTGCACGAGCAGCGGCAGACACGATGCCCACGGGCTCGTCTTGTTGTCGCGGAACAGCGCCATCTGCTCTTCGGCCATGGCCTGGCGGGAGTACTGGTCCTTCTTGCCCTTGTACTTCGCCTGCAGGCGCTGGATCTCCGGCTGCAGCAGCTGCATCTTGCGCTGCGACTTGATCTGGTAGACGAAGAGGGGGATGAGGAGAGCACGGATGACCACGGTCAGTCCGGCGATCGAGAGGACCCAGGTCCAACCGCTGGCGGCCTCGAGACCGATTGCGGTGAAGATCTCGTGGAAGATCGCGAGGATCCAAGCAACTACCCACTGCAGCGGGTAGAGCAGCTTGTCCATCCAGTCCATTCAGTTCTCCTCGTTACACCGATTCTTGCGCGAAGTTCATTTTGCCATTGTTCACAGGTCTGCGCGACACGACGTGTGCCCCGAGGCAGTCCGCATCTTCACGCTCGTGCGCGGACTGCAAGTTCAATATGTTCAGGTGTGTGCCTGACCGCGGTGGATGGTCTTCGACCTGGCCTCCCGCGCCGAGCCCGGCACGTGGTCGACACCTCCGTGCGACCACGGATTGCAGCGCAGTATTCGCCACCCAGTTAACACCACGCCCTTGAGAACTCCGTGTATCTCGAACGCCTCGAGACCGTACATGGAGCAGCTGGGGTAGTAGCGACACACTTGGCCGTAGAGAGGTGAGATCACGATCCGATAGGCGCGGATGAACCAGACGAACGGCATCCTCGGTCCGATCAGGACGATCCAGCCGAGTGTCGGCCAGAAACCTGCCGGCCGGCGGGGCACCTCGGAGACATGCTTCAGATCATGCTCGGCGTCCACGACGTTCCAGCTTCTTCTCTGCCTTGACCAGCAGCTCGTCGACCTCGGCGGACAGTACGGCGAAGTCGACCTGTCCGGCATGCGGCAGCGCCCGGATGACGAACAGATCTCCTGATCTCAGCTTACCGAGCCGCGCACGCATGATCTCGCGCAGGCGGCGTTTGGTGCGGTTGCGCACCACGGCATTTCCGACGGCCTTGGATACGATGAAACCCACGCGTGCAGCGTGGGTATCATCGGTGTCTCTCAGGCTGTGCGCCATGAGATGCTCTGTGCGCACCCGGACCCCGGCTCTGAAGATTCGTCTGAAGTCTTCGCCGCTGCGGATCCGATGTGCCGCGTCAAGCATGCTCAGGCCGAAATGTCGGAACGTCCCTTGCGACGACGTGCAGCCAGGATCGAGCGGCCCGCGCGGGTGCGCATACGCAGACGGAAGCCGTGCTTCTTGGCGCGCTTACGGTTGTTGGGCTGGAATGTACGCTTGCTCACTTCAGTCTCCGATTTCTAGGTTGCGGGTGAACGCCGGTGCGTTCTCACAAAAAACGGCGGTGCGAGTCTCGACCGCCGAGCACTCCTGTGCATAAGAGCCAAAAGATAATCAGGATAATCGGATGAAGCCCGGTACACAGGACACTCCATCTTAGCGAGGCGGAATCGGACCGGTCAAACGGGATCCGCATGTTTCACGTCACGCTCGCCCGAAATTCATCGCCGTTCGCGTTCGCGTCATCAAGGCCCATCCACAAGTCACACCCATGTAGTTTTCCACAAGCTTATCCACGAGTGTGGAGATTCACTGGGCTGAGTCGGCACTAGTCCACATTCTGTGGAAAACTATGTGGAAGTCATGCACAGGTGTGGATCACGCCAGAACGAATTTTTTGAAAGCTGAGGAAATGTGACGGTGTCGAATTCCAAGAATGAGCTCATCGGCCGCTGGCACACGGTGGTCTCAAACCTGGAACAGGACCCAGACCTCACGTCGCATCAGAAGGGATTCCTCTCCCTCGCGTTGCCGAAGGCCCTCGTCGACAATGCGCTCATCCTTCTCGCCGTGCGTGACGAACACACCCGCCGCACCATCGAGACCCGACTGCTCGGCCCTCTGACCAGGGAGTTCTCAAAGGTGCTCGGTTTCGAGGTGACCTTCGGCTTCGTCGTCGATCCTGAACTCGACGTGCCGATCCGCTTCGAAGACCTCATTGGAGAGTCGACCCCTGGAACCCAGGTTCCCATCGATCCGGTCACCTCCACCTCGGCGACGGGATCCCCTGAACCCACCCCCACCGAGGCGACCGAACCGGTCCGGCCGGCACCCGCCGATCATTCGACGCCCGAATTCGCTCAGCCGCACCAGGGCCAGCCGGCTGCGCAGACCTCGGGTACCCAGATGCCACAGGCTCAGGCATCGGCGCTTCCGGCAACGCAGACGCCCGCCTCGCAGCCGCAGGCTCCCGACGATTCCGGCATGACTGACCGTGAGATGAAGATCGCCGAGGCGACAGCCGCCCCGATGGGCCCGCCCGTCGATGCTCCCGGCGTCGCTCAGCTCAACCCGAAATACACCTTCGACACCTTCGTCATCGGCGCTTCCAACAGGTTCGCCCATGCAGCGGCCTTCGCTGTCGCCGAGGCACCGGCCAAGGCCTACAATCCTCTGTTCATCTATGGGGACTCGGGATTGGGCAAGACCCACCTGCTCCACGCGATCGGCTACTACGCGACACAGCTGTTCCCAGAGATCCGAGTGAAGTACGTCTCCAGCGAAGAGTTCGTCAACGACTTCATCAATACGATCGGCTCATCGAAGACCTCGAATGCTCTGCGTCCCGCCTTCCAGCGCCGCTACCGCGAGGTCGACATCCTCATGATCGACGACATCCAGTTCCTACAGGGCAAGGATGCGACCGTCGAAGAGTTCTTCCATACATTCAACGCCCTGCACAATGAGGCCAAACAGGTCGTCATCACCTCCGATCAGCCGCCGAAGATGCTCAAGGGCTTCGAAGAGCGGCTGCGCTCCCGATTCGAATGGGGTCTGCTCACGGACGTGCAGCCTCCGGACATGGAGACTCGGTTCGCGATTCTGCGCCGCAAGGCCGCAGCCGAGCAGCTCGATGTTCCCGACGATGTCCTCGAATACATCGCCTCCCGTGTGTCCTCGAACATCCGCGAACTCGAAGGCGCCCTCATCCGGGTCACGGCATTCGCCAACCTCAACGATCAGCAGATCGACGTCTCCTTGGCCGAGACCGTTCTCAAGGACTTCATCACCCCCGATGACACCCCCGCGGTCACGGCCGCGGACATCATGGGCCAGACCGCTGCCTACTTCAGCCTCACCCTCGACGACCTGTGCGGAACCTCCCGGTCCAGGACTCTGACGACGGCCAGGCAGATCGCCATGTATCTGTGCCGTGAGCTCACCGACCTCTCCCTGCCGAAGATCGGACAGGCGTTCGGTGGACGCGATCACACCACCGTGATGCACGCGAACAAGAAGATTCGAACTCAGATGGCTGAACGACGGGCCGTCTACACCCAGGTCACCGAACTCACAAACCGCATTAAACAACAGCACCGCCTATAGAAGACGTCATACACATCTGTGGATAACCCTGGGGACAATTGCTCACAGCTTGGGGAAAGAGCGGTGGACAAAACTGGTCCACGGGTGGAAAGATGTGAACTACATGCTTGTGTTTACCCAAGCGCCCACCGACGTCTCGGTCGCGGTGCACATGGCATCCACAAGCTCATAATGGATCAGAACCCTTGATTACTCTGGGGTAAGCGGCACTTGTCCACAGTCTCCACAAGTGCTGATACTTCTACCAAGTGAATTCAACTCCTAAGAGGGCGACCGCCACCGACTGCTGCGGGGGATGAGCTTCGAGCTCATGAGCTCGAGGTCGAGAGAGTCATGGACCTGCAGAATATTCGAACACAGGATCCCGGCCGATTCTCGAATGCGAGATTCGGTCGCTGAGCACCCTCGGCATCCCTTTTCGGCCGGCACTCCTGAGGTGGGCACAAATCGGATAGGCTGTGTAAAGTTTTCCGAGCAGTATCGAGCCTGTGACTCGCAACCCGGAATCTCGTGCCAGATGCCCAGTGCAGGTCGGGTGGCCACCCCGAAGGAGTAAAGTGAACGCGGAAGCATCCCCCTTGAAGTTCAAAGTCAATCGCGACGTTCTCGCTGACGCTGTTGCCTGGGCGACCAAGACTCTGCCCAACCGTCCTTCCGCTCCGGTCCTCACCGGTATTCTCATCACCGCCGAAGCCGGCGGCACAGTGCGTCTGGCCGTCTTCGACTACGAAGTCTCATCCCGCGTCGAGATCGTCGCCGACGTCGCCTCCGCAGGAACGGTCCTCGTCTCCGGACGTCTGCTCGCCGACATCTCCAAGGCTCTGCCGAACCAAGAGGTCACCCTCGAACAGATCGATGCGAAGGTCGACGTCACCTGCGGATCCTCGCGCTTCTCACTCATGACGATGCCCGTGGCCGAATACCCCGCGCTGCCGCAGATCCCCGATGACTCCGGCACCGTTTCGGCCGGTGAGTTCCAAAACGCCGTCTCGCAGGTCACGATCGCGACCTCGAAGGACGACACCCTGCCGATCCTCACCAGCGTGAGAGTCGAGATCGAGGGCGAGAAGGTCACTATGCTCGCCACCGACCGCTACCGTCTGGCCGTTCGCGAGTTCACCTGGAACCCGGGTCGCCCCGACGTCTCGGCCGTGGCCCTGCTGCGCGGACGTACGCTCTCCGATGTCTCGAAGTCCCTCGGCGGCGATGTCACGATCGGTCTGAGCACCGATGCCGGCAAGGACCTCATCTCCTTCACCTCGGCGGGTCGAGTCACCACCTCGCTGCTCATCGAGGGCGAGTACCCGAAAGTCCGCTCGCTGTTCCCGGATTCGGTTCCGATCCACGCCATCGTCGAGACTGCCGTGCTGCGCGAAGCCGTTCGCCGTGTCTCGCTCGTGGCAGAACGCAACACCCCGCTGCGCTTCGAGGTCACCGACGGCATGCTCACCCTCCACGCCGGCACCGGTGACGACGCTCAGGCCTCCGAAGCCGTCGAAGCCACGCTCCAGGGCGACGAGATCACCGTCGGCTTCAACCCGCACTACATCGCCGAAGGTCTCGCCGCTGTCGAGAGCCCGTACGTGAACTTCTCCTTCACGCAGCCGATGAAGCCGGTCATCATCTCCGGGCAGAAGGAACTCGACGGTCCTGCCGACGAGTCCTATCGCTATCTGCTCATGCCCACGCGCATCTGAATGTGGATATCCCGACTCTCCCTGCGTGACTATCGGTCGTATCCGGAGCTCGACCTCGAGTTCTCACCCGGAGTCACCACATTCGTGGCCGACAATGGGACCGGGAAGACCAATATCGTCGAGGCGATCGGGTATCTCGCTCATCAGCGCTCCCACCGGGTGGCCTTCGACGCTCCGCTCGTCCATGAGGGGCGTCAGGCTGCGACGGTGTCCGCACTGGTCAACCGGGATCAACGGCATGCCACCGTCGAGGTGACGATCCAGGCCAAAGGTGCCAACCGGGCCCGGGTCAACCGCAATGCGGTGAAGCTCAAGGACATCCTCGGCTTCGTCTCCTGTGTCGTCTTCGCTCCCGAGGACCTCAGTCTGGTCCGCGGTGAACCGGCTGAACGCCGGTCGTGGATCGACACGCTCGTCGTGGCGCGCAATCCGCGCTTCGCCTCGATCATCACGGACTTCGAACGGGCACTCAAACAGCGCAATGCTCTGCTCAAACGGCTCCGCGAGGACCGCGATCCCGGCCTCGAGGCGACTCTCGACATCTGGAACATGGCCTACGCGGACTCCGCTGCCGAACTCGTCTTCGGGCGCCAGCGGATCCTCGCCGATATCGTCGAACCGCTGCAGACGAACTTCGCCTATATCGCAGCCGATGCCCGGCTGGAACGGCAAGGCGCCCACATCGCCTACGATCCGCGCATCGACTACTCACAGGCCGCATCCGCTGCCGACTGCAAGGAGCTGCTGCTGGCGGCCCTCGATCGTCGCCGCACGACTGAGATCGAGCGCGGACTGACCCTGCACGGACCCGGTCGCGATGATCTTTCGCTGATGATCGGAACCCATCCGGCGAAGGGCTATGCGTCTCACGGAGAGACCTGGTCGCTGGCGCTGGCCATGCAGCTGGCAGGGTGGGATCTGCTCTCCGCCGATGCCGGAAGCGCCGCTGAACAGCCGATCCTCGTCCTCGATGACGTCTTCGCCGAACTCGACACCGGTCGGCGTCAGCGTCTGGCTTCCAGAGTGACATCGGCCGAACAGGTCTTCATCACCGCGGCCGTCGACTCCGATCTGCCCGATGGTCTCGAAGGAATCCGGATCGACCAGTCCCGACTCCTGCAGAGCGGCGCATCATGAGCGGCATCGACCGGGACTACTCCACTCCCGTCGCCGCACTCGAAGCCCTCGACCGAGTCCGCCGGATGGAGGTCACCGAAGCGAAGTTCGTCCGCAGCCGTCGCCGTTCCCGCCTGCGCGGCGAAGCCGTCTACTCGGGGTCGGGTCGAGACGGCCGTGACCCGAAGACCGTGTCATCTGTGCTCGGTTCGCTCATCACGGACCGCGGCTGGTCGTCCTCACTCGACATCGGCAAGGTGCTCGGCCGGTGGCCCGACCTCGTCGGACCCCAGGTGGCCCAGCACGCGACCCCCGTCGACTTCTCTCCTCCACTGCTCGTCATCGCCGCAGACTCGACGACCTGGGCGACCCAGCTGCGAGTGCTCAAACCGACGATCCTGCGCAGACTCGAGGAAGGGCTGGGCTCGGCGACGATCACCGAGATCGAGATCAAGGGGCCACAGGGACGCAGCTTCAAACGCGGTCGACGATCGGTGGCCGGCCGCGGACCTCGGGACACATTCGGGTGAAGTGGGCAGCCGCCTCGGCGAAATTCCGGGAAGAATCCCTGTATTTCTGAGAAGAACACAGAGGGCCTTAAACGGCCATAGCCGCTCCCTTACCTGTCCGGGGGTACATCTGCGGCACGAAAATTCGGGAAATACGCCTTCACAGGCCGCTTACGGGCATTTCAGCCTGCGGCGCGGTAGAATGGGGAGCTGATAGCGACCATCCGAACAAGGAGTCATATGACGACCGAGGATCAGCCTCATTATGATGCCGGCGACATCACTGTTCTCGAGGGTCTCGAGGCAGTCCGAAAACGGCCCGGCATGTACATCGGTTCGACCTCGGAACGTGGTCTCCACCACCTCGTTCAGGAGATCGTCGACAACTCGGTCGACGAGGCGATGGCCGGCTACTGCGATCATATCGAGGTCACCATCCTCGCCGACGGAGGCGTCCGTGTCGCCGATGACGGCCGCGGAATGCCGGTGGCGATGCACCCGACGGAAGGCAAGCCGACCGTCGAGGTGATCCTCACGATCCTCCACGCCGGCGGTAAGTTCGGCGGCGGCGGATACGCCGTGGCAGGCGGTCTCCACGGTGTGGGTTCGACCGTCGTCAACGCACTGTCCGAACGACTCGAGGTCGAGGTCAGGCGCGACGGCTACGTATGGACGATGGACTTCGACCGTGGCGTGCCCAACGGCGAACTGCAGCGCGGCGAAGCCACCGATGAAACGGGCACGACCGTGACCTTCTGGCCGGACGGCTCGATCTTCGAGACCACGGACTTCTCCTATGAGTACCTCCGTGCGCGCTTCCAGCAGATGGCCTTCCTCAACAAGGGCCTGAAGATCAGCCTCACCGATGAGCGCCACAACGAAGTCGATGACGACGATGTCCAGATCGACGAGGACGAGGCGACCGAGTGGAAGCCGCGCACCGTGACCTACGAGTACGCGAACGGTCTGCTCGACTATGTCGAGTACCTCAACTCGACGAAGAAGGCCGACCTCGTCCACCCCGATGTCATCGTCTTCGAAGCCGAAGAGGGCGAACAGACTCTCGCACTTGAGATCGCGATGCAGTGGACGACGTCGTACAACGAGTCCGTCCACACCTACGCCAACGTCATCAACACCCATGAGGGCGGCACCCACGAAGAGGGCTTCCGCACGGCTCTGACCTCGCTGGTCAATGCGTATGCGAAGGAACAGAAGCTGCTGCGCGACAAGGACCCGAACCTCACCGGCGATGACATCCGCGAGGGTCTCACGGCCGTCATCTCCGTCAAGCTCGGCGATCCCCAGTTCGAGGGTCAGACGAAGACGAAGCTCGGCAACTCCGAGGTCAAGGGCTTCGTCCAGCGGGTGGTCCGCGACGAACTCGGACACTGGTTCGAGTCGAACCCGGCCCAGGCCAAGGACGTCGTGCGCAAGGCGCTGCAGGCCTCCCAGGCCCGCCTGGCCGCCCGCAAGGCCCGTGAGGCCACTCGCCGCAAGGGACTGCTCGAGTCTTCGGGTATGCCCGGCAAGCTCAAGGACTGCCAGTCGAAGGACCCTTTCGTATCCGAAGTCTTCATCGTCGAGGGTGACTCGGCCGGCGGCTCGGCGACTCAGGGCCGCAACCCGAACACTCAGGCGATCCTGCCGCTGCGCGGAAAGATCCTCAACGTCGAAAAGGCTCGACTCGACCGCGCCCTGGGCAACAACGAAGTCCAGGCGATGATCACGGCCTTCGGCACCGGCATCGGTGAGGAATTCGATCTCGAGAAGCTGCGCTATCACAAGATCGTCCTCATGGCCGACGCCGATGTCGACGGTCAGCACATCACGACCCTGCTGCTGACGCTGATCTTCCGGTACATGAAGCCGCTCATCGAGCACGGCTACGTCTACCTCGCGACCCCGCCGCTCTACCGCATCAAGTGGTCGAACGCCCCGCACCAGTTCGCCTACACCGACAAGGAACGCGACGGACTGCTCGAGACCGGGCGGGCCGCCGGCAAGCGACTGCCCAAGGATCTCGCGATCCAGCGCTACAAGGGTCTGGGCGAGATGAACTACGAGGAGCTGTGGGAGACGACGATGGATCCCGACCACCGGCTGCTCAAGCAGGTGTCGCTCGACGATGCGATCGTCGCCGACGAGATCTTCACCGTCCTCATGGGCGACGACGTGGATTCGCGTCGCCGCTTCATCCAGGAGAACGCGAAGGACGTCCGCTTCCTCGATATCTGATCATCCGTCCTCACCGGGCAGCCGCCTCGGTGAGGGTGGGAGACCGGACGCACCGCACCCATTCTTTGCACGCACCAATCGCCGCCGCACACGGCTGAGATCCAGCCGGACACGGTACGAACACAAGGGAAGAGCCCACATTGGCCGACGAGAACGATATCGGAACAGAAATCAACCGGATCGAACAGGTTGATCTCAACCTCGAGATGCAGAGGTCGTACCTCGATTACGCGATGAGCGTGATCGTCGGCCGTGCCCTGCCCGACGTCCGCGACGGACTCAAGCCCGTCCATCGCCGCGTGCTCTACGCGATGTTCGACGGCGGGTACCGCCCCGACCGCAACTTCTCCAAGTGCTCGCGCGTCGTCGGCGACGTGATGGGCCAGTACCACCCGCACGGCGACACGGCGATCTACGACGCCATGGTCCGCCTCGTACAGCCGTGGACGATGCGCTACCCGCTCGTGGCCGGTCAGGGCAACTTCGGCTCCCCGGGCGACGACGGAGCGGCCGCACCGCGTTATACCGAGTGCAAGATGGCGCCCCTGGCCATGGAGATGGTCCGGGACATCGAAGAAGGCACAGTCGACTTCCAGGACAACTACGACGGCCGCAACCAGGAACCCATGGTTCTGCCCTCGAGGTTCCCGAACCTGCTGGTCAACGGCTCGGCCGGCATCGCCGTGGGTATGGCCACGAACATTCCTCCGCACAACCTGCGTGAGGTCGCCCAGGGCGCACAGTGGCTGCTGTCCCACCCGGAGGCGAGCAAGGAAGAGGCTCTCGAAGCCCTCCTCGGCATCATCAAGGGGCCCGACTTCCCGATGGGCGCGACGGTCCTCGGCCGCAAGGGCATCGAGGACACCTATCGCACCGGTCGCGGATCGATCACCCAGCGAGCAGTCGTCGAAGTCGAAGAGATCCAGGGCCGCACCTGCCTCGTCGTCACCCAGCTGCCGTACATGGTCAACCCGGACACCCTGGCCGCGAAGATCGCCTCCTACGTCAAGGACGGCAAGGTCGCCGGCATCGCCGATCTGCGCGACGAGTCCTCGGGCCGCACCGGTCAGCGCCTGGTCATCGTGCTCAAGCGCGATGCCGTGGCCAAGGTCGTGCTCAACAACCTGTACAAGCACACGTCGCTGCAGGAGAACTTCTCCGCGAACATGCTGGCCCTCGTCGACAGCGTGCCGCGCACACTGAGCATCGACTCGTTCCTGCGCCTGTGGGTCAAGCACCAGATCGAAGTCATCGTCCGTCGCACGCAGTTCCGTCTGCGCAAGGCCGAGGAACGCGCTCATATCCTGCGCGGCTACCTCAAGGCCCTCGACGCCCTCGACGAGGTCATCGCCCTGATCCGCCGCTCCCCGTCCTCGGACGAGGCACGGACCGGACTGATGGAGCTGCTCGAGGTCGACGAACTACAGGCCAATGCGATCCTCGACCTGCAGCTGCGCCGACTGGCCGCACTGGAGCGTCTGAAGATCCAGGAAGAGGCCGAGAAGATCGAGCAGCAGATCGCCGAGTACAACCACATCCTGGCAACCCCGGCTCGCCAGCGTGAGATCGTGTCCGAGGAACTCGACGAGATCGTCGAGCGCTACGGTGATGATCGCCGGACGAAGATCCTCGCCGGATTCGACGGGGATGTGTCCATGGAAGACCTCATCCCCGAGGAAGAGGTCGTCGTCACGATCACCCGCGGCGGTTACGCAAAGCGGACCCAGACGCACCTGTACCGGGCCCAGCACCGCGGAGGCAAGGGCATCAAGGGCGCGGCACTGCGCGGCGACGACGTCGTCGAACAGTTCTTCGTCACCTCCACACACAACTGGCTGCTGTTCTTCACGAACACCGGTCGCGTGTACCGGGCGAAGGCCTATGAGCTTCCCGAGGGCTCACGGGACGCCAAGGGCCAGCACGTGGCGAACCTGCTCGCCCTCCAGCCGGGTGAGACGATCGCCCAGGTGCTGTCGATCCGGGACTACGAGGTCGCCGACTTCCTCATCCTCGCCACCCGTTCCGGTGTGGTGAAGAAGACCCGCCTGAGCGATTACGACTCGAACCGCACCGGCGGTGTCATCGCCATCAACCTGCGTGAATACAAGGGTCAGCCCGATGAGCTGGTCTCGGCCCGCATCGTCGGCGCCGAGGATCACCTGCTGCTGATCTCGCGCAAGGGCATGTCGATCCGCTTCGCCGCCGATGACGAGTCGATCCGTCCCCTGGGCCGAGTCACCGGCGGTGTCACCGGGATGAAGTTCAAGGACGACGACGAGCTGCTCACGATGGACGTCGTTCGGCCGGACACCTACGTCTTCGTCGTCACGGAGGCCGGGTTCGCCAAGCGCACGCCGGTCGACGAGTACCGTCTGCAGGGGCGTGGCGGTCTGGGAATCCGGGTTGCGAAGATCACCGAACAGCGCGGAGACTTGGTAGGCGGACTCATCGTCGAAGACGGTGAGGAGGTCCTCGTGGTCATGGAGCGCGGTAAGATCGTTCGGTCGAGCATCGATGAAGTTCCGGCGAAGGGACGCAACACCATGGGTGTGGTGTTCGCGAAACCGGACAAGAAAGACCGTATTATCGCAGTGACCCGTGGGCCCGAAGCCGAGGTCGAAGACGAGATCGAAAGCGAAGACGATGCCGAAGTCCCGGAAGGTGAGGTCGCAGAGCCTCAGACCGGCAACGAGGATGTGGAAGAGTGAGCGATAGCAAACAGCCAGGCTCAGGCAAGATCATACGCACGTCGAGCGGCTCGACCCGTCTGACGGCCGGATCGTCGAAGTCCGATGACAAGTCGGCTGCAGCAAGCGGTTCAGGTTCGAACTCCGGGTCGGGAACCGGTGCAAAACAGGGATCCGGCTCCGGTCACGGCTCTTCGGGACCGAACAGCCAGAACGCCACCGTCGTCGCACCTCCCGCTCCGAAGGCCTCGCCGAAGCCCAACCGGGCGCCCTCGGCCGGCTCGACGCCATCGGCTCACACCGGGTCCCAGGGATCGGGTGCTCAGACCGGTTCGCAGGGATCCGGCGCACCGACTTCCGGTTCACAAGGATCGGGCCCCCAGGGATCGGGCGGCGGCAACCGCGGCGCCACCTCGGTGATGGGAAATGCCGCGAACACCGTCCGCGCCAGCTCCGGCAGCGTGAAGATGGGCGTGAAGAACATGGTCGACAGTGGGAAGGGCAAGAAGAAAAAGGGCCCCCGCACCGTCCGTCTCACCGTCTCCGCGGTCGACCCGTGGTCGGTCATGAAGATGTCGTTCCTCATGTCCGTGGCGATCGGCATCGCCACGATCGTCGCCTTCATCGTCCTGTGGGTCGTCCTGCAGGCGACCGGTGTGATGAGTGGCCTCGAATCGACGATGAGCGAGCTCGCCGGAGCAGAGTCGGCCGAGCGGATCGTCGGCATCTTCGGCTTCGGCCGGGTTGTTGCGGCCGGCTTCATCATCGCGGTTATCAACATCGTGCTGATGACGGCGCTGTCGACGTTGGCGGCCTTCATCTACAACATCGGCTCCCTCATCGCCGGCGGATTCAGCCTCACCCTCACCGACGACTAATAATTGCTACCTGACGGCGGCTCAGCAACCTCGCGCGAGGTTGCTGAGCCGCCGTCAGGTAGTTCTGGGAGGGTGTGAGAGGGGTCACTGGGCGTCGATTTGTGTTTAGCTGCGGTGGCTGGGTATTGTTTTACTTCGGGTTCACCCGATGAGGGCCTATAGCTCAGGCGGTTAGAGCGCTTCGCTGATAACGAAGAGGTCCCTGGTTCAAGTCCAGGTAGGCCCACGTCCTGTCACAACAGGATTTCCTTTCGAGGAGGATCATGAGAAGATGGATTCTCAGCGGTCTCACGTTAGTGGGACTGGGAGTGTTCTTCGGGTGGCGGCACCAGAACCAGAGTGCCCAAGCCGAATGGTCCGAACACACCGACTCGGTGTGAGGGTGTGAACCCGTCCGGGGGTATGGCGCAATTGGTAGCGCATCTGCTTTGCAAGCAGAGGGTTAGGGGTTCGAGTCCCCTTACCTCCACTCGAGTAGTTTTGAGACAGCACTCGTAGAACGAAGGCTCCGAACCGATTACGGTTCGGAGCCTTCGTCGTTTCCGTGGACGCTCAGGCTCGCCAGTACCCGAGGTAGCCGTCGATGAGCCCGTCATAGGTGTGCAGGCTGCGGTCGCCGTTGAAGTTCTGATGCCACACCTGGCCCTTGTAGTAGATGCCGATGTGACCGAAGGCGGTGGTGTTGTCACCATTGCCCCAGACGAGGATGTCGCCGTTCTCGAACTTCTGTTCGGTGTGCCAGGTGAAGCCGTTCGCCTTCATCTTGTCCCCGCCGGATCCGCCCGCCTGATAGTCGACGGCATTGCCCCACGGTCCGTGGTCGACGCCGTGGACCTCTTCGAGCGCCCGGGAGATGAGGCTGACGCATTCTCCCTGATAGCCGCCCTGTGAGTTCGCCAGCGACTCTCCTTTGTAGTGCTTGAGGAAGTCCCCGATGTCTGAAAACTTCTTCTCCGCCTCCGGGCTCGCCGAGGCGGTGCCGGATTCCGCGGCCGCAGCCGAGTTCTCGGCCGCCGCGTTCGCGGCTCCCGCAGAGGCGGCCGGCGGTGCCGCCGGCTGGGCGGCGGAGGCCATCGAACCGGAGCCGAGCACGGTGGCTCCGGCGAGCATCGCAGCTGTCATGGTCTTCGTGGTGACGTTCTTCAGAGTCATTCTCATCCGTTCGTTCCGCTTGACTGTGTGACTGGTACTGACTTGCCTGGAGACGATCCGCCTCGGTGACGGGTCGGCTCCTCAGCCGACGCTAACAGCGCCGCGGTGAACATCCGATACGTCGAATCGAAGAGAGAATGAACTCCGCTCCGACATCGACGCCGGCCACCTCCGTCTACAGTGAGTCCATGAGACCTCCGCTGAGCCCGATCCCACCGCGGTGGATAGCGGCCGCGGCGGTCCTCGGCATCGCCGTAGCGATCGGCGGCTGCTCAGCGAGCGCTTCGCCGCCGACACAGGCATCGACAGCACCGTCGCCGCCGACGTCAGGAACTTTCGACTACCAGCTCGGCGGAACCTATGACTCGCTGCCGGATCCGCAGGGCCGTATCGATATCGTCGTCCGGGATGCCGGTGCTGCACCCCTGACTGGGGCGTACTCTATCTGCTACGTCAACGGATTCCAGACCCAACCCGACGGGGCGGCGGACTGGCGTGACCACACGGATCTGCTGCTCCACGATGCCGCCGGTGACCTGGTCGTCGACCCCGATTGGCCCGACGAACACATCCTCGATCCCTCGACCGCAGACCGACGATCCCAGATCCTCGACATCATCGGCCCCGTCATCGACGGCTGCGCCGAATCCGGATTCGACGCCGTGGAGATCGACAATCTCGATACGGCCGACCGATTCCCCGACATCGACCGAGGCGGTGCCCTGGAACTCGCGGCCGCGTACGTCGACCGTGCCCACGCCAAGGGCCTGTCGATCGCGCAGAAGAACGCGGCCGAACTCGCCGACACCGCTCATTCTCAGCTCGGCTTCGACTTCGCCGTGACCGAGGAATGCGCAGCCTACGACGAATGCGACCGGTTCACCTCCGTCTACGGCGACCGTGTCCTCGCCATCGAATACCCCCACACCCTCGCCGAGGCGGGGCTGGACTTCGCGGACGCCTGCGCCGTCCCGGAACGCCCGCCGCTGATGATCCTGCGCGACCGCGATCTCGTCGCAGCCGGCGATCGTGGCTACCGATACGACACCTGCTGAGGAGACCGAGCGAGCAGTGACGAAGATCGCCGCAGTTTCGGGTTCTCCCCACTGTCGGAGGTATTCGGGAATACGTTAGTCTGAGATGCTGTTGAAACTTTCGTCTGCGCGTCGATTCGGCATCTGCGTGCGACCTCCGCCCACATCCCGGGCCCCTCAGACACATCCGAACGGAGCACCGTCTTGTCCAGCGACAGCTCACCCGCACACGCGCAGACACAGGCCAATGACACCATCGACCCCGCCGGTATGAAGGTCATCTGGCTGCTGCTGGTGGCTGCCTTCGTGGCCATTCTCAATGAGACGACGATGGCCATCGCCATCCCCGAACTCAACAAGGCCCTCGGCATCCCTCCGGAGCTCGGCCAGTGGCTGACCAGTGCTTTCATGCTTACCATGGCCGTCGTCATACCGACGACCGGTTTCCTCCTGCAGCGTTTCACCACCCGCCAGATCTTCCTGGCCGCGATGATCCTGTTCTCAGCGGGCACATTGATCTGCCTCGTCTCGCAGGGCTTCATCCTGCTTCTCATCGGACGGATCGTGCAAGCAGCCGGCACCGGCATCATGATGCCTCTGCTGATGACCACGATGATGAACGTGGTCCCGGCACACTCGCGCGGCCGGATGATGGGTCGAGTCGGCCTCGTCATCTCGCTGGCCCCGGCCATCGGACCGACGATGTCGGGCATCGTCCTCGATTCGCTGGGCTGGCGCTGGCTCTTCGGCATCATCCTGCCCATCGCGCTGATCGCTCTGGCACTCGGTGCGAAGTGGATGACCAACCTCGGCGAGTCGACTTACGCCCCGATCGACGTCATCTCCATCATCCTGTCCGTGTTCGCCTTCGGCGGCATCGTCTACGGCCTCAGCCAGTTCGGCGGCGGGCACGGCGGTGAGGCAGGCGGCGGATCGACGAGCAGCCTGGCCTGGGCGACGATCGGCGGCGGAGTCGTCTTCCTCGCGCTCTTCGTGTGGCGTCAGCTCGTGCTGCAGAAGGGCGATCGCGCCCTGCTCGACCTGCGTGTGTTCAATTCGCGGAACTACGTCTTCTCGGTCATCATCATGGCCGTCGTCGCCCTGTCCATGTTCGGCACGTTCTCCCTGCTGCCGCTGTACCTGCAGAGCGTCGTCGGACTCGGCGCCACCCAGTCCGGTCTCGTGCTTCTGCCCGGTTCGGTGATCATGGGTCTGCTCGGACCGGTGATGGGACGGATCTACGACGCCCGCGGACCGAAGACGCTGCTGGTGCCCGGCACGATCATGATCGCGTCCTCGATGTTCGCGTATTCGACGGCCGGCGTGGGAACGCCGATCTGGCTGCTCATCATCGTCCAGATCGTCATGTCATTGGGCCTGGCCGCATCGTTCACCCCGCTGTTCTCCGCCTCGCTGGGATCGCTGGAGCGCCACCTGTACTCCCATGGTTCGGCAGCGCTCAACACCCTGCAGCAGGTCGCGGGAGCAGCCGGCACCGCGCTGCTCATCTCGATCTACTCCGCGGCCCTGCACTCGGGTCAGGCGGAGGGCAAGTCCGTCCCCGAGGCGGGTGCCCCCGGCGGTCACGCCGCGTTCCTGTTGGCGACGGTCATCGCGATCGTCCCAATCGTCCTCGCGTTCTTCATCCGCAAGCCCGAAGACCAGGATGAGTACCCCGCCGAGGTGGTCGAACCGACCGAGGCCAGCCCCGCCGAATGACGGTCGGCCCCGCCGAATGACGGTCGGCCCCTGACTGCGGCCGGCTGAGGCCCATCGAACCCCTCGTTCCGAATTTCCCGGAACGAGGGGTTCTGTCGTCGGCCACCTCGGTGATCGGAGGTCCCGACCTTGGTACGGTGACCTCATGACCTCCTCTGTGCCCGCGGATCCGACATCCTCGACCGAGATCCAGCCGGACGTGCGGGTCCGCGGGGCCAGGGAACACAACCTGCGCAACGTCGACCTCACCGT
Organism: Brevibacterium sp. SIMBA_078; assembly: GCF_046534565.1. NCBI lineage: Bacteria > Bacillati > Actinomycetota > Actinomycetes > Micrococcales > Brevibacteriaceae > Brevibacterium > Brevibacterium sp. SIMBA_078. The sequence continues at coordinate 1,112,396 of NZ_JAWRYQ010000001.1, forward strand.
GCCCCGGGATGCGCTCGTCGTGTTCACCGGAGTGTCCGGATCGGGCAAATCCTCCCTGGCCTTCGGCACTCTCTTCGCCGAGTCCCAACGGCGGTACCTCGAATCCGTGGCACCGTATGCCCGCAGGCTCATCGACCAGGCAGGGGTCCCCGACGTCGATTCGATCACGGGAATGCCGCCGGCCGTCGCCCTGCAGCAGCAGCGCGGCGGGCGCAGCGCACGCTCGAGCGTCGGCAGCATCACCACGGTGTCCAGCCTCGTGCGCATGCTCTACTCACGGGCGGGACGGTACCCGGAGGGACAGTCGATGCTGTTGGCCGAGGATTTTTCGACGAACACCGTCGAAGGTGCCTGCCCGGAATGCCACGGAATCGGCCGCGTCTACGAGGTGCCCGAGGACAAGATGGTCCCGGATCCGACGCTGACGATCCGGGAGCGCGCCATCGCTTCCTGGCCGAAGGCCTGGCACGGCCACCAGCTGCGCGATGTGCTCGTCGCTCTCGGCTACGACGTCGATGTCCCCTGGCAGGACCTGCCGCGCGAACACCGCGATTGGATCCTCTACACCGAGGAGACTCCGCACCTTCCCGTCCACTCCCGGCTGACGCTGGACGAAGCGCGCGAAGCGATCGCAGCAGGCGCCGAACCGACCTATTCGGGAACCTTCGTCGGAGCCCGGAAGTACGTGCTCGACACGTTCGCGAACACGAAGAGTGCCGGGATGAAGCGTCGCGTCGCCGAGTTCCTCAGTGCCGGTCCCTGCCCCGTGTGCCACGGAAAGAAACTCAGGCCCGACGCTCTGTCGGTGACGATCGCCGGTCTCGACATCGCCGAATTCTCCGCCCTGCCGCTGCATGAACTCATGTCCGTCCTTCGCGATGAGGTCGCCTCGGCGAAGGCGACCATGGACACAGACGATCACCCCTCGGCGGACAAGCTTGCCGCATTCGTCCGCCTCGGCGAGGGTCTCATCGACCGGCTCCGCCCGATCGTCGACCTCGGCCTCGGGTACCTCTCACTCGATCGGACCACACCGACGCTGTCCGGCGGTGAGCTGCAGCGGCTGCGATTGGCCACCCAACTGACCTCGGATCTCTTCGGCGTCGTCTACGTGCTCGACGAACCCTCCGCCGGCCTCCACCCGCAGGACGTCGATGCCCTACTGGGCATCCTCGACGGGTTGAAGGACCGCGGGAACAGCCTCTTCGTCGTCGAACATTCCGTCGACATCATGAGGCATGCCGACTGGCTCGTCGACATCGGGCCCGGGGCCGGCGAACGCGGCGGGGACGTCCTCTACAGCGGGCCGACGGCCGGACTTGCCGAGATCGACGAATCCGTGACCAGGGGCTATGTCTTCGGCGGACGTGGACTCGAACCCCACGAACCCCGGCATCCACGAGGCTGGATGAAACTTGCGAACATCCGCCGCAACAATCTCCACGACATCAGCCTCGACCTGCCGCTGGGCTCACTGACCGCCGTGACCGGAATATCGGGATCGGGAAAGTCCAGCCTCGTCAGTCAGGTTCTCCCGGCCCTCGTCGGCGACCGACTGGGCACCTCCACCACTGCTGACGAACCGGCGTCCGATGATGACGCACTCCTGCTCGCCGACGAACCCGAGGACCTTGATGGCACCGTCACCGGGGAACTCACCGGGATCCGACGGGTGGTGAGCATCGATCAGAGGCCCATCGGTCGCACGCCCCGGTCCAACGTCGCAACCTACACCGGCCTGTTCGACCATGTGCGCCGGCGCTTCGCCGAGACCCCCGAGGCCAGAGAGCGCAGTTACAAGCCCGGCCGGTTCTCCTTCAACGTCGCCGGTGGACGCTGCCCCACCTGTGAGGGTGAAGGATCGGTCATGGTCGAGCTGCTGTTCCTGCCCTCGGTCTACACCGAGTGCCCCGACTGCCACGGCACCCGCTTCCAGTCGAGCACCCTGGAGATCCTGTGGCGCGGACGCAATATCGCTGAGATCCTGGGGATGAGCGTCGAGGAGGCCCACGACTTCTTCACCGGCGAATTCGACATCATGCGCTCACTGACCGCACTCATCGACGTCGGCCTCGGCTACCTGCGCCTCGGCCAACCCGCCACCGAGCTCTCAGGCGGTGAGGCGCAGCGGGTCAAACTCGCCAGCGAGCTCCAGCGCTCCCAGCGCGGCGACACCCTCTACGTCCTCGACGAACCCACCTCCGGACTGCATTGCGGGGATGCCGACCGGCTCGTCGCACACCTGCAGACCCTCGTCGATGCCGGCAACACGGTCATCATGGTCGAACTCGATATGCGCGTCGTGGCCGTCGCCGACCACGTCGTCGAACTCGGCCCCGGCGCCGGTGACGACGGCGGCCGGGTCGTGGCGACCGGCACCCCCGCCGACATCGTCGACGCCGGAGCGGGTCCCTCCGCGACGTACCTCGCCGCGGCGCTCTCCGAACTCCGGTGATCTGAGGCACACGACTTCATCCCGGCGGGCCGTGTGATCCCCAGAAACAAGCGGATCCCGGCGCCTCCCGGAATTGTTGGAGGCGTCTAAGTCTCAGTTGTGCGTAGACACACCCGATTCGCGGCGGGAAGTCTTGAGATATGCCCACCGCAATCATCCGCCGCATCGCGATCTGCCTCGTCATCGCCGCACCCGCCGTGGTGCTTCGCGTCACCGGTGTCGAACTCGCTCCGGTTCTCGAGCTCCTCGCGTTCGGCGCCGCCATCGTCGCGGCTGCCTTTCTCCTGGCCTGGGCCGCCGAGGCGGCGCAGAAGGACATCTCGGGTGCTCTGGCGATCGCCCTGCTCGCCCTCATCGCGGTCCTCCCGGAATACGCCGTGGACCTCTACTACGCGTTCCGATCAGGATCTGACCCCGATTACCTGCACTTCGCGGCGGCGAATATGACCGGATCAAACCGACTGCTGCTCGGCTTCGGGTGGCCGCTCGTCGTCATCATCGCCCTCCTCGTCGCCCGCCGCATGGCCAAGCGGACGAAGGCCCCCATCCAGCATTCCCTTCGCATCGACTCGGGCAGCCGGATGGACATCGGCTTCCTCGTCATCCTCGGTGTGATCGCCTTCGCTATTCCGCTGCTCGGCAGCATCCCCATCTGGTTCGGCTCAGCCCTCGTGCTCATCTTCGTCGCCTATCTGTGGCGGGCCGGGCAGGCAGCGGGCGATGACGAAGAGGAGTTCGTCGGCGCCGCGGCTCTCATCGTCGCCATGCCGCAGAAGGCCCGTCGGGTCACAGTGGTGACGATGTTCGTCGTGTCCGCAGCGATCATCCTGCTGTCTGCCGAACCGTTCGCCGAGGCGCTCGTGGCCTCGGGCTCGGCATTGGGAATCGACAGCTACTTCCTCGTCCAGTGGCTGGCCCCGCTCGCCTCTGAGGCCCCCGAGTTCATCATCGCCGCGATGTTCGCCCTGCGCGGCATGGGCGGGGCGGCCATCGGCACACTCATCGCCTCGAAGGTCAACCAATGGAGCCTGCTCGTCGGCTCCCTGCCGATCGCGCATTTCGCGGGTGGCGGCGGCCTCGGACTGCCCCTGGATGGGCGTCAGATCGAGGAGTTCACTCTCACGGCTACGCAGACCATCCTCGGTGTGGCGATCATCCTGGCCCTGCGCTTCCATTGGGCACCGGCGCTGGGGCTCGCCGCGCTCTTCGGGCTGCAGTTCTTCGTCACTGACACCTCCGGACGCTACATCCTCTCCGCGATCCAGGCGGTCCTGGCGATCGTCGTCCTCATCCTCCACCGCCGTGACATCCTCCCCACGCTCGCTGCCCCGTTCCGCAGACCGCAGCCCGGCGATGTGACTGCAGACCCCGCCGAGGCGGCCGATCCGGAACGCGAATCGACCGTGACAATACCTGCCGACCCGAATTCGGCCGGTACCCGCGCGTAGAATGACGATCATGCCGCGCCCCGCTGTCACCCGCATGGTCGAGGACTACGTCACCCTCATCTGGAAGGCCTACGAATGGCCGGGCGGTCGCCCCGCCACTACGGAGATGGCCGAACAGCTGGGAGTGACCGCCTCGACGGTGTCGGCGAACCTCAAGAAGCTCGCCCGCGACGGTTACATCGACTACGAACCCTACGGGCAGATCGTGCTCACCGACGTGGGTCGGCAGATCGCCGTCGAGATCGTCAGACGCCACCGCATCGTCGAGTCCTACCTGGTCGAGGCCCTGGGCCTGACCTGGGATCAGGTCCATGACGAGGCGGATCGGCTCGAACATGCCGTCTCCGACCTCGTGCTCGAACGGATGAACGCCGCATTGGGAAATCCGCAGCGGGACCCGCACGGCGATCCGATCCCCGATGCCGACGGGCACACCGCCGATTTCCCCAGCAGACGGCTGCAGGAGACCGCCCCGGGTGTCGAGGTCGAGGTTGTGCGCGTCTCCGACCGGTCGCCTGAACTGCTGCGTTACCTCACCGATCGTGGAATCGTCATCGGCACGAAGCTGCAGGTGAGATCGATCAGCTCGGCCGCCTCGGCGATCGCGGTCAGCGTCGGCGACGACAGCATCGAACTCGCCCTCGACGCCGCCGACGCGATCCGCGTCGGACCGGGTCTCGGCTGAGGCGGACAGAGCTTTAAGCCGACTGCGACTCCCGTTCGAGATCTGCGGTGGCGTCGGCACTCGCTGACTTCCGTCGCAGTTCCCCTCCCCGCGCGCGTCCGGCGATGAGGAGGGTGATGAGCCCGCCGACGGTGACGAGCGCACCTGCCCACAGCGGTGAGGTGTAGCCGAGACCGGAGGCGATGGTCAGTCCGCCGATCCACGCGCCGAAGGCATTGCCGACGTTGAAGGCCGCGATGTTCGCGCCCGATCCCAGGGTCTGCGCGTCGCCGGAGTGGCGCATGATGCGCATCTGCATCGCCGGGACCGTGGCGAACCCGAACCCGCCCATGAACACCAGTGCGATGATCGTGGCGACCTTGTTCTCGGCGACCAGAGAGAACACGGCGAGGATGACGACGAGGCCGATGAGCAGGGTGAGCAGCGTCGCCCCGAGGTTCTTATCGGCCGCCCGGCCGCCGAGGATGTTGCCGATGAAGAGGCCGACTCCGAAGAGCACGAGGAGCCATGGAACGGCGGCGCTGGAGAAGCCGGTCACCCCGGTGAGCGTGAACGCCATATAGCTGAAGGCTCCGAACATGCCCCCGTAGCCGAGGATCGTGAGGAGGATCGACGCCCACACCTGACCGGAGGCGAAGATGCGGAATTCGCCGAGGATGCCCGAAGCCACGTCGGATCGTGCCGGAATCGAGGGGACGAGGACGGCGATGCCGATGAGGGCGATGATGCCGATGACCGCGATCGTCCAGAAGGTCGACCGCCATCCGGCGGCCTGGCCGAGGAAGGTGCCCAAGGGGACGCCGAGCACGTTGGCCGTTGTCAGACCCGCGAACATCATCGAGATCGCCGCGGCCTGGCGGTTCGCGGGTACGAGAGAGGCGGCCACGACCGCGCCGATGCCGAAGAAGGCACCGTGGCAGAGTGCTGCGACGATGCGGCCGACCATCATCATCTCGTAGCTCGGGGCGAGAGCGGAGAGGCCGTTGCCGATGATGAAGAGGACCATGAGGCCGATGAGAGCCGTCTTCCGGTTGACCCGGCTCAGCGCCACGGTGATCGCGATGGCTCCGATGGCGACGGCCAGGGCATAGCCGGAGATGAGGTAGCCGGCGACGGTCTCGGAGACCGCGAAGTCTGCGGCCACCTCGGGCAGAAGACCCATGATGACGAACTCGGTGAGTCCGATTCCGAACCCGCCGATGGCGAGAGCGAGCAGTGCGAGCGGCATGGTGGTGCAGACCTTTCGGTGGGGAGCGGATTCCGCGGTCGCGAAATCATGTGCGTGTGCAATAGGACGCGTATGCACTAGTTGCATACGCAATGAATATGGTTGCACACGCGTCTTATCCGCGCAAGTGGTGTATCCTTGAGAGACGTCGAGAACAAGGAGAATGACGTGGGTATCAGGGACGACGCGGTGGAGATCCGGGCCAAGGGCTGGCGCACGCTCGCTGCTCTGCACGGACTCATCGAAGTCGAGCTCGAACGCAGCCTGCAGCGCGAGCACCACCTCTCCGTGGTCGAATTCACCGTCCTCGATGCGCTGAGCCGGCAGGATGGCTGGCATATGCGCATGCGGCAGCTCGCCCGCGCCGCCGCCTTGTCATCGAGTGCGACGACGCGGCTGGTCACCCGCCTCGAGGACCGAGGTCTGCTCACCCGAGTGCTGTGCGCCGACGACCGTCGCGGCATCTACACCGAGCTCACCCCTGCCGGTGAGACGCTGCTCGCCGAAGCGCATCCGACGCACGACAGTGTGCTCGAATCCGCTCTCGCCGAAGCTCGTGAGACGCCGGAACTCGCGCCTCTGGTCTCGGCGCTCTATGCCGAGTCGGTCGCCTGAGGTCACGCCTTGAGCTGACTCACTCTGACCTCAAGGGCAGAACTGACCCAAAGGAAAAGGCCCGATCGACAGCGGAAGTTCGCTGTCGATCGGGCCTTTTCGACCGCCTCGGCGAGGGTGATCCTGCACTAGGGCACAGGACTCAGTCGATCAGATCCACCTGAGACCAGGTGCGCCTGATCAGGCGTGGACGCGGATGAGGTGTTCATTGGTGAACGCCTGGAACGCCCACTGAGCGTTCTCACGGCCGTAGCCGGAGCGGTTGATGCCGCCGAAGGGGTACTCCGGTCCGGATTCCATGTGGCTGTTGATCAGGGTCATGCCGGCGTTGATCTTCTTGCCGAACTCCTGACCCTTCTCCAGGTCGTCGGTCCACACCGAGGACATGAGGCCGTACTCGGAGTCATTGGCCAGACGCAGAGCATCCTCTTCGTCCTTGGCGCGGTAGATCATCACGGCGGGTCCGAAGAGCTCGTTGCAGCCGAGGTCCGAGCGCGGGTCGATGTCGGTGAGAACGGCCGGGGACATGAACCAGCCCGGGCGGTCGAGCTTCTTTCCGCCGGTGAGCAGGGTCGCACCATCGGCGACGGCCTTCTCGATCATCTCGACGATCTCGTCGCGAGCGCCTTCGGAGGACACGGGCCCCATGCCGACCTCGGGGTCGTCGAAGTCGGAGATCTTCATGGCTTCGGCGGCCTTGACAGCCTCGGCGACGAATTCGTCGTAGAGCCCGTCGACGACGATCATGCGCTTCGGCGAGGTGCAGACCTGGCCGGCGTTCGCCAGACGAATGCCGACGAGCTTCTGCGCGACCGAGGCGACATCCTTCGAGTCGAGGACGACGGCCGGGTCGTTTCCGCCGAGCTCGAGCACGGCGCGCTTGTAGTACTTCGCGGCGATCGCGGCCACCGACGCACCGGCACCCTCGGAACCGGTGAGCGAAAAGCCCTTGACGCGGAAGTCCTTGAGGACCTCCTCGGCGTGGGAGGAGTCGAGGTAGATGTTCTGGTACACGCCCTTCGGCAGTCCCGCCTCGGTGAGGAGGTCCTCGAAGTACTGGGAGGACTTCGGGCAGATCGATGCCTGCTTCATGATGATCGTGTTGCCGACCATGAGGTTGGGCAGCACGAAGCGGGCGATCTGGTTGTACGGGAAGTTCCACGGCATGATGCCCAGCAACACGCCCAGCGGCTGGTGCTCGACATAGCTGCTGGCCGCGCCGGCGGCGGCCAGGTGGGTCGTGGACAGATGGGTGGCGGCGTTGTCGGCCATCCAGCGGGCGGTGCGGGCGACTTTGTCGACCTCGCCGAGGCCCTGCTTCTTGATCTTGCCCATCTCACGACCGATGATGTCGGTCATCTCATCGGCATTCTCATCGACGAGATCGGCGAACTTGCGCAGGATCGCCGCGCGTTCATGCAGCGGCGTCTCCTTCCACGCCAGATGTGCCTCATGGGCACGATCGATGTAGGCGGGAATCTCCTCTTTGGGAACAGAGGCGAACTCCTCCTCGACTTCGCCGGTGTTGGCATTGGTGACAGCGAACTTGCTCATGGAACGTCCTTTCACGGGTTGACGATCTGTGCCCTGTAACAAACTACAGTCTCCCGACATTCCGCGACACTTGAGTCCATGCCTGGGATTACCATTCATCCATGGAGAGAGTGAATGGAATCGGCGGATACTTCCTGCGGGCGGCCGACCCCGAGGCGATGACGGCCTGGTACCGCGACGTCCTCGGCGTCGACTTCGGTGATCACGGGCTGTGGCGGCAGCCGGCCGGACCGACCGTGATGGCGATGTTCGGAGCCGACACCGACTACTTCGGGACGCGGCCGGAGGACCAGGACCGGCAGCAGACGATGCTGAACTTCCGCGTCGCCGACCTCGACGCGATGATCGCGCAGCTGCGCGAAGCCGGCGCCGAGGTGGACGACGAGACCCAGCAGATGGACGCAATCGGACGCTTCGGTTGGGTCACCGATCCCGAAGGGAATCGGATTGAGCTGTGGGAACCGGAGGAACGGGACTGAACCCGAGTTGAGCTGTGACTATGCTGCCGCCTCGGCGGTGGCGGGTTTCCTGCGATCATCGATCAGACGGCGTCTGACCGCGAACGACAGGACCGCGGCGATGACGCACATGGCTGCCCCGCCCCACCAGGCGTAGGTGTACTCACCGAAGGCGTCACGGACGGCGCCGGCGGCGAAGGCAGCGGCGGCGGCCCCGATCTGATGGGCGGCGAAGACCCAGCCGAAGACGATGGTGCCGTTGTCTCCGAAGATCTCGCGGCACAGAGCGGCCGTCGGCGGGACCGTCGCGACCCAGTCGAGGCCGTAGACGACGATGAAGAGGATCATGCTCGGGTGCACCGTGTCCGAGAGCAGCCAAGGCAGGAGCAGCAGGCCGACCCCGCGGAACGTGTAGTACGCGACGAGGAGGATCCGGGGATCGAATTTATCGGTCAGCCAACCGGAGAACACGGTGCCCACGATGTCGAAGATCCCGACGACCGCGAGCAGGCCGGCCGCCGTCGAGGCGGGCATCCCGTGGTCGTGGGCCGAGGGGATGAAGTGGATGCCGATGAGGCCGTTCGTCGTCGCGCCGCAGATGGCGAAGGCGATGGCCAGAGCCCAGAACGAGCGATGACGTGCCGCGAAGAAGAGCCCGTCGAAGGCGCGTCTGGTGGCGCCGGCGCCGGGGCGTGCGGTGGGCGTGGTCGGGGCGGACTCCGCCGTGGGTGCGTTGCCGTCGTCAGGTTCGGTCGCGGGGTCTGTGCTCGCATCGGCCGCACCATAGGGCAGAACGCCCAGGTCAGAGGGATGATCGCGGAGGATGAACCAGACCAGCGGCACGGCGGCCATCGCCGCGATGCCGATGAACAGGGATGCCGGCTTCCATCCGGTGGATTCGGCGATCGTGGCGACCGGAGGCAGGAAGATCAGCTGGCCGGTGGCTGATCCGGCCGTGAGGATGCCCATGACCAGCCCACGGCGGGCGACGAACCAGCGATCGGCGATGGTGGCGGCGAAGACGAGGGCCATCGAACCGGTGCCCAGACCGATGAGCACGCCCCAGAAGATGAGCAGCTGCCAGGAGGCGGTCATGAGCACGCTGCCTCCTGCACCGAGGGCGACGAGAGCCAGAGCCGCGGCGACGACCTGGCGGATGCCGAAGCGATCCATGAGTGCCGCTGCGAAGGGAGCCGTGAGCCCGTAGAGCAGCAGATTCACGCTCACGGCCAGGGACATGCTGCTCATCGACCACCCGAAGTCCGCATGGAGCGGAACCATCAGCGCTCCGGGAGCAGCCCGGAATCCGGCGGCGGCGAGCAGGGCGATGAAGGCGACGGCGGCGACCCACCAGGCGGGGTGGATGCGGCGGTGCCTCCGCTGCGCGGGTGGAGTGGTCGACATCGATCCCTCGGGCTTTCTTCAAAGAAGTTATACTGGAGGAAGTATAAGCAGACTTCGTCGAAGAAAGGTAGTCGTGATGGCTTTGCGTTCGGATTGGTCGCAGGAGTTCTGTCCGGTGAAGCGGTCGCTCGACGTGCTCGGCGATCCGTGGGTGCTGCTCATCGTCCGCGATGTCCTCCACGGTCGTGGGCGTTTTGACCAGCTGCGTGAGAATCTCGGAATCTCCGAAGCCGTGCTCAGCCGGCGGTTGTCCGGAATGCTTGGGGCCGGGCTGCTGACGAAGGTCGACTACGCCGACGGGGCGCGCATCCGGCAGGGGTATGCGGCCACCGAGGCCGCCGCCGATCTGCTGCCGATCCTGCAGCAGCTGTCCCTGTGGGCAGAGAAGCACACCGAACTGCCTGCCGGCGGAGGCCATATGGGACTCATCCACGAAGCCTGCGGCGCCGAGACGACTCAGGGCGAGGTGTGCAGTGCCTGCGGTCAAGTGCTGCTGCCGGAGGATATGTCCTGGGACAAGCCGTGGAAGGACGTGCGCGAACGGCTGCAGCCGGCCGGGACTCTGAGCTGAGTCCCGCTGGGACTAGCAGGCCGCCTCGGCGAGGGTGGGCTCGGATCGCCCTGCCCACGTCCGTTCGACGCGGATCGCCACGGCCACTACGGCGAGTGCAGCGAGCGCGAGGACGATGGCGGCGACGACCGTGGCGGGGAAGCCGAGCCCGGCTGCGATGACCCAGGCGCCGACGGCCGGGCCGAGCGCATTGCCGACGTTGAAGGCCGAAGTGTTGACGCTGGCGGCCAGGGTCGGTGCCTGAGTCGCGATCTGGAAGACGCGGGCATTGAGCGCCCCGGCGATGGAGAAACCGCTGGCGCCGACGAGGACGATCATGATGACGGCAGGGATTGCGTTGTCCGCGACCAGCCACAGGGCGCCGAGGCTGAGCGTCAGTGCCGTGAGGCTGCCGACGATATTGCCGAAGATGTTCCTATCGGCCAAGCGCCCGCCGACGACGACACCGATGAAGGCACCGACGCCGAAGGCCGCGAGGACTGCGGGAACGAGGTCCGCGGACAGTCCGGCCACCTGAGTGAGCAGCGGCGAGAAATAGGAGAAGGACGCGAACACCGAAGCCTGGAACAGCGCCGTTGTGCCCAGGGCCAACCAGATTCGGGGTCCCTTGAACGCGGCGATCTCGGCGCGGAGCAGAGTGCGCAGGCCGGGAGCCGCCTCGGCGGGAGTGGGTGATTCTGCTTCGTCTGGGTCGGTGGACTTCGCTGAGTCGGCAGGCTTCGCTGGGTCGGTGGGCTTCGCGTCCGACCGGGTGGTCACGGCGATGAGAACTGCGGCCAGTGCAGTGACGAGGGCGACCGCCCAGAAGGTCGACCGCCACCCGAACTGGGTGCCGATCCATGTTCCCATCGGCACTCCGACGAGGTTGGCTACTGTGAGTCCGCCGACGAGACTGGCGAGTGCACGGCCCTGTACGGCGGCGGGAGCGATGGCTGAGGTGTGGACGGCGGCGACGGCCCAGAACCCGCCGCAGGCGAAGGCAGACAGCACCCTTGAGACCATGAGCAGTCCGTAGCTCGGTGACAACGCTGCAAGGATGTGGAGGGAGGAGAAGCCGATGATCATGACGATCATCGTCGCCCGCCTGGGCAGGGTCAGCGTCAGCAGGGTCATGGCCGGTGCCCCGACGATCATGCCGACGGCGAAACCGGTGATGAGCAGGCCCGCCTGCGGGATCGTCACGCTCAAGTCAGCGCTCAAGGGTTCGAGGATTCCGGCGATCATGAACTCGCTGGTGCCGAGGCAGAAGATCACGGCGGCCAACAGATAGACCTGACCAGGCACCCGAGGCCTGAGGGAAGGCGGTGTCGAAGTGGTCATGGGGTGGGGCTGCCTTTCGTCGAGGCACCTGGGGCACCTTCGGTCGCGAGGGTGGCCCTGCCGGCCGGAGTGCACAGTCCTGCGACGAAGGCTCGGGCTTGGGCGAGGACGTCCTCTGTGGTCATGACGCGGGCGGCGATGCGCAGGCCGGCGAGCACGCTGTGGATGAGTGGGGCATGGATCCGGGGGTCGATGTCAGCGAGGATATGGCCCGCGGTCTGACCGCGCTCGATGATGCCTGAGTAGGTGTCGAGCCACGCGTTGCGGTCGGGGTCGAGGATCGAGCACACGGCATCGACTTCGCGGCCGAGCTCGGCGGCCGTGTTCGCCGACAGGCACCCGGTCCGGTTCTCGTCGTCGCACTGCTTCTTCAGCTCGCCGCCGAGGCGGTGCATGAGCAGGACGGGAGCGGGCTCGAGGCTGCGCTCGAGTTCCTCCCTGAGCGGGATGCCCGTGGCCGTATAGTCACGCAGGGCGCGGAGGAAGACGGCGTCGAGGCTGTCGAAGGTGTTGTAGAAGCTCGAGCGGCCGATGTTCGCGCGCTCGCAGACCAGTCCGACATCGGTTCCCGCATAGCCGTGCTCGCTGAACACGGCGATGGCGGCATCGATGACCGACTGCTCGTCGAAGCTCTTCTTCCTGCCCACGTGACGAGACTAAAGCATTTTGGACAAACGTGTCCAATAATTTCGGATCGGCTGTCCCGACCCCCCGTGTCGGTCGTGTCTTCAGGCCCCGACGTCGCCGAGGTGGTGCCGGACTTCGTGGAGTCCGTAGAGCGTGAGTGAGGCGACGGTGAAGGCGTGACCGTCGGAGCGGAAGCCGCGACGTTCCCATTCCTCCCCGCTGACCTGGAACAGGAGGCCGGCATAGGACTCGGCGGCCGCGCGGAGGGCGGGGGCCACCTCGGCGGGATCGGCGTGGGCGTAATCGGATTCGAGAGCGACCGCATCGCCATCGAAGTTGTCCAAGGTCGGGTCGGACTCGGCCAGCATGCGCTCGGTGCGGCGGCGGAATTCGTCGAGGACATCGCGCATATGGGCGGCGTATTCGACGTCCGACCATCGGTTCGGACTGCGCCGTTCGGTGGCGTCGGCCCTGGTCAGGACCGTCTGCCAGGTGGCGGCCGCCTCGGCGAGGGTGGTCGGGACGCCGGTCGGATCTTCATGGCCGGTGAAGCCGCATTCGGAGCAGCCGCCGACGAGGACATCGGTCCAGTCGCGGGTGTCAGGGGTGATCTCGCTCATTCGCCGTCCTTTTTGGAGCCGGACTTCCTGCCACTCGCCTTCTTGCCGTCATTGAGGATCTCGGCGAGCACGGTGGCCTGGCTGATGTCGTCGCGCTTGGCCGCGGTGAGCAGGGTGAGAGTCCCCCTCTGCGCGAGCCCGCGCAGCTCCTCGAGGGCCTGCTCGGCATCATCGCTCTTCAGTTCCTCGCGGAAGCGGCGAGCGAACTCGTCGAACTTCTCCGGATCGTGGGAGTACCACTTGCGCAGCTCGGTCGAGGGCGCGACGTCCTTGACCCAGTCGTCGAGTTCGGCCTTGTCCTTGCTCACCCCGCGCGGCCAGACTCGGTCGACGAGGATCCGGGTCCCATCGGACTTCTGTGCTTCGTCGTAGATGCGGCGGACCTGGACCACGTGTGTGGAGCTCTTCTTCTCGGACATCGGCTGACGCTCCTTTCGCTCGCTTCCCTTCGAGTCTACGACGCGGATACAGCGGCAGTGTCCCGTCGACCTTCGGCGCTGGCACCGTGGCCAATCGCGCCTGGTGAAGCGGAGACTCCGAGACGCAGGTCACCTTGGTGTCCCGAGGTGCACCGCGCCGAATCCGCGAGCGGAGGAGATGATGCAGTGACCGTCTGGCAGCAGGCATTCCCCGATGGGAAGAGTCCGCAACGGGTGCTGGTTCCGCCGTCGCCGTCTGCGATCTTCCTCGTCCTCACCGTCCGCCCCGGATTCGAGAGCAGAGCCAAGGACTTCCTGTCCGTGATCGCAGGGCTGACACGAACCGTCGGCTTCCGCTCCCGCGAAGCCGACCTCAGCTGTGTCACGGGTATCGGCGCCGACCTCTGGGACCGGATGTTCACCGCGCCCCGCCCCCGGGGTCTCCACCCGTTCATCGAACAGCGCGGAGACGTCCACACGGCGCCGTCCACCCCAGGTGACCTGCTGTTCCACATCCGCGCTCGCCGCATCGACATGTGCTTCGAACTCGCCCGACTCATCGGCGATGCTTTGCAGGGTGCCGTCGACGCCGTGTTGCGCCACCCGGATGACGTCGCCCAGGAATTCACCGAGGATTCCGTACCGAAATCCATTCTGGATTCCGCCGCGGCGGGACCCGATGTCGCTGCCGCCGCCGGGGCCGGGGCCGTTCCCGGCGATGGCGCCCCGGGCTATCCGGGCAGCACCTTTGTGATCGTTCAGAAGTACACACACGACATGTCCGCCTGGGACGCACTCAGCGTCGAGGAGCAGGAAGCGGCCTTCGGGCGGCACAAACTCTCCGACGTCGAATTCGCCGAGGAGGACAAGGCCCCGAACTCCCACCTCGTGCTCAATTCGATCGAGGACGAGGACGGCAACGACCGGGAGATCGTGCGCGACAACATGGTCTTCGGATCCGTCGGCTCAGAGGAGTACGGCGCCTATTTCATCGCCTATGCCGCCGATGTGACGACGACCGAACAGATGCTTACGAACATGTTCATCGGAGACCCGGTGTGCACCTACGACCGGATCCTCGACTTCTCGACCGCGGTGACCGGCGGGCTGTTCTTCGTCCCGTCCCAAGATTTCCTCGACGATCCCGATGGGGAACTCGCCGAGGCGGGACTCGGGATCGGTGGAGCCGCCTCGGTGAAGGTCGATGGACCGGACATCGACGACGGATCGGACGACGATCCGGTCGCTGATGTCCCGACAGACAGCGACGACCAGACAGACGCAGACCCCTCAGCACCCACGGACGGCAGCTTGGGAATCGGCAGCCTGAACATGAGACGACAGTGAACAATCTCTATCGCGAACTCGCCCCCATCACCGGCCCGGCCTGGGCGGAGATCGAGGAGGAGGCCAGGCGCACCTTCAAGCGCAATATCGCCGGTCGGCGCATCGTCGACGTCGAGGGGCCGAGCGGCTTCGAGACCTCCTCGGTGACCACGGGACATATCAAGGATGTGCAGTCGTATTCGTCGGGCCTGCACATTCGACAGCGCATCGTGCAGGAATTCGTCGAACTGCGCGCTCCCTTCACGATCACGCGTGAGGCCATCGACGATGTTGCGCGCGGCTCCGGCGATTCGGACTGGCAGCCGGTCAAGGACGCGGCGACGACGATCGCCCTGGCCGAGGACCGAGCTATCCTCCACGGACTCGACTCCGCAGGCATCGGCGGCATCGTCCCGAACTCGTCGAACGCGGCCGTGACCCTGCCCGATGCGGTCGAGGACTATGCGGACGCGGTGGCGCAGGCGCTGTCCGGCCTGCGCACGGCCGGTGTCGACGGGCCCTACAGCCTCCTGCTGTCCGAGGCCGAGTACACCAAGGTCTCCGAGTCGACCGACCACGGCTTCCCGATCCGCGACCACCTCTCACGCCAGCTCGGCGCCGGGGAGATCGTCTGGGCGCCGGCGCTCGAAGGTGCCCTGCTCGTGTCCACCCGCGGTGGTGACTACGAACTCCACCTCGGCCAGGACCTGTCGATCGGCTACAGCGGCCACGACAGTGAGACCGTCGACCTGTACCTGCAGGAGACCTTCGGCTTCCTCGCGCTCACCGACGAATCGAGCGTCCCCCTGCACCCCTGAGCCCGGCTCGGTGAACTGCTGCGCCTGCGGAGTCGCGGCGCAGCCCCCAGGTCGCGCTGCACAGCAGAGGGACGTAGTTGCCTAGGCATCGGGTTCTGTTCCCTGAATCATCGGGTTCTGTACGGTTGCACATCGAGTTCTGATCCAGTCATCGAGTTATATTGCGATCACTGGATCAGAAGTCGATGACTCCCCACGAGGTGGCCTAGCGGCGGGCAGCCTCGCTGAGGTTGCTCAGCACAAGCGTGCGCACCTGCCGGTCGATATAGGTCTCCAGGTCGAGCCCGATCCGCTGGAAGTACCAGTACTTGAGCGCCCACATATGGGCGATCGACATGAGGTCGTGCCCGAGCACCTGAGCATCGACATCACGCAGGTCGCCTGCTTCGACGGCGGCGGTGACGACGTCGACGAGGGGCTGGAGGGTCTCGAGCTCCTGGTCCTGGATCGACTTCAGTCCGTCTTTCGACAGTGCCCTGGAGACCTGATAGGTGAGCACGACCGCATGTCTCTGCTCACCGACGATGCGGCAGAACTCCGTGAACGCGGCGATGACCTTGTCCACGGGTTCGGCCGCCTCAGCGATGGCGGAAGGGACACGGAGACGGAACTCCTCGAGGACGCGGGTGATCGCGGCGAGCACGATCTGCTCCTTGTCCGAGAAGTACTTGTACAGCAGTCCGACACTGACCCCGCCGGACCTCGCGATCGCCTGCATGGACACCGAATGAGTGCCCTTCTCCTGCATCAGACGCACGGCGGCGTCGACGATCTGCCGCTCTCGGAATTCCGCGCGGGCACCGCGGACGATCGCGTTGAGGTCTTCGGATTCAGCTGACATGCTCGGCGGCGACTTCCTCTCTGAGCTTGAACTTCTGAATCTTACCGCTTGGCGTGCGAGGGAATTCGTCGAGGCACTGCAGGGCCTCGGGCCAGTACTGCTTGGCCACTCCCTTCGCGTCGAAGAACTCCTGCAGCTCGTCCATCGTCAGGCTGTGGCCCTCGTTGAGGGTCACGACTGCGCACGCGATCTCCTGCAGCCGGGGATGCGGCACCGCGACGACTGCGACCTGGGAGACCGCGGGATGTTCGTAGAGAACGTTCTCGATATAGGCTACCGGGATGTTCTCACCGCCGCGGATGATGATGTCCTTCGACCGCCCCGCGATCCGGATGAAGCCTTCGGCATCCATTTCGGCGAGGTCTCCGGTATCGAGCCAAACGCCCGCGAAGGCGTCTGCCGTCTGCTCCGGTTCATCGAGGTAGCCGACGAACAGGAACGGGCCCGTGACCTGGATTCTTCCTTCGATGCCCGCGGGCACGGGTTCCCCGAGGGGATCGACGATGCGAACCTTCATCGAGCCCAGCGCTCGTCCGTCGGTGCTCGTGACCTTCTCCTCCGAATCGCCCGGCGCCGTCATCGTCACCAGCCCGCATTCCGTCTGTCCCCAGCCGCCGAAGACGTTGAGCTCCGGAAGCAGCGTGCGCGCCTCGTTGACCATGACGCGCGGAATCGGGGCGCCCATGCAGCAGAAGTGCTTGAGGGAGGACAGATCGTGCTGCGTCGACTTCGCCACCTCGAGCAGATCGTGGAGGAACGGAGTGGCCCCCGATGTGTGCTGGATTCCGTGCTCGGCGACGAGACGGGCGAAATCCTCGCCGTTCCACACGTCCTGGAACACGCCCGAACCGCCGATGAGCAGAGGCAGACACACTCCGTACATGTAGCCGGTGAGATGGCCGAAGGTCGAGGCCATGTGGATGACCGAATCCTCGTCCAGGCCCAGGTGATCCGGCCACGGCAGCGAGGCCGCGAGCACGTTGTTGTGCGTGTGCATCACGCCCTTGGGGTTGCCCGTCGTCCCCGAGGTGAAGAGGATCAGTCCGACATCATTGGGGTCCGGACGCCGGTCGTCCCAAGCGATGGATTCGGTCGCCGAGGCGGCCGACCGTGAACCGTCTGAGCTTGAGTCGCGTTCCCCTCGAGCCAGGAAATCCGTCCACTTCTCGAAGCCGTCCCGACCGTCGAAGGTCGCCTCGCCGGGGGTGTCGAGGACGATCGTGTGCTGCAGCTCCGGCAGGTTCGGACGCAGTCGGTCGACCATATCGGGATAGTCGAACTTTCGGAAGCGATTGGGCACGAAGAGCACCGAGACCGACGCCTTCTTCGCCATATACCCGATCTCGCGGTCCCGATAGATCGGGATGAGGCCGTTGGTCACGGCGCCGGCCTTGATCGCGCCGAGGTGGATGACCAGCCATTCATACCAGTTCGGCAGCTGCACACCCACCACGTCGCCGGGTTCGACCCCGAGGTCGACGAGCGCCTGGGCACAGGTGTCGACGTCCGAGCTGAGCTGGGCATAGGTGTGGGCACCGTAGGGATCGCGGGTGACGACCGCGTCCGGTCGTTGTGCACTCCAGTGCTCGAGGTGGTCGAGCAGGGTCTGGTTCTTCCAGTCCCCGGATGAGGTGAATTCCTCGATGAGGGAGTCGGTCAGGATGGTCTCGAATCGGGTGGGCATAGCAGGGCTCCTTTGCTCTGGTGTCGTGCCTGTGACTCGGGTGGTGCTGGTAGTCGTGCTGACAACTGCCGCCGACGGGAGACGGCCGTGATGCTCAGGCCATCGTCAGTCCGCCGGAGACGGAGAGTGTCTGGCCAGTGACATAGGCGGAATCGGGACGGGCGAAGAAGGCCACGGCATTCGCGAGGTCCTCGGGCTGGGCGAGCCGACGCATCGGAATCGCCTTCTCCAGTGCGGTGCGCAGCTTCGGATTGTCCGCGGAGATCTCAGCGAACAGCGGCGTGTCGGCCGGTCCGGGACACACGCAGTTCGCGGAGATCCCGTGACGGGCGACCTCGCGGGCGAAGGTCTTCGTGAACGAGATGATTCCGCCCTTGGCCGCCGAGTACACGGCCTCCCCGCTCGACCCGACCCGGCCGGCGTCCGAGCCGATGCTGATGACGGATCCCGATCCGGCTGCGATCATGTGTTCGGCCGCCGACTGCGTGCAGTTGAGCGTGCCGAGGAGGTTGATCGCGATGACCCGCTGCCAGGTCGCTGGCGTCGACTCCATGAATGGTTCGACCTTGTCCCAGCCGGCGTTGTTGACGAGGACGTCGATGCGTCCGAAGCGCTCGACCACCTCGGCGATCATGGCGTCCACGGCCGCACGGTCGGTGACGTCGGCGGCGAGCCCGATCGAATCATGCCCCAGCGCCGAGGCGGTGTCCGCGGCCGTCTGTGCGTCGAGGTCGGCAACGACGACGGTGGCGCCGTCGGCGGCGAGGCGGGTCGCGATTCCCTTGCCGATTCCGGAGGCGGCACCGGTGACGATGATGATGCGATCGGTCAGGGGTGCGGTCTGAGTGGGTGTTGACATGGTTTGTCCTTCCAGTCGTGTGTCTGATGCTGCGGTTGGATAGTGAGCCGGGTGAGAGATGTATCGGTGGGGAAGCTGTGGGTGGGCCCGGCCCGTGTTCTGCCCGGTCAGGGGGCGAATTTTCGCCCGGCGGAGCTGCGGGCGATGATGAGTTTCATGATCTGGGCGGTGCCGTCGCCGATCTGCATGCCGAGCACGTCGCGCAGTCGCTTCTCGACGTCCCGGTCCTGTTTGTAGCCGTTCTGCCCGTGCAGAAGCAGGCACTGATGGACCGCGTGGTAGGCCTCGAGCGGGGCCCACCACTTGCACATGGCGGCCTGCGTGGTGTGCGGGAGGCCCTCGTCGCCGAGGCGCAGGGTGTCCAGGCACAGCAGTCGGGCCGCCGCCATCTTCGTCTCCGCCTCGGCCAGGGGGAATGAGACCCCTTGGAACTTCGACAGCGGCTGATCGAAGGCCTCACGTCCCTTGACGTAGTCCCAGGCGTCCTCGATCGCGCGCGTCGCAGTTCCCGTGCACTGCAGTCCGATGAGCGCACGTGAGAAGTCGAATCCCTGCATGACCTGGGTGAATGCTCCACCGACCTCGCCGAGGAGGTGGTCGGCGGGCACGCGGACATCGGTGAAGTCCACGCTGCCGCGGGCGACCGCCGCCTGACCCATGTCGATGATGGGGTTCCGGGTCACCCCGGGAGCGTCGAGGTCGACGAGGAACGCCGAGATGCCCTTTCCGCGTCCGGCCTCGGGGTCGGTGCGGGCGAAGATCACCGTCGCCGTCGAGGTCATCGCCAGCGACATCGACTTCGTGCCGTTGACGATCCAGTCATCGCCGTCCCGTCGGGCCGTGGTCGAGGGGTTTCCGGCGTCCGAACCGGCCTCTGGTTCGGAGAGTCCGATGGCCACCGTTTCGTCACCGGTTGTGATGAGGCGGCAGTAGTGGGCGGCCACCTCGGCGCTGGCATTGCGGGCGATGACCTGTCCGATGAGGGATCCGACGACCTGGATATAGGCGACGGTGAGGTCTCCGCGGGCGATGGCCTCGGTGACGAGTCCCGCGGTGACCTTGGTCAGCCCGGCCCCGCCGAGGTGGGTCGGCAGTTCCGGGGCGATGAGACCGGCGCGGCCCATCTCCCGGGTGATATCGGCACCGATGCGGCCGGCGGCTTCGCGTTCGCGGGCCTCGCTGATGAGCCGCTCCTCGAATCCGGCCGCCGCATCGAGCAGGGTCTGGGTATCGGGGGTGAGAGTCGTGTCCACGGGAATCCTCTGTGCTGTCAGGGTCTGTGCGGGTGGGAGCTGTGCCGGCGGGGCGCCGGTGGTCAGTACGCGCCGTCGAACCGGCTGAAGTCCGGGTCGCGCTTCTCCGCGAAGGCGGCCGCGCCTTCGTGTGATTCCGGCGAGTGGGCGTAGAGGTCGAGGGCGCTCATGGCGAGGTTCGTGAAGCCGGTCTGCATCTCGGAATCGGCGTTGAACGACTGCTTGAGGAAGCGCAGCGCCGTCGGAGCCTTGAGACCGAGGGCCCGGGCGCGCTCCTTGGCGCGAGGCATGAGCTCCTCGGCCTCGACGACCTCGTTGGCCAAGCCCCAGGATTCGGCCTTCTGTGCGTCGATGAGTTCGCAGAAGTACCACATCTCACGGGCGCGCTTCTCGCCGATGACGCGGGCGAGGAAGGCCGAGCCGTAGCCGGCGTCGAAGGATCCGACCTTGGGGCCCGCCTGGCCGAAGCGCGCGTGTGAAGCCGCGATCGTGATGTCGCAGAGGGTGGAGAGCACGTTTCCGCCGCCGATGGCGACGCCGTTGACCGCGGAGATCACGGGTTTGGGCACCGAGCGGATGACCTTATGGAGTTCGGAGATGCGGAACATGCCGTAGCGGCTGGGGCCGTAGTCGCCGGTCTGCGCCTTCTGCTTGACATCGCCGCCGGCGCAGAAGGACTTCTGACCGGAACCGGTGAGGATGATCGAGCGGACACGGTT
This sequence comes from Brevibacterium sp. SIMBA_078, assembly GCF_046534565.1. Taxonomy (NCBI): domain Bacteria; kingdom Bacillati; phylum Actinomycetota; class Actinomycetes; order Micrococcales; family Brevibacteriaceae; genus Brevibacterium; species Brevibacterium sp. SIMBA_078. Next base: position 1,133,300 of record NZ_JAWRYQ010000001.1, read on the forward strand.
GTCGCCCCAAGCCAGGGTGAAGGCTTCGATGAGTTCGTCGACGGTCTGCGAGCGGAACGAATTGAAGGAATCGGGCCGGTTGATCGTGATGACCGCGAAGGTTTCCTCGACCTCGTAGAGGATGTCGTCGAATTCCGTGGCTGCGGTGTGCTGAGTCGGGCTGGTGGATGTGGGCATCGTTGCCTCCTCGAACGAAAAATGAATCTATGTTCACATATAGTGAACCTGAGTTCATGAACGAGGTCAAGAGCCGCGGTACCGGAAGATTCTTGTGAGTTCGCCGAGTTTCGTCCGTCGGCATCGGAGCGATGGTGTACTGGTGGAAGAATGTTGCCGGAAAGGGTGCCGACAGAATGCACTGCTCGGGTGCCGGCCGATCCGAACCCCGGCAATGGGTCGGGGGTGGCTGACGATGACGACGAGAGACGGACGACGATGACCGCTGCAGAACCTGGGCCGAACGGCTCGACGTCACCGAGGGGCAGGCAGACAGCTGCCGGTGCGGAGATCGGGGCGCTCATCGGTGCCGGCTTCGGGCTGCTGTTTCTCATCATCAACACCGGCCAGTTCTCGACCCTCGGGCGCACGCTTGTCATCGCGGTCGGCGTCATCGTCTTCGCCGGCATCGCGGTCCTCGCGGTTCGCGGACTGCGGCGGAACCGTGGTGGAGGCGGCCGCCTCGGCGAATCGGGGACACGTGGTCGCCGGGAACCGCCGTTCGGTCGCGCCTACTGGATCATCGTGCTCATCGAGGCGGTCCTCCTGTTCGCCGGAGCCCGACTGCTGGCGAGCCTCGGCCATCCGGAGCTTGGAGTGGCATGGGTGGCCGTGGTCGTCGGCACCCATTTCTATGCGCTCGGCCGCGTGTTCGGGCTCGACCGCTTCCACGTGCTCGCCACCGTCGTGACCCTCTGCGGCATCGGCGGGTTCATCGCCTTCTTCGCCGCGGCTCCGGCGTTCATCCCGGTCATCAGCGGCGTCATCTCGGGATTCGTGCTGCTCGCCTTCGCCGTGTGGGCCCTGGTCCCGACCGAGCGGTAGAGCCTGGCACGCATCGAGTTTCGTTAGGTTCGTCATCGGGTTCTGATCCAGTCATCGAGTCTTCTCCCGATGACTGGATCAAAAGTCGATGAAGCTGCACGAGGTGGCTGGGCCCGTGACCACACTGCGTTCCAGCCATCAGGACGCGAACTGATGGCTGGAACGCCGTGTGGTCGTCGGCAGGTGGCGGGGCCAGGCCCTACCGGCAGGTGGTGGTGCGGGATCAGTCCTCGGCAGGAGCGTCGGGCGCCCCGGTGCCGTCCTTCTTCAGCGGCTGCACGCGCGGGGGCGGGAATTCCGGCGCGGCAGCCGCGGGGCGGGCCTCCAGCCCGGCGAACACCTCGGCGATGGCGCGGTCGAGCTGCGGATCATCGGCGGCGAAGAGCTGACCGGGATCGTGCTCGACCTCGATATCGGGGTCGACTCCGTAGTTCTCCACACTCCAGCCCTTGCCCTCGATCCAGAAGGCGTAGCGCGGCTGCGTCACTCCGGTGCCATCGACGAGATCGTAGCGACCGTCGATGCCGACGACTCCGCCCCAGGTGCGCACGCCGATCACCGGGCCGATGCCCTTGGCCTGCACGCGCGCGTTGATGATGTCGCCGTCGGAGCCGGAGAACTCATTGGCCACGAACACCACAGGCCCGCGCGGAGCATCCTCGGGGTCCCGGTCCATCTGGTCATAGCTGCGAGCCGCACCCCAGGCAACCACCTGGTCGGCGAAGCGTTCGGCCACGAGCGCGCTTGTGTGCCCGCCGCGGTTGAAACGCACATCGGCGATGACACCCTCGCAGCCCATGGCCTGTCGCAGATCCCGGTGCAGCTGCGCCCAACCGTAGGCGGTCATGTCCGGGACATGGACGTAGCCGATGCGGCCGGATGACTTCTCGGCCACATACTCCCGGCGGGAGCGCACCCAATCCTGATAGCGCAGCTTCTCCTCACTGGCCAGCGGAATGACCGCGACCGTGCGGTCCTTGCGACCGCGGCGCAGAATGAGCTCGACGATCGTGTCTGCTGCTCCCTGCAGATGAGCGGCGGGACCGGCCGCCTCGTCGACGGCCTGACCATTCACGGCGACGATGACATCGCCGGGCTGGGCCCCGACGCCGGCCTGCCGCAGCGGCGACCTGGCATCCGGTTCACTGCTCTCACCGGGAAGGATGCGCTCAATCGTCCATCCATCCGCCATCTTGGCCAGATCCGCACCGAGGAATCCGAGCTTCTTCGACCCATCGCCGAGTCCCGACGGCGTGACATAAGCATGCGAGGTGTTGAGTTCGCCCACGGTCTCCCACAGCACGTCGACGAGGTCGTCGTGAGTCAGGGCCTTCGCGGCCACGGCGCGCCAGCGCAGCGTCACCGACTCCCAGTTCACCCCGTTCATGTCCTCGCGCCAATAGTGGTCGCGCATGATCCGGGAGTTCTCTTCGAACATCTGCAGCCATTCGGCCCGGCGGTCGAGTTCGAACCGCAGACGCGAGAGATCGACGGAGATGTTGTCGTCATCGTCTGCCTCGACCTTCCGGTTCGCCGGGACCACACTGATGGCATCATCGCTGCGCACGACGAGCAGCTTGCCGTCTCCGGAGATCTCGTACTCGTCGGCCTTGTCGACGACGGTGGTGACCTTCCGCTTGGCGAAGTCGAAGTACTGGACCACCTCGGCGGGTTTGTCACCGGCATCTCCGGCCCGTCCGGTGCCGAGCTCACCGGCTTCGACGTCGCCGGTGCGCAGCCAGACGAGACCACCGTCGGCGGATTCGAGATCCCGGAAGACCCCCGAGGCGACCGGGAACGGCACGATGCGCTCCTCGGCTCCCTCGAGTTCGACCTCGACGGTGGCGGCCGGTTTGTCCCCGCGCCCACGTTCGGACTTCGCCTCCTCGGTGACCTCGCTGATCGCCCATCCGCCGGCGCTCGGCCCGAACGGTGCGGCCTCATCGGCGGCCAAGGGCAGCAGCCACGGTCGGGTGACTCCGTTGAACGACAGATCGAAGGAATGCTGGTTGTACGAGGGATCGAAGGTGCGATCGGAGAGGAACGCGACGAACTTGCCATCACGGGTGAACGTCGGCGAGAAGTCATTGAACTTGCCGGTCGTCAGCGGCTGGGCCTCGCGATCCGACTTCACCTCGGCGATCATCAGCTGCGCGAGCAGCTCCTCACCCTGCGTCGGCTGGGACCACACGAGGTACTTCCCATCGGGTGAGAACTGCGGATCGCGCGCCTCTCCGTGGCCCGAATGTCCGATCAGACGCGTCCGTCCGTTGCCCACCTCGACGGTCCGGATCGACCCGTCGTGGGAGATCGTGGCGAGCATCTTCCCCGCCGGATCCGCCTTCAGGTGCAGGACCCTTCCCAGGGCTCCGGCCCCGATTCGCCGAGGCGGCTTGTCCCCGGTCACGGAGGCGACCTCGATCGCGTCCTCCCCTTCGACATCGGTGATGTACGCGGCCAACCCGGTGTCCCCGAGGATGAGGGGTTCGCGGGTGCGGATCGACGAATCTGCGCACAGCGCTCGGGCCGGGCCTTCGCGGTGGGCGAGCCAGAAGGTCTTGCCCCGCCATTCCACCACCGAGGCATTGCCTTCTCTGTCGGGGCTGATGTGGTTGAGACCGGTCTTCGGGTCGAGGCTCAGCGGCTGCACCTGAGTGCCCGGCAGGTTCACTGCTAGAGTGCGGATCTCGGCGTCGAGGCTGTCGAGGATCTTGATCTCCCCACGGGAGTGCCAGACGATGCGGGTGCCGTCGGTCGTGGCGTCACGGACATAGCCCTCGGCCTCGGTCTGATGAGTGAGCTGCCGTGGTACGACCGAGTCATCACCTGAACTCGCCGAGGTGGCCAGTCCGTCGATGATCCACAGGTTCGCCTGCTCATCGGCGTGGTGAGGGAAAGTCGCGGCGCGGTCCGAGGTGAACACGAGCGAATCGCCGACCCACAGCGGGTCGGTCAGAGAGGCCTCGTCCTCGCGCAGCAGCCGCTGCCAGCGGGCCTCGGACCCATCACCGATGCCGGCAGCGTTCGTGCTGCCGATCCGATCGAGCCACAGCCTCGGCGCGGTGCCTCCTCGGTAGCGCTTCCAGTGCGCGGGCGGACGGGAGTACGGCGTCGACAGGGCGGTCACTCCCGTGTGGTGCCGGGCCAGTCCCGAAGCACGACCGAACGACAGCCGTTCGACCTCACCGTCGAGGCTCACGGACTTCACGACATGGTTGCGGACCTCGAACTCCCCGGCATTCGCACCGACGAGGACATGAGCGGCATCGGCCCACCCGAGCATCGTCATCGCGCTCGACCCCAACCAGGTGAGCCGACGCAGGGACCCGGTGGCCACCTCGGCGACCATGAGCTCGGCCTGGCCGGTGCGGAAGGACACGAACGCGACGTGCGCTGCGTCGGGGGAGATCCTCGGTGACCGGACCGGCGCATGATCGGAGGTCAGCCGCCAGGCGCGGCCGCCGGCGGAGGGAACGAGCCAGACATCGTCGTCGGCGGTGAAGGTGATGAGATCGGACTGGATATGGGGATAGCGAAGATAAGTCACGTGACCCACATTACAAGCTCGGCTGAGCGGCGACCGCGGGCCGGAACCGATGCCCAGGCAACTTGCACCCGGCAATAGAATGGGCACATGCCATCTCTGACTTCTGTGCTCACGGACCGTTTCGCCGCCGCCCTCACCCAGGCCTTCGGTGAGGACTTCGCCGGACGTGATCCCGTCATCCGCAGCAGCCAGTTCGCAGACTTCCAGGCCAATGTGGCCCTGCCGCTGGCCAAGGAGCTGAAGTCGAAGCCGCGCGACATCGCCGGACAGATCGTCGAGAACCTCGACCTCGAGGGCGTGTGCGAGACCCCGGAGATCTCCGGACCCGGGTTCATCAACCTCACCTTCACCCCGGAATTCCTCGCCTCCACGCTCGAGGCTGGGGGTGCCGCAGCGGCACCGGCGAACGATGCCCCGCAGACGGTCGCCATCGACTATTCGGCCCCGAACGTGGCCAAGGAGATGCATGTCGGGCACCTGCGCACCACCGTCGTCGGCGACGCCCTGGCCCGCACTCACGAATTCCTCGGCAACACGGTCATCCGCCAGAATCACATCGGCGACTGGGGCACCCCCTTCGGCATGCTCATCGAGCACCTCCTCGACGTCGGCGTCGACTCCGGCGAGGCCTCCGAAGTGTCCGAGAACCCGAACGCCTTCTACCAGGCGGCCCGGGCGAAGTTCGACTCCGATGACGCCTTCGCCACCCGCTCCCGGTCCCGGGTCGTCAAACTCCAGGGCGGCGACGAAGAGACTCTTGGCCTGTGGACGACGCTCGTCGGCTACTCCCGCGAGTACTTCAACCGCATCTACTCCCTCCTCGACGTCACCCTCACCGACGCCGACCTCGCCGGAGAGTCCACCTACAACGACATGCTCGCCGAGGTCTGCGACGAGCTCGAGGCGAAGGGCCTGGCCACGATCTCCGATGGAGCGCTGTGCGTGTTCCCCGATGGCTTCACCGGCCGTGAGGGCGAACCGCTGCCGCTCATCATCCGCAAATCCGACGGCGGCTACGGCTATGCCACGACCGACCTCGCGGCCGTCCGCAACCGGGCGCTCAACCTCGGTGTGAACCGGGCGCTCTACGTCGTCGGCACCCCGCAGGCGATGCACTTCGAGATGGTCTTCACCGTCGCCCGCGCGGCCGGCTGGCTGCCGGAGACCTTCAGCCCCGAGCACGTGAAGATCGGCAATGTGCTCGGGTCCGACGGCAAGATCCTGCGCACCCGCTCAGGTGCCCCGCTGCGCCTGGCCGAACTCCTCGAAGAAGCCGTGACCCGGGCGAAGATGACCCTGGCAGAGTCGAGCGTGGACTTCGGCCCCGAGGAGGCCGATGAGGTTGCGCGCATCGTCGGCATCGGTGCGGTCAAGTACGCCGACCTCTCCGTCGCCCACGACACCTCGTACACCTTCGACCTCGACCGGATGCTCGCCCCCATCGGCAACACCGCCCCGTACCTCCAGTACGCCGGTGCCCGCATCCGCTCGATCGGTCGCAAGGCCGAAGCCGAAGGCGTCGACGCCACCCAGGTCGCGAACGCTGCGATCAGCCTCGGTGAGACGGCTGAGCGTGAGCTGGCGCTGTCGATCCTCGGCTTCGCCGATGTGGTCACCGAGGTGGCCGCCGGGTCGACGCCGCATCGCCTGTGCACCTACCTGTTCGATCTCGCCCAGGCATTCACCTCGTTCTACGAGCAGTGCCCGGTGCTCATCGCCGAGACCGAAGAGCTGCGGGACTCCCGTCTGCGGCTCTCGGCGATCGTGCTCGAGGTCCTCCAGGCCGGTCTCGGGGTGCTCGGCATCCGCGTTCCCGAGCGGATGTGAGTTCGCCTCACCGGCCCTCCGCGAAGAGGATGCTGCCCTGGATCGTTCTGGGCATCGTCATCCTCGCCCTCAATCTGCGCACCCCGATCATCGCGCCGACGGCGATCCTGCCCGACATCCAGGAGGGCACGGGGTTCAGTGCGGCCGGACTCGGTCTGCTGACCGGTCTGCCGGTTCTGCTGTTTGCGCTGGCCACGCCGTTGGCGGGGAAGTTCATCACCCGCCTCGGGGCCGAAGCGACGGTTCTCGCCTGTCTGTCCGGTGTCCTGCTGGGCACAGTTCTGCGGTCGGTCGGCCCTCCCTGGCTCGTGCTCGTGGGCACAGGAATCATCGGCTTGGCGATCACCCTGGGCAATATCGTCGTGCCCGTGCTCATCCGCCGGGAGGTTCCGTGGGAACAGGTGTCGATGGTCACCGGCCTGTACTCGGCGATGATGAACGTCGGGTCGATGGCTACCCTCATCGGCACCGGCCCGCTGGCCGCGGCCTTCGGTTGGCGCTGGGCTCTGGTCGCATGGGGCGTCCTCGCCCTCGCAGGGCTCGGTTTCTGGATGGTGCTCATCCGCGTGCGCGTGCGCCGCGAAGGGGAGGCCGCGCGCGCTGCCGCGGAGGCCGTCGATTCGAGTGACCCATCCCTCGCCGAGGCGGCCGCCCCCGCAGCGAAGCAGTCGTGGGCCGAGGCTCCCGCCTCCTTCCGAGTGATCATCGCGCTGCTCATCATCACGTTCTCCGGGCAGTCGACCGCCTACTACGTGACGACGACCTGGCTGCCGAGCTACCTCGGAGACACGATCGGGCTCGCCCGCACCGCCGCGGGAGGCACGGCGTCCCTGTTCCAGATCGCGGCGATCCTCGGCGCCTTCGGAGTGCCGCTGCTGGCTGTGAAGACGAAGCCGTGGGTGCCCGTGGCGATCGTTGCCGCGCTATGGCTGTCCCTGCCCGTGGGTCTGCTGGCGGCCCCCGGCGCGTACTGGCTGTGGGCGACCACCGGCGGCATCGCCCAAGGCGGCGGGTTCACGGCGATCTTCTCGATTATCGCCCGCACCGCCGGCAGTGACGCCCAGACCGCGTCAGCTTCGGCGCGCGTGCAGTTCGGCGGCTACCTCGCAGCGACCTTGGCCCCGCCATTCGCCGGTTGGCTCAACACCGCGACCGGCGGGTGGACGGCTCCGCTGCTGCTCATCCTTGCCGCCACCCTCGCATTCACGATCACCGGTCTCGTGGCCGCCCGCCGAGCCGGAGGCTTCCCCCGCGGCGGTCGCGAGGTCCTCGACCCCGAATAGGCTCCCCCTCCCTAATTGCTACCTGACGGCGGCCCAGCAACCTGGCGCGAGGTTGCTGGGCCGCCGTCAGGTAGCAAGAAGGAGTCGAAACGCACAGAAACACCGAGGCGGCCCACCATAACGGTGGGCCGCCTCGGTGACGGTCATGCGAATCCGTGGATTCGCTTGGTGACTGAACAGCGTGACTGATCAGTCGTCAGTGACTCAGTGCTTGGCGTCGGAGCCTTCAGCCGACTGCGAAGCCGGCTTCGGTGCGGGGACCTCGTTCGCGGCCTCAGCCTTGGTCGAGGGCACAGCGGTCTGCGAGACCTCGGTGGCAGCGGCCTGGCGCGAAGCCGGGGTGGACCCGACCGGACGGGCATCGGCGGGACGGTTGTTCGGCAGCGGGGTCGACCAGGGATCCTCGACCGGCTGTGCCTTCTTCCACACGTAGTAGCCGATTCCGGCGGCCGAACCGATGACGAGGGTCCACACGAGTGCGGCCTTTCCGCCACCGGACTTGCGAGCGGTGTCCTTCTCGATGCGCTTGCCTGCGTTGGCGAGAGCCTTGCGGGCCTTCTTCATGGCCTTCTTGTCACCGGTGAGGCGGACAGCCAGGTCATCGATGAGCTTCGGGGTCTCGGCAGCCGACAGCGAAGTCGCGGCGTTCGATGCGAACTTGCCGGCGCGTTCGGTGGCTTCGGGGCGGTAGGACTCGAGCTTGTCGGCCCAGTCGTGGACCCGATCATTGGCCTTGTCGGCCAGAGCTTCGACCTGCGGACGAGCCTTCTCAGCGAACTCTTCGGCCTTGCCGGCCAGCGCCTCAACCTGGGGGCGAGCCTTGTCTGCGGCCTCACGCAGCTTCGGGGCTGCGTTCTCGCTGGCATCTGCCAGGACTCGGAGCGACGTCTGCTTCGCGGAATCGAGCTTCGAAGTGAGCTGATCTCGAGTGGGCTTCTTCGACATAAACAGTTCCCAATCCTTAGATGTCGGTGGTCAGTTGATCACTGACCAGTCTACGGCCTAGGGGCAACCCTGTGGACAGCGGATGTCATCGAATTGTCTGCGGATCGCCTGACAGGTTGGGCAATGGACTTGGTGCGAAACTGCATTCGCCGCCTCGGCGTGGAAGAATGAAGCCATGACTACAGCTTCGACACATACCGCAGTCCTGCACACCAACCACGGTGACATCACCATCAACCTCTTCGGCAATCATGCTCCGAAGACCGTGGCCAACTTCGTCGAACTCGCCCAGGGCGAGCGTGAGTTCACCGATCCCTCGACCGGCGAACCGACCAAGCGCCCCTTCTTCGACGGACTCGGCTTCCACCGCATCATCTCGAACTTCATGATCCAGGGCGGCTGCCCGCTGGGCACCGGCACCGGCGGACCCGGCTACACCTTCGACGACGAGATCCACCCCGAACTGCAGTTCGACCGCAAGTACCTGCTGGCCATGGCCAACGCCGGCAAGCAGATGGGACGCGGCACCAACGGTTCGCAGTTCTTCATCACCACCGCCGAGACCCCTTGGCTCAACGGCAAGCACACCATCTTCGGTGAGGTTGCCGACGAAGCCTCGCAGCGGGTCGTCGACGAGATCGAGGGTGTGCGCACCGCTGCGATGGACAAGCCGGTCGAGCCGGTCGTCATCGAGAAGGTCGACGTCACCGCGAAGTGAGTCACTGTCCGTAGAGGACCACTGAGTACCATGGTGTGATGGACACACCTGAGGAGGGCTCGGCACGGGAAACCGGCCGGGCCCTCTCTGCATCCCCGCCGCTGATCACCCGCATACTCCTCATCGTCACCATCGTGGCGTTCCTCGCGGAGCTCATTCCCGGCCTCGACCTGCTGCGCCGACTGAGCTTCGTGCCTGCACTCACGCTCGAACAGCCGTGGCGGGTGCTCACTGTCGCCCTCGTTCACGAGGAGCCCTCGCCGTTCCACCTGCTGGCGAACATGATCGGACTGTTCTTCTTCGGATCCTTCGTCGAGAGGGCGTTGGGGCATTGGAAGTTCCTGGCCGTCTACATCATCGGCACCGCGGGTGGTTCGGCCATGGTGCTCCTGCTGGCCGATCCCCTCAGCGTCGATTGGGTGACGCATCATATCGGTGCTTCGGGTGCAGTGTTCGCGATCGTCGGTGTCCTCTTGGCCCCGACCCGTCGGCTCGACCGGAACATCGCCGGGGTGCTCGTATTCGTCGCGCTCAACTTCGGCTATGGGTTCCTCGTCGCGGGCGTGTCTTGGGAGTCCCACCTCGGCGGTCTGCTCACCGGATTCGTGCTCGGCTGCGCGGGGCTGCTCGGACCGCAGCGCACACGGACGCTCGTGTTCACGTCGACCTCGGTCGGTCTGGTGGTGCTCCTGGCAGCCGGCGGAGCGTGGAAGCTGGCCGGCCTCTGAAACCCGGCCGGCGCTCCTGAACTCGGATTCCGAACTCGGCCGAGGCCCTGGACTCAGTCCCAGAGTGCGGCGATTTCGACGGCAGCGCAGAGTCGCATAGGTGCTGTCAGGCTTTTACCAGACAAAATCCGTTTTGTGTGCACTCTGCAGTGGAAAATTCTTTGTCCACAAGCTCTATCCACAACGTGGATAACTTACACCCGTGTGTTTAGCCTGGTCAGAGGTCCGAAATAAGTTTTCCACAAGCGACGCACCCGGCTTGGGTATAACTCGGCGCTTGTGGATTGTTGATTCCGGGGTGCCGCTGTCGGAGCAGGTAGGGGACCCGTGAATGCAGATTGTCTGGTCGATCCGCGGTGATTCCAAACTCGGAATCACCGCGGATCGACCAGACAATCGTCAGGGATTGCGGCCGGGGTCGGCTACCGCCAGCGTGTGGACATGATCAGACCCGCCACGAAGAAGGCGAAGCCGATGAGGATGTTCCAGTTGCCCCAGGCTTCGACGGGGAAAGCACCCTGGGTGATGTAGAAGGTGACGAGCCAGATCAGGCCGATGAGCAGCAGGCCGATGAGGACCGGCAGGAACCAGCTCGGGTTGGGCTTGATGGTCTGCTGGCCCGAGGTCGAGGTGTAGCTCGCCGTCTTGCGGCCCTGCGGGCGCTTGGCGGGATTGCCCGAACGGGACGTGCGCTTGGCGGCCGCACCCTTCGAGCCGGCTGTCTTGGAGGCGGATGATTTGGAATCAGAGGCCTTCGAAGCCGAGGTCTTCGAGTCCGTAGTCTTCGACGACTTCGCATCCTTGGCTGACTTCTCGTCCTTCGACGCCTTGTCCTTCTTCCCTGCGGCCGCGGCCGCTGAGTCCTTCGCGGAAGCCTCGTCGGAGTCCTCTGCGTCTGCGTCCTCATCCGCGGACTCGCCCTTCAGGTCCTCCGCAGCAGACTCCGTCGCATCCGACTCGGTGTCAGCAGCCTCGGCGACTTCGGTGTCGAGCGATTCGGTCTCGAGTTCGTCGACCTCGGTCGCTTCGACCGCTTCTGCGGATTCGGCCTGCTTCGCCTTGGCCGCCGACGAAGTGCGAGAAGTGCGCTGGGGGCGTCCTTTGGACTTGGCCACAAGTACTCCTTTGTCGGTCGACCGTCGTTGGGGTCGCCGAATGAATGGTTGGGGACGATCGCAGACCAGTCTACTCGGGGCGAGGGTCACAGTGAAAAACTCCGACTACCCTGAAAGCGCCCCGAGCGCGCCCCGAACGATGATTCTCATAGGATAAAGTGCGTAGGGGTGTCCCCGCCTGTCATCTTCGACGGCCCCCGACAATGCAGTGACAGTCACGGAGCAGAAGTGGTGAATAGTTCCTCCTCGGGTAACGAGCCGGGCGTGAATCCGCCCTCGCGACCCACTATCCGTCCTGCTCAGAGACGGCAGGCTCCAGCTGACTACGGTGACCAGCAGCTCGGTCACTCCGCCGGTCAGTCTGCGGGCGGTTCGGGCGATCAGCCGCTGCCCAGCCGACGCGAGCTGCGGCGCAGGGAAGCCGAAGCCGCCGCGGCCCAGGGCGAACCGACCGCCGTCTACTCCGACGCCCCGCCCGTCTGCGAACAGCCGCAGCAGCACTCACAAGGCCAACAGCACGGCCAGGCGACCCAGGCCATGCCCGCGGTCCCGCAGGGTCACGGTGGACCGCAGACGCACGGCCACCTCGGCGAGGATCCACGCCAACCTCAGGCCGCACCGCAACCTCAGGCCGCACCGCAACAGCAGGGCCGGTCTCAGACCCGCCGTCAGCGGCGACGTCAGCCCGTGGAGAAGGAACCGCTGGGCCCGATCCGCGGGACCGTGCGCACCTTCGGCGAACTGTGCATCACGGCCGGTCTCGTCCTCATCCTCTTCGTCGTCTGGCAGCTGTGGTGGACGGACATCCAGGCCAACCGCGACAACGAAGTGCTCGCCGACGAACTCACCCAGGACTGGGCGAACCAGGACCCGAACGAGCTGCCGGACGACCCGGACGAACCCGTGGTCGCCGATCCCGTGGGCAAGAACGAGGCCTTCGGCATCTTCTACATCCCGCGCTTCGGCGACGACTACTACCGCACCGTCGCCGAGGGTGTCGACCTCGAACCCGTGCTCAACCGGATGGGTGTGGGCCGCTACCCGAACTCGGCGATGCCGGGTGAGGTGGGGAACTTCTCCATCGCCGGCCACCGCGTGACCTACGGCAAGCCGCTCAACCAGATCGCGAACCTGCGCCCGGGCGATGAGATCATCGTCCAGACGAAGGACGGCTTCTACACCTACACCTTCCGCAACTTCGACATCATCCTCCCCGATGCCGTCGAAGTGCTCTCACCCGTGCCGGACGCTCCCGACTTCAAGGGCAAGGACCGGATCCTGACGATGACGGCCTGCAACCCGATGTTCTCCGCCCGGGAACGCTACGTCGCCTACGCCGAACTCACGGACTGGACGCCGGCCAGCGACGGAGCGCCGGACAATATCAAGGACTCGAAGGCCTACGACAAGGTCAGCAAGAACGGCGGTGCCTGATATGTACGCATTCATCTGGCGGATCCTCCCGGGCAACTGGGTGGTCAAGCTCATCCTCGCCCTCATCCTCATCGCGGCCGTCGTGTTGCTGCTCATGCAGTACGTCTTCCCCGTGATCGCCCCGTACATGCCCTTCAACAACGCCACCGTGACCGAAGGCGGACAATGACAAAGATCCTCGTCATCGACAACTACGACAGCTTCGTCTACACGCTCGTGTCCTATCTGCGTGAGCTCGGCGCGGACGTCGACGTCGTCCGCAACGACGACATCCCCGCCTCCGCGATCGCGGAGACCGTGAGCGCCTACGACGGCGTGCTCCTGTCCCCGGGGCCCGGCGTGCCTGCAGAATCCGGGGTCTGCCCGCCACTGCTGTCCTGGGCGGAGACGGCCGGCATGCCCGTGTTCGGCGTCTGTCTCGGCCATCAGGCCCTCGGCGAGGTGTTCGGCGCCGAGGTCACCCACTCTCCCGTGCTCATGCACGGCAAGACCTCGGTCATCACCCACGACGGCGAAGGCATCTTCTTCGGCTGCCCGAGCCCGCTGACCGTCACCCGCTACCATTCGCTGGCGATCGTCGACGAGACCCTCGACCTCGAGAAGTTCGCCGTCACCGCCCGCACCGACGACGGCATCGTCATGGCCATCGAACACCGGGAGAAGCCCTTGTTCGGCGTCCAATTCCACCCCGAATCCGTGCTCACGGAATGCGGATACCTCATGCTCGGCAATTGGCTCGAGGTGTGCGGTCTCGAAGGTGCCGCCCAGGCTGCGGCAGGCATGTCGCCGCTGGCGACCGCGATCGCCTGAGAATTCCCGCCGATCCCTGTTCTCAGGGTTCTCGCCGAGGCGGCCCATCGTTATGATCGTGAGCACAGTGGTCCCTGTGCTCAGATGATCCGAACCCGCGCCGGGATCCGTGCACGAGCTCAAGCGCCGTGCACTGCCGACGAACAGGAGACAGCGACGATGTCAGAACCGACCTATCTGCGCGACGAACCGTTCACCGAACTCACCGTCATCGAAGTCCCGGCCACTCCGGCGGCGGTCGTCGAGGCGCGCGAAGTGCACATGGCCGATCTGCCGGAGCTCTTCGATGCCACATTCTCCGGACTCTTCCCCGTGCTCTCCGAGGCGGGACTCGAACCCGCGGGACCGGCCTTCGCCCTCTACACCCGTCAGCCGAGTGAAACGGTGGATCTGCAGGTCGGGATCCCCACCTCGGCGGGGCTGACGAATGCGCAGCCGATCGCCGGTGGTCATATCGTCATCCCTGCGGAGCTGCCCGGCGGATCCATGGCCGTGCGCAGCCACCTCGGCGGATACGACGGGCTCGGGGAATCCTGGGCGCAGCTGCTCAAGGACGCGATGGCGGCGGGGCATCGTCCGGGACTGCCGTTCATCGAACTCTACGTCACCGAACCCAGCCCAGAGGCGGATCCCGCCGATATGCGCACCGACCTGTTCCTCACCCTGGAGTGAGGACCAACGTCACCGACGCCCACGGACTCTCTTGGGAGACGACAGCGGCCGGGTCAGTCGATGACTGACCCGGCCGCTGTGCGCTGCGATCTCAGTTGCCGATGATGCCTTCGGACCAGTCGTCGAAGAGCCCTCCGCCCATCGAATCCTTGTCCTTGTCTTTGTCCTTGTCTTTGTCCTTGTCATCTTCGTCCCCGCCGTTGTCGTCGCCGGGAGCGGTCGGGATGCCACCGGGGACGGAGGGAATCGAGGGGGACGGCTCCGGCGGCTTCTTGGCCACCTTCACGGTGATCTCCGAGCCCTGTTTGACCTCGCTTCCGCCGGTCGCGGACTGTTCGAAGACCTTCTTGTCATCGTGGTCGGCGGTCTCGACCTCTTCGGTCTTGCACGTGAGCTGGTACTCATCGCCCTCGAGCGTCTGGCAGGCCTCCTCAGCGGTCTGACCGGTGACGTCGGGGACCTTGACGAGACCTGAGGACACGACGAGATCGACATTCGAATCGACGTCGACTTCCTGACCGTCACCGGGCTTGGTCTCGATGACGACGCCCTTCTCCACATCCGGAGAATTCTGGGAGATATGGGTGCCGGCCTGCAGCTTCGCGTCATTGATGATCTTCCGCGCCTGTTCCTCGGTCTTGCCGGAGACGTCGGGGATCTTCACGGACTCGGGGCCGGAGGAGATGATCAGCTTGACGACGCTGTCCTTGTCGACCTTCTGACCGCCCGGAGGGTCGGTCTCGATCGCCTTGCCCTCGTCGACTTCAGCGCTGTACTTCTCGTCCGTGTCCACGCGCAGGCCCTGTTGGATGAGCGCGGCCTCGGCCTCATCGGCGTCCATGTTCGCCACATCCGTGACCTGGACCTGAATGACCTCGGGGGGTTTGTTGATCTCATACACCCACAGGGCCACGGCGGCCAGGGCGAGGAGGACGAAGATGCTGCCGATCCAGACCCAGGCGCGCGACCGCTTCTGCGGTGGGCGCTCCTCCTGGTTGGTCATGATCGCCGATACTGGCCCGGTCTCGGGAGCGGGCTCGGCCTCGTTGGCATGAGCCATCGGAGCGGTCATCGGCGGGGCCATCATCGGATACGCCTGTGTAGCCTCGACATCGTCCTCGAAGCTCATGGGACGGCCGTCGCGGGCGGCGAGCACGTCCTCGCGGAAGGTGTAGGCGTCCTGGTAGCGGGCGTCGCGGTCCTTGAGCAGAGCGTGGAGGAGGAGCCGGTCGACGGCCGGTGGGATGTTCGGGTTGTAGAAGCTCGGCGGTTGCGGAGTCTCCCCGACGTGCTGGTAGGCCACGGCCAGCTGGGAATCGCCGACGAACGGGGGACGACCGGCCAGCAGCTCGTAGAGCAGGCAGGCGGTCGAGTACAGGTCAGAACGGGCGTCGACGACCTCGCCGCGGGCCTGTTCGGGGGAGAGGTACTGGGCGGTGCCCACCACCGACTGGGTCTGCGTCAGTCCCGAATTGTCCTTGAGCGCCCGGGCGATGCCGAAGTCCATGACCTTGATGTCACCCTCAGGGGTGAGCATGACGTTCGCGGGTTTGATATCGCGGTGGACGATGCCGTTGCGGTGGGAGTACTCGAGCGGAGCCAGGACCCCGGCGATGACGTTGAGGGCCTCATCGACGGTGAGTGTGCCGTGCTCGTTGAGGACTTCGCGCAGGGGCTTGCCCTCGACGTATTCCATGACGATGAACGGCACGGACACCGACGAGCCGCCGGATTCGACGAATTCCTCTTCGCCGGAGTCATAGACGGAGACGATTCCGGGATGGTTGAGACCGGCCGCGGACTGGGCCTCGCGCTTGAGACGGGTGTGGAAAGACGGATCGCGGGCGAGATCGGAGCGCAGAAGTTTGATGGCCACGCGACGGCCGAGACGGTTGTCGACGCCCTCATGCACTTCTGCCATGCCCCCACGGCCGAGGAGCGCACGAACTTCGTAACGCCCCGACAGCACCTTGGGTTCACTCATGTATGTCCTCCGCTTGTCTCACCCGAGCTTCAGGCTTCATTCTCACCTGAGCCGGGTCGAGTTTCAGTATCTCAAACTCTTCGCTTCTCGTAATCGCTGCTCTGTGTCGATCACTGTCTATTCATTGCCGTTGTTTCCGTTCGGGTTGCCACCGGCCTCCGAGTTCGAACCGCTCGACGAGCCGGGGTTGCTGCCCGTCCCGTCATTGCCGCTGTTCGGGTTCGAGCCGCTGTTGCTGTCCGCCGAATCGCCGGAGCCCGAGGAGTCCGACTCTCCGGACGTATCCGTCGATGACGAGGAGTCCGTTTCGCTCGAGGTCTCGGAGTCCGACGAGGAGTTCGACGAGCTCGAGGAGTCCTGGTCGGAGGAAGAGCCGTTGTCATCGGAGTCCGAACCCTGATCCTGCGAATCGGATGCGGAATCGGAATCCGAGCTCGACTCCGAGTCATTGCCCAGACCCGAATCGGATCCGGAGTCCGTGGCGGGCTCTTCGGGCTGCTCGGCGGGACCGGCGGAGATGTAGAGGGTCACGGTGTCACCCTCTTCGAAGGTGTATCCGTTGTCGCCCTCACCGACGTCCGCGACGGTTCCGGCCGCCCGATCCGAGTTGATGTCGGTCGTCTCGACCTCGAGTCCCTTGTTCTCGAGGTTCTGCGTCGCCGAGGATTCCGTGAGTCCGATGTAATCGTTCTTATCGATCTCGATCGTCTTCGCCGCCTCCGAGGTGGGCGCCGAGGTCGACGGTTCCGGTTCGGGTTCGGCATTGCCTCCGCCGAGGAAGAACCACAGCAGGGAACCGACCGCGATGAGGGCGATGATCGCAAGGATCCAGATGAGGACGCGGCCCTTGTTCGACTGCTTGTCCTTCTCCAGATCCTGATTCTGCGGATCTTCGGGATCGATCTGTCCCGTATTCGCCGCGGCGGCTCCGGCACCGGCGGCCCCGGCGCCGGTGATTCCGGCGGCGGCACCGTTCGGGTACACCTGGGTCGCATCGTTCGAGGATGTGACGGGCAGAGTCTTCGTCGTGGCTGCCGGCTCCGGGTTGTTGAAGACCTGGGTCAGGGCTTCGGACGCGGCGGCTCCGTGGCGCATCTGCGGCACGAGCTCCTCGGCGCCTGCGATGTCCCCGGCCGAGAGCGCCTCGGCGGCCTTGGCGACCTTGAAGGCATCCGAGGGACGGCGTTCGGGCTTCTTCTCCAGCAGGCAGTCGACGAAGCGGCGCAGCGGTTCGGAGACCGTGTCCGGCAGCGGCGGATGCTGCTGATTGACCTGGGCGATGGCGATGGCCACCTGCGAGTCCCCCGTGAAGGGACGCTGACCGGCCAGGGCCTCATAGGCGATGATGCCCAGGGCGTAGAGGTCGGAACCGGGTCCCGAACCCTTTCCCGTGGCCTGTTCGGGGGCGAGGTACTGGGCGGTGCCCATGACCTGCCCGGTCTTCGTCAGCGGCGCCTGATCGGTGACCCGGGCGATGCCGAAGTCCGTGATCTTGACCCGGAAGTCCGGTGTCATGAGGATGTTGCCGGGCTTGATGTCACGGTGGATGACGCCCACCTTGTGTGCGGCGCCGAGGGCCTGAGCGGCCTGCGTGACGATGGAGAGGGTATCGGTCTCGGACAGGGGTGCGCTGCGCTCGATGATCGCCGACAGAGCCTCACCGGGCACGTATTCCATGACGAGGTAGGGCGAACCCTGCTCGTCGCCGTAGTCGTAGACACCGGCGATTCCCGGGTCGGAGACACGACCCATGTTCTGGGCCTCGGCACGGAACCGGGCGAGGAAGGTCGATTCGGAGAGGTACTCGTCCTTGAGGATCTTCGCCGCGACCTCACGGCCGAGGACGGAATCCACACCCTTCCAGACCTCACCCATGCCGCCGACGGCGATGCGGGAGGTGAGTTTGTAACGGTTGCCCAACAGGGTGCCTTCGACGGGTCTCATTTCTCGACCACCGCTTCCATCATGTTCTTCGCGATCGGTCCTGCGACCGTCGCACCATAAGCTTCGTTGCCCGCGTTTCCGCCGTTCTCGACCACGACCGCGACCGCGACCTGAGGGTCGTCGGCCGGGGCGAAAGAGATGAACCAGGCATGGGGTGCCGCGCCCTTGGCGTGCTGGGCGGTGCCGGTCTTCGCTGCGACCTTCGTATCGCGCATCTTCGCCACCGAGGCGGTGCCGTTCTCGACCACACCGGTCATCATGTCGGTGAGCTTGTCTGCCGTATCTCCGGACACGGGGCGGGACATCTGGCTCGGGCGGGTCTCGGAGATCGGCTCGAGGGTGTTCGCATTGAGCACCCTGTCGACGAGCTGGGGCTTCATCATCTTGCCGCCGTTGGCGATTCCCGCGGTCATCATCGCCATCTGCAGCGGAGTCGACCTGACCTCGAACTGACCGAGCGAGGACTGGGCCAGCTGCGGCGGATTGAGGTCGGACGGGAACGAGGACGGGGTGACATTGAGAGGGATCTCGAGATCCTCGCCGAAGCCGAACTTCTCGGCCTGCTTCGCGACCGCGTCTTCTCCGAGGTCCATGCCCAGGGAGGCGAATGAGGTGTTGCAGGATTCGGCGAGCGAATCGGCCAGGCTCGGCTTGCCCCCGTTGCGACAGGCACCGGGATGCGAGTTGCCGATCGTCGCCGTCGTCTGCGGCAGATCGAGCGTGGCGGGTCCGTTGAGCTGGGAATCGGGTTCGTAGTCGCCGGATTCCAGGGCGGCCGCCGCGACGAGGACCTTGAAAGTCGAGCCGGGCGGGTACAGGTTGCCGCCGATCGCGCGGTTGTAGGCGGGCTTGCCCTCGGCGGCTTCAAGGTTCTTGAAGGCCTCGCTGGCCTCAGTTGTGTCGTGGCTGGCCAGGGCATTGGGGTCCCAGCCCGGGGTCGAGGCCATGGCCAGGATCTTCCCGGTCTTCGGGTCGAGGGCCACGGCCGCACCGTTCTGGTTGCCCAGCCCGTCCCACGCCGCCTGCTGCACCTTCGGGTCGATGGTCAGCTCGACCGCTGCGCCGCGTGGCTGCTCACCGGTGAAGAAGCTGCCGACCTTGTCGTAGAACAGGGCGTCGGAATCGCCGGAGAGGTAGTCGCCGGCGGCACGTTCCATGCCCGAGGCTCCGGACACGACGGAGTAGTAGCCGGTCAGCGAGGCGTAGGCGCGCGGATCGAGGTTGTCCGAACCGTATTTGCGCTGGTACTTGTACTTGTCGTCGACAGGCTCCGAGTACGCGATCGGGGTGCCGTCGACGAGGATCGGACCGCGATCACGGGCCAGCTGGTCGAGGATCCGTCGGTTGTTCAGCGGATTGTTGTTCAGCGAATCCGCGGTCACGTACTGCACCCAGCTCGTCGACCCGAACAGGAGCGCGAACATGACGAATCCGACGACGGCGATATGCGTCAATGGCTTCTTCATCGTTCACCTCCGGTGGGTCGTTGGTCGGTGGGATCGGTGTCGTTGGGTGTCCCGCCGCGCTTGAGTGCGCGGTCATCCGCGGGCGGCAGGTTCGTCGTCGGGGCTTCGCCGTCGAACTCACGGGAATCGGCCGGCGGCAGATTCGTCGTGGGAGCATCTTCGTCGACGGTGCGCGCCGAGGCGGCGGAGGCACCCGCTGGAACGGGTTCGGGATCCTCGGTGATGGTGAGCACTCCGGTGTGGAATTCCTCCACGGGGCGCCTGGCATTGTCCGAGATCCGCAGCAGCAGGGCGATGATCATCCAGTTCGCAATGAGCGAGGAACCGCCCTGTGCGAGGAACGGCGTGGTCAGACCCGTCAGCGGGATGAGGCGCGTGACGCCGCCGACGACGACGAAGACCTGCAGGGCGATCGTGAACGACAGACCCGTGGCCAGAAGAGTGCCGAAGCCGTCACGCAGCTGCTGAGCCGTGCGGATTCCACGCTGGAAGATGAACAGGTAGCACAGCAGGATAACGAAGAGCCCGGCCAGGCCGATCTCCTCACCGAAACTGGCGTAGATGAAGTCGGATTCGGCGTAGGGGACCATGTTCGGTCGGCCTTCGCCGAAGCCGGTGCCGATGAGGCCGCCGTTGGACATGCCGAACAGGCCCTGCACGAGCTGGTAGGAACCGCCGGGAGTCTTGTTGTACTCCTCGGCGGTCAGCGCATTGAGCCAACCGGACACACGCTGTCCCACGTGGGAGAAGAGGAAGGTCGCCGCAACTGCGCCGGCGGAGAAGAATCCGAGGCCGAGGATGATCCACGAGACCTTCGAGGTGGCCACATAGAGCATGGCGACGAAGAGGCCGAAGAAGAGCAGCGAGGTGCCGAGGTCGCGTTCGAAGACGAGCACGCCCACGCTGGCGACCCAGGCGACGACGATGGGTCCGAAATCGCGGAGTCGGGGGAACCGGATGCCGAGGATCTTCGGGCCGGCGGCGACGAGCTGGTCCTTGTAGGTGACGAGGTAGCCGGCGAAGAAGATGGCCAGCAGGATCTTCGCGATCTCGCCGGGCTGGAAGGACAGCGGGCCGACGCCGATCCAGATGCGGGCGCCGTTGATGGTCTTGCCGATGCCGGGAATGAGCGGCAGCAGGAGGAAGACCAGGGCGGCGAAGCCCGAGACATAGGTGTAGCGGCGCAGCCAGCGGTGGTCGCGGACGACGAAGATCACGGCGATGGCCAGACCCACGCCGAGTGTCATCCACACCAGCTGGGTCATCGCCGAACCGAGGTATTCGTCGCGGCCGAGGTCGACGCGGTAGATCATCGCCAGGCCGAGGCCGTTGAGCAGCACCGCGATCGGCACGAGCACGGGATCGGCGTATTTCGCCTTGATCCACACGATGATGTGGAGGATGACGCCGAGGGCCGCCAGCCATGCGGCATAGCCGTAGACATTGGCCGGGATGGTGTCTTCGACGCCGAGGCCGACCAGAGCATAGGCGCTGGTTGCGACGGCGATAGCCAGGATCAGGAGACCGAGCTCCGCCAGACGGTAGGTTCTGGGGCGCGCGGTCTGCGAGGGAGCCTGGTTCATCACTGCGACTCCCGGGTGATGGCGTCACTGGGGTCCGCGGACTTCGAATCCGGAGGTGAGGGAGCCGGGTCGCTCGGACTCGTCGAGTCCTGCACGTCGCCGGACATGCCGGAGGAGCGATCGGATTCCTTGCGGAGATTGTCGATGATGCGATCGGCCTCATCGCGTGACCCGGCGGGTATCGATCCGCGCAGACGGTCCTGGGAGTAGCTGTTGAGGCTGCCGACCTCGATGTCCGTGGTGTCGACGAGGCGGCTGAGTTCGATGGGCCCGAGCGTCGTGTCGAGGCCGCGGTAGAGGGAGACCTTGCCGTCGTCGTTGGCGACGTAGTACTGGTGGCTGACGTAGTTATAGGCGAAGAATCCGCCGACGGCCAGCGCGACGATCACGATGGCGGTGATGATCCACCCGAGGTAGGACCTTTTCTCGACCTCTTCGTCGAGGTCGGCCTCCTCGTCTGCAGCGGTGTTGGTCCGCAGCTGCTGAGTAGTGCCGTCCCGAGCGTCGACGTCCTCGCCGTCTACGGTCTGGATCGGTGCCGTGTCGGCGGATACGTCGTTGTCGGCGAAGGTTTCGTGGGCTTCGGTGTCAACGGCCGCCTCGGCGTCGGGGTTCGCACCGATCGCGGCGTAGTGGGGGTTGAGTTGGACGGAGCCGACGGACACGCCTTCGGTGGTCTCGACCTCGCCTTCGAGGACGTCGCCGACGACGACGGTGACGTTGTCGGCTCCGCCGCCGGCCAGGGCCAGGTCGATGAGCTGACGGCAGGCCTCGTCGGGGTCGGCGACCTCTTTGAGCACGCGGGTGATGTCGTCGATGTCGGCGAATCCGGTCAGACCGTCCGAGCACAGCATCCAACGGTCGCCGACCTGGGCCTCGCGCAGGGACAGGTCGAGGTCGGGGGAGGCCCCGACGTCGCCGAGGACCTTCATCACGACCGAGCGCTGCGGGTGGGTCTCGGCCTCCTCGGGGGTGATCCGGCCTTCGTCGACGAGCATCTGTACGAAGGTGTGGTCGTGGGTGATCGGCTGGAGCTTGTCGTCGCGCAGCACATAGCCGCGGGAGTCGCCGATATGGGCGAGAGCGAAGCGGTTGCCGGGAGCACGCAGGACGGCGGTGACGGTGGTGCCCATTCCGGCGAGTTCGGGCTGTTCACCGACGCCGCGGCAGATGCGGTCGTTGGCTTCGAGGATCGAGGTGCGCAGGATTTCGAGGGCGTCCTCGCCTCCGGGCTCGTGGTCGAGCTCGGCCAGGCGGGAGACGGTGATCGCCGAGGCGACGTCTCCGCCTGCGTGACCGCCCATTCCGTCGGCGATGAGCAGGAAATTGGGCCCCGCGTAGCCGGAGTCCTGGTTGTTCTTACGCACCAGCCCGGTGTGAGACCGGGCTGCCGAACGGAGAGTGATGGTACCGCCGGTCGTCACGATTGGGTCTCCAGGGTCGTATGTCCGATGGTGATCCGGGTGCCGATGGCCAGTTGGATGGGTCCGGTCATGCGTGAGCCGTCGACGATGGTGCCGTTGGTCGATCCGAGGTCTTCGAGCATCCATGCGCCGTTCTTCGCGGAGATTCGAGCATGATGGCTGGAGGCGAAGTCGTCATTGATGATGATCGTATTGTCGGGAGCTCGGCCGAAGGTCACGGGCGCTCCCGAGAGCATGAGCGTCTGCCCCGCCAAGGGGCCGTCGGTGATGCGGATGGTGCCCGGATGGGCGTGGGCGACCGGGGCGGCCGCCGGACGAGGCGCGGGAGCCGGCCGGGACGGTGGCTGCGGGGCGGACTTGGAGCCGCCTCGGCGGGATTTCCTTCCGGCACGGGTCTTCCGGGGGCCGAAGATGTCGCGCCGGAGGACTCCGGCGACTCCGAGGACGAAGAGCCAGAGGATGATGAAGAATGCCAACCGGAAGACGGTGACGGTGAATTCGCTCACTGGGCGTCCCGCTCGTTGTAGTGGACCTCGGCCTCGCCGGCGAGGAGGATGTCGCCGTCGGAGAGGGTCGCCGATGTCAGTTTGCGTCCGTGCAGCAGTGTGCCGTTCGTCGATCCGAGGTCATTGGCCACGGCGCGGTCGCCCTCGACGACGATCTCGAAGTGACGGCGTGAGACGCCGGGATCGTCGATGACGAAGTCGGAGCTCGACGAGGAACGGCCGAAGGTGTTCGTGCCCTGTCGCAGCATCTGCGTGCGACCGTCGATGGTCACGCTGGCTTCGATGGTGCGAGCGGGTGCGGGTGCCGGGGCGGGGCGCGCGGCGGGGTTCGGCCGCGAGGTCGCGGCGGGGGCCGGAGCCGAACGGGCGGGTTCGGGGGTGCGGCGCGGGGTCGCGGGTCGGGAACCGGAGTTCGGGGACTCGCCGACGATCGGATTCGCCCGTGAGATCGGGTCGTAGCCGCCGCGGTTGGCCGGCTGAGCGGCGGGGGATCCGTCGGGGCGCTGGGTCGAGGACACGACGCGGTACATGCCCGTGTCGAGGTCGTCGGCGAGAGCGAATTCGACGGAGACGGGACCGACGAAGCTGTAGGCCTGTTCGACGGCGTGGTCGCCGACGACCTGGCGCAGATCGGAGCGCAGTTCGGACTCGAGGCCGGAGAGTCGGTCGTGGTCGGTCTGCGAGAGCTCGATGACGTAGTGGTTGGCCGTCAGAGTGCGACCGCGGGAGACCACGGCGGCTTTGTTGTCGGCCTCACGGCGGAGGGCTCCGGCGAGCTCGACGGGTTCGACCTGGGATCTGAAAGCCTTGGCGAAGGCGCCGTTGACGACGTTCTCCAGCCCCTTCTCGAAGCGATCGAGTAACCCCATGGCACCTCCTCATCAGGTGTTGCCGTTGCCGGACGAACTCTTCGCCTAGCGTCTTTGAGTGCTCTGACCAGGTGGTCCTGATCACGTGCACTCTGGGCACATCAACACCCAATCCTAACGCGGGGAGGCTCTCAACTCACGTTACGCGTGTTCGCGGGGCGAAGCTGTGCCGGGATTCCCTGCGCGCGTCCAGGGAAGATCGAGGGAGTGCAGACGGCGCAGGTGGGCCGGTGTGCGGGGCGAGCGTGGGCGGCCGCGCGGGTCGGGGGTGAGTGAACGCTCGGGTCGAAAATGTGAAGGTGGACACGTTTGGGTCGATTCGGCTTCCTCGGTTTTCAGTTTCGCCGACTCCGATGCTAGAGTTTTACCTTGTTCGCGCGAGTGGCGGAATTGGTAGACGCGCTGGCTTCAGGTGCCAGTGGCCGCAAGGTCGTGGGGGTTCAAGTCCCCCCTCGCGCACAGCGAACGAGAAGCCCCTCACCGGGTCCCGACAGGGTCAAGGTGAGGGGCTTCTTCGTGTCTGCGGTGGTCACAGTGCGAAGGGCCCAGTTTGGGGCGAGCAGCACGTGTTTGACCAGGGGCTATTCACTTCGAACCGGGCCGAACGCGAAAAGGTACAGGTTTCTTCGAATGGCTCAGGGAGCAGAGGGGGCTGTTCGAAGAGGCCTGTACCAAAACTCGCAAAAGGCCCAGTTTGAGTTGAGCAGCCCTGTTTCAAACATGGGCTGTTCGCCTCAAACTGGGCTGACAGCGATCAGGCCGGTCCGAATGCGCGGTGAGGACGCGAACGGGCGCTGTGACTCCGGGGGGAGGACTCCTGGAGGCTTCAGGCGCGCTCGTAGAGGCGGGCGCGGCCCTTGATTCCGGCGAAGCGGAACGGTCCCGCAGTCACCTTCGGGGTCGTGACGTCCTCGGCGCTGGAGAGCTCGGCGGCGTGGAGGGCGCGATACGCGTCGATGGACAGCGGCACCCGGGCGTCGAGTGCATCGGTGACGGCCCGCCGGCGCGAATGCTGCTCGTAGCCGGGGACGACGCGAGCGGTGAAGAACTCGCCGACGCTGCCCGACCCATAGCTGAACAGTCCGATGCGCTTGCCGGCAAGATCCTCATCGTGATCGAGCAGCGAGCACAGTCCGGCATAGAGCGAAGCGGTGTAGGAGTTGCCGAGACGCCGGTTGTACAGAGTGCTGGTGGCCAGACCCGTATCGCGCGGGCCGGTGGCAGCCGAGCTGTCGGCTGAGCCGGCAGTGGCCGAGTCCGCGGCGGCGGCCGAGTGGGCGGCAGTCGGGCCGGTGGAGCCCGCATCCGAGGTGCCGGCATCGACGGCGCCCGCTCCAGAGGCACCCGCTCCAGAGGCACCCGCGACGATCTCCGTGTCGAGATCCTCACCCGTGAGTCCGGCGAGGTGGACCTGCGCCTTCTTCGCCATCTTCGTGAACGGCTGGTGGTAGAGCACACGGTCGATCTCGGCCATGGCCGGTCCGCCCTGCGCGGCCAGATCGGTCCACGCTCCGGTGAGCGCATCGAGGTAGGCGGTGACCGACAGGGCTCCGTCGACGATCGCGGTCGTCGAATCGTTCGGGCGCCAGAAGTCATCGACATCGGCCGAGTTCAGCCCTGAGACCGGTTCGATCTCGAGCAGCTTCGGATCCGCGGAGACGAGCATCGCCACGGCACCGGCACCCTGGGTCGGTTCACCCGGAGAATCGAGCGCATAGCGGGCCACATCCGAGGCGATGACGAGCACGCGCTGACCCGGTGACCGGGTGACGATGCCGACGGCCGCCTGCAGGGCGGCCGTCGCCGAATAGCACGCTTCCTTGACCTCGACGACGCGCATCTGCGACGGCAGGTCGAGCAGCGAGTGCACGGCCATGCCGGCGGCCTTCGACTGGTCGATTCCCGATTCGGTGGCGAAGAGCATCGTGCGGATGCCCTCGGTCCCGCTGCGCTGAATGATCGGCGCGGCAGCCGCGGCGGCCATGGTCACGACATCCTCATCGGGTGCCGGGAAGCTGAACTCGTCCTGGCCGAGGCCGAGGCGGAACTTGTTCGGATCGGTGCCGTTCGCCTCGGCGAAGTCATCGAGCCTGACGACATGATGGCTCGTGGCCAGTTCGATGTCGTCGATGCCGATCGTGACAGTGCCCGCAGCAGTGTGTGATGTCATGCGGCCTCGCCGTCCTCTCGGTGTGCTGAATCTGTCGGAGTCTCGGCAGCGTGCTGCTCATCAGCCTTGCGTTCCATCTGACGGTGAGTGTCCATCAGCTCACCGGGGTTCGTCTGGGCGGCGAGCAGTGAGAGCTCACCGCAGAGAACGGTCGCGGCCATGAGCGCAGCGAGTCGACGCGAATTCGCTCCCGGCTCACGATCCTCCCGGCAGCCGAGACGTTCCAGCGCCTCATCGACACGCGGCAGATCCTTGCCGTTGCCCACGGTGCCGACGATGAGGTGCGGCAGCGTCGTCGAGAAGTACAGGCCCTCGGGGCGGTTCTCCGCATAGGTGATGCCCTGCGAGCCTTCGACGATGTTCGCCGCATCCTGACCGGTGGCCAGGTAGAAGGCGAGCAGCATGTTCGCATAGTGCGCGTTCGCCGAACGCAGGGCGCCAGCGATCGTCGATCCGACGAGGTTCTTGCGCACGACGAGTTCGACAATCTTCTCCGCGCTCGTGCGCAGGCGACGATCGACGACCTCGTGGGGCAGGACGATCTCGGCGACGACATTGCGTCCGCGTCCGAGGATCCCGTTGACCGCGGTGGCCTTCTTGTCCGAGCAGTAGTTGCCCGACACCGAGCCGTAGTCGAGGCCCAGCTGCCAGGACAGGATGGTGTCCATGAGCGAATCCGAGGCCTGGGTGACCATGTTGTGCCCCGAGGCGTCGTTGGTGCGGAAGGCGAAGCGGACGAAGAGCAGGTTCCCGACGATCTCGGGGTGGATCTCGATGAGCCGGCAGTGGCCGGACCCGGCCTCGACGACGGCTTCGAGTTCGCGGGTGCGGTGACGGATGGCCTGCGCGGCCGCCTCGGCGCCGATCGCGGATTCGGCCACGAACAGCACCGACCGGGTCATCCGCTCATCGACGATGACGGTGCGGATCCCACCTTCGATCTCACGGGAGATCGACGCCCCGCGGCCGACGGAGGGCCACAGCGGGGTCTCATACGTTGCCAGGGGCACGGCCACCTCGGTGTGGGTGCCGATCGGCGCCAGCGCTTCGCCGCTGACCCGCAGGGGACCGACCCACGTGGTGGGGATCCCGGTGATCGTGGTCTGCTGATTCACAGCTGATTCCTCCTCGAAAGGACGTCGGATCGGTGCGAGAGCGCGGTGACGTCGATTCCGCGCAGGCGGGCGAACTCGCCGAGGCGGCCCCGCGTGAGCAGGTCCGTGGCCGTGAGGTCCGTGGACCGCTGCGCCCCGAGCAGGGCGAACAGAGCCGAGGTCTGAGTCTGCCAGGTGCGCACGAGATCGACGAGCCCGTCCGGACCGTGGTCGAGCACGGTCTGCAGGAACGTGCCGGCGACGCCGACGGCGCGAGCACCGCAGGCCAGTGCTTTCACGACATCATAGGGGTTGCGCACGCCGCCGGAGGCCAGCAGCACGCGGTTCGAGACGCCGTCGTCCATCGTCGTCTCGGTGGTCCATTCGGATGGGGCGTCGAGCAGGCAGGCCAGGGCGGACTGGCCGAAGCCGGTGAGCATGGAGAAGTCATCGGCCGGTGAGCGATCGTTCTCGATGCGCAGGAAGTCGGTGCCTCCGGCGCCGGAGACGTCGGCGTACTGGACTCCGATATCGGCGAGGAGGGTGAGCGTACGGCGGCTGAGTCCGAATCCGACCTCTTTGACGACGACGGGAACGGGGCAGGAGGCGACGATGTCCTCGAGACCGGACAGCCAGGTGGAGAAGTCGCGGGTGCCTTCGGGCATCGCGGTCTCCTGCACCGGGTTGATGTGCAGCTGGAGGGCATCTGCGTTCAGCAGTTCGACGGCCCGCCGGGCATCATCGGCGCTGCGACCGGCGCCGAGGTTGCCCATGACGAAGCCGTCCGGGTTCTCCTCGCGGATGACGGTGAAGCCCTTCGCTGCCTCGGCGTCGTCGAGTGCCACGCTCATCGATCCGCAGGCCATGGGCAGGCCGGTCTCGGCGGCGGCGATGGCCAGGTCCCGGTTGATCTTCGCCGTGGTCTCCGTGCCGCCGGTCATGCCGTTGACGTAGAAGGGAGTCGGCCACGTCCAGTCTCCGAGTTCGACCGAGAGGTCGACAAGTTCGGGGTTCGTGCCGGACAGGGCATGGTGGACGAATTCGAGGTCGTCGAAGTCGGTGCGGCGGGGGCCTTCGGTCTGCTGCGCCGAGGCGAGGCGTACGTGGTCGTCCTTGCGGGAGGCCCGTGAGGCCTTGGTCTCCGGTGTCTCAACTGATGCCGGGGTCTCAGAACTCATCGATCTCGCCTTCCTCTCGGTGGGCACCGAGGTCCAGGGGTCGGATTCCGGCGGCTTCCCAGCCGCTGAGAATGGTCTGTGCTTCGGTGTGGGAGTGGGCGAGGGCGATTCCGCAGTCGCCGCCGCCGGCTCCCGAGGGCTTCGCTGCGGCCCCGTGGGTTTCGGCGATCTCGCACAGGTCGTGCAGGGCTTCGGTTTCGATGAGGCTGCCCGTGGAGTCGCTCAGTCGCCGCAGCAGGGTGCGCACGGAGCGGATCGTGGTCAGGCTGGCCTCGGCATCGTCGGCGTCGAAGGCCGCCACGAGGTCGTCGACGAGCGTGTGCGACTCGGCGGCGAAGGACACGAGCGGGCGCGTTTTCTGCGGTGCCGCGGTCGTTTCGGCAGAGGATTCGGCTGCCTGCTCGCGCGGGGTGTGGACGCGTGTGACGAGGTGTTCGGTCGACGCCGGTGATCCGGTCCAGCCGACGAGGAGGTCGAGCGAGCTCGGTGGGGTGACCCGTCTGGCCGAGCAGCCGGCCCATTCCGAGCAGCTCATGGCGGA
This sequence comes from Brevibacterium sp. SIMBA_078, assembly GCF_046534565.1. Lineage (NCBI taxonomy): Bacteria > Bacillati > Actinomycetota > Actinomycetes > Micrococcales > Brevibacteriaceae > Brevibacterium > Brevibacterium sp. SIMBA_078. Next base: position 1,162,179 of record NZ_JAWRYQ010000001.1, read on the forward strand.
GACGACCCCGTGGGCCTCGCGGTGAGCGTGCAGGGCGGCACGGTCGGGGGAGGAGTAGCGGATCCAACCGCCGAAGGTGCTGGCGGCAAGATCGCCGCCGGAGGCCTTCGTGGAGATCGCGATGGTCGCCAGGACGGCGAGCTTGAAGCGTTCGGTCAGGGTCAGCCCGAGTTCGTAGAACTCATCGAGAGCGGCGATCGTCGCCACAGTCACCGCCGCCGAGGAGCCGAGGCCGAACTTCCGGCCGTCTGAGTCATTGAGTTCGCTGGAGATCTCGAGATCGAAGTAGCGGGGGCTGGCACCCCGGCCGGAGCGCAGCTCTTCGACGGTGGAGATCGCCGAGAGCACATAGTCGAAGGGGCGCTCGTCGACGATGATGTGCTCACCATCGTCTTCGCGCCGCCACACGACGGGAGCCTGACCGTATTCGCTCGAATGGATGCGGCCGGCGCCTTCGCTCTCGGTCAGTCGGACGGTGATGCACCGGTCGACGGCGATGAGCACGGCGGGCTGTCCGGGCTCGACGACGGCGTACTCGCCGGCGATGAACAGCTTGCCGGGTGCCCGGGTCTCGATCATGCCCGGCTGCCCTCACCCGCAGCCGGGTTCACTGCGTCTGCGGGCGGGACTGCGTCATCGGCGGTGAGCAGGTGGGCTCCCGGTCCGGGGCCGACGACGCGGACGTCGCCGAAGCCGGAGAGCTTCTCTGCCAGCGCCTCGGCGTCATGGGGGCGGACGATGACGGCGACGTTCGGGCCGGCATCGGCGGTCGAATAGGCTTCGATGCCGTTCTCGCGGGCTTCGGCCACGGCGTCGAAGATCGCGTGGCTGGTCGGATTGAGGAACCGGATCGGAGGCACGGTGGACTGGATGAGGCCGTGCATGCGCAGGGCGTGGGATTCGGTGATCTCGCCGATGCGGGTGAAGTCCCCGGCCGCGCACGCAGCGACCATCTGCTCCAGGTAGTCCTCGGTCGAGGACACCCAACCGGAGTAGAAGGGGGAGGTGGCGGCCGTCAGGCGCATCGCCTCGCGGGAGGACACGGCCTTCCTCGCCCGGTTGACGGTGACGATGATCATCCGCATGTCCGGTGCGGGAACGGTCTCGGCGAAGGACGCGGCGTCGTCGCCGGCGTGCCAGACGGCGACGCCGTCGGGAATCGAGCGGCAGGCCGACCCCGAACCGCGGCGGGCCAGCCGGCTGAGATCTCTGGCGTCGAGGTCGAGGTCGAAGGCGGCAGCGGCGGCCGTGGCCAGAGCGGCGAAGCCCGACGCCGAGGAGGCCAGACCGGCACCTGTGGGCACGGAGTTGCGGGACCGGACGAGGACCCGGTCATCGCGTCCCGCCAGGGCGCGGACATGGTCGAGGAAAGTCGAGATGCGATCCGTCTGACCGGCATCGGCGAGTGCGCCGTCGAGTTCGAGGACATCGGTCTCGGCGTCCGGGGCGGGCACCACGGTGGTCGTGGTCTCGAAATGGTCGAGGGTCAGCGACAGACTGCCCGCGGCGGGCAGGATGAGCTCCTCATCGGCCTTGCCCCAGTATTTGACCAGGGCGATGTTCGGGTAGGCTCGCGCCGTCGTCGTTCTCATGTCGGTCTGACCTCCGTCGTCCAGGTGCGGGGTGCTCCCGCCTTGCGCAGGGCCTCGGCGAGCTCTTCGGCCGAATCATCGTCATCGGCCAGGGCCAGCACGCAGCCGCCGAGCCCGCCGCCGGTGAGTTTGGCGCCCCAGGCTCCGGCCGCGGTGGCGGCATCCACGAGGGAATCGAGGGTCGGGGTCGACACGCCGAGGCTGCCGAGCAGTCCATGGGCTTCGTTCATCAGGGTGCCGATCGCCCCACGATCACCGGAGCGGATGTTGTCGACGGCGGAATCGGTGATTTCGGCCAGACGGTCGATCATCCCCCCGATGCGCACAGGATCGGCGTCACGGCAGGCACGGACCCCGCCGACCGCCTCGGCGGTGGACCCGTGATGACCGGAGTCCGCGAGGACGAAGACGAGGCGCTGACCGACGTCGATGGTCTGGGCGCACCCGGTCTGGAAGCGGATGGGGGCGGGCTTGGCCACGGCCCAGGCGTCGATTCCGCTGGGTCGGCCATGGGCGACGGTTTCGGCCGCCTGCACGATCTCGTGGAGGGTGTTCTCGTCGAAGACCGTCGCATGCAGGTTCGCGACGGCGCGGGCCACGGAGGTGGCCACGGCTGCACTCGAACCCAAGCCCCGGCTGTGGGGGATCGCCGAACGGATGAGCAGCTCCACCTCGGCGTCGGGGTTGCCCACGGCCTTCAGCGCGGCGTTGAGACCGGCGACGACGGGGCCCATCGGCTCCGGAGCGGTCTGCGCATTTCCGGAGAACAGCTGGCTCTCGATCCGGGTCTCCTGGTGCGGGGACCGGCGGATATCGGTCTGGACTCCGAGCCCGTGCAATGGCACTGCGACGGCCGGAGAGCCGTAGACAACCGCGTGTTCGCCGAACAGGATCGCCTTCGCGTGGGCGAAGCCCTGGGACGTGCCCTGGGCGGGTTCGGTCTGAGAGGAATTGTGCATGCAGGATGGTTTCGGAGTCTGTGGATTGATTTCACCATCATATGCCGTACCCCCGCCCATCCCGAAGACGAGGTGACGTCCGTCTCAGGTGAGTCCTGCCGAGAGGTACTCGCGTTCGGCCGGGTCAGTGGTCAGGTCGAGCGCCCGCCGGCGGGCGGTGGCCGCCTCGTCTGTGCGGCCGAGGCGGGTGAGCAGATGAGCCCGCAGCACCCAGGCAGGTTGGAAGGCGGAGACGCGCTTATCGTCTTGGCCGTCCGGGTCGAAGCCCAGCGCGTCGAGTGCGGCCAGTCCCGCCTCGGGGCCGTCGACCTCGGCGAGGACGGCCGCTCGGGAGACCGACCCGCCGAGACTCGGGGCCACCTGCGCGAGATCGTCGTGGAGGCGCAGCAGCATCGGCCAATCCGTGGATCCGGTGCGGATTCCGGCCATATGGAGGAGTTGGATGGCTGCCTCGAGCCCGAATCGGCCGACGTGTCCGCAGCGGTGGACCTCGACTAGGTGGCGCTCGCCCGCCTCGGTGAGTGTTCCGTCCCAGCGGTCGGGGTCCTGGTCGGTCAGCGGGACGAATCGTCCGTTGCCGCTGCGACGGGCGGGGAACCGGGCGGCGGAGAGGTGGATGAGTGCGGCCAGTCCGTGGGATTCGCCGTCGCCAGGGCAGAGTTCGGCCACGAGGCGGGACAGGTACAGGGCCTCGCCGATCATGCCCTCCCGCGGCTGCGCGGCCGCCTGAGCCCATTCGATCGCGAACGCCCCATAGATCGCCTCAAACACATCGGGCAGACGGGACTCGAGGTCGAGGCGGTCGGGACTGCCGAAGGCGACACCGAGACCGGCAACACGCTTCTTCGCCCTGGTCAGACGGGCGGAGACGGTGGCGGCGGGCAGGGCCATGGCCGCTGCGATCTGTTTTGCCGTCATCCCCATCACCGCCGAGAGCATGAGCAGCGGCCGGGCTGGAGGATCGATGTCCGGGTGGGCGCAGGCGGCAAGGAGTTCGAGCCTGCGGTCGGGCACGGCGTCAGGGTCGTGATGGGCGGGGTCGGTGCCGCCGACGATGCGGTCGTTCGTCTCCTCGTCGAGTGCCGTCGAGGTCCGTGCCGCCGCCGATTTCCACACGTCTCGGCGGGCATTGAGCGCCACACGGTAGAGCCAGCCTTCCGGATTGGCGGGCGGTCCCTGGTCCCGCCACGCTGTGACGGCACGTTCGAGCGCAGTGGACAGTGCATCCTCGGCGCCGGAGATATCACCGTCGGCGGCCGCGATGAGCGCGATGATCCTGCCCCAGCCGTCCTAGGACAGGATCATCGCGCGCTCGGCAGGATCGGCCGACTCGGTCACGGGTTCCCGATCAGGGCCGGGTCCACGTGCCGTCGACGAACGAGGTCGCCGCGGGTCGGACCTCGATGGTGCCGTAGCTCGTGCCGGGGAATTTCTCGGCCCAGGCCAGGGCCGCCTCGATGTCGGGAACGTCGATGACGACGACCCCGGCCAGGGCCTCCTTCGCCGCGGCGGAGGGCCCGTCCTCGATGACGACCTCTCCGGTCCGCCGGGTCACGGTCTTCGTCTCGGTGTGGGGTGCGAGCATCTCCCAGGCGACGAAGACCCCGGCCGAGGTGAGCGCCTGGCCGAAGTCGTCCATGAGGCGCATCATCTCCTGGATGTCCTCTTCGGTGGGGGCAGGGCCGTCGACTCCGGGTTCGGGTGCGTGGAAGATCAGTGAATAGCGCATGGTTCGCTCCGTTCTGTGTGCGGCGGCCGGATTTCGGTCGCTCACAGAGAAGACGATCGAATCGACGTCGATTCGACAGCTGTGCAGAATTCTTCCACGAATTCCCTCCGCCGAGGCGGTTCCGACCCAGCCGAGGCGGTCCCGACCCAGCCGCTGCTGCGCCGCGGACCCCAGCCGGATCCTCAGACGAGCCCGGTGTAGACCGATCCCGGGTTGAAGATGTTGTCCGGATCGAGGGCCTGCTTGATCCGGTGGTTGAGCTCCATGACGTCCTCGCCGAGGTAGGGCGCGAGCCACGGTGCCTTGAGGCGGCCGACGCCGTGCTCACCGGTGATCGTCCCGCCCAGTCCCGTGGCCAGGTCCATGACCTCGCCGTAGGCGATCTGCGCGCGCTTCTGCTGTTCCTCGTCCTTGGGATCGAGGACGAGCAGCGGATGCGTGTTGCCGTCGCCAGCGTGCGCGATGACGGCGATCGTCACCTCGCGGTCGGCCGCGATCTTTTCGATACCCAGCACCAGATCGCCGAGCTTCGGCAGCGGAACGCCGACGTCCTCGAGCAGCAGAGCACCCTTCTTCTCCACGGCCGGGATCGCGATCCGGCGGGCCGTGACGAAGGCTTCGCCCTCGTCGGGGTCGGCGGTGAGATAGCACTCGGAGGCGGCGTTGCTGTTGCAGATCTCCTCGATGATCTTCGCCTGCACGGTGCAGTGCTCGCCGGGTTCGTCGGACTGGATGACGAGCATGCCCTCGGCCTCACGGTCGAGACCCATCTTCAGCTCGTCCTCGACGGCGTTGATCGAGGGCTTGTCCATGAACTCGAGCATCGAGGGGCGCATGGCTTTTGCGATCTCGAGCACGGCGTTCGTGGCATCGGCGAGCTTCGGGAACATCGCGACGACGGTCGTCGGCGGCAGCTGAGCGGGAATGAGACGCAGGGTCACCTCGGTGATCACGCCCAAGGTCCCCTCGGAACCGACGAAGAGCTTCGTCAGCGGCAGACCGGCGACGTCCTTGAGCCGGGGTCCGCCGAGCTTCACGGCCCGCCCGTCGGCGAGGACCACGGTCATTCCGAGGACATAGTCCGTGGTCACACCGTATTTCACGCAGCACAGACCGCCGGCGTTCGTGGCGATATTTCCGCCGATGGAGCAGAACTCGAAGGACGAGGGGTCCGGCGGGTACCACAGGCCGTGTTCGGCCGCGGCGGTCTTGACCTCGGCATTGAAGGCACCCGGCTGGACCGTGGCCATGCGGGTGACGGGATCGATGCTGATCTCGCGCATCTTGTCCAGGGACAGCACGATTCCGCCGGCGATCGCGGAGCTGCCGCCGGACAGGCCGGATCCGGCGCCGCGGGGCACGATCGGGACCTTCGCCTCGGCGGCGATGCGCACCACCGTCTGCACCTCCTCGGTGGTCCTCACCCGGACCACGGCGGCAGGCACCCCGGCATCGGGGTCGTTCGCGCGATCCCAGCGGTAGGCATCCATCGAATCGGGATCGGTGATGACGGATTCGGCCGGCAGAGCGGAGGTGAGGGAGGAGACAACGTCCATGTTGTGTGTCTGACCTTTCGAGCGGAGTTCGGCACCCGGAATTCGCTCTCGACGTTACCAGGATCACGTTCGCGGCGGGCGGTCAGGGTCAGGGTGTGGACGGGCGAGCGGGAGACCGTCCGCGCGACCGTCCGAGCGCCCCCGCGGCGTAGGCTGGATCCATGACCTCCGCCCCCGCTCAGCGGCCCGCCGCCTGCGTGCTCGGAACCGTGCCCGGGACCGGGTTCGAGGGGCACCGGATCGGGATCGTCGACCTCGACAGTGCCGGTGAGGAGGTCGGTCGGATCGACCTCGCCGAGGTGGACCTGCCCGAGCTCGTCCGCGACCGTGAGAACGGGGTCGGGGGAGATTCGCGCGGGCCGGGCGGGGCCCGCCCCCGCTGGGTCCTCAGCGATACCGCGAAATGGTGCCCGCCGCTGCTGGCCGCCGGGGTGAGCCTTGAACGCTGCCACGATCTGCGCTTGTCCCATGCGATCCTCGCCCGCTCCGAACTCGTCACCGCACCGGAGGCGGTGCGTGCCGCCTCCGAATGGGACGCCGCGCCCACCGACGCCGCAGCGCCCGAACAGGCGGCCGCTCTCTTCGACGTCGATGCCGGACGCGGATTCATCCCGCAGGTTCCACATGACCTCGAGGCGGCCCTGGCCGAGTATGTCCGGCAGACCGCGGCGATGGAGACCGCAGGCGATCCGGGACGACTGCGGCTGCTGTTGGCCGCGGAGTCGGCGGGAGGACTCGTCGCCGCAGAGATGCGTGCGGCAGGCGTGCCTTGGGACGAGGTCGAACACGATCGGATACTGTCCGACCTGCTCGGTCCCCGTCCGATCCGCGACGGGAAGCCTGCGAAGATGCTGGCCAAGGCCGAGGAGGTCCGTGAGGCCCTTGAGGATCCGCGGGTCAACCTCGATTCGCCGAACCGGCTGCTCGCGGCCCTGCGCAACGCCGGCATCAATGTCGCCTCGACCTCGAAATGGGAGCTGCAGACGAGCGAGCATCCGGCGATCGCGCCCTTGCTCGAGTACAAGAAGATGGCCCGGCTGCTGAGCGCCAACGGCTGGCATTGGCTCGATGAATGGGTCGATGACGGCCGGTACAGGCCGGTCTATGTGCCCGGAGGAGTCGTCACCGGGAGGTGGGCGGCCAGCGGGGGAGGGGCCCTGCAGATCCCGCGGCAGCTGCGTCCGGCTCTGCGCGCCGACGAGGGGTGGCGGCTCGTCTCCGCCGATGTCGCCCAGCTCGAACCCCGCGCGCTCGCCGCCATGTCCGGCGACCGGGCGATGGCCGAGGCCGGATTCGGCAAGGACCTCTACTCCGGGCTCGTCGACGCCGGCGTCGTGGCCACCCGGCAGGAAGCGAAGATCGCGGTGCTGGGTGCCATGTACGGATCGACGACCGGTGAGGCCGGAGCCCTGGTGCCGCGTCTGCGGCAGAATTTCCCTGCCGCCATGCACCTCGTCGATTCCGCCGCCGAGGCGGGACGACAGGGAGGAGTCGTGTCCACCTGGTTGGGACGGACCTCTCCGCCGCCCGGCGAGGGGTGGCAGAGACTGCAGAGGGCGGCGAACCGCTTCGACGCCACCGGTGCCGATGAGCAGCGGGCCCGGCGGGCCGCCGGTGACCAGGGACGATTCACTCGCAACTTCGTCGTTCAGGGCACAGCGGCCGAATGGGCGCTGGCCTGGCTGGCCGACCTGAGACTGCGTCTGGCGCGGCTGCCGGAGATCGAGGAGACGTCAGAGGCGGCGACACCGGATGGTGGGGCGGGCACCTCCCCGGCGGCCGCCTCGGGGCCGGTGTTCTCCCGCCGTGCCCACCTCGTGTTCTTCCTCCACGATGAGGTCATCGTCCATGCCCCGGCCGAACAGGCCGATCAGGCGGCGGAGGCGATCAGGGCGGCGGCAGCCTCGGCGGGTCGATTGCTCTTCGGGGTTGCCCCCGTCGATTTCCCCCTCGACCTGAGTATCGGGGAGCGGGCGATCAAGGACTGAAGCGTTCGATGGGGCCGAATGGGGCACTGAGCGGATCGTCGAAGAATAAGTCCATGTGCATGGAATAGACTGCGAGCCGCAAGCGCTGGACGATGTGGCCCAGCAACGGATACGCAAGTCCAAGGAGATCACATGAGCATCAGCGTCAAGGCACTGCAGAAGACGGGAGCGGATCAGCCGTTCCGCGTGGCCACGATTCAGCGCCGGGATCCCCGACCCGATGACGTCGTCATCGACATCAAGGCCGCAGGCATCTGCCACAGCGACATCCACACCATCCGCAACGAATGGGGCGAGGCGCACTTCCCGCTCACCGTCGGCCACGAGATCGCCGGCGTCGTCGAGGCCGTCGGTTCCGATGTCACCGACTGGAAGGTCGGCGACCGCGTGGGCGTGGGCTGCATGGTGAATTCGTGCGGCGAGTGCGAGGAATGCCTGGCCGGTCAGGAGCAGAATTGCCTGAACGGCAACGTCGGCACGTACAACGTCGAAGACGTCGACGGCACGATCACCCAGGGCGGATACGCGCAGAAGGTCGTCGTCAACGAACGCTTCGTCTGCCGGATCCCCGATGCGCTCGACTTCGACGTCGCCGCCCCGCTGCTGTGCGCGGGCATCACCACCTATGCGCCGCTCAACCGCTGGGGCGCCGGTGAGAAGAAGAACGGTGCTCCCAAGCAGGTCGCCGTGCTCGGACTCGGCGGACTCGGGCATATGGGTGTCCAGATCGCCGCGGCCATGGGCGCGGAAGTGACCGTGCTCTCGCGCACGCTGAAGAAGGAAGCCGCGGCACTGGAACTCGGTGCGAAGCGGATGCTCGCCACCACCGACGAGAACTTCTTCTCCGACCATGCCGGCGATTTCGACCTCATCCTCAACACGATCAGCGCCGATATCCCCGTCAACCGCTACCTGCGTCTGCTGAAGCCGCGCGGGGTCATGGCCGTCGTCGGCCTGCCGCCGGAGAAGCAGGAGTTCTCCTTCGGCGCCGTCATCGGCGGTGCCAAGGCGATCGCCGGATCGAACATCGGCGGCATCGCCGAGACCCAGGAGATGCTCGACTTCTGCGCCGAACACGGCATCGCCGCGAAGATCGAGACGATCCCCGTCACCGAGGCGGATGCCGCCTACGATCGGGTCGTGGCCGGAGATGTGCAGTTCCGCGTCGTCATCGACACCGCGAGCTTCGACGACGTCGAGGCCATCGCCTGATCCATCTCGTCTGATTCGCCGCGTCTGGGCCCACCTCGTCTGAATCCCGGGCGTGGGACCGCAATGGTCGGGGTGATTCCCGCAATCCCTGCGGGAATCCCTCGACCCCCATGCCGCAGGCGGGCAGAATGAGACCGGGCCGAGGGGCGGGGGAGAGATGACGGACACGAGGCGACAGCTGCGGACGGTGCCCTTGGCGCTGCTCATCCTCTACACCGTGTTCATCGGCCTCGTCACGCTCACGCCCAACCAGATGGACACGGGCCCCGGGTCGTTCATCGCGGGACTGCTCGAGTTCCTCGCCTCCCACCGGGTGACCGCATGGATCAGCTTCGACATCCTCGAGAAGCTCGCGAATGTCGGAATGTTCATTCCCTTCGGCCTGCTTGTGGCCCTCCAGTGCGGCCGCAGCCGCTGGTGGGTCGGTTGGGTCGCGGGCATCGCGTTCACGTGCCTCATCGAGGGCACCCAGGCGACCCTGCTCTCACCCACGCGCTTCGCCACGATCAGCGATCTCGTGACGAACAGCCTCGGTGCCGGCATCGGAGCTGTGGTCGGACTCGTCGTCATGAGGATCTGGCCGCCGAGGATGGACCGCGTCCCCGTCGACCATGAGGTCCGGTGAGAGGTCCCGAGGTCCGGTGAGAGCCGGGTCATATCCGCATCTGAGGATGTGCCCAGGATTCGGTCGTAAGTTGGTCGGTGATGACCGATCGTGATCAGCGCACAGTCGGTGCGCCGCTGGCCCTTCTCGTCCTCTACACCCTCTTCATCGCCGCCATCACGCTGACCCCGCAGCAGCTGGGCACCGGCCCGGACACCCTCATCGGGCACGCACTCGACCTCTTCGCCGCTCACCGGGAGACTGCCTGGCTGACCTATGAACGGGTCGAGAAGCTCGGCAATGTGGCGATGTTCATTCCCTTCGGCTTCCTCGCGGCCCTGCACTTCGGGCGCCGACGCTGGTGGCTCGGATTCCTCTTCGGCGCGGGTTTCAGCGCCGCCATCGAGATCTTCCAAGGCACCGTGCTCACTCAGTCCCGCTTCGCCACGCTCAGCGACCTCGTCACGAACACTCTCGGCGCCGGCATCGGCGCGCTCCTCGGCCTGTGCTGCCTGGCCGCATGGCCGAAACGGTCGACGAGGCGGGAATCCGAGAGGGAGCTCGCGCCGGTGTAGATCCGATCACGTCAGTCCGGGGCCCCGGTTGTCCGCCGGCCTTCCAGCCGGCCTTTCGGTGACCGCTCGATCTCCCGGCCCTCAGTCGTCCTCGGCTTCTTCGAGGGCCGCGATGCACCGGCCGAGCGCCTCGGTGACCATCGTCCGAGTCTCATCGTCGAGCGGTGAGACCATGCGCGCGGAGACCGCCTCGACGCGGGAGACGGCCTGATCGAGCACCTCAAAGCCCGCCGAGGTGAGGCGTGCGGGCAGGATGCGACCGGATTCGGCCGTGGAGGGTCGCTCAATCAGTCCCCGCTCCTGGAGCCCGCGCAGCAGCGTATTCATCGTCTGCCGGGTGACGAAGGCGCCGCGCGCGAGCTCGGAATTCGACGCTCCCGGCCGTCGCCGCAGCTGCTCGAGGCAGTTGTACTGCGGCGTGGTCAGCTCCAACGGTCGGAGCGTCTCATCCATTCGGGACCGCAGCGCCGACTGCAGATGTTTGAGCTGATAGCCGAGCAGCGACTCGAGCCTGTCCTCCCCGACGGCTTCTCCAGAATTAGTCTCTTGACTCATGTAAGCATTCTGACATACATTTCTGATGTCAGGTTACTGACATAAGACGAGAGCGGGTCCTGCCATGCGGCGGGATGCCGAAAGAGAAGGAGAACACCATGAATGCGTCAGTGAGCGGTCCGGACTTCATCGCCTTGCAGGTGCGCGACGTGGAAGCGGCCGCACAGTTCTACGAATCGCAGCTCGGGCTGACCCGAGCCCCGGCCGCCCCGCCCGGAGCGGTCGTGTTCACGACCTCGCCGATCCCCTTTGCCGTGCGCGAACCGCTGCCCGGCGTCGACCTCGACTCCGGCGATCGCCCGGGAAGCGGAGTGGCGCTGTGGCTGAGGTGCGATGATGCCCAGACACTGCATGATTCCCTCGCCGAGGCGGGGGTGGAGATCCTCCGGGCGCCCGCTCCCAGCCCCTTCGGGCTGACCTTCGCCTTCGCCGATCCCGACGGCTATGCGGTGACCCTGCACGACGCAGGGTGATCAGCCGAGCGAGTCGACGATCTTCCTGATCCGTCTGTTCCGGGTCTCCTCGGCCTTTGCCGAGGTCACCTGGCGCACATGCTCCTTGCGCTTCGACGGTGCGAGCGCATCGAAAGCCGCGCGGACACCGGCGGCGGCGAGCGCCTCGGCGAGGGAATCGGGAACCGGGGTCTCTCGGTTCGAGGTGTCGTGAGTCAGCGTCACCTCGTGGGTCTCACCGCCGGCGACCCCGATCTTCTCCCGGTGTTCCTTGGCGAGCGGGAGCAGGTACTTCCCACCCATCACCGCGGTCGTCGAGGGATACGAATAGCCTTCGATCGTGACGATGACCGGGACCCGTTTGCCCACGCCGAAGCCGAGCACGATGTCCTCGGGAACTTCGATGCCGACGTTGTTGCCGAGTTTCAGGAGTTCAGTGGTGAACGTGACCATGCGGCCTCCTCGGTGAGTGGATGGTCTTGACCGAGCGTAGGCCGATCAGTCCTCGTCGACAAGGTCGGGAGCGGTTTCGGCGGTCGAGAAGGTCGGCCACCAGCAGCGCACGCGCTTGGCGTAGTCGCGGTATTCGTCGCCGAAGCGCTCGATCAGGTCGCTCTCCTCGTGGGGGCGGATGAGCCAGTTCCACAGCAGTGAGCCGATGAGTGCGTACACGACGACGAGCCACGAGCCGATGAGCAGACCCATCGCCATGCCTTGGACGACGCCGGCGATGGCCATCGGATTGCGGACGAAGGCGTAGGGGCCGCGGGCGACGAGGTGGTGGGCCATCTGCGAGGGCAGCGGGGTGCCGGAGCCGAAGTTCGCGATCGCTCGGGCCGACCACACGCCGATGACGCTGGAGAAGGCGAGCAGGGCGAAGCCGACGACCACGATGAGGATCGGGAACTTGTAGGCGAGGTTCCAGCGGTCTTCGAAGGCATTGATGATGACCGGGATGATGACGAGGAACACGCCCCAGAACACGACGATCTGGATGGTGGTGTGCATCAGCAGGCGGGACCGGATGCGGGTGTGCGAACTGTGGAACGCGAAGGGTCCGATGAGGAGCTTCTCGGACGGGATGCGCCCGACGATCATGAGCACACCGGCAAGGAGGCTGCCGAGCGCGGCGAGGATCATGAGGACGGCGCCGAGTCCCGCCTCGGTGGTGGCGGTCGCATAGACGACCATGCCCAGCGCCACGAGCACGGTCCAACCGGTGGCGATCCACACGGCCCAGCGGAAGTTGAGCGCGGCCAGGGCCGAACCGATGACGAAGAGCGGGATGTCCACGAACGCGACGAGCAGCGGGTCGATGCTGCCGAGCGTCGCGTCGGCCACCCCGGGAATCATCGCGGTGCCCAGCCACCATACCGCTCCGGCGAGGGCCTGGAGGGCGAAGTACATGCGGCCGTGGAAGATGCGCAGTCGTTTCTTCGGTTTGTTCACTTCGGTGAGATGTCGATTCATGTGTGCACCGTCCCGCGGATGCAGATGGATGTGTCTCCGCCGACCCAGATCTCGTCGTCCTCGGCGGTGATGGAGATGACTCCGGAGCGGCCGAGCGCGGTTCCCTGGGCCGCGGTGTAGCTGTTCGGGGCCAGGTTCTCACCGATGAGCCATTGGGCGACGGAGGCGTTGAGGCTGCCGGTCACCGGATCCTCGGCGACGCCGACTCCCGGCACGAAGGCGCGGATCTCGTACTCGTGGTCCGACCCGTCGGGGTGGGCGCCGAGGACGCCGAGCTTCGCATCGGGGATCGCCGAGAAGTCGGGGGTCAGTGCGAGCACCTGTTCGGCGCTGGACAGTCGCACGGCCGCCCAGCCGGGGCCGTTGTCGGCCCACTGGTGTCCGACGATCTCGGAGCGATCGACGCCGAGGGCGGCTGCGATCTGCTCGACGTACGCCTCGTCGAGCGGTCCCGAGCGCAGGCGATCGGGGGCGGCGAAGGCGAGGGTTTCGGTGGATCCGGTTGTTGGGTCGGTCGGGGTGGTCGGGCTGGTCGGATCGGTCGAGTCGGTCGGATCGGTCGGGCCGCTTCGGCGAGGGGATCTGCGGATGTCGACGAGACCGGCACCGCACTCCTGGACGATGCGGTCCGCGTGTTGCGGGGCGCCGCCGGCGTCGAGCCAGGCCGCTGCCGAACCGAGCGTGGGGTGGCCGGCGAAGGGCAGCTCTCGGTGCGGGGTGAAGATGCGCAGGCGGTAGTCGGCCGCGGGGTCGTCGGGCGGGAGGACGAAGGTGGTCTCGGACAGGTTCGTCCAGTTCGCGATGCGGGCCATCTGCGTCTCATCGAGGCCATCGGCGTCGACGATGACCGCGACGGGGTTGCCCTGGAAGGGCACGGCAGAGAAGACATCGACCTGGGCGAAACGACGGTGCTGTGACAATGACACTCCTTCGCAAGATGCGGACCACGCTGCGAGCGGGGGATTGCGCGGGCGCTTCTCACAGTGTAAAGGCCCAGGCCGGAGCGTCGGTGGATTGGCCCCCGTTGGCGCGGGGGTGTCAGCTGCGGAGGGCGGCGGAGATCCGCTCGGGCGACAGTGCTGCATCAATGGCCAGCTGAGCCGCGCCGAGGATCGCGGCGTCCCCGGCCGCGCGCGAAGGAGCGATCATGAGGTGCTCGGTCGACAGCGGGATCGATCGTGCGTAGACGACCTCCCGGACACCCGCGACCAGGTGTTCGGCGGCCTGTGCCATGGTTCCGCCGATGAGGATGAGCGCCGGATTCATCAGGCTCACACATGTGGTGAGCACTTCGCCGAGGTCGCGCCCGGCTTGGCGGACCGCTTGAATGGCCTGCAGATCTCCGTCCTTGGCGAGGCGGACGACATCGCTGGGCGTAGCAGCGGGGACCCCGGAATTCGTCAGGTCTCGTGCGATCGCTCGACCGGAGGCCACCGCTTCGAGGCAACCGCGGTTGCCGCACGCGCAGGGGATATCCGCAGCTCGGGAGAGCGCAACGTGCCCGATATCGCCTGCCGCACCGTGCGAGCCACGGCGAAGTGAGCCGCCGGAGATGATTCCGGCCCCGATGCCCGTCGCGACTTTGACGAAGATCAGGTCCGAGGCGTCGGGCCAGGCCGCGGTCTGCTCGCCCAAAGCCATGATGTTGACGTCATTGTCGACGAGGACCGGCGCCGAAAAGGTCTTCTTCAGTGCTCCGGGGAGGTCGAAGCGATCCCAGCCGGGCATGATCGGAGGATTGATCGGCCTGCCGGTTGAGAACTCGACGGGACCGGGCAGACCGATTCCGATGCCGACGACCTCGCCGATGCTGCGCCCGGTCTGTTCGAGCAGCTGGAGGGCGGTGGTGGTCATCCAGTCGACGGCGTCCTCGGGACCAGTGGAGATGGCTCGCTTGGCGCGATGATCGGCGAGCAGCTCGCCGGCCAGATTCGTCACCGCGATCCGCGCATGTGAAGCCCCGAAGTCAGCAGCGACGACGACGCGGGCCCGAGGATTGAAAGCGAACTGCGAGCTCGGTCGACCGCCGGTGGAGGCCGCATCATCGACTGGGGCGATGAGCCCCAGCCCCAGCAGCTGCTCGATCCTGTGCGCCACCGTCGGACGAGACAGACCAGTCGAACGCACCAGCTCCGCACGAGTCCGCGGTCGGCTGTCGCGCAGCAGCTGGAACAGCCCACCCGCATGGGACAGGTCAGAAGTGTGCGGATCGGTCGACAATGTCATTCATTCAGTAAACCACATTGCTACTTCTGGGTGACGATATGAATACTTTTGAAAAAGCATTGACAAAAGAGGTGATGCAGACAACATAATGATGCATGGTCAATGTTGCTCATGCGGTTCCGCAGGCGCCTCGAATCGGTCTCCTCGGCGGCGGGTTCATGGGGCGCGTCCACAGTCGGGCCGCGCGGTCGGCCGGAGCCGTGCTCGACAGCGTCGTCGCCTCAAGCCCAGCGAGAAGCACCGAGGTCGCCGCCGAATTGGGCTTCGGCCGGCCTGCTTCGGACATGGAGCTGTTTGATCGATCGCTCGACGCGATCCACATCTGCACGCCCAATGACGTCCACGCGGCACAGTCCCTGCAGGCCCTGGACGCGGGATCGAACATCATCTGCGAAAAGCCCTTGGCGACTGATTCGACGGCCGCGCGTGCCGTGTTGGCCCGCGCCGACGAGGCGGGTCTGCTTGGGACCGTTCCGTTCGTCTACCGCTACCACCCGATGGTGCGCGAGGCCCGAGCCCGATTCCGCGAGGGTCAGGCCGGGACGCTGCTGACAGTCGACGCCGGATACCTGCAGGACTGGCTGCTCGGCTCGGGCGACGAGAACTGGCGCGTCGAGACTGAGCGCGGCGGCCCCTCGCGGGCCTTCGCCGATATCGGCTCCCACCTCGTCGACCTCATCGAGTTCATCGTCGATGACCGGATATCGTCCCTGGTGGCGACCACGAGGACAGTTCATCCCCGCCGAGGCGGCACCGCGGTGACCACGGAGGACACCGTGGCCGTGACCGTGGAGTTCACCGGCGGTGCCATCGGTTCACTGTTGGTGTCCCAGCTGGCTCCCGGACGCAAGAACGGACTGACCGTGGAGATCGCCGGCACCGAGGCGAGCATGCGCTTCGAGCAGGAGCGGCCCGAACAGCTGTGGTTCGGCAAGCGAGCCGACAGCCGCCTTCTCGTCCGCGATCCCGACTCCCTGTCCGCCGATGCCGCGCGTCTGTGCATGGTCCCGGCCGGCCACCCGCAGGGATACCAAGATGCGTTCAATGCCTTCGTCGCCGACTCCTATGCGCTCTTCGCCGGCGAGAGGCCGGAGGGTCTGCCGACTCTGCAAGACGGGGTGCGAGCCGTGCTCGTGACGGAGGCCGTGCTGAACTCAGCCGAACAGCGCGCGTGGGTCGAGGTCGAGTCATCGTGATCACCGCAGGAGAGCAGACATGAGCACAACAGAGGCGGGCCGGCCGGTGCTCTCGGCTGCCGGGATCACGAAGGGCTTCTTCGGCGTCGAGGTTCTGCATGGAGTATCGCTCGAGGTGCACTCCGGAACCGTCCACGGTCTCGTCGGTGAGAACGGTGCAGGAAAGTCCACTCTGATGAAGATCATCGCCGGCGTCCACCAGCGGGATTCCGGCGAGCTGCGGATCAACGGCGAACTCGTCGACTTCTCTCATCCGGTCGAGGCCGAACGAGCCGGAGTCGCCACCGTGTTCCAGGAATTCAACCTGCTGCCGGATCGCACGGTCGCCCAGAATGTCTTCCTCGGACGGGAACCGCACAAGTGGGGAATCGTCGATGTCGCTGCGATGAAGCGGCGGACACAGGAGCTCCTCGACGAGCTCGACGTCACCGGCATCACCCCTGACGCGAAGGTCGGCTGGCTGACGGTGGCCGAGCAGCAGATCGTCGAGATCATCAAAGCACTGTCTGTTGATGCGAAGGTCATCTCGATGGATGAGCCCACTGCGGCGCTGTCGGACAACGAGGTGGCTGTTCTCTATCGCGTCATCGACACTCTCAAAGCCAAAGGTGTGGCGATCATCTACGTCTCCCACAGGCTGCAGGAGATCTTCGACCTCTGCGATGAGATCACCGTGTTGAAGGACGGATCCCTGGTGGCCGGCAGACCACGAGACGAGTTCGATCATGCGAGCCTTGTGCGGGCCATGGTCGGTCGACCCATCAGCGCCTTCTTCCCGGAACCCGAACCCGGGACGACCATCGGAGAACCGCTGTTGGAGGTCAACGGCGGAGGAAACGAACAGCTGGAGGGCATCGGGCTCGAACTGCGTGAAGGGGAGATTCTCGGCGTCTCCGGTCTTCAAGGCTCAGGTCGGACCGAGCTGCTCGAAGCCCTCTTCGGCTCACAGCCATTCACACGGGGCGCATTTCGACTGGCCGGAAAGTCCGGGCGGATCAATTCCGCACGGCAGGGCGTCCGGCAGGGCCTGGCGCTGGTCACCGAAGATCGCAAGGGCACAGGTCTGGCGCTGTCGCAATCCATTGCGGACAATGCGCTGCTGGCCATCCGTGCAGTGTTCCCGTCGAGAACTGCCCGGGTGAAGACGGAAGTCCCGGCGATCCTCGAATCGCTCGAGATCATCAGTCGAGGACTCGACCAGGAAGTGCGGGCGCTGTCGGGAGGGAACCAGCAGAAGGTCGTTCTGGCGAAATGGCTGGCGACCTCACCCCGGATCGTGCTGCTCGACGAGCCGACTCGCGGAATCGACGTCGGAGCCAAAGTGGCCGTCTACCGCCTGATCCGAAGCCTGGCGCGCCGAGGCGTGGGGATCCTCCTCGTGTCGAGTGAGCTTCCGGAGGTCCTGGGAATGGCAGACAGAATCCTTGTGATGGCCGATGGTCGGATCGCCGGGGAGCTTCCTCCCGGCTCGAGCGAAGAGGAGGTTCTGTCGCTGGCGACCGGAACCGAAGCTCAGGTGGTGACTGAACAGTGAGGACTCGACTGCGTCATCTCGATACCACCGCTCTGGTCTATATCGCCTTGGTCATCGTGCTCATCGTCGCGGCAATACTCGTCGCCACAACGGGCCGCAATCTCTTCAGCCCTGGAAACATCCGCGACATCCTCACCGGTATGAGCGTGCTCGGTTTCGTAGCTATCGGACAGACGCTCGTCATCCTCGGCGCTTCCCTCGACCTGTCGGTCCCCTACGTCATGAGCCTGGCGAGTCTGGTCGCCGCACAGACCATGGATGGCCGCGATGGGATGGTGATCCCTGCAGTGCTGCTCACTGTGGCGATCACCGCTCTCATCGGGCTGACCAACGGACTGTTCGTCTCGGTGCTCAGAATCCACGGATTCGTCGCGACCCTCGGGGTCGGTCTGATGCTCAAGGGCTACCTGGACACGAACTATCAGGGCACCGAGGGAGAAGTCCCGTGGTCGTTTCAGCTCTTCGGTGCCTCGGGCATCGGTCCGGTCCCGATTTCGACGATCGTCATGCTGGCCTTGGCTGCTCTCGTCGCGTTCATCCTCGTCCGCACGACCTTCGGCCACCACCTCTTTGCCGCAGGAGGCAATGCTGAGGTCGCTCGGCTCTCGGGAGTCCGTGAACGCCTGCCGATCATCGGGGCGCATATCGGCAGTTCGGTCTGCGCGGGATTCGCGGGACTGCTGTTGGCCAGTCGGCTGGGAGTCGGCAGTCCGACCGTCGGCTCACAAGGCACTTATGATCTGCTGTCCATCGCCGCAGTCGTGCTCGGCGGCACAGTGCTCATGGGTGGGCGAGGATCGATCTGGGGAACCATCGGCGGAGTCGCGATCTTCGCAGTCCTCGACAACCTCATGAGCGTCATGCAGTTCAATCCATTCCTCAAGGACGTCATCAGGGGGCTCGTCATCATCGTCGCCGTGGCACTCTACGCGCGGCGCAGGATCGTCGCCCGCCGCATCAGGTTCGCCCACGCACCGCAGGGGCCGAACCTCGCCGACGGGAATCGCTCTGCCATCCGGACCGCACAGACGGGGAACTTCGGCGAGAAAGCGGTCGTCACCGGAGAGGGGAGTCAGTCGTGAACTCCTCGACCTCGCTCCCACCCTCGGCGCAGGCACAGCCTGAGACTCCACGGTCGGGACAGAGCCGCCTCGGCGTCGGGGACAGGATTGCCGAACTGGGACGGCGGGCACTCGATCCGAAGGGGATCGTCGTGGTCCTCCTCATCGTCATCCTTCTGGCCATCGTCGTGCTCAACCCGAGCTTCGCCGAGCCCGGATCGCTGATGCGGTTCATCCAACGGGTCGCACCCATCGCAATCGTGGCGATCGGACAGTATTTCGTCATCGTCAGCGGTGAGTTCGACCTGTCGATGGGAGCCGTCGTCACTGCTCAGGTGATGACCGTCGGCCATCTCGTCGGAGTCGATGAGTCGAAGACCGGTCCAGTGCTCGTCGTCCTCATCGGGATCGGCATCCTCGTCGGACTGATCAACGGATTGGCCACGACTCTGCTGCGCGTGCCCTCGTTCATCGTCACCTTGGGCACCATGCTCATCATCCACGGTGCGATCATGTGGTGGACCGGAGGCGTGGCGACGAGCAATCCCGCCGAGAACTTCCGACAGATCGGCCGGGGTGGGTTCGAGGGCATCCCGCTCATCGATGTCATGCCGTTCGCGGTACTCATCCTGGCGGCCGTGATTCTTCTGGCAGTGTGGCTTTCGCGTCGACCCTTCGGTCGGACTCTGGTCGCGATCGGAGACAACTCGGCGGCAGCGACCTTTGCAGGCGCCCGAGTGTGGTGGACCAAGACGGCGGCGTTCGTGCTCTCGTCGCTGTCGGCCACGGTCGCCGGGGTGCTGCTGGTCGGCTTCGCCGGAGTGCATCCTTCCGTGGGGCAGGGCTACGAATTCACGGCGATCACCGCCGTTGTCCTCGGCGGAGTGGTCCTCGGCGGAGGCCGAGGCACCGTCCTCGGAGCCCTCACCGGTGCGTTCACTTTGGAAGCCCTGTTCACTCTGCTGAACTTCACCGCGGTTCCGGCAACCATGCGCGATGCGATCCAAGGCGCGATCATCATCGCTGCAGTCGCCTATTCGGGAGTGGTCTTCGCCCGACGGCGCAGACGTGGTCGGACTTCAGTCTCGACGAACCCATTGACCACCTCGGCGGAGACCACTCCGTCGACCCCACCGGCCGGCGGCGATGGTGCCGTACGGCAATGACAGAGGAGAAACCATCATGAGAACAGGACTGAAACCAGTGCTGAGGACGGCGGTCGCGCTGGTCGGTGCCTCCGCGCTCATCGCTTTGGCCGGGTGCACAACCGACCCCACGGTGGAACCCGGAGGAGGTGAGGGCGGCGGCGAGGACTCCTCTGAGGAGTGGTTCGACCAGAAGCTCTACGATCGCCAATTCGAAGAACGCGACGTCGTCCCCGAAGGCCCCGAGGACAAGCCGTACCTGCAGATGATCAACCCTGAGATGGGCGATACCTCGGAGTTCAAGTCCGAGGGCGGGAAGAAGATGTGCTTCGCCAATGCCTCGATCTCGAACCCCTGGAGGCAGACCGGCTGGATCACCATGAATGAACAGCTGAAGGATCTCAAGAAGAACGGCGTCATCACCGAGATGGAGACCCGCGACGCTCAGGACAACGACGACACCCAGATCGCCGACATCGACTACTTCATCTCGGAAGGCGACTGCGACGGCTTCATCATCTCGCCGAACTCGACCTCGGCGATCACCCCTGCCGTTGAACGCGCCTGCAAGACGGACAAACCAGTCATCGTCTTCGACCGAGGTGTGGAAACCGACTGTGCGGTGACCTTCATCCATCCGATCGGCGGCTTCGCATGGGGCATCGACACCTCACAGTTCCTCATCGACAACCTGGAGAAGGGAGACAAAGTCGTCGCACTGCGGATTCTGCCCGGCGTCGATGTGCTCGAACAGCGGTGGGCGGCAGCTGAGAAGCTCTTCGGTGAGGCCGATATCGAGGTCGTCGACTACTTCACCGAGGGAGACCCGGCCGAGATCAAGAAGGTCGTCTCCGACGAACTCGCCAAGGGCGACGTCCAGGGTGTCTGGATGGACGCCGGCGATGGCGCCGTCTCCGCCGTCGAAGCCTTCGAGGACGCTGGAAAGGACTACCCCGTCATGACCGGCGAGGACGAGCTCAGCTTCCTGCGCAAATGGAAGGACACGGACATGACGGCAATGGCTCCCGTGTACTCGAACTTCCAGTGGCGGACACCGCTGCTCGCCGCTGAGATGATCTTCAAGGGTGAAGAGGTGCCGACCGAATGGGTGCTGCCGCAGAGCCCGATCACGGCGGAGGACCTCGATGAGTACCTCGACCGGAACAAGGGGATGCCTGATGGGCACTATGCGAAGTTCGGCGGTGAGGATCTGTCCGGATTCCCAGAGGTGTGGCAGGACAGGGTCATTCCCTGAGCCGTGAGAGGCAGGGCGAAGCGGATCATGGAGCGAGAGATCGGAGTCAACACCTGGGTATGGGTGTCGCCGCTGACGACCGACAGCCTCGGTGGGTTCGCCGGCCGTGCCCGCGATTTCGGATTCGACCTGCTCGAACTTCCGGTGGAGGCGCCGGGGGACTGGGACCCCCCGACCGCCGCCGAGGTGGTGGCCGAGTTCGGTCTGGGTGCGCGGATCGTCGGGGCGATGGGGTCCGGTCGGGATCTTATCGACCCGAGATTCCGGTCGGATACGCAGGACTACCTGCGTCACTGCGTCGAGGTGGCGGTCCACGTCGGTTCGCCGACTGTGGCCGGACCGTTCACGGCAGCGACCGGCCGGGTGTGGCGGATGGACGCGGGGGAACGGACCGCGGTGGTTCGGACGCTTCGGGAGGCTCTGCGCCCTGTGGCCGCGTTCGCGGCTGAAAGGGGCGTGACGATCGCTGTGGAACCTCTCAACCGCTACGAGACGAGCATCATCAACACCGTCGAACAGGGGCTCGACGCTTTGGACCCGCTGCTGGGTGAAGGCGTCGGCTTGGCCCTGGACACCTACCACCTCAATATCGAGGAACGATCGCCGGCCGCTGCGATCCGTACCGCCGGGGAGCACTGTCGGGTCGTACAGGTCTGCGGCAGCGACCGCGGACCCGTAGGAGGCGATCATACGGATTGGAAGGCGATCTTCGACGCACTCGACGACATCGGATACCGCGGTCCGCTGACGGTGGAGAGCTTCACCGGCGACAACGACACGATTGCCGTGGCTGCTTCGATCTGGCGGCCGTTGGCGGAGAGTCAGGACGCACTGGCACGTTCGAGCGCCGAATTTCTCACCGCGCTGCAGCGGGCGCGGGCAGGAGCAGACCACGATGACCACGTACCTGGTCACGACAACTCATCCAGTCACGACAATCCAGCTGGTCACGATCACTCAGCCGAAACTGCAGAGGAGCAGCCATGACCGACAGCTCTCATCCCGTCACTCTCTTCACCGGACAATGGGCCGATCTTCCGTTCGAGGAGGTGGCGCGCCTAGCTGCCTCGTGGGGCTATGACGGTTTGGAGATCGCCTGTTCCGGAGACCATCTCAATCTGGTCCGAGCCGAGGAAGACCCTTCCTATCTGCGGTCGAGGCTCGAGATCCTCGACCGCCACGGACTCAGGGTGTGGGCGATATCGAACCATCTCGCCGGTCAAGCCGTCTGCGATGATCCGATCGACTTCCGGCATCAGGCGATCGTCAGGGACTATGTGTGGGGAGACGGTGAGGCGGAAGGAGTGCGGCAGAGAGCGGCTGAGGACATGAAGCGCGCTGCTCGGGTGGCGCGTAGTCTCGGGGTCGACACCGTCGTCGGCTTCACCGGTTCGAAGATCTGGCCCTATGTCGCCATGTTCCCGCCTGTTCCGGCGTCGGTCATCGACGAGGGGTATGAAGACTTCGCGCACCGGTGGAATCCGATCCTCGACGTCTTCGATGGTGAAGGGGTCAGGTTCGCCCACGAGGTCCATCCCTCTGAGATCGCCTATGACTATTGGACGACAGTCCGGGCGTTGGAGGCGATCGACCATCGCCAGGCGTTCGGTCTCAACTGGGATCCGAGCCATCTGCTGTGGCAGGGAATCGACACGATCGGGTTCATCACGGACTTCGCCGATCGCATCTATCACGTCGATTGCAAGGACACTCGGCTCCGGCCGCCGACCGGCAGAAGCGGGATCCTCGGCTCTCATCTGTCCTGGGGCGATCCTCGGCGAGGGTGGGATTTCGTCTCGACCGGCCATGGCGATATGCACTGGGAGGACGCGTTCCGGGCGCTCGCCTCGGTCGGCTACGACGGACCGATCTCCATCGAATGGGAGGACGCTGGGATGGACCGTCTCCACGGCGCCGCCGAAGCGGTCGACCGGATCCGCGAATTGCTGTGGAAGCGACCGGAGACCTCATTCGATGCAGCGTTCTCGAATCAATGAGGTTCCTCGGGTCATTGACCAGGCGATGCCTTTCCAGCCTCCGAAGTGCCCGACCTCCCGAACCGTGGGCGCCCCGACTGTCTGAGTCATCGTAGCCCCGACCTCCCGAATCGCTGAGGAGGTCCTGAGGGTCCCGCTCAGGAGCGGTTCGTACACTGGGCCGCTATGGACTTCAAGCAGGCAACGGCGACGTGGTGGGACGCCATCACCTCGGGCTTCGGGCGGCAGGACGGGCTCGAGCTCGACGTCCTCGGGCTCGTGCTCGTCATCGCAGTGCCCCTGGTCGTGACCCTGACTCCGGGGATCTGGAGGTTCTTCGGACTGTTCGTGACCTTCATCCACGAACTCGGTCACGCATTCGCCGCCCTGATGACGGGGCGCGTGGTCAGGGGGATCTCGCTGAATTTCGACCATTCGGGGCAGATGAACTCCTTCGGCCGAGTCGGCTTCTCCGCCACCTGGGCGGGTTTCTGGGGATATCCGGCACCGGGCGTGCTCGGACTCGTCCTGGCCACCTCGGCGGTCTTCGGTTGGGCCCCTTTGGCACTGTCGGTGGGTGCGCTGATCCTGTTGGTCGCGCTCATCTTCATCCGGAACTTCGCGGGCGCGGTCATCGCCGTGATCACGGCGATCGCGGCGCAGCTCGTCGTCGTGTTCCTGCCGCTGGAGTGGATCTCGGTCTTCGTCGCCGCGCTCGGCACGGCGCTGACGATCGGGTCGCTCAAGGACCTCGTCAAGGTCATCCGCGTCCATACGCGCCGGCGCCATGTGCAGCAGTCCGATGCCTATATCCTCGCTCAGGGTTCGGCGCTGCCCGCCGGTGCTTGGCTGACGCTGTTTGCGCTGGTCATCGTCGGCTGCGCGCTCGCCACCGCACGGGTGCTGTATACGGCGGTGTCGGTCGGCGCGGTGTGAATGCGGCGAGCTTTGGGCGGCGACCCGGAGGGCCGTGATTCCGCGTCAGTGCCTGGTGGCAGAATCGGAGTATGGCCCCACTTCCGAAATTCTCCGCCGTCCTCTTCGACTGTGACGGAGTCCTCGTCGACTCCGAAAGCATCACGAACGGCGTCCTCCACCAGATGCTGCAGGAGCTCGGCTGGCAGCTGAGTGCCGAGGAATGCATTGCGCGATTCATCGGCAAGATGCTCCGCGACGAGGCTGATGTCATCGAGGAGCACACCGGATTCCGCATCGACGAGGAGTGGATGCAGGAGTTCCGACGGCGGCGCAATGCCCAGCTCGAGGCCTCCCTCCAAGCGATTCCCGGGGTCGTCGAGGCCGTTCACCGCATCGCTGAGATCTACCCGGGCAGGATCGCCTGCGCTTCGGGAGCGGATCGTCCCAAAATCGAGCTGCAGCTGCGCAAGATCGGCCTGTTCGATGCCTTCGACGGTCGGATCTTCTCCGGCATGGAGCAGCCGAACTCGAAGCCTGACCCGGACGTCTATTTGGCGGCAGCCGAATCCTTGCAGATCGACCCCGCCGAGGCGGCCGTGATCGAAGATTCGCCCACAGGCGTGATCGCCGGGGTTGCGGCCGGATCCCGCGTGCTCGGGTTCTGCCCGGATTCTCCGGTTCATCAGAGCGCGGAAACGCTGATGGCTGCAGGCGCGGCCGAGACCTTCAGCGCGATGGACCAGCTGCCTGGCCTGCTGACTGAGTAGGTGCCTGGCTCGCCGATTGGGTAGATGACTGAACCGCCGAGTGGGTAGATGACTGAACGGCCGAGTGGGTAGATGACTGAACGGCCGAGTGGCTGTACCCCGGCTGGGACGATATGATTGATCAAAATGTATCAAACGGCATTCAGAATCGTAGATATACTTTTCGTAATCGAAATGTGACATTCATTTCTCCTTCTTGGGAGTAAAATAGAGTCAAGGCATTCACATCGACGTGAAAGGCGGCGAGACCGATGAAGGATCCTCAGGATCCGGGCAGCAACGGTCTCGAGCGTGCCTCGAATGAATCAGTCTCCGGTTCCCCCGCCGCATCGGCGGATCCCTCTTCTTCGCCACAGGTCCCTCTGATCGGCCCCGACTCGCCCCGTCGTCTCGACGTCGACCCCGACTCGCCGATGGCCGTGGTCGTCAGTCTGTCTCAATTGAGCACGGGAGTTCGCCTCGCCGAATTCCAAGCCGTCGCGGGCCTGTTTCTGACCGATGTCATTGAGAAACTCCGCTACGCCGAGGGCGACAAGATCTACTATCACGCAACGTTCACTGAGACGGCTGGCCGCTTCATCACGGCACGTGACGGACTCCTGCCCAAGGAGGACGACTTCGTGGACCCCTGGACATCCACCGGCTTCGTTCTCGAAGACCGCGAAGTCGTCGGGTCTGATGACACTGCTTCTTCCACCGGCACTGCCACGGGCAACGGCGAAACCGGGGAGAGCATCGTCGATCAGCCACTTGCTCCGCCGGCGGCCCCGCTTCCGAACTTTCCCAAATTCGGACTGCACAAATCCTTCAACAGCTGGGTCCATGAACTTGCTGCTCGCGAAGAGATCGCCGAATTGACCACGGTCCTCGGCTCGTCGAGCGACGGTGCCTACAACGAGATCACGAACGCCGTCACACTGGCGTTCGGCCTGCCGAAGTTCCTGCAGCGCTGCCTGGCCGGTGAGTTCACGATCGAACACGCGCTTGCCGCGACCCGTGCCATCAAAGACGTCGCCTTTGAGTATCTGCCCCGTCTCGATGCCTACCTGGGCGACCGTCGTGCCGATATCACCCTGGAGACCTTCAGGAAGTCGCTGAACCTCAAGATCGCGGCGATCGTGCCTGTCGATGACCGCGCCGAGCTGGCCAAGAAGCGTCGCCGGGTTGACATCATGAACTACCCCGACGGCACCGCCTCGGTGACCCTGTCCGGACCCGCCGTGGAACTCAACGCCTTCTACCTGCGCATCGAGGCCTTCGCCCGGGCGATCCGCAATGGCAACCTCTCAGCACTCACCGAAGAGAGCACCGCCGTCCTCGAGGTTGCCGACCAGGACAGCATTGCCGCCCTGATGTTCGACATCGCCACTCGAGCGACCCCGCAGATGAGCATCGCCGTAACGACGCACGACACCACGACCGGTGAGACCACCACCAACGAGATCGCTCTCGAGACTGCCGACGAATCCGACCCTATGGCTCCGATCACCGCATCCGCGGTCGATCGCACCGCGCAGACCGCGCAGCGCGAAGCGGAAGCGGCAGCCAGCACCGGGGCCGACGTGAAGACCACCATCAAGCTCGTCATGCCCACCCACGGACAGTGGGTGCGAGAGCAGGCGAAGATGATGGTGACGGTTCCATATCTCACCGCGGTGGGAAAGTCGGAACTACCGGGAACGTTCTCCGACGGCACCCCGGTGCCGCCCGACGCAGCACGGGCTCTCGCAGGTGAGAGC
Source organism: Brevibacterium sp. SIMBA_078 (assembly GCF_046534565.1). Lineage (NCBI taxonomy): Bacteria > Bacillati > Actinomycetota > Actinomycetes > Micrococcales > Brevibacteriaceae > Brevibacterium > Brevibacterium sp. SIMBA_078. Next base: position 1,188,688 of record NZ_JAWRYQ010000001.1, read on the forward strand.
CCCACTTGGCACCGGATCCTCACCGATCCCGCCACCGGGACACCGATCGATGCCCGCTCACGCAGCTACCACATCCCGGCAGAAGTGCGCGCGCCCTTGGTCGGCAAATGGCAGTCCTGCACTGCTCCGGGGTGCACCCGACGAGCGGAGACCTCGGAAGTCGACCACATCATTCCGTTCGACCATGCCGATCCGGCCCGAGGTGGTCAGACGACGTTCGAGAACCTCCATCCGCTGTGCAAACCCGACCACCAGGCGAAGACCGACCGCAGGTTCTCGGTGCGATTGACCGAGGACGGGGCGGTGGAGTACTCCTTCACCCGCGGAGTCGTCGCAACAATGTATCCGCCGGACAACCCGATCAATGCCGAGCATGCTCGGCAGGTGGAGAACTATGCCCAACTGCCGAATCTGCTTGGCGAGCGGATCTCCGACGACGTTGAAGTGACTTCCTACGACACTCCCGGCTGCTTTGCGGTCGATGACTCGTGCCGGCCCGAGAGTGACGGGCAGTTGACCCCGGCCGGTCATCGTGAGGTTGCAGATCCATCACCCAGTCCCGAACGAGGGGACAAGTGTGCCCCGACGGACAGCCGGAAGCCGCCGTGGAACGACTATTGGGACTCCGGAGATCCGCCCCCGTTCTGACGGCGGGCCCGATCTGACAGTGGGCCTGATCTGACGGCGCCCCCGTTCTGAACGCCGGCTCGATCTGACAGCGGGCCCGACCTGACGACCCGGCCCGACCTGCCGGCAGCTCTGAAACGCACGAGGCCCCGGACGCGCGCCTTCGCAGGCGGCGGCCGGGGCCCAAGCGGTGTAACCGAGCCTAATTGGCGTATCCAGTTTTAGGTCCCGTCCTCGGCGATGAGGCGGCGGACGTCTTCCTGGGTGCGCACCTCACCCTTCTGGGCGGCGTCGATGACCTTCTCGTGCTGCTCCTCGGTGACGACGGGAACCTCTTCACCGTTGCAGTCGACGACCTTCCCGTCCTTGATGGTATCGCCTTCATAGAGGATGGCTTCGTTATCGATGAGGCGCTGCAGCTCTTCCTTGCGGATGACCCGTCCGGTGCCGGCCACGAAGACCGATCGGTCGGAGCGATCCTTCGTCTTCACACCGATGTGGTTGAAGACGAGGTTGAGCAGCACGGCCATGAGAGTGGCCGAGGAGATGCCCGAGTGCAGGATGATGCCGACCCAATCGGGGAAGGCGTTGTAGAAGTCGGGCTCGACAACCGGGATGATGCCGAAGGCCAGCGAGACCGCCACGATGATCATATTGAGGTTGCCCTCGTACTCGACCTTAGACAACGTGCGGATGCCCGACGCGGCGACCGTGCCGAACAGGACGATGCCCGCGCCGCCGAGAACCGGAGTCGGCACTGCGGCAATCAGCCCGCCCATCACCGGCAGCAGACCGAGCACCACGAGGATCGCACCGCCGGCAGTGACGACGAAGCGCGACTTCACTCCCGTGATAGCGACCAGACCGACGTTCTGCGCAAAAGCCGACTGCGTGAAGGAGTTGAAGATCGGCGAGACCGCCGAGGACAGCATGTCAGCGCGCAGACCCGAAGCGATGCGCTTGGAGTCGACCTTCGTATCGACGATCTCTCCGACAGCGATGATGTCCGCAGTCGTCTCGGCGAAGGTGACGATGATGACGATGAACATCGAGATGATCGCCGCTGCCGAGAATGTCGGCATACCGAAGGCGAACGGCTCGGGGAACGCGAAGATGCCGCGATCGAGCACATGGGAGAAATCGGCCCAGCCGAAGATGAGGCAGCCGATGGTGCCGATGATGATGGCCAGCAGAATCGACAGCTGGGAGATCATCGCGACGGGAATCCGGCTGAGGATGAGCACGATGGCCAGGGTGACTACGGCGATGAGGATATTGCGCGCGCTGCCATAGTCGGCGGCCTCGGCGTCCCCGCCCATGGCCCAGCCTGCGGCCACGGGCATGAGTGACAGACCGATTGTGGTGATGACCGTTCCGGTGACCACCGGCGGGAAGAACTTCACGATGAGTGCGAACGCCGGAGCGACGATTAGACCGATCACCGAGGCGACCAGCACCGATCCGAAGACCGCAGGCAGACCGTCGCCGCCGGCCAGAATGGACGTCATTGTGGCGACACCGGCGAACGAGACGCCCTGGACCAGCGGCAGCTGCGAGCCGAAGAACGGCACACCGACCGACTGCAGAATCGTTGCGAGACCACCGACGAACAGACAGGAGGCGATGAGGAGGCTGATGCCGTTGCCGTCGAGACCGGCGGCATTGCCGATGATGAGGGGAACGGCGATGATTCCGCCGTACATGGTGAGCACGTGCTGCAGACCGTAGGCGAACGAGCTGCCGACGGAGAGCCGTTCGTCCTCCGGACGGGCTGGCTTGCTCGCGGCCGCAGACTTGCGGTCGTTGCTGGGCGACTGATGGGATACCGACATCTATCTCTCCATTGAGTGCGTCCTCGGGCGAAGACCTCACTGTGACTGACCGACCTCAGTGGCCGGTGTAGCGTGCGAGCGGGCATCAGATCGACCGAGGGATCGGTTGCATAATTCCGTTATGCGAAAGGAAACTTCCTTATCGCAAAACTCTAAAGGAATACCATTTGCGCCGCAAGCCATTTTAGTGACCCGCGGCACATGTTAGAGTTCACGGCAGTCGTGTACCCATCCCTCGACAATCTACTGATCGTTCGCTCAGTCCGATGGTTTTGGATCATCGTACCGTCTCGCCGACCGGTGGGTACAGTCGGGGATCCCGGATGGGATACCGACCGGCGGAGCAGCAGACGCCGGAAAACCTGAGCTGGTGGCGTCGGCCCCAGTTCTGTCGCCACTGACCAATAGTGCGCGCTCGTCGCGCACGGTTCAAGAGGAAAGGCGACACGATGACCGACATCAACAGAACCGGCACACCGTCATTAGGAAGTTTCTCGGCTCCAGGGAGCTTCTCGGCACCGGGAAGCTCACTGACTGCGGGAGACCGCGTATCGAGGAACTCCCAACTGTCAGGGAACTCCCCGCGGCCGGGGAACCCTCCGGCGTCCGGGAACTCATCGACAGCGCGACTGTGGCTGCGCGATCCGCTGGCCGTCCACCTCGGTGCCGGTGTCGATCCGAAGCGGGCGGCGCGGGGAATCGTCGTCGATCGGACAACAGGGACCATCGTCGAACTCGTCCCGGCCGGTGGGGAACCCACCTCCTGCGGAGCCGAAGGGACCGCGGCCTCCGGGGAGAATCTCGAAGTCATCGACGCCTCAGCGCATGTCATCACTCCCGGGCTGATCAATACGCATCATCACTTCTACCAGACACTGACCCGTGCATGGGCGCCCGTCGCCGACCTGCCCCTGTTCGGGTGGCTGCAGAACCTCTACCCGGTCTGGGCCAGGCTGACCCCGCGCGCGCTCGAACTCGCCACGACCGTGGCGATGGCCGAACTCCTCGAATCCGGATGCACGACTGCCGCCGACCATCACTATCTGTTCCCCGCCGGCATGGACGAGGCCATCGACGTCCAGGTCGACGTCGTCCGGAGACTCGGCATGCGCGCCATGCTCACCCGCGGGTCGATGTCCCTGGGCGAGGACGACGGCGGGCTGCCCCCGCAGCAGACAGTGCAGGATTCGGAAGTCATCCTCGACGATTCCCGTCGCCTCGTCGAAACCTACCATCAGCGAGGGCCCGGCGCTCAGATCCAGATCGGCTTCGCCCCGTGCTCCCCGTTCTCCGTGACCACCGAGCTCATGCGCGAGTCCGCCGCGCTCGCCGCGGAACTCGATGTCCGCCTCCACACCCACCTGGCCGAGACCATCGACGAAGAGGACTTCTGCCGCGAGACCTTCGGCCTGCGCACCGTCGACTATCTCGAATCCGTCGGCTGGCTGGGGGACCGGACCTGGTTGGCGCACGGTGTGCACTTCGACGATGCGGAGATCGGCCGCCTCGGCGCCGCCGGGGTCTCCGTCGCCCACTGCCCGACTTCGAACATGCGGCTGGCCTCGGGCATCGCTCGCGCCGTCGAACTCGAGGACGCCGGGGTCAACGTCGGACTCGGAGTCGACGGATCGGCGTCGAACGATGCCTCGAACCTCATCCGTGAGGTCCGGCAGGCCCTCTACATCCAACGTCTGCGCTACGGCGCCGAGGCGGTCACCTGCGACCGCGTCCTCGACTGGGCGACCAAGGGATCGGCGGCGGCACTCGGCCGCGACGACCTCGGCACCATCGAGGTCGGCAAGCAGGCCGACCTCGCGATGTTCCGCCTTGACGGCCTCGCCTTCTCCGGATCGCACGACCCGATCCCCGCGCTCGTCCTCTGCGGTGCAGAAAGGGCCGACCGAGTGATGGTCGGCGGTCAGTGGCGAGTCGTCGATGGTCACGCCATCGGCGCGGACGGACACGCGCTCGACAAGGCAGCGCTCATCGCTGCGCATCAGGAGGAGGCGCGTCGCCTCGTGGCGGGATGAGGGCTGGGGCGGCGGTCGCCTCGGCGAACCTGATTTGAGGGCCGTTCGGGCCTTGGGCACAGATGGGCGGCCGGCCGCTCAGTCCTCGGGCTTGCGGAACACCTCGCGCACGTGGTCGCCGGTGAGGAAGTCGCCGACGCCGATCATGACCAGGCTGAACACGATCTGCTCGGTGATCATCCAGAACGGGTAGAGGCCGGGGATCGCGGCCATGACGAGGGTGATGACGGGGAAGATCTGCGTGAACGGGCGCAGGCGCTGGTAGCCCCAGTAGAAGCCCTTCGTTGCGCGCCAGAAGAAGTAGAAGAGGGTCACGGTCATGCCGAGGACGACGATCGTGCGCATCCACACGGCGAACGGCACGGGCTCGCCGGCTCTGGCGATGAGCACTGCGTAGACCACGGCTCCGAAGCCGAGCACGAGCTCGAACACGAGCAGCCAGGTGATCCACGCGAAGGCGCGTTTCGTCTTCGGGTGCTCGAGGCCGTCCGAGGGCACGACGATTCCGGCTTTCCTGCCGCCGGCGAGGCGGTCGATCTTCGCGAGCAGGTTCTCCATGGCCATGCCTCCAGGCTAGCGGGATTGCCGGCTCCGGAACCGATTTTCCGGGCCTCGGGACCCTGTGTGATGGAACATCAATCGAAAGTTGGGGTTGGAGTTCAATCCTGTGGGCCAGGAAACCGTGCCCGCGCGCCGATGAAGTGGAAGCATGAAGAAGATATTCAATGCAGCGTTCACGTACATGATCATCGGCGTCCTCTCGGGACTGTTCTACCGCGAGTTCACCAAGGCCAGCGACTTCCCCTCCGGTGAGTTCACGCAGCTCGGCCTCGTCCACACCCACCTGCTCACACTCGGCTTCATCGTCCTCCTCATCATCCTCGCCCTCGACAAGGTGTTCGGACTCTCCGGCACGAAGCTGTTCTCGTGGTTCTTCTGGCTCTACAACGTCGGCGTGATACTCACAGCGGGGGCCATGGTCTGGCACGGCTCGCTCACCGTCCTCGGCGACGAGTCGAACGCCATGATCGACGGAATCGCCGGCCTCGGCCACATCGCCCTGTCCGTCAGCCTCGTCCTGTTCTTCCTCTCCCTGCGCAAGAAGGTCGTGACTGGCAAGGCTGTGACCGGCAAGGCTGTGACCGAAGGCGCGGAGGCGACTTCGCCGTCGCGCTGACCGGAACACCTTCGCCGAGGCGGTTCCGCGGCGTCATTCAAGGCGGACCGCGTCTGTCGGGCCGTACACGAGCCGGCAGACGCGGTTCGCCTTGAACGACCGCATGAAACCCTCCGTCCAAGGACGACGCCGTCACACGATGATCGGCTGCTGGAGCTCGACGATCCATCCCGCATGGTCGGAGTTGTCTGCGGTGTCATCACCGGTCTCGAGGTAGACCTCGCGGCACGGGCCTGTCAGGGAATACCCCTGACTGATGCACCACTCGGAAAGGTGCTGCCAGCTGGCGCCGATGCGGCTCATCGACCCCTCGTGGATGAGAGTCGCCGCAGTGCACGACTTCAGCTCTGTGATCTGCAGATCCGCAAGCCCCTCAACTGATTCCGTGCGATACCCGCAGGTGACCTCGGTTCCGTGCCCGGTGTCGGAGTAGATGCCGACGCCGGCTGCGTGTCGTATTCCCGCCTCAGCGAGACGGTCGGCCACGCTGCCGAACAGCGGTCCGATCTCAGACGTGTCGAACGGCGGCTCGCCGAGAACGACCGTCAGCCCGAGGACCCTCTCGGCAGGCAGTTCTTTGATGATGCAGTCCGGATGGTTCATGGCTGTCCCTTCGATGAGTGCCAGCCGAAATTCGACTTCGGCCAACTTCGCGGCTGCCGCCGACTGTTCGGCTCGCAGCTGATGACGACGCAGGTTGAGCATGTTGGTCAGCTCGGTCGTGCTGAGGTCGGAATCAAGCAGTACGGCGATCTTCCGCAGGGAGATCCCCAGGGCGTTGAGCGCCATGATTCTGTTGAGCCGAGGCAATTGCGCCACCGTGTAGCTGCGGTGTCCGGAGAACGGGTCGACCGAATCCGGAGTCAGCAGATCCATCGACTCATAGTGTCGGAGCATGCGCACCGACACCTGCCCCAGCTGCGCGAATTCACCGATCCTCATGTGCTCTCCGCAGTTGTCGTCATTGACAGTCCATCACCTGTCACGGTGTCAGGTTCAAGAGCATTCGCCGCTGGTCTCATCTCTCTTCGAGGAATCCGCGCAGCAGCTTCTCGGTGCCTTCCGCATGCTGTGCGGCGAGGTCGGCGGCACGACCGGGCTCAGAGGCGAGGATGGCGTCGACGATCTCTCGGTGCTGATCGCAGGAATGTTCGACGTTCGTATGGATGAAGGGGATCCGGTCGAGAAGGGCGTTGACCCGGTCGCGAGTGCTCGCCGAGGCGGAGATGAGCGATGGCATGTGCGTGAGTTCGGCGATCATGAGGTGGAATCTGGCATCGAGCACGCGGAACTGTTCGGCGGAGGCGAACACCGTACGGCAGTCAGTCTCGGCTGCGGTCAGGGCAGCGACCTCGTTCGGGGAGAGGTCTCGCTCGGCGACTATACGGGCCGCAGCTGTCTCGAGAACCAAGCGAAACCGGACGGCATCATCGAGCTCGCCAGGGTCGATCCGCTCATCGGTGTCGGCGGACGGCAGTCGGGTCACATAGGTGCCGCCGTAGCGACCGCGACGGGACGTGACGATGCCCGCAGTCTGAAGCTCGATGAGTGCCTGCCTCAGGGTCGCCCGCGAGACCCGGATCTGGGCGGCGAGTTCGCGCTCGGCCGGCAGTTTGTCGCCGACGAGGTACTTGCCGAGACGAATCGCCCGCAGCAGCTCCGCAATCGTATGTTCGAAGACATTTCCGCCGCGCGCATGCTGGCCTCCCGGGCGGGGCGGGCTGACCGCATTCCCGGGGCTGCCCGGCTCTTCTGCTCCGTCCACGTCTGCCTCCTCTCCTGGTCTCGCAGCTCAACTCATCTTCGTTGATTCTTCCACTCTCGCGGAAAATCCTTGACAGTCATCTGTGAGTCAGATTACATTCGTCTCAGTCTAATGGTCTGGTAACGATCCATTGGATGGCAGTTCGACCACGACGAGATCGATACTCACAAGAACCCCGAGGGGCAGCCATGAGCAAGAACATCGAATACGGCAATGTCGATGAGCACTACCTCGAAAAGCGACAGCTGAAGAAGGGCGCGGCCGGCTGGATCCTCCTCGCGGGCCTCGGCGTCGCCTACGTCATCTCCGGAGACTTCTCCGGCTGGAACCTCGGGTTGGCCGAAGGCGGCTGGGGCGGCCTGCTCATCGCCTTCCTCCTCATGGGACTCATGTACGTGTGCATGGTATTCGGCCTCGCCGAACTCTCCTCCACTCTGCCGACTGCCGGCGCCGGCTACGGCTTCGCCCGCCGAGCGCTCGGCCCACTGGGCGGATTCGCCACAGGCATGGCGATCCTCATCGAGTACACGATGGCTCCGGCAGCGATCTCGACCTTCATCGCCGGCTACGTCCAGGCGCTCGGCATTCTGCCGGAATCGGTACCGACCTGGACGATCTATCTCGTCGCCTACGCGGTCTTCATCGGAATCCACCTATGGGGAGTCGGCGAGGCCCTGCGACTGATGTTCGTCATCACTGCCGTCGCCGTCATCGCCCTCATCGTATTCGTGGTCGCCGCGGTCGGCCACTTCGATGCGAGCAATCTCTTCGACATCGAACCCACCGGCGCCCTCGGGTCATCGGCCTTCATGCCGATGGGCATCTCCGGCCTGCTCGCCTCGCTCGTCTTCGGAATCTGGTTCTTCCTCGCCGTCGAGGGCGTCCCGCTGGCCGCCGAGGAATCGGCGAACCCGAAGAAGGACATGCCGCGCGGCATCATCACGGCAATGGCCGTGCTCGTCGTCTTCGGCGCCCTCATGCTCCTCCTCGTCCCCGGACTCGCAGGCGCCTCGGCGATGGGGGAATCGGACAATCCGCTGCCCGAAGCCCTACGCACGATCTACGGCGAGAACTCCGTCCTCGCGACCTTCGTCAACTGGGCGGGCCTGGCCGGACTCATCGCGAGCTTCTTCTCGATCATCTTCGCCTACTCTCGTCAGCTCTTCGCCCTCTCGCGCGCCGGCTACCTGCCCAAATGGCTGTCCCTGACGGGCAAACGCAAGACCCCGGTCCTCGCCCTCATCGTCCCCGGCACCATCGGCTTCATCCTCGCGATCGCCGTCGACGGCAACGGCGGAGTCCTCCTCAACGTCGCGGTCTTCGGTGCCACGGTCTCCTACGTCCTGCTCAACCTCTCCCACATCCGCCTGCGCGTCAAAGAACCCGATCTGCCCCGCGGCTACCGCACCCCCGGCGGCGTCGTCACCACCTCCATCGCCCTCGCACTCGCCTCGGTGGCCGTCATCGCCACCTTCTTCGTCGACATCCTCGCCGCCGGCATCGCCGCCGGAGTCTTCCTCATCGCACTCGCCTACTTCTGGTTCTACTCCCGCCACCACCTCGTCGCGAGCGCCCCGGAAGAGGAGTTCGCACAGATCGAGGCCGCCGAGAAGGGCCTCAAGTAGCCCGCACGACCCACCTTCAACCACCCCGCACAGCAAAGGAACGACGCATGACCGAGATTCCGGTACCCACCTCGCCCACCTCAGAGCAGAGGACCTCCCGAGGGTCGATCCAGGCCGATCCGCTCACCGTCGACGAACTCCGCCGACTCGCCGCCGAGGGCACGATCGACACCGTGGTCGTTGCCATCACCGATCACATGGGTCGCCTGCAGGGCAAGCGGCTCGGAGTGCAGTTCTTCCTCGAAGACGTCATGGACCACGGCTCCGAATGCTGCAACTACTTGCTCGCCGTCGACGTCGACATGGACACCGTCGACGGCTACGAAGTCTCGTCCTGGGAGACCGGCTACGGCGACATGGTGATGAAGCCCGACCTGGAGACCCTGCGCCTCCTGCCCTGGCAGCCGGGCAGCGCGATGGTCAACTGCGACCTCCTGACAACCACCGGCACCGAGGTGGCGCCCTCCCCACGTCAGATCCTCAAACGCCAGCTCGCCCGCCTTGCCGAGCATGGTTTGAGCGCCCATGTCGGCACCGAACTCGAGTTCATCACCTTCGACTCGAGCTACGAGGAGGCCTTCGCCTCGAAGTACACCGAGGTCACGCCTTCGAACCAGTACAACGTCGACTACTCCCTCCTCGGCACCGCCCGAGTCGAACCTCTCCTGCGCGACATCCGCAATTCGATGGCTGGGGCCGGGCTCTTCGTCGAAGGGGCCAAGGGCGAATGCAACTTCGGTCAGCACGAGATCACGTTCCGCTACCAGCCCGCCCTCAAAGCCTGCGACGACCACGCGGTCTACAAGAACGGGGCGAAGGAGATCGCCGCCCAGCACGGGAAGTCGATCACTTTCATGGCCAAATACGACCAGAAGGAGGGCTCCTCGTGCCACATCCACCTGAGCTTCCGCTCGGCTGAGGGCGATATGGTCATGGCCGGAGACCGCGAACATGGATTCTCGACTCTCATGGAGCAGTTCATCGCCGGTCAGCTCGCCTGCATCGAGGACTTCACCTACTTCTTCGCCCCGAACATCAACTCGTACAAGCGCTTCGTGGAGGGTTCGTTCGCTCCGACCGCGGTCGCCTGGGGCTTCGACAACCGCACCTGCGCCTTCCGTGCCGTCGGCTCGGGACCCTCTCTGCGCGTGGAATGCCGAGTCGGCGGGGCCGATCTCAACCCGTACCTCGCCACCGCGGCTCTCATCGCGGCGGGACTCCACGGGATTGAGAAGGGCCTCGAACAGCCTGCGATCACCGAAGGCAACGCCTACACCGCCGGCGCCTCCCGACTGCCCACCACCCTCCAGGGTGCGCGCGACCGGTTGGAGGGATCGCAGATCGCCGAGGACGCGTTCGGCGACTACGTCGTCCGCCACTACGTCCACGCGGCCGACATCGAGCTCGAGGCCTACAACGCGACTGTCACCGACTGGGAGAGGCTCCGTGGCTTCGAAAGACTCTGACCCCGTCATCGGCATCAGCTGCTACATGCAGCGGGCCCAGTGGGGAGTCTGGGACACCGAGGCGGCTCTCATCCCGGGAGACTACGTGCGCATGGTCGCCGCCTCCGGAGCGATACCCGTGCTCCTGCCGCCCCACGGACAGGCCCCTGCGGTCCTCGACCGTGTCGACGGCCTGCTGTTGGCCGGAGGAGCCGATGTCGGTTCGTCCGAGTACGGTCAGGATCCGCACGATACGACCGTGTCCCACCCGTTTCGCGACTCGAGCGAGATGATGCTCCTGGCGGCCGCGCGGCATCGCCGCCTGCCGGTGCTCGGCATCTGCCGTGGGATGCAGGTCATCAACGTGGCCTACGGAGGCACGTTGATCCAGCATCTGCCGGAGTCGCTTGGGCATTCCGACTATCAGCCCGCCCCCGGCGTCTACGGCGAGGTCACGGTGACCACGGAAGCGGGGTCACTGGCCAGGGAGACCCTCGGCAAGGCGACCACGGCACCCTGCTATCACCATCAGGGGGTCGACCGCCTCGGCGCCGGTCTGCGGGCGACCGGACGCAGTCCCGAGGGACTCGTCGAGATCATCGAATTGGACCCGCCCGTGAGTCAGACAGGAGATCCGGCTGACGGGGGATGGCTCTTCGCCGTCCAATGGCATCCCGAACACGACCCCGATGACGACCGAGTCGTTCGTGCCCTCGTTCAGGCGGCACGACGACACGCGACAGACAGAGGAACAAGGAGAGCACCGAAGTGAGCACGTACACGGTCATCAACCCGGCGACGGAAGAGCCGATCACCGAAGTCGAACTCGCCGACCTCGAGCAGACGGACCGGGCGATCGAGAAGGCGGCGAGGGCGTTCGAAACCTGGCGGACCGTCGCCCCCGCCGATCGCGCCCGGCTCCTGCGGCGCTTCGCCGACAAGGTCGACTCGGCCAACGAAGAGCTCGCCCGGCTCGAGGTCGCCAACGCCGGACACACGATCGGGAACGCCCGGTGGGAGGCCGGCAACGTCCGCGATGTCCTCGAATACTATGCGGCGGTGCCGGAGAGGCTCTTCGGTCGGCAGATCCCCGTCGACGGGGGAGTGAACATCACCTTCGCCGAACCGCTCGGCGTTGTCGGTGTCATCGTCCCCTGGAACTTCCCGATGCCGATCGCCGGGTGGGGCTTCGCCCCTGCCCTGGCAGCCGGGAACACCGTGGTCCTCAAACCCGCCGAGATCACGCCGCTGACCGCGATCCGCATCGGCGAACTCGCCCTCGAAGCGGGCTTGCCCGAGGGCGTTCTGCAGATCATCCCCGGCAAGGGATCCGTCGTCGGGGAGCGCTTCGTCACCCACGCGGCCGTACGCAAGGTCGTCTTCACCGGTTCCACCGAGGTGGGCAAGCGGATCATGGCCGGCTGTGCGGCGCAGGTGAAGAATCTCACTCTCGAACTCGGCGGGAAGAACGCGAACATCGTCTTCGACGACGCCGATGTCACGGCCGCCGCGGCCGCTGCCCCTGCGGGAGTGTTCGACAACTCCGGCCAGGACTGCTGCTCCCGGTCCCGACTGCTCGTCCAGCGCGGGATCTACACCGACTTCATGGCCGCACTAGAATCCTCCGTCGGGTCCTTCGCCTGTGCGGATCCGAGCCGCGAGGACACGGACATGGGTCCGCTGGTCACCGCAGCTCACCGAGAGAAGGTCGCCGGCTATGTGGCTGCCGCCGAGGTGGCCTTCACCGGCTCTGCCCCCGAGGGCCCGGGCTTCTGGTTTCCGCCGACCGTGCTCACCCCGCCGGACACAGCGACGGCCGACTTCCGCGAGGAGATCTTCGGCCCCGTTCTCTCCGTCGTCCCATTCGATACCGAAACGGACGCCCTGCGCATCGCCAACGACACCGAGTACGGACTCTCCGGCTCGATCTGGACGAATGATCTCGACCGGGCGATGCGGGTCTCCCGCGGAGTCGAGGCCGGCAACCTGTCGGTGAACTCGCACTCCTCGGTCCGCTACTCGACCCCCTTCGGCGGGTTCAAGCAGTCCGGACTCGGCCGCGAACTCGGCCCCGACGCCGTATCCGCATTCACCGAGGTCAAGAACGTCTTCTTCGCGACGCGGCCAGCGCGCTGACCCATCCACCTGCCACCTCATCACCACGATCATCAGGAGAATCATGACCACTGCGGCAACCCGACTCAAGGACAAGATCTGCGTCATCACCGGCGGCGCCTCGGGCATCGGACTGGCCAGTGCCCGCCGTCTGACCGAAGAAGGCGCGAAGGTCGTCATCGGCGACCTCGACGAAGTGCGCGGACCCGAGGTCGCCGAGGAGCTCGGCGGACACTTCGAGCGCGTCAACGTCGCCGATGAGGAGGAGGTGAAGAACCTGTTCGCCCGCACCGTCGAGCACTTCGGACGCGTCGACGTCGCCTTCAACAACGCCGGTATCAACCCGACCGACGACAATTCGATCCTCACCACCGACATCGAGGCCTGGGCGAGGGTGCAGACGGTCAACCTCACCTCCGTCTACCTATGCAGCAAGTACGCCCTCGAGCACATGGTCAAGCAGGGCTCGGGGTCGGTCATCAATACGGCGTCATTCGTCGCGCTCATGGGAGCGGCGACTTCGCAGATCTCCTACTCGGCGTCGAAAGGCGGAGTCCTGTCGATGAGCCGTGAGCTCGGCGTCCAGTTCGCGAAGGACGGCATCCGCGTCAACGCACTGTGCCCGGGACCGGTGAACACCCCGTTGCTGCGTGAGCTCTTCGCCTCGGACCCCGTACAGGCGCAGCGGCGACTCGTCCACTGCCCCGGTGGGCGCTTCGCCGAACCTGAGGAGATCGCCGCCGCCGTGGCCTTCCTCGCCAGCGACGACTCCTCCTTCGTCAACGCTTCGACCTTCACGGTCGACGGCGGTATCTCCTCGGCCTACGTCACCGCCGAATAGAGACGCATGGAGGGTGAGAGGATGGAGCCATGAGCATCGATTCCCAGCGCCGGGTGCGCATCCTCGCCATCGAACACGAACGTGGCACTGGACCGCAGCGGTTCGGTGAATGGCTGTCCGAAGCCGGCGCCGAGGTGGTGGTGACCCGTCCGTACCTCGGCGAGGTCATTCCGGAGCTCGGTTCGTTCGATGCTCTCATCGTCCTCGGCGGATCCGCAGGGCCCACCGAGGACGCTGAGAATCCCTGGTTCCCCGAGGTCAGGGACCTGCTTCGCCGGTCGATCACCGGGGAGTTCCCGAGCCTCAACATCTGTCTCGGTGGCGAGATGCTCGCTGTCGCCGGCGATGCTCCGATCACTCGGCGGGCACACCCGCAGATCGGGATCTACGAACTGGGTGCCACCTCGGCAGGGGAAGCCGACCCGGTCTTCGGGGCACTGGCCAGTGGCGAGTCAGCCGGTGGGGCGACAACCGGTGCCGAGTCAACCAGCGGCACTGGGCTGCCGTCCGTGCTCTTCCATCAGGAGGAGATGGCGCTGCCGAACGGAGCCGAACTCCTCATCACCGGTTCCGACGCCCCGGTCCAGGCCTTCCGCCTCGGCGAACTCGCGTGGGGTACCCAGTTCCATCCGGAAACCGATGCCACACAGATCGCTCGCTGGCTGGACGGCAATGACTTGGCCCTGCCCGCAGGCAAGACCGAGGACTCGATCATCGCGGAGGTCGAGGCTCACGACGCAGCACTCGCGGAAGTGGGCCGCCGCTTGGCCGGATCCTTCGTCGACTTCCTCTCCGCTCGGCAGGACGGATAAGTCCGTCCGGCGGATAGGCGAGTGCAGTCCGATGGGCGAGGAGACGCTGCTCACTGGTCAGGGGAGTTCCGGAGGTCTTTGAAAACTCAAGAAATTGTGAGAACCCTCAGAGCCACGCACTTTTCCTGAGCGATCGCTGACACCGGTCTATCCGGTTGCTACGTTGATGACAGGTGCCGGTCCCGGACCAACCCTCCGGACGAAACGCAATGACGCGCCCGCAGATATGACTTCCATAACCGAAAATCTCGCCCACACCGCCTCCGCGGCCGACCTTTCCGCCACAGGGAACAATCTCGTCGCCGCCGGAGTCGACGAAGCCATTGAATCCTTCCTCGGGCCAGCCGCACAGACCTTCAGCAATATCGTCTTCTTCGAACTGCAGATCGGCTCGCTCGGCATCCCGCTCATCGTCGTGTGGCTCATGGCCGCCGCTGTCTTCATCACCTTCTACCTCCGCTTCCAACCGATCACCGGACTCCGTTACTCCGTCGGCATCATCCGCGGCCGCTTCACCCGCAAGACCGACCCGGGGCAGGTCTCGAGCTTCCAGGCGCTCGCCACCGAACTCTCGGGCACCGTGGGCTTGGGCAACATCGCCGGTGTGGCCGTGGCGATCACGATCGGCGGACCCGGTGCCGCTCTGTGGATCATCATCTTCGGCTTCTTCGCCATGACCGTGAAGATGGCCGAGGCGACACTCGGTGTGAAGTACCGGCAGATCAACGAGGACGGCTCCGTCTCCGGCGGGCCGATGTACTACCTGCGGGCTGGCCTGGCCGAGATCGGTCGACCCAAGCTCGGGAAGTTCCTCGCCGGGTTCTATGCGCTCACCGCCGTGCTCGGCGTCATCGGCGCCGGCAACCTGTTCCAGGCGAACCAGGCGGCCGCGATCATCGTCCAGGCCACCGGCAGCGAATCGAGCTTCTTCGCCGACAAACTCTGGCTCATCGGCGCGATCATCGCCGCACTCACCGCTCTGGTCATCCTCGGCGGGATCAAGAAGATCGGTCAGTGGACGTCGAAGCTGACTCCGCTCATGGCGATCCTCTATTTCCTTTCGATCGCCGTCATCCTCATCCTCAATGCCGGGCAGATCCCGCATGCCTTCGCGCTCATGTTCACCGGTGCCTTCAGCCCCGGCGGCGTCGCCGGAGGTGCCGTGGGCGTGGCGATCGTCGGCATCCAACGTGCGCTGTTCTCCAACGCCGCCGGAATCGGCTCGGCGGGCATGGCCCATGCCGCTTCGAAGACGACGAAGCCGGCCACCGAAGGCTTCGTGGCGATGTGGGAGCCGCTCATCGACTCCGTCATCATCTGCACCCTGACCTCGTTGGCGATCATCACCACCGGGCTCTACTCCGAGAGCACCGAGGACGGCATCGGCCTGACGGCGCAGGCGTTCGGCACAGTGTCGAGCTGGTTCCCGATCCTGCTCACCATCGCCGTGGTGCTCTTCGCCTTCTCGACGATCCTCGCCTACGGCTACTACGGACAGCAGGCGCTGGGCTATCTGACGAAGAACTCGAAGGCCGCTGACAAGGCCTACCAGATCTTCTGGATCCTCGGCGTCGTCGTCGGCGCCTCGATGTCGCTGGAATCGGTCATCGCCTTCTCCGACGCGATCTTCTTCCTCATGGCCTTCCCGAACCTGCTCGGCATCTACTTCCTGGCCCGCATCCTGCGCCTCGAGATCCTGCGCCTGCGCACGAGGATCGACGTCGGTGTGATGCAGGAAATCACCCCTGTGGAACTCCAGGTCGGTATGGGTGACCACGAACCCACCCAGGAGCAGATCAAGGCCGCCGAGGCGGGGCGGAAGCGCAAACGCGACAAGCTGCGCGAGGTCCGCGATAATCTGCGCCGGAAGAAGCAGGAACGGCAGAAGGCCGCGGACTGAGTCCGCGGCCTTCGGGCCTTTCTGTTTCGAAGGTCGGCGCCGCCTCGGTGAGGGGTTCCGCCTCAGCTCAAGGTCAGTCTTCGGCCTTCTTGAGCTTTTGATCGGTGTTGGAGTAGGAGATCGAATCAGCGGTGGAGCCGACGAGCCCCATCGTGACTCGCAGAAGTCCGGGTTCGACGTCGTCCATGGGCGGAGGGGTCTCCGGCCCGATGGTCAGCGACTTCCCGTCCTTCGTCTGGGCTGTGATCGAACCGATGTAAGTAGTGACATTGCCACTGAGCGTCATCGTGTCGGCCGTGGTCACCAATCCCTCGTGCTCCTCGGGCGGCTTCACCGTCAGCGAGAATTCCTCGATCGTGATCTCGTCGGCCTGGATCTTCAGCACTACGATGGACCCGCCGTCAGCAGTGGGCACCGAGACGAACGAAATCCCCTTGAGGCCCTTGAACGACAGGGATTCGGATCCCATTGCGGCCGGAGTCTTCGTGAAGATCGGCGCGTTCTCATCCATCTGTGCGTCGGACGGGAACTCGCCGTTGCCCTCTTCCTCCGAATCCTCGTCCTCGGTCGGATCATCGCTGGGCTCATCGAGTCCCAGGCCTCCTCCCGGGTCCGTGGGTTCTTCGGAAGGCTCCTCCGTCGGCTCCTCGCTCGGTTCATCCGTGGGGCCCGGTGCGGGCAGCGAGGGGTCGGACGTCGGTGGATCACTGGGCTTCACCGGCATGCCGGGAGACAGGTCATCCGCAGGTGCGGGGTCCTGGGTCTTTGCGGAATCCTTGTCATCGCAGGTGCCCACGAGTGAGCACAGCGGTGACGATTGGGCGGCTGCAACCGAACCCGCCCCGAGAGTCGTCGGGAGGATCAGGACAGCTGCCGCCAGGATTGAGGCCGTGCGGCGGCTGGGTGCCCTCATGCAGTCTCCCCCTCAGCGGCTTCGGACTCCTTCGGCCCGCGCGGTCCCATCCAGGCGACGATGAGGATCGCGCCGATGGAGGACAGCAGCATGCCGATGATGAACCCGCCGAGGTTCACTCCGATGAGTGAATAGACTGCGAGGACGAGGGCGATGATCCCGTAGAACACGTGATGCGTGGGGCGGAAGATCGACAGCAGAGCGAGGACGACGATGGCGATCGGCAGGACCGTCGCCTGCAGTCCCTCGATGCCGAACTGGATCTGCATGTTGCCGAGGTCCAACTGTCCGGA
The DNA here is from genome assembly GCF_046534565.1 of Brevibacterium sp. SIMBA_078. Classification (NCBI taxonomy): domain Bacteria; kingdom Bacillati; phylum Actinomycetota; class Actinomycetes; order Micrococcales; family Brevibacteriaceae; genus Brevibacterium; species Brevibacterium sp. SIMBA_078. The sequence goes on from NZ_JAWRYQ010000001.1 coordinate 1,206,063, forward strand.
GAAGAACAGCTCGATTCCTCCGAGGACGGCAAGCACTCCTCCGATGAAGGGGCGCTGCCGACGCCAGTGCTTGAACCCCTGGCGTTTCTCGGCGCGTTCGCTCATCTCGGCTCCCTCGCTGCTGTCGGCATCCCCGGCCTCCGGAGCCGGGACGGCGAACTCCGCCGTCTCGACGCCGGATTCGGAAGAGTCGCTCTGCTCATCGGCGCGTCGACTCCGCCGGGACAGCGCAAGCAGGCTCGTCTTCTGCACGGTTGCCTCCTGATCGGCGGCCTCCCGTTCATCGGTCGGCTGCCCGTTGGCTGCTGAGTCCCTCATCAGTCGCACTGCTCAGATCCGTCGGTGAGCTTCAGCGACATGTCCTTGAGCGTGAAGACCGAGGCCGTGGTCGACCACGAATCCTGCTTGAGGTCCTTGATGTTGACGGTATCGGCGTCCTGCGAGAAGTCGCCCTTGCTGCCCTTTTCCTTCGTGTTGACGTCGGAGGCATCGACGCCGATCCGGATGTTGTTGAACGACGCATCGCCCTCGAGTCCGGTCATGCCGATCTGCAGGTCCTTCGCCGTGGCTGGTTCGCCTTTGCCGCCAGCCTTGATGAGGATTCCGACCTTGCCCAGGGGAGTTTCCTGCACGGCCGACTGGCAGAGGTTCTCCAGGCTCGCGTTCTTGATGTTTGCGGTGACGACGGCGTGCTTGGCGCCTTCTGCGTCCTTGGCGACTCCGCTGTACTGGGAGAAGCCGGTTCCATCGAGCTCTGTCGAGGAGATCTTGAACTGAGTGCCGGAGATGGCGAACGAGACCGGCACCGCACCCTGGGCTACCCCGCCCATGAGCATGGCTGAGACGACGCCGGTGGGAATCGCGACCATGGCGATGCGACCGGCATGAGACGAGACGAGCCTGCGGATGAGGCTGGGGTTGCGGAACTTCATTGATCCTCCTTGACCATTTGACCACCGAAGGCTCGGTGGGCATCAGCGTGTGACGTAAGTTACTACGGGGTGTTACCCGACGGTATCGCGGCTGAAGTTTGAGCGTCAACATCTTTTGTTGCCGGTGCTCTCAAGGGGGAGAGTTCGGGCGGCCGTATGACCGCGTGGAAAGCCTACCTGCCAGATCGGGCGTGGCGACATCATTCCAGATCAGATGCTGTATTCGTGGTCTTCGAATCGAGGGTCGGGCCCGCGTCCAAGGGCCCGGAGGTTCGGACTCGGTGACGGGGAGCGGGCCGGGAAGAGCCGTGAACAAAACTTTCAAAACTCAGCTTTCAGAACTCGTTTCAGAAGTCAGTCACCCTTGCCGCGCACATCGTCCTGGTGAGCATGGAATCGGCCCTGCCCGGCCCGGCGTCGACCCGGCGTCGACCCGGCGTCGACCCGGCGTTGACCAGGCATCGGCTGCGGCGAATACCGGAGCGGGCGCGGTCACCGCACTTCAGCGCACCTCAGCGCACCGGAGCATCGGGACCGAGCGGAATGCCCAGACCCCACCACAGGAAGAACAGCAGGCTCCAGCTGATCGTCATGCACACGGCCAAGGGCAGGGTGTGCGAGGCGAGCGTGCCGATGCCGGCGTTCTTCTGATACTTCTGCATGAAGCCGAGCGCGAGGATGAAGTAGGGACTCATCGGGGTGATGGCCGTCGAACCCGAGTCGGCGATGCGGAAGATCGCCTGCGAGGTCTCCGGCGGCACCTCGAGCAGCATGAGCAGCGGCACGATGACCGGGGCCATGATCGCCCACATCGCCGAGCCGGACGTGATGAGCACGTTGACGACGGAGAGCACGAGCAGGACGAGGATGAACACCACCCACGTCGGCAGACCGAGCCCGGTGAAGAGTTCGGACACGGAGACCGAGACGAGCATGCCGATGTTCGTCCACTCGAAGTACTCGAGGAACTGGGCGATGGCGAAGAAGAGGACGAGGACCCCGGAGATCGAGGCGAGCCCCTGACCCATCAGCTTCGGCACGTCCGACCAGGTCTCGATCGTGCCCTCGCGGAAGCCGTAGACGATGCCGCCGATGCCGAAAAGCATGGCGATGAGGAAGGCGATTCCGGTGAGGAACGGGGACTCGCCGAAGGGGCCATCGCCGCGCAGGGGCGCACCGTCCGGGACGACGAGGACGACGATGGCGATGACCGCGGCGATGACGGCGAACATCGCCCAGCGCAGGGCCTTGCGCTCCTGATCGGTGATGACGAGGTCTTCGTGCTCGGCATCCTCGTCGGCTTCGAGGTTGTCGCGCTTCATGAGCACGAGCTCGGTGACGATCGTGATGACGATGGCCAACAGGAAGGAGCTGGCGATGTTGAAGTACCAGTTGCCGATCGGGGTGACGATGTAGTCGGGGTCGATGATGTTCGCCGCGGCCGTCGTGATCCCCGCGAAGATCGCATCGTTGGGCGTCGGGATCGGGCTGGCATCGTAGCCGGAGGCGATCGAGGTGTAGGCGACGATGACGCCGAGGACGGGGGAGCGGCCCACTGCCTTGAACACCATTCCGCCGAGCGGGACGAGGATGACATAGGCCGCCGCCGAGGCGACGTGGGAGACCGTGCCCATGAACGCGACCGTGAAGACGATGAGTCCGGCCGGGACCCGGGCGATCGAGACCTTCATCGCCGTCGACAGCAGACCGGTGCGCTCGGCCAGGGCAACTCCCATGATCACGACCATGATCGTGATGAGCGGCGGGAAGGTCTCATAGGCATCGAGGGCAGTGCTCACGGCCATGGCGATGCCGTTGCCGCTGAGCAGGTTGTTCACCGGGGTCCATTCCCCGGTGCCGGGATCCTCGACTCCCGCGCCGGCGAGGGAGAGGACGAGGCTGAACACAGCGAGAATGGCCGCGAGGATCCAGAACAGCCAGAAGGGGTTCGGCAGCTTGTTGCCGACGACTTCGATGACGTTGAGGGCCCGGATGACCAGCGGCAGCTTCTCCTGCTCGTGGGTCTGCGGGGTATCGGTGGTCTGGGTCGGTTTCATTGTGAGCTCCTGAGAGTCCAGGCGGAGTTTTCGGGCAGGGTCCACCAGGGCACGGTGATTACGGCACTGGAATCGGGTGATCGGTGGTGGGGTGCTCGGCCGGGCGGCCGGTCAGTGAGAAGCGGGTGTCACAGTCTCTGCAGCTCCTGACAGTAGGCGACGAGTCGGTCGACGACCTCGCCGAGGATGTCCGCCCCGGCCGCGGCCGTGGCGGTCCGTGGATCGCCGAGGACGCCGTTGTCGGCGTAGCGATCGAACGTCACCGCTGTTGACGGTGATTTCGTTCGCGAGAGTCGGGCGCGCGGGTCGAGATCGTCGAGCCGGGTGGCGCCGGGGTTGAGATGGCCAGAATCGACGAGGGATTCGTCGATGGCGAGCATCTGCGAGGTCTCGGACTCTCCGCAGTGGCCGCTGACCTCGGTACGGGGAAGGGCGGCAGTCGCCTCGGTGGCCAAGCCGGAGACCGGGGCGTAGGCGAAGACGAAGTCGGGGTGGGTGGCGAGCAGGGCCTGCTGGACCACGCCGAGGGCTGAGAGGTTGCCGCCGTGTCCGGTGATGACGAGGAGCCGGTCGAATCCGGCATCGGCGAGCTGGCCCACGATCGAGGTGACGAGGTCGATGAACAGCTGGGGGCCGATGTTGATCGTACCGGGCAGGAAGCGGTGGTGCGGGGAGACGCCGTAGTCGATGCCGGGCAGGACGAAGGCTTTGTTCTGATCTCCACCGGCGCGTTCATCGAGGACAGACAGTCTGTCGACGACGGCGCGGGCGACATGGGCGGCACGGATGTTGTCGGTGCCCAGCGGAAGTCCGTCGCCGTGCTGTTCGCAGGCGCCGACGGGAAGGACGAGCAGGCTGTTTCGGTCCTTCGCGAGTTCGACTTCCAAAGAGGTGAGCTCGGCGTAGTCGCGGATATGCGGGCGGATCTCGGAGATCGTCGGGCGGCTCATCGCCGGGGTCCTTCGGCGGTGTCGGCGTCACCGGACTGGTCTGCATCGTCGGTCCAGTCGGCGAGGACGGCGGCCTTGATCGCCTCGAGGTGCTTGCGGGTGCGGTGGGAGGCTTCGAAGCCGTCGCCGCGACGGATCGCATCGAGGATGTCCGCGTGTTCGTCGTGGTCCCGCAGTCGGTCGTAGCTCGTGCGCGCCGCCTGCTGGGTGCGGGAGTGGATGGCCAGCAGGGACACGAGCATCTCGTGCAGAGCGCGGTTGCCCGAAGCGCGAGCGAGTTCGACGTGGAAGTGACCGGCCGGGACCGCGGTCTCGACCTGGAGGGCATTGTCGAGCGCGGATTCCATGGAGGCCACGGCATCGGCTTCCTGCACGGTCGCCGCGAGCTCGGCGATGCCGGGCTCGATCGCGATGCGGGCGTCGAGGAGTTCGATGGCCGCCGCGAGGTCGACGGGCACATAGTGCGGGTTGTCGAGGATGCGGCGGTTGATCGCCTCGCGGACGTAGGTGCCCGAACCGTGCTTGAGCTCGACCGAACCCGTGGCCTCGAGCCGGCGAAGGGCCTCCCGGACGGTGGGCACGGTGACCTCGAAGCGGGTGGCGAGGACCTTCGCCGAGGGCAGGGTCTGCCCGGGCTGCAGGTTCTCGGAGCGGATGGTGTCGACGATTTCGCGAGTGAGGCGTTCGACGAGTCCGACGGTGGACGTCATGGTGCTCTCCTTCAAGTGTTTAAGTCATCTAATCACTTTGGGGTGGACGTGTCAACGGTCACTTCTGGGCGGGGCCTTTGGTGGCGCCCGGGTGGTTGAGGAAGAAGTCCCAGATCGTGTCCGTGGCCGAGAAATCCTCAGTGACATATCCGCCGCCGCTGTAGACGACCTCACCTGGCCAGACGTGGCCGCCTTCGGTGACGGAGTAGAGCTCGACGGCGGCAGATCCGCCGGGCTTGCCGGGTGAGCGGCCGCCTTCTTTTCCTTCGCTGCACTGTGCCCATTGGGTGCGCACGACATCTTCGCCCTTGCGGCCGACCTGGCGGTCAGCGGACTTCGTGCAGCCGGAGGCCCCCGCCCAGGGCTGGATCCATTCGCGCACACCGGGGTAGTCCTCGCCTTGGCGGTGACCTCCCTCGTAGTGCATCGCGGCGTCACCCGTGCCGTGGATCGCGAGCATCGGCGTCGGGGTCGAGTAGTCGCAGCCCTCCGTCGACTGCGGATAGTACGCGCCGGCGACGGGAGCGAATGCGGAGAAGCGATCGCGCAGGTGACAAGCGAGGACGGAGACCATGCCGCCGCCGTTCGACTTGCCGGTGGCATAGACCCGATTGAGGTCGATGCAGTGCTCGGACTCGATCGAATCGAGCAGCTCGGCGACGAACGCGACGTCATCGGCACCGCTGGCGTAAGGAGCACCCTGCCAGGAACGTTTGCCGTCGCTTTCGTCGCCGTCGGGGAAGACGGTGATCGCGGGCAGGGTCGGCAGTCCCGTGTAGTTCTGGAATTCGGCACCGTCGGACCCGTTGCCGTGGAACCCGAGGACGAGCGGCAGGGGAGTCTCGAGCTCGTAGTCGCGCGGGATGTTGATGCGGTAGCTGCGCTCGCCGTCTTCCGTAGGTATCGTCTTCTCATCATTGCCGGGCTTCTGCTCGGTGCCGCAGCCGGCCGACGGGGCGGCCGGTATCGTCGATGCCTTCTTGCCGGTGGTGTGAGCGGCGGCAGAATGCGCGGGTGCGGTCTGTGCGGTGGCGGCCATTCCTGGGGTCGCAACTGTGCCCGTCAGCAGAGCAGCGCTCGCGGCGGTCGCGAGCAGGGTGGTCGTGATGCGTTTCGTCATTGATGACATCGTCAGTCCTTTGATCGTCGGTGATCGTGGTGAGGACTCTAGCACAAGTCATCAGATGACTAAATGAATTGGCTATGACGGTGGCGTCGTCGAGGAGGCAGTGGTGTTGCCGATTCGGAATCCGCGGTCGGAAGGTGTTCGACTCAGGCCGTCTGCGGCGAATCCCCTTCGATGGTTGACCAGTTCGCCTTCGTCAGCGCGACGGCATGCGCATGCTCACCGGCGCGGATGGCGGCGATGATCTCGGTGTGCTGCTCCGGTGAAGCCGATCCCTTCACCGATTCGAAGTGCAGGAACTCCGCGCGGCGCAGAGTGGCGGTGACGACCTCGAGGTGATCGGGAATGAGGGGATTGCCGGATCGAGTGAGGGCCACCTCGTGGAAGTCGTCATCGGCCGCAATCGCCGCCTCGGCATCGCCGGCCGCGAGGGCCGCGCTCAATCGGCCGTTCGCCTGCTCCATCTCATTCAGAGCTGCCTCGTCGAGAGTTGGGAAGGCGAGGTCGATCGCCAGACCGTGGAGTTCGGCGGCGATCTGCCGGGCCGCGAGGATGAGTTCCGGATCCTCTGGGGCCACGCGCGTCATCCGGCCCGGCTCCGCCACGACGAGTCCGGTCTGCGCCAAACGTTGAAGCGCCTCGCGCACGGGCGTTCTGGACACCTGCAGCCAGGCGCCGAGCTCCTGATCACGCAGCTGTTCGCCGGGGGCGAGCTGGCCGCGGACGATGGCGTCGCGGATCGACCGATAGACGTCATCGCGCAACAGGCTGCGCTGCGGGGCGGGGGAATCCGTGGGGATCGGCACGCTCGTTCACCTTGTCTCTGAGTGGGCAGGTCTCGTCCCGCGGAATGGGACTCGAACTCTGACTCATTGTAACCACCAGCAGAATGCAATATATTGCATATTGCGATCCAGGACACATCGCACGCGAAAGCAGTCGCCCCGAAGCGAACGCACCAGAGAACAGAGGACATCATGGCCATCACCGACTTCGAACGCTACCCACTCACCTTCGGGCCGAGCCCCGTGCACGAGCTCCCGCGACTGAGCGACCACCTCGGCGGGGCCCGTGTCTGGGCCAAACGTGAAGACGTCAACTCCGGACTCGCCTTCGGCGGCAACAAGACCCGCAAGCTCGAGTACATCGTTCCCGATGTCCTCGCCTCGGGCGCGGACACGCTCGTGTCCATCGGCGGCTACCAGTCCAACCACACCCGCCAGGTCGCCGCGGTCGCCGCTCATCTGGGACTGAAGGCGCGTCTCGTGCAGGAACGCTGGGTCGACTGGGAGGACCCGGTCAACGACAAGGTCGGCAATATCGAGCTCTCGCGCATCATGGGAGCCGACGTCCGCCTCGACTCGGCCGGATTCGACATCGGCATCCGTTCGAGCTGGGAGAACGCCCTGGCCGAGGTCGAAGAATCAGGCGGCAAGCCCTACCCGATCCCGGCCGGCGCCTCCGAGCACAAGTTCGGCGGACTCGGCTTCGCGAACTGGGCGTATGAGGTCGCCGAACAGGAGAAGGAACTCGGCGTCTTCTTCGACACCATCGTCGTGTGCACCGTGACCGGCTCGACGCACGCCGGAATGATCGCCGGATTCGCCGCCCTCGAAGCCGCCGGCGGGCCGAAGCGCAAGGTCATCGGCATCGATGCATCGGCCACGATCGAGAAGACTCGCGACCAGGTGAAGAGGATCGCGAACACCACCGCCGAACTCATCGGCCTCGGGCGTGAGATCACCGATGACGACGTCGATATCCGAACCGGTTGGGAAGGCCCGGCCTACGGCATCCCCGACGAGACGACCGTGAACGCGATCCGCACCACCGCCCAGCTCGAAGGCGTCATCCTCGACCCTGTCTACGAAGGCAAGTCGATGGCCGGCCTCCTCGACCTCGTCGGAGACGGCACGATCGGCAAAGACTCGACCGTCCTCTACGCCCACCTCGGCGGACAGCTCGCACTCAACGCCTACTCCTCGATCTTCTGACGATGAGCACCGCACAGGAGGCGACAGCACAGGAGTCGGCGGCTCAGGCATCAACAGCACAGGACACGGATCGCCACCAATTCGAGACCTCCCTGCAGGTCAGCCCGCCCGGGACGAACGACCGTCCGCTGCGGGCCTCGACCTCGGGTGATGATGAGATCCTCGACGAGATCGCCCAGCGCGTGCTGTGGCTGGCGACCTCGATCATCGACCGCGCCAACCGCGGCCGAGTCAATCCGGACGGGGTCAAGGTCGGCGGTCATCAGTCCTCGTCGGCGTCGATGACCGGGATCATGACGGCGCTGTGGTTCACCCGACTGCGCGCCATCGACCGCGTCTCGGTCAAACCCCACGCCTCGCCGGTCCTCCACGCGATCAACTATCTGCTCGGCGACCTCGGCGAGGAATTCCTCGACACCCTGCGCAGCCGCGGGGGACTCCAGCCCTACCCGTCACGGACGAAGGACCCGGACACGGTGGACTTCTCCACCGGATCCGTGGGCATCGGCGCGACCGCTCCCATCTGGGCGGCCCTGTCCCACCGCTACGTCTCCGACCGTTTCCCCGAGACTCCGGAAGCCGGCCGGTTCTACTCCCTGCTCGGCGACGCGGAGATGGACGAAGGTGCGGTGTGGGAGGCGATCATCGATCCGGAGGTGCGCAGCCTCGGTGAGATCGTGTGGATCGTCGACCTCAACCGGCAGTCGCTCGACAGGGTCATTCCCGATGTCCAGATCCGCCGTCTGCAGGGCATGTTCGATGCCGCCGGGTGGCAGGTGCTCACCTGCCCGTGGGGGCGCCGACTCGAAGCCGTGTTCGCAGCTCCCGGGGGCGCGGCGCTCAAAAATCGGCTCGTGCAGATGCCCAATCCGGAATACCAGCGGCTGCTGCGTGCCCATCCGTCCGAGATCCACGACCGGCTGCTCTCGGGTCTCACCGACACCGAGGCGGCCGCCCTGTCCGCGGTCATCGACGGCTTCGACGCGGACGGTCTCGCCTCCCTCATCCGTGACCTGGGCGGACATGACCTCGGCCAGCTCGTGTCGACGTTCGACGCCATCGACGACGACCGGCCGACGGTCGTCTTCGCCTACACGATCAAAGGCAAGGGGCTGGCCACGGAGGGCCATCCCGGCAACCATGCCGCGCAGCTGACCGAAGCGCAGATGCGCGAGCTCGCGGCCGCCTCGGGGATGGACCTCGACGATCCGTGGGTCGCCTTCGCTCCGGACACCCCGGCCGGCCGATTCTGTGCCGAAACCGCGCAGCGGCTGCGGCGGGAACCGGTCACCGACCACACCGTGGCCGAGGTGCCCGCCGAACTGGGCTTCACCCCGCGACCGCAGATCTCCACCCAGGCGGCGCTGGGCCGGTTCCTCTCCGACCTCAAGCACGTCGCACCCGAGGTGGCCCAGCGGGTTGTGACCCTGTCACCGGACGTCGCGACGTCGACGAACCTCGGCGGATGGATCAACAAGACAGGAATCTGGTCCCCGGCGGGCCGGCATGACTGGTTCTCCGATGATCGGGAACGGGTGCTGCGCTGGCAGGAGGGCACGAGCGGACAGCACATCGAACTCGGCATCGCCGAGGTCAACCTCGTCTCCCTGGCCGGAGAGCTCGGGTCCACCGGGCAGCGCTGGGGACAGCCGCTGCTGCCGATCGCCACGATCTACGATCCCTTCATCAACCGTGCTCTCGAGCCCTGGACCTTCAGCCTCTACGCGGGTGGGCGCTCGATCATGGTCGGCACGCCCTCGGGTGTGTCGCTCGCGCCGGAAGGCGGGGCGCACCAGTCGTTCAACACACCGTCGGTGACTCTTGAGATCCCGGGCCTGACGAGCTGGGAGCCGGCCTTCGCCCAGGACCTCGAGTGGACTCTGCTCGAAGCGCTGCGCGAACTCGCCGACCCGGACGGCGACTCCGCCTACTTCCGGCTGACGACGAGGCCGGTGGAGCAGGCGCTGGCAGGAGTGCCCGAGGACCCGCTGCTGCGGGAACGTCGCCGCGACCAGGTCATCGCCGGCGGCTATCGGCTCTCCGCCAGACCGGCCGCCGAGGATGAGGTCACTCTCGTCGGTGCTGGGGCCATCATGACCGAGGTGATCGAAGCGGCGGCCCGGCTGGAATCCCTGGGCGTGCGGGCCGGAATCGTCTGCCTGAGCTCCCCGTCGAAGGTGTTCCGATCGGTGCAGGCGCGGTCGCAGGTCCGTTCGAGTGTCCGCTCGGCAATCGCCGACGAACTCTTCCCCGCAGAGCATCCGGCCCCCTTGGTCACCGTCCTCGACGGGCACCCGCACACTCTCTCGTTCCTCTCCGGAGTGCGCGGGGATCGCACACGGAACCTCGGGGTCACCGAATTCGGTCAGGCATCCTCGGTGGGGGAGGCCTACGCAATCCACGGGATCGACACGGATTCGATCGTGCGCGCCGGACTCGACCTCGTGGGGCGGTGAGTTCCCGAGCCGCGAGGTGAACCGTTTCGGTCCTCTGGTTCGATGAACAGGGACCGGAGCGGACCCCTCGCCGAGGAGGGTGGTCCCCGATCGATGCCAGTATTCCCTCGCTGCGAGCGCGGTTCGAATTTCGTCGTGAACGATTCGGAATCCGCATCGCCTCGGCGAGGGGATCGCGGTCGATCCGGGACTGAGGATTCCCCCAGGTTTCGGCACTTGTTGCGCGGGTCACGTATTGATAGCGTGGGTGGCAGGCATACGCATTCCGTCGATTCGGACGGCAAACAGGTATGCAATTGCTTCAGCGGCGCCAACAGGCGCGCACAAGTCAAAGGAGTCTGGAATGAGCAACGTAGGCAGTGCTGCAGGCGGCTACCGTGTCGAGAACCCGGCTACAGGTGAGGTCGTCGAGAAGTTCGACAATGCCACCGACGAAGAGGTCCAGCAGGTCCTCGAATCCGCACACAAGGGCTACCTGAGCTGGCGCGAGAAGACGATCGAGGAACGCGCTGCGATCGTCAACAAGGTCGCCGCTCTCTTCGGCGAGCACAAGGAAGAGCTCGCGAAGATCATCGCCGAGGAGATGGGCAAGCCCACCGCCGAGGGAGAGGAAGAGGCCGAGTTCTGCGAGGCGATCTTCAACTACTACGCCGACAACGGACCGAAGTTCGCCGCCGATGAGCCGATCGAATCGATGTCGGGTGGCAAGGCCTTCATCCAGCGCCGTCCAGTCGGCACGCTGCTGGGCATCATGCCCTGGAACTTCCCCTACTACCAGGTCGCTCGCTTCGCCGCACCGAACCTCGTGCTCGGCAACACCATCATCCTCAAGCATGCGGAGATCTGCCCCCGCTCCTCGGCGAAGATCGCCGAGCTCATGAAGGAAGGCGGCATCCCCGAGGGCGTGTACAACAACATCTACGCCACCCATGAGCAGATCGAGACGATCATCGCCGACGACCGCGTCGAAGGCGTGTCCCTGACCGGTTCCGAGCGCGCCGGATCGGCCGTGGCCGCCACGGCCGGCAAGTACCTCAAGAAGGCCGTGCTCGAGCTCGGCGGCTCCGACCCGTACATCATCCTCGACACCGACGACATGAACGAGGCCGTCGACACCGCCTGGGGCACCCGCCTGTACAACACCGGCCAGGTCTGCAATGCGAACAAGCGGATGATCGTCATGGACGACATCTACGACGACTTCGTGTCCGGTCTGACCGAGCGTGCCCAGTCCTGGGAGAAGGGCACCCCCGCCGAGGCGGGCGACGGCAAGTACTCGCCCCTGTCCTCGCGTTCGGCCGCCGAGAACCTGCGCAAGCAGCTCGACCGTGCCGTCGAGCAGGGTGCGACCCTCGTCGGCGGCGAGCTCGCCACCGACGGATCCGCGTATGTCTCGCCGGCCGTGCTCACCGGAGTCACCTCGGAGATGGACGCCTACCGCGAAGAGCTCTTCGGCCCCGTGGCCACCGTCTACAAGGTCAGCAGCGATGATGAGGCACTGGCTCTGGCCAATGACTCTCGCTTCGGCCTCGGCGGCGCCGTGTTCGCCAAGGACGAGGAGCGCGCAGCGAAGCTCGCACAGCGCCTCGATGTCGGCATGTCCAACGTCAACACCCCGGCCGGTGAAGGTGCGGAGATCCCGTTCGGCGGCACGAAGCGTTCGGGCTTCGGCCGCGAACTCGGCCCCTACGGCATGGACGAGTTCGTCAACAAGCGCATGTACTACGTGGCTGACTGACTGGGGTCCCTGCGGGGACTGTTGCAGCTGCAGCTTGACGGGCTGGGCTCCGAAGAGCGCGTGAGAGCATGCGCGATTCGGAGCCCAGCCCTTTCTGCGTGGGCCAGGGTGTTCCGTGCGGGTGGATCCTATGCTCTCCGGTTGGCTCAGCTCAGCTCAGCTCAGCTCGCGTCGAAGTCCCAGGTCGCCTCGGCGGGAAGGTCCGGCATCGGCCAGTCGGGGTCCGGCTGGAAGTCCGGATAGTCCGAGTCGAAGGGAAAGACCCAGGTCCGGATGTCCTCGATGGCGGAGTCCGCAGCTGCGCGGATGCGTGCGGTCTTCTCGTCGGAGAACAGTCCGGCTCTTCGCGCGAACTCGAGTTCGTCCTCGTCCTTGAGCCGGTAGGTGCCATCTGAGTCGACGACGATGTCGAGGACGTGGTCGGAGGTGAGGATGCCCCGGTCGAAGCGGGTGAAAGGCTCCTCGAGGTTGTCGTAGAAGGAATCGCGACGGGCAGAGTCCGGGTTCTCGAAGAACCACACCGAATAGTCGGCTCCCGGCTGGAAGACGGCGACGATTCCCGGTCCCTGCCACCGTTTGAGGCCCTGGGCCCGCGGGGCGCCGAAGCGGGCGGGTCCGTCAGCGGTGCGGATTCCCGAGCCGTCGGCGAGCACCTGATGGAGCATCCTCGTCCCGGACTCCAGCCAGACGGCAAGGTGGTTCTCATCATCGGCGATGACTGTGACGGGGCGTTGGTCGTACAGCCCTGGGTGTGCCGGGTTGGTGTAGGTCCACAGGATCTGGTCGCCGTATCGCCAACGTGGTTCGTCTGCCCGTTCGTCCCGGCTCCCTGCTCCGCTCATGCTCTCATTGTCCCGGACCGGGGCGAGCGTGAGCCGTGAGATGGAGCTGGGAGCGGATGATCAGCTGTGGGCGGCTTTGAGGGCGGCGCGCTCCTCGGCGGTGGGGATCTGCACGATCGGGCCGAGGACGACGTCAGCGAATTCTTGTGAGGGTGTCGGGGTCGATGCTATTCGCCGTGAACCAACGGGCTGCCGCCTTCTCGGAGATGCCTTCGGCCTGATCGATGAGGTGGCGGCCGCTGTCGGTGAGGGAGAACTCACCGGACTCTGCGCGCGAGAGCCAGCCGAGCTTGACGAGCGGGCCGCTGGAGCGGATGGTCTGCGACCGGGTCTCACCCATCGCCTCGGCGAGGTCCTCCCTGGTCAGCCCCTGTGGATGTGCCCCGATGATGCGCAGTCGACGAAGATCATCGAGCGACAGACCGACGCGGGCCAGGGCAGCGCCGACCGCCGTGTCGAGCGCGCTCTTCGCCCAGGCGACGGTCAGCGCCGCGTCGAGGTTGGGCGATGCGTTCATGACCGCCGCCCCGAACGTGTCTTGATGTCCTCGACGCACACTGCGGAGACCTCGGTGACTGTGCCTGCGAAACCGCGACGGCCGAGGTCGGTGGTGGCGAGCTCCTCACCTCTGAGCTTGGCCAGCACCTCGGCGTCATCGGGATCGGACTCGTCGACGTCGATGAGGAACCGATGCTGGAAGAACACGAGCTCCGGCGTGTAGAGAAAGGTCCCCTCGGGCGTGAAGCGGGCGGCGAACATGTCGTGCTCGGACTGAGCCGCACGGAGGCGGCGGCGCTGCTCGTCGTCGAGGTCGGCAAAGCGGCCGCGGGCGGTGATGCGAAAGTTCCATGTCATGGAGTGGTCTCCTGGATGCGGGTGGCGTGTTCGAAGGTGGCGACGATCTCCTCGGCAGCGATGTCGCCGTAGGTGGGCACCGCGGTGTCGAGGACCGAGCGCAGGGTCAGGGCCATCGTCGTGGGATCGAAGCTGCGCATCTCGCCTCGGCGCTGTCCGTCCTCGAAGAGCGCGACGAGGTCGGCGACCGATTCGGTGGCGCGTTCGCCATAGCTGGCTGCTCCCGGTGCGCGCCTCGCGAGATGGCCGACGGAGGCGATGATCGCGGCAGCCCGCTCGGGATGTCGTCGGCAGTAGGTGATATGCGTCGAGATGTACTCCGCCAGCCTGTCGTTCGAGCTCTTGGTCGAATTCAGTGCGCGGCCGAGCTCGGGGCCGAGTTCGCCGACGATGGACTGCACGACGGTGGCGGCCAGGTCCTCCTTGTCGGAGAAGTTGCCGTGGACGGCGCCGCGGCTGAATCCGGCGTTCTCGGCCACCGCGACGAGCGAGGTTTCGGCAACGCCGTGGTCGGCGAAGAGCGAGATCGCCGATTCGATGAGTCGCTGGCGAGTCGCTTCCTGACTTTCCCTGCGCGTCATGCGCTGCGGTGCTGAACTCATGACTTCAAGATACAGCAATGTATTTGAATACTGCAAAGTATGCGAACCGACCTGGCGGAAGCGGGCCGGACCCCTCCAAAGGTCGCAGCCGTCCGTGTCGCTCCTATACTGAGGATCGGTGCCCGGAACGGGCCTGCGAGGAACGAATTCGAGGAGGACGGAATTGCCCATCACGTCGAGGATCCTCGAGGTTGCGGCCACCGATCCGGACCAGTTGGCCATCGTCGGAGGCCCCTCTGGCAGCTCCGCCCCCGGTGAGAGCGCCGACCCTGCTGAAGGCGCACGAGCCCCACGTTCCCTCACGTATGCGCAGCTCGTCCGGGATTCGGCCACGATGTTCGCCGCCGTCGACGCCCTCCACCGTGCCCAGACCGACCCGCCGACTCCCGCGCCCGAGACCCACGGCATCCCGATCACGGCAGTGAGCCTCACCTCGGCGTTCGAGACCTCCCGCATCATCGCGGGCCTCGCCGGCTTCCGCGCGGTCTCGGCCACGATCGATCCCCGCTGGCCGCTCGACCATCAGGTCGGAGTCATCACGACCACGGGAATCGGTCTCGTCATCTCCGACTCGACCCCGCTCGCCGAGGCGCTCGCCGCCGCCGGTTGGACCGGAACCGTCATCACCGCGACCGATTTCCAAGCCCGCGAAACCGCCATCGACCCCGCCGACACCTCACCGCCGACCGTTCGCGAAGCGTCCGAGCCGTTCCTCATGCTCTTCTCCTCCGGCACGACGAGCAACCCGAAGGCGTTCATCAAGACCCGGCAGCAGTACCGCGACAACGTCGCCGTGTCCTCGGCCCACCTCGAACCCTTCCCCGGGGTGGCCACCCTGGCGCCTGGTCCCATGTCCTACAGCCTCACCCTCTATGCCGTCATCGAATCCCTCGCCACCGGCGGCAGCGTACACGTCGCCGACGACTTCGACCCGTTCACCATGGGCTCGCGCATCGCCGACGAAGCCAACACCCGCGTCGTCGCCGTGCCCGCCGTCGTCAAGGCCCTCGCCGAGGCGGCCCGCCGAACGCCTGAGAACTTCCACGGTCTCGACCTCGTCGTCACCGGGGGAGCGAACCTGCCCGCTTCCATCCGCTCGGCACTCGCCGACGTCCTCCCCGACGCCCGGCTGATCAGCTACTACGGTGCCGCCGAGATCGGATTCATCGGCGATAGCCGCGACGGCGACGGCACCTGGATCTCGATCTACGACACCATCGGCGTCGAGGTCCGCGACGAATCCGGTGCCCGGCTGCCCGACGGAGAGATCGGCACGGTCTGGATCAGAGCCGCCGCCTGCTCCGACGGCTATGTCACCGGCACCACCGACGCTCGGCTGCGACGCCCCGACGGCTGGGCCACGGTCGGTGACCAGGGACGGATCGACAACGGACTCCTCCAACTCGCCGGACGGGCCGGTGACATCGCGATCACCGGAGGGCACAAGGTGTCCCTGCCCGAGGTCGAACGAGCCTTCGAAGAATTCGACCGCGCGGATCCGCGGTCGGGGAAGGGCCGCCTCGGCGAGGTCTGCGCGATCGCGCTGCCCGACGACGGTCTCGGCAGCATCGTCGCCCTCGTCATCGAACCAGGCGCCCAGGGTTCGGGGAGCCATGCCGGGGATGGCGAATCGACTGCGCCCGACAAAGCAGCACTGCTCGACCACGCCCGGGCGGAACTGGCCCCGCAGTTCGTGCCAAGACGGTTCTATTCACTCGACCGGCTGCCCCGGACCGTCGGCGGGAAGATTCGACGCCACGAAACCGTTGACCTGGTCATGAGCGGAAAGGCACAGCGGTTGTGAACGCATCCCGGAGCAATCGGCACCGGACAGACGGCGTGCGCGAGGTCGTCCTCACCGGACACGGATCCATCACCCCGAGCGGCCAGGACCCCGAAACCCTCTGGCGATCTGTCCGCAGCGGTACCAGCGCCATCGACGTCCTCGCAGGTGAGCAGTTCGACGACCTCGCCGTGCGAATCGGCGGGCAGATCAAGGACTTCGACGCCGAGGCGGTTCTGCCCCGGGCGCTCGCCCGCCGACTCAGCCCCGTCCAGCACTGGGCTATCGCCGCGGCCGACCAGGCGATGCGCGCAGGCGGAATCGCATCCGCGGCCGACGATCTGCCCTGGGACCGTGACCGCACGGCAGTCATCGCGGCCACCGGCTCCGGACCCGTCGACGCCATGCAGGAGGCGACGCGTCGCCTCGACGCCGACGGCCCCAGGTCCGTGCCGCTGACCCTGTCCATCCACGGGGCGCCGGACTCCGCGGCAGCGCTCATCAGCCAGCGCTTCGACCTGCGCGGTCCCGGCCAGGGAGTCTCGGCGACGTGCGCCTCCGGGGCGATCGGACTCGGCGAGGCGATGCGCCGCATCCGCCACGGCTACGCCGACGCCGTGCTCGTCGTCGGCATGGAGGACTGCCTCGGTCCGGTCAATCTCGCCTCGAACGCGAACATGCGCGCGCTCGCCGCCGGATACGAAGACGATCCGACCGCCGCCAGCCGCCCCTTCGACCGGGCCCGAAACGGCTTCGTCATGAGCCAAGGTGCGGCCGCGATCCTCCTCGAATCCGCCGACTCGGCGGCCTCACGTGGGGCGACGCCGCTGGCCGAGCTCGCCGGATTCGGCGCCGCCAGCGATGCCCACCACCCGACGAACCCGCATCCACAGGGGCGGGGAGCCGCCTCGGCGGTGGTCCAGGCTTTGCACGACGCCGGGCTGGAACCCGACGATATCGACCACATCAACGCCCACGCCACGGGCACACCGGCCGGCGACCGCGCCGAACTCGCCGCCTTCGATGCCGCTCTGGGGGAGGTCGGACGGTCGATCCCGATCTCGGCCACGAAATCGACGACTGGGCACCTCCTCGGCGCATCGGGGGTCGTCGAGGCGATCATCGCGACCCTGACGTTGCGTGATCAGACGCTGCCGCCGACGCTCAATCTCGACGACAACGAGTTCCCCGACTGGGACATCGTTGCAGGTCACGCCCGTGAGATGGGCGGTGAACCGAACCTCGCCGAGGCGGCCGTCGACACTGTGCTGTCAACGTCGTTCGGCTTCGGCGGGCACAACGGCGCGATCATCCTGCGCCGCACCGCGCGGCCCGCGACACCCCCAGCGGGCGCGACCGACCCCTCGACGAAGGAGAGATGATGACCGACCGTGAGACACGCGTGAGCGAACTCGCCGCGCGGTACCTGCCCGATGATGTGTGTGATCGCTTCCGCGAACGAGCCGACGTCTATGACCGCGAGAACCGATTCTTCGACGAGGATCTCGCCGAACTGGGGGACCTCGGCTACCTCACCCTCTTCGTGCCCGAGTCCCACGGCGGGCCCGGCTTGAGCCTGTTCGAGGTCACCCGACTGCAGCAGCGGCTGGCAGCGGCGGCGCCCGGAACGGCTCTGGCGATCAACATGCACCTCATGACAACCGGAGTGGTCAAGGCGCTGGCCGATCGCGGCGACGACTCGCTGAACTGGGTGTTCGACGAGGTCATGGCCGGTGAGATCTTCGCCTTCGGGATCTCCGAGCCGTCGAACGACTGGGTGCTGCAGGGCTCGAACACCGAGGCGGTGCCGACATCCGACGGCGGATACGAGCTGACTGGGGTGAAGATCTTCACTTCGCTCTCACCCGTGTGGACCAGGCTCATCGTCCACGGTGCCGTGGCCTCCGACGACGACGGGATCGCCGGTCCCGATGCGGACGAGCCCGCCGAGGGGCAGCTCGTCTACGGATTCATCGAACGCGATGCACCCGGGATCACGGTCTCCGACGAGTGGGATGTGCTGGGAATGCGGGCCTCGCAGTCGCGGGCGACGATCCTCGACCACGTGCCGATGAAACCCGAACGGGTCTCACGCGTCATTCCCGCCGGCAAGCACCCTGATCTGCTCACCTTCGCGATCACGAGCAACTTCCAGCTGCTCATCGCCGCCGTCTATGCCGGAGTCGCGGCCCGGGCGCTCGAGCTGGGCGCCGCCGGACTGCACAAGCGGAAGTCCGCGAAGGCCGGCGTCACCTTCGCCGAGGTGCCCGAAGCCCGGACGCGCCTGGCCGATGCCCACCTCGACTTCATGCCCGTGACGGCGATGATCGACGCTTACTCCCGGGACTTCGACGACCTCATCGACCATGGCGCCGGTTGGCCGCTGCGCGTGGTGGGGGCGAGGATCAAGTCCGCCGAGGCGGCCCGCCGCAGCGCCGAGACCGCCCTGATGTGCACGAGCGGCAGCGGATTCGGCAACAAGCACGAACTCTCCCGCCTCTTCCGCGATGCCGCGGCCGGACTCTTCCACCCGCCGAGCGCCGACGCCGCACGTCCCATGTACGCGGCTGCGTTGCTCGACGGGTGAGCTCGCTTCGGCTCAGTCAACGCGAAACTCGAAAAAGTCGTCGCCGGTGACGACCTTTTCGCGATTCGCGCTGATCGAGGGGCTCGCGCCTATAGCGCCGCCGCCCCGGTGCGCGTCTGCCGCTGGGCTGCGGGCACCCACCGTGGGTCGGGCTTGGCCAGAGTGACGATGACGACCACGATGAGGTTCGCCGCGACCGCCCAGAGACCGCCGTTGATTCCGAGCAATGGGTCGAGTCCCGTGTAGTGGAGGGCGACCATGACGACGGAGCCGACGATGAGACCCGCAGCCGCCGCCTGCTTGCTCATGCGCGGCCAGTACAGGGACAGCAGCGCGGCCGGCACGACCTGTGCCAGGCCCTCGTAGCTGAGCACGGAGAGCTCGACGAGCGCATCCGGCATGAGCAGACTCATGATCAGGGCGATGATGCCGACGGCCAAGCACACCCACTGGGACAGTGTCTTCTGCCGCAGGCCCCGTGCCTTCAGCTGTTCAGCCGTTATCGAGGCGGCGTTCTTCGGTCCGGCCAAGCCGCCGCCTAAGACGGTCCGCCCCCACATCGAGCCGATCGAGAGCATGTATACGCTCATCGGCACGATCGCGGAGAGCGCGCCTGCGACGCCGATGATCGCGACGATCGGCGCGGGCAGGGAATCGATGACCACGGAGAACAGGGCCAGGTCGGCGTCTTTGAGGGCAGGGACGACGAAGAGTGCAGCCACACCGACCATCATCGGCACGAGGAGCAGCAGCTGATACCACGGCAGAATGATCGAGTTGCGCCGCAGAGCATTCGCCGAGGTGCCCGACAGGTAGCCGGCGATCGACGTGGGGAACACGGTGATCGTGATCCCGTTCAGGATGATCGTCGAGATGAACCATGCACCCCCGTAGATGCCGTCGCCTGCACCGGGGAAGGTCAGCCACTGAGACTTCTCACTCACGACGCGGTCAAGCAGAGGAGCCAGTCCGTCGAAATAGTGCAGCGGAACGTAGATCGCGAGGAACGCAACAGCGAGGATGACCAGCCCGTCCTTGAGGACGCTGACCCAGGCGGAACCGCGCAGTCCGGAGAAGAGGATGAACGCCTCGGCGACGATGAAGGAGACGATGGCGGCGACCTTGAGGTCGATCGCGCCGTAGCTCATCGCGTTGACGACTGCACCCATGCCCTGAATCTGCAGCTGGATATAGGGGACGATGAAGATCGTCGCGAGGACAGCCACGAGGATCGCCAGCCCACGCGAGCGGAACCGGTGTTCGACGATGTCGGAGAGACTGACGAGCTTGTGCCGGGCGGCATAGGTCCAGAACAGTGGGCCGACGAGGTAAGCGACGACGAGACCGATGCTCAGGTAGCCGATGAGGTAGAGGATCGGCACACCGTAGGAGTAGGACCAACCGGCCGTGCCGAGGAACGAAAAGCTCGTATACGTTTCGCCTGCCATGAGCAGCAGGATGAAGACGAAGCCGAGCCCCCGCCCGGAGACCGACCATTCGTCGAGCGACTTCTCCCGGCCGCGGCCGGACCAGATGCCGATGCCGATGGTCGCGAGCATTGCGAGGCCGAAGATGATGCAGGCGATGATCGCGGAGGTGTTCATTTCCCGGCCTCCTCGATCTCGTGGTCCTCACCGAAGGCGACATCGGAAGGGATGTGCTCGGGCAGATCGTGCCGGTAGTACCGGTCGCCCCGAGCGGTCATCCACACGAAGAGCCAGGTGAGGATCGTGACCGCGATCGTATAGGCGAGGATGAACGGCAGACCGGCGATGCGCGGCTCGACCGAGTTCGCCACGACCGGGGTGAGGACGTAGAGGATGACGGGAACGATGAGGAGGACCAGCGAATAACGCCGCCGAGGCGGCGGCCCTGACGTTGGGGCCGAATCGTCAGATTGCGACATGAGCGACCTTCTTTCACTCGACACCGGCAGCCGGTCGGCAGCCTCGGCAAGGTTAGTGCTGTGAGTCACAGACGAAAGGGTCGTCCGAAGTGTGGAACCGGATGGTCCTGCCGCCGGTCCGATGTACGCGGCCGCACTGCTCGACGGTGATTGATACAATTGATGCCATGAATTTCGGTATGCCCTCCAGAAGGCTCCGCAGCCGCCGCTGACGGCGGCGGGAACCTCAACATCACTCTCGTGCGCCGTCCTGGCCCTCGCCGGACGGTGGCTTCATGCTGTCCGGCTCCACGACGAGCTGAAAGACCACGATGCCGAAATCAACATCTTCATCCCCCGAACTCGACCTGTCCGCAGGATCTGCCGCACACATCCGCGCCGAAGGCATTCACATCATGCGCGGCGACCGCGAGATCCTCACCGGTCTCGACCTGACGGTCTCCGCCGGTTCGCGACTGGCTGTCGTCGGCGAGAACGGCAGCGGCAAGACGACCTTGCTCCACGTCCTCGCCGGTACGCTTCCTCCCGACCGGGGAGTGCTGAGGCGGTCAGGTACCGTCGCCCTGCTCGAACAGGCCCTTGATGCCGATGACAACCGCACAGTCGGCGACCTCATCAATGAGTCCCTGAGCCAGGAGAAGGCCGCATTGGCCGCTCTCGACGCCGCCGGCGAGGCGATGGCACGAGACGAACCCGGAGCAGACGGGGCCTTCACCCACGCCCTCGACTGGGCGACCCGCCTCGACGCATGGGACGGTGAGCGTCGCATCGACGCGGCACTGGCAGGACTGTCCACGTGCTCGGACCGGACGCGGAGCCTCGCGAGCCTCTCGGTCGGCCAGCGGTACCGAGTGCGTTTGGCCGTCGTCCTCGGCTCGAGTACCGACATCCTGCTTCTCGACGAGCCGACGAACCACCTCGACGCCCAGTCACTGGCGTTCCTCACCGAGCGACTGCGCACCCGATCCGGCGGATTCGCCCTGGTCAGCCACGACAGGGCGCTGCTTCACGATGTCGCCGACGAATTCCTCGATCTCGATCCGAGCCGCGACGGACGTCCCCGGAACTACTCCGGCGGCTACCGCGGATGGATGGAGGGGAAGCGTCGGGACCGTGAGAAGTGGGAGCAGGACTACCTCGCCGAGGTGGCCGAACACGCCCGATTGTCCGATGCTGCCGATGATGCTCGGTCCCGACTGAGCACCGGATGGCGTCCGCTGAAGGGAACCGGCAAGCACACTCGCGCGACGAGAACCGCCGGCGTTGTGCAGGCCTTCAACCGTCGCGTCGAAGACCTCGAACGGCACGCCGTGGAAGTGCCCGAACCACCCCTCCGTCTGCAGTGGCCGGTCGTGTCGGAATCCGATGACGAGCGGTGGGAAGCGGAAGGCGGCTCACTGCTGACTGCCGAATCGGTCACCGTTGAAGGGAGGATGAGGCAGACGGTGTCTCTGAGCATCGCTCCCGGCGACCGTCTGCTCATCACCGGGACGAACGGCACCGGCAAGTCGACGCTTCTCGACGTGCTCTCCGGCCGTCTCGATCCGAGTTCCGGAGAAGTGTGGAAACATCCGCAGGCACAGGTGGAGCTGCTCCGCCAGGAGGTTCGCGAATGGAACGCAGCCGACACCGCCGCCCGTGTGTTCGAGGACTATGCATTATGGGCGTCGCTGTCCGGCGACCTCACACTGCAGGACCTCGGGCTGCTTTCGGCGGATGACTCGACGACACCGGTTCACCGACTTTCGCAGGGTCAGCAGCGCAGACTTCAGTTGGCGATGTGTCTGGCAGTCGAACCCGACGTGCTCATCCTCGATGAACCGACGAACCACCTGTCCGCCTCGCTGGTCGACGAACTCACGGAGTCCTTCGGGAACGCCTCGGCGGCGCTCATCGTGGTCACTCACGACCGGCAGATGTTGGCGGATCTGGCGGACTGGCCCCGTCTCGACATCGGAAGAGCAGTGGTCGGGGACCGAGCACACTGAACCGAGGCACTCTCAATCATGGCGAAGCGCACTTGTCGCGGGGCGTACCTCGCGACAAGTGCGCTGACGCTTGAACGAGAGTCGTTGCGAGCCTGGCTCGTATGCGCACAAAGACTTACAATGACTAACAAGACTAACAAAGACTCATAGCCGACGAAGAGCAGTCAGAGCAGTCATTTCGAGGAGCCGATGATGTCCTTGCCGTTTGAGATACCGCCGGTGTCGTCCGGCGAGAGCTCGCTCTCGCCGTTCACTCCGTCGTTCGGGACGATTCCCCCGCTGCTCGCAGATCGGCAGGGCTACATCAATGATTTTGCCTATGCTCTCGACTCAGGGCCAGGTGCCATGGGGCGAGCGACCTTAGTGACAGGTCAGAGAGGTATGGGCAAAAGTGTGATGCTGAAGGTATTTCGCGAAGTGGCGGCATCACGGCAATGGGTTGCTGTCCACTCGGACGCTGGACCCGGTTTTCTTCGTCGGTTGGCAGAATCAAGGATCCCCGAAGCATTTGACGATCTCGACATCACAACGAAGACCAAGACTCGCCTCTCGGGGGTGAATCTGCCGTTTGGTGCTGGGGGTGTGTCCACCACAACTGAACCCACTCATCCGATCGTCCAGGATTTCGAGCACCAGGTCATCGCGATTCTGTCCCTCCTGGAGACTCATGGCACGGGTCTGCTCATCACACTGGACGAGGTCCACCATGCGCAGCTGAGCGAACTGCGCGAGCTGACAGGAACGATTGCCGCAGCGTTCAGCGACGGTCTGCCGGTTGCCTTCGCCGCTGCTGGCCTGCCGTCGACGATCAACTCACTGGTGAACGACGAGATCTCTACTTACCTGAGGAGATCTGCTCGTGTTGAGTTGGGCAATCTCAGCCGCGATGGAGTTCGACGGGGACTGTTGGCACCAATCGAGGACAATGGAAAGACTATCGGTGAGACTGCGCTCAAACTGGCCGTCGAGGGGACCGGACAGTACCCGTACTTGGTTCAACTCATCGGAGATCAGGCATGGCGGAATGCTTCTGATCGTTCCGAGCTCACTGAGCAGGATGTTGCAAAGGCAGTGAGGAGATCCCGTTCTCTGATGTTCGACCAAGTGCACGGTCCGGCGTTTGCCGAATTGTCCGAGCGGGAGCGGGAGTTCATGGACGCGATGAGTCGCGATGACAGTGATTCAGCTTTGCGGGACATCGCGGACAGGATGGGTATCAGCTCGAAGCACGCAGGGGTGTTCAGGATCAGGCTGCTGGCACAGGGGGTTATCGAAGCTCCAGCGCGCGGGAGACTGCGATATGCGATTCCCTTTTCGCGTGACTATTACCGGCAACGCTGAACTCAGTCGTACTCGTTCAAGGCGCAGCGCACCTGTCGGGGCGTAAACCTCGCGACTAGTGCGCTGACGCTTGAACGACGCTGGGCCGCTCGACGGGCGAGCTCGCCCTCGCTCGTCAGAGCTCGGGCAGCAGCGAGATCGGGTTCTCGATGCAGTCGGCGACGAAGGTGAGGAACTCGCTCGGCTCCTGACCGTCGCACGCTCGGTGGTCGAAGACGAACGACAGGTACATCACCTTGCGCACCGTGAGCTCGCCGTCGACGACCCACGGGCGGTCCTTGATCCGGCCGAGGCCGAGCATGGCCACCTCGGGGAGGTTGATGATCGGGGCCGAACCGTCGACGCCGAACACCCCGTAGTTGTTCAAGGTGAACGTGCCGCCGGAGAGTTCCGCCGGATCGAACTTCCCCGAGGAGGCTTTCCCGACGGTCTCGGACACGGAGTCGCGCAGCTGCCTCAGGCTCATCTCGCCGGCCCCGTGGACGACGGGAACCATGAGCCCGCGCGGGGTCTGCGCGGCCAAGCCGAGGTTGATGTCGCCGTGGGTGACGATCTCGCCGGCAGTCGTGTCGATCGAGGAATTGATGATCGGGTACTTCTTCAACCCGGCCACGACGAAGCGGGCGACGAGGGCCAGCAGCGAATACTTCTCACCCGTGCGCGCCTCGAGCGCGCGCTTCGTGCCCAGCAGCTCGGTGGCGTCGACATCGAGCCAGATCGTCGCCTCGGGGATCTCCTGCCGCGACTTCGTGAGACGTTCGGACACGACCTTCCGCAGTCCCGTGATCGGCGTGCGGGTATCGCGGTCGGCGTGGGGGATGGAGGCAGGCACGCTCGCCGTGGCGGCCATACCGGATACAGGCACGCTCGCCGAGCCGGCTGTGCCTTCCGTCCCCATGTGAGGCCGGGACGTCCCCGCGGGGACGCGTGTGGCGGCTGCGCCCGCCCCAGATTCGATGGCGGCAAGTACGTCGGACCTGGTCACGACCCCGCCGGGGCCGGTGCCAGGCAGATGCTTGGCACTGATGCCGTGGTCCTTCGCAAGCTTGCGCACGAGGGGTGAGGACACGGGGGAGACGCGGTCGGTCGCAACGGTCGAAGAGTCGCCGGCAGGGGCTGGCGTTTCGGTCGGCGGCTGCGGAGGAGCAGCTGGGATGACGGTCGGAACCGCGGGAGCCACAGTCGGTGCGGCAGTGGATGTCGCGACCGGTGCGGCTGCATGCTTGCCGCCGAACGAGCGCTTCTTCGTCGAGCGGGTCTTCGGTTCGGAGGTGCCGTAGCCGATGAGGTTCGCACCGCTCGACTCGGGATGTCCACCATCTGCGCTCGCCGTCGCGTTTACAGCCTCGCCACCATCCGACGCCGGCGCATCGGCCCCAGCCCCCGCCTCGGCGACGGAGAGCAGCGCCTGACCTGCACTGACGGTGTCCCCGGCGTTTGCATGGAGGCTGACGATGCGTCCGGCGTACGGGCAGGGGAGCTCGACGACGGACTTCGCGGACTCGACCTCGACGACCATCTGATCGACGTGGACCTCATCGCCGATCTCGACCTTCCAGGAGATCAGCTCCGCCTCGGTGAGGCCCTCACCGAGGTCGGGAAGGATGAACTCGCGCGTACCCGTGTCGCGCATACCTGCACTCAGATCAGCACTCATCACAGCTCCCAATCCCAGGACTCGAGCGCATCGAGCACGCGTTCGATGGTGGGCAAGTAGAACTCCTCGAGCTTCGGCGACGGATACGGCACGTCGAACCCGGTGACCCGCAGGATCGGGGCCGACAGATAGGTGAAGTTGCGTTCGGTGAGGCGGGCGGCCACCTCGGCGCCGTATCCGCCGAACTGGGCGGCCTCGTGGATGATCGCCGCGCGGGAGGTCTTGCGCACAGACTGAGACACCGTCTCGTCGTCGAACGGCGAGAGCGTGCGCAGGTCGATGACCTCGATGGACAGTCCGTGCTCGGCTCCCGCCTCGGCGGAATCCAGCGCCGTCCGCACGGTCGGTCCATAGGCGAGCAGGGTGGCGTCGGTGCCCTCGCGGATGACCTGAGCGCGGTTCATCGGTGCCGTGGACACGGGCAGGCTCAGCGTCTCCTTCATCCAGTACCGCGACTTCGGCTCCATGAACACGACCGGATCGTCGGAGGCGATCGACTCCCGCAGCAGCGAATACGCATCGGCCGGATTCGACGGCGTGACGACGGTCAGACCCGGCGTCGACGTCCAATAGGCCTCGGACGAATCCGAGTGATGCTCGACCCCGCCGATGTCGCCGGCATAGGGAATCCGGATCGTGATCGGCAGGCTGACCCGGCCTTTCGTCCGGTTCCGCATCTTCGCCACATGGGACACGATCTGCTCGAACGCCGGATAGGCGTAGGCGTCGAACTGCATCTCGACGACCGGGCGCATCCCGTTCATCGCCATGCCGATTGCGGTGCCGATGATGCCGGACTCCGCAAGTGGGGAATCCCAAACGCGGTTCGACCCGAATTCGGCCCGCAGTCCTTCGGTGACCCGGAAGACCCCGCCGAGGCGGCCGACGTCCTCACCGAAGATGAGCACAGTGTCGTCGTCGGCCAGGGAATCGCGCAGCGCGTGGTTGAGGGCCTTCGTCATCGTCACCGATGACGGGGCGGGGCCGGCTTCGGGGGCCCGCGCAGTGCCGGGTGCGGTGTCGCCCTTCGCCGAGGCGGCCGTGGCTGTTTCGTCGTTCACCGCGGTCGGATCGGTGGTGGGGTCGGTGGTCGGTTCGGTTCCCGCTTCGACGCTCATGCGCAGCCTGCCGCGGCGAGTTCGGTTTCGAGGACCTGCTGCTGTTCGGCAAGGGCCGTGCGCGGGGTCGAATATACGTGGGCGAAGAGCTCGCGCGGGTCGACCTCGGCCTCTTGGTTCATCGCATCGCGCACGGACGCGGCCAGGGTCTCGGCTGCCTCGGCGATCTCTGCGACTGTCGCATCGTCGAGGGCACCGGTCGTTCGCAGATACTTCTCGAGACGGTCGATGGGATCGAACTGCTTCCAGTGCTCGACCTCTTCGGTGTCACGGTACTTCGTCGGATCGTCGGAGTTCGTGTGCGACTCCATCCGGTAGGTGAGGCACTCGATGAGGGTCGGACCGTCCCCGTTCCGACCGCGCGCCAGCGCCGCCGAGACGGCGGCGAACACGGCGGCGACATCATTGCCGTCGACGCGCAGGCCCGGCATTCCGTAGCCGGCGGCGCGATCGGCGAGCATCGTCGCGTTCGTCTGCTCCCGCAGGGGAGTGGAGATCGCGTACTGGTTGTTCTGGAGCACGAAGACCGTCGGGGTCTGCCACACGGAGGCGAAGTTGAATGCCTCGTGGGTGTCGCCTTCGCTGCTGGCGCCGTCGCCGAGGAAGGTCAGGGTCGCTGCATCCTCGCCTTTGAGCTTCGCGGCCATCGCGAATCCGGTGGCGTGCAGAGTCTGCGTCGCAAGCGGTGTCGCCGCAGGTGAGGCGTGATACTCATGCGGGTCGAAACCGCAGTGCCACTCTCCGCGGAAGGCGGCGAGGATCTCGGCGACGGGCACTCCGCGGGTCAGCAGCGCTGCCGAGTCGCGGTACGTGGGGAAGAGCCAGTCGTTCGGGGCCAGCGCGGTGGTGGCCCCCACCTCGGCGGCTTCCTGACCTGCCGCGGAGGGGTAGGTCGCAAGTCGACCCTGCCGGGTCAGGTGCGTGACCTGCGCTTCGAACCGGCGGACGAGAACCATCTGCCGGTAGAGACCGGTGAGGGTGGCATCGCTGGGGATCCGCAGCCCTTCGGTCGGAGTGTCGGTGAGCCGGCCATCTGCGCCGATGAAGCTGATCGGCTGCAGCTGGGGCAGTGAGCGGCCTGTGGTGGGAACGTCAATGGTCATGGCCCCATGGTGGCGTGAGCCGAGTCACGATTCCATGGCTGACGCGCAGGTGAGGACGGGCGGCCAAACGTGTCGCGAACTCGGGACGAAGGGACCGGTTCCGGCAGGCCGAGTGGACATTTGGCTGGACGGTGAGGGAGGCGCAGACTCCGTTTTCGGACTACTCAGATCTCTCCCCGCGCGGTCAGATCTCTCCCCACCGGTAGCCGCGGGAGGTGAAGGCCTCGGCGATTGCAGCCTTCTTGCCTTCGACATCGCCCTTGAATGCCTGATGCCCGCCTTCGGTGACGACGAGCTTGCTGTCGGCGAAGTACGCGGTCGAAAACGAGGCGCGGGAGATGCGCAGCGGGTGGTCGTCGTCTCGCCCGATGGTGATTCCGTGTTCATCGACGACCAGGGGTGTCGTCGAGGCGGCGATGAAGAAGGCGGCGATGAGTCCGAGTGCTCCGCCGAGGATCGGTCGGGCGATGACGACCCACGCCTGGTCGAAGCGGCTGAGCTTCTCGATGACGTCCCCGAAAGGAATGGGAAATGTTGCGGCAAGCGATCCGAGGGCCGGAAGGAAGAAGCCGAGAGCCACGCCGATGCCGGTGCAGACGAGGCCGATGACGACGACGTCGGTCCGACTGAGGGCGAACCTCGCAGCGGCGTGGGACTGCTGGGTTGCCGAGTCGTTCTTCTGCGGGGGCTGATCCATCACATGCTCGATCCTCGAAGGCGTTGTCGGTACTCCATGATACCAAAGTGGAACACAGGTGTTCCACAAGTAGACTGCTCTGTATCGTTCGCAGAGTCAGGGAGGGGTTGTGCCGGTGCAGGGAATGCGTCGATTGGGCCGAGAGGCCCTGGTCAGCGAGGCACTGACTCACCTTGCTGCGAACCCTCAGGCGTCGATGATCGAGCTCTCGCGGTCGATCGGCGTCGGCCGCACCACTCTTTACCGACATTTCGGTGAACGGGAAGCTCTCGTCGGCGCGGCGGCGAGGCTCGGGGCCCGGCGATTCGGTGAGGCGGTCATGAAGGCCCGTCCCGGCGAAGGGACCGGGCTGGCTGCGCTCGAACGGATCTGTGCGGAGCTGTTCACTCTGCCCGATGTGCTCACCCTGCTCTTCGCTGACAACCCGATCATCACCGATGAGACCTTCGCCGAGGCGGCCGCCGAGTCCAGCACGGGTGCTGAATCTGCGGGCGACGAAGATGATCCCCTCGAGGCCGTCATTGCGAGAGGGCAGGCGGACGGGTCCATCGATGAAGGAGTGCCGATCGGATGGGCGGCAGCGTTCGTCTACCTCACTATCGGCTCCGGACACCTCTACAGCATGAGCGTCGGCGTCGACGATCGGACCGCGCGCGCCCAGTCTCTCGAGTTGACCATCAGGGCGGTGCGGAAGACCCTGACGCCTCGTCAGAGGGCTGAGCGCTGACCAGGGCGTGAACACCGACCGGGCCCGCAGAGCTGAGTGCGGTACCGCCGACTCCCGAAATGTGATCTCGGTGAAGCCGCGGGGCCATGCCGGGGCAGTTGTGCGGCCGACGAGGTCTGACTTGTTACCGTTATTGCTTCAGTTCATCCTCGGCAGGAGCAATGCGTGTCTACTTTCTTCGACGGTCCCGAATTCCACGGAATGGCAGCGGGCGGCAAAATCAGCCACGACCCCGGAATGTCCGATCGGATGATGCGGGAGCTGGCGCCGTTCTTCAAGGCCGAAGGAATCGACATCGATGATCCGAATGCGGACTTCACGGAAGCCGAATTCCACGCTGCCATGGAGAAGGCGCAGGTGGAATACAACCGCCGCCTGTTCACCCCGGTCGGTGCCCACCGCGGACTGGCGCTGGGGAAGCTGCGCTCCTTCGCCCTTGCCTTCGCCGAAGGCGATACCAAGCGCGCCGAGGCTGTTGTGGCTTCTCTGCCCTCTGACCCCCAGGACTTCAGCCCGAGCGTCGCGCAGGTGACCGGGGCGGCGATGGGCCTCCTCGACGAATGGTTCACCGACGACGTGCACGGACCGAAGCTCGGCGGAGTGATGGCACCGAAGTGGTCGGTGAAGAAGTCCCGTGCCGTGGCCCGCGACATCCTGGCCCTGGCACATAAGGGCCGCGTCGTCGACAGCCTCGATCGCCTCATCGCCAGCAACAGCGGACGTCCCGTCCTCGAGGGCTCCATGCTCGCCGTAGCCGCCGCGGTCGTGCGGTTGACCAAGCGAAACAAGGTCTCGGAGCAGGACGTCGTCGACGAGCTCATGCCACTCAACGGTTATCCTGAACCGGTTGAAGGCACCTACGGCTCCGCCGGCCGCGGGATCCAAGACGCCCAGGAAGCCGAGGACGGCCCTGCTGCAGAACAGGACCTGCCGGAGTGGCTCGGCGGATCGAGCGCCGAGGCGAGTGCACAGGCGAATCCCAACGCTGACCCGCAGGGCATCGATGCACGAATGGACGAGGTCGAGAAGACCGTCTACGAGATGCCGCTCTACCAGCGCTTCCGCGACTGGTTGGCCGAGACCTACGATGATGTCGACGAGGACTCAGAGGTCTTCGACATCGCCCATCTCCTGTTCTGCATCGCCGTGTCCTCCCGCGCAGATATCGACGAACCGGAGGGGATCGACGACCTCCTCGATCTCCTTGAAAGCTTCGCAGTCGACGGACAGGAGGAAGCGGAGAAGACCGATGGCGAATCGCCTTCGACGGTGATCTTCCTCGACAGCCTCGAAGCTCTCGACAACTATCTCCGTTTCCGCATGGACACCGACGAGAATCCCGAACGCTGGAGTGCCGCCCGGGCCCGCGCCGAGGCCGCGAGCATGCGCACCGATCCGCTGCCTTCGGCCCTGATGGCCGCCGTCGAAGCCAATGCGCTGAGCGAGGAACAGCTCGCAGCACCGATGCCGAACAACCGCCTCGTCGAGGGCGTGGCCGGCATTCTCGACTGGATCGGCGACTCCCGCCCCCTGACCGGTACGGGACGGGTGAAGCGAGCCGATATCGCCGAGGCGGCCGGAAAGTTCGGCATCAACGCCGTCGGAGTCGCGTCGAACGCTCGGTACGAACATGGCGTGAACTATGCGCGCAGCGCCGACGAGGTGCCCGTCCTCGAAGCGATGTGGGCCGTGATGCAGAGCGCCGAGATCACCGAGATCACCGGCACCAAGGTCCGCCCGGGAAACGCCGCCGACGAGTGGAAGAAGGGCGAGGTGAGCGCGGATACCGCACTGCCGGTCATCGGCGCCTTCATCTACGAGCGGCTGCTCGACGTGATCAACCTCGTTCCCGGAGAGGACTACGGCGCCCCGGCGATCACGATCGCCCAGCGCCTCATCGAGATCCTCACTCCCGACTCGGCACCCGAACGCCCCGAACTCGACCTCGGCGAGGTGCGCGGCGAACGGCTCGTCACGCTCTTGGCAGACGAGCTGCAGGAGCTCACCGAGCTCGGACTCCTGACGGCCGACGGAGACACACTGTCCGTCGAGCCGGTGTACAAGCGCATCGTCGCCGGCGCCGCGCTCATGCTGCTGTCGGGGCCGCGCAGCTGAACGGTGACTGCCGCACAGGCAGCGCGACCGAAAAAGTCTCCATCGATCTGTTGTGTACTCACGATCCTCGGGTTAGGCTAACCTGTGAGAATTACGCAACGCTGATCTTTCCTAAGGCGGTTGACACGCTAGCTTGAAGTGTTGGATCCGGCGCCTGCGGTTTTCTCTGTTTCACGTCAAGAAGCCCTCGGCACAAATTCCGGTGCCGGGGGCTTCGCTCTGTCAGGGGGTGAGTGCCCTATCGGGTGGAAGCGCCGCGGTCCTCAGCCGGCGCCAGGACGGTGGCCCTCGGCCTCATCGAGGATGAGGAGCGAGCGGGAGGACACGACGCCCGGGACTTCGTGGATGCGGCGGAGGATCACCTGCGACAGTGCAGTGTTGTCCGGGGCATTGACCGTCACCAGGGCGTCGATGTCCCCGCTGACGGCTTGGACCTTTTCGACGAAGGGCAGAGCGGCCAGGTCATCGCGGACCTGCGGCCAGGGGCGCTCGCCGATCTTGACGACGACGACCGCGGTCACGGTCATGCCGAGGGCCTCGCGGTCCACCTCGGCGGTGAATTTCCTGATCGCACCCGAATCGATGAGGGTGGTGAAGCGCTTATGTGCGGCGGAGCGGGAGATGTGGACGCGTTCGGCCAGCTGGCGCACGCTCAGGCGCGAGTCTTCGACGAGGGCGGCGATGATGCTGCGGTCGATGTCGTCGAGGTCGAATGCCACGGGGCGCTCCTTCACCGTTGCTGTCTGCGTCTTGCCTGCGACCTCTGCGTCCAACCTGCCCGGATGCACTCGCGCGGAGAGGCGGCGATGTCCACCGGGAGGACTGGTCGGTCTGCTTCCCATTCTAGGGCCCCGCCTCGGCGAGGGGATGACCCTGCGTCGAGGTCCCGTCGTCGACGACAGGGGAACCGCCTCGCCGAGGAAAGTCCGCATGGTTGCGGAGTCCGATGCACTGGACAAATTCTGTCGATCGTTCGTACAGTTACGGAGATATCTGTGGTGCCTACCACGTACCATGGGTGATGGACATGATCGGTTCTAACCCGGACCCGGTCAACGGACGGAAATCAGCCACCTGTAGATTATGAGACGAAAGTCTCACGCAGCTGGAACTGCTTCACGAACCTAAGGAGTCATCCTTGAAGATCGCGGTGTTGGTAAAAGAGGTCCCGGATACGTACGGCGACCGCAAGTTGAACTTGGAAACCGGGCTCGCCGATCGTGGCGCCTCGGAAGCCGTCCTCGATGAGATCGGTGAGCGTGCCCTCGAGGTCGCCCTGACGCAGAAGGACTCCGACGGCGACACCGAGGTGACCGTCATCTCGATGGCGCCCGATACCGCGACTGCGACGATCCGCAAGGGTCTGGCCATGGGTGCCGACAATGCCGTGCACGTGGCCGATGAAGGCTTGGCCGGTGCGGATCTGGGTCTGACCGCCGAGGTGCTCGCCGCCGCTCTGCGCCGCGGTGAGTTCGACCTCGTCGTGACCGGCAACGTCTCCACCGACGGCAACGGCGGCATGATGCCGGCGATGCTCGCCGAGCACCTCGACTACCCGCACGTGACCGGCCTGACGACCGTCGAACTGGGCGACGGCAAGGTCTCCGGCACCCGCGCGGTCGAGGGCGGCAAGCAGCAGGTCTCGGCCGAGCTGCCCGCCGTCATCTCCATCACCGAGGCGCTTCCCGAGGCCCGATTCCCGAACTTCAAGGGCATCATGGCGGCGAAGAAGAAGCCCTTCGAGGTCATCAGCCTGTCCGATGTCGACATCGATGCTGAGGACCAGTCCGTGGCCCGCTCGATCATGGTCACCGTCGCCGAGAAGCCGCCGCGCGAAGCCGGCGAGAAGGTCGTCGACGAAGGCAATGGCGGAGTCGAACTCGCCGAATACCTCACCAAGAACCGTCTGGCCTAAGGAGAATCGCACATGTCAGAATTCCCGCAGGACTCCATTCTCGTCGTCCTCACCGCCGATGCCGAAGGCCAGCTGGAGAAGCCGGCCGCCGAACTGCTCGGCGGAGCCGCTGAGATCGGCTCGCCCGTCGCCCTCGTGCTCGCTGCCGGCAGCGCCGACGCCGCTGCCGAGAAGGCCGCCGAACTCGGCGCCGTGGCAACCCTGACCGCCGCAGCCACCGAGGGCAACCTCGGCACCGCGGCCGTCGACGCCGTCGCCGCAGCCGCGGAGCTCACTGCTCCCGACGCCGTGCTCGTGCCCAAT
The DNA here is from genome assembly GCF_046534565.1 of Brevibacterium sp. SIMBA_078. Taxonomy (NCBI): domain Bacteria; kingdom Bacillati; phylum Actinomycetota; class Actinomycetes; order Micrococcales; family Brevibacteriaceae; genus Brevibacterium; species Brevibacterium sp. SIMBA_078. Next base: position 1,239,565 of record NZ_JAWRYQ010000001.1, read on the forward strand.
ACTCTCGACGGTCGCGACATCGCCGGTCGCTACGCTGTGCGCAGCGGATCGGCTGTGTCCGTCGACGCCACCGGACTCGAACGCGATTCCGAGGGCATTGTGGCCAACCACTCCGTCTACGGCGGCGGCTACACCGCCTCCTCGGCCCCGACTTTCGGTGCCCCCATCGTCACCGTGCGCCTGGGCTCGATCGAGGCTCGCGCCGAAGCGCAGTCCGCGAACACGCAGGCCCTGGAGGTCGCCGATTCCGGTAAGCGCTCGGCGGCGATCGATTCGTTCGAAGCCGTCGTCGAAACCTCCTCGCGTCCCGAACTGCGCGGTGCGCAGAAGGTCGTCTCCGGTGGTCGCGGCGTCGGTTCGGAGGAGTCCTTTGAGCTCGTCGGCGAATTCGCCGACACCCTCGGTGCAGCCGTCGGTGCCTCCCGTGCGGCCGTCGACGCCGGCTACATCGCCCAGTCGCACCAGGTCGGCCAGACCGGTGTGTCGGTGTCCCCGCAGCTCTACGTGGCTCTCGGCATCTCCGGCGCGATTCAGCACAAGGCCGGCATGCAGACCTCGAAGACCATCGTCGCGGTCAACAAGGACGCTGAAGCCCCGATCTTCGACATCGCTGATTTCGGCGTCGTCGGCGACCTGTTCAAGGTCGTTCCCCAGGCCATCGAATCACTGAACGAGAACAAGTCCTGATATGGCAACCTATTCCAGTTCGCTGCGCTCGGGTCTGCCCCGGGTCGAAGGCGGAGACCCCTGGCCCCCGGAGGGCACCATCGGTGAACCCTTGGAAGAGGGCGCGTCATGGCTGCCGGAGACTGCCGAGACGGAGGAACTGGATGAAGGTTCCCCCGCCGAGGCGGCCGAGTCCGATGTGACCGACGCCGAGGAATCGACGGGGGCAGAGGCTTCCGCTGAAGCGGAGGAGCCAACTGAGGACTCCGTTGAGGACGCGGCTGAGGATTCGGTCGATGAATCGGCTGACGAATCTTCGTCGGGTGCCGCTGTTGCGGCGGGCGTCGGCGCTGCCGGTGTCGCCGCTGGTGCTGCGGGTGTTGCCGCAGCCGGTGCCGATGACGCGGGTGAGTCGGCTGACTCGACTCCTGCCGGTGAGCCTGAGGCCGACGCCGCTCCCGCGGCCGAAGTGCCTCTGCGCCGTGGACTGCCGCGCGTCGAGGGCGGAGAGCCCTGGCCGCCGGAAGGTCTTGCTCCGGCCGGAGTGAAGGCCACCGGTGCCTCAGCTGCTCCTGTCGCGTCAGCTGAATCGGACGAACAGTCCTCGGCCGCCCCGGCTGCAGCTGCAGCGACGGCTGGTGCCGGAGTGGCTGCTGGCGCTGCCGTCGGCGCTTCCGGTTCGGACGATGAGTCGGCTGCGGCAGAACCTGCCGCCACTGATGCTCCCGCTGCCGAATCGGCTCCTGCCGCCGAGGTTCCACTGCGCCGTGGTCTGCCGCGTGTTGCCGGTGGAGATCCTTGGCCGCCGGAAGGCTTAGCGCCCGCCGGTGTCAAGGCCGCAGGTGGATCCGCTGTCGCTGCTGCTCCGGCAGCGGCTGCATCCGCTCCTGCCGAGAGCACTGCGGAGGAATCCGCTGCTCAGGCCGACTCTGCCGAAACACCTTCGGCTGAAACGTCAGCCGATTCCGCTTCCGAGTCCTCGTCCGCTGCTCCTGCGGCGGCCGCCGTAGCTGGTGCTGGCGTTGCCGGTGCCGGTGTGGCTGCAGCAGCTGCGAACGGCTCGGGCTCCGGAGAACTCTCCGATGTACCGTTGCGCCGCGGACTGCCCCGCACCGCCGGGGGAGACCCCTGGCCCCCGGAAGGCTTTGCTCCAGCGCACGCTGCTAAACCTGCCGCAGGCTCGGCCGCCGCTTCGGCTCCGGCTGAAGAGAAGGCCGCCGGCGCCACGTCGACCGATGCCGCATCTGCCGAGGCAGACAAGCCTGCCGAGGCCACACAGTCCGGCGAAGCCGCGAAGCAGGAATCGAAGCCGGCCGCCAAGGCCGAGGACGATTCCGCTGAGAAGAAGCCCCAGGGGCGGCGCACCGGAATCGGCGGCGTCGGTGCCGGCGCGGCAGCCGCAGGTGCGGGAGCCGCCGCCGGCGCAGGTGCCGCAGCAGCGGGAGCCGCCTCGGCGTCGGACAAGTCTTCCGGCGGAGCCGAGAAGAAGCCCGCTCAGCGCAAACCGATGGCGAAGCCCGCGGCGAAGACCACGGACAAGGCCGCTCAGCGCAAACCGATGGCCAAGCCCGCTGCGAAGGCCGACGACAAGGCTGCGGCTCGCACCGCGGACAAGCCGGCCGCGAAGACGGCACCGGCGGCGAAGGCCACATCGTCCGGTTCGGGCAGCGCCGCCTCGGCGAAGCCTGCAGCGAAGAAGGAACCGGTCATGATCGGTTCGAAGTCGCTGGGACAGTGGTCGAAGATCGTCGGGCTGGGACTCGGCGGACTCATCGTCGTGGCCGGGATCCTCATCCTCGCCGCTCGCGGTGTCACGACACTGCCGGGTGTGCCGGAGTTCCTCGAGCGCTACCCGGGCGAATACCACATCCCGGAATTCGTCGATCCCGGCTTCCCGGGCTGGGTGCGGTGGACGCACTTCCTCAACATCTTCTTCATGGTGCTCATCATCCGTTCGGGTCTGCAGGTGCGTCACCAGCAGAAGCCGCCGGCGTTCTACACCCCGAAGAAGGGTGGAAAGAAGATCAGCATCAACCTCTGGCTGCACACGAGCCTCGATCTGCTGTGGCTGGCCAATGGTGTGGTCTTCGTCGTGCTGCTCTTCGTCTCCGGGCACTGGGCACGCATCGTGCCGACCAGTTGGGAAGTCTTCCCGAACGCGCTGTCGGCGGCGCTGCAGTACGGAACGATGGAATGGCCGATGGAAGATGCGTGGGTCAACTACAACGCTCTCCAGCAGCTGATGTACTTCATCATCGTGTTCATCGCCGCCCCGCTGGCCGCGATCACGGGTGTGCGGATGAGCGAATGGTGGCCGAAGAACGCCACGACGCTGAACAAGATCTACCCGGCGCCGCTGGCGCGGGCGATCCACTTCCCGACGATGCTGTTCTTCGTGTTCTTCATCCTCGTCCACGTGTTCCTCGTGTTCACGACCGGACTGCGGCACAACCTTGGCTACATGTTCGCGGGTACCGAGATGCTCGGTTGGGCCGGACTCGTCTGGTTCCTCATCGCGATGGTCGTGGTCGTGGCCGGTTGGTTCGCCGCCAGGCCGCTGCTGCTGGCCCCGATCGCGAATCTCTTCGGACGCGTCTCGAGCAGGTAGGCGACACCGGACGCATCAGCGAAGCCCCGCACGATCGAATGGTCGTGCGGGGCTTCGCTGTGTCGGTGAGTACAGTTCCAAGGCCCGGTCGGACATGCAGTCCGGCAGGGCCTTTCGCCTGCCGCTTTCCGATTGCGCGCAGTTCTGAGCAGAAATCTCTTGACCGGGTGATCGGGACACAATAACCTTAAACGCAACGCAGTTGTAAAGAATGCAACACCGCGTTGTCACCGTTCACAACGATGGAGAAGACAATGAAGTCCGACCTCGCTCCAGAGGACAACGACGCTGTGAAATCAGATGCGTCGGCGACCGCGCAGCCGAATATCGAGCAGAAGCGGACGCTGCGGCGCGTCGTCTCCGCCAGTTTCGTCGGCAACTTCGTCGAATGGTTCGACTACGGCGTCTACGGGTATTTTGCGACGACCATTGCGATCGTCTTCTTCCCTGAGTCCGAAGGCAATCTCGCGCTTCTGTCCACCTTTGCGGTCTTCGCCGTCTCCTTCGTCGTCCGCCCCATCGGCGGCTTCATCTGGGGTCATATCGGAGACAAGATCGGACGACGTTCCGCGCTGTCCGTCTCGATTCTCATCATGTCTGTCTCGACCTTTGCGATCGGTCTGCTGCCGAGCTTCGCGGTCGCCGGCTTCCTCGCTCCGGTGCTGCTGCTCGTCGTCCGCCTCGTCCAAGGATTCTCTGCGGCAGGCGAATATGCGGGGGCCTCGGCGTTCCTCGTTGAATACGCACCACCGCGGCGACGCGGACTGTACGCGGCAGTGGTTCCCGCCAGCACCGCCACCGGATTGCTATTGGGATCGGTGCTCGCCGCAGTCCTCTCGTCGACGCTGAGCGATGGACAGCTGGAGAGCTGGGGTTGGAGGCTCCCATTCTTCCTTGCCGCGCCCATGGGACTGATCGGCCGCTATATCCGAACCCGACTCGAGGACACGCCGGCATTCCGTGAACTCGCTCAGCAGGATGAAGTGATCAAAGCCCCGGTCTTCGCCATGTTCCGGGACCACTGGCGGCCCCTGGTCATCTCGATGTGCGCAGTGCTGCTCAACGCCGTCGGGTTCTATGTCGTCCTGACCTATATGCCCACCTATCTCACGACCGAGCTCGGCTACGGGGCTGCTGAATCATTCCTCGCCACCACCATCGCTCTCGTCACCTATATCGGTTTCATCCTGCTCACCGGTCTGGCCTCGGATCGGTTCGGTCGCAAAAGGATGCTCATCATCGCGTCAGTCACTTTCATCGTCCTCACGGTGCCGGCCTTCATGCTGCTGGACGCCGGCAGCTTCACCCTCGTCGTCCTTGTCGAGATCGGACTCGGAGCCATGCTCACCCTCAACGACGGCACTCTGCCGAGCTTCCTTGCCGAGATGTTCCCGACACGTATCCGGTACACCGGGTTTGCCGTGAGCTTCAACGTGTCGAACGCCCTGTTCGGCGGCACCGCACCTTTTATGGCCACTCTGCTCATCGGCCTGACCAATTCGCATCTTGCCCCCGGTTGGTACCTCATGGCTGCGGCCGCAATCTGTCTCGGTGCAGTCATCTGCGCCAAGGAGACCTTCCATAAGCCTCTGCGCGACGTCTGAAGTCGTCCAGAACCCCACCACACCGCCGCGGCACCGAGATGGCGGTGTCGAACGAATAGGAGAAACCCATGACCACCTTTGCTGACAACGCCTCCGTCGCTGACCTTGAGCGGCTCAAGGTCCTCCACAACGGGTCCAAGACACCGCTGACCTTCTCCGATGGGGAGATGGAGCGGAGACTGACCGGACTGCGCGCCATTATGGCCGAGAAGGAGCTCGACGCAGTGGTCCTCACCTCTTATCACAACATCAAGTACTACTCGGACTTCCTCTTCACCTACTTCGGTCGCTCATATGCCATGGTCGTCACGGCCGACGACACGGTGACGATCACCGCGAATATCGATGCAGGCATGCCGTGGCGAACCAGCTACGGGGAGAACATCGTGTACACGGATTGGCGTCGTGACAACTACTACTACGCGATCCAGGAGGGCCTGCGTCAGCGCGGAATCGGAAACCCGCGCCGTCTCGGCGTCGAAGACGACAACCTGCCCCTCGAGAATCGCAACAGGCTCCAAGATGCCTTCCCTGCAACGGAACTCGTCGACATCTCGAAGGAGTCGATGCGCCAGCGGATGATCAAGTCACCCGAGGAGATCGAGGTGATCAAGCACAGCGCTCGAATCGGCGACCTCGGCGGTGAGGCGATCAAGGCCGCCATCACCGAAGGCATCAGCGAGTACGAACTCGCGCTCATCGGCACTGAGGCGATGACTCATGAGATCGCTAGGACGTTCCCTGACCAGGAAATCCGTGATACCTGGGTGTGGTTCCAATCGGGTATCAACACCGATGGCGCGCACAATTGGGCGACGACCCGCAAGATCCGAAAAGGTGACATCCTCAGCCTCAACTGCTTCGCCATGCCGACCGGCTATTACACCGCGCTGGAGCGCACACTCTTCTACGGAGAGCCCGACGCTCGGTCGCTCGAGCTGTGGAACGTCAACGTCGAAGTGCACAAGCGCGGAATCGAACTCATCAAGCCCGGAGCTGTGTGCAAGGACATCGCCGCCGAACTCAATGAGATCTACTTCGAGCACGGACTCTTCGAAAACCGCACCTTCGGGTACGGACACTCATTCGGAGTGCTCAGCCACTACTACGGGCGTGAGGCCGGGCTTGAACTGAGAGAAGACATCGAGACCGTCATCGAGCCGGGAATGGTCATCTCCATGGAGCCGATGATCACCATTCCCGAGGGGCAGCCGGGTGCCGGCGGTTACCGCGAACATGACATCGTCGTCGTCGGGGAAAGCGGTTCCGAGGACATCACGAAGTTCCCGTTCGGGGCCGAACACAACATCATTCCGGCCTGAGGCACCGGCTGGCGAATATACTCGCACCATGTCCCGACAATCGCCTGACAACCCACGCCGCGGTGCCTCGGTCATCGAAAACACCGTCGCCATCCTGCGCTGTTTCGCGCCGGACCGGCAGGAGCTCGGTGTCACCGAGATCGCACCGCGCGTGGGGCTGCACAAGAGTTCGGTGTCGCGGATTCTCGCCTCGCTCGAGCAGGAGGGGATCGTCGAACAGGCGCCGTCCAGGCGGTATCGGCTGGGTCTGGGAATCATCGCGATCGCGGGCCCTCTGTTGGCCGATCTTGATGTTCGCAGGGCAGCGTATCCCATCCTGCAGGCACTCACGCGGGCCACTTCCGAGACGAGTGCGCTGATGGTGTGGGACGGCGCCGAGGCGGTCACCGTCGAACAGGTTCCAAGTCCCGAGCCGGTCAAGCATACGTCCAGTCTGGGGTCGCGATATCGGACGGAGGGAAGTGCCTCGGTGAAGGTGTTCTGCGACGCCGGCGACGGCCCGGATCGCACCGGCGGTCCCCGCTATGCACTCAACGATGCCGAGACCTCTCCGCACGAGGTCGGCATCGCCGCACCCGTGCACGACCATCGCGGTGAAGTGGTCGCGGCCGTCCTCATCGCCGCACCGAAGTTCCGCACCGATGCGACCCGCATCGCCGAGCTCGGCGAACACTGCTTTCAGGCGGCGGAGCGGGTCTCGCTGCGCCTCGGTGGTTCAGGGCGGCGGCGACTCTGAATCTGTGTGCGATGACGGGACCGTGAAGCGCGGGTCCAGTTCTGGCTGGGCTCAGCGCAAGGTGGCGCGGACGGTCTTGTCGAACTCGCGGACGTGCTCGGCGGCGCGGGCGGCCACGGTCTGTTCGTCCCCGTCGAGGATCGCCTCAAGCAGATCGATGTGCTCGCGGATGTGAGTGACGAGATCCGGGATCCCCGGGATGACGAGGCACCAGATGCGCGTGGCCAGATCGTCGAGGCGGATGAGGGTCTCCGATAGGTGCGGATTGTCCACCGAGCTGTAGATGAGGCGGTGGACATCGAGATCGCGTTCCATGAGGGTCCGCTGCTCGTCGGTCGCCTCGAGTGCCTTGAGACCGGCGATCGCTGCCGTGAAATCCGCGCGACGCTCCGGCGTGAGGTTGCGAGCCGCGCGCCTGGCGGCGATGGGCTCGAGGGCCTCCCGCATCTCTGAGATCGTCGATAGGTCGGTGAGATCGACATTGGTGGCGAAGGTGCCGCGCCGCGGGTAGGACACGACGAGGTGATCGCGCTCGAGGCGCTTGAGGGCCTCGCGGATCGGCGTGCGGCCGACCTCGAGTTCGGCACTGAGGGCCGCCTCGTTGATCGGATCGCCCGGAGCGATGTCGAGCATGATGAGCCGGTGCCGCAGGATCTCATAGGCGTGATTCGCCAAGGACGTCGTCGGCGACGTCGCGTCGGCGGATGTGCTCATGCGAAGACTCCCCATAATCTCTGCGGCAGATGTATTGCGTCGGCTGGAATTCTCTGCATACACTACAGGAACGCACCTGATATATTAGTTGCCGATCAGCCGGGAAGGACTGATCGCAACAGGTCGAAGGAGATCCATGACAGAGCAACTCGCAAACCCCGCCGAAGCCGGCACGGCCAGTGCCCCGACGGGCGCTTCCGCTGGGGCCTTCCCCAGCCGTGAACCCGTCGAACTGAGCACCTCGATCGCTGAACTCGATCCGCAGGTCGCCGGATTCATCGACGCCGAACTGGCCCGGCAGCGCGAGGGCCTGGAGATGATCGCCTCGGAGAACCACACCGCCTCGGCCGTCATGGAAGCTCAAGGGTCGGTGCTCACGAACAAGTACGCCGAGGGCTACCCGGGCCGCCGCTACTACGGCGGCTGTGAACACGTCGACGAGATCGAACGCATCGCCATCGACCGCGTCAAATCACTCTTCGGAGCCGCATACGCAAACGTCCAGCCGCACTCCGGCGCCCAGGCCAACGCCTCGGTCATGCACGCCCTCATCCGTCCCGACGACACCGTCCTCGGCCTCAACCTCGCCCACGGCGGCCACCTCACCCACGGAATGAAGATCAACTTCTCCGGCCGCCTCTACTCGATCGTCCCCTACGGCCTCGACCCCGAGACCGGACGCGTCGACATGGCCGAGGTCGAACGCCTCGCCCACGAGAACCAGCCGAAGCTCATCGTCGCAGGCTGGTCGGCCTACACCCGTCAGCTCGACTTCGCCGAGTTCCGCCGCATCGCCGACGCGGTCGGTGCCTACCTCATGGTCGACATGGCCCACTTCGCCGGACTCGTCGCCGCCGGGCTTCACCCCTCACCGGTCCCGCACGCCCACGTCGTGTCGTCGACGACGCACAAGACCCTCGGCGGCCCCCGAGGCGGCATCATCCTCACCAATGACGCGGACATCGCGAAGAAGATCAATTCCGCCGTCTTCCCCGGACAACAGGGCGGACCCCTCGAACACGTCATCGCCGGCAAGGCCGTGGCCTTCGGCTTGGCCGCCACCGACACCTTCGTCGACAAGCAGAAGCGGACCCTGGCCGGCGCCGGCGAACTCGCCCGCCGCCTGACCGAAGACGACGTCGCCGAACGCGGAATCTCCGTCCTCACCGGCGGCACCGACGTCCACCTCGTCCTCGTCGATCTGCGCAACTCGACCCTCGACGGAGCCCAGGCCGAAGATCTGCTCGCCCAGATCGGCATCACCGTCAACCGCAACGCCGTCCCCGACGACCCTCGACCGCCGATGGTCACCTCCGGTCTGCGGATCGGCACCCCGGCGCTCGCCAGCCGCGGATTCGGCAGTGGAGCATTCGCCGAGGCAGCCGACATCATCGCCGAGGTGCTCAAGGCCGGCACGGACGACAACGGAGCCAGCCCGGAGATCATCGCCGAACTGAGCGAACGCGTCACCCGACTGGCGAACGACCACCCCCTGTACCCCACACTCACCGAGATCGGAGCACGCTGATGGCTGACCAGCTTCCCGAACACCCCGACTTCCTGTGGCGCAACCCGGAGCCGAAGAAGTCCTATGAAGCCGTCATCGTCGGCGGCGGCGGACACGGCCTGGCCACCGCCTACTATCTGGCGAAGAACCACGGAATGACGAACATCGCCATTCTCGAGAGGGGCTGGCTCGCCGGGGGCAACATGGCCCGCAACACGACGATCATCCGATCGAACTACCTGTGGGACGAATCCGCCGCGATCTACGAGAAGTCCCTCAAGCTCTGGGAACAGTTGCCCGAAGAGCTCGAGTACGATTTCCTCTTCTCCCAGCGCGGAGTGCTCAACCTCGCCCACACCCTCCAGGACGTCCGCGAATCTCAGCGCCGGGTGAACGCGAACAAGCTCAACGGCGTCGACGCCGAATGGCTCGATCCGAAACAGGTCAAGGAAGTCTGCCCGATCATCAACATCGGCGACGAGCTGCGCTACCCCGTGATGGGCGGGACGTATCAGCCGCGCGCCGGCATCGCCAAGCACGACCACGTCGCCTGGGCCTTCGCCCGCAAGGCCGACGAAATGGGCGTCGACATCATCCAGAACTGCGAAGTCACCGGCATCGAACGCATCGGCAATCAGGTCGTCGGTGTGCAGACGAACCGCGGACCGATCGCCACCGAGAAGGTCGCTCTGGCCGTGGCCGGCGACTCCTCGGTGCTCGCCGACATGGCCGGGATCCGCCTGCCGATCCAGACCCACCCGCTGCAGGCCCTAGTCTCCGAACTCTTCGAACCCGTGCACCCGACCGTGGTCATGTCCAACCACGTCCACGTCTACGTCTCCCAAGCGCACAAGGGCGAACTCGTCATGGGCGCCGGCGTCGACTCCTACAACGGCTACGGTCAACGAGGCGGCTTCCACGTCATCGAGGAGCAGCTGGCCGCCGCGGTCGAACTGTTCCCGATCTTCGCCCGCGCCCATGTGCTGCGCACCTGGGGCGGCAACGTCGACGTCACCCTCGACGCCTCACCGATCGTGTCGAAGACGGAAGTCCAAGGACTCTACGCCAACTGCGGCTGGGGCACCGGCGGCTTCAAAGGCACCCCGGCGGCGGGCTTCACCTACGCCCACACCATTGCGAACGACGAACCCCACCCGCTCAACGCCCCATTCGCCCTCGACCGCTTCGAAACCGGTCACCTCATCGACGAACACGGCGCCGCAGCCGTGGCTCACTGAGCGGAAGGAAAGAGACACCGACATGCTGCTCATCCACTGCCCGAACTGCGGGCCACGCGACGAAACCGAATTCCACTACGGCGGACAGGCGCACGTTCCCTACCCTGAAGACCCGTACGCCCTGACCGACAAAGAATGGGGCGAGTACCTCTTCTACCGTGAGAACAACCGCGGTGCCTTTGCTGAGATGTGGAGCCACAGCGCCGGCTGCCGAAAGTGGTTCAACGCCATCCGCAATACGGCCACCTACGACTTCGCCGCGATCTACCCGATCGGCTCACCCCGTCCCGACACCCAAGGAGAGGTTCGATGACGAACACCACCCGACTGCACTCCGCGTCTCGACTGCCCTCTGCCACCGGCATCGACACCACCCGCCCGATCGACTTCACCGTCGACGGACAGACATACTCGGGCTTCGACGGTGACACGATCGCCAGTGCGCTGATCGCCGCCGGCCGCATCGACTGCGGCAACTCGACCTACCTGGGACGTGCTCGCGGCATCCTCGGCGCCGGCGTCGAGGAGTCCAATGCGCTCGTCCGCGTGCACTCCCGCTTCCCCGGAGACGTCTCCGAGTCGATGCTGCCTGCCACCCGCGTCGCCATCGCCGAAGGGCTCGAGGCCGACTACCTCGCCGGACTCGGCATCCTCGACCCCGGCCAGGACGAACTCACCTACGAGCACAAGCACGTGCACACCGACGTTCTCATCGTCGGCGCCGGCCCGGCCGGACTCGCCGCCGCCCGGGAAGCCGGCAAGTCCGGAGCCCGCACCCTGCTCCTCGACGATCAGTCCCGGCCCGGCGGCTCGCTGCTCGCGGCGGGACCGGCCACGGCCGAAACCATCGACGACGTCGACGCCCTCGCCTGGGTCGAGTCCACCGTCGCCGGATTCGCCGCGCACGAAGAGCTCACCTACGTGAAGAACACCACCGTCTTCGGCAGCTACGACTCGAACTACTTCGTCGCCCTCGAAGACCGCACCGACGCCGTCGCGGCTGTCGGTGGTCGTGGAGTGCGTCAGAAGGTCTGGCACGTCCGTGCCGGTCAGGTCGTGCTCGCCACCGGTGCGCATGACCGTCCGATCGTCTTCGCCGACAACGACCGTCCCGGCATCATGCTCGCTTCGGCCGTGCGCACCTACCTCGGCCGCTACGGTGTGGCCGCCGGGCAGAACGTGGCCGTGGCGACGACGAACGACTCCGCCTATGACCTCGTCACCGACCTCCACGCGGCAGGCATCACCGTCCCTGCGGTGATCGATTCCCGCACCTCAGCCTCGGCGATCGCCGAATCCGTCACCACCGCCACGGGCACCCGTCTCATCCTCGGCTCCGCCGTCACCGGCACCGCCGGTGACGGACCCGCCGGACGGGTCAGCGCCATCACTGTCGCCGGACTCGACGACGACGGCGTCGCAGCCGAAAACGGTGAGAGCATTCCCGTCGACCTGCTCGCGGTCTCCGGCGGACATTCGCCGGTCATCCACCTGCACGGTCAGCGCAAGGGCACAATCCACTGGAACGGCGACATCGCGGCCTTCGTGCCGACGACGCCCGTGCGCGACCAGTTCACGGTCGGAGCAGTGACCGGGGACTACTCGCTCGAAGCGGCTCTGCGGCAGGGCGCCGAGGCGGGGAACCAAGCGGCGAACCGCACCGGCTTCCCGGCCGCGCTCGCTGTGCCCGCCGTCTCAGCGATGGCCTATGCTCCGGCCCGTCCACTGTGGCTGGTCACGTCGGCGCAGGACGACCACCAGAACCTGAGCACTCACTTCATCGACTTCCAGCGTGACCAGACCGTCGCCGACGTGCAGCGGGCGATGGGCGCGGGCATGCGCTCGGTCGAACACATCAAGCGCTACACCTCGATCTCGACGGCGAACGATCAGGGCAAGACCTCAGCGGTCAACGCGATCGGCGCGATCGCCTCGGTGCTGGGGAAGGCCGACGACCTCGGACAGGTCGGGCACACGACCTTCCGCGCCCCCTTCGCCCCGGTGCCCTTCGCGGCACTGGCCGGACGGCGCAAGGGCGAGCTCTTCGACCCGGCTCGGGTCACCTCGATCCACTCCTGGCACGTCGCCCACGGTGCCGAGTTCGAAGACGTCGGGCAGTGGAAGCGTCCCTGGTACTACCCGAAGCCGGGTGAGGACATGGAGGCGGCGGTGCTGCGCGAGGGCAAGGCCGTGCGCGAATCCGTCGGCTTCCAGGACGCCTCGACGCTCGGCAAGATCGAGATCCGCGGGAAGGACGCCGGGGAGTTCCTCGGCCAGATCTACACGAACGGCTTCAAGAAGCTGGGGGTCGGCAAGGGTCGGTATGGGCTGATGTGCAAGCCCGACGGAATGGTCTTCGACGACGGTGTGACCCTGCGCGTGGCCGAGGACCGCTACTACATGACGACGACGACCGGTGGGGCGGCGACCGTCCTCGAATGGCTCGAGGAATGGCATCAGACCGAATGGCCCGACCTCGACGTCGTCTTCACCTCGGTGACCGAACAGTGGTCGACCGTCGCCGTGGCCGGACCCCGGTCCCGCGACGTCATCGCCAAGCTCGCCCCGAACCTCGACGTGTCGAACGACGCCTTCGAGTTCATGGGCTTCCGCGAGACCACCCTGGCGAACGGCATTCCCGCCCGCATCTGCCGGATCTCGTTCTCCGGCGAGCTCGCCTTCGAGATCAACGTCGACACGTTCTACGGGCTGGCAGTCTGGGAAGCCGTCGCCGAGGCGGGCGCCGAGTTCGACATCACCCCCTACGGCACCGAGGTCATGCACGTGCTGCGTGCCGAGAAGGGCTTCATCATCGTCGGCCAGGACACCGACGGCACCGTCACCCCTCAGGACGCGGGCATGGAATGGATCGTGTCGAAGGTCAAGGACTTCATCGGCAAACGCTCCTACTCCCGGGCCGACACGTCACGGGAGGACCGCAAGCACCTCGTCGGGGTGCTGCCCGTCGACGGCACGACCCGCCTCGCCGAGGGCGCCCAGCTCATCGCTGCGGGCACCCCCGTCACACCGGAGGACGGACCGGTGCCGATGATCGGACACGTCACCTCGTCCTATATCTCGCCGAGCCTCGACCGGCCGTTCGGACTCGCACTCGTCGAGAACGGCCGCAACCGCGAAGGAGAGATCGTCAAGTCCCCCTTCGGCGACACCCTCGTCGACGTCGAGATCACCTCGCCCGTCTTCTACGATCCGGAAGGAAACCGCCGCGATGGCTGACACCACCTATTCCACCCGTTCGACGGCACAGTCCCTCTCGACCGCTGAGACGCAGGCCGCCCACGCGGGCACCGGGTCGAGCGGACTCGATGACCTGCGGGTCTCTCCGGCCGCGCACCTGGCCGGGCTGATGTCCGAGGCGAGCGCGGCGGGCGGCCGCAGCGTGGGCTTGCGCGAACTGCCCTTCACCGTGCAGATCGGCCTGCGGGCACAGCCGGATTCCGCATCATGGAAGTCGCTCGAGGACACGTTCGGCCTGCGCCTGCCCCGCGGCGTCGGTGAAGTCACCGGTGATCCGGCGGCTCAGCACGTGCTGTGGCTGAGCCCCGACGAATTCCTTGCCGTCGACGTCTCCCGCTGCCAGCAGCCCGGCGAGACGATCGTCGCAGAGGCGGGACTCGAGGGACTGCCCGGACAGGCCGTCGATCTCTCTGCCAACCGGACGATCCTCGAACTGACGGGGGAGAAGGCCCGCGAGGTGCTCGAGAAGAGCTGCCGCGCCGATCTCCACCCCCGCGCCTTCGGAGTCGGCACGGCGATCGTCACCGCGTTGGGACCCGTCCCGGTCATCCTCCATCACAGCGGTGAGGACACCTACCGCGTCTACCCGCGGGCGAGCTTCGCGGACTTCACGGTCCGCTGGCTGCTCGACGGAATGGCGGAGTTCCTCACCGAATGAGCTACGACCGGTCGACCGTGCCGATGCCGATCGCCATTATGCGGCAGACTGGGACACCGGGACTTCGCCCCACAGACAGAAAGATACGGACATGCAGGACTACATCTTCACCCTCGAATGCGCCGAGCGCCCCGGAATCACGCATGCCGTGACCGGTGCCCTGCTCACCCACGGCGGAGACATCAAGGAACTCAAACAGTTCGACGACCAGTCGACCCAGCAGCTGTTCCTGCGCATCGACTTCAGCGTCTCCGACGAGCCCGGCAATGGTGTCGAGGCTCTGCGGACCGACTTCGAAGCGATCGGCGAGGAGTTCGGAGCGACTTGGCAGCTGTGGCCGCAGGGGCAGAAGCGGCGGGTGCTCATCATGGTCTCGAAGTTCGAGCACTGCCTCAACGACCTGCTCTTCCGCGCCCGGGTCGGCGAGCTGCCGATCGAGATCGCCGCAGTCGTGTCGAACCACCCTGACCATCGTGAGCTCGTCGAATGGCACCACATCCCCTTCTTCCGGATCCCCGTGACGAAGGAGACGAAGCCCGAGGCCGAGGCGAAGCTGCTCGAACTCGTCGACCGCTTCGAGGTCGACCTCGTGGTGCTCGCCCGCTATATGCAGATCCTCTCCGACGACCTCGCCCGCGAGCTCACAGGACGGGCCATCAACATCCACCACTCGTTCCTGCCGTCCTTCAAGGGCGCGAAGCCCTACCACCAGGCGTGGGAGCGCGGAGTGAAGACCGTCGGGGCGACCGCGCACTTCGTCAACTCCGAACTCGACGAGGGGCCGATCATCGCTCAGCAGCTCGTCGAGGTCGACCATGCCTTCACTCCCGAGGACCTCGTGGCCGCCGGTCGCGACGCAGAATGCAAGGCGCTGTCCAATGCCGTGAAGTGGCACTGCGACGGACGTGTGTTCCTCTCGGGCAAGAGGACCGTCGTCCTGCGCTAGAACCGCTTTCGCACCGACCGCTCAGGTTGCCGTCGCTGTACCGCGTTATGCGGCGAGCGGTCGACGGCAACCTGAGCGGTCGGCGTATCCACGGCGCCGTGGGACTGAGCTCATTGAAGGGGCTGCTTGCTGCCTCGGCGTGGATAGACTGTCGACTATGAGCGAGACCCAGACCGAGATCGGCCCGCGCATCGGCGACCAAGTGTTCGAAGCGCTGCAGGCGAGCATCCTCTCCGGCGAATATCGCAGTGGAGATCGACTGCGGATCCGCCAGCTCGCGGCGTCCCTGGGTACAAGCGTCATGCCCGTGCGGGAGTCGCTGGCCCGACTCGAGGAGGTCGGGCTCGTCGAGACCAGCCCGCACCGCGGGGCCGTGGTCAAGGAATTCACCGCCGAGGAGCTGCTGCAGATCTATTCGGTGCGTCGCATCCTCGAGGTCGAAGCGACGGTCCAGGGTGCGCAGAAGCTCGATGGGGCGGGCCGGGCGCGGCTCGATGAGGAGTTTGCGGCGATGGAGGCGGCTCTCGACTCCGGCGATGCCTCAGAGTATCTCGACCACGACGAAGAGCTGCTCGCGACGATATATTCCGCCTCGGGCAATCCCGTCCTCGTTGAGACGATCCGGACCCTGTGGCTGCGCTGCCGGGCGTACAAACTCGTCGGTGCCAGGCGGGAGATCTCGGCCGACGCCAAGGCGCCGTTGCTCAAGCACCAGCGCCGACTCATGGATGCCGTCGACGCCGGTGATCCGGGGGCGGCCGCCGAGGTGACCGGGGAGTCTTTCGACGACGCCGTCCGCCGCATCCGTGCCGGTCTAGGGGCCTGAGGGCCGGTCGCTGAGCCCATTCCGGTCGGCCGATTTCTGGGAAGGTGCGACCGCTCTGGCTGTTCCAAATACGTACGCACCGACTGCGCACTCAAGCGTCGGTCGTGCCCACTGACCGTTCGAGTTACCGTCGCTGTACCGAGTTATGCGGTGCGAGGTCGACGGCAACTCGAGCGGTCGGTGAAGCTCAGGCGCGGCTGAGGAGCACCGAGTGGAGTTCCTCCGGCAGCTCGACGACCTCGAGGCTGCGTTTGCGGCCGAAGTCGAAGCCGAACCGTGCGTACAGCCGGTCAAGATGCTCGGCGACCCGCTGCGAATAGCCAGGGTCGAAGGCATCGGCCGCGATCGCGATGACGAACAGTCCCGTGCCCGGGCTCTCCTGACCCGAGTCGAAGGCGGGTGCGTCGACGGAGAAGCGGCCCCCGCCGTGGACGGCGAGGAGTTCGATCATGAGCGCGACATTGCTGCCTTTGACCCCGCCGAACGGCAGCAGGGAACTGGCGAGGGCGGCCCCGGCATCGTTCGTGGCCGCCCCGTCGGGTGCGAGGGCCCATCCGTCGGGGATCGTCTCTCCCCGGTCGGCGGCGTTGCGGACGTTGACCCACGCGGTGGCGCTGGTCGCCTGATCGAACATGCGCGGGCCACCGGTATGGGGAACGGCGAACGAGAACGGGTTCGTTCCGGTCGCCGAGCCCGGTGTGCCGAACAGCGACATCAGCGCCGGTGAGTTGGCCCCGGCAAACGCCACCGGGCCCCGTTCGGCGAGCCGCGTCGTATAGCAGCCGAGCTCTCCGGCGGTGAAGGCGTTGGCGATGTTGAGGACGGAGATGCCGAGCGATTCGGCGGACGAGGCGAAGTCGTCGAAGGCTGCATCGAAGGCGAGCTGCGCGGTGCCGCGGTCGGCGTCGACGTGGTGCGCTGCGGGCAGTTTGTTCGTCACTTTCGGCTGCGCCCGCCCGTTGATGCGGCCGGCCTCGAGGCCGTCGAGGTAATCGAAGAGATGCGCCGTGCCCACGGCGGTCTTGCCCCGTCGCTCGGCAGCTACGGTCGCCTCGGCCAAAGACTGCGCCAGCGCGGGTGACCCACCGGCAGCGGTGATCGCTGCAATGCACAATTCACGCAGTTCGGGAATCGTCAGGGACACGGTCGTGGCATCAGGAGTCTCCGGCATGCCCTCACGCTACCGGAGTTCGCGCAGTGCGCTGGAGCCGGACCCGGGGTGAGTACGAAGCGCCCCCAGGCTGCCGCGGCAACACCTGGGGGTCGTCAGCTCTGGGGCCAGCCAGTCACGTGGTGACTCGGGAACCGGGAGCCCGACGTTGCTAGTGGTCAGGCTACCAGGAGGTCAGACCCCGTGCGCATGTAAGCAGATCGGCGCTTCCTGCGGGTGGATCCGTCTCGATCCAATAGCGGATTTCGAGGTGGATCCGCCCGCAGGAGTCATGCGCGAGGGGAACAAAGGCCGCCTCAGAGGTCGCCGGAGTCAGGGGTGAGGTCGGACTGCGAACTGAGCGCCTCGGCGATGGCCTTCGCCTCCCGGCGCAGCAGAGCGACGAGGCGTTCGACCCGGGAACCGGTGACACGGTCGGCGATCGAGGCGATCGACAGGGCCGCACGCGGCCGCGATCCGCGGATGCGCAGCGGAACCGCGACCGCCCACGACCCCTTGGCGAAGAGCCCGGGATTGTGGACGAATCCGTCGATGCGGGCCTGATCGATGATGTCACGCAGATGTGGAACGGAGACCTTCGGATACCTCTCGGCGAGGATCTCGGCGTTGGCCTCGAACTGGGCGTCCACCTCGGCGGGGGAGAGCTCGGAGAGGATCGCCAGCGATCCGGCGCCGATGCCCAGCGGGTGACGGTCGCCCACGGACAGGGCGTTGTTGAAGATCTCACCGAAGCCCTCCTCGCGGCGGGCGCAGATCGAATAGCTGCCCGTGCGCAGGGTGAGGAAGACGGTGTCCTGGCTGAGCTCGGCCAAGCGCATCAGGCTCGACTCCGACTCCGTGACCAGCGGATCCACCGATTTCTGGGCCAGTTGACCGAGGATCTGCGACTGCACGCCGAGGCGGTACCCGCCCTCCTCGAGGCGTTCGACGTATCCCATGGCGATGAGCGCCTGGAGCATGCGGTGGACGCTGGCTTTCGGGCGGCCGCTGATCGAGGCGAGCTCGGACAGGCTCGCGCCTTCGCGCCGCTCCCCGGCGATGAGGCCGACGAGGTTGAGCAGCGTCAGCGCGCGTTGGATGCTCTGAGCGCCGGTGCCCGGTTCGAGGCTGTCGACGGCGTGGGCGACATTGAACGAAGCGGACCGGCGCAGGAGCCGACCGCGCATCTTGATGCGATACTCCTCGCGGAGGTCCTCATTCGAATCGGCGGCGTTGTGCATGACTCCATTATGGCCCGTTGCCGTCGTCGCCTGCGGGGTGCCACCGTGATCCAGGATGTGGAACTCGGTATCGATCGGCGAGGACCGCCTCGGCGACATCCGCGCCTAGACTCGGATTCGCCCTGCCCGAAGGCGGGGCGCATGGATCAACTGGACCGTGCGGGTCCGCGAGAGGTGAGTGAGGCGTGGCCAAGACCGTCCTCGATATCGCTGATGTGACATTCCGGCGTGGGCAGACGCAGATACTCCACGGCATCGATCTGCTTGTCAATGCCGGCGAGCACTGGGTGCTCATCGGTCCGAACGGGGCGGGGAAGTCCACGCTGCTGAGCTTCGCCTCGGCGCAGGTGTTCCCGACCTCGGGCACCGTGGATATCCTCGGATCACGCATGGGTCGGGTCGAGCTCGCCGCGCTGCGCCGCCTCATCGGTCACGTCAATCCACGTCATCCGCTGCGGTCGAACCTCACCGTCCGCGAGGTCGTCCTCACCGGGCTGACCGGCACCGTCGAACGTCCCATGCGGTGGGAGCCCGCGCCTGAGGATGTCGTGAAGGCCGATGCCCAGATCGCCGAGGTGGGACTGACGTCCCGCGCCGACGCCGGGTGGAAGGTGCTGTCACAGGGGGAGCGCGGGCGTGCGCTCGTCGCCCGGTCGCTCATCGCCGAACCACAGCTGCTGCTCTTCGACGAGCCGACCACCGGACTCGACGTGGCCGCACGCGAACAGCTGCTCGAGACCATCGACGCCCTGTCTCTGCGCTCGCCGGAGCTGTCGACGCTGCTGGTCACCCATCATCTCGAGGAGATTCCCGAGACGACCACTCACGCCGCGCTCATCTCCGACGGGCGACTGACCGCCGCCGGTCCCATCGCCGAGGTGCTCACCTCCGAGCAGGTCTCTGCCGCCTTCGACCATCCGATCGAAGTGGGCTTCGCCGACCGCCGCTGGTCGGCCCGCGCAGTTCGGTCCGGTGCGGCACCTCGGACGACCGGTGCAGGGCGGACCGCTGCCGCGCTCGGCTGACGAACCGCGTCCGTGCTGAGGATCGGCTGGGACGATCACCGCGCGCATTGCACGGCTGTGCACTCGGGCCTAGGCTTGAGGCATGAAGATGAGTACCGTGTGGAGCATCATCGGCGCGATCATCGCCATCATCATCGCGTGGTGGGTGGTCAACGTCGCGTTCTCCATTGCTTGGTTCCTCGTTAAAGCCATCATCACCGTCGTCGTGGCGCTCGCGATCTTCGGCCTCATCAAGGCCTCGCTGAAGTCCAAGGACCGCGACCGAACGCGCTGACGTCCAACGTTCGACCATGCTGACTTCCGGCGCTCGAATCGCCGAGGTGGCCGTCCCCGTGATTCAGAGATCGCTGAGGCTCGTGTTCGCCCCGCAGAGGACGACGCAGACCTTCTCTTTTTCGGCCGGAACATAACCGCCCGGCGACTTCCCGTCGCTGGCAGTCTTCCCTCTGCCACCACCGCTGACTCCCGCCAACGCCGTGGCCGCCGCATGCTCGACCGCCAGCCGGTGTTCGTCCCACAGTCGCTGTCGTGCTTCGATGATGGCGTCGTCGCTGACCAGCACCGAGGTGACCAGATCTGATCGCGCCGCCTCCAGCGCCAGCGAAGTGGCACGACGGGCTCCGAGCGAATCCGCTGCCACCGAATCGACCGTGACATCGACCGGTTCGCCCGCTTCGATCGCTGCACTCAGCGCTCGGCAGTTCTCCGGCTCAACCGCGACAGTGCGCACTCCGTGATGAGTCGCGGCCGTCGCGACGCCGGCGAACAGACCGCCGCCTCCGACCGAGACGACGACCGTGTCGAGATCGGGCACCTGCTCGAGGATCTCGGTCATCAAGGTGCCCGCGCCGGCGGCGATGAGCGGATGGTCGTAAGCGTGCGAGGCCAGCGCACCGGAGGACTCGACGAATTCCTGGCAGGCGGCGGCCGCCTCGGCGAATTCGGAACCGACCAACTCCACTCGCGCACCATACGATCGCAGCCGTTCGACCTTCACGCTCGGCGCGGTGGTCGGCAGGAACACGGTCGCCGGTACACCGGCGGCACGGGCCGCCCATGCGCAGGCGAGTCCGGCGTTGCCGCCCGATGCGATCGTCACTCCCGCCTCGGGGAAGGTGCCTTCGGCAAGGTGAGCCTGGATGAAGTTCTGCGCACCGCGGGCCTTGAACGTGCCGGTGTGCTGCATGAACTCGAGGGCGAAGACTATTCCGTCGTTCCCCCGCTGGGTGACCGTGACCGGACGGACCTGCCCGGCGATCCGGGCCGCCGCGGCTTCGATGTCGGGATACGCGAGGGAAGTCGGGTTCGTGTGGTCTGGCAGGGTCATCTCATCAGCCTATGCGAGAGCTGCTGAGTGGGTGCGCCGCCTCGGTGGATTGTTGGGTCGATCCACGGCGTTTCAGGCGGAGGACTCACCGTGGATCGACCAGGAAATCGAGGTGCAGGTGACGAACTGGGGGTTCGCCGCAGCCTCAGTGGTGCTTCGTCAGGCCGAGGTCGTTGCCCTTCGTCTCCTTGACGAGGCTGACGCCGATGAGCGAGATGATGCACACGACGATCATGTAGATCGCGATCGAGATCGATGAGCCGGTCTCGGCGAGCAGAGTCTCGGCGATAGTCGGGGCGAAAGCGCCGCCGAGGATCGCGCCGAGCGCGTAGCCGATCGAGACGCCCGAGTAGCGGACCTCGACCGGGAACATCTCCGCATACATCGCCGACATCGGGCCGTAGGACAGGCCCATGCCGACGGTGAGGACGAAGATGCCGATGCCGTACATCCAGATGTTCGCCATGTCGATCATGAGGAAGGTCGGGATGAGCCACACGATGAGCAGGACGTACCCGATCTGGAAGGTCCGCACGCGACCGAGCTTGTCCGACAACGCGCCGCCCCACATCGTGAACACCAGCCAGCCGAAGCTCGCCAGCGTCGTCGCCAACAGCACGGGTGCCCGGTCGAGGCCGACGGATCCGCCTTCCTCCAGCGGGCGCGAGGCGTAGGCGGCAAAGAACGCGATGATCATGTAGCCCACGGCGTTGTTGCCGATGAAGATGAGCGCGGAGAGCACGACTTCCTTCGTGTTCTTCTTGAACAGGGTGCCCAGCGGAGCCGAGGATTCGGCCTTGCGCTCGGCGAGCTCGGCGAAGACCGGGGACTCCTCGACCTGGCGGCGGATGTAATAGCCGACGAAGACGAGGACGACGGAGAAGAGGAACGGGATCCGCCAGCCGAAGCTTGCGAACTGTTCGGCGGTGAGGACCGTGGTGAGCACCCAGATCACGCCGGTGGCGAGGATCATGCCGACCGGCACGCCGATCTGCGGGTACGCGCCGAAGATGCCGCGCTTGGAGATCGGGGCGTGTTCGACCGAGAGCAGCGCGGCCCCACCCCATTCGCCGCCGGCGGAGAAGCCCTGCAGGATTCGCAGCAGGGTGAGCAGGATCGGCGCGCCGACTCCGATCATCGCGTAGTTCGGGAGCAGGCCGATGAGCGAGGTCGCGGCCCCCATGAGGATGAGCGTGAGCACGAGCATCTTCTTGCGTCCGATCCGATCGCCGAGGTGGCCGGCGATGATCGCGCCCAACGGGCGGAAGAGGAACGAAATGCCCAGAGATGCCCACGCCATGATCTGGCCGAGTGCCGGATTGTCCGCGGCCAAAGGGCCGAAGTACTGGGCGGAGAGGATGAGGCCGGCGGCCTGAGCGTAGATGAAGAAGTCGTACCACTCGATGGTGGTGCCGACGAGGGTGCCGGCGAGGACCTTGCGCTCCTCGCGGGTGGTCGTATGTGGGGTGGCCGGATTCGGAGTGACTGGGCCTGAAGCGGTGGCGGACATGAGCGGAACCTTCTGTTGCTGGGCGACTTTGCCGGGTGCCGTCTCCGGAGGCGGTGGTCCTCGACTCTGAGTGATCGCCGGTGCCTCGGGTCTGGCGGCGGACGGATGGACGTCTGCCTCGACCGACCGGTGAGTTGGCGGCTGACTGCCACATCAGCGCCTGACTGCTTGGTCAGTAATTGAGAACGATCATAGGTCAGAAAGCGCCCCCGTGTCACTCGCGTATCACGAGGCGCACCGAGGATGTGCCGCGGTTTCGTCCGATCGCCCTGGTTGAGACTGCCCATGACAATTACCGACCGATTGGTTAGTATATGTCTAGGAATCGGCAGCGGTGCCGAATGCGGCCGCCGTGGACCGGGAGACGTCGTTTCACCAGGGAGAGCAAAGCATGACCGAAATCCTCAGTTCCTATGTGGCCGGATCCTGGCACACGCCGGCAGCGACCGAGTCCGCCCGGCCCGTCCGCGATGCCGGCACCGGGGAACTCCTGCACTCGGTGACCTCGGCCGGTGTCGACTTCGCCGCCGTTGCCGACCACTCCCGGACCACCGGCATCGCCGAACTGCAGAGGCTCACCTTCCACCAGCGCGGTGTGATCCTCAAGAAGCTCGCGACCTACCTCATGGAGCGCACGAAGGACTACCACGAGATCTCCTTCACCACCGGCACCACCAAGCGCGACGCCTTCGTCGACATCGAAGGCGGAATCGGCACACTCTTCACCTACTCCGGCGTCGCCCGCCGTCAGATGCCGAACTCGACCGTCCACCTCGACGGCGGAGTCGAGCGCCTGTCGAAGAACGGCACCTTCGTCGGCCGCCACATCCTCACTTCCCGGCAGGGTCTCGCGCTGCAGATCAACGCCTTCAACTTCCCCGTCTGGGGCATGCTCGAGAAGTTCGGACCGATGTTCGTCGCCGGCGTCCCCGTCGTCGTCAAACCCGCCACCGACACCGCGCACCTGACCCGCGCGGTCGTCGCCGACATGATCGAGTCCGGTCTGCTCCCGGCCGGTGCGATCCAGCTGGTCTGCGGTGACGTCACCCCGCTCTTCGACGACCTCGCCGAACAGGACGCGATCGCCTTCACCGGTTCAGCGCACACCGCCCGCACGCTGTCCGCGCTCGACTGCGTGACCCAGCGCGGCACCCGCTTCTTCGCCGAGGCGGACTCGCTCAACTTCTCCCTGCTCGGACCCGATGCCGGACCCGGCACTGAGGAATTCGACCTCTTCGTCTCCGGCGTCGTCGCCGAGATGACCGTCAAGGCCGGACAGAAGTGCACCGCGATCCGCCGCACCTTCGTCCCCGAAGCCCACGCCGAGGCGGTCGGTGAAGCCATCATCGCGAAGCTCGCCACCCAAGGTGTGGGCGATCCGCGAGAGAAGTCCACTCGCCTGGGCCCCGTCGTCTCCGACAAACAGCGCACCGACGTCCTCGACGCGGTCGATCAGATCATCGCCGGGGGAGCCCACCTGCTCACCGGCGGGCGTGAGGAATCCGATCGTCTGGCTGCCGAACACGGCGGAGCCTATGTCGCGGCGACCGTCCTCCAGGCCGATGACGCCTGGTCCGATGCCGTCCACGACATCGAGGCCTTCGGGCCCGTGACCTCGATCATCACCTATTCCGACACCGAGGACGCCGTCCGCCTGGCCGCCCGTGGCCGCGGTTCGCTGGTCGGCTCAGTCGTCACCCACGACCGTGAGTTCGCCACCGAATTCGTCCGCAAGATCGCCCCGTGGCACGGCCGTGTGCTCGTCCTCGACCGTGACGATGCCGCAGAGTCGACCGGTCACGGTTCGCCGCTTCCGAACCTCATCCACGGCGGCCCAGGACGGGCCGGTGGCGGTGAGGAGATGGGCGGACTGCGCGGTATCACACACTTCATGCAGCGCACCGCGATCCAGGCCTCCCCGGACATGCTCACCGCCATCGGCGGGGAATGGGTCAACGGATCGGAGCGCCGCCTCGGCGAGCATCCGTTCACGAAGTCGCTTGCCGACCTGCGCATCGGCGACACCCTCGACTCGGAATGGCGGGAAGTCACGCTCGACGATATCGAGCACTTCGCGAACTTCACCGGCGACACCTTCTACGCGCACATGAACGAGGAAGCGGCCGCCGCGAACCCGTTCTTCCCGGGGCGCGTGGCGCACGGCTACCTCATCGTGTCCTTCGCTGCCGGACTCTTCGTCCAGCCGGACCCGGGCCCGGTGCTCGCGAACTACGGACTCGAGGGCCTCAACTTCATCACGCCCGTCTCCCCAGGTGACAAGCTCAAGGTCACGCTCACCGCGAAGCGTATCACCCCGCGTGAGACCGACGAATACGGTGAGGTCCGCTGGGACGCACAGGTCGTCAACCAGAACGAGGAGCCCGTCGCGAACTACGACGTGCTCACTCTCGTGGCCAAGGAATACTGAGGCTCAGGCGGCCCGAAAGCCCTACTGGCAGCACTGGCCGTCACGCGGAACGCCTCGCGCCGAGGATGCAGATCCTCGACGCGGGGCCCTGTCGTTCAGTCGGCGGACATAGTCGTTCAGGAGGTTCGCGGAACGCGGACCTTGAGTGCTGAGGGTCGGATCTTCACGGTGGCAGGGGTCTGCGCGATTGCGTCGCCGTCGACGATGATCTCGATCGGGGCGGCCCCTTCCGGGACGTCGATCTCCACCTCCCGAGCGTGGGTGAAGTGGATATGAGGGTGCCGGTGATGACGGCCGAAACTGTACTCCACGACTTCGACGGCGAGCTTGGGCAGGAACCCCTCCTGGAGCAGGACCACGTCGATGAGCCCGTCGTCGAGGGCCGCCTCGGGGGAGAGCCTGAGCCCGCCGCCGTAGCGCCCGGAATTCGCGAACCCCGCAGTGAGCCCACGAAATGAAAAGCGCTGGCCGTCGATGGTCAGCTCCAGCTCGATGCGTTTGGGCGGCAGCAGCGCGCGGACGACCCCGTAGAGGTAGACCCAGCGGCCGCGGATGAGCCTCGCCGCATTCGCTTGGTGTTGGACGGTCGAGTCGAGGCCGAGACAGACATTGCCGAGACACACCTTCCCGTCGAGGTCGAGCACATCGATGGTCCGGTCACGGCCGTCGGCCATGATGGCCGCGGCTGCCTCGATGTCCTTCGGGATGCCGAGTTTGCCGATGAGATCGTTGCCGCGTCCACCGGCGATGACACCCAACGCGGTGTCCGTGTCGACGAGCCCGGCTGCGACCGAACGCGCCATCCCGTCACCGCCGAGGGAGACGACGAGATCCGAACCCTGTGCGGCGAAGTCAGCAGCGAGCTGCTTGGCGTGGTCCGCGCTCGTGCTCCTGACGAACCTTGCCTCGAGTCCATGTTCGGCGAACGTCGTCGTCAGGGGGTCGATACGTCTGAGCACGGCGCCTTTGCGTGCACTCGGATTGAGGATGATCGGAACCGTCGAGTCGGCAGCGTTCATGGAATTCTTCCCGGGACGTCGCTGTCCAGATTGATGGGGTGAAGGCCCTCAGGCCTCCAGCCCCTGGAAGGCCATCGTCGTGACCGCCTCGGCGATGGTCTCGGGATCGACGGGATAGCTGGGCCGGTACCACTCGGTGATCGAGTTGACCATGCCGAAGAGCAGGCGCGTGATGAGCCCGGGGGTGAAGTCCGAGCGCAGACCGCCCTCGGCGATGGCGGCCTCGACGAGAGCACGGACCTTCGCATCGATATTGCGCCGGGCCTCGAGGGCCTCGCGTTCCAAGGGCGAGTTTCCGCGCACGCGCAGCAGCAGCGTCACCGAATGGTGGTACTCGATGAGGATGACGACGCTGGCGCGCACGGCCAGCTGCAGGCGTTCGAGGGCGGTGACGTTCTCGCGCAGACTCTCGGTCTCCACGGCGGAATCGAGGGCACGGATGCCGCGGCTGATCGCCAGGTGCAGCAGCTCTTCCTTCGACTTCACGTGATGGTAGATCGCGGACTTCGTGATGCCGAGCTCACGGGCGACGGTGTCCATCGACGTGCCGTCGTAGCCGCGGGAGACGAAGACCTCGGTGGCTTTGTTGATGAGCGTCTCCCGGTCGTATCCGGGACGGCCACGGCGCGAGCGTTTGGGGGCGGCCGCCTCGGCGGGGGTGGTCGAGGACGTCGACGCGGTGGTCGTCGATTCCACGGACGACGTCGTCGAGTCCGGGGATGTCGACGCAGGTGAGGACGATTCGGGCATGCGCATCAGTCTAACGGCCACCTCGGTGAGTGCCCTCTCGGACGTCACGAGAGCCTGCGAGGCGCGCCACGGCCGGGTCCGCGCCGGTGAGCCTACCGGCAGGACCTCTTGCCGTGACGCGCGCCGTCGCCGTCATCTCAGCGCACGCCCTCGCGGCGGTCGATGATGCGCTTCATCTTGCCGACCGAGCGCGGCAGATCCCCGGGCATCTTGATGTCGATGGCGCAGGAGACGCCGAGGCGCTCCTTGATGCGGGCGGCCACGAGCTTGTCGAGGCCGTCGAGCTCGACGGCACCGACGCCTTCGCGAGCCTCGACCTCGACGGTCATCTCATCCATCCGACCCGGGCGGGTGAGGACGAGCTGGAAGTGAGGGCTCAGGGGTGCGAACTCGAAGAGCACGGTCTCGACGTTCGCGGGGTAGACGTTGACGCCGCGGATGATCATGAGGTCATCGGAGCGGCCGGTGATGCGCGAGATGCGGCGGAAGTTCGGGCGCGCGGTGCCCGGCAGCAGCGTCGCCAAATCGTGCGTGCGGTAGCGGATGATCGGCAGCGCTTCCTTCGTCAGCGAGGTAAAGACGAGTTCGCCCTCCTCGCCGTCGGGCAGCACCTCGCCGGTGAAGGGGTCGACGATCTCCGGGTAGAAGTGGTCCTCCCAGATCGTCGGGCCGTCCTTCGTCACCGCGGACTCGCAGGCCACACCGGGTCCCATGACCTCGGAGAGGCCGTAGATGTCGACGGCATTGATGTTGAAGGAGTTCTCGATCTCCTTGCGCATCTCGTCTGTCCACGGCTCGGCGCCGCAGATCGCGGTCTTCAGGCTCGTCGAGGTCGGGTCGATGCCCTGCTTGCGGAATTCGTCGAGGATCGTGAGCAGGTAGGTCGGGGTGGCCGTGATGATGTCCGGCTTGAAGTCCTGGATCAGCTGCACCTGGCGCGGGGTCTGACCGCCGGAGATCGGGACGACGGTGAACCCGTGACGCTCCGCCCCGTGGACGCCGAGGCCGCCGGTGAACAGGCCGTAGCCGTAGGCGTTGTGCATCATCTGTCCGCGCTTGCCGCCGGCACCGAGGATGGACCGCGCGATGAGGCTGCCCCACCGATCGAGATCGCCCATCGTGTACCCGACGACGGTCGGCAGACCGGTCGTTCCCGAGGAGGCGTGGATGCGTGCGACCTGCTCCTGGGGGACGGCGAAGAGCCCGAACGGGTAGTTGTCGCGCAGGTCCTGCTTGGTGGTGAACGGCAGCTTCGCAATGTCGTCGAGGCTCGTGATGTCGGCGGGAGTCACACCGAGGTCGTCGAAGGCCCTCCGGTAGAACGGCACCCGTTCGTACACCGAGGTCACCGTCGTCTTGAGGTTCTTCAGCTGGTCGGAGCGCAGCTCGTCCAGGCTCATCCGTTCGCCGGCGTCGAGGTCGGTCTCAGTCATCATCGTCTCCTTGCGAATCTCTTCTGTGTGTCAGATCCAAAGACCGCCGAGGTGGTCCACCGTTCTTCGGTGTCCGGTCGTCGACGGGTGGTTCGGTGGGGGTGGTCCGGCGCGGCTGAGTGCCGGACGCGGGTCGGGAGGTCGTGGGGCCGGCCGGTTCTACTTGCGGGCGGGCAGCGTGCGGGAGCGGCCGCGGTAGGTGGCGATGATGTCGTCGCCGCGGGTGACGGTGACGTCGTAGATGCCCGAGCGGCCCTGCTTGACGACCTCGTGGCCGCGAGCGACGAGCTGATCGCCGAGGTGCGTGGGCTTGAGGAAGTCGATGTCTCCTCCGGAGGCGACGGTGATCGAACCGGGATAGTTGCAGGCCATCGCGAAGGTGGTGTCGGCGAAGAGGAAGACATAGCCGCCGTGGGTGATGTCGTGGCCGTTGGTCATGATGTCGGTGACCGTCATCGAACACTGTGCCCATCCGGGTCCGTGGTCATCGACGGTGATGCCCAGGTGCTGGGAGGCGCGATCATTGGCGAACATCGCGGCAGCGCCGGTGGGCTCGGATGAGGACTTGGGGGTGGCCGCCCCGGCGGGGAACTCGGGGGCCGCCTCGGTGGACCCTGTGGGATCGGTCTGCGGTGCTGCCTCGGCGGGGGAGGGGTCGTTCGGGGTCTGTGACTCCGCGGTCGTCGTATCGTGGGCGGACTGTCCCATGGTCGGCTCCTCCTCGAGTCGCGGGTTCGGGCGCGGTGCACGGGGAGTGCCTGCGCCGCTGCGTATGGACGACGGTGAGAGTTCCCCGTGATCCCGGACGGTCAGCCCGCCGGAGAATAAACGACCATCTGGTCAATAAATATCGTTCCGATCGTCGCCGGTGTCAAGTCACGGGGTGTGGTTGGCGAGGATCCTGCGTCGAATTGCGCACGCATCGTCAAGCGCGGCGAATCGTGTCCTTCCTGCGTCGAATCCCGCGCGCATCGTCAAGTGTCAGCGGGAAAGTCAGCGGGAAATAGGTCGCTATCGGATAGTTCCCGAGAAACATAGGTCGGCATCGGACATTCTTCGGCGCTGAAAGTATCCGACGCTGACCTATATTCGGCGGGCGACGTTCGGTGCCGCGGCTCGACGACGCGGCATGGCGGCGAAAGAGTGTTGCGGGCGCGGGTGCCGGGGCGCTGCGAGAGCGGTCGGGCAGTCAGCGGGGGCGGCATTGCACCCGGGCTGGGGGTGTGCGACACTGGTGGCAACAATACAGAACAAATGGTCAGTAAATGGATGCCCTCGGGCCAGAGGTCTGACGATGGTCGGACCGATGATGAGGTCGGCAGCCGCTGACCGAGGCAGGTCCTGACAAGGGCACATCCAAGGGTGGAGTGGTCATGACAACTCAAGTGAACGACAACCGCTTCGACGAGGCGCAGCTGCAGGAGCAGTTCGACGCCACGATCGAGGGCAAGGATCGGATCGAACCCCGGGACTGGATGCCCGAGGCCTACCGCAAGACGCTCATCCGCCAGGTCGCGCAGCACGCGCACTCGGAGATCATCGGCATGCAGCCCGAAGGCAACTGGATCTCCCGTGCGCCCTCCCTGCGCCGCAAGGCGATCCTGCTGGCGAAGGTCCAGGACGAAGCCGGACACGGCCTCTACCTCTACTCTGCCGCCGAGACCCTCGGTGCCACGCGCAACGAGCTCACCGAGAAGCTCGTCGCCGGCAAGCAGAAGTACTCCTCGATCTTCAACTACCCGACCCTGTCCTACACCGATGTCGGCACGATCGGCTGGCTCGTCGACGGAGCGGCCATCTGCAATCAGGTGCCGCTGTGCCGGACCTCCTTCGGCCCCTACGGCCGCGCGATGATCCGCATCTGCAAAGAAGAGTCCTTCCACCAGCGTCAGGGCTACGAGCTGCTGATGACGATGATGCGCGGCACCGAGGCTCAGCGCGAGATGGTCCAGGAATCGGTCAACCGCTTCTGGTGGCCGGCGCTGATGATGTTCGGGCCTCCCGACGACAACTCGCCGAACACCGAGCAGTCGATGGCCTGGGGCATCAAGACCCACACAAACGACGAGCTGCGCCAGAAGTTCGTCGACATGTCCGTCCCGCAGGCAGAAGCCCTCGGCGTGACGTTCCCCGATGAGAACCTCAAGTGGAACGAAGAGCGCGGACACTACGACTTCTCCACCCCGAACTGGGACGAGTTCTGGGACGTCGTCAAGGGCAATGGCCCCTGCAACACTCAGCGAGTCGCCCATCGTAAGCGCGCCTGGGACGAAGGAGCGTGGGTGCGCGAAGCAGCGCTCGCCTTCGCAGAGAACCAGAACGCCGAGGCGGCCGCCACCCCGGCCGCCCCCGAATCGTCGTCCGCCGACGCGACCCCCGCCGCCGGAGTCGACACCACCACCCCCGAGGAGACAGCGAAATGACCGAGACCAACCCCGGCTCCACCTCGGCGAAGGATGAATCCGCTGTGGGCTCGACCCGTGGCGAATGGCCGCTGTACGAGGTCTTCGTGCGCGGCAAGCGCGGACTCAACCACGTCCACGTCGGATCCCTGCACGCCGCCGACGACCAGATGGCCGTCCACCACGCCCGCGACGTCTACACCCGACGCAACGAAGGCGTGAGCATCTGGGTCGTCCGCGCCTCCGACATCACGGCCTCGAGCCCGGACGAGAAGGACCCGATGTTCGCCCCCAGCGGCGACAAGGTCTACCGCCACCCGACCTTCTACGACATCCCCGACGATGTCCCCCACATGTGAGAAGGGGCGAGAGATGACTGCGAACAACGAACCCACCATCCACGTCGAACACGACGAAGCAGGCACGAACGTCGATCACGGCGACCACGACAACGCGTACTCCGGTCTGCTCGTCAACGACGCGAACTGGGCCTTCGGCACCGACTTCGAAGACCCCCTGGCCGGCGTCGATACGACCGTGCCCGACGGCGTCGACGCCAAGGACCTCGGCGCATACTGCCTCATGCTCGGCGACGACGCCCTCGTCTTCAGCCAGCGGATCTCCGAATGGTGCTCGAATGCCCCTGACCTCGAAGAGGACATCGCGCTGGCGAACATCGCCCTCGACCTCCTCGGGCAGGCTCGTCTTCTGCTCGCCCGCGCCGCCGCAGCCGATCCGGAGCTCGTCCCTGAACTCCCTGCAGGCTCCCCGGTGCCCGATGAGGACCGTCTCGCGTTCTTCCGCAACGACTTGGGCTTCCGCAATGTCCGCCTCGCCGAGGTGCCCAATGGCGACTTCGCCGAGGCGGTCGCGAAGATCCTCATCTACTCCACCTGGCGCCTGTCGATCTTCGAACGCCTCACAGACAGCCGCGACACCGTGCTCGCCGCCATCGCGGCCAAAGGCGTCAAGGAGATGTCCTACCACCGCGACTTCGCCGGACGCTGGGTCGTGACCCTGGCCCGCGGCACCGAGGAATCGAAGTCCCGCCTGGTGAAGGCCCTGAACGGTCTGTGGCCGCTGTGGTCCGAACTCTTCGAGACCCACCCAGTAGAAGCCTCCGTGGCCGAGGCCGGAATCGGCGTCGATCCCGCGACCGTGGCCGATGAGGCATCTGTCATCCTCGACCAGGTGTTCGCCGCAGCCGGAATCGACCGGCCCGAACGCGGCGGTCTGGCCGGAGTCGGCGTCCACGGCGGCAAGGGCCGCGACGGACTCCACACCGAGGCCCTGTCGAAGCTGCTCGCCGAGATGCAGGTCGTCGCCCGGGAGCATCCGGAGGGGCAGTGGTGACCGCCATGCTCGAGACCTATCCGACAGATGCAGCCGATATGGACACTCGTACGACAGACACCGCCGCCGAGGCGATCGACCGTGCCTGGGCCGCCGCCGAACGCGTGACCGACCCCGAGATGCCGATGCTCACCCTCCTCGACCTCGGTGTGCTGCGCGACGTCGCGATCGAGAACGGCCACGTCGTCACCGTCATCACCCCGACCTATTCGGGCTGCCCGGCGATGGCGACGATGCGCGATGACCTGCAGCGCGAACTCCTCCTCGCCGGATTCCCCGACGCCGAGGTGCGCGTGTCCCTGACACCGGCGTGGACGAGCGACTGGATCACCGAACGCGGGAAGAAGGCACTCAAGGACGCCGGAATCTCCCCACCCGGGGCAGCACCGCGCAACTCCGGCCCGGTGGCGCTGACACTCATGCCCACCCGCCGCGCCGTGACCTGCGTGCTGTGCGGATCCGACGACGTCCGGCTGTCCTCCGAGTTCGGAGCGACCGCGTGCAAGGCGATGTACCAGTGCAACGACTGCCTCGAACCGTTCGACCATGTGAAGGAGATCTGATGACACAGACGATCGATCAGACCGCCGAGGCGGCTCCCGCCACCGAGCCCGCCGACGGACGCTCCCGGTCGGCTTTCTACCCACTCACCGTGAAGTCCGTCGACCACCTCACCGAGGATTCGGCCGCAGTGACTTTCGACGTGCCGGCCGAATACAGCGAACTCTTCGACTTCGCCGCCGGACAGTCCCTGACCCTGCGACGCATCATCGACGGCCAGGAGCACCGCCGCACCTATTCGATCTGCGCACCGGCCGGAACCGCCCCGCGCATCGGTGTGCGCGAAGTCCCCGAGGGGCTCTTCTCCCTGTGGCTGGTCAACGAGGTGAAAGCCGGCGACACGATCGAGGTGCAGCCGCCCTCGGGCAGCTTCCGCGCCGACGCCGCAGCCGGTGGCAGACACCTGTGCATCGCCGCCGGATCGGGAATCACCCCGATGCTCTCCATCGCCTCGACCGTGCTGTCGAACCCCGAAGCCTCGGTGACTCTGCTCTACGGCAACCGGCATACGAACACCGTGATGTTCGCCGAGGAGCTCGCCGACCTCAAGGACGCCCGCAACCAGCAGCTCGATCTCGTTCACGTGCTCTCCCGCGAACCCCGCGATGTCGAGCTCTTCTCCGGCCGCCTCGACGCGGAGAAGCTGCGGGATCTGCTCACCGCCATCGTCCCGATCGGCAGCATGGACCATGTGTGGCTGTGCGGCCCCTTCGGCATGCTCGAAGACGCCCGCAAGGTCCTCGCCGAATTCGACGTGCCGAAGGAGAAGATCCACTTCGAGCTCTTCTACGTCGACGAACCCCCACCGGAGGTCGTCCACGCGGACAAGGTCGTCGAAGGGGCCACCAGCGACGTCACGGTGATCCTCGACGGGAAGCGCTCCACCTCGGCGATGTCGCAGGGAAAGACCATCCTCGATTCCGCACAGGAATCCCGGTCCGATCTGCCGTTCGCCTGCAAGGGCGGCGTCTGCGGAACCTGCCGCGCGAAGATCTGCGGCGGCGAAGTCAACATGGTCCGCAACTACGCCCTCGAGGACGCCGAGGTCGAAGCGAACTTTGTCCTCACCTGCCAGACGTTCCCCGTCAGCGACGAGGTCACGGTCGACTTCGACTCCTGAGCGTCCCGAACCCCAGCAGGCGCGGGCCCGCACACCAACGGGTGCAAGCCCGTACCATGTCACCTACCCGAACTCTTCAGCGAGGAGACCCATGCCCGAGGCATTCATTCTGGACGGACTGCGCACCCCCATCGGACGCTACGGGGGTGCACTGGCCGACCAGCGGCCCGACGACCTCGTGGCGACCACGATGAAGACCGTCGTCGAACGTGCGGGCATCGACCCGACCGATATCGACGAGGTCATCCTCGGCTCAGCGAACCAGGCCGGTGAGGACAACCGGAACATCGCGCGCATGGCCGTGCTCCTGGCCGGACTGCCCGAATCCGTGCCCGGGTTCACCGTCAACCGTCTGTGCGCCTCAGGGATGACCGCGATCACGACGGCACGGGCGATGATCGCCGCGGGAGACGCCGATGTGGTCGTGGCCGGCGGAGTCGAATCGATGACCCGTGCCCCGTGGGTGAGCGAGAAGCCCTCGCGCGCCTGGTCGAAGCCGGGCCGGACCTGGGACACCTCGATCGGCTGGCGGTTCACGAACCCCGCCTTCGGTGAGGACACGACCCTGTCGATGCCGCAGACGGCAGAACGCGTCGCTGAGAAGTGGCAGCTGAGCCGTGAGGCCCTCGACGAATTCGCCTATCAGTCGCATCAGAAGGCGCTCGCCGCGCAGAACGCCGGCAGCTTCGACCCGGAGATCCTGCCCATCGGCGAAGTCGCCGCAGATGAGGGTCCGCGCGATTCGACGTTGGAGAAGCTCGGCAAGCTGCGCCCCATCCACGGACCCGGGGGCGTCATCACCGCCGGAAACTCCTCCTCGCTCAATGACGGCGCCGCCGTCGTCGTGCTCGTGTCCGAGGACTATGCGAACAAGCACGGGCTCAGCCCGCGTGCCCGCGTCGTCGCCGGTGCCAATGCCGGTGTGTCCCCGGAGATCATGGGCATCGGCCCCGTCCCCGCGACCCGGAAGGTGCTCGAGCGCACCGGGTGGAAGGTCGGCGAACTCGACGCCGTCGAACTCAATGAGGCCTTCGCCTCCCAGTCGCTGGCGTGCATGGGCGACCTCGGCCTCGACCCGGAGACCGTCAACGGATTCGGCGGAGCGATTGCGCTCGGCCACCCGCTGGGCTGCTCGGGCACCCGCATCACCCTGACCCTGCTCAACCGGTTGGAACAGGCTGGGGCGAAGAAGGGACTGGCGACGATGTGCGTGGGCGTCGGTCAGGGTTCGGCACTGCTGCTGGAGCGCGTGTGAGCGCCGGCGGCCCCGCCGGGGGTATGAACGACGGTGCGGCAGCCGGTGCACCCAGCGGTTCCGGTGGGAACGATTCCGCCTCCCCGCTGCTCATTGAACGCCATTCCGATCGCACGATCATCCGGCTCAACCGACCCAAGGTCCGCAATGCCATCGACCAGTCGATGGTCGATGCCCTTCATGCCGTGTGTGCCGAACTCGAGGCCGAACCGAAGGTTGCGATCCTCACCGGCACCTCCGGTGTCTTCGCGGCCGGTGCCGATATCTCGCAGCTGCGCAATCGTCGTCGTGATGATGCCCTGGCGGGAATCAACTCGAAGATCTTCTCCCGCATCCAGGAACTGCCGATGCCGGTCATCGCCCTGATCGAGGGATTCGCGCTGGGCGGCGGTGCCGAGCTCGCTTTCGCCGCGGACTTCCGCATCGGCACCCCGTCGACGAAGATCGGCAACCCGGAGACCGGTCTGGGCATCCTTGCCGCAGCCGGGGCCGCGTGGCGTCTGCGCGAACTCGTCGGCGAACCTCGCGCCAAGGAGATCCTCCTGGCCGGACGCACCTTGCAGGCCGACGAAGCCAAGGCCATCGGTCTGCTCAATGACGTCGTCGACCCCGAGGACCTCGAACTCGCCGGTCAGGCGCTGGCTGACCGTATTGCGAGCTTCGCACCGCTTGCAGTGCGGCTGAGCAAGTCGGCGTTCCACGCACCGCGTGAAGCCCATCCCCTCATCGACAATGTGGCCCAGGCTGTGCTGTTCGAAACCGATGAGAAGTTCGCCCGCATGGACGCGTTCCTGTCCAAACGCGAGGCCAAGAAGGCGAAGAAGGCAGCCGAGCAGGAAGCGGCCGAGCGCGCACGCGCCGAAGCCGTGGCCACCGAAGCGATCGATCAGCAGAGCGATCCGCGCACCCGAGGAGAAGACGACAACGCATGAGCGACACCACAGACACCCCCGCCGAGGCGGCCCCCACCACCGCAAGAGTCCCTGATGTCGTCGGCGTCTTCGGAGGCGGTCGGATGGGTGCCGGAATCGCGCATGCCTTTGCCACCGCCGGTGCTCGGGTCATCGTCATCGAGAACACCGACGACACCGTGGCCGCCGCCAGAGAGCGCATCGATGCCTCGGTCGAGAAGTCACGGTCCAAGGGCATCGAGGTGCCCGGAACCGTCGTCGTCGACCGCGACCCCACCCTGCTCGACGAGGCGCTCCTCGTCGTCGAAGCTGTGCCCGAGATCGTCGAACTCAAGCAGGAAGTGCTTGCGAGCATCGCGAAGCACGCTCCTGCTGCGAGCATCGGCACGAACACCTCGGCGCTGTCGATCGACGAGCTCGCCGCAGCCCTGCCGCGGCCGCAGGCGCTCATCGGACTGCACTTCTTCAACCCGGTGCCCGTGTCCGAACTCGTCGAGGTCGTCGTCGGCACCCACACCGATCCCAAGCTCGTCGATGTCGCCAAGGAATGGGTGACGGGGCTGGGGAAGACGGCGATCACGGTGAAGGACTCTCCCGGATTCGCCTCCTCCCGCCTCGGCGTGGCTCTCGCTTTGGAAGCGATGCGGATGGTCGAAGACGGCGTCGCCTCGGCCTCGGACATCGACCGGGCCATGACCCTTGGCTACCGGCATCCGGCCGGGCCGCTGAAGACGACGGACATCGTCGGACTCGATGTGCGCCTCGGCATCGCCGAGCACCTCGCCGCGGAGATCGGTGAGCGCTTCACACCCCCGCAGATACTGAAGGACAAGGTCGCCGCCGGTGAACTCGGCCGCAAGACCGGACAGGGTTTCTACACCTGGTGACCAAGGATGCCCGCCCGGCGGGCACCGGCCGCACCGCACTGACAGGACACGCAAAGGAGCATCCATGACCGAGATCCAACTGAAGAACCGCGGCCCGATCGCCGAGCTCGTCCTCGACGGACAGGAGTCCCGCAACGCCCTCGACGCGGACAACCTCCGCGATATCGCGGCCGCCGTGGCCAAGGTCGCCGAGGCGGTCCCCAACGTGCGCGTGCTCGTCATCCGCGGGGAGGGCAAGGTCTTCTGCTCCGGTCGCGATATTGCGAACGTCGACGTCGAGACCGATGATGCGCATGCGTTCCTCGCCGACATCTTCGCCCCCGTGTTCCAGGCGATCCGCGCGCTGCCGATCCCGGTGATCGCCCAGGTCCAAGGGGCCGCGCTCGGACTCGGGTACGGGGTCGCCGCGGCCGCGGACATCATCTTCGCCGCTGATGATGCGAAGTTCGGGTCCCCGTTCGCCGCGATCGGCGCGATGCTCGATTCCGGCGCTCACCACGTGTTCCTCGACCGGGTCGGCTATCACCGGACGATGGACCTCATCGTCACCGGTGATTTCATGACCGGCGCCGAGGCGGCCGCCACCGGGATCGTCTCCCGTGCGGTCCCAGCCGCGGAACTGTCCGACTTCGTCGAATCGAAGCTCGAGAAGATCGTCACCGGACCGGCCGAGGCCTTCGCCATGGAGAAGGGCTTCGTCCAGAAGCTCGCCGACGAACGGCCGAACCTCGCCGAGGTGCTCGCTCAAGAGGCGGCCCTGCAGGAATCGGCGCGCCAGACCCCGGACTACGCCGAAGGCTTCAGAGCCTTCCAGGAGCGCCGCAAGCCGAACTTCGGCTAAGACTCAGGGAGTTCAGGCGTCTCTGCCTGTGCGTGTTCGGCGTCTCGGGTGCGCTTCCAGCGGCGCATCGTGATGATCGTCAGCGTGATGACCAGTGCCCAGGAGATGCCCACGCCGATGCCGTTGAGGACATTCGGCTCCCCGATGAAGGCGCCGACGGCCACGAGGGAGAGCTGACCCGGCAGGGACGAGATGACGGTGGCGCTGAGGAATGTGCGGTTGTCGATGCTCAGTGCTCCGCTGCCGTAGTTGACCGGCCAATACGGGAACCCGGGCATGAGGCGCAGGGCGCACACTGCGTAGAAGCCGCCGCCGGTGAGCTTGGATTCGATCGTCTCGGCATGGGAGCCGAGCAGCCGCAGCACAGTGTCCCGGCCGAGCGCCCGAGCGATCCAGTAGCCGATCCAGCATCCCGCGACGACTCCGACCATCGACAGAATGGTGCCGAACGGCAGCCCGTAGATGAGTCCTCCGGCGGTGGCCATGATCGTCACGGGGATCGGGGTGGCGGCGACGGCCATATAGATGAGGACGAAGACGGCGAAGCCCCAGAATCCGGCGGCCGCGATATCGGCCTGCAGCACATCGACCGAGGGCAGGCGAACATTGAAGACCGCCCACACACCGGCCAGCACGGCGAGTGCGAGGGCGATATTGCGCAGGATCGTCGACCAGTCGAGACGCTCCCGGTTATGCCGGGTGCGGGGCGACCACTCCGCGGGCGAGGCGTCTTCGTATCCGGACATGGCCCGATCTTACGTCTCGCCCGGGGTGGTAGGGCAATCCCACCGTCAGGCTGCGGGACCCTCGGTCAGAGTCACCTCGCTGGTGTGGGACTGACCGTCGGCGTCGGTCCAACTCAGCGACACGGTGTCACCGGGCTTGTGCTCGGCGATGGCGGACGACAGAGCAGTGCCGTCGGTGATCTGCGTCGAACCGATCTGGGTGATCGTGTCACCGGCGGTCAGTCCTGCCTCGGCCGCGGGGGTGTTCTCATAGACACCGGCGACGACTGCGCCTGCGGCCTGAGACGACGAGCCCGACTGGCTTGGCTGACCTGGCTGGCCGTTCGAACTGCCGTCTCCCGGCTGGATCGACTGGCTGCCCTGGCCCGACTGGCTCGACTGTCCGCTCTGCGAATCCTGTTGGACCCCGATGCCGAGGAACGCCGGATAGCCGAGCGTGTTCGTGCTCGTCTGCTCGCCGTCGATGATCGTCTCGGCCGTGGACAGCGCCGACTCGATCGGGATGGCGAAGCCGGTGACGGTGGCCGATCCCGACGAGGCCGCGGTATTCATGCCGACGACCTCGCCTTCGTCATCGAGCAGGGCCCCACCCGAATCGCCCGAGACGATATCGGCCTGGACCTGGATCATATTGTTCAGCGTCTCCGAATCCTCGGAGCCCTGAGCGGTGGTGGTGACGGAGGCGCCGAGGTCGGTGACCGTGCCGTCGGCGGCCTGCAGCTGTCCCTGTCCTTCGGAATTGCCGACGGCGGTGACGTCGTCACCGACCGTGACCGAGTCGTCGTCGACCGTGGCCGGCTGCAGGTCCGAGGCGCCCTTGAGCTGGAGCACGGCGACGTCCTCCGTCGAATCGGAGCCGACGACGGAGGCCTCGTAGGTCTTGCCGGTGGTGGCTACGGTGACGGAGATCTTCGTCGAATCGGCGATGACGTGGTTGTTCGTCAGCACGAGACCGTCCTTGCTCAGCACGATGCCGGTGCCGGCCGCCTCGGCGTTCTCATAGCCGAGCTCGGTGTCGATGAGGACGACGCCGGTCGACTCCTTCTCACTCGCCGGGCTGGCCTCCTGCTGGGAAGAGCCGTCGCTGCCCTGGCCGGTGTCAGGGGACTGCGAGCCGCCGCCGGGAGCGGTGCCTCCGCCGTAGCTGCCTTGGCCGCCGTTTCCCGGTCCGAAGTTCGGGGACTGTGTTCCGTTCTGACCGCTTCCCCCTTGGCTGTTGCCGCTCTGCCCGCTGCCCTGGCTGGGGTCGGTCGGCTGCCCGGTAAAGGGGATGGCTGACTGGGTGGTCACGCCCGCGACCGTGCGGGCATGGGCCGCCGCGGCGGCCGGCAGACCTGCAGTCGTTCCGATGCTCAGCGCCAGCGCCGCTGCCGCTCCGGTGACGGCCAGGGCGAGTCGACGCCTCCGGGGGCGGGATCGGGTGACGGATGCCGCCGTCGTCTCGGTGCCGAATGCGTTCTCACCGTTGTACCCAGCGCCGGTCGCCATCTGTGCTGACCTCATGCGCTTCGACTCGTTCATAGTCTGTGCCTTTCTCCGTTCTGCGGAAGTGCTCTGTGATTCCTATTGAGTACCCGCACGCTGTGGCCAAGCTGTGGCGCAGCTGGAGCGAAGCTTCGACTTTGTCAGTCGAGGGCTGAGAGGGTTGAGCCGATCAGCCGGCGATGACGATGATGCCGATCGCGGCGCCGATGTAGAAGAGGTTGACCGAGAGGATGAAGATGCGTTCGGCGATGCCGAAGAACTTCGGGCGCAGGGGCTTGATGATGAGCACGGCGACGCTGACGATGAGGGACACGAGTGCGAGCCACGAGATCACCTGGAGGAGCTGTGCCAAGGGTGCTGGTCCCTCGGCGGTGAAGAGTCGCACGAAGTTGCCCATGCAGGCGTAGCTGAGGGCGAACCAGGCGATAGCCATGAGATAGTGCAGTCGCCCGATCGTGGTCAGCTTCTCGCCTTCCAGATCGGTGGGGACGAAGGGCAGGGCGAGGAAGATCAGCGCGAGGACCGCGAGGGCGATGCTGACGAACGTCGAATCCTCCCAATCCGGCAAGCCGACGATGACCGCCGCGGCGAGCAATCCCCAGAACGGCACCGTCACCCAGGTCATCGCGCTGCTCAGGCGCCGGGTTGAACCGACCGCATAGTCGCTGACGGCGTGGCTGACGATCGAGTACTCGCTCTTGACGAGGTGGAGAGCGATGAAGAGGACGAGCCGAGCCGATCCGCAGGCGGCCGCGAGGGCGGCGAGGATGAGGGTCATGAGTGGTCCTTCGGGGTCTCGGAGCGGATGGTGCGGACCTCGTCGTGGAGGTCGCGGATCGTGGAGGCCAGAGAGTTTGGGTCGATGCCGATCGCTCGGGCATTGTCGTCGAGGGAGTGTCCGAGCAGGCGTGCGCAGCGCCCGCTCTTGTCTTCCCCCGCCGAGGTGAGGCGCAGTTCCCTACGATTGCCGGATCCCGGAGTCGCGCCGTTGGTGATGAGGCCGTCGGTCAGCAAGGCTTTGACGATCCCGGATCCGGCCGCCTCGGTGACGCCGAGTGATTTCGAGAGCGTGCGCCCGGTGATGCCGGGGTGCTGGCCGACGATGACGAGGGCGACGTACTGGTTGTAGGTCAGTCCCTCGGGGCGCAGCATCTGCTCCGCCCACCGGTCGAGTGTGCGGACCAGGTCGTGGAGTTCATGAGCGAGATCCATGCTGTAAGTTAAGCACTTAAGTTAGTCGGTGGCAAGGTGCCGGCGAAGATTCTTCACTGAGGGGGAGGAAGACGGTCGGGGGTCACAGCAGGGCTGTTCACGGCCGGTCCGACCATGACTGAAGACGACCGATCCCCGGCAGAACCATGGTTCTGCCGGGGATCGGAAGGGGGCCCGCGTCGAGGACGGCGGGTGGGCGGCTGCGTGGGTGCAGCCTCGGCGATGTGACGGTGGGGAACCGCCTTGGCGGGATCCTGTCTCAGGGAGTCTCAGCCGGTGAAGATCGCGACGGCCTTGACCACGGTCAGGGACAGGCCCCAGAGGAGGCCGCCGACCACGACGACGGTCAGCGTCGAGCCGATGGCCTTGTAGGCGCCGCCGACGGGGGACTGCGGTGAACCGGTGTCGGGGACGTGGGCGATGTGGGTGGAATCGTTCATGATCGGACCCTTCCTTCAGTTCTCTTCGAGGGCGGCGGCCTGCTTGGCGGCGACGTCCTCTTCACGTTCGAAGTATTTTTCGCTGACCGGGCGGACGAGCACATTGGCGATGAAGCCGATGACCAGTGCACCGACCATGATGAACATTCCCGGAGTGTAGAGCTCGGGGCCTTCCTTCCCTGCCGCCTCGCCGGCCTCGACGACTGAGTTGACGATGAGCGGACCGGCCACACCGGCCGCCGACCAGGCGGTGAGCAGGGCGCCGTGGATGGCTCCGACCTGGTAGACGCCGAAGAGGTCCTTGAGGTAGGCGGGGATCGTGGCGAAGCCGCCGCCGTAGAAGGAGATGATGATGAGGGTGGCCAGCACGAAGAGGAAGATCGAACCGCCGCCGAACAGCGCGACGACGAGGTAGAGGATCGCTCCGACGCCGAGGTACATCATGTAGTTGTTCTTCCGACCCAGGTAGTCCGAGGTGGTCGACCAGATGAAGCGTCCGCCCATATTGCCGATCGAGAGCAGACCGACGAAGCCGGCCGCTGCGGCCGCGGTGATGCCGAAGTAGGACTGGATCATCGGGGCGGCGTTCTCGAGGATGCCGATGCCCGCGGTGACGTTGAGGAACAGGACGGCCCACAGCAGCCAGAACTGCGGGGTGCGGATGGCGTTGCGGACGGAGACGTTGCCCTTCGTCTGCATCGGCTTCGCCTTGACCTTCGAGGGGTCGAAGCCCTTCGGGGTCCATTCGGGGTGGGGGACGCGGATGACGAAGGCGCCGGCGGCGATGACGACGGCGTAGACGATGCCGAGGGTGACGAAGGTCGGGGTGAGACCGGCGACGAGGTGTTCCGGGTCGGAGCCGCCGCCGAAGAGGGCCATGAGCTGGTTCGACATCGGGCTGGCGATGAGGGCACCGCCGCCGAAGCCCATGATGGCCAGTCCCGTGGCCAGGCCCGGACGATCCGGGAACCATTTCATCAGGGTCGAGACCGGGGAGATGTAGCCGATGCCCAGACCGATTCCGCCGATGACTCCGTAGCCGAGGTAGACCAGCCACAGCTGCCCGGTCATGATGCCGAGCGAGGCGATGAAGAAGCCGACGACCCAGCAGGTTCCGGCGGCGACCATCGAGGCGCGGGGCCCGTTCTTCTCCACCCAGGGGCCGAAAACGGCCGAGGAGATGCCGAGCATGAGGATCGCGATCGAGAAGATCCAGCCGATCGAGACCTCACCGGCGTCGAAGTGGGACATGAAGGGGATCTTGAAGACGCTGAATGCGTAGACCTGGCCGATGCACAGGTGGATGGCCAGAGCGGCCGGTGGGATCAGCCACCGGTTGAAGTTCTTCGGCGCGACGATTGCCGAGCGCGTGAGAATGGAAGCCACGGGAAGTCCTTTTCTGCAGTGAAACTCGTGTCACCGTCGACACCGGTCAGCGGACGGATCGCGCGGCCGACGGTCATCCGACCGATCGAATAGTCCACATCAGGGTAAGTTCCACGCAAGGAAAATGCGAGGAATACTCAGCGTTTCTTTGAGAAAAGGCGGCAATTTCTTGCCAAATGGGATGTTGCCCGTGGCGTTCGGGGCTCAGAGATGGATCGTGACGTCTGCCTGCTTGCGCAGCTTCTTCGCGAACTTCTGCGTCGCTTCCTGTGACTTCTGCTGCTTCACCTGTTCCTTGAGCTGGGGGCGCATGTCCTCGATCGGCGGCATCTCCTGCTGGCCCTGGCCGGCCTGCTGAGCCATCTGCTCCTGCTGGGACTTCGCCTGTTCGTAGGCCTGTCCGATCTCTTCGCCGGTGACCTCGAACTCACCGTATTCGTCTTCGACGAGGCCTTCGATCTTCAGCTGGTTCTTCAGCTCCGAGCGGACGTTCTCCTCATCCATGCCCTGGTCCTTCATGGCCTTGAGGAAGTCCTTCTCGCTCATCTGTCCCGACTTGGCGGATTCGTTGAGCCCCTTGTCGATGTCCTTGTCCGAGACGTCGATCTTGCGCTTGTCGGCTTCCTGGACGAGGACTTCGGTGCTCACGAGGTTCTCGGCCGTCTGCTTCTTCAGGCCCTTCTCATCGACCGGCTGGCCGGACTGCTGAGCCTGCATCTGCATCTGCTGATATTGGGTTTCGAAGAGGGGAACGAAGTCGTCCTTGAGGATCTTCTCGCCGTTGACCTCGGCGACGACCTTCGGAATGTCCTTCGTGTTCGGTTTGCCCTGCTGGCCCTGTTGGTCCTGAGCAGAGTCGGCGCCGGGGGACTGTTCGGCCGCGGCCGAGGACTCCTTCGGCTTTGCTTCGTCGCCCTGATTTCCGCAGGCGGCCAACGCCACCACGGAGACGGACATGGCCAGGCCCAGCAGCCACCGGTTCGTTCGCACATTCACTCCTGCTCATCGGTTTCAGCCTGCCAGGCTAACAGTGCCGACTCCCCGAAGAATGTGTGGAGTATGTGCGTCGCTTGGCAAGGACGATTGCGGTCGGCAGGATCGGGGAGGTCCCGGGTGTTCTCTGTTCGTCTCGGATTCGTCGTTAAGGCACTGACGGTCGGCCGCCTCGGCGGGTACACTGCGGCTACCGGAATCGCACGGAGCACGGTCCGTGCCATCCGCAGCGAAGGGAGTTGGCCATGGAATCGACGTTTCGCGGGGTGTTCCTCACCTGCACCGACGCCGAGGCGACCGCCGCCTTCTATCGCGAGATCGCAGGGTTGCCGCTGACGACCGAGGGCGAT
Source organism: Brevibacterium sp. SIMBA_078 (assembly GCF_046534565.1). Taxonomy (NCBI): domain Bacteria; kingdom Bacillati; phylum Actinomycetota; class Actinomycetes; order Micrococcales; family Brevibacteriaceae; genus Brevibacterium; species Brevibacterium sp. SIMBA_078. Next base: position 1,283,473 of record NZ_JAWRYQ010000001.1, read on the forward strand.
GAGGAGTACTCCTACTTCGTCGTCGAGGCCGGGGGAGTGCAGGTGGCTCTGCACTCGGCCGAGGCGTTCGCCGACTATTCGTTCCCGCCAGTGGCCGAGTCGAATCTCACGCACCTGTACTTCCGGATTCCGGATCAGGCGGAGTTCCTCGAGCGGATCAAGAACGCGGGCACTCCGCTGGTGGCGGTCGACGACGTCGTCGTCACGGTCGAGGACCCCGATGGCCGGAAGGTCATGTTCGGCACGGCGTGAGGACTGCCGTCAGTCCGGCCCTGAGGTCAGCGAGGAATTCGTACGGTGCTTCGAGGGACGGGAAGTGTCCGCCTTTCGGGGCTGCCTGCCAACGGACGATGCGCCGGTAGCGCTGCTGTGACAATGCGCGCGGATACCGTTCGATATCGCAGGGGTACATCGTGACCGCCGTGGGAACGTCGACGCGCAGATCGGGGTCGAGGGAGTCGTGGCTTTCGGCGTAGATGCGCGCCGAGGAAGCACCGGTGCGCATCAGCCAGTACAGAGAGACATTGTCGAGCAGTCGGTCCCGTGAGATCGTCTCGAACGGGCTGTCTCGGGTGTCCGTCCATTCGGCGAACTTGTCGAGGATCCACGCCAGCTGGCCGACGGGGGAGTCGACGAGGGCGTAGCCGATGGTCTGTGGGCGGGTGGCCTGCTGATGGGCATACGCGGCCCGATTGGCCCAGAAGTCTTCTGCGTCTTCGGCCCATGCGCGCTCGCCTGCTGTCAGCTCGTCGAGTGATGCGCCGGGGACGCCGGGGGCGTAGGTGGTGTGGATTCCGATGAGGTGGTCGGGGAAGCGTCCGCCGAGGATCGTGGTGATCACCCCTCCCCAGTCACCGCCGAAGGCTGCGAAGCGGTCGTAACCGAGCCTGCTCATGAGCGTCACCCAGGTTTCGGCGATTTTCTCCGTCGACCAGCCGGTGCTGCCCGGCTTGTCGCTGAAGCCGAAACCCGGCAGTGACGGAACGACGCAGTGGAACGCCGGTGCCTCGGGACCGGTCGGTTCGGCCAGTTCGTCGATGACATCGACATACTCGGCGATGCTGCCGGGCCACCCATGGGTGAGGACCAACGGGGTTGCGTCGGTTCGCGAAGACGGGCGGTGGAGGAAGTGGATTCCGAGTCCGTCGATGACGGTGCGGAACTGGCCGATCTTGTTGAGCCGAGTCTCGAAGTTTCGCCACGAATAGTCGGTTCGCCAGTAGTCCACGAGGTCGACGAGGTCGGTGAGCGGGACACCCTGGGACCACCGGCCAGGTCCCGGTGCCGGTATCTGGCTCGCGACGGTCTCTGCTTCGGGCAGGCGGGCAGTGGCGAGTCTGCGGTTGAGGTCATCGATTTCGGACTGCGGGAGGTGGAGGTCGAAGGGTACGACGGCACTTGTGCTCATGGGGTCGGTGGGCCTTTCGATAGTGCGACGGACAACGGATCGGTATTGCGCGCTCGGTCAGCAGGCGGTGTGGATCCGCAGTCCGTGCTCTCCGGGGCGCAGGTGGGGTGCGAGTTCCCAGTCGGTGGTGTACTCGCCGGTGAACTGCGGCCGGTAGGGGATTGTCGGGGCAGTGAAGAGCTTGCCGAGGCGGTCTGTGAGTCGGGTACGGATCGGCGTCAGGTCGTCGATATGGTCGGCGCTGGGAATGGCGAACGGTTCGAGGACGCTCATGCCGGTGTAGGCGAAGGTCCCGTGCAGGAGGCCGAAGAGGAGTTCCTTGAGCTCGCCGGACTTCCCGCGGGGGCCGATGGCGTGCGGGCGATCTCCGAGGGTGGTGATGACGAATGCGCGTTTGCCGGTGAAAGGGCCCTGTTCGAAGCGGAGCCGTCGTCCGGTAGTCTCGTCGGTGCCGAATGCGAACCCGCTGACGAAGACTCGGTCGAACCAGCCTTTGAGGATCGCCGGCATCCCGTACCACCACAACGGGAACTGGATGACGAGCGCATCTGCCCGTCGCAGCTTCTCCTGTTCGTGGACGATCGCGTCAGGTTGGGCGCCGGTGAGGTGAGCTGTGCGCGTGTCGGCACTGATGCGGAACCGATGCGATGGGTGGTTGGCTGCATCGCGCGGACGCACCACCGGGTCCCATTCCATGGCATAGAGATCGGATTCGACGACGGTGTGGCCGAGTGTGCGCAGATGCTCGATTCCGATCGTGCGCAAGCTTCCGTTGAGCGAGCGTGGTTCGGGGTGGGCGCTCAGCCAGAGGACAGTCGGAGGGGTGTCGTCGTATTGCATGTCTCCATCGTGGACTCTTAGAGTACAAGCGTCTAGTACGGACATTTCTGTCCCCATGGAGGTGCATATGCGGTTGCCGGTCCGTCGCGCGATGGAGGTGTGCCCGGTCGAGGTTGCGGTCTCGGCGGTCGGTGGCACCTGGAAGCTCACTGTCATCAAGCATCTGCTCGACGGAACTCGCCGGTTCAACGAACTCGGGCGACTGGTGCCGTTGGTGAACACGAAGACTCTCACCAGGCAGCTGCGCGAGCTCGAGGAGGACGGCTTGGTTCTGCGCACTGTCTATCCGGAAGTGCCGCCGCGTGTCGAGTACTCACTGACCGATCTCGGACGCAGTCTTCAGCCGATCGTCGAGGCGATGAACGAGTGGGGCAAGGACTTCGAACGCACTCACGCGGACTGAAGACAGGGGCAAGTGCCGTCCGCGGGCTCTGGCGCTTGGTCCTGCCGTATGGTGCTTCAGGCGCTCGGCTCGTAGGCCGAGTAGGTGATGCCGCTCGGGAAGGACTTCGCATCGATGAGCTTGAGGCGCGGCGGTCTGGCCGAGTGCGCTCCGTCGTGAAAGTAACCGCGTCCGCGACCCTGCCATACCGGATAGGTGAACATCCGATACTCATCGACGAGTCCCTCCGCGATGAGTTCATGAGCCAGGGTGATGCTCCCGGTGACGATGACATCGCGTCCCGGTGCCTCGCGCAGGTCAGCGACCGCGCCCAACGGATCGGAGCTGATGATCTGCGTGTTCTGCCAACCCGGTTCGGTCAACGTCGAAGACACGACACGTTTGTCGACCTGATTGAGGTGGTCCGCGACTCCGGTGGTGTCATCGGTGACGTTCGGCCAATAGCCGCGGAAGTCCTCAAAGGTCTGCCGACCGAGCAGCAGCACGTCCTCGTTCGCGGACTGCCGCATGAGCTCGGCCGAGAGCTCTTCGTCCTGGGCCTGCGGATCGAACCAGTCGTCGAGCATCTCGACACGACCGTCGAGGGTGATGTTCTGAGTGATGATGATGCGCACGCTCGGTCTCCTCGTTGAGTGACGTGGGTAATCAACATTACTTGCCCGTGCAGACCGGCAACAAGGGTGCGTTGACCACCGCAGGGCATAGATTGGTAACAGCAGCCGACCGGAACCGGTCGAACCGAACCGCACGCCACCCACACGATGAGGAGCCCCATGACCACCCCAGATTTCCGCACCGAAGCTCAGGGCCACCTCGGCGATCTCATTTCCCTGCGACGGAAGCTGCACGCGAACCCCGAACTGGGATTCGACCTTCCCTTCACGCAGCAGACGGTGCTCGATGAGCTCGCCGGGCTGGGACTTGAGATCACCACGGGGGAGTCGCTCACCTCGGTGGTGGCCGTCCTCAAGGGCGGGAAACCCGGGCCCGCGGTGCTGCTGCGCGGCGACATGGACGCGCTGCCGGTCGTCGAGGACACCGGCCTCGACTTCGCCTCTGAGAACGGGAACATGCACGCGTGCGGTCACGACCTGCACACGGCGGGGCTTGTCGGCGCCGCACGCTTGCTCGCCGCTCACCGCGAGGAGATCCCCGGATCGATCATCTTCATGTTCCAGCCCGCCGAGGAGGTCGAAGGCGGGGCCGAGCCGATGATCGCCGAGGGCGTGCTCGAAGCCGCCGGTGTCCCGGTCGTCGCGGCCTACGGCATCCACGTCGAAGCCGACGTTCGAGGTCGCTTCACGACGAAGGGCGGGCCGCTCATGGCCGGCTTCGCCGACCTCAACCTGACCATCCACGGGGCCGGCGGACACAGCAGCCAACCGCAGGCGACCCGCGACCCCGTGCCGGCGCTCGCCGAGGTGGTGCTGGCCCTGAATACGATGACCGGTCGGTCCTTCGACATCTTCGATCCCGTCGTCGTCTCGGTCACTCAGCTCGAAGCCGCGCAGGCCAGCAACGTCATCCCGGACTCGGCGAAGCTCACCGCCTCCATCCGCTTCCTCTCCGCCGAGTCTGTGGCCCTGCTGCAGGAGCGGGTGACGGAGATCGCCGAGAACATCGCCCGGGCTCACCGCTGCACCGCCGAGGTGGACTTCCAAGTGGGATTCCCCGTGACCGTGAACAACCCCGCCGAGTCGACGGTCGTGCTCGAGCGACTGGGCTCAGTATTCGGGTCCGAGAGGGTCGTCGAGATGGAGCATCCGCGGATGGGGTCGGAGGACTTCTCCTTCGTCTTGCAGAAGGTTCCGGGCACATTCGTGTTCCTCGGCGCGACGCCCGAGGGCATCGACCCTGACGCCGAGACGAACCACTCGCCCAGGGTAGTCTTCGACGACGGACTGCTCGGCGATCAGGCCGCGGCGCTCGCCCACCTGGCTTTTGCGCGGTTGGAAGATGAGGAGAAGAACTGACGCGCCTGCGGCGGAAGCAGAAATATAGGTCGCAACCGGATACTTTCAGGGCCTCCTGAGTATCCGGTTGCGACCTATATTTCGGCTCGGACTATCCGAATGCGACCACTTTTCGCAGAATAGCCCGTGGGCTGCGCACTAGGTGGTCGTTCTGGTCACGGTCGATTCGAAATTCTGTGACCAGAATGACCACCTAGTGCGCGCGAAACGAGCCTCAGGCGGAGATGAGGCCGTGCGGGTCGAGGACGAACTTCTTCGCCACGCCCGAATCGAAGTCCGCGTAGCCCTGCGGGGCATCCTCGAGGCGGATCGGTGTCGCATTGACGTTCTTCGCGATCGAGACCTTGTCGTGCAGGATCGCCTGCATCAGTCCGCGGTTGTACTTCATCACCGGGCACTGGCCGGTCACGAACACATGCGACTTCGCGAAGCCCAGGCCGAACCGCATCGACAGCGACCCTTCCTTGGCCGCCTCATCGGCCGCGCCCGGGTCACCCGTGACGTAGAGACCGGGGATGCCGAGGCTGCCGCCGGCCCGGGTGATGTCCATGAGCGAGTTGAGCACCGTCGCCGGCGCCTCGTGGCTGGCGTCCTTGCCGTGGCCGCGGGCTTCGAAGCCGACGGCGTCGATTCCGCAGTCGACCTCGGGCTCGCCGAGGATCTGCTCGATCTGGTCCTTCGGATCGCCCTTGGACACGTCGACCGTCTCGCACCCGAATCCGCGAGCCTGCGCCAGACGATCCTCGTTGAGATCGCCGACGATGACGCAGGCCGCACCGAGCAGAAGCGCCGAGGTGGCCGCCGCGATTCCGACCGGGCCCGCACCGGCGACGTAGACCGTCGAACCTACGCCGACGCCGGCGCTGACGGCGCCGTGAAACCCGGTGGGGAAGATGTCGGAGAGCATCGTGAGGTCGAGGATCTTCTCCATCGCCTGATCCTTGTCCGGGAACTTCAGGACGTTCCAGTCGGCATACGGCACGAGCACGTACTCGGCCTGACCGCCGACCCAGCCGCCCATGTCGACATAGCCGTAGGCCGAACCCGGGCGGTCGGGATTGACGTTGAGGCAGATGCCGGTCTTGCCTTCCTTGCAGTTGCGGCAGCGGCCGCATGAGATGTTGAACGGCACCGAGACGAGGTCGCCGACCTTGACGAATTCGACGTCCCGGCCCACCTCGACGACCTCGCCGGTGATCTCGTGGCCGAGGACGAGACCCTCCGGGGCAGTCGTACGGCCCCGGACCATGTGCTGGTCGGAGCCGCAGATGTTCGTTGCGACAGTCTTGAGGATGACGCCGTGATCGACCTCGCGGCCGATATTGGCGGGATTGACTCCAGGCCCGTCCTTGAGAACGAATTCCGGGTACTCGGTGTCGATGACCTCGACTTTTCCGGGACCTGCATAGCTGATTGCCTTATTGCTCATCGTTGAGCCTCCATGTGTGTGAAACGTGGGAGTTCGACATGCGAGTGCGACGAACAGGGGTCCGTCGACGGTTCTGACATATCAGTCTGACATCAGACTTAGATGCAGTCTCGCCGTCGTGACAGAACTCTGTCAAGCCCCCACCGGAAGATCAACAGCGCACGACGAATTCGTCGCCTCGGGCGGGCGCAATTCTCGTCAGGAGTCCTCGCGCAGGCGCGTGGAGAGGATGTACTGGGACATCGTGCGCAGGTGCTGCATCGATTCCCTGACCAGGGGAGACCTGCGGCTGCCCGTTCTCACGGCGGCGATGATCTTCCGGCTCGGCCGCCCCGTGCCGCTGAGTCGGATTCGGCGAACATTGGCCTCTCCTGCAAGGCTGGCCAGTCTCGGTAGGAGGCTGACTCCGACCCCCGCACCGACCAAGGCCGCCGAGGTCTCCCACTCGACGGCTTCATGGGCCACCGTCGGCGTCACGCCAGCCGCGGTGAACGCGGCGACGAACAGCGAGTGGTACGGCGATCCGGGCCCGGCGGTGATCCACTCCTCACCGGCGAGCTCGGCCAAGGCCACCGATTCGCGTTCGGCGACAGGGTGGTCGGCAGGCACCATCACGTCGAGCGGATCGTCGAGGAGGTCGATGCTCTCGAAGCGATCGTCCCCCTCGACCTGCACATTGCCCTGCATGGAAACGATGACCGCGAGGTCGATGCGTTCGGCGATGAGGAGTTCGAAGCAACGGGTCGGGGTCGCCTCGATGACGTGCACGCGGACCTCAGGGCGCGTCCCGCGCAGCTTCGCGGCTAAGGGCGCGAGGAGGTTCGACGAGGCGGTCGAGAAACCGCCGATGCCGAAGTGATTCGGGGCCTGCTCGCCGGCCCCGAGCGCGCCGGCCCTGATGTCCTCCCACTCGGCCGACAGGGCATCAGAGCGGCGCACGAGGTAGCGTCCCGTCGCGGTCAGCCGCAGCCCGCGTCCGTCCTTGACCAGCAGCGTCATTCCCAGGCTCTGCTGCAGCTCACGCAGCTGGCCGGATACGGCAGACGGCGAGTATCCGGTGAGCTCCGCGGTGGCGGCGACGGTGCCACAGGCGGCGAAGGTTCGCAGGGTCGTGAGTCGAGGATCGAGCATGGTTCATATTATGCAGTTATTCCGCATGATATTGGACCAAATCTCGCGCTTTTCCTGCAAAGTCGAGATCGCTATCGTTACCTACGTGATCGCGCTCACACGGCTCGGTCGCTGCGGTGTACGACGCTGAGGTGTGTCGCCCGTCGTCCGGCCGCAATCGGCAGACATCCAGGGAGATGAGAATTGACCGCTACCAATCTGGCACCGACGAAGAAGGGCTTACCTGCGGGCTTCAGCGAAGAGAAGCTCGAAGAGATCCGCGTCCGACTCGACACCCGTCGGGTCGGCTTCTCGCTCGAGGCACCGTTCTACACCGATGACAACCTCTTCAACCTCGACATGCAGGCCATCTTCGGTCAGCACTGGGTCTTCGCCTGCAGCATCGCCGAGATCCCCGAGCCGGGTGACTATGTCACGCTCGACTACGGTCCGTACTCCCTCATCGTCCTGCGAGGCGACGATGGCGGCGTCAACGTCCTCCACAACGTCTGCCGGCACCGCGGGGCACGAGTCCTCACCGATCCGCAGGGCACGACGGGCAACCTCGTGTGCGGCTACCACTCGTGGACGTATTCTCCCGAGGGCGACCTCATCCACGCCTCGGCGCCGGGGGAGATGACCTTCGACAAGTCCTGCTACGCACTCAAACGCGCGCACGGGAAGATCGCCGCCGGGCTCGTGTTCATCTGCCTGGCCGAAGAGCCGCCGATTGACTTCCATGAGACCGCGAAGATCTTCGAACCCTATGTCGCCCCGCACGAGCTGGCGAAGACGAAGGTCGCCTTTCAGCAGAACATCGTCGAAGAGGGCAACTGGAAGCTCGTGATGGAGAACAACCGCGAGTGCTACCACTGCGACGGCCACCCGGAGCTCGCGTGCTCGCTGTTCCCGACCTGGGGGCTGACCGACGAGACGATCCCGCCGCACCTCGAAGACGTCTGGGACCGCAATCAGCAGGCGCAGGCCTCCCTCGAATACCGTTGCCGCCGCTACGGCCTGCCCTATGAGGTCGTCGAAGAACTCGACACCCGCGTCGGCGGCATCCGCATCTCCCGCGAATCGCTCGACGGAGCGGGAGAGTCCTTCTCGGCAGACGGGCGCCGGCTGTCGAAGAAGCTGCTCGGCGACCTGCCGGACTTCCGTCTCGGGCGCTGTTCGATGCATCTGCAGCCGAACTCGTGGTTCCACCTCCTCGGCGATCACGTCATCACCTTTGCGGCATTCCCGATCAGTGCCTCGAAGACCCTCGTGCGCACCACTTGGCTCGTCGCCGACGACGCTGTCGAAGGCGTCGACTATGACCTGGAGACCCTCACTCACACATGGAAGCAGACGAACCTGCAGGACAAGGCCTTCGTCGAACTCTGCCAGCAGGGAGCGGCGAGTCCGTTCTATGAGCAGGGTCCGTATATGAAGAGCGAGTACCAGGTCGAAGCCTTCATCAACTGGTACGTGCAGCGGATGCGGGAGCACGTCGGATGAGATCGTCCGCTGTGCCCGCGCTGCCGCTGGCCCAGCGGGTGCGCGGACTGGAAATGCCCTGGAACCGCGTGCTCTCGAGCGCCTCGGAGCCGGCCGGAGCCGCCACCGCGCTGGGTCCGTGGCACCCGCAGGAATTCGCCGCCGAATGTGTGGAGACCATCCCTGAGGCGGGAGGGATGATGGTCTTCGTCTTCCGTCGTATGGACGGGGCGCCCCTGGCGTTCCGATCGGGGCAGTACATCAACATCGACTTCCCCATCGACGGACCCGATGCCGAGCCGGTGTCGCGCAGCTATTCGATCTCCTCGGCGCCGACCGAGCCGTGGACATTCTCGATCACGATCAAACGCGACCCCAAAGGCAAGGTATCGCCCTGGGCGCATGACCACCTCCGCCCCGGCACCGTCCTCGACATGCTCGGTCCGGTCGGCGCCTTCCACCTCGCCGATTACGACCGGCGAGCACGGTTCCTGCTGCTCGCAGCCGGAGCCGGGATCACCCCGCTGATGTCGATGATCCGCACCGTCCACTCGCTGCCCGGGCAGGCCGATGTCGTCCTCCTCTACCACGGAGCAACACCAGAATCCTTCGCCTTCTCTGAGGAGCTCGACTTCCTCGCGAACGTGGATTTCCGGATCAAGGTCATCTACTGCCTCGGCGATCGGGAATGCGGCGAGGAATGGGAGGGGCGGACGGGACGGCTGTCGACGGCGCTGCTCGAGGAGCTCGTCCCCGACGCCAATGGGCGACAGGTCTTCGCCTGCGGCCCGGAGGGATACCTCAACTCGGCGACCGAGCTGCTGCGCGAAGTCGGCGTCGACGACACCTCGGTGTTCATGGAGTTCTTCTCCGGTGATCGTGAGATCCGTGCCGAATACGCAGAGGAAGTCGCCATCGCTGGTGAGATCGCCGAGGAGATCGCAGCGACGACCGAGGAGTACTTCGAGTCCCAGCCGGCCGCACTCGACATGTACGAACCCGAGTACGACGCCGACGGTCCGATCGAGGCGCTCGGTGCACCGACCGAAGCAGTCGACGCCCAGGCGGTCGTGCCGGTCGAGGACGACGTCGAGATCGAGGTCGTCGGCGTCACCGATGAGAACCTCGCCGAGGCGGGTCCCGATTCTTCGTCCGACGCTGGGTCCGCGGTCCCGGCTGGGGATGGGGCGGCCGCCTCGGCGAAGGATGCGGGCGACGATGACGAAATCGCCGTCGTCGACCCGGCCGCACTGCCTACTGTGGGGCAGGGTGAGCACACGATGTCGTTCGTGCGCACCGGCCTCAACGTCTGCGTCGGGGAGGACGAAACGGTCCTCCAGGCCGCGCGGACGGCGGGGGTGAAGATCCCCGCGAACTGTCAGGAGGGCATGTGCGGATCCTGCAAGGTCGTCAAGCTCGACGGCGACGTCGAGATGAACCATCTGGGCGGCATCCGGGCCCGCGAGATCGACGCGGGGAAGTTCCTGCCGTGCTGCTCGACGGCGAAGACCGACCTCGTCATCGACGCCTGAACCGCGGCTGAAACCGCGACATCCTCTGCAAAACAGTCCCCATAACTTTCATCATTAAGGAGTACTCAGTGCCGATCTCATCACCACGAGTCGTCATCATCGGAGCCGGCATCGTCGGCGCCAACCTCGCCGACGAACTCGCGCAGCTGGGCTGGACCAACACCCTCGTCATCGAACAGGGCCCGCTGAACATCCCCGGCGGCTCGACCTCACACGCCCCGGGACTCGTCTTCTCCTCGAACGCGTCGAAGTCGATGACCGAATTCGCGCAGTACACGATCGAGAAGCTCACCGCGCTCAAGGACGCCGACGGGCGCGGATCATTCCTGCCCGTCGGAGGCCTCGAGATCGCCACCACCGAGGATCGGCTGCAGGACCTGCACCGCCGAGCCGGATGGAATCGCTCCTACGGCGTCGAAGCCGACGTCATCGACCCCGACGAATGCGCGAAGCTCTTCCCCATGCTCAACCGGGACATGGTCCACGGCGGACTGCTCACCCCAGGTGACGGCCTTGCATTGGCGGCGAAGGGCACACAGCTCGTCATCGACCGCGCCCGTGCCGCGGGAGTCGAATTCCGCGACCGCACCACGGTGACCGATATCGAGACCACCGGCGGGCGGGTCACCGCGGTCATCGCCGGTGAGGACCGGATCCCCGCCGATATCGTCGTCTCCTGCGCCGGCTTCTGGGGACCGAAGATCGGTGAGATGGTCGGCACCCCGATCCCGCTGCTGCCGCTGGGACACCAGTTCGCCTGGACCACCGAGGTGCCCTCACTCATCGGGAAGAATGAGTTGCCGGCGGGTGCGCAGGCCCCGATCCTGCGCTACCAGGACAAGGACCTGTACTACCGCGAATGGGGCGAGCGGATCGGCATCGGCTCCTACGCGCACCGGCCTATGCCCGTCGACCTCGACACGCTGCAGACCTACTCGCCCGACGAGATCACGAGTGAACGGATGCCCTCGAGCCTCGACTTCACCCCGGACGACTTCGCCCCCGAATGGGAAGCGACGAAGACTCTGCTGCCTGAACTCGCACAGACGCAGATCCAGCGCGGGTTCAACGGCATCTTCTCGTTCACCCCGGACGGCGGTTCGCTCGTGGGACAGTCACGTCAGGTCGACGGATTCTTCGTCGCCGAGGCGGTATGGGTGACCCACGGCGCAGGCATCGCCCGCGCCGTGGCTGAGCTCATCGCCGAAGGACGGTCGAAGACCGACCTGTCTGGAATCGATCTCAATCGCTTCGAGGATGTGCAGACGAACGCCGACTACGTCAGAGAGACCTCGCAGCAGAACTTCGTCGAGATCTACGACATCATCCACCCTCTGCAGCCACGGGTCTCCCCGCGCGACCTGCGGTCGAGTCCGTTCCGCAGGCAGCAGGAGGAGCTCGGTGCGTTCTTCCTCGAGACCTCCGGCTGGGAGCGGCCGCACTGGTTCGACGCGAACGCTGCCCTGCTCGAGGAAATGCCGTCCGAGTGGGCGGCGCCGGAACGAGATGCCTGGGCGGATCAGTTCCACTCGCCCATCGCCGCAGCCGAAGCGTGGAAGACGCGCACCTCGGTGGCGATGTTCGACATGACCCAGCTCAAGCGCTTCGAGGTCACCGGCCCCGGTGCCGGCGAACTGCTGCACGGGATGACCACCTCGTCGATGCTGCGCAAACCGGGAGCGGTCAGCTACACGCTGCTGCTCGATGAGGCAGGCGGCATCACCAGCGACATCACGGTCGCGATCCTCGACGAGGAGACCTACCAGGTGGGAGCGAACTCGAACACCGACCTTGCTTCCATCTCGCGGGCGGCCAGGCACCAGTCGGCCGCCGACCCATCGAAATGGGTGACCGTACGCGAGACGACACCGGGAACCTGCTGCATCGGACTGTGGGGTCCGCTGGCCAGGGACGTCATCTCCAAGGTCACCGACGAGGACTTCAGCGACGCCGGACTCAAGTACTTCCGCACGAAGCCCGCAGTGCTTGGGGGAGTGCCGGTGACGACGATGCGTCTGTCCTATGTCGGCGAACTCGGCTGGGAGATCTACACCTCGGCCGATCTCGGGTCGCGACTGTGGGACGTGCTGTGGGAAGCCGGTGAGGAATTCGGCATCATCGCCGGAGGCCGCGAAGCCTTCAACTCGATGCGCCTGGAGAAGGGGTTCCGATCCTTCGGCACCGATATGACCAGCGAGCACGAACCGGTTCAGGCCGGACTCGGGTTCGCCGTGAAGGCGTCGAAGACCGACGACTTCATCGGCAAGGCTGCACTCGAGTCGAGGGCCGCGGCCGCGACGACGAAGCTGACCTGCCTGACCCTCGATGTGCCCTCGGACGTCGTGCTCGGCAAAGAACCGGTGTACGTGGTCGGCGGGTCGGGTGTCGCGGACGGTGGAACCTCGGCTGACTCCGACGGTGGGGCCGCCTCGGCGAAGTCGAACGGATCGGTCGATACGGGTGTCGCCGATGGCTATGTCACCTCGGCGGCGTACGGATACACGATCGGGAAGTCGATCGCCTACGCCTGGCTGCCGAACACCCTGTCGGTCGGTGACGCCGTGGAGATCGAATACCTCGGCCGTCGCCTGCCCGCCACAGTCACCGCCGAGCCGCTCTTCGACCCGGAGATGACTCGCCTCAAGGGGTGAGCCGAGGCGGCAGTCGCTGCCGAAGCTCATCGAAAAACGCACGGAGCGTCGAGACACGGGGGAGCGCACCCGTGCCTCGACGCTCAACGCGTTTTTCGACGGACTGGTGGAGAGCTCAGTCGTCGGTTGAAGGATCCAGTGAGGCTACCGCGGTGATCGCTGCGGCGATCGGCTGGTCGAGCCAGGCCGGGATCTCGCCGCCGATGAGGCCGCGCACCATGCCGTACGGAGTCTCGCGGCAGGCCAGGGCGACGAGTTCGACGCTGCGAGGGGTGACGTCGCCGAAGCGCCGTCGCGTGAGTTCGGAGATGTGGGCGACTACGGGATCGTTGAGTCCTGTGAGGTCATCGAGCAGTCCCTTGGGAGGGCCTGCGAGCAGTGCGGAGTGCCGGTAGAGGGTGAGAGTCCGCGCCTTATCGGGGTTCTCCCGGCAGAACCTGGGGATCAGCAGACCGGTCTCGACGATCGCCTCCAGCGGATCGTCGACGTCCGTGATCGTGGCGAAGGTGTCATGGAACTGATGGACGCAGCGGATCCAGGCAGAGGCGAACAGCGACTCCCGAGTGGGGAACCGGTGGTAGATCGATCCCGAAGGTGCACCGAGCTCGTGCGTCACATCGGCCACTGTGGCGGCGTGACCACGTCGGCCGACGGAGCTGATAGCCGCCGAGAGAATATCGTCCCGCGAATAGAGCGCGCGTTTCGCCATTCCTGTCACGTCCTCTCGCTCCAGCGAATCGGAGAATCTCGTTCAAAGGGTTGACCCTCGAGGAACCGTACCTCAGACTAGAGACTAGCATCTAGAGAACGTCCTCTAATTCGGGAGTCGCCGTGGCGAATACACGGACATCAGCACCTGCCCCTGTCTCTTCGCTGCAGCGTGCCGCCATCGTCACGGCGATCGTCGCGGTTCTGCCGTATGTGATCTTCAAGATCCTGTGGCTGAGCGGCTCATCTTTCGGATCGACCACCGCGAGCGGAGGCGAGGGGATGCTCACACCGCGCTTCCTCATCGGAAACACCATCACTCTCGCGATGATGGTGACGGGCGTGGCCTTCGTGGTGGCGCTGACGCGGCCGTGGGCGCGCCGCATTCCGGCGCCCGTGGTGTTCGTGCTCGGAGCCGGAGCCGCCGGGCTGCTCGGGCCGATACTGCTGGGACTTCCACCGGGCATTCTCATCCAGGCGCTCATCGACGGGGAGCTGCGGCTGCCCGATTCGGGGATGCACCCGTGGGTGTTCGGCCTCGTCTACTCCGGATTCTGCGCTCTGGGCGCGGCGATGGCGATCGTCGTCGGCGCCTACGTGATCCGGCGCTGGGGCGATCTGTTGGATACGCCGCCACCGGCTCCGTCGCTGATCATGACCGTCTGCGGTGTGCTCGGCGTTCTGCCCTTCAGCTGTGCTATGGCCGTCTGGGCGATTGCGGGACCGGGAAGCACCGGACCGCAGGGGATGGAGCAACCGGCGCAGAGGATGGTGCTGGCGGCGACAGCTCTGCTGGGCTTTCTCTCCCTGCTGTGTCCGCTGCTCTCCCGCCACCTTGGACGATGGCCGCGCGCGGCGTGGCTGGTGACGTGGACCGGGTGCTGCGTTGTGGCTCTCCAGGGACCGACGCAGATCCTCCTCGCTCAAGGCGGAGAGGTCGCGCCGGTGGTTACCGGCATCGCTGTTCTCGCGACCCCGGGTGCCAGCCTCTACGGCATTGCTGTGCTCAGGACCCACCTGCGCCGCCAGTCCCCGCTTCGGCGCGATGACGCGAAGCAGCCGACGTGATGCCGCCCTGGCTCATCGTCCTTCTCGCAGTCTCCTTCGTCCTCTACACAGACGACTACGTCATCGCCGGCATCCTGCCTGAGATCGCGACCGATCTCGGGGTGACCGAAGGCCAGGCCGGGCAGCTCGTCACGGCGTTCTCGGCGACCGTGGCAGTGGCCGCGCCGGTGGCAGCTGTCGCGCTCGCTCGGGTCCCGCCTCGGCGGCTGTTCCTCGTTGCCCTCATCATCTTCGCGGGAGCGAATCTCGGTGCGGTGGTCGCCTCGTCCTTCGGCGTGCTGATGGTCCTGAGGGTGGTGGCGGCCGCGGCTGCGGCCAGCGTCACTCCGGCCATCTTCGCTTTCGCTGCGTCGCACGCGCCGGCTGGGAAGACCGGACGGTACCTGGCGACGGTCTCTCTCGGGGTGACCGGATCCATCGCGCTGGGAGTCCCGCTGGGTACGTGGATCGGCGGAGCGTTCGGCTGGCGGGCGACCTTCCTGGCGGTTGCCGTAGCCGGGATGCTCGCGCTCATCGGTGTCCTCCTCACCGTTCCGGGAGGCGGGCGTGGAGATCGTTCTCCACGATTGTCGGAACAGCTGCGCAGCCTCACGCGTGCGCCGATTGCCGTGAGCCTCGCGGCAAACTGTCTGCTCATGGCTGGAACGATGATGGTCCTCACCTATTTGGCGCCCTATCTCAGCGCGACTGCCGGAGCGGGAGTCGAGGAGCGGGGAGTGGCATTCGGACTCTCCGGGTTCGCGGGCATGGCCGGAATCTGGCTCGGCGGTCAGGTCGCAGACCGATGGGGCCCGGGGCGAGCACTGTTCTTCGGGATCGGCGTCATCATCGCCGCCATGGTCGCGATGTGGGGGATGTGGGCATTCCGGCCCGTGCCCATCTGGCTCGTGCTCATCGTCACGACAGTGTGGGGCGGAATGGCCTTCTGGAACTCACCGGCGATCCAGATGCGCCTGCACACGTTGGCCGGGCCATTGGCGGGACAGGCGTTGGCACTCAACGCATCGGGGACCTACCTGGGCATCGCGTTCGGAGCTGCAGTCGGCGGAGTCGTACTCACCGAGGCGGGTCCCGGGATTCTGCCTTTGGCCGCGGCGGGATTCGGACTGGCTGCCCTGATTCTGCTGGAACTCGTCCGTCGGTCGCCGCCGGCCGGAAGGACGCGAAACAGCGATGAGACGCCGCCGGTTGGCGAGCCGTCACACGGCAGCAAATCCTCGAACCACGGCAATGAATCGCACCAGCGCAACTCATCGAGGCACACAGAGAATACAGGAGAGTGACACCATGACCGCCTACGCGATCGCCCACCTGCAGCAGTTCACGCCCCATCCCGAGGTCGCGGAGTACATCGACCGGATCGGCGAGACCTTCGAACCCTTCGGCGGACGGTTCCTCGTCCACGGCACCGCCCGCGAGGTGATGGAAGGCCAGTGGCCGGGACACGTCGTCATGATCGCCTTCCCCGACGCTCGGCTCGCTCACGAATGGTGGGACAGCCCGGCCTATCAGGAGATCGCCCCGCTGCGTTCGCGCCATATCGACACCGACATCGTCATCGTCGAGGGCGTGGCCGAGGGCTACGATCCGCGGACCACGGCTCAGGCCCTGCGCGAACAGCTCGGCTAGCCGCCGCGCTGGCGGGGCTTTATCGAAAAACGCACGGAGCGTCGAGAAACGGGTGTGCGCGCCCGTTTCTCGACGCTCCGCCCGTTTTTCGGTGGCTAGGCCAGGGGTGGTGTGTCGAAGGCCGACACCAATGTTCCATATGGTGGATTTTCTTTGACCAGCAGATGGGACCGGGAAAGTATGAGAGGACAGTGCTCGTTGTGCAGAGCCCAGTACCCGAAGGAGTGTCCATGTCCTCACCTGCGATCATCGGCTGGTCCCACGGAAAGTTCGGTCGGTCCGAATCACCGCTGCCCCAGATGATGGCCGACGTCGCCCGCGACGCCATCGCCGAGACGGGACTGGAGCCGGCCGACATCGACGTCATCCACGTCGGCGTCTTCAACAACGGACTCTCCCGCCAAGGCTTCGAAGCCGCACTGCCGGGCACCGTGTTCCCCGAACTCGCCCGCACACCGGCCCACCGGCACGAGAACGCCTGCGCCACCGGTTCCGCCGCGATCTTCGCAGCCCATGACTCCATCGCCGCCGGCCGCCACAAGACCGCCCTGGTCATCGGCGCCGAACGCATGACCCAGGCCTCCGGCCACGACGTCAACGAAGTGCTTCTCAGCGCCAGCTTCCGGGAAGAGGAAGAGCACTATAAGTCCTTCGCCGGAGTCTTCGGCGAGATCGCCCGCCAGTACTTCGACCGCTACGGCGACCGCTCCGAAGCACTCGCGAAGATCGCCGCGAAGAACCACGCAAACGGATCGCAGAACCCACTCGCCCATATGCAGAAGGACCTCGGCTTCGATTTCTGCAACACCGTGAGCGAGAAGAACCCGTACGTCGCCGAACCCCTGCGCCGCACCGACTGCTCGATGGTCTCCGACGGGGCCGCAGCCCTGGTCCTGGCCGCCGAGGATGTCGCCGCCTCCGCACCGCAGGCCGTGACTTGGAGAGGCATGGGCAACGCCAACGACGTCCTGCCGCTGTCCCAACGCGACCCGCTCGAGATGGCCGGCGCCCGGGCCGCCATGAATCAGGCGCTGACAGCCGCCGGCATCGGCATCGACGACCTCGATTTCCTCGAGACTCACGACTGCTTCACCATCGCCGAACTCCTCGAATACGAAGCCTTCGGGCTCGCCGCCCCCGGCCAGGGACACACCCTGCTCGACGAGGGTGCCACCGCGGTCGGCGGCCGCCTGCCCGTCAACCCCTCCGGCGGACTCAAGGCCAAGGGCCACCCCATCGGCGCCACCGGTGTGTCCATGCACGCCCTCGCTGCCGCGCAGCTGACCGGTCGCTCGCCCGGCATCCAGATCGAGGCACCGGAACTCGCCGGAGTCTTCAATATGGGCGGTGCCGCCGTGTCGAACTTCGCCTCCGTCCTCGAACGCGTCCGCTGATGCGCGCCATCTCCCAGACTTCCCCGGCCAAGGACTTCACGCCCACGCCTCGGCGCGGGGTCAACGTCTCCCACTTCCTCACCCAGACCGCCCGCCGAATCCCCGACCGCCTCGCCGTCGTCGACGACGATCACGGGCAGCGGTGGACCTGGGCCGAACTCGACGCCCGCGCCGAGGCGCTCGCCGCTGCCCTCCAGGCCGGTGGCGTCAACCGCCGCGACACCGTCCTCCTCGTCTCGGCCAACCACGCCGAGGTGGTCCAGTCCTTCTGGGGGATTCTGCGCTCCGGCGGCGTCATCGCCCCACCGAATGCGGCCCTGTCGACCGAGGAGCTGCTCGGCATCAGCGCCGAAGTCGCCCCTGCCGCCGTCATCGCCGACCGCGCCCACACCGACTTCGTCACCGCCCTCAAAGACACCGGCTTCACCGGCCCCGTCTTCTGGATCGGCGACCTGCCCACAGCCCAGGCGGCAGCCGCACCGGCAGAGGCCGTCGACTCGACTGTCGACGAGGACGACCCCTGCTGGTACTTCTTCACCTCCGGGTCGACCGGGCGACCCAAGGCTGCGACTTTCACGCACCGCCACCTCGGTGCGGTGCTGATGAATCACCGCTGCGACCTCTTTCCCAACGAGGACGAGACGGGGGCGTCCCTCGTGCTCGCGCCGCTGTCGCACGGTGCGGGCATCCACATGCTCGGTCAGGTCTTCGGCGGCACCCCGTCGATCATCCACCCCGGTGGCAAGCCCAGCGTGGAGTCCCTGTGGCCGGCGATCGACGCCTACGGGATCACGAATGCCTTCACCGTCCCGACCATCCTCAGCCGCATCGCCGCCGGCTACCCGTCGGGCCGCGGACCCGAGGACCACACCCTCGAGCGGGTCATCTACGCCGGAGCGCCGATGCTCGCTGCCGACCAGGCCCGGGCACTCGAGCGGCTCGGACCGTGCCTCGTCCAGTACTTCGGGCTCGCCGAGGTGACCGGAGCGATCACGATCCTCCGCCCCGAGGATCACGGGGCCATCCCCGTCGATGGCGCCGGCATCGGCACCTGCGGCCGAGCCCGCACCGGGGTCGAGATCGTCATCGTCGGCGAGACCGGCGCACAGCTGCCCGCCGGTGAGCAGGGCGAAGTCTGCGTGGCCGGGCCGACCGTGTGCGCCGGCTACCTCGGCCGCCCCGATGCGAATGCCGAGTCCTTCGCCGGAGGGCTCTTCCACACGGGCGACGTCGGCTACCTCGACGAACGGGGGTACCTGTTCCTCACCGGCCGGAAGTCCGATATGTACATCTCCGGCGGTTCGAACGTCTACCCCCGCGAAATCGAGGAGCTCCTCCTCACCGACACCGAAGTGGCCCAGGCCGTCGTCGTCGGCGTGCCCGACCCGCAGTGGGGCGAGATCGGCGTGGCCGTCATCGAACGTGCGCCGTCGACCGGGAACGAAGGTGCCCGTGACAGAAGTGCGGGCGACGGAGGTGCCGACGCCGATGACCTGGCCGAGCGGCTGACCGCGCTGTGCAAGTCGGGGCTGGCGAATTACAAGGTTCCCAAGGAGATCCACTTCGTCGAGACCATGCCGGTCACCGCCTACGGCAAACTCGCACGCAAGGAACTCAAGGCCGAATACTCCCAGGGACGGGGCAGCGCACGATGAATACGACAGAGACGGCAGCCGTGTCAGTGCCGATGGGTAGGTTGGTCGGCACGACGATCATGGCAATCGGCTGCGGCACTCCGGACGGGGAGGTGAACAACGGCTTCGCTGCGGCGATCGGATTCCTGCGCGAGGGAGCGAAGGTCTGCATCGTCGACCGAGACCCAGGTGCGCTTGACGAAGCGACACGGGCCCTCGCCGAGGCGGCTGCCCAGGTCGACTCGAACGGCGCGGTCACGGCTGGGCGGGGCCGCCTCGACGGGGTTGTTCCCAATACGGAGGTCGATCTCGACGCTCAGCTGACCACGGTAGTCGCAGATGTCGGCGACGAAGACTCCCTGGCAGCGGCGTTCGCTCACTGCGCCGACCGCCTCGGTGGACCGACTGTGCTCCATTACAACGTCGGAATCGTCGTCAACGGAGGAGTCGACGAACTCGACACCGACGGCTTCAGGCGCGCCCTCGACATCAACCTCACCGGGGCGTTCTCGGCGATCAAGCATGCACTGCCGCATATGCGCGCGGCCGGGCGCGGGTCGATCATCACGGTGTCCTCGGTCGGCGGCATGCGCTATATGGGGTATGACTACCCGGCGTATGCGGCGTCGAAGGCGGGGCTGATCGAGCTGACGAAGGTCGTCGGCGCGCAGTATGCCTCCGAAGGCATACGTGCGAACTCGATCGCCCCGGGCCTCATCGAGACCCCGCTCATCCACCGTTCGATCTCGGGCCACTACGGCTCGGTCGAGGAGATGCTCGCCGCCCGGCATGCGCAGTCGCCGACCGGGAAGATGGGCAGGCCCGAGGACGTCGCGGACCTCGCGGTGTTCCTCGCATCCAGCGAATCGGCGTACATCAACTCCACGCTCATCCCCGTGGATGGGGGACTGACGCATTACGCGGGGATGCCGAAACGATGAGGCTGCGGTTCGCGCGACCGGCGGCGGTCGCCTCGGCGGGGGCCTGACCCCACCGAACCCAACGACAGTGAAATAACAGAAATCAAGGAGGCAATGGTGCCGAGAACACGGACGACGAGGACCATGCTCGTCTGGTCCGCCGTACTGATGGTGTGCGCCCTGCTGCTGGCAGGGTGCGGAACGAACTTCGGCACCACCGACGACGGAAAGCAGCGCTACCGGTGGAAGATGACGGTGACGACCGGGTCGACCTCGACGTGGTACCTCGCGGCGGAGAAGCTCGCCAAGGACCTCGAGAAGGAGACCGACGGCCGGATCACCATGAAGATCTTCACCAGCGAACGACTCTCTGCAGGTGAACCGACGGCCGGAGTCGAACAGCTCATGGACGGGGCGAAGGACTTCTCCTACAACTCGCCGATCATCTACGCCGGCGTCGACCCGCGCTTCGGCGCTGTCACCGCTCCCTTCATCTTCGACTCCGTCGAGGACGGCCAGAAGGCGCTCGCCGGAAAAGGCGGGGACGTCTACGGAGACTACCTCGCCGAACGCGGAGTGCATCTGCTCGGCTTCGGCGAATCCGGAATGCGGCAGCTGACGAACACGCATCGGCCCATCCACACGCCCGACGACATGAAGGGCATGAAGTTCCGGATCCCCGGCTTCGGCATGTACACCGACCTCTACCGCGGACTCGGCGCGAACCCGACGACGATGCCCTTCGGTGAGGTCTTCACGGCCCTGCAGCAGGGAGCCATCGATGGTCAGGAGAACCCGATCGACGTCATCTACTCGGCGAACCTGCAGGAGGTCCAGCCGTACCTGACGCTGTGGAACTACTCGTACGATCCGCTCATCCTCGGCATCAACAAGGACCTCTTCGACTCCCTGACGCCTGAGGACCAGAAGCTCGTGACCCGCCTGGCCGGCGAGGCCAACGACTTCCAGATCAAGAAGAACAGGGACGGCGAAGAGAAGCTCATCGCCGAACTCGCCGACTCCGGCATGGAGGTCAACGAACTCAGCGACGAGGAGAAGGACGCCTTCCGCGCCAAGCTGGGTCCGATCTACAGCGAATACCGCAAGGTCTGGGGACCGGACTTGTCCCAGGCGTTCATCCCGAAAGGACTGTGAGATGAGAGTCATCAGATTCTTCGAGGACTGGGTCGTCATCGCCTCATTTATGGTGATCGTCGTCGTCACCTTCGTCAACGTCCTCTCCCGCTACATCTTCAAGGCCTCGCTGGCCTTCTCCGAGGAGATCACCATCAACCTCCTCGTCGTGCTCACGATGATGGGAGCCGTCGTCGGGATCCGCCTCGGCGCGCATCTCGGATTCACCTACCTCGTGGAGAACGCAAAAGGCAGCGTCCGCCGCGTCCTGCTCATCACCGGCACCACCCTCATCGTCGTCTTCCTGGCCGTCCTGCTCATCTGGGGCGGCGAGATGACGATCGCGCAGGGACTGCGTGGCCGGGCGACGCCGTCGCTGGGCATCCCGCAGTGGCTGTTCACCCTGTCGATTCCCTTGGCCGGGCTGCTCGGAATCATCCGCAGTCTTCAGGCCCTGCGGACGGCTCTGCATGAGGACACCTCCGCCGAGGCAGTCGTCGAGCGGCTCGCCAGCGAAGCCGCTCCGACCATCGACTCGTCCGAATTCTCCTCCGATCGCGAAGGGGGCCGGAAATGATCGCGCTTCTGCTCTTCGGCAGCTTCTTCCTCTTCCTCGGCCTCGGGATCCCCGTCGCCTTCGCCCTCGGCCTCTCCGCCGTCGTCACCCTGGTGACCACCGACGGTGTGCAGGTCCTCGACGTCGTGCCCTCGGTGATGTTCCCGTCGATGAGTTCGGGCACGCTGCTGGCGATCCCGTTCTTCATCCTCGCCGGCATCGTCATGCAGTACACGGGCATCTCGCAGCGACTCGTCGACCTCGCGTTCCTCATCTTCGGACGGCTGCGCCACGGCCTGGCCGCAGTGACGATCATCTCCGCGTTCTTCTTCTCCGCCATTTCCGGATCCGGTCCTGCCACCGTGGCCGCGATCGGTGCGATCCTCATCCCCGCGCTCGTGCGCAACGGGTACCAGAAGAAGCACGCGGTCTCCCTCGTCGCGGCCTCCGGTTCGATGGGCATCGTCGTGCCGCCGTCGATCGCGTTCATCATCTTCGCCGTCGTCGCCGCCGAGTTCGGCAAGATCTCGATCTCCCGACTGTTCATCGCCGGCATCGTGCCCGGCATCATCATGGCCGTTGCGTTCTTCATCGCCGCCCTGTTCGTCCCTAGGGTGCGTGAGCTCGCCGGTCTGCCGGTGAGAACGAAGCCCGACGCCGAGGCGGTCACGGGGTCGACGTCGACCGGAACGTCGGCGTCCGGTTCCGCCGGTGCTGACTCCGCCGGGAACGGCGGTTCGGGTGACAGCGCGGCAGGGAGCAAGACCCAGCTGCTGACGGCGAACGGGAAGGCCGCCTCGGCGAGTTCCGGGGTTTCCGGGACTTCGAGGTCGGTCGGGTCCGGGTCGGTCGGATCGGCGGATCCGACGGTCACGGTCAACCCCGAGGGCGGGTTCGGCGAGATCATGGCCGCACTGGTCAAGGCGATCCCGGGCCTGCTCATTCCGGTGATCATCCTCGGCGGGATCTACGGCGGAATCTTCACCCCCACCGAGGCGGGAGCCGTCGCATCCGTGTACGCGCTCATCGTCGGGGTGTTCGTCTACCGGGAGCTGGGTTGGAAGGACATGCCGAAGGTATTCCTCGAATCCGGGGTCTCGACCGCGGTCATCATGTTCATCGTCGGCGTGGCCAGCCTCTTCTCCTACGTCATCACCGTCGAAGGCGTGGCCGACCGGATCTCGACAGCCGTGCTGGGCGTGACGGACAACAAGTACCTCATCCTCGCAGCGATCACGATCATCCTGCTCATCGTCGGCGCCTTCGTCGACGCGATCAGCGCGTTCTACCTGTTCATCCCGATCCTCGTGCCGATCCTCATCGGCGTGGGTGTGGACATGACGACTATCGGTGTGTTCATGACCGTCAACCTGGCGATCGGCCTGTTCACGCCGCCGGTCGGGCTCAACCTCTATGTGGGTGCGGGCATCGGAAAGGTCAAGCTCGAGGAGGTCGTGCGCGGAATCATGCCGTTCCTCATCTGCGCGATCATCGCTCTGCTGCTCATCACCTACATCCCGGCGATCTCGAACTGGCTGCCGGACCTGCTCGGGGTCGGGTAGTTCACGCCTCACTCAACTCTGTCGAAGGAGAATCATGGAACCGTATCTGCTCACGAACAAGACGGCCCTGGTCACCGGTGCCGCGCAGGGCATCGGCCTGGCCATCGCCACTGCACTGGCCAGGCGGGGTGCCTCGGTCGGCATCGTCGATCTTAAGGGCGCCGAGGAGGCCGCCGCGTCGTTGGCTTCGGAGTACCCGGACCAGCGGTTCGCCGCGTTCTCACTCGATGTCCGCGACGCCGAGGAAGTGACTGCCGCGGTCGGGTCGTTCGTGTCGACCTTCGGGGGTCTCGATATCCTCGTCAACAATGCAGGCACTGCCGCGCGCATCGGCATCGATGGGATCACCGCCGAACAGTGGCAGCGCGACATCGAGACCAACCTGGGTGGGACGTTCAACTTCATCAAGGCCGCCGTCCACCCGCACATGTGTGATGCGGGACGCGGGTCGATCATCAACATCTCATCGATCTCGGGCATCAACGGCGGAGCGGTCTCCGACGGGGAAGCCGGGGCAAGGTCGGGGCCGGCATATGCGGCGAGCAAGGGCGGGATCATCGCCCTGACGAAATGGGTGGCCAAGGAGTACGGACGCCAGGGCATCCGCTGCAATTCGGTGGCACCGGGGCCGGTCGAATCAGCGCTCACCGTCGGTCAGACTTATGACACCTCAGGGCAGGCTCTCGATCGGATGGGCCAGCCGGATGAGATCGCCGAGGCGGTCGCCTACCTTGCCACCGATGGGGCCGCGTTCACGACCGGACAGATCCTCCGCGTCGACGGCGGGGCCGTGATGTCGTGAGCGTTTGAGTGTTCTGAGCTCGAACGGACGATCCCCGCATCATCCTCAGGATGGTGCGGGGATCGTTGTCTCTGCGGACCTGTCTGGCTGGGCGACGTGTCCGGTCAGGCTGTGCGGCGGACGAAGAGTTCGAAGGTCACGGCCACGGGGTTGGCTTGAGGCTTGAGGGTGCCGGAGCTGACCTCTCCGGCGACGTCGACGACTTCGCCGGAGAGGGTGATCCGTGGAGTTGAGTTTCGCGCTCCGGTCACGGCGCCGCTCAGATGGGTGAACTCGACGGCCGGCCACGGGGCGGTGCCATCGGTGAACACGGCTCCGGTCGTACTGCCGAGACTCGCGACCACCTCGGCGGAGTCGAAGCCAGCGGTGCGGCAGACGGCGAGGACCGCCTCGTCGAGGATCTCACCGGGACGTACGCGGGTGACGACGGCTTCAGCGGGGCGGGCCGCCGCGGCGAGATCGGGCGCGGTTGATGATGACGCGGCGGCGTGTGCCGGTGTGACCAGGTGCGGTGCGAAGGCGGAGAACCCTGTCTCGGGATCGACGTCGCTGATCAGGTGGGCATCGGGCAGGGCGAAGAGCCGGATGGTCAGTCCGAACGGTCCTGCCAGGGTGCCCGGGAGCAGGTGGCCGCCCTTGGTTTCGCCGTCGGCATTGGTCCACGATGCATGGACGTGGCAGAAGGGGGAGTCATCGCGCCAACCGATCGTGGCCGAGGCGTGGCGCAGGCGGCTGGGGTCGTCGACAGTGAAGGCTTGAGTGAAGGACATCGGGTGCTCGGCGTCGGGGCCGTAGGCCGGATGAACATAGTCGATATGGCCGAACTGTCCGGAGACGAACTCGGCCATGATGCCGGGAACGGCGAAGTCGGTCAGGGATGCTTCGAGTGAGGCGAACAGGTCCGCGCCCTCCGGCAGTTCGAGGACATGCTCGGTGCAGCGGGTCGGGACGGAGACGATGCGGGGGCTCTGTCGCTGACCCGCGTGGACGACCGCGGTTCCGGGAGCCTTCAGCGGGAAGGTCGGCTGCTGCAGTGCTGTCGTCTCGGCTCCATCGCTCATGTCTCGATTATGGTTGGGGGTCACGGCCGGTGTCGCCGAAGATCCAAGTGGTGGAACATGAGCTCAGACATCTGACGGAACGGCGGCGGCCGCCTCGGTGCCGCGCATGATCATCACGGTACCGATGATGCCGATGCCGCCGAGGACGGCGATGCCGGCACCCATCGTCATCGCACCGGTCGCGCCCGGACCGCCGACGGCGACGAACACTCCGACAAGTGCTGAGGCGATCGTGTTGCTGATGAGCTCGGCGGTGCCGAGCCCGGCGGCCGCCTTGGATCCTTCGACGGGGTCATCGCTGCTGCTCATCGCCGCGACGTTGAGGTGCGGAAAGGCGAGGCCGATTCCGGAGCCGGCGAGCACCAGACTTACGGCCCAGACCCAAGCGATCCACTCCGCGTCGACGAATTGAGTCGCGGCGTAGATGACCAGCCCCGCGGTCACAAGGATGGGGCCGAGGGTCATGAGCCTCCGGCCGGTGCGAGAATCATCGGTACTCGCGCTGAACAGCTGGACGAAGCTCCAGCCGACCGAGATGCTAACGCCGAACACAGCCGCCAACAGTGGCGGCATGCCGACGAGATCTTGACCGAACTTCGGCAGAAAGATCTCCACCATCGCCGCGGAGCTGAGGACCCCGATGACGAGGTAGATCCACTTGAGCGGATTGCCGCGCTGGTAGGTGATGTGTGGGAGGACTGGAGAAGCGGAAGTCCGTTCGACGGCGATGAAGGTGATGATGAGTGCCGCTCCTGCAGCAAGAGCGATCGTCGTGGGCCAGCCCGTGTGAACCACTGCGGCAATACTGAAGGCAGCGGAGGCAAGGACGAGCAGCGACAGCGAGGGGATCGGAAGGCGGCCGAAGTCCCGTTGACCGGAAGCCTCGCGGGGAAGGCTGCGCAGCGCCATAAGGCAGAGCACAACCGATATCAGCGTCAGCAGACCGAAGGCCCCGCGCCAGTACCCGACCTGGGCGAATGCTCCGCCGACGGCTGGGCCGATAAGTGTGCCGAGCCCCCACATCGCCGAGACCAGTCCTGTCGCGCGAGTCCAAAGGCGCTTCGGCAGGGCATCGCGGATCACCGAGTAGCTGAGCCCGGCGAGCAGACCTCCGCCGAGTCCCTGAACGACCCGCGCGATCACCAGCAGCTCCATGGTAGGAGCGAGCGCGGCGCCGAGCGAGCCGACAGCGAAGAGGCCGAACGCGAGCAGGTACGACCACGCAGCGCCCATCGAACCGAGCACTCTGGCGACGAGCATTGAGGCGAGCACAGAGGCGACGAGGAATGCCGTGGTCACCCATGCGAAGTACTGCTGCCCGCCAATGTCGGCGATCGTCGACGGCAGAAGGGCTGCCGTGACGAAGGTGTTCATCGCGAACACCGCGATGCCGCCGGCGAGGACGAGGGAGGCGCTTGCATGCTCGGCGCTGAAGAGTTCCCGCCAGCCGCCCGTCGACTGCGCTGCGGCGGCATCCGCGGTTGCGCCTTCGGAGGGGTGTTCGGGAATCGCACTCTCGTGTTCGTCTCTCATATCGATTACGCTAGAACCTCAACTTAAGTTGAGGTCAATAGGTCTCTGCTGAGCGAGGAAAAAGAATGTCCATGAGCGACAAAAAGCCGTCGCCGACCGACATCCTGTCCGTGGGCGATGTGGCCGCACGGACGGGAGTCGCCGTCTCTGCTTTGCATTTCTACGAACGGCAGGGCCTGATCGCCTCGGTCCGTACTGCCGGAGGCCAGCGCCGATACGCCCGTCATGTGCTCCGCCGGGTGTCGGTGATCCAGGTGGCGAAGAGGATGGGCATTCCCCTGGCGGAGGTGGCCGAGGTTTTCGAGGACCTCCCTGCGGACCGGATGCCGGGAAAGACTGACTGGCGACGAATCAGCGAGCGCTGGAGAGGCAAGTTGGAGGCCCGTCGCAAGGAGATCGAGCGGATGGAGAGCGAGCTCGTCGAATGCATCGGCTGTGGCTGCGTCTCCCTGCGCAGCTGTCGAGTACTCAACCCGGATGACGCGCTCGGCTCGAACGGTTCGGGCCCGCGCCTGCTTCCTGAATTCCCCTCCGAGTGAGGGGATGAGCGGTTCTACGAGAAGAAGAGTGTGAAGAACCCGGAACATCTCACAAGCTGGTCTTCAGAGCCTCCACCATGAGGTCGAGACCGTGGGAATCGCGGCGCGGATCGGCTTCGAGGACCTGAATGTAGCGCGATTCGATATCCGGATCGACGATCGGAATCGCTTTGCAGCCAACTGCATTGAGGTTCGTCGGAATGGTTCGACCGGCCATCATCGCGATCATCGACGTTCCCACGAGAGAGCGCAGCATGAGAACCGGACATGTGGCCTCAAGTGACGGGGAGAAGACCTGCCCCTGGGCCCGGACTGCCTGCTCGATGCGCATCCGAGCAGTGTTCCCGGCGGGAAGTGTTCCGACAGGAAAGTCCGTCATATCGCTGATGAAAAGACTGGACCGGTCAGCCAGCGGATGGTGTCCGTCGAGAATCGCAAAGTTCGTCGCTTCCACTTCGGCGACTTTGCGGACCCCCGGTAAGGTTCCGAATTCGTGGCTGGAGACCGAGAAATTCACGCACAGGTCGGCCCGACGGTTCCGCAGCACCTGCAGAGCTTCGACCGATCCGCGGTCGATGATGCTGACCTGAACTCTGTCAGTCATCCTCATCAGTCGGTTGATGGCATCGGCAACCACGGTCTGCCCCAACCCGGTGCTCGTCACGATCGAGACTGTTTCGACCGCGCCCGAGTACTCCCCGAACGAGTCGGCGAGCAGTTCCGACTCGGCGATGGTTCGGCGAGCAAAATCCGCGACGGCAAGGCACTGTGCTGTGGGATTGACTCCGGCACTCGTCCGTTCGAAGAGCTGTGTGCCGTAATGCTCTTCCAGGCTCCTGATCTGACGGCTCGCTGTCGAGTGCGAGATGAAGATCGACCTCGCGGCAAGATGGATCGACCCGTATTCGACGACGGCAAGCAGGGTCTTGAGACTGCGGAGATCGGTCATCGTGGTCGTCCTTCGGCCGGGTGCGACTCCAGAGTACGTCGGTGGTGCAGCAAACGCACCACCTCGGTGCGGGAAACGCACCTGGGTGTGGACGGATCCGGGTGTTGTCGAGCCGTCTGCTGGGCGATGCTGACAGTCATGAACGCAGAGAACACTGTCCGCAAGGGTGCAGAAGATTCCCCCGAAACCCGAACCGATCTTGCCCGACGTGCGGGCGAATTCGTCCGCAGCGCAGACTTCATCGATCGGCTCTCCCGCAGAGTCGCCCGGCGCACCGAAAGCCAAGCACCCGGAGGCGGGCCGGCAGCGCTGGCCTACCTCAGCGAAGAGCTGGTTCCAGAACTCGACGAACTCGATTTCGTTTCGACCATCCACGACAATCCGGAATCGGACGAACACCCGCTTCTCATCACCAAGCGCGTCGAGGACCCGAAGCTGCCCACGGTGCTGCTCTACGGCCATGCCGATGTGCAGTTCGCCCACGATTCGCAGTGGGCCGCGGGCCTCGACCCCTGGGTGCTCACTCGTGACGGTGACCGCCTGTATGGCCGCGGCACTGCCGACAACAAAGGCCAGCACAGCGTGAACACGGCGGCATTGAAGACCGTGCTCGACGGCCTCCGTGCAGAGCACGTAACCGGCAAAGCCAGGCTCGGCTACAACATCACGATCCTCATCGAGACCGCTGAAGAGGCGGGGTCCAAGGGCTTGCGCTCGTTTGCGGCCGCACATGCCGATGACCTCTCGGCCGAGCTCTTCCTCGCCTCCGACGGACCACGGATCGCCGCCGAGGTCCCCACGCTGTTCCTCGGCTCCCGTGGGGCACTGAATTTCCGGCTCATCGCCCACGAGCGCGACGGCGACCACCACTCGGGCAACTGGGGCGGTCGGCTGCGGAACCCGGCCACGGTCATCGCCGCCGCGATCAACGCTCTGGTGGATGCCAACGGCGTCATTCGGATCCCTGCGCTGCGCCCTGACGATCCTCCCGCCTCGGTGCTCGATGCAGTGGCGAAGCTGCCTGACATCGCCGAGGAAGGTGCACCGGAGACCGATCCGGACTGGGGTGAGCCCGGCCTGAGCCCTGCTGAACGGGTCTTCGCGTTCAATGTGCTCGAGGTCCTCGCCCTCGATGCGGGCGACCCGACTCAGGTCGTCAACGCGATTCCCGGCGCCGCCTCGGCGAGCATGCAGCTGCGATACGTCGTGGGCACGGATGTCAGCGATTTCGAGAACCGGGTCCGGACCTTCCTCGAAGAACAAGGGATCCATGGGGTCGCGGTCGAGCTCGAACACTGCATGCCGGCCACACGTCTGGACCCGGAAGCACGAGTCGTCACGGCAGCGGTGGACTCGATCCGCGAAACGACCGGACTCGACGTCGCCGTCGAGCCGAACCTCGGGGGAACCATCCCGAACGATGTCTTCGCCGAAGTGCTCGGGCTGCCGACCGTCTGGGTGCCGCATTCCTACCCAGGATGTAACCAGCACGCACCGAATGAGCATGCGCTGGTGTCGATCCTCGAGCAGGGTGCAGAGATCATGACGGGAATGTTCTGGGACATGCGCATGCGTCCGGGCGACTGGTTCTCCTCGAAATGATCCCGCCAGCTGTCGGAGACCCCATGTCGCCGATAACCAAGCCATCCCACAATCACACTGCTGGCAAAGGAGCCCAGTCATGACAGAACAGCTGTCTGCGCAGAATGCCGCTGAGGACAAACCGGTGAAATCGTGGAAGGTCATCACCGCGGCCTCGATCGGAAACGCCCTCGAGTGGTACGACATCTCGGTCTATGCGTACTTCTCCGTCTACATCTCCGTGGCGTTCTTCCCCTCCGAGAGTCATGCGGTCTCAGTGATGCTGGCCTTGGGCACTTTCGCTTTGTCCTTCTTCATCCGCCCGGTCGGAGCAATCGTGCTCGGCAGCTTTGCTGACCGGAAGGGACGCAAACCGGCACTGACGCTGACGATCTGGCTGATGTTCGCAGGCACCCTGATGATCGTGCTCATGCCACCGGCTCATGTCATCGGACTGGCTGCGCCGCTGCTCATACTGCTTGCGCGACTCATTCAGGGGTTTGCCGCTGGCGGCGAGTTCGGTTCGGCGACCTCGCTCATGGTTGAGCACCTGCCCGACCGCCGAGGGTTCGCTGCAAGCTGGCAGTTCACCTCGCAGGCGATGTCGACAATTCTCGCCTCCGTCATCGGTGTGGCCGTAACGACGACGCTGACGCAGGAGCAACTCGAGACCTGGGGCTTCCGCCTGCCATTCATCGTCGGACTCCTCGTCGGCCCGGTCGGACTCTACATACGTCGGCATGTCCCCGAATCTCCCGAGTTTGCCGCTGCCCAAGCTGAGAAGCCCAAGGAAGCAGCAGCAATCGGAGGGGTGCTGCGACATCACAAACTCGCGGTGCTGTTGGCGATCGGTGCGATCGCTGTCTCGACCTGCCTCAACTACTTCATCACGTATGTGCCGACTTACGCTGTCGACAACCTCGGTATGAACAGCTCCGCAGGATTCTGGGCAACGCTTGTGTCCGGACTCGTGCTGTTCCTCTGCACACCGGTCGCCGGCTACTTCTGCGACAAGGTCGGACGGTTGACCTTCATGATTCCAGCGGCGCTCGCGGTCATGGTGCTCACTTGGGTCCTCTTCACCTGGGTAGTCGCGGCCAACGCGCTGACGGTGCTCATCGTCGTGGTCGTCATCTTCTCGATCCTGAAAGCCGCCTATTACGGGCCGCTGGCCAGCGTCATGGGCGACATCTTCCCGACTGAGGTGCGAGGGACCGGGTTGTCACTAGGCTACAACGTCGGCGTTGCCATCTTCGGAGGACTGACCCCGCTGGTGGCGGCCTGGCTCATCGGCGTCACCGGTGACGCAAAAGCCCCGGCTTACTGGGTGCTGCTCGCCGGAGCGCTGAGCGTGGCGGCGATCCTCGTGGTGTGGAAGAAGCTCGGGGTGCGGTGACGCCCAGGGTATGGGTGCCGCCGTGAGATCGGGGCCGTGGCCGACTGCAACCACGGCCCCGACTGGGCGGATACGGAACTCAGGCGTTCGAAGGAACGGCGGCGGCCGCCTCGGCGCGGGTTCGTCTCTTCTTTTCCCCGAGGTGGCCGATCACGGCTGCGGCGGTGATCATAACGGCGACGAGGGCGATGCCGATCCACTGATTGAGCATGAGCGTGGCGGCACCGGCCAGCGCGCCGATGAGGATGAGGACGACGGCGAGGGCTCGGCGGATCCACCGAATGTTGTCCCCGCCGGCCAACCTCGAATCAGCGGCGAGACCGACGATCGTCGAGGTCACGACCACGGTGGTGACGTCGGCGATCTTCATCTTCCGTGCGGCTGCGGCCTGCGCGCCCATGAGCGCGGACAGGGCCGAGGTGAAGACCGTGCCGGCAAGGCCGATCTCGGGATCGGGGACGATGGCGACATAGACGGACAATGTGGCACAGCCGACGGCGACGCCGGAGAAGATCACGGTCGTCCGATGGTGCCAGTTCTCGCC
Source organism: Brevibacterium sp. SIMBA_078 (assembly GCF_046534565.1). Taxonomy (NCBI): domain Bacteria; kingdom Bacillati; phylum Actinomycetota; class Actinomycetes; order Micrococcales; family Brevibacteriaceae; genus Brevibacterium; species Brevibacterium sp. SIMBA_078. The sequence continues at coordinate 1,315,311 of NZ_JAWRYQ010000001.1, forward strand.
GATGTCGCCGAGGATACGACCCGACAGCGCCGCACCGACCATGAAGAACACGAGGGCAAGGGCGGGGCGGAGGACCGGAACGCCGTCGGCGCCGGCGAGGCCCATGCCGAGGATGACGACGTTGCCGGTCATATTGCCGGTGAAGACCTTGTCGAAGCCGAGGTAGCCGATGGCATCGACCATGCCGGTCGAGAAGGTCAGCAGCAGGAGCATGGCCAGGTCGAGGCGACGAGTCATGGTGTCCTTTCCGGGCGAGTGGAGCCGGCAGCAGTGCCGGAATGTCGCCATGAGGTGTAATTTGTATACAAAACTTTAATCAGGTGACAGTTGGCATGCAATCGAGGGGCAACCAGAATTGTCCGGGTATCGTCGGTATCGACAGCTGGCCAAGGCTTGCACGCCGAACCACGATCAGCTGACCACTGCCGAAGGACTTCGCCCATGACCTTTACCCCGCCCCCAGCGTTCACCACGCGCCCCACCCTCGAAGGTCACTTCGGGATGGCGGCATCGACGCACTGGTTGGCCACTGCGACATCGCAGGCGGTGCTCGAACGCGGCGGGAACGCCTTCGATGCTGCCGTCGCCGGAGCCTTCGTCCTCCACGTCGTCGAACCCCACCTCAACGGACCCGGCGGTGACATGACCGGGATCTTCGCCACCGACGCCGAGCCTTCCCGACCACAGGTGATGATGGGCCAAGGGCCGGCCCCGGCTGCGGCGACGATCGAGCATTTCCGCGGCGAGGGCCTTGATATGGTTCCTGGCTCCGGGGCTCTCGCTGCCGCTGTTCCCGGAGCTGTCGATTCGTGGCTCAATCTGCTCGAACATCATGGGACGTGGGAGCTCGCAGACGTCCTCGACTTCGCCATCGACTATGCCGACAACGGGCATCCGATCCTCGCCCGAGCAGCCGGGACGATCGCGAAGGTCAGCGAACTCTTCACCGATCACTGGCCGACCTCGGTCGCACAGTGGATGCCCGAAGGCCGAGTACCCGAAGCCGGCGAGCTGGTGTTCAACCACGCCTACGCCGATGTGCTGCGCAGACTCATCGCCGCCGGTGACGGCGCTGCGACACGGGAGGAGCGGATTCGAGCGGCCCGGCAGGAGTGGAAGTCCGGATTCGTCGCGCGGGCGATCACCGACTTCATCACCACCGCGCACAGACACTCGACCGGAGGCGACCACGCCGGAGTCATGACTCTGAAGGACATTTCCGTCTTCGACGCTGGGTTCGAAGATCCCGTCACCATCGACTTCCGCGGATATCAGGTCGCGAAGATCGGCGCCTGGGGTCAAGGTCCGGTGCTGCTGCAGACTCTGAAAATCCTCGAGGGCTTCGACGATGACCGCCTCGACCCGTCGACCGAGAGCGGAGCGCACACGATCCTCGAAGCGCTGAAGCTGGCCATGGCCGACCGTGACACCTACTACGGCGATGCCGACGTCGACCTCGACTGGCTGCTCAGCGACTCCTATGCGGTCTCCCGACGAGAGCTCATCACCGAGCAGGCATCGGCGGAATTCCGTCCCGGGCTTGGCCGGGATGGGGCGGCGCCGGTTTTCACTACTCCGCTCATTCCCGAAGGAGCAGACAAAGAGGAGCTCATCAAGGCCGGTATCGGGGAGCCGACCGTGCAGAATAACGGCACCAACAACGGCGACACCTGCCACCTCGACGTCGTCGACCGGTGGGGAAATATGATCGCGGCGACCCCGTCCGGAGGGTGGCTGCAATCCTCGCCGACCGTTCCCGGGCTCGGATTCTGCCTCGGCACCCGGCTGCAGATGATGTGGCTCGACGAGGCGGCTCCCTCGGCGCTGCGCCCGGGCAGGCGTCCGCGTACGACATTGACCCCGACGCTGATCTCGAAAGACGGGCAGCCGGTCATCGCTCTCGGATCACCGGGCGGTGACCAGCAGGAACAGTGGCAGCTGCTGCTGGTCCTGCGCATGCTGGTCGGCGGCTACCGTGCGCAGGAGGCCATCGATGCGCCGGCGCTGCACACGACGTCGTTGGCAGGGTCGTTCTGGCCGCGCACCTGGGTTCCGGGTGGGGCGGTCGTCGAGGACCGCCTCGGCGAGGATGTCATCAACGGGCTCATTGCCCGCGGTCACAACGTGACCAGGGCGGGGGAGTGGGAGCTCGGGCGGCTGTCGTGTGTGACCAGGGATCCGGCGACTGGGCGGCTGAGCGCCGGAGCGAATCCGCGCGGGGCACAGGGTTATGCGGCGGGGAGATGACCATGGCTGATTCGCACGATGCGCCACTGGATGTCGCCGCGCAGATCCGCACCGACATCATCAAGGGCAAGCTCGAGCCCGGGACCAAGCTGCGTGAGGTCGCCCTGACCGAACGCTACGAAGTGTCGCGGATTCCGATTCGGGAAGCGCTGCGAACCCTCGAGGCCGATGGGCTCGTCGAGTCCCGGAAGTTCAGCGGTTCGGTTGTCGCGCCCTCCCCGGCCGAGGATGCCGAGGATCTGTTCGAGATCCGCATCGTGCTCGAATCGGCCACCGCGAAGCGCGCCGCCCGCCGGGCCGCCGAGCTCAGTGCCGGCGGCGAGCATGATGCGAAGTGGTCGGAGATCCGCGCAGAGATCAACGAGATCCTCGAGGCCGGCGACGCCGTCATCGCTGATGAGCGCTTTGAAGACCTCGCGGTCCTGAATATGCAATTCCATTTCGCGGTCGCCGAGCTCAGCGGGAGCCTGTCGTTCATCAGCCTGCTGCGTCAGATCTCCGGCAAGATCGAGTGGCTGTACTCGCTCAACCTCATGCGTCGAGGCCCGCAGGCGTGGCCGGAGCATCGCGAGATCATCGCTGCCATCGATGCTGGCCAGGTCGAGCAAGCCGCCGGGACAATGGCCCGACACGTGCGCCGTAGCCGCGATTCCTACTTCGCCACCATGTCCGAACGCCCCTAATTGCTACCTGACGGCGGCTGAGCAACCTGGCGCCAGGTTGCTCAGCCGCCGTCAGGTGCCTTGGAGAGCGAATTTCATCCTTTTGTGGGAGATACATCGACTCGGAGGCCCGCTACTGTTGAGTGGTCCCGTCACCGTTACGACGCCCGTTGAAGGTTCGTCGGACGTGATGACGGTCCAGTCAGCCCAGCCCATCAACTGGAACGGTGATCAGAAACTTGCAGGAACCCGCCCGTCGCTCCCTGCTGCTGACAGCATTGAGCTATCCGCTCGTCGTTGCGGGAATCATCCTGCTGATCCTCGCGGTCGAGGTCCCGGGCGCAGCCCTGCTGGGCTCCGGTGTCTTCCTCATCGGCATCAACGAGCTGTGCCTGTACATTGCCAGGTCGTCCGCCCCCTCCCGAACTACCTGACGGCGGCTCAGCAACCTGGCGCCAGGTTGCTCAGCCCCCGTCACGTAGTAATTAGGCCTCGACGAGGAGGCGGTCGAGTTTGTTGTAGCCCTCGACGATGCCGTGCTCTATGCCCGAGGCGACCATGCCGTCGCGGGATTCGAGTGAGTCGAAGATCGAGGTCGACATCAGTCGTGTCCGCCCGTCACCGAGGTCGGTGAGAGTGAGGATCTCGAGGTTGACCGCGTCCGCGAACCCCTCATAGGTGAAGGTCTGGACGATGCGCTCATTCTCTCGCACCTCGTGGAACGAGCCGAAGAACGCGTACTCGCCACGATCATCGCTCGAAACGTAGCTCCAATTCCCGCCGGTCGTCGCATTCCATTCGCGGATCGTGTTCGTGATCGAGTCCGGTCCGCACCACTTGACGAACAGTTCGGGGTCGATGTGGGCCCGGAACACCTTGTCCGGTGAGGCGGCGAAATCGCGGGTGATGGAGACAGTCTGCACCCCCTCGGGGACGTCGAGCTTGAGAGTCGAAAAATCGGCTGCGGTGTCTGTGGTGGTCATGTCATGCTCCTTTGCGTGATTTTCTATGGGGTGACTTATCTTCGGATCCCGTCGCCGAGGCGGCGCTCGAGTCCGAATTGTTCGCTTCCTCGTCCGCGTCCATCTGTTCGAGGACGGCGTCGAGGCGTTGGTAGCGTTCCTCTGCCTGTTGTCTGTACCTTTCGATCCACTTCGTCATCAGATCGAACACATTGTCTTCGAGGTGGACCGGTCTGCGCTGGGCGTCACGGGTGCGGGAGACCAGTCCGGAGTCCTCTAGCACCTTGAGATGTTTCGATACGGCTTGGACGCTGACGTCGTAGGGTTCGGCGAGTTCGTTCACCGTCGCATCCGCGAGACTGAGCCGAGCCACCATGTCCCGACGGGTCGGATCGGCAAGTGCCGCGAAGACCTTGGACAGCTGATCGGCCATGGGGCCTCCTGGGCGTCTGCATCGAAATCTGACTTCAACCAATTGGTTAAATAACAATGTAGACCCGATGGATGCTGGTAGTCAACCGTTTGGTTGAATAGACATCTAGGCGCTCGTTTCGGCCTCGAGGCCCGCGATGCGAGTGTGCAGACTCCGGAAGCGCAGAGTGAACCAGACACAGACGGCACCCGCCACCGCCGAGGCGATGAGGAACACCGTCTCGATGTCCAAGGACTCGACCGCCAGGGCGGCCAATGCCGATCCGAGGGGAAGTGCGCCCCAGCTGATGACCCGCGAGGCCGAGTAGACGCGACCGAGGAGCGGCAGGGGAGTGGCCTGCTGCCGGATCACCGCGACGATGACCCTCCAGACGGTGGACCCGGCTCCGGCGAGGACGACACCGGCGACGATGACCGGCAGCGGGGCTCCGAGTGCGGCCGGAAGGACGAGCCCGATCGTGCCGACCGTGTCGATGAAGAGGAGAAGAGTTGTCGACACTCGCCGCTGCAGCCGTTCGATAACGCCCGCGGCGACGATTCCGCCGACAGCCATCGCGGCCAGAACCCATCCGTAGGCGACAGTGCTGAGGCCCAGCGGACCGGGCGCAACTGCGTAGAGAACGAACATCGCCGTCCAGGCGCCCCAGATGAGACTCATCGCCGCCGTCAGCACCGTCAGCTCGCGCTGCAGGCGATCTCTCCACAGGTATCGCAAGCCGTCGCGGATGCGAGGTGTGGGTTTTTCGGGGTCGGCGCCCTCTGCGGCGGCAGTCGTCGACCGACTGCGCATCGCCACCAGCAGGCTGAGCCCGGCCAGCGCCGCGAGTGCATAGAGCCCGCTGCCGACCGCTGCCGCGGCGAGTCCGGCCGCGCCGAGAAGGAACCCGGCCAAGGGTGGACCCGCGAGCTCATTGGCGATATTGATCGTCGCTTCCATCTTGGCGTTCGCCCCGGTGAGCTGGTGTTTGGGGACGATCCGCGGGATTCCCGCGATGAGGGAGGTGTCGACCAGGGTCTCGGCGATGCCATAGACGAGGGCTGCGATCATGACCGCCGGTGCGACGAACGCGTCGCAGGCGATCGCTGCTGTGAGGCCGAGAAGCATGAGCGCACGCGCACCGTTGGCCACGGTCAGCAGCAGCTGCGGAGAGAGGCGATCGACGAGCCAGCCTGCGTGCAGCCCGCACAACGGCCAGGCGATCGTCGCCGCCGTCGTGACCAGGGCGACCTCGCCGGGGGAGGCCCCGGCGGTGAGCGCGATGAGCGGAAACGACGTCAGCGCGATTCCATCTCCGAGGTTGGACGAGCAGGCGCTTGCCCAGAGGCGGCCGAACGGGGTGATCATGGCATCAGCCATCCTATGTTTACCGGCAAAAGCAATGTAGATAGTCAAGTCTCGTCCAGAAATTATCACCAGTCAAGAGTTAGTAGATGGTAAAGTCGATTCATGGAGTTTGAACATGTGGGCAATGCGCTGTGCCTGGAGCTGACCAACTCAATCCCCGATCGCGCCAGCGGTGACCGTGACTGGCTGGCCGACCCCGCGACCGCCGCGGACTGGATGAGTTCGCTCGACCTCGACCGCGATGCCGACTTTGCCGAGCGGGACCTCGCAGAGCTGCGGAAATTCCGCGAGCACGTCTTCGACGTCTTCGATGCGCTCGCATCGGGTGGCCGCGTGCCCCAACGCAGCCTCGACACCATCACCGAGGCGCATGCCCGGAGTCTCCAGAAGTTCGCTTTCCGTGCTCCTGCAGGACCGTCCGACGGGACCGCCCCGCTCGTCAGAGACTGGCCAGATGCCTGGAGCGCGAAGGCGCTGATCGCACTGTTCGCCCAATCCGCGATCGACGAACTCACCGGAACCCGCCTCGACCGCCTCAAGTCCTGCCCGAGCTGCCGCTGGCTCTTCATCGACACCTCACGCAACCGCAGCCGCCGCTGGTGTTCGATGCAGACGTGCGGGGGACGGGACAAAGCCCTGCGCCACTACCGCCGCACCCGACCCTGAGAGCACCCGACCCTGATGCTCCCGCCGACGGCGAACTGATCCTGACGGCGAACTGACCACGGCGGCGACGTCGGGTCGGCGGTGATCGTCGCCCCGCCTCGGCGAAGTGGTGGAAGTGCTGCCGATGACGACACCGGTGTCCGAAATCTGCGACAGAATTTTTCCGACACACCCGCAAGCTCACCGAAATCGACGTAAGGTCGCTCATAGCGGGAGCCGGCTCGGCGCCCGCCGGCAGTGACGCCGTCCTTTGACGAGAACCACCTGTCCTGCGCGGACCCACAGCGCCCGACGATGATGTCTGGAGAAGAACTTGCCCACACTGCGACAGCAGCTGTTCCGGATCAAACCGGTGCCGCGGCAGAAGGAAGACGTCGAGACCGATCTCAAACGCACGATCGGGCTGTTCTCGCTGACGATGGTCGGCGTCGGCTCGACCATCGGCACCGGCATCTTCTTCATCCTCTCCGAGTCCGTTCCGGTGGCGGGTCCCGCCGTGATCTGGTCATTCGTCATCGCCGGTGCCGTCGCCGGCCTCGCGGTCATCTGCTATGCCGAGCTCGCCGGCTCCGTGCCCGTCTCCGGTTCCTCCTACTCCTATGCCTACGCGACCCTCGGTGAGTTGCCGGCGATGGGCGTGGCCGCCTGTCTCCTCCTCGAATACGGAGTCGCGGGAGCCGCCGTCGCCGTCGGCTGGTCGCAATACGTCAACCAGCTGCTGTTCAATCTCTTCGGATTCGAGATCCCGCATGCCCTGGCCTATGCGCCGGAAGAAGGCGGAATCGTCAACCTCCCGGCGATCCTGCTGCTGGCGATGTGCTGCTTCCTGCTGGTGCGCGGCACCGGCGAATCCATCGTCGTCAACGCGATCATGGTCTGCCTCAAGGTCGGCGTCCTCATCTTCTTCGTCTGCGTCGGCGTCACCGGTTGGAACACCGACAACTTCTCTGACTTCGCCCCCTTCGGCATCTCCGGAGTCGTCGCCGGTTCCGGTCTGATCTTCTTCAGCTACGTCGGCATGGACGCCGTCGCCACGGCCGGTGATGAGACGAAGAACCCGAAGAAGACGATGCCCTGCGCCCTCATCGCCGCCCTCATCATCGTCACCTCCGTCTACGTCCTCGTCGCCGTCGCCGCCCTGTCCGCCCAGCCGTGGGAGGAGTTCGACGGACAGACCGCCGGACTGTCGGCCATTCTCGAGAACATCGTCGGCTCACAGTGGCCCGGCACGGTCGTGGCCGCCGGCGCGGTGATCTCGATCTTCTCCGTCACCCTGGTCTCCATCTACGGCCAATCGCGCATCCTCTTCACGATGGCCGGCGACGGAATGATGCCCAAGCTCTTCCGCGAGGTCAATCCCCGCACACTCACCCCGGTCAAAGGCACGATCGTCGTCTCCGCCGTCATCGCGGTCCTCGCCGGCTTCATCCCGTTGAATTTCCTCGCCGAGATGACCTCGATCGGCACCCTCGTCGCCTTCGTCGTCGTCTCCCTGGCCGTGATCATCCTGCGCGTGCGCGAACCCAATCTCGAGCGCGGTTTCAAGGTCCCGTTCTATCCCGTCCTGCCGGTGCTCTCGATCATCGGCTGCTTCTGGATCATCTCGAGCCTGCAGGTCATCACGATCGTCGTCTTCATCATCTGGACCGCCTTCATCCTGGGCCTGTACTTCATCTTCGGCCGCAAGTCCTCCGTCCTCGGCAAGCAGCTCGCCGAGGCGGGACCCACCGATCCCGAATCCGCCGGAACGGACTCCACAGGAGGAGCCAAATGAGCATCGTCGTCGGTCTTGCCCCAGGTCAGGACAACCGCGCAGCCGTCGAGCTGGGTGTCGTCCTCGCCCGCACCTATCGGCGCCGGCTCGTCGCAACCGCCGTGGACTCCGCTGCGTTCCCGATGGCGCCCGTGCACTTCGAGAGCCAGTACGAGAACAGGTTCCGCACCGTCGCCGAGGCGGCCCTCGACGAGGCGCGTGCGCTCATTCCCAGCGATATCGAGTCCGAATGCGTCCTCCATTCCGCGCGGTCGTCGCGGCGGGGTCTGCTCGAGATGTGTGAGAAGACCGATGCCTATCGCCTCGTCGTCGGACCATCGTCGGAAGGAAGGCCGGGCAAGATCGCGCTCGGTTCGGTGTCGAACGGTCTGCTGCACAGCGCCAGGCTGCCGGTGGCCCTGGCCCCGGCCGGATTCGAAGCGCCTGCGGGGGCGCGGCTGGAGCGGATCACTGCCGCGTACTCGGGGTCGTCCACCTCGGCGGATCTCATTCTTGGTGCTGCGATGGTTTCGGCGGAGTCGGACGTGCCGTTCCGCATCGCCTCGTTCGCTCCGCGTTCGCGTGTGGTCGCCTCGGCGAACGTGCCCTTCGACATGGAGTCGCGCGTCATCGACGAATGGACGAAGACCGTCCAGCGCGACACGGACACGATCCTGTGCTCGATCGAGCAGCTGCACATCAAGCCAGGTGAGACTGACGTCGTCGTGGGAACCGGCGCCGATTGGGCCGCGGCGCTCGGCGCTGTCGAGTGGAAGCATCCGGAAGTGATGATGCTCGGATCCTCCGGGCTGGGTGCTCTCAAGCGCGTGTCGCTGGGCAGCCATGCGATGCGGATCCTGCAGAACTCTCCGGTGCCGATCGTCGTCGTTCCCCGCCGCGCGAAAGCCGATTACATCCGCCAGCAGACAGTGTGAGTGCTGTGTGAGCCCCGCCGGCTGAACATGCGCCGAGGGGCTTTCGGGCATCACTCACTGTTAGGGCCACAACCCCCTGCAAGTGGCTCGTCCTACAGGCTGCGAGGTATCCCCTCACCCGTGGTGGCATAACCCCCTGCAGGAATGGGGTGGTGTGGCACTGCGAGTGAGGGATGGTCCTGATACGTCGTGTCTCTGCGGGGCTGCGATTGTCCAATACTTGAGCGGTTCCAAATTGGCCTCGGCAGTTTCGCTAGCGTGGCGGCAGGTCACAACGACGTGGCCTGGAGCTAGTAGAGAGGAACCGCATGGAACTGCTGCGACTGGGACCGATCGGACACGAGATTCCGGCAGTCCGCCACGATGGAGTCTGCTTCGACCTCCGTCCACTGTTCGATGACATCGATCCGAACTTCTTTGCCGCCGACGGCATCGAGCACGTGCGAGATGCGCTCGCCGCCGGCAAGCTCAGCACGCTCGACGGTGCCGATGAGATGCGCATCGGCGCGCCGCTGACCAGGCCTTCTGCCATCGTGTGCGTGGGCATGAACTATGCAGCGCATGCTCGTGAGGCCGGAGCCGAACCTCCCGAGCGCCCTGTCATCTTCTTTAAGATGCCCTCGACCATCGCCGGGCCCAATGACCCGATCGAACTGCCGCCGTATGCGGCGAAAGCCGATTGGGAGGTCGAACTCGGAGTGGTCATCGGGTCACGGACCTTCAGGGCCGCCTCGGCGGAGGAAGGACTCAACCACGTCGCCGGGTACGTGCTCGGCAACGATCTGTCCGAACGCCGACTGCAGATCGAGGAGTCCGGGGGACAGTGGTCGAAGGGGAAGAATCTGCCCGGGTTCACCCCGCTCGGGCCGTGGATCCGCCCCGCCGCCGAGGTGGACCCCGGCAACCTGCGACTGCGCAGCTGGGTCAATGGCGAAGCTCGCCAGGATTCGTCGACGAGTGACCTCATCTTCTCCGTCGGCGAGATCATCGTCCAGCTCAGCCAGGCGATGGCCTTCGAACCGGGCAACGTCATCCTCACCGGCACCCCACAGGGCGTCGCGCTGTCCGGACAGTACCCGTACCTGGCAGACGGGGACACGGTCGAACTCGAGCTCGAAGGGCTCGGCCGGCACCGTCAGGTCGTGACCGTCACCGAGTGAATGCACGAAGCGGCGCACCTATGAATGGTGCGCCGCTTGTGCTTGGGGACCCGCGTCTCAGAGGTGACGCCGGATCAGGTGGGTGCTGAGATCAGCGGTTCTCGTCGAATCCGCCCTGCTCGCCACCGAAGCCACCCTGGCCCTGATCCCGGCCGCCGAAGCCGCCCTGTTCCTGGCCGCCGGGCTGTCCGCCCTGGGCGTGCTGGCCGCGGTCTTCGCCGCCGCCGAAGCCACCCTGCTCCTGACCGCCGGGCTGACCGCCCTGTTCGCGGTCGTGGTCTCCGCCGAATCCGCCGTCGTTCTGACCGCCCTGAGCCTGCTGGCCGCGATCATCGCCGCCGAAGCCGCCCTGTCCCTGGCCACTGGGCTGGCCGCCCTGCTCGCGGTCGTTGCCGTCGAATCCACCGGACTGTTCCTGGCCGCCGCCGAGGCCGCCCTGCTCCTGCTGTTCCTGGCCGCCCTGGGCCTGCTGTTCCTGGCCGCCGAAGCCACCCTGCTCCTGCTGACCCGACTGGCCCTGCTGGCCGCCCTGGTCGCCGAAGCCACCCTGCTGGCCCTCGGGACCGCCCTGCTGCTCATTGCCGAAGTCGTTCTGACCGCTGTCGTTGTTGCCTGCGAAATCGTTCGATTCCATGTCCAACTCCTCATTCGGTGACGAATCATCGCTGTCTGCGACTCGATTGCCAGTCTTCGGTACCCAGAGCCTGGCTGACAATAGAGTTCAAGGAATGTTGCACGAAGTTCACTCAAGCCGCAGCTGATGTTCAGCCAAGGCAGCTTTTCAATGCGACTTTGCTGTCAGCGGCATTTCGTCACCGTCCAGCACCAATTGTGGAGAGAAGATGGACGTGGTCGTGATCATGGTGGTCGGACCGCCGGCCGAGCAGACCGGCCGAACGAGTGCGGGAGGCACAATGAGTACACCCGATTCCGATACACGACGGGTGACGAAAGGTCGCGTCACGGTCTGGGCGGTTCTCTGTCTCATTCCGGTGATCGCCGCCTTCGTCCTCCAATGGCTGCCGATTCTCAACGGCCCACATCTGTTTTTCGGGCTGCCGACCATCTTGTGGTGGACCTGTGTGCCCGGCAGCCTCCTCGTCACCGGCATCCTCCTGATCATCGAGAAGACCCGCCCCGATCTCGAACGGCAGGGCCACCTCGACGACCTTGCCCTCGAAGAAGCCGAGAGTCTCGCATCGGCCAAAGTCGGAGACCGACCGGAAGTGCAGGCACACCCCGACAACGGTCGGGAGGGCTGAGATGAGCACTATCGAGATCGTCACCCTCGGCGGAATCGTCCTCGTCGCGATCCTCGGTTTCATCGGACGCAAGAAGCCCAATGCCGACCTCTCCGAGTGGACCGTCGGCGGCCGACGCTTCGGCGTGGCCACGACCTGGCTGCTTCAGGCCGGCGAAACCTTCACCACCTTCACCTTCCTCGGTACCGCCGGGCTCGTGGTCTCGGGAGGCGCCGCCGCCTTCTACTCGATGCCCTACGTACCCCTCGGCTACCTGGTCCTCTACTTCATCGGCCCGAAGATCTGGCGCATGGCCAAAGCACGCGGGCACCTGACACAGGCCGACTTCCTCGAACACAGCTACTCCTCGCGCACCCTCGGAGTCATCGCAGGCATCTGCGGAGTCATCTTTCTGCTGCCCTACCTGCAGCTGCAGATCACCGGACTCGGCCTCATCGTTCAACTCGTCACCGGTAACCGAACGACGGGCGTGTGGTCAATGGTCATCGCTTTCATCCTCGTCGTCGCCTTCGTCCTGTGGTCGGGTCTGCGAGGCGTGGCCACGACCGCGTACTTCAAAGACGCGCTCATGCTCGTCATGCTCTTCGTCGTGTGCATCTCGATCCCCATCCATTTCACCGGCGGATTCACGAACGTCTTCGACACCGTCGCTGCGACCATGCCCGACCTCCTGAGCGTCCAGGGCACAGAGGAATACGGCATCCCCTGGTACATCTCGAACATGGCGATCAGCGCCATCGGCGTGGCCTTCGTGACTCTTCCGCACATGTGGCCGCCGATCCTCGCAGCCCGCAGCTCCGCGGTGCTGCGTCAGAACTACCTGTGGCTGCCGATCTACAACACCTTCATCGTCCTGCCGCTCATCGTCGGCTACGTGGCCGTCGTCATCCTCGGTCGGAACACCGATGCCGACTCGGCTCTGCTCCACCTGTCCGGACAGATGTTCCCCGATTGGGTGATCGGAGTCCTCGCCGTCGCCGGAATCACCACTGCGATGGTGCCCTCGGCCGCGCTGCTCATCGGCATCTCGACCCTGGCTTCACGCAATGTCTTCCGGATCAGATCCGAACGGCATCAGTTCACTGCGACTCAGATCATCGTCGTCGTCGCCACTGCCCTGTCGCTGCTGCTGGCCATCGTCATGCCCGACCTGCTGGCGAACCTCCTGCTGCTGAGGTTCTCCGGCCTCGACCAGCTCGCTCCGGCGATCGCCGCGGCTCTCTTCTTCAGCGGTCGTCTCAGTGTTCGCTCGATCATCGCCGGTCTCGCGGCGGGGCTGATCGTCGTCATCGCCTACACGTTCTGGCTGCCGTTGCCGTGGGCGATCAGCGAAGGCATCATCGGCCTCGGCGTCAACATCCTCGTCGTTGCGGTCTGTGAAGCCGTGCGTGCCGGGGTCGGTCGGTCGCAGGCTGAGATTCCGACCGAATCCATCGGTCAACGCGCGTAGGTCACGTTGCGGAACAGCTGAGCACCGCCTCGGCGAGGTGGACCGTCCGACCGCCCGGACGGCGGATATCCGCGCCGATCTCGCCGACACCTGGCACCATGGGAGAACCGAACCACGCACAACTAGGAGCATCGTCATGAGCACGCACCGACTTCCCCTTTCCGGTGTGCGAGTCCTCGAACTCGGCAACTACATCGCCGCACCCACCGCCGGGCGGATGCTCGCGGACTTCGGCGCCGAGGTGATCAAAGTCGAACGCCCCGGCTCCGGCGACGAACTGCGCAACTGGCGGCTCAAAGCCGGCGACACCTCGATGCTCTACCGCACGATCAACCGCAACAAGAAGTCCGTCGTGCTCGACCTGCGCAGCGACGAGGGACGCGAGGCCGTGCTCGAACTCGTCCGCCGCAGCGACATCCTGCTCGAGAACTTCCGCCCCGGCACCCTCGAGAAGTGGGGACTCGGCCCCGACGTGCTCGAGGACGCCAACCCCGACCTCGTCTTCGTGCGCATCTCCGCATTCGGCCAGACCGGACCGATGTCGTCGCGCCCCGGATTCGCCGCCGTCGCCGAAGGCTATTCGGGCTTCCGCGAACTCGTCGGCGATCCCGACCGCCCACCCGTGCGCGTGGGCATCTCGATCGGCGATTCGATCGCCGGCATGCAGGCGGCCTTCGGCGCCGTGATGATGCTCTTCGACCGACAGCGGCAGAAGATCGCCGGAGCCGCCGAGGCGGTCGTCGGATCCGCGCACGGCTTCGAAGGCAAGGGTCCGCTGTCGGAGCGGACCGTCGACGTCGCGCTCAATGAGGCGATGTTCTCCGTGATGGAATCCCTCGTTCCCGACTACTCCGCTTTCGGCGAGGTCCGCACCCGCACCGGCGGTCGGATGGAGGGCATCGCGCCGTCGAACGGCTACCTCTGCGCCGGCGGGAAATCCGTGGTCATCGCCGGCAACGGGGACGGCATCTTCCCGCGGCTGATGACGGCGATCGACCGTCCCGATCTCGCCGAGGATGCCGACCTGCAGACGAATGCCGGCCGTTGGCAACGGCGCGACGAACTCGATGAGGCGATCGGCGAGTGGTGCGCCGAGCGTTCAGTTGAGGACGTCGTCGGGGCCCTGGAAGAAGTGGGTGTTCCGGCCGGGCCCATCTACACGGCCGAAGACCTCGTCGCCGATGAGCAGCTCGCCGCACGCGGAATGATCCAGAACCTCGACGTGTCCACCGGCGAGGAGGTCCTGGAGGACGTCGCGTTCCCGGGAATCACTCCGGTCATCGGCGGTGAATCGATCGCGATCGACCACCTCGGGCCCGACTTGGGCGAACACACCGACGAGGTGCTGTCGTGGCTGGGCCTCGCCTCGGCCGCACGCGGTGAGGCGGATGTCGGTGCCGACTCGGAGGGGAACGTTGATGGTGCCGCCAAAGACACGGACTGATATGACAGCCCTCAGGCTTCGGCCCGCATCCGGGTGCTCTGACGTCCCTGCCCTTGTGGCGATCTGGCGCAGCGCTGTCGACGCCACGCATGATTTTCTGTCCGACGACGACCGGGACGAGATCGAGAAGCATCTGGCTGCGGACTACTTTCCGGCCGTGAGACTCACCGTCGCTGAATTGGACGGCCGAGCCGTAGGGTTTTGCGGGGTCGTCGACGGAGACCTCGCGATGCTCGTCATCGACGCTGGTGAACGGGGCCGGGGGATCGGCTCCGCGCTGATTGACTATGCGATCGAACACGAGGATGTGACCACGGTCGACGTCAATGAACAGAACACCTCAGCGCTGGAGTTCTACCGGCACCAGGGGTTCGAAATGATCGGACGCAGTGAGACCGATGAAGCCGGGCGGCCCTATCCGATCCTGCACATGAGGTTGGCTGGGGATGCCGACGCCAGCGGGAATTGACTCTTCCAGCAGTGCCCGCCCAGGTCTACTCTTATTCCATGGGCGAGCTGAGGTACTCGATCAACGTCACCGTCGACGGCTGCTGTGATCATCGCGTGGGAGTCATCAGCGATGATTTCCATCGCCATCATGCGAACAATCTCAAGCGTGCCGACGGGCTGATCTTCGGTCGCATCACCTACCAGATGATGGAAGACGCCTGGCGCCGGCCCGAAGGTGACACGACCCCTGAGGAGGACCTCGACCCGTTCGTCGCAGCCATCGACCCGGCCCGCAAATACGTCGTCTCGAGCACCTTGGACAGCGTCGACTGGAACTCCGAACTCATCCGCGGCGACCTCGCCACTGCCGTCCGCGAGCTCAAGGAACAATCCGTGACGGGACTCGCAGTCGGGGGAGTGACGTTGCCGCTCGCGCTCGCCGAACTCGGCCTCATCGACGAATTCGAATTCGTCATCCACCCCTGCATCGCCGGCCACGGACCGTACCTCTTCGCGGGTCTGAGTGACGTCGTCGACCTGGAGCTCGTCGACCGCAGCGAACTCGAAGCAGGCCACGCGATCCAGACATACCGGCCGAAGAACCTAGCGTCCCGATAGACGGGACTGAACACAGGCAATTCTCCCCGACCTCTCATATGCCGAACAAAGCCTGTGCCGTGGACTGAGCGCGTTGTATAACGAGAGTGGAGTCGCGCATTGACGCGCGGCGACGAACCGTTTCCCGCTCAGCGGGAGCCTGCGTGAAGGAGTCCCATGGTCCGGCCCACGTCCGTCGACATCCTCGACACCACTCTGCGCGACGGGCTGCAGATCGAAAAGGCGATCGTGCCCACCGACGTCAAGGTTGCCCTGGCTGAGAACCTCATCGGCTCGGGCCTCAAGCACATCGAGGTCGGCTCCTTCGTCAATCCGAAGAAGGTCCCGCAGATGGCCGACACCGACGAGCTGCTGCGCCGCCTGGCTCCGCACGAGGCCGACGGAGTCGAGTTCTATACCCTCGTCTTCAACCTCAAGGGCGCCCAGCGGGCCGTCGACGCAGGCGCCAAGAACATCAAACTCGTGCTCTCGGCCTCCGAGGGGCACTCGAAAGCGAACTCCGACGCCTCCATCGCCGAGGCCTCCGACCGCCTCATGGACGCTGCCGTCTTCGCCCGTGACCAGGGACTGCGCTTCGACATCACGACCGCCGTGAGTTTCATCTGCCCCTTCGACGGGATCACCGAGGCGGACCACCTCGTCGAAGTCCTCCGCCCCTTCGTCGATGCCGGAGCCCACGGAGTCGGAGTCGCCGACACCATCGGCAACGCCAACCCGTCGCTGGTCCGCCGCAACACCTCGGCGGTCCTCGAGGCCTTCGCGGACAAACCTGTCAACCTCCACCTCCACGACACCTATAACTTCGGAATGGCCAACGTCATCGCCGCCCTCGACCTCGGGATCGCGAACTTCGACGCGGCCATGGGCGGACTCGGCGGCTGCCCATTCGCGCCGGGCGCTGCCGGCAACATCGGCACCGACGACCTCGTCCACCTCCTCCACCGCGAAGGCGTGGCCACCGGCGTCGACGTCGACGCGCTCACCGAGGTCCGCGAGCCCCTCATCGCCGCCGTCGGGCACAACCTCACCTCGAGCCTGTCCGACATTCCCGCCACCCCCGCGGTCTTCGACGACCGGTTCGCGGCCGCCTCGGCGAAGGCCTGAAATGACCACCGAGATGACCACCGAACACGCACCCGCAACGACCCCCGAACCCCTGCCGCTCGAAGGCATCCGCGTCATCGAGTTCTCCCACATGGTCATGGGGCCCAGCTGCGGGATGATCCTGGCCGACCTCGGCGCCGAGGTCATCAAGATCGAACCCCGCGGTCCCGGCGACAAGACCCGCTACCTGCCCGGGTCCGGATCCGGTCTTTTCCCCGCGTTCAACCGCAACAAGCACAGCGTCCAACTCGATATCGCCGAGGCGGCCGACCGTGACCGCGTCCTCGACCTCATCGATTCCGCCGACGTCCTCCTCGAGAACTTTCGCGTCGGCAAAATGGACTCGATCGGATTCGGATACGAGGAGTTGTCCGCACGGAATCCCGGACTCATCTACTGCTCCCTCAAGGGGTTCCTCTCCGGTCCCTACGGGAACCGGGCCGCCCTCGACGAGGTCGTGCAGATGCTCGGCGGACTGGCCTATATGACCGGCCCTCCCGGGCAGCCGCTGCGCGCCGGCGCCAGCGTCAACGACATCATGGGCGGAATGTTCGGAGTCATCGGCATCCAGTCCGCACTGCGGGTGCGCGAGACCACCGGCCGCGGAAAACTCATCAACTCCGCACTGTTCGAGAACAACGCCTTCCTCGTCGGCACGCATATGGCACAGTCCCAGATCAGCGGCGAACCACCCCGACCGATGCCGACCAGGCAGGCCACCTGGGCCGTCTACGATATCTTCCGCGACGCCGACGACAACCAGGTCTTCGTCGCTGCCGTCTCCGACGGGCAATGGCGCGACCTCTGCGACGAATTCGGGCTGACAGGGCTCGCCGCCGACCCGGACATGCTGACCAACCAGGGCCGGGTCGACCAACGCGACCGCATCCATTCAGAACTCCAGCAGGCACTGTCCCAGCTGAGCCTGGCCGAGATCGAAGAGAAGTGCACCCGGCGCGGACTGCCGGTCGCCCCGGTCAATACTCCCGCCGACCTCACCGACGATCCGCACCTCGTCGCCTCCGGAGCGCTCGCCCACACCGGGCTGCCGACGGGCGTCAGCGTCGATGTGCCGCTGCTGCCGCTGACCTTCGACGGGAACCGGCTCGGCCTGCGCAGCGATGTGCCGGAACCGGGCCGCCACAACAGCCACTACCGGGACGGCCCGGCAGTGCCGACGGGCCCACCGGTCGACGGGCCCCAGCCTGACGAGAACCGCCTGGACTGACAACTCGCTCAGCGGCACCACCAGCACCATACCCACCAATACACCACCAAATATCGAGAACCGAACACACAAGGGGACAGCTCATGCGATCAACGACGATCACACGCACACGGACGGCCGCCTCGGCGAAGGAAGGGTCGACGAGCACTCGCAAGCGCGCGGCGAAGATCGGAGCCGTGCTCGCCACGGTCGCCCTCGTCGCCACCGCCTGCGGAAACAAGGCGCAGCCCCCGGGCGAGGGCGGCGACTATCCGAAGGGACCGGTCACGGTCACCGCCCCGGCCGAACCCGGATCCGGCTGGGACACCACGGCACGGGCGCTGGTCGAGGCGCTGCAGAAGGACGACATCGTCTCGACGCCGCTGCCCGTGCAGAACAAACCCGGCGGCACCGGCTGCTCGTGGCTGACGTCGATGATGCAGCAGGAGAAGGGCAAGGACGATCAGATCGCCATCACCTCCCTGGCCAGCCAGACGATGAAGGCGCGCAATCTCTGCGAATTCGGTCCCGAAGACACGACTCTCATCGCTACCCTCTACGTCGAGGACTTCATGGTCGTGACCCCGAAGGACGGGGACTTCAAGGATCTCGACGCCCTGGTCAAGGCGCTCAAGGACGACCCGCAGAAGGTCACCGTCGCAGCCGCCGGAGACGACACCCTGCCGTTCGCCCTGTTTGCGAAGGAAGCCGGCGTCGACCCGGCCGACATCAACTTCGTCAACTACGACGGCGGCGGCGAGCAGACGACCGCCATGCTCAACGGGGACGCGAAGGTCGCCATCGCCGGCATGAGCGAATTCCGCTCCGTCATCGAAGCCGGTGACATCGAACCGCTCGTCACTTTCGCCCAGGAACCGCTGGCAGCGCCCTTCGACAAGGTGCCCACCGCGAAGGACTCCGGCTACGACGTGACCCTGGGCAACTGGCGCGGAGTCTACGGACCCGCCGAGATGCCGCAGGAAGCCGTCGACTTCTGGGCCAAGGCGCTCGAAGACGTGAGCAAGTCCGACGCCTGGCAGGAGACCCTGAAGAACAACCAGTGGGCCACCGAATTCCACACCGGTGACGAAGCACAGGCCTACGTCGATGACGCTGCGAAGACAGTGGAAGAAGGCGTGAAGGAAACCGATCTGGGCAACAGCAAATGACTGCTTTCCGCACCGACCTCATCACCGGCGGCGCCATCGCCGTCATCGGCGCGGTGTACTACATCGCGACGTTCTCCATCCAGGAGACCGCGAACATCGTCACCCCGCGCACCTTCCCCGCCATCGTCGGGATCGGACTCATCGTGCTCGGCCTCTTCCTGGCAGGTCAGGCCGTCCTCCGGCACCGGAAGGACACCCTCGCCGAGGCGGCGCCCGGGTCCGCGCGCTCGACCGCGGTGGGGGGTGGGGACGGTGCGGCCGCCTCGGCGGGGGAATCATCCCGTGAAACCGCCGACCGATCCTCCGGCCAGGAGGGGGCAGGCGGGATCGTCCTCGAGGCCCCACCGGAGCCGCAGGTGCGCAAGGTCGTGTTCCAGTTCGCGCTCTTCTTCGTCTACCTCGCGATCCTCATCCCGGTTGGATTCCTGCTGTCGACGGCGGCGTTTCTGATGGGGCTGACCAGCATCTATGCGCCGGAGAAGTGGATCCGCAACCTCATCTTCTCCGTCGTCTTCGCCGGCGTGGTCTACGCGGCGTTCGTCTACGGGCTCGCGGTGTACCTGCCCGTCGGGATCCTGGGTTAGGGGGGGGGCGGACATGGATACTCTCATCGATCTGGGCGGCGGCTTCGCCTCGGCGCTCGAACCGGTCAGCCTCGCCTTCGCCCTCCTCGGCGTGCTGCTCGGCACAGTCGTCGGAGTGCTGCCGGGAATCGGACCGATCTCTGCGATCGCGATCCTCATCCCGGTCTCCTTCGGCATGGAGCCGGTGCACGGCCTCATCCTGCTGTGCGGAATCTACTACGGGTCGATGTACGGCGGTTCGATCACCGCTACGCTCATCAAAACCCCCGGTGAGGTCGCCAGCGCGGTGACCGCGATCGAGGGCTACGAGATGGCCCGCCGCGGTCGGGGCAAGGCCGCCCTGGCGACCGCGGCGATCGGTTCGTTCCTCGCCGGCACCCTGGCGATCATCGGGCTGACGTTCCTGTCCCCGGTGCTCGTCAAGCTCGCGAACGTCTTCGGCGCCACCGAATACTTCCTGCTCATGGCCACGGCTCTGCTGCTCGCGTCGACGATGTCGGCGGGCTCGCGGGCGAAGGCGCTCATCTCGATCTTCATCGGATTGGCCGTCGGCCTCATCGGCCTCGACTTCCAGACCGGGCTGCCCCGGCAGACGTTCGGGATGAGTCTGCTCTCCGACGGGATCGACTTCACGATCTTCGCGATGGCGCTCTTCGCTATCCCCGAGGCGATCCGGAACCTCGCGCTCGGACGTGGGGCCAAGGACGAGATCCAGAGCTTCGGCAACGACAAGTGGATGACGAAGGAAGACTGGCAGCGGTCGGCCGGGCCCTGGGCCCGCGGTTCCGTCGTCGGGTTCATCATCGGCATCCTGCCCGGAGTCGGTCCCTCGCTGGCTTCGTTCATGTCGTACATCATGGAGAAGCGGATCTCGAAGCGGAAGGACGAATTCGGTCACGGCGCCATCGAAGGCGTGGCCGGTCCGGAAGCGGCGAACAATGCCGGTGTCGGCGGTGCGATGATTCCGCTGTTCAGCCTCGGCATCCCGGGTTCGGCGACGACGGCGCTGCTGCTCTTCGTGTTCACGATGTACGGTCTGCAGCCAGGACCGCTGATCTTCCGGGACGAGACCGGACTGATCTGGACGATCATCGCGAGCATGTACATCGGCAACATCGCGCTCATCATCCTCAACCTGCCGCTGGTCGGGGTCTTCGTGAAGCTGCTGAAGATGCCCAAGGAGATCCTCTTCTCGTCCATCCTCGTGCTCGTGGTCATCGGCGCCTACGCCATCGAATTCAGCCTGTTCGGGCTGATGATGCTCGGCATCTTCGGAGTCATCGGCTACCTCATGGAGAAGGGCGGCATCCCCTTGGCTCCGGCGATCTTGGCGCTCGTGCTCGTACCGCTGCTCGAGGACAACTTCCGGCGCATGCTGCAGATCTCCGGCGGATCGTTCGCACCCCTGGTCACCAGGCCGATCTCGCTGTCGATCATCATCCTCATGGTGCTCGGCATCATCGGACCCATCATCTTCCGGTGGTGGGTGTCCCGGCGGAAGCTGCTCGCCGATGTGACGGTGTCGTGAGGAGTGGGAATGAAGAGTTCTGAACAGGCGCCGGCGGAGATCGGAGTCATCGACCGCAGTGCGGCCATCCTCGAAGTCCTCCAGGACTCGCCGATGACGGCTGCCGAGGTGTGCCGCCGCCTCGGCTATTCGAAGTCGACGACGTATCGGCTGCTGACCGATCTGCGGACGCACAAGTTCATCGTCCGTGACTCCTCGGGGCTGCTGCGGTTGGGGCCCTTCCCGGGCCGGCGCAATATCGCCACGACGAACTCGGTGCTCGACCATCTGCGGACGATGACCGGGGAATCCGTGCAGCTGTGGGTCCGAGTCGGTGAGGACCGTGTGTGCGTGCGCAATGTCGAAGCCGATCATGAGCTGCGCGTCTCGCGCGGAGTCGGGGCGGTGCTCCCGCTCGTCGATGGCGGCTCGGCTGCCCTGGCGCTGTGCGGGCCGGGAAACCCAGCGGAGTTCTACGCGACGAAGCAGGCACGGGTGGCCGGGACCGCCTCGGCGAGTGTGGCCTTCACCGTCGAGGCGATCGTGTTCGCCCTTTGCGTGTCCTACCCGCTGACACGGGAGCCGGACAACGTCGCCGGCGCCTATCGCAGCCTGCTCAGCCGCGCGGCCATCGAACTGCGGGCGCTGCTCGACGGCAGCGAGGAACTCGAAGTGCTGCGCGATATCGCCCGGCTGGCGCTGGGGGCCCGGAAGCAGACGGGGGAGTAGGCGGGGGAGTAGGCGGGACCTTTCCGCGCCTTCCGTCATTAGGTGGTCGTTTTGGTCACGTTCTGTTGAGCAACGCGTGACCAGAACGCCCACCCAAGGACGGTGAAGTCGCTGCAGCGAGGTATTCCGCCGTTGGTTCGGTCGGCGGATGTAGGTCACTCGGCCGGAGGCTGGCCGAGGTAGAAACCGGTGGTGCGTTCAGCGGCGGCGCGAGCCTGATCGACCGGTGTGCCTGCCGCCGCCGAGGCCTCGCCCCAGCGGGTGCTGGAGGTGCGGACGAATTCCTGTGCCGGCGCCGAGGTGACCCACTCGTTCTCGTCTTCTGGGCGTCACGTGCCGGCCACGAGATGGTTGGCGAGACCGAGGAGGGAGATGTCCCACCCGACCCCGGTGGCGCCCGGTCCGAACCGGACCCAGAAATCGGCGTTCGCCTCACCTGCGTGCGAGTGCTCGAGGGTGAGGCGTGCGCCGCCGTCTGCCTCGGCGATGCGGACGGTGACGTGGCTGACTCCTCCCGCGAATTCCCAGGTCAGCGAGTAGAAGTGGGGCGGTTCGCAGCTCTCGATCGTGCCCGAGGCATTGCCTTCGATCTGGTAGCGGTCGCCGAGTTCGAGGTCGCCGCTGACCGGAGCGAACCAGCGCTGGAGCCGGACCGGGTCGGTGCAGGCTTCCCAGAGGTCGGCGACTGTGGTCGGGTAGGTCTGGCTCAGCGTCTGGACCGTGTGCTGGGTGTCGCTCCCGACGGTGATGTTGAGCCCGCGGTCGACGGCGTCGGCCTGCGCGGCGAGGACCTGGTCTTCGGTGGGGCGACTGGAGTCGGAGGTGGTCATCAATGCTCCTCGAAGGTCGTCGATGATCTGACGGCGGTTGAAAGTGAGGTGCGGGAGGTCCGCCGAAGATCGGCGGTACTTCATGGTAACCAAGGATGCGCAGCGGTGGAATGGTGTCTGATTCGGCTTCTGCCAGACGGCACTGTCACTTTGCGCGGGCGATCTCGGCTGAGAGCATGTCCAATTGCGGGACCCAGCAACGACGGAATGGAGTGAGCCACTCGTCGACGCCGCGCAGTGGTGCCGCCTCGGTGTCGAACGGAGGGGAACTGGATCCGGTATAGAAGGGTATCCCGATCGCTTAAACATCAGGTATTTATGTAAGTATTCTCGTGATTTCCCGGAAATGTTGTCGGAAATTGGGTCTAGCGGCCTCTATATATCTGATGTATATTCGCTTCAGTGGTGCGCACAGAGCAGTGTCAGCCATCACTGAAATCCTCCTACACATTGATTGGACTTCCATGAGACGACTTGGAGTTGACGTCGGCGGAACCTTCACCGACCTGGTCCTATGGGACGACGACGGCACAACCACAGTACATAAGACACCTTCGACCAATGAGGACCCGTCAGTCGGCACGATGAAGGGGATCTCTGCGCTGGCGGTCAAAGCGGAGATCGACCTCGAAAGCATCGACATGTTCTTCCACGGGACGACTGTGGCGACCAACATCGTCCTCGAGCACAACGGTGACGATGTTGGACTGATCACGACTGAAGGGTTCAGGGATCTCCTCCACATTGCGCGGAAGAAGCGTCCTCTGAACTATTCGAACTATCAGGAGCTGCCTTGGCAGAAATGGCAATTGGTTCCTCGCCGAAACAGGCGGACAGTGCCCGAACGCATAGATGCGTCCGGAGCCGTTCTCACCTCGCTGGACGAAGACGCCGTTCGACAGGAAGCGCGGCTCCTGCGGGAGCGTGGAGTTGCTGGGGTGGCCATCGCGTTCCTGCACGCCTACAAGAATCCCGCCCACGAACAACGGGCACGCGAAATCGTAGAGGAAGAGTTCCCAGAGGCGTTCATCTCGCTGTCCAGCGGAGTTGCCAGCCAGTATCGAGAGTACGAGCGATTCTCGACGACCGCCCTCAACGCCTTCGTCGGACCGAAGACATCGAACTACATCTCGAAACTCGTCGACGAGGCGAGTGCCGCGGGCGTGAGCGACGACGTCCACCTCATGACCTCCGCTGGCGGACTCGTCACTGCCAGGAGCGCTCGCCAAACCCCGGTTTCGCTCCTGACGAGTGGTGTCGTCGCCGGGCTCATCGGAGGCTGCGCAATCGGAGCGGCCTCCGGCTATCCGAGCGTAATCACGCTTGATGTGGGTGGCACTTCGGCCGACGTCGGAGTCGCACCCGACGGACGTCTGCGGATGAAACACTTGCTCGATACCCGTATCGGCGACTACCACGCAATGGTTCCCATGGCTGAAGTCGACACCATCGGGGCAGGCGGTGGCTCGATCGCATCGATCGACGAAGGAGGCATGTTCCGTGTCGGCCCACGCAGCGCCGGTGCGGTGCCGGGGCCCGCGTGTTTCGGCCGTGGTGGCACTGAACCCACCTCGACTGATGCCATGGTGGTCCTCGGATGGTTGCGTGAGAAAAGCTTCCTCTCGGGAACCATGGAAGTCCGACCGCAGCTCGCAGAAGAGGCAGTGAGGAAACAAATCGCTGAACCCTTGGGCCAGAGCATCGAGAAGGCGGCTATGGGCATCTTCACGGTGCTCGCGCATTCGATGACCGAAGCGATCAGTCTGCACTCGGTCCGCAAGGGCTACGATCCACGAGACTTCTCCCTGGTCGCCGAAGGCGGCGCCGGTCCGCTCTTCGCATGGCATATCGCAAAGCAACTCGATATTCCGCGGATCATTGTGCCAACGCACCCTGGGATCACTTCAGCGGTGGGCCTCCTGGCCACCGATATCCGCTACGAAGTTCCGACCACGGTGTGGACTTCGTCGGATGAGGCAGACATCGACCTGCTTGCGCGCGAAGTCGCTCGCCTGACCGACCAAGCCGTCGCGCAGCTCAAAGGCGACGGAATCCCTGATGAGCACATTGACGTTGAGTGCAGCGTTGACTGCAGGTACGTCGGGCAAGGCTACGAACTGCGAGTTCAGGCACCGAGCGGTGAGATCGATGCCGACTGGGTGGAACGGGTCGCTCAAGCCTTCCACGAGCAACACGGGCGTATGTACTCACAACGGTTTGACGACAAGCCGGTTCAATTGGTCAATGTGCGGATGACCGGTATTGGAATGGTGCCTCAGATCAGGCTTCCGAAGATCGATGTTGGCGATGCCGACTCCTCTCCTGCGAAGGTGGCGACGACACAGACTCTGATGTGGACGGATGACGCGGGCGATCCGGAATGGGTCGATACAGACGTCTATTCCCGAGAGCTTCTTTGTTCGGGCAACGTATTCGAAGGACCGGCCATTGTCGAACAATTCGATTCGACAACTGTCATTGGAATCGGGCAACGGGCCACAGTTGATGACCTCGGACACATCATCATCGAAAGGTACGCACAATGAGTGAAACGACAATGCCGAAGACAGGTGTCTCGCTGGCTCCTGAGGTTCCTCATCGCACGTGGAACCCGGTCGAGGTCGACCCAATCACCCTGCGTGTGATCGGAGGCGCCCTCGATTCCATGGCGAAGGAGATGGCCCAGGTTCTCTACCGGATGGCGTATTCGAGTCTCATCCGAGAATCAGAGGACTTGGGAGCTGGAATCTTCGATGTCTATGGACGGGAACTCTGCGAATCGGACTCGACACCGATGCACTGTGGGTCGATCCCTGCCTATATCAAGGGAGTGAATCGACGGCTTGCAGGAACCTACCGTCCCGGAGATGTGATTCTCCATAACCATCCGTACCACGGTGCAGCTCACTCGCCTGATTACGGAATCATCATTCCCATTTTCTGGAACGACGAACACATCGGTTTCGCCGGATGCACAGGGCACGTATCGGACATTGGCGGTAATTTCCCGGGACTGTGCATGGACGTTGTCGACGTCTGGGCAGAGGGCAAGCTGATGGACTCGATGAAGATCTACGATGCGGGCGTGCGCAACGACATGCTCATTCAGCACATCCTCGACAACGTCAGAACGCCGGAGCAGAACCGCGGCGACCTCGAGGCGCTCGTGTCATGCGCTCGTATCGGGGAAAAGAGATTCGTCGAACTCCTCGAGACGTATGGCCTCGATACTGTGATGAGCGCGAGCGAAGCCTGGATGGACTATTCGGAGAACATGCTCCGGAGCCGGATTCGCGAATTGCCGAACGGCAGCTATGAAGCACCGATCGGCTACCTCGACGATGATGGGAAGAACCGCGGAGTCCCATTGAAGGTGGAGGTCCGAGTCGACATCGAAGACGACGAAGTGCTTATCGATCTCACCGGTTCGAACGACCAGGTTCCTACAGCATTCAACGTTCCCTTCGAAGGCTCGGTGTTGCCGGTTGCGGTGAGCGCCATCCGAACGATATTGCTCGACGAGGAGACGACTCCGGAATACGTCCCTCAAAACGACGGCTGCTTCCGTCCGGTCCGGGCCTATGCCCCCGAGGGAACAATATTCAACCCAGACTTCCCTGCTTCGTGCTTTGCTCGATTCTCACAGGTCAATCGTGTCTTCGACTCGATCAACTTGGCGTTGGCACCGATTCTGCCGGACCAGGCGGTTGCCGGTTCATCGTCCGCGCTCTGCGCCATCGCATATTCGGGAGTTGCGGAAGATGGAGAGAGCTACTGGGTGTACATCGAGATCAATGAAGGTTCGTACGGTGGTCGCAATGGCCGAGATGGGCTCGACGCCGTCGACGCGCTGATGGCGAATACGAGAAACAACCCGATTGAGGAACTCGAACTCAACCACTCCATGCGCGCCGAACGATACGAGCTGCGCGATGAATCTCCGGCACCAGGACAATGGAGAGGCGGCATTGGCAGTGTCCGCCGCTGGCTGATGATGACAGACACCTTCCTCGGGTCCGAGGCCGACAATCGAAGCGATCCGCCCGCGGGTGTGTTGGGCGGCGCGGACGGAGTCTCCGGGTCTTTCGTTCGCAATCCTGGAACGGCACGAGAAGAGGTGCTCCATTCGAAGGTCACTCAGGAGATCGTTTACGCAGGAGACACCTTGGAGATCCGGATGCCCTCAGGAGGCGGATTCGGCGACCCTTTCAGGAGAGACCCCTTTGCGGTTCTCCATGATGTATGGGATGAGTATCTGACCTCGGAAGAGGCTGCTCGTGATTATGGTGTCGTCATCGATACTGAACGGTGGGTCGTCGACGATGCGGCAACGTCGGCACTGAGGTCTCGAGATTCTCAAGTTCGAAACGCCGAGAATTGATCTGCGTAATGCTCAGCACTAGTGAGGGCCCTCTTCTTGTAGGAGGGCCCTCACTAGTACCGAATCAGAGACCGCGACTGCGGTAGTACTCAGAGACGGAATCCAGATGCTGGCGCATGAGTGACATCGCGGCCATGGAGTCACGTCGGACGATCGCGTCGAAGAGCGCCGAATGATCGTGGCTCACGCTGGTGCCGATGTTTGCAGCAGCATTCGCTTCGCCGACGATGTTCTGCAGTGCATTGAACAGAGGGATCGTCACGACTTCGAGCAAGGGGTTGTGCGCCGCCTCGACGATCTGCTGATGAAAGGTCGAATGGCTGGAAAACGATGATTCTTCGCTGCGCAGACTCGGATCCGAGTTTCGCAGCTTTTCCAGGTCGTCGTCGGTTCGCCTCGAGGCGGCATAGCCGGCTGCCGGCACTTCGGTGACGTGTCGGATCTCCATGAGATCGTCGATTGAGATCGAGTCGGAGGTCGCCAGGAGCGTGACTCCGACTTCCAACTGCGAACCCAAATGACCGACCGTCGGAATCGTGACGAATGTGCCCCCGTTGACGCCGCGAACGCTCTTGACCAGATGCTCGCTCGACAGGGTACGCAGTGCTTCGCGAATGGTGCTCTGTCCGACAGCGTAGGTCTCGCGCAGATCGGCATCCGAGGGCAGGCGAGAGCCGGGAGCAAAGGTCCCGTCGAGGATGTTTCGACGGATCTTCTCAGCAACGACGGCGTAGGCGGTTTTCGACTCAACCATCTGAAGTCCTGACCGTCATTCGGTTGAGGCGGGCGCACTGGGGCATTCTGTCCACTCTCCTTGTCAGGCTCGTCGAGTCGGTCGTCTGCAGCCGAAGACGATCGCCTGTGATGCCATGGTAGTGCGATAGCCGTCCACAGAGTGCTTGGCTCGCGCACATCCGTGTCGGATCGAGGTGCCGCCGGGTACTCAGGTCAGTGGGCCCTGGCGAGAACACTTTCCGCCCTGCGGATGATGACTTCGTCGACGAGCTCGCCATCGAGGACGAACGCACCTGCAGCTCGGGATTCAGCTTCGGAGACCACAGTCGCTGCCCAAGCCACCTCTGACTCGCTGGGGGCGAACTCGCCGCGAATGATTTCGATCTGTTTCGGGTGGATCGCCAGTTTGCCGTCCATTCCGTACGCTGACGCTATTGCGGCGGCACGTCGCAGCCCCGCATCGTCGGCCACAGTGGCATGCACCGAGTCGATGACGGGAACGTGGTGAGCGCGACCTGCGAAGAGCAGTGTCGCCCGGGCGAATGCGAGCAGGTCCTCGAACACACCGGCGGTCCCTTTTGTGTCGCGCGCTCCCAGATCCAATTGCAGATCTGCCGTTCCCAAGGCCAAAGCATCGACGTTGGGGTGAGCCGCGATGCGATCGGATTCGACGACCCCGCGAGCCGTCTCGACGAGGGCGACGACGCTGAAGCCAGCTAGCTGAGTGAAGGGCTGATGTGATTCTGCCATCGGAACCATGACGGAACCGAAACCCAACTCCCGTGCGAGCTCGATGTCTCGTTCGGAATGAGCAGTAGACAAGCCGTTGATGCGCAGGCAGGCCCGTGTCGGAACGAACTCGGATCGCCGCAGCAGGCTTCGGGCTGTCTCCTTATCTGCTTCG
Organism: Brevibacterium sp. SIMBA_078; assembly: GCF_046534565.1. NCBI lineage: Bacteria > Bacillati > Actinomycetota > Actinomycetes > Micrococcales > Brevibacteriaceae > Brevibacterium > Brevibacterium sp. SIMBA_078. Next base: position 1,343,847 of record NZ_JAWRYQ010000001.1, read on the forward strand.
CGAACTCCGTCTTCGAGGTCGATGACCATCTGGTCGCTGACAGCAGCGGCTTTCGCGAAGCGCTCGGGCCGGTCTGCCGGGACGAACAGCCATCCGGGGCCAGACAGGTCTGTTTTCGGCATGTTCGTAGTGTTGACGTTCCCTGGCCCGGATCCGACGTCAACCACAGAAACCTCCGATGACAGCGGCGGCTGGTCGGTCGACTGGAGCATCTGTCACGATTGCTGCGATCTCCGCTGCCCGCGCGGAGCCGACGACCGGGGCAGCGCACATGGAGAACTTCTCAGCTACCTCGGCGTTGGTCAACGGACGGGATTCGTGACCACGATTGATCTGCTCCGCCTCGTGGAAAGCAGTGCCGTCGTCGAGCGTAATAGCCAGGTCTCCTGAGAAGGCCTTCGGATAGAGGCTCTCTGGGTCGTGTTCGACGTCCATCTGTGCAGCTACACTGAGAACCGACTCATCGGTGCGAGCCTTTTCGTCGAGTTCCGAGAACGTGATCTGCCCATGCCGCAGAGCAGCAGCTGTGAGATAGGGCAGGCTGAACTTGGCATCGTACTCGCTGCGGGGACGCAGCTTGTCCGCGGCCGGTTTGCAGACCACCGCGCCTGGTACATCGTGGATCTTCGCCGAGATCGATGTGATTCGGTCGAAGTCGAAGTTCGGTTCCTGCCGGAGACGCAACGCGATATCGATGAACGAATGGGTGAAGTGGCACGTGGGGAACGGTTTGACGGCAACATTCGCCACTTCCCACGACTCACCGAGGTTCTCGAACGCTCCGAGCCCCGGGACGCTTTCGTCCTGGATGTGAGTTCGATAAAGACCGAATCGGCCTTCGTAGATTTCCGTCGGGCCCGTGTATCCGGCAGCGGCGAGCGAGACGGCATGGAGACCTGCGTTGGCCGCCCAACCTGGGTGCAGCCGTTTTGTCGGAGCTCCCTCATCGAGGAACTGGAGGAGGCCGGAGGAGAACGAACCGACGATGCCCTGAGCGTCAACGAGTTTGTCGATAGGAAGTCCGCGTAAGACGCCGACACCGACTGCCGATCCGAACGCCCCGAGGATGCCCGTGGGGTGGAATCCTTTGTCGTGGAACCGTCCGTCAACGGCCATTCCCAGACGAGAGTTCACCTCGATGGCGAGAATGTAGCTGAGCAGCAGGTCGCCGAAGCTGATCGATTCGTCAGTGGCGCTGGCGCTGATGACAGCAGCAAGAGAGGAAGCGCTGACGTGCGATACGGCCGCTATGTGCGTGTCGTCGAAGTCATGGCCGTGGATCATCAGACCGTTGGCGATCGCTGCTCCGGTCTTCGAGAGCGTGGTCGAGCTGCCGATGACCGGTGTCTCACCGGGGTTGAGCTCCGCGAGTCCGGCCAAAGTGACTGCTGCGAATTCCTGATTGCTGGCGGCAAGGGCGACACCGACGGAGTCGAGCAGAAGGTGGCGGGCACGCGACTGTACGTCTGACGGAATGTCATCGAGGCTGATCGAAGCAACTGATGAGGCAATTGATTCTGAGATGCTGGTCATGAGAACTCCTGATATCAAATCGCGGTGCGGCCGGAGAAGATCGACTTGGCGATCACTGTGTTGAGGATGTCATTGGTGCCCTCGCCGATGCTCATCAGAGGTGCATCGCGATACAGCCGTTCGATCTCATACTCCTTGGAATAGCCGTAGCCGCCGTGGATGGACATCGCTTCGATTGCGGATTCGAGGGCGACTTCTGAACAGAAGACCTTTGCCATGCCGGTCTCTCCGTCTGCCCGACCTTTGAGCAGCGACTGAGCCGACCAGTACATCAGCTGACGCGCCGCCTGCACGCGTGTTGCCATCCGTCCGACCCGCAGTTGGATCGCTTGGAAATGGGAGATGGGCTGACCGAAGGATTCGCGTTCCTGAGCGTAGGTGACTGATTCTTCGAGTGCCCTTTGCGCGATGCCGACGGAACGTCCAGCGATATTCACTCGTCCCCATTGCAGGGCAGAGAGTACCTGCTGCATACCTCGGCCCTCGACTCCGCCGAGCAGAGCGTCGGCGCTCACTTCGCAGTTGTCGAAGACGATCTCACAACTCTCGGGGCCCTTGTAGCCGAGCTTCGGGATGTCCTTGGTGACTTCGAAACCGGGGGTGTCCGCGCTGACCAGGAGGATGCTCATTCCCTTGTGAGCCGGTGTTGTTGCGGTATCGGTCTTCACGAGAACCGGCAACGGATCGGCATGCCTCGCATTGGTGATCCACATCTTGGCCCCGTTGATGATGTACCTGTCGCCGACCTTCTTCGCCGTCGTCTTGATGCCCTGCAGATCGGTCCCGGCATCGGGCTCGGTCAGAGCGAGGGCTGTGCGCTGCTTTCCCGAAGCGAGGGCGGAGAGATGCTTCGACTTCTGCTCGTCGGTGCCGTGTTCGGCGATCATCTTCGCCGCCATCGTGTGGCTACCGAGGACTCCAGCGATGCCCATCCATCCACGGGCAAGCTCCTCGAAAACGATTCCGAAAGAGACAGGATCGATGTTCAGGCCGTCGTGCTCCTCGGGGATGGTCAGCCCGAACAGTCCCATCTCTTTGAGCTTGTCAATGATGTCAGTCGGGTATTCACCCTCTGCCTCCATCTCTCGGGCTACGGGGATGATCTCCTTGTCGACGAAAGTCCGAAGCGATGTCTTGAAATCGCTCTGTTCTTCGCTGAGTTCGAACATTCTCTCAGGCTCCTTTGCTGTTCGTGGTGGTGTCGAGCTCTTCCAGGAGCTCGGCGCGGTGTTCATCGATCGTCGGGGCGGCAAGATTTCTCGTCAGCGGCGGTCCGACTCGCGGTGCCGTTGCAATATTGCGGATCGTTCCCCACCGATGGTGTTCGGTGTCGAAGACCAGACCCCGTTCGGTGACCAGTGGGTCTTGCAGCGCCTCAGCCACACTCTTGACCTTGGCCACGGGAACTCCGGCTGTCTCCAACAGTTCGACCCACTCATCGGCGGTGCGCTTGAGGAACGCTTCGTCGAGGATGTCGAGGAGCTCTGTACGGTGCTCGATCCGATTGTCGAAGCTTGAGAACCTGTCTTCGGTCAGTCTTTCATCTCCGACCACCTCGGCGAGGCGGAGATAGAACTTCTCTTTGGCACAGCCGACGGTCATCCAACCGTCGCTGGTCTCGAAGGCTTGAAACGGGACGAGTGACGGGTGGGAGGACTTGGGAGTTCGCTGCGGCTCAAATCCCTCGTTGAGGTGCCAGTTGCCCACGTAGGTCAGCATCGACACCGCCGTGTCGAAGAGGCTGAGGTCGCAGTCAGTGCCCACTCCGTCTCGACGGGCGGCATGGACCGCCGCGAGCATCGAGATTGCGGCGACGAGTCCGCCGCTGAAGTCGACGAGGGACAGACCTGATTTCGTGGGTGGTCCGTCGGGCTCGCCCGTGATGTCCATCCATCCGGCTGCAGATTGGAGCATGTAGTCGTAGCCCGGCCGCTTCGCTGCCGAACCTCCGCCATAACCTGACAGGTTGCAACACACGATTTGAGGATTGATTTCTTGCAGGTCAGCGTAGGTGATGCCGAGTTTGGCCGGAACATCGCCGCGGAGATTCGAATAGACGACGTCGGCGCTGGCAACGAGGCGGTCGAAGATCTCACGATCGTCTGCATCACTCAAGCTCAGTGCGATGCTGCGCTTGTTTCGGTTGAAGGACTCGTAGAAAAGCGAATCGGTATCTTCGCGAAACGGCGGAACGTAACGTCCGATATCGCCGCCGGTGTTCGGGTCTTCGATCTTGATGACATCGGCGCCCAGATCGGCGAGTTGCATGGATCCCCAGGGGCCTGCACCGTACTGTTCGACAGCGATGATTCGGATGTCTTCAAGGGGCTGCATCCTGTCTCCTCTTGAGCTCGTTGTGTTGTCTTGATGCGTAGTCCGCGGCTGCGGGAAAGGCGTGCTCATCATGGTGCTCAGCTGTAGTCGCTGACCGAGTCCGTCGCGTCGGGGAAATGCCCTTGGCCGATTCCGCTGTCTCTCGTGGCGATCATGACCGAACGCTTCCAGCTGACCACGGTGACGCCGTCCTGGTTGAGGCCGCGAGTCGTCATCGAGATGATGCCTGCGTAGTCACGGGACTTCGACCGACGAGCCTCGGTGCACACGCTTTCCGCGTAGAGCGTGTCGCCGACATAGACGGGGTGGCGGAAGTTGATGTCCGTGAAGGCGAGGTTCGAGATCGCGTTCTGACTCATGTCGAACACGCTCAGGCCGAGCACCATGGCCACAGTGAGACCGGAGTTGACGATGATCTTGCCGCCGGTGATCGGATTCTGCGAAGCGAAGTGTTCGTTGAAGTGGTTCTGGTTCGTATTGAGGGTCAGGTTGGTCAACCAGACGTTGTCTGCCTCGGTGATGGTGCGTCCGAAAGGGTGCTGATAGATGTCACCGACGGTGTAGTCCTCGAAGAACCGGCCGATGGTGGCGTCGTGGATTGTCATGTTTCTACTTTCTTAGTGGGCAGTGGCTGAAAAGTCAGGGGAGTGCTGTCTCATCGGAAAAGGCGAGATCAGGAGATCTCTTCGAGGCTGCGTCCGCGGGTTTCGATGGGTATCGCAACGACGACGGCGATCATGCACACGGCCATAGCGCAGACGAAGCCGATGGGGCCGAAGATCCCGAATGCCACGAACAGTCCCGACATGACGAACGGCACGACGATCGACGCGCCGCGAGCGAAGGTGTATGAGATGCCGGTTCCGCGCAGACGGAAGCGGGTCGGATAGAGCTCGGGCATGTAGGAGTAGAGGACAAACGTCACCAGGGTGTAGATCGCAGTAACGAGCAGGATGCCGATGATGACGATCATGAGGATCGACTGCGCGGCCGCATAGGCCAGGCCGAGCGGTATGACGATGATCGAGAACACGACGATTGCCGTGCGGCGGTTGAGCTTATTGATGAGCAGCAGGCAGACGAGGCCTCCACCAGGTGCGCCGAGTGCCATCGCCGTCGTATAAGCCAGGGAGTGGGAGACGTCGATGCCCTGTTCGACGAAGAACGTCGGCATCCAGGAGATGAAGCCGTAGACGAACATGTTGACTCCGACGGCAAGGACGGTTCCGAGTATGGCTAGCTGCCAGAAAGGGCGCTTGGACGTCGATGATTCGTCGGAACGGCTATCGGCATCGGTGTTGCTTATTGATGCGGACGGATTGTTAGCCAAGGTCGTTGCCGACTTTGCTTCGAACCGTTCGACAATCGACTGGGCCTCGCTCAGCCGTCCTCTGACTACTAGCCAGCGAGGAGATTCCGGGCATCTCCGCCGTGCCAGCCACACGATGACCGCCAGGACAGCCCCGATGACGAACATCCATCGCCATCCGAAATTCGAGATCACCAATGCGCCGATGGCGGAGGCGAAGAGCAGACCCGAGTTCACGAGGATGCCGAGCGCTGCAGTCCACCGCCCGCGATTGCGCGGAGGAATGAACTCGCCGAGGATGGCAGCGGCGAGGACGAGTTCGGCACCGAGGCCGATGCCCATGACGAATCGGGTTCCGACGAGGAATTCGAAATTCGGAGCCAGCGCAGCGGCGAACCCAGCGACGGCGAAGATGGCCAAATTGATCTGATAGCTCATCCGGCGACCGAACTTGTCACCGACAAAGCCAGCCGTTGCTGCTCCCAGCAACATGCCGAAGAACGTCATCGACATGAAGACTGCGATTTCGTGGACGCCAGCGAAGCCGGTCGAGACCAGCGCCGCCGAGACACCGGCTGCGACGTAAATGTCGTAGGCATCGATCATGGCGCCGGCGCCGATGTAGGCGAAGAGCTTCCTGTGCTCGGTGTTGGGGGTGAGCGCATCCATGCGCGCCCCGATTTCTATCTGTTCTGCAGTGGTGTCAACGGACATCCTTGTCGCGCCTTTCATCGGATTCATTCCGAAATAGTGGTGATTCTCTGGACAGTCATTTCTGTGGTTGCCTGCAGGCCTCCGCGATCGTCGCTGCGACTGAGAGCAGAGTCCGGTCATCGTAGGGACGTCCGATGATCTGAAGAGCAGGCGAGAGGCCTCCTCCTGCAGTTGGCAACGGGACAGTGATCGCAGGCAGTCCGAGATAGTTGATGGTGCGTGTGTACCTGCTGGCTCGCATGTAGTCGCTGCGAGCACGGGAACCTGTCGCGTTGGACGTCGACATCTGTGGCGCGAGGATCGGACTCGTCGGTGTGAGGAGGAACCGCGAACCTCCCATAGCCGTGGCGAGAAACTCTGAGGTCAGGGCCGAACGGCAGGCGAGAGCATCTGCGTAGCCGATCGCGGGAATCGCAGTTCCACGGATCACGCGTGAGAGGACCTGGTCGCCGAGGAGGTCCCAGTTCCATCCGAGGATGCTGCCGACGTTTCGTGCGGCCTCGACACTGACAACTGTGACGGACCTTCTATTGAGCTCGGCATCGTCGATGTCGACTCCATTTCCGTCCAGACGTCCGAATCCACTGGTATTGCTCAGTCCGATCTCCTCGACGACGTCGAGTGCACTAGCGAATGCGGAGGTGACCTCGTCGTCGCAGTCTCTGTCGACGGCAGACCGGGACAGGTGTGCGAAGCCGGAGAATTCTGAGGCATTGCAGGCTTCGAGCCGGCTGCGAGCTTCGATATAGACGACCGAGGGGTCGGAGACGACAACCTCGAAGGCCTGCTGCACAATCGTGGTGTCGGAGGCCAGCAACCCGATAGTGTCAAGAGTCTCGGAAAGCGGGATGAGACCGGAATGAGAGAAGAGGCCATTGGTGGGTTTGTATCCGACGAGGCCGCAATAGGAAGCTGGAAGCCGTACGGAACCTCCGGTGTCCGTACCCAGAGAGAGATCGCAGGCGCCGGTGGCGACGGAGATTGCCGAGCCACTCGATGAACCCCCGGACAGGTAGGAAGCGCTGAGAGGATTGACGCCGTCTCCGAACCATTGGTTGTGGCCGGTGGGACTCAGCGCGAATTCCGCCATATGGTTGGCCCCGATGATCGCTCCTCCTGCCGTTTCGAGTGAGCGGAGCATGGGGGAGGTGGTCTCTGCCCGCGTGTCCGACAAGGCCGGGCTGCCAGCAGTGATCGGATAGTTGCGGATGCCGATATTGTCTTTGTGGGTGATTCTCAACCCGGACAGTTCATCTGTCAGTACAGGTGCGCCAGTGACCGTGGACTCTGTGTATGTGCGGAAGATTCCGGTTCTCGGGGACTCGTCGACGGTGTTGTTCCAATGAACATCTGAGGAATCGACTGAAGCGCCTGGTGGATTGAGCCAGTGAGGCGGTGACGGTGGTGTGAACGAGCGGTCTATTTCGGTGGCACTCGCGGCAACGAGGGATTCTGCACGGTCATAGCCGACAGAGCCGAGGAGGTTATCGACGGCTCCGCTGATGCGCGCCGCCGGGTGCGCATAGTGGTTCTCAGAGGTGGTGCTCATTTCAGCCCGTTCTCATTGCGATGTGCGGTGCAGCGCGGCTCTGCGCGCACCGGCCATGGAGCGACTCGAGGCGATCGAGTGGAAACTCCTGATGGCAAAATCGAGCTTAAACCTATGAGGTTTATACGTCAATAGGAATCTTCTGGAGCAAAAGTCGGCTCTGAGGCTATTTAATATCTGATCAATTGAGCTTCGATGTGGCTATGTGACGGTGAAACGCGTCTGTGACTCCCTGTGACTGTGGAGAAATAGGACTCTGGTCTGCATGGTTAGGGTGACTGTCATGGAAGGCGGCGAGTGTCCGTCCTTCATCGGCTCAACCGTTGGGAGAGGACCCCTTATGACCACACGCATCGCCGTCGTCGTCGGCAACCCGAGCCCCAATTCGCGCACCCGCCAAGTCGCCGAAGACCTCGCCGCCAAGATCGCCGAGGTCACCGGGTCCGAGATCGACGAAACCATCGAACTCGCCGAGGTGACCGACGAGATCTTCGAGTGGAAGTCCGACCGCCTCAACACACTCACCGAACGTCTGGCCACCGCCGATTTCGCCGTCATCGCCACCCCGACCTACAAGGCCAGCTACACCGGGCTGCTCAAAGCCTTCCTCGACCGGTACGACGCGAATGGTCTGCACGGGCTGACCGCGATCCCGGTCTTCACCATCGGATCCCCGGCGCACACGCTCGCGGTGGAGACGACACTGCGACCGCTGCTCGTCGAACTCGGAGCCAGCGTGCCCACGAAGGGACTCGCATTCCCGACCGCGAAGTTCGACGATCGCGCGAGCGTGCTCGACGAATGGGTCGAGTCTCAGAAGGCATACCTGCCGCAGAGGTGAGCCTCTGGCTCGGTGAACCTGCAGCAGCTTGGTGCAGGGACCAAGCTATTGCAGGTTCACCAAGCTGGAGAGCTGGCCGGTGCCGAGAGTCAGTCGGTCTGTTCAGAGGGCGTCTGCAGTGACGATTGCGCCGCTCTGAACGAGGGCTGAAGCGCCTGTTTCCACTCGCCGAGGTCGACGGACAGTGTCAGCCAGGTGACGGAGCGATTGATTGCGTCGTATTGATGGACGATGAAATTGCGATTGGCGGTGGCCAGAGCCCAATCTATTCCCGCTGGCGAACGCGCTTCCATGCGCGACAGCCGATTTGCGGCTTCGCCGAGCTTCATCATCAGGGAATCTCCGGCTTCCTGAAGCAACTGGTCTTCGAGATAAGCGTCTTTCCCTCGGGCGACGATTTCATCGACACGTTCGAGCCACGCTTCGATGTGAAGCAGTTCCTTAGCAATTCTGCAATCCATCACAGCGACACCGCTTCTCGACGGATGTCATCGTCTACCCCCGGCTTCAGTCCGCCATAGTCGATCAAGTCGATCTCTCTGCCGAGAACCTTCTCGATAAGTTGTTTGAAGCGGATGAAGGCAAAGGACGAAGTGCCTTCGGGAGCGTCGACGATCAAGTCGATATCGGAGTCCATTCGAGCTTCGCGGCGCGCAGCGGAACCGAATACAGCCAAATTCTCATAGCCGTGATCTGAGGCTAGTTTCGTGAGAATCGGAACAGCGGCTTCCAGGAGGATCTCCGGATGAACCAGATCAAGAGCGGGGGCGAATTTGAGCTGCTGACTCACGGCAGGCTGCGAGATTCCAAGATCTTTCGCGATCTCTCGCTGACTCATGCCAGTGGCGAGCATGGCTCGGAGCGCGAGTGCACGGCGCAGTCGCGCAATGTCTTCACAGCGTTGCGCGTGGCGGTACTCGTCGACGAAGCTCATAAGACAATCTTATCAACCGGTGTGCGGCACGGGAATAGGCTCAATAAGCCTCTGGCTCGGTGAACCTGCAGCAGCTTGGTGCAGGGACCAAGCTGGTGCAGGTTCACCGAGCTGGTGGTGAGTGCGGCACCGAAAACGCAGCGCGGGTCCGCTGAACGCATCAGCGGACCCGCGCGACATCCTCGGCGAATGAGGGCGCCCCGGTAGGGGGCGGGCGCCTCGGTGGGGATCAGTCGATCTGCAGCTCGCCCATCGCGTCCCAACCATCACCGTCGATCTGACGGGAGATGATCTTCGGGGTCGCTGCCAGTGCGGAGTGCATCGGCCCGCCCGCGGCGGTCGCGGCCTGGAAATGGTCGGACTTCACATGCGCTTCGGCGGCATCGTCGTCGAAGACTTCGACGAGGACGTACTCGTTCGGGTTGTCGAGGCTGCGCGACCATTCGAACCATTTGTTGCCCGGTTCGGCACGGGTCGCCTCAGTGAACTCGCGGGTCAGTTCGGGCCACTGTTCGGCCATTTCGGGTTTGACGGGGAACTTTACGACGATGAAGATCATGTCTTCCTCCTTCTCTCTGTGGTTGTTCTCTCGGGTGGAGATGTGGGTGTGGCGGTGTCGGTTTCTGCTCTCAGCGACAACGTTACGAGAACTGCATTCCGCCGTCGACGAGCATGGTCTGTCCGGTGATGTAATCGGAGTCCTCGCTGGCGAGGAACGACACGAGGTTCGCGACGTCCTCGGGCACGGACACCCGGCCCATGAGGATGTCACCAGCATATTTCTTGATCGCCTCACCTTTCGCCAACCCCTCCTCGGCGGCGAGTTTCTCATCGATGAGATCCCACATCGCGGTGCCGACGATGCCGGGCCCGTAGGCGTTGACGGTGATGCCGTGCTTGGCCCACTCCATCGCCGCGCCCTGGGTCAGTCCGCGCACCGCCCATTTCGTCGCCGAATACGGTGACAGCAGCGCGAAGGGACGGAACGCGACGATCGAGGCGGCGCCGATGATCTTGCCGCCGTTGCCCTGCTCGATCATCTGCTTCGCCGCAGCCTGATACGACAGGAAGACGCCGGTGAGATTGACGTCGACGATCTTCTCGAAGTCGGCCTTCGAATAGTCGATGAGCGGCTCGACCTGAGCGATTCCGGCGTTCGCGACGAAGACGTCGAGTTTTCCTCCCGCATCGACGGCAACCTCGACGAGGCGGCTCAGTGAATCCTCGTCCGTGACGTTTACCTCGGCACCGGTGGCCCTCCCACCTGCACTTTCGATCGTTGTGACGGTCTCCGCCACCCCATCCTGCATGCTCGGCAGGTCCGCGACGATGACATGATGGCCATCGGCACCGAGCCGCTGGGCGATGCCCTGACCGATTCCCTGTGCCGACCCCGTCACCACTGCGACGCTGTTGCTCGTGCCCATTTCTCCTCCTTGAGTTCTCAACTGTGAGCGAACACGATCATTCTCAGCAGAGTCGGCAGCCGGAGGACACGGCTCTTCTCATGTGGCGATAAAGCTGGGGTTTAAGCATGTTCGACGACGGGGACGGTGACGGAACCGCCGCGCAGATAGCTCGACGCCAAGCCAGCATGCTCACGCAGGGTCGACTCGAGCTGCTTCGCCCGGCCCGTCATCTTCGATGAAGGCGTGCTGATCGCCATCGCCCCGACCTGCATTCCCGTGCCATTGTGCACCGGCACGGCCGCGCAGGTCTGACGGGGCAGGAACTCCTCGTGCTCCCATGCGATTCCGCGGGTGGCCACCTCGGCAAGGTGGGGGTCGAGGGCCTCCCGGCTGATCATCGTCTGCGGGGTGAGCACCTGCATTCCGCGCGCCTCGAGATAATCGGTGCGCTGCGGTTCGGGCATTCCGGCCAGGAGGATCTTGCCGAAAGCGGTGGCGTGCGCGGCCTCGTGGAAACCGAAGCGCAGAGGCCGCAGTCGCGGGTGCTTCTCGCAGTCGGAGCAGTAGGTGAGGATGATGTCCGAACCGCGGTAGATCGCAAAGTAGGCGGCGGTGCCCAGCGACCTGTGGAGCTGATCGGTGATCTGCCGGATCGGATGCGGAGCGACGAGGCGCTGCTGGAACGACAGCCCGAGTTCGAAGCATTTGGGACCGAGCTCGAAGCGTTTGGTGTCCTTGAGGTAGACGAGATACCCGGAATCGGCGAGCTCGTTGAGGAGCCGATAGACGGTGGGCAGAGGGATCTCGAGGCGGGTGGCCACTGTCTTTGCGGCGGCACAGCCCGAGGCGGCGACGGCCTCCAGGACGGAGAAGGTTCGTTGGATCACGGCACTGTTGGACACGCGGTCTCCTGACTGTGCGATCGCCTCGGCGGTCGACTTTTTCATGTGGTGAGAATGAGGATAGTCCATGGTGTCGCGGGTCACATAGATTGCTCATGTCAGGACAGTGGCGGGCGTGCGTCGATGCCGCCTGCCGAGTGGAGCAAAGGAGCATCCGATGGCATTCCCTGCAAAATACCCATCGCTGAATGCGATGGAGATGACGGACGAGGCGAAGCAGACCCTCATCCGCGTGCTGCGCGTGGCGTTTCCGCACGCAGACTTCCCCGACGGACCGTATGTGCGCACCGCGGAGAAGATCCTCATCGCCGCCGACGAAGAGACGTGGTTCCGGGTCGCCCTCATCCAGGGCCTTCTGTCGTTGGATCAGCTCTCCGATGGGAACTTCTGCGGACTCGATGATGATTCCGCCCTCAAGGTGCTGCGCCGAGTCGAGTCCACCGAGTTCTTCGGCTTCGTCCGCCGCACCGCCGTGCTCAACCTCTATGACGATGTCGAGGTGTGGGAAACGCTCGGCTACGAGGGACCGTCGTTCGACAAAGGCGGCTACATCAACCGCGGGTTCGACGACCTCGACTGGCTGCCCGAACCGCGCATCGTCTATCCCGAGGACGAACCGATTCCGGAGCTCGGTGACGGTGTTATGGGTGCCCGCAGCGGCGGTTTTGCCGGTGACGAATCGACCAATCAGCCCGCGCCGCAGAGCGTCGAGATGGGTGAGGTGAAGAAGTGATGGCTGCCGAGAATACAGGACGCGGTGCCAGCGCCGAGGCTGGACGCAGTGTGACCGGATACAGCATCGACCCGGACGAGGAGGCCGTCGTCATCGTCGGCTCCGGCGCCGGCGGGGGAACCCTGGCCTACGAGCTCACCGCGAAGGGCATTCCCGTCGTCGTGCTCGAAGCCGGGCCGTATCTGCGCAACGAGGACTACGTCAACAACGAATGGGAAGCGTTCAACCAGATGGCCTGGCTCGATCCCAGGACGACGACGGGATCGTGGCGGATTGCCCGCGACTTCCCGAATCTGCCGGCCTGGATCGTCAAGGCCGTGGGCGGAACGACGACCCACTGGTCGGGTGCGACCCCGCGTTTCAAGAACCACGAATTCAAGGCCCGCAGCGTCTACGGCCGCATCGACGGCGCCAACCTCCTCGATTGGCCGATCACGCTCGAGGAGATGGCCCCGTACTACGACCGGGCCGAGAAGGCGATGGGCTCGACCCATGTCCACGGCCGGAAGCCGCTGCCGGCGAACAACAACTACAAGGTCTTCGCGGGAGGGGCGAAGGAGGTCGGCTACAAGTTCTATGCCACTGGTCCGTACGCCACGAACGCCGAAGAGTACGACGGCCGCCCCGCCTCCATCCAGGACGGCTTCAACTTCCAGGGCGATAAGAACAGATCCAAATGGTCGACCCTGGTCAGAGAGCTGCCGCGGGCGGCGGACACCGGGCTGCTCGATCTGCGGCCCGAGTCCCAGGCCGTGCAGATCACCCACGATGCGGCTGGCCGGGCGGATGCCGTGCTCTACCTCGACAAGGACGGGAACCTCCACCGTCAGGCCGCGAAGATCGTGTGCGTGGCAGGCAATTCGATCGAGACGCCGAGGCTGCTCCTCCTCTCCGGCACACCGTCCTTCCCCGACGGGTTGGCGAACTCCTCCGGACACGTGGGCCGGAACTATATGCGCCACCTGACCGGCACCGTGTGGGGACACTTCGACAAACCCGTGCGCATGTATCGCGGGGAGACGATGGCCGGAGTCATCGCCGACGAGTCGATCCATGATCCCGACCGCGGATTCTCCGGCGGCTACTACATGGAGACGATCTCGCTGGGGCCGGGATTCATGGCCTCCTTCGTCGAGCCCGGCGGATGGGGACCGGACTTCGCGGCGCTGCTCGACCGGTACCTCAACACCGCGGGAATGTGGATCGTCGGCGAGGACATGCCGCAGGAGAGTAACCGGGTGACGCTGAATACGACGGTCAAGGACACGAATGGTCTGCCCGTGCCGAACGTCCACTATGACGACCACGCCAATGACCTGGCGATGCGCGAACACGCCTACGCCGCAGGTCAGAGAGTCTACGAGGCGGTCGGAGCGCAGACTTCCCACCACACTCCGCCCTATCCGTCGACGCACAACCTCGGCACCGCACGGATGAGCGAACGTCCCGAAGACGGGGTCGTCGACAAGTGGGGCCGGACCCACGACGTGAAGAACCTCTTCATCTCCGACGGTTCGGTGTTCACCACCGGTGCCGCGGCGAACCCGACCCTGACGATCGTGGCGCTGGCGATCCGGCAGGCCGAGTACATCGCCGAGGCGCTGCGGACTCAGGAGGTGTAGGGGCGGCGGGATGCCGTCACATCGATCGGCGTCGGTTCTGTCTTCTGACGGAATCGACGCCGATCTGCTGTGAGAGAGCCTTGTCGCAATAGGATGAAAGACAGACGCAACTAGGAGGAGACTGCCTGTGGCACGTACCGTCTACTACACCGCGACCACGCTCGACGGGTTCATCGCGGACCCGAATGATTCGCTCGAATGGCTGCTGCGCCAGACCGAAGAGCCACCGGATGACGGGTTCATCGACGGCGTCGGAGCGATCGTCATGGGGGCCACGACGTACGAATGGGTGCTGCGCAACCTCGATGGCCCGTGGCCCTACGAGGTTCCCGCCTGGGTGATGACCCATCGCAAACTCTCCCTGCCCGAGGCCGGGAAGGACGGAAAGGCCCCCGACATCCGGTTCGCGAAGGGCTCGGTCGCCGACCATTACTTCGAAATGTGCACCGCCACGGGCGATCACGACCTGTGGGTGATGGGCGGCGGCGACCTCGCCGGGCAGTTCGCCGACGAGGGACTCCTCGACGAGATCATCACCTGGACCGCACCGGTGGTTCTCGGCAAGGGACGTTCACTGTTGCCGCGCCGCCTCGACCTCGAACTCATCGAGGTCGGGTCCAGCGCCCCGTTCGTCATCGTCCGCCACCGAGTCATCGGCCCCCTCCTCGAAGACAGCCCCGCCGAATGATTCCCCTCGCCGAGGTGGGACGACGTTCCGTGCGGGAGGATCCCTAGTACGGATGGTCGGGGCCGCCTCGGCGAAGGAATCGATGAATCGTTCGTAAGGGTGGGCCGCCTCGGCGAGGTTCATCCGGATATCGGGCACCTCTGGTGGCCGGGCGGGGTTCCGTGATTCGATGCAGTCATGACTGCTGCGATTGAGAATCATCGGGCCCGCCTGCGCGCGGGCGAGATCTACAACGGACTGTGGATGATGTCGACGAGTCCGGAGCTGGCGAAGATCGGGGCGGCGGCCGGGTTCGACTATGTCTGCCTCGATCTGCAGCACGGGCTGGTGCGGCCGACCGACGTGCTGCGGCTGACCGATGCGGTGCGTGCCAGCGGGGACGCGCTCGTGACGGCGCGGGTCGCGGCGAACCGATTCACGGAGATCGGGGCGCTCGCCGACGCCGGAGTCGAGGCGATCATCGTCCCGCTCGTTTCCTCGGTCGACGAGGCGCAGGCCTCCGTGGCTGCGCTCGACTATCCCTCGCGGGGCGGGGATCGTTCGTGGGGGCCGACGTACGAGATCATGCACGACGCCGTGCAGGAGACTCGGGATGAGAGGCCTCTGCTGTTCGTCATGATCGAGAACGAGGAGGGCCTGGCCGCGGTCGAGGACATCTGCGCCGTGCCGGGAATCGACGGAGTCTATGTCGGTCCGGCCGACCTCGCGTTCGCCGTCGGCGCACTGCCCGGCCAGCCGAACGAGGCCCACGCCGAGGCGCTCGTGCGGATCCGCACGGCCGCCGACGCTGCCGGAGTGGTCCCGGGAATCCACTGCGGAAACGGCGAGGAGGCGAAGCTGCGCAAGGAACAGGGCTTCCGTTTCATCACCTCATGTGGTGATTTGGGTGCGGCGGGCCGAGCCTTCCGCGAGGATCTGGGCGCAGCCCGCTCCTAATTGCTACCCGACGGCGGCCCAGCAACCTCTCGCGAGGTAGCTGGGCCGACGTCAGGTAGTTCGAGTCGGTGGGTGGGTCAGCGTTGCGCGCGAAGTTGCCATGGTGCGCCAGGATGTTCTTGGGAAGTCCGAGTATCCTGGCGTTTCTCAATTCAACTCTTGAGTTTTTCCTGCCTGGACAAACTCATTGATGCAATTCCTTCAGGGTATCGAAACATGCGAAAACAATCTTGGACAGGCATCGTTGAGTCGCGAATACTGGAACGCATCACAGTTGTTCCACGTCACAAATGCAATGTCACACCTGCTCATGGACCAGAACCCAATGGAGGGATCGCCAATGACAACAGCACCACGCATCGATACCGATGCAGTTCGACCTGTGGAGCCCGGCCCTGCGCCGGCAGCTCCGCCGACTGCATCTAGGCTCAAACCTGAGTCATTCACAGCGGGAATCAAAGCTGTTGTCGGGCTCGTCGGATTGTTCGCGATCTGGGAGCTAGCAGTCTTCATCTTCGACTTCCCGAAGTATCTGCTTGTCGGTCCGATTTCGGCGTTCGAAGAATTGTTCACGAACCCGGGATACTTCGCGGTCAACGCTCTCACTACCCTGCAGGAAGGCCTCGCAGGCTTTGCGCTCGGCACAGCATTGGGCGTTCTGTGTGGAGCACTCCTCTATTACGCTTCCTTCCTTCGTCCCTTCCTCTATCCGGCGCTCATCGCCATCGACACGATTCCGAAGGTCGCTCTGGCGCCGCTGTTCATCGTCTGGTTCGGCTTCGGCTTCGAGTCGAAGGCTTTCGTGGCAATGGCCATCGCATTCTTCCCGCTCGTCATCAACACATTCGACGGGCTCAACTCTGTGCCGCACGAGTTGCAGGACCTTGCACGCATCAACCGTGCCTCGAAGCTGAAGAAGATGATGAAGATCGATTTCATCTATGCGCTTCCTTCGATCTTCACGGGAGCTAAGATCTCGATCTCGCTGGCTGTCGGCGGTGCCGTGGTCGGTGAGTTCATCGCCGGGTCCAAGGGACTCGGATACGTCATTCTTCTCGCGAACTCTCAGGTCGACCTCCCCTCGATGTTCGCAGCATTCATCGTGCTTGCGGCGATCGCATTGCTTCTCTTCTTCATCATCGACCTCATCTCGAAGAAGCTGCTGCCGTGGAAGAACTACACGAAGTGAGAGGCGGAACCATGCACATCTTGAAGAAACTGCTAGTTGCGCCGCTCCTGCTGTCTGTGGTCACTCTGACAGGATGCACGCCAAAGGACGGACTCGATGACTTCAACCTCATGGTCGACGTCGCCTATCTGCCGAAGCACGCACCGTTCTTCGCAGCTGAGGCCGAGGGGTTCTTTGAAGAGGAAGGATTCGACGTCTCGCTGATGCCGGGTTCCGGCTCAACGAACACCGTGACTTCCGTCGAAACCGGGAGAGTCGATGCCGGATGGGCCGATTTCGGCGCGACCATCCTCAGCCAGGGCAAAGGAGCTCACGTTAAGCAGGTGAATCTGCTTCAGGCCCGATCAGCGTACGCGACTATCGCACTCGAGAGTTCGGGTATCAAAACCTGGGAGGACATGAAGGGCAAGACGGTGGCGACTGAGGGTGCCGGTGCCATGACGGCTATGTGGCCGCTCGCGCTCGAACGCAGTGGCCTCAAACAGGATGACGTCAACGTCGTCCACGCCACCGGCGAATCGAAGATTCCAGGTCTGCTGGCCGACCGCTGGGATGCGAACCTCGCGCTCTACGTCTCCGACGAGCCGGCGCTGATGGCGCTCGGTGAGAAGGCGAACATCCTCAAATGGTCTGACGTCGGCATCGACCTCTACGGCAATGGCATCGTGGTCTCGGATGAGGCCCTGAAGAATGATCCCGAGCGTGTTGAGCGCTTCAACCGCGCGATGCAGAAGGGCTTTCTCTGGGCCTGCGACCACCCGGATCAGACTGCAGAGGACTTCACGAAGGAAGTTCAAGGGTACGAACCGGAGACCGTGACCTATGCGCTCAAGTCGCAATGCGAGTTGAACTGGGCCACCGGAAAGTCAGACGACCAGTTCGGTGTGATGACCGACGATGGAGTTGGGCAGATGCTGAGCGTGGCCACTGACTTCCTCGGTCTCGAGAATTCGACCGCCCTCACCGTCGATGACATCTATACGAACGACTACATCGACCCGATTCGCCATGACGAAGACGTTGCGGCACCCACAAAGTGAATGGAGTACGACCATGACCACTGACTATGCGATCTCAGTTAACAACGTCGGCAAGACCTACACCTCGCGAGACGGGCAGGAGAACGTCGTCCTCAAGGGACTGGACTTCCATGTCAACCCGGGGGAGTTCGTCTCGATCGTCGGCCAGTCCGGCAGCGGAAAGACCACTCTGCTCAACACGATCTCGGGTCTGCAGGAAGCCTCTGAAGGCGAAATCCTCATCCGCGGACGTGAGATCAGCGCCGCTCTCAAGGACATCGGAATGGTGTTCCAGAGCCCGGTCCTCCTGCCCTGGCGGAATAATCTCGACAACGTCCTCCTGCCCTTGGAATTTCGTGACGCCGTCACATCGGAATCCAAGGACCACGCCATGGAGCTGCTGCACATGGTCGGACTTGGAGAGAAAGCGACCCGGTACTCCTACGAGCTCAGCGGTGGGATGCAGCAGCGCGTCGCCATCTGCCGCGCGTTGGTTTCACGTCCGGAAATTCTCCTCATGGATGAGCCATTCGGCGCACTCGACGCGATGACGCGTGATTCGATGAACTTCGAAATCCAGAGGATCTGGCGCCGCACGGGCTGCAGTGTCCTCTTCGTCACCCACAGCATCTCTGAAGCTGTATGGCTGGCAGATCGAGTCGTCGTTGTCGGTGATCGTCCGGGACGGATCGTCGCTGACGTCAAGGTGGACATCGAACGTCCCCGCGCGAAAGAGCACAAATTCTCAGAGAACTTCGCCAGCTACGTGGCGGAGATCGAATCCCACATCGGCGTCACCGCCGGAATCAGCTGAGCGGTCCGCCCGTCCGGCCCGACGAACACATGCCAGGGATGGCCGGCAGGGATCCTTCGGCCCAAGGCACACCGCACGAGGCGAACACGTCTCAAGGAAGATATGGAGTTGGAAACGCAATGATCAAACTGACAACCGACAAGACGCGTCTGGCAGATTCGTTCGGACTAGATGCCCAGAAGAGCCTTCTGTTCTCTGCGATTCGCCTTGATTCGAGCCCTCTGGTTGCACCGATCATCGCCGACACGACTGACGGTGAAGTGCTGCTTGTTCGCCAGCAGGAGCAGGGAAACGCCCTGTCCGCCGGGGTGCCGAAGGAGCGGATGAGATTCTATGCGCCGTGGGTGACGATCGATCCCCGAATTGTTGCCGATACACCAGCCTCAGCATCACTCTCGACATTGGTTGAGGAGCTCGCAGAAGGGGATCAGGTCGGTCTCGACTCCGGTGTTGTCATGAAGCACTACTCGACGTTGTCGAAGAGCCTCGATGTCGTCGCCGACAAGCAGCCGACGACTCCGGTGGTCGCCTATGAGATCGACACCGCAGCGGTTCTTGAGCGCTTCTCTCGCTGGCGTGAGCTCGGAGCGGAGACTGCGACGCGGCTCATCGACGACGTCGAACATCTTGACGGACTGGACAAGGAGATCCAGTCGCAGACCGACACACGCTATTCGGCGCTGCAGTCGATGGCGAAGGACCGCGGTCTCGACGCCGTCATCATCGCCGCTCCGCCGAACTTCAGCGAGGTCGTCGGAACTCAGCAGAGCGAAGATCAACTGGCGGTTTGGTCAACGCTGGACGAGAAACTCTACGTTCTCGCCCCGGAGACCGCGCACGGTGTGTCCGGCACTCCGATCGGCCGCTTCGCCGGACTTGGTGCGGCAGCTGTGGCACTGGCTCATGGCAATCAGATCGGCGTTGAGGAGGAGTGGATCGCAACCGGTCTGGCACTCGAACTCGAAGCCGAAGGCGCCGTCCTCAATGAGTTGTCGACCGCTCTCGGTCACTGGCGCGATATTCGTGACCACGAAGACCTCGGGTTCCAGATCGTTGCTGCCAGGTGTAGCGTCTTCGCCATCGAAGAGGCTCTGAAATGGGCGGAGGAATCGTTGGCGGCGGGGCTTGAGTTCACCGAGCTCGACATCTACGCGCGCTATGTGGACAAGATCGTCGAATTTCGCACGGACAACGTGATTTCTTTTGCGATCGAACCGTACTTCACCAACTTGCACTCCTCGAACAGAATGCTGTTTCCCGGACCTCCCGTCGATTTCCCGATCAACGATGACACGAAGTGCATCCAACTCGACGCCGGTGTGCGGATCACCTTTGACGGGATCACTGTGGCGACCTCCGATATGGCACGGTCGCTTCCGCGTACCGATAGTGCCAAAGAGGCCTATGAGTTCTTCTTCGACGTGGTCCGTGAGGGAATCATCGGCCAGTTGCGTCCCGGAGTCGTGTGCGAGGATGTCCATCAGGGGACATTGGACTACTTGGCGCCCCACCTCGACAGGATGATCGAGATCGGCATGCTCGGTGCAGACGTGGATTTCAACACGGAATACCGGAAGCGCAATGTCGGGCACCTCATGGGCAAGCAGGAGTCATTCGCCAACGAGCTGCGTCCCGGCTACAAGCACGTCTTGGAGGTCGGTTCCTTCGGCGCCGCGGAGATCCCGTGGCGGTACGGCAATGTGGCGATCGGCACTGAGGACCTCTGGTTCATCGGGTCGGACCGTACCTATATTCTCTCCAAGCGCTGAGGCGGGACCTCTCCACTTCGATGTGTCTCACGCAGGACGCTCAACTCCTTACAGGTTGAACGGGGCGGACACTCCCACAAGGGAGTGTCCGCCCCGTTGCGTAGATTGAAACCAGCAGAAGAGTGAGATGCAGTTACCTTATGGTCAGCAGGGAATTGAAAGCGGTCCGGTCGTTGAATCGACCGGACCGCTCTGCGTTTGTGCTGTCAGCTTGGCAGCTGATCAGCTGGGGCGGAGTTCACCTGGACTCTTGAGCTTGACCACGGCTTCGATCTCAACCGGTGAGTTCGCAGGGAGACGCGGGACTCCCAGAGCAGTGCGTGCATGACGGCCTGCGTCTCCCAGAGCATCGACAAGGAGTTTGGAGGCCCCTTCAGCGACGACGGGGTGCTTACTGAAGTCTGTCGGACTGGCCACATAGACGTTGAGCTTGGCGATGCCCTCGACATTGTCGAGGCCGAGGTTCGTCTCCAGCTGGGCAATGAGATTCACCGCGCACAGCTGAGCTGCCGCAATTCCGTCCTCTATGCTCAGATCCTCACCGACGACTCCCTGGACCGGTACTTCTCCGCCTTGTTTGGCAATCTGCCCGGACACGAAGGCCAACTGGCCGGCGACGGTCACCGTCTCGTAGCTGTAGCTGGCGGGATTGGCTTCGGGAAGGTCGAATCCGAGTTCATTGAGACGGTGGCGCACGCCGTCTGCGAAGGATTTCGCCGAGACAGCTGCGTCGGTAGCGGCCGAGGCATCGCCACGCTGTGCTGCAGAGTATCGACCATCGAGCACTCGGGCCACCGCCCAAGGATTGGCGTCCTGGAGGACCGGATGAAGAATGGCCTGCGGGACGTTCTGGTAGGCGACCGGGCGGAGGAACCTGTCGATCGCAGTTGCACCCACCGAGGTGGTCTGCGGAGCTGACGTCGCTGGAAACGGTCCACCATGGATCATCGCATGGCCGACATCGACTCCTGTCGGCCAACCGTTGACGATGATCCGTCCGACGGTGAGTTCCAGCGCGCGCACAAGCGCGTCGGCCACCTCGGTGTCCTGTTCACCCATCTGCAGTGTCGCAGTCAGCTGTCCTTCGAGCTCTGCTACGACATGCTCCAGCTCATCAGTCGAGTGATAGCGCACGACGAGGGCAGCGGACCCGAAGATCTCATTCTGCAGTTCCTTGTTCGACGCGAAGTCCTGGATCGAGGTCGTGAACACGCGGGGCCCGGGCGCGTTGAGCGTCTCCCCATCCGCCCCCTGAGCCAGAGATGAGACGCCCGGCTGTGCTGAAAGCTGGTCGACTCCACTCTGCCAGGCTGCGGCTATGGAGGGAGTGAGCATCGTTTGACCCTTCGCCGCGTTGAATTCCTCAGCAATGCGAGCCGTCAGAGCATCTCCACGGTCGCCGTTGGGAACGAAGAGAATTCCAGGGGAAGTGCACAACTGACCGGAGGAACCGGTCACTGCTCCGAAAAAGCCTTGGGCCACCTCGGCGACGTCATCGACAATGGCGCCTGGCAGGACGAACACGGGATTGATTGAACTCATCTCGGCATAGACAGGGATCGGTGTGGGTCGAGCCGCGGTGGCGGCCGACAATGCCAGTCCGGCAGCCCTGGAACCGGTGAATCCTACGGCCGTGATTCGCCGGTCCGTGGCTAGCTGCTGCCCGACCTCGGAGCCAGCCCCATAGACGAGTGAAAAGACGCTCGGGTGAAGCCCGCTGTCGCGAACGGCACGAGTGACGGCGGCGCCGACCAGTTCGTTGGTCCCGGGGTGGGCATTATGGGCCTTGACGATGACCGGGCATCCGGCAGCAAGTGCGGAAGCGGTGTCACCGCCTGCGGTTGAGAAAGCAAGGGGAAAGTTGCTCGCGCCGAAGACAGCGACGGGGCCCAGAGGAACCTTGCGCTGACGAATATCGGGGCGCGGCAGCGGTGCGCGGTCCGGGAGCGCGGGATCAATGCGCACGCCGTGGGCGTCACCGAGCCGAACGACCGATGCGAACAGGCGCAGCTGGTTGGAGGTTCTGGTGATCTCGCCATTCAGGCGCCCCGCAGGAAGTCCGGTCTCCAGAACGGCCCGGTCGACGATGCGCCGCGCGTCAGACTCGATATTGGCTGCGATTCTCTCGAGAAAGGTTGCGCGGATCTCCGGCGAAGTGCCGCGGTACGAAGGGAACGCATCGTGGGCCTCGGCGATGGCTGCGGATACCTGCTCCTCGGTGAGCAGCGTGTATTCGGGATCTAAGGTCTCACCTGTCGCCGGATTGATTGCACGGCTGGTCTCCCCCTGTCCTGGCGTCTTCGTGCCGGCCACAATTGATGTGCCGGAAAGTGATATGTCGACGTCCGAGTCGGTCGTCGCGGTAGTGAACTGCGTCGTCATAAGTGACCTCTATTCCTGATAGCGATGTCGGCGCCGACCGGCTCAAGCCGATCGGCGCCGATCTGTGGGTGTGGCTGTCTCAGCCGCGGATTCGTGGCGGACTGAACGTTCAGGCGACCGCGGACGCGGTGCGGTCGAGCCGGATGCCGGCAGCGGACATAACTTGTTCGAGATCCTGCAGGTCTGCCTCGGTGAGGTTCTGCAACGGTGGCCGGACCGGCCCGCAGTCGCGGCCGATGACTTTGAGGCCGCCCTTGACGATGGAGACGCCGTAGCCGGCCACTCGTTCGCGGATCTTCGAGTAGGGCAGGACGAAGGAGTTGAGCTTCTCTGTCACGTCGGCGCGGTCCTGTTTGCGCACCGCATCGTAGAAGTCGAGGGCGAATTCGGGTGCGAAGTTGAACATGGCGGATGAGTAGGTGCTCATTCCGAGCTGCATCAATGGCAGCGCATAGACTTCGGCGGTCGGAAGTCCGCCGAGGTAGAAGAGGCGGTCGCCGGTGCGGGCGTAGACCTTCGTCAGCTGCTCGATGTCGCCGAGGGCGTCCTTGAAGCCGATGAAATTCTCATGGGTGTCGGCGAGGCGGTCAACGGTCTCGGGCGAGTAGATCGCATTTGCCCGGTTGTAGACGATGACGCCGATCTTGGTTGCTTTGCAGATGGCGGATACGTGCTCGAAGAGGCCGTCTTGGCTGCATTCAGTGAGGTAGGGAGGAAGGGCCAGAAGGCCCTCTGCTCCGGCTTCCTCGGCGTCGATCGCATTCTGCACGGCGTGTGCAGTGGCACCCCCTGCCGAAGCAAGGACCGGCACTTCAGTACGTGAGTTTGAAACTGCCAAGCCCACGACCTGTTTCGCTTCCGGGGGAGTGAGGCTGAATCCCTCGCCGGTTCCGCCAGCGGCGAAGAGTCCTGTGACGTCGAAGCTCGACTGCCAGGCGATGTGGTCGGAATAGGCGTCGGCGTCGAGGGACAGGTCTGCGTTGAATGCTGTCGCGGGGAAGGAGAGGAGTCCGTCCTTGAGGTGGTCGGCGAGTTCTTGAGGTTGGTAATTGGCCACGGAATGACGTCCTTGTTAGTCGGGATAGTGATCCCACTGTAAGAACGAGGAGTAATTCCTGTCCAAGATTATTTATATATGCATTGATGCCCAGAAGGTATTATCTTAATTCTCTGCGAATCAATGCGAGGACTTCCTTGAGTGCCGGGTTGCGGGACTCCGGATTCCAGATCGCATGAAGTTCGACGACATCGCGTGGAGCGTCGTGGAGCGGCACATATGTGACACCGTCGACGCCGAGGCGAGCAGCTGATTCCGAGACGACGGCGATGCCGCGACCAGCAGCGACGAGATTGACGATGGTCAGGATCTGGCTCAGCGAATGAGCCACCTCATTGGCTTCGACATCGATGTAGCGAACGGTGAGATCGTAGAAGTATCGAGCCCTCGTGGCATCGTGCATGAGCAGTCGCTGACCGGAGATCTCCTTTGTGTCCACAGAGTCACGTGCGGCGAACGCATGGTCCGAAGGGACTGCCAGTACGAGCTGCTCAGACAGGACCAGGGTCGCGTCGATGGTTTCGGGAATGCGGCCCACTCGCCCCAGGCCGATGTCGATCTTGCCCTCAGACAAGGCCTTGATCTGTTCTGCCGTAACCATCTCGGCGATCTCGACGCTTATGCCCGGCAGCTGTTCTGCCAGGGTCGAGACCAGACTGCCGAGGACGCCGAACGTCGAGACCGCAGTGCACCCGATGGTGATCTGACCCCAGGAGCCCTCGGCGATCTTCTGTGCTCGCCGCGGGGCACGCTCGACGGAGGCGAGCAGACCGTATGCCTCAGCGAGGAAGGCCTCACCTGCCGGCGTAAGTGTGACGGTGCGATTGTTGCGTTCGAAGAGGTGGACACCGATCGATTTCTCCAGCTTCTGGATCTGCCGGCTCAACGGTGGCTGGGTCATATTCAGCTCTTCAGCGGCGCGTCCGAAGTGAAGGTTTTCGGCCACCGCGATGAAGCCGGTGATCTGTGCCAAGGTGAACTGCATCGCTCGCTCGTTTTCTTTCGTGGGCCACGGCCTGTGCTGTTCAGCAGTGTATCGGGCGTGCGGCACCTCGCTTTCAGTTGTCGGCAACTCCCTCCGCGCTACCCGACGACTGCGAGTGCGCCGGCGGGCGTTCACGACCGCCGGTGACGTCATCGAGTCCTCCGATGACCGGTACCTGCCGTGGAAGGCGAGCTTCACCATGAACTCCACCCGCGGAAACCCGAGCTCCATGTCCCTCATCTCCGGCGACTAAAAACCCAACTACTACCCGAAGGCGGCCCAGCAACCTCGCGCCAGGTATCCGGGCCGCCGTTGGGTAGCAATTAGGGGAGGTCAACCCCGGCGACAGTTGTCCGCTCGGGAGTAAAGTGACAGACACCGACTCGAGAGGACAGTGCATGACCACAGAGACAGTGACGCAGCAGGGCACCTCGACCGAGACCACTCCCTCCTCGACCCCCACCGGATCCGACCGCACGGAGCACGTGGACCTCCTCGTCATCGGCTGGGGCAAGGGCGGCAAGACCCTGGCCGGCACCATGGCTCGGGCCGGCAAGAAGGTGGCCGTCGTCGAGCAGTCGGAGATGATGATCGGCGGCTCCTGCATCAACATCGCCTGCATCCCCACGAAGATCCTCGTCCACGACGCCGAGAACAAACGCGCCGATGACGACACCGACGAATACTTCGCCAAGGCGGTCAAACGCCGCGACACACTGACCGGGTCAATGCGGAAGAAGAACCACTCGATGCTCGCCGACCTCGACTCGGTGCTTCTGGTGGGCGGCCGCGCCGAGTTCACCGGCGAACGCGAAGTCCGCGTCACCGGCGGCGCCGACACCATGACGATCACCGCCGACATCGTCGTCGTCAACACCGGATCCGTCGCCAACATCCCACCCATCGACGGCGCTCAACTCGGCGGCCGCATCCACGATTCCGAGTCCCTGCAGCACGTCGATCCGTTCCCGAATCGCCTCGTCATCGTCGGCGGCGGATACATCGGACTCGAATTCGGATCGATGTTCGCCCACTTCGGCTCGCAGGTCACCGTCCTCGACCGCGGAACCCGCCCGCTGGCCAACGAGGACGATGACGTCGCCGAGGTGGTCGCCCAGGCCCTCGCCGACGACGGAGTCACCATCGTCAACGACGCCTCCGTCACCGCGGTCAACGACGGCGCGCTGACGTCGCGACCGTGACCTATGAGGTGGGCGGAGAGACCAAGACCATCGACGCCGAGGCGGTCCTCCTGGCCGTCGGACGCAAGCCCGCCACCGCGGAGCTCGGATCGGAAAAGGCCGGTATCGACACCGACGGCCGCGGGTTCATCGTCACCGACGAGTACCTGCGCAGCTCCGCCGAAGGCGTGTACGCCTTCGGCGATGTCAACGGTGGACCGATGTTCACCTACATCTCGCTGGACGATAACCGGATCCTCGCCGATCAGCTCCTCGGCGAGGGCAAACGGTCGACGAAGGACCGCGGGGCCGTGCCGTACACGATGTTCCTCACCCCGCCCGTCGCCCGCGTCGGCCTGACCGAAAAGGCCGCTCGCGACGAAGGGTATGAGATCAAGGTCGGCGCCAAGCTGCAGGCCGATATCGCCGCGGCACCGCGGGCAAAGATCGAAGGCGACCCGCGCGGAATCGTGAAGTTCGTCGTCGACGCGAAGACGGACCTCATCCTCGGCGCGGCCCTCGTCCACGTGCACTCACAGGAGGTCATCAACACCGTGGCGCTCGCGATGCGCCACGACGTGACTGCGACCGAACTGCGCGACACGATCTACACCCACCCCTCGGCCACCGAGGCGCTCAACGAGGTCCTCGGCGCGCTCAAGTGAGGCGACCGAACGCATGGTCGGACGAGAACACACCCGCGCTCACCAAAAAGGTGACCGGGTAGAGGAGGGGAATCTCGGTGGCTGACTTCAAAGACCAGATCTCACCCGAGCTCATCGAGCGTCTCGGCTGCGAACTCTCACGTGCGGCGGCGTCGTGCGACCAAGCAGTGTTCGACCGGGCCGCATTCGTCCGCACCGCCACAGAGGGCCTGGACGGGCGTGAGCTGATGCGCCGCATCGACTGGATCGCGCAGGTGCTCACGGACACGATGCCGCCTGAGCCTGAAGACGCTGACCAGGTGATTCGTGCGGCTTTGGCAGACGGAGGTCTTCAGGGGTGGGCGTCGATGCCGGTCAACGCGTACGTCGCCCAGGCCATGCTCGACCGGCCCGATATCGGGCTGCCGCTGCTGGCGGCGTTGACCTCACGCTACACAGCGGAGTTCGCGATCCGCCCGTTCATCGACGCGCAGTACGAGACCGCGATGGAGCACCTGAGGGCATGGACGGGATCCCCTGACGAGCATGTGCGCAGGCTCGTCTCCGAGGGAAGCCGTCCGAGACTGCCGTGGGGCCGACGCCTGACCGCGTTCATCGTCGATCCCTCGCCCACCCTTGAACTGCTCGATGCTCTTGTCGATGATCCATCGCTGTATGTGCGCCGGTCGGTTGCGAACCATCTCAACGACATCGCGAAGGACCACCCCGATCTGGTCCTCGACACGGCCAAGCGATGGGCCGCGCCGACCGGCCAGGGCGACTTCGTTGTGCGCCATGGCCTGCGCACCCTCATCAAGCGCGGACACCCGGAGGCGCTGGCGATCCTCGGGTTCGACCCTGATGCCCCGATCGAGATCACCGATCTCACCTGTTCGCCGTCGGCCATAGCGATCGGTGACACGGTGAGGATCGAGTTCACTCTGCAGGCCGCCGCCGCGACCCGAGCGTCGATCGACTACATCGTCCACTACCAGGGAGCGCGAGGAGTGAAAGCGGGCAAGGTGTTCAAGCTGAGCGTCCGCCATCTGCCGGCGGGACAGCCGGTGCGCATCTCCCGCGAGCACCGCTTCGAGCACGTCTCGGTGCGGACGATCCGTCCGGGTCCGCACCGCATCGACATCCAGGTCAACGGTCGGGTCCTCGACACAGCGGTGGTCGACATCGCGGAGGGCAAAGCGTAGGAGACATCGGTGGAAGAATGCGAAAGCGAACCACCCGATCTACGCCTACGAAGGAAGCGGACCCGAATGAGCAACCGCATCGTCATCACGACCGACTACCTCGGCGAGGGGGATGAGGTCGACCGTCTCCTGCGGGAGCACGGACTCGAACCCGTTTACGCCCCGGCGGCCGGCAAGCGCGCTGACGACGAACGCCGGCACCTGCTCACCGGCGCATCCGGAGCAATCGTCTCCAGTGAGCCGATCACCCGTGACATGCTCGCCGAGGCGGCTGACCTCCGGGTGCTCGCCCGCAGCGGAGTCGGCTACGACTCCGTCGACATCGCCGCGGCGCAGGAGTTGGGCATCCGCGTGGCCAACACTCCAGGGGTCAATCACCACGCCGTGGCCGAGCTTGCGCTCGCCCTCATCCTCAATTGCGCCAAGCATCTCAGCGACGTCATCACCGGCGTCAGAGCGGGGCAGTGGCCACGCACAGCCGGCACCGAACTGCGCGGCAAGACCCTCGGAGTCATCGGGTACGGGCCCAGCGGCAGAGCGATCGCGGCGATCGGTGCGGCGTTGGGCATGCGCGTCATCGTCGGTACCTCCCACCCCGACACCGAGGCGGGACCGAGCATCGAGTTCACCGACGTTGACACGACGATCGCTGCAGCCGACTACCTGACGCTGCACGCCCGTGCGACCGGCACCCCGATCATCGGCGCCGACCGGCTCGCGGCGATGAAGGAGACCGCGTTCATCATCAACACTGCCCGCGGATCGCTCATCGATGAGTCCGCGCTCGTCGCGGCGCTCGAGGCGAAGCAGATCGCCGGTGCCGCCCTTGACGTTCTCGACGTCGAACCGCTGACGAGCGAGAACCCTCTCCGCGGATTCGACAACGTCTGGATCACGTCCCATCTGGCCGGCCAGACGGTTGAGGCCCGTGAATGCGCCGGGTTGGCCGCCGCCCAAGCCGTCATCGATGTAATCGACGGAAAGGAACCCGTCGGACTCATCGTCTGAAGAGTCCTATCCTCACCTGCCGGGGCGTACCGTTGACTCATGGCGCATCCGCAGATGTTCGATGACGACGACCCGATGCTCGAACGGGTCCGCGCGATCGCGCTCAGCCTGCCCGAAGCGGCCGAGAAGATCTCGCACGGCAGACCGGCCTTCTTCACGAAGAAGATCTTCGCCCACTACGGCGGCACCGAGAAGCTTGTGTCCGGGGAGATGGTGCAGCACCCGCAGGCACTGCTCGTCCTGCTCGACCACATGGACGCCGAGGTGGTGCTCGAACGACCGGACTCGTTCGTTCCCATGTACCTCGGCCCCTCCGGTTGGGTCGGTCTCGCACTCGACGATCTCGACGACGAAGAGCTGCGCGAACTGATCATCGATTCGTACCGCAGCACCGCCGCGGCGCGGTTGATCAAGGCCCTTGACGCTCAGGAATGAGCGCTCAATGTTCCCGCTCGGCGATCAGTCTCGAGCGGTCCGCAGACGCTGCTGGTCAGCTTCGACCCGTGTGCGCCGCATCCTCACAATAATGAGCAGGACCAGTCCCGCAACGGCGATGACCACTCCTGCAAGGAACCCGTACTGCGTCACCGAGAACTCCTGACCGGTGACGGAGTCCCCGCTGCAGGTCAGGCTCGGCGGCAGGTATCCGGCGGTGACGGAGAAACCGAACACCTCATCGCCGCCGACGGTATCGGGGCAGATTCCGGACCCGCCTGACTTCGATGCCGAATACCACTGCAGATGCTGGGCGAACATCATCGAAGGCAGCACGAAGACTCCGACCGCGATGAGCCGCAGCGGCCATCGATCTCGACGAGGTTCGGCGAAAGGCGACTGGTAAAGTCCGACCAGCCGAGTCGCCACGAACGCGAGCAGCACACCGAGCAACATCGCGACGCTCAGAGCGGCGAATGCCAAAGAGAGCATGAACAGCGCCGAGGTGGCTCCGGAGTGCTCGACCATCGCCGACGTCAGCCAGTGGGTGGCATGGAGAAGCATGGCGACCACCAATCCGGCGCTCGGCAGGAGAAAGGCCACCTGCCACCGCGAAAGCCTGCGAATACGGCGAAGGAATCCCTGCTCCGCAGCTCGCACGTTCGTCTCCACGTGACCACGTTAGCCCAAGACTCATTGTGAGAATCCCGCGTCAGCACCTCCTCGGAGGACCTCACAGGAAGAGTTCAACCACGACCCCCTGCTCAAACTCAAGGCGAATGCCCTGGCCAGCGCCACCTCGGCGGTCATAGGGTGAATACATGACCACCCCAGCGAACACCCCCGCACAGAACTCACCGATCCCCACCTTCGACCTCAACGACGGGCGCCCGATCCCGCAGCTCGGCCTCGGCATCTACGCGATGAAGGGCGACGAGGGGGTCGACGCCATCGTGGGTGCAGTCGACGATGTCGGCTACCGCCTGCTCGACACCGCGGTGAATTACGAGAACGAACGGGAGGTCGGGCAGGCCATCGCCGACTGCTCCGTCGCTCGCGAGGACTTGTTCGTCACGAGCAAGATCCCCGGCCGCCACCACGGCTTCGACGAGGCGATTGCGAGCACCGAGGAGTCGCTGGCCCGGCTCGGCCTCGACTACCTCGATCTCCACCTCATCCACTGGCCCAATCCCAGCGTCGGCAAGTACGTCGAAACGTGGGAGGGCCTGATCGAACTGCGCACGCGCGGGCTCGTGAAGTCCATCGGCGTCTCGAACTTCACCGAGGAGATGCTCACCGAGCTCGTTGAGAAGACCGGGGTCACCCCGGCCGTCAACCAGGTCGAGCTCCACCCGTATTTCCCGCAGGAGAAGCTCATCGCCTTCCACCGCTCCATCGGTGTGCAGACCGAGAGCTGGTCCCCGCTCTACCGTGACCAGGGACTGTTCGATGAAGCCCCCATCGCCGAGGCGGCCGCCGCCCATGGAGTGACCCCGGCCCAGGTAGTCCTGCGCTGGCATATCGAGATCGGGAGCATCCCGATCCCGAAGTCGGCGAACCCGGAACGTCAGCGGTCCAATGCCGACGTCTTCGGCTTCGAGCTCACCCCCGCCGAGGTGGCTGCGATCTCCGGACTCGAGCGCGGTCGGATGAAGGACCGTGACCCGCTGACACACGAAGAGATGTGAGGCAGCACGGCGACGTGTGAAGCCGAGCAAGGGGACACGTGGAATTCCGGCGGACGACCCGGGCTGACTTTCCGTTGCTCGCGCGGTGGCTCGGCTCGCCCCACGTCGCCCGCTTTTGGAATCACGAGACGACTCCGGAGGCGATCGAACGAGACTTCGGCGGAAGCATCGACGGCACCGAACCATCATTCGACTTCATCGTCGAGGACGCCGGGGTGCCGGTCGGGTTCATCCAACGCAGTGCGATCTGGGATTATGCGGACGAGCAGCGGGAACTCATCGCTCTGTCCGACGCCCCGCGAGATGCGCTGACGATCGACTACTTCATCGGAGAGGTCGCCGCGACCGGCAAGGGCATCGGCACACGGATGATCCGGGAGTTCACTGAACTCTGCTTCGCTGACTGCCCGTCCGCCTCGGCGATCATCGTGCCCGTGATCGCGGGGAATCCGGCATCGTGGAGGGCTCTCGAGGCTGCCGGATATGAACGGATCGCCGAGGGCCCCATCCCGCCCGACAACCCGGTCGATGACGGGTGGCACGTCGTCTATCGCCGGGATCGCAGCTCATAAGGCACGGAGTCTGAGTCACGGACTCAGACAAGATCAATCCACTGGTGGTGCTGTTGATCTGCGCGGAATGAGGACGGGCAGTGCCTTATGCACGGGTGCCATTCCTTGCTCGTCAAAGAGAAGCCCGACCCCAGTCTCGGCGATCTGATCAAACGGGACTCTCACTGTTGTCAGCGGAACCGGAAGCTTTTCAGCCAGGGGTATGTCGTTGTAGCCGACGATGGACAGGTCATGTCCGAGTGTCTTGCCAGCATGTGCAGCAACTGTGGAAATTCCGATGGCGAGGTTGTCGTTCGCAGCGAAAATCGCTGTCGGGGGAGTATCTGATTCGAGAAGTCTCTTGCCGCTGTCTATTCCAGCGTCTACGCCATACCCAGCGAAAATGACATTGTCGTCCCTGATCTCTACCCGGGCTTCCGCCGCAGCGGCACGAGCTCCAGCAACTCGGTCATTCGCACTCGAGGTGAAGTCCGGACCGGTGACAATGGCGATGCTTCTGTGTCCAAGGTCGAGAAGATGGCGGACCGCGAAGTACCCGCCTTGGAAATCATCGCCTAACGAGCTCGGGCTCACCCCATCAGTGCGCAGGACGAGTGAGTGTCGCACCTTCTGGGACCTCAACATCGCTGGAAGAGAGTCATCGATCCGTGCGTTAGCGAGGATGAGCCCGTCGACATTGCGGTCGAGCAATCGTTCGACGGCGAGCCGTTCGTCATCAGGGTCATCGCCGCTGGTGGCGACGACTGCATAGTGGCCCCGCTTGCGGGAGGCCCTTTCGATAGCTTCGAACATCAGTGCCATCACCGCATCGGTCAGTCTCGGAACCACGACACCGAGCATCGCGGTCTCCCCGCGGCGCAGGCTCGAAGCGAAGACATTACGACGGTAGCCGATCTGCTGCGCGATCTCGCGGATCCGAGCTGCCGACGCCGACTTCGACGTCGGCATCCTCTCGTCCAGTGCTCGGCTCACGGTCGATACGCTCACTCCGGCGCGTTCCGCCACGTCGCGCAGGGTCACGACCGAAGAGTCTCGTGCGCTCATGTGGGCTCCGATCCAAGGTATCCGAATCGCCTGATCCGATGCCGTGACCAAAGCGATTCAAAATGAATGCTTGACATTCTTTTCGCCATCACAGCATACTTGAAATCGTTCCTGCAAACGTTCCCGCGAACGTTTGCAACATCAATCAAGGAGGATGAAATGTCACTGGATCTGCGCGGACTGAGCCCTGCCCCCGTCACACCGTTCACTGTGGATGGTGAGATCGATTTTGCGGCAATCAAACGCCTCGGCGGATGGCTCGGCTCCATTGAAGGAGTCAAAAGCCTCGTTGTGCTCGGGCATGCCGGTGAGGGAACGTTCCTCACCCAGAAAGAGCAGTCCGACGTCATCTCAGCTTTCCGGGATTCCGTGAATGGAGAGATTCCGATCATTGCGGGCATCACTCAAGAGGGGAATGCTGTTGCGGCCGAAGAGGCGAAGCGCGCAGTAGATGCAGGTGCCAGTGCCGGGCTCGTCTACCCCTCGCATGGATGGCTTCGCTTCGGATACCAGCAGGGCGCGCCCCAGACCCGCTACCGTGCGATCTATGAGGAAAGCGGTCTGCCGATGATCCTCTTCCAATACCCCGACAATACAAAGGCCACATACGACCTGGATACCCAGCTCGATATCGCCGGTCAGGAGGGGGTCTTCGCGACGAAGAACGGAGTGCGCAACATGCGCCGCTGGTACACCGAGATTCCCGCGCTGCGTGCTGCCTATCCCGAGCTCCAAGTTCTCTCCTGCCACGACGAGTACCTGCTTCCGACGATGTTCGATGTCGACGGCCTGCTCGTTGGGTACGGCAATATCGCCCCCGAGCTACTCGTCGAACTCATCGATGCGGGTAAGGCGCATGACTACGATCGGGCCCATGCCATTCACGAGAAGCTGCTGCCGGTGACGAAAAACGTCTACCACCGTGGCTCGCATATGGAAGGGACTGTGGCCCTCAAATGGGGTCTCGTGGCTAGAGGCATTCTCGACCACGCGACAGTCCGCGAGCCGCTGTTGCCGCTCCAGAGCGGAGCTGACAAGGAGATTGCCGCAGCGTTTGCTTCGGCTGGATTCGGGCAGGTCGCTGTTCCTGCCTGAGGCTCTTTCGAACGGAGGTCACGTTTCCAGTGCTCCGAGTGGATAGGGCTTGATTGACAAAAGCCGATCCTCAAGCGGCTGGGCGTGACCTCCGGGCCCGGCGGTTCTTGACCGGGAGAACCGCAATCCATTCGGCGAAGTGATGAGTGCGCCATCGCGCTGACGTGACAATTGAGACAATGAAGTCCTGCTCCAAAGGAGGAGCGAACAATGATTGAGCAAACCATCCAGAAGGGCACTGTCCAGCCCATGGCCACTGAACCCTCTGCCGCAGCCGGCTATCCGCGCCGGTTCTGGCGGACCCTGGCGCTCATCGGACCGGCTTTCGTTGCTGGTGCCTGGCAGTTCGGGCCCGGCAATCTGGCCTCGGCCGTCCAAGCGGGAAGTGCGTATCAATACACCCTGATCTGGGTGATCGTGGTGTCAACGATTCTCATGATCTTCTTGACCGACATGAGCGTGCGGCTCGGAATCCAGTCCCCTGTATCCCTGATCTCTTCGATCAAGAAGAGGCTGGGTGCCGCGGCAGGGATGGTCGCTGGGATCGGCGTTTTCCTCATCACCCTCTGCTTTTCCGTCGGCAACGCCGCCGGCGCTGGACTCGGATTGTCCCTGTTGGTGCCAGGTACGGCGCCAGTGATGTGGTCGCTTATCTGCACCTTGTTCGTGGCGTCCATCCTGTTCATCAAAAGCACCTACGCCGTAGTCGAGAAGATACTTGTCGTGATGATCGCTGTCATGGCCATCTGCTTCGTGGTCAGCGCGTTCGTTTCGGGCGCAGATTGGACTCAAGCTGCCTCGTCTCTCATTCCGTCTGTGCCCAGTGGAGCGTGGATCCTGGTGATTGCGCTGGTCGGCACAAACTTCTCGATCAATGCTGCTTTCTACGCTTCGTATGCGACGAAAGAGAGAAAGCGGACTGCTGGGGAGTACAGGACCGTCTCGCTGGTCGATACGATTCCCGGAATTGTGGCTCCGGGCATCATGACCATCCTCGTTATTGTCGTTGCTGCCGCCGTACTCGGCCAGACCGGAACTCCACTCGATTCCTTCGCCGGACTGGCTAAGGTGTTCGAGCCTTTGGCCGGACCGGTCGGCGGGTTCATTTTCGCTCTCGGCTTCTGCGGCTCCGCTCTCTCGTCAATGATTCCGAACGCGATCGCAGGCGGAACGATGCTCTCGGACGCCTTCGGTCGGGGAGCGTCGGCGGGCACGGTGACTGCTCGAGTGACCAGCGGATGTGTTCTTGCGTTCGGGCTGATGGTCACTCTGCTGTTCCAGGGGTCTCCGGTCCAACTCATCATCCTGGCTCAGGCTCTGACAGTTTTGGTGGCGCCGATACTCGCGATCCTGATCGTCTTCATGGCCAATGACAAGGTGCTGATGGGGCGCCTGCGCAACAAGTGGTGGCAAAACGTGTTCGGCATCATCGGTGTTGTCTCGGTATGTGCCCTATCGATTCGACTGCTCATCAATTTCTTCGTCTGAGAATTCTGATGGGGCGGCTCCTTCGGGGGCCACCCCGTCGCGTTGCTTTGCTGCCGGTCTGGGCTCCCGGTGCTGTCATTCCTCCTCCGACACCTCGACGAGGTGGCCCTGGACTCCCGACAGAAAACTCGCTCCCAGCGGGGTAAGCGAGAGCATCTTGCGCTTCGCCCCGGTGCGCGGGGCATCGACCGCTGTGCTCTGCAAGAACCCCGAATCCTGCAGACGCTTGATCGTGCGGTAGAGGCCGCGTTCGGTGATCTGCCAGCCGGTGGCGGCGGTGACCGCCTCGGCAATGGTCGAGATCTCGGCCGGCTGATGCTTTGCGACCAGGGAAAGCGTGACCGGGGTGAGCATCGACTTCTTGTAGGTCTCGACCCACGAGTCCACGCGGTGATCAAGCCATTCGCGCTCTTCAGGGGAGAGCGCGGCCGAGCCGCCCGTCTCCCCGGTTGTGATGCAGGGAGAGTCTGTCGCCATCCTCAGTCCTCCCAGCCGCGGCCGAGGACTGAGCCGAGGAGGTGGACCAGCAGTCCAAGCCCCCACAGGGCGCTCATCACGAGGGTGGCTCCGAACCACGAGCTCTCGAGCAGGGTGCGGGCCGCGTCTCCGGCGCCGTCGACTTCGAAGCCGAGGAACATCACCCGGAGGATCGCGTGCAGATTGAAGGAGGTGGTGACGGTGACGAAGGCAATGGCATGGGCGATGACCACGCCGAAGCGGACACGTTTGAGCGCGGTCAGGTTCCGCCACAGCCACACCGCGATTCCGATGGCGACGAGTGCTGTGAGTCCACCGGCGAGGATCGTGACCTCGCCGCCGGTGGTAGCGACGACGATCTGCACGATGGCCATGGCGATGATGAGACCGAGCGTGTACGGGAGTAGAAGGGTCCGTGCGTTGGTGGGCGATGACGTCTGCGGGGTTGTAGTCATATTGGTACGGTACCTATGGTTCAGTGCGTGCCGCAAGACCCGATCTCTCACGATCACTCTGGGGTGATTCCACCTGTGTGAAAATAGACCCGTGATGATGAGAGTCAGGCACCGGCGCGCTCTGCGCGGCACCCTCGCCGCAGCATTCGCGACCTTTGTCGCGCTGACGTCGCACATCCTCGGCGGTGGATCGTTTCCGACTGCGATGGGTGTCGTCGTGCCGCTGGCGCTGTCGACCCTCGTCTGCGTTCTCTTGGCCGGGCGCCAAATGTCGCTGCCGCGGCTGACAGTTTCCGTCGGAATCAGCCAGACGCTCTTCCACCTTCTTTTCTCCCTCTTCACTCCGCACGGTTCTGCATCGTCGAACACGATGGCGCGCTCCGACAACGGTCTCGCCACGCTCATCGGCTCGCACTCACACCACTCGCCGGCGCATGGAGTCCACCAAGCGGCGATGCATGCGTCGCCCAGCGGCGGGGTGCAGATGGCTCATGATTCCGCAGTCATGCCTGCCATGGATGGTTCTGTGGGTGCAGCAGCCGAGATGCATTCGCACTCGTCTCCCGCGATGCTGCTGGCCCACTGCGTTGCCGGGATCGTGACCATCGCGATGATCTATTGGGCCGAGCGACTGCCGATCATGCTCGGCGAGTTCGCCCGCCTCATCATCCGAGCGGTCATCCCGCGCCTCGTCGTCTTGCGGGCGCAGATCGAGAAGCCTCGGTCACTGATCGGCTTCGAGCCCGAACTGCCTCGCAGCCTCGGTGTGTGCCGATCCCCGGTGTTGCGGCGAGGGCCACCGCAGCCTGCTTTCTGACACTCATCACATCCGCGCATCGGCTCTCGTGAGTCGGTGCGATCACTGCTGACCGTATCTGGTCGTGGACCGCGACTGCGGGTAGCGTGCGACGACTGCCGACCTCAGCTGCCCGTCGACAGTGTCTGCTCGTCGAGGGCATCAAGCCGACCGGATCCGGTTCAGCGCAACTGAGAGAAAGCATCATCATGACCACCCCTTCATCAACCGTGCCCGAAAGCTCGGGCCCGGAACCGACCAGCCAACGTAACCACCCCGACCGCCCCGACCGTCCTATTCCGTGGCTCGGTCCGCTTCTGCGCCGTCTCCACTTCTACGCGGGCATCCTCATCGGCCCGTTCATCCTCATCGCCGCGCTCACCGGGGCGGCCTATGCGATCAGCCCGACGCTCGAAAAGGTGGTCTATGCCGACCAGCTCAGCGTCCCCGCCACCGACGATCCGCTGCCACTGGCCGATCAGATCGACGCCGCGAACACCGTGATCGCAGGCAGCGATTCGACGCTGTCCGCCGTGCGGCCGGCCCCCGAGCCGGGCGATACCACGCGAGTGATGTATTCCGATCCCAGCCTCGGCGAGAGCGAATCCCGGGCGATCTTCGTCGATCCCGCCACCGCCGAGGTGGTCGGTGACCTCACCGTCTACGGCACCTCGAGTGCCCTGCCGCTGCGGACGTGGATCGATCAGATGCACCGCAGCCTCCACCTCGGCGACGTCGGACGGATCTACAGCGAACTCGCCGCCTCATGGCTGGGAATCGTCGCCGCCGCGGGTCTCGTGCTCTGGATCCTCCGCGCTCGCAAAACGAAGAAGCCCGCCGCGATGCTACGACCTAGCCGGAAGCACAAGGGGCTGCGCCGCACCTTCTCCTGGCATGCTTCGGTCGGTGTCTGGGCGGCGATCGGGATGCTCTTCCTCTCGGCCACCGG
The DNA here is from genome assembly GCF_046534565.1 of Brevibacterium sp. SIMBA_078. NCBI lineage: Bacteria > Bacillati > Actinomycetota > Actinomycetes > Micrococcales > Brevibacteriaceae > Brevibacterium > Brevibacterium sp. SIMBA_078. Next base: position 1,381,600 of record NZ_JAWRYQ010000001.1, read on the forward strand.
GATCACGTGGTCGCAGTTCGGCGGGGAGAACGTGACGAAGCTGCGTGCGGCGCTGAGCTGGGAGACCCCGGCGGTGTCGACGGAACTCGGCAGCGCCGCCGCCGCGCATGCTGACGGCGGGTCCGGACACGAGGGTCACGCTGGTCACGAAGGCCACCCGGGAACCGGTGCCTCAGGAGGGTCCGAGACCGATCAGGCCGATTTCGACATGATGCTGTCGATGGCGCGCGGAGTCGGCATCGATTCCGGAGCCGTCGAGATCCTGCCGCCCGAGGACGAAGGATCCGCGTGGGTGGTGCAGGAGATCCAGCGCAGTTGGCCCACCCAGGTCGGCGCGGTCGCCTTCGACCCCGAGACGATGGAGGCCACCGACCGGGTCGACTTCTCCGACTACGGTGTGGCCGCGAAGCTCGCCCGCTGGGGCGTCGACCTGCACATGGGCACACTCTTCGGATTGGCCAACCAGATCGTGCTCTTCGCGCTCGCCATCGGCATCGCGTCGATGGTGGTCTGGGGCTATGTCATGTGGTGGCAGCGTCGGCCGAAGCGGAATCCGGCGAAGGGGTTCGGGCGCGCACCCGCACGCGGTGTGCTGAACGGGGCTCCGTGGTGGGGAGTGGCTGCGGTCGTCGTCGCCGCGATCGTGGTCGGTGTGTTCCTGCCGTTGATGGGCATCAGCCTCATTGGGTTCGTCGTCATCGATGTGGCGGTTGGGTCGCTGACGATGAAACGCAATGGGACTCACGCCTGAATGTAGGGCGGAAAGACTGTGGGATCGTCGCCTCAGGCTACGATCCCACAGTCATTGGAGAAGAGATGTGACTAGTGCGTGACCTTCTCTTTACTCGATGCGCCGGCCTTTCGTGTCTTGAGATTGCGCATAACGGCGCCGACCAGCGGATATGTCAAAGCGATAAGAGCCGCAACTGTAAGGACGAGCGATAGCGGCCGCTGGAACATGATGAGGAGATTGCCGTCTCCCATCGCTGAGGTCTGGACCAGGTACTTTTCGAGCAGAGGGCCGAGGACCAGACCGAGGACGAATGGAGCAGCTGGGAAATCGAACCGCTTCATGAAGTACCCGAGCAGTCCAGCGAAGAAGACGACCCACAGTGTGAATGTGTTGTTTCCCAAGGCGAACGCACCGACGAAGCTCATCATCAGTACGATCGGGTAGAGGAAGACGTATGGTATGCGCAGAATCTGAGCGAAGACCGGAGCCATCGGGAGATTGAGCACGAGCAGAATCAGGTTGCCGAAGAAGAAGCTGACAAGCAGACCCCAAACCAGGTCAGGTTCCTGTTCGAAGAGCAGCGGTCCAGGCTGGAGCCCGAAGATGACGAAAGCGCCGAGGAGGACCGCAGTCGTCCCGCTTCCGGGAATGCCGAGAGCCAAGGTAGGAATGAAGCTCGCGTTGGCAGCAGAGTTATTTGCTGCTTCTGGAGATGCGACCGCTTCGGGCGCGCCCTTTCCGATGAGATGTCGGAACCGGCTCACCTGCTTCTCTACTCCGTAGGCCAGGAACGTCGCCAAGGTGGCACCGGCTCCAGGTAGGACCCCGACGGAGAAGCCGAGAGCCGTCCCGCGTGCTGTTGCAGGAGCGGAGCGGGCGAGCTCTTCTTTGGTGACCAGCAGATCTTTGAAACGTGCACGAATGGGCTTTTCGCCGCCTCGGCGGATTTGATGAAGAACTTCACCGACCGCGAAGATTCCGATCATCACCGCAACGAAATCAAGGCCGGATAGGAGGTTTACACTGCCGAAGGTAAACCGCGCTGTGGAGAAGCCGGAAGCCACGCCGACCATTGATACGAGCAATCCGGCAGCGGCCATGGTGATGCCGCGCAGTATGTTCTCCCCGGCAAAAGATACGATTGTCGCCATTCCCAGCAGGATGATCGCCAGGTTCTCCGCCGGTCCGAAGTTGAGTGCGAATTTCGCGATCGGCTGTGCCAGAGCGATGAGTCCGATGAGGGAGACTATCGCAGCGAAGAACGACGCCAAGGCGGAGATTGCGAGTGCGGCACCCGCTCTCCCTTTTCGCGCCATCTGATACCCATCGAGGGTGAGAACGACACTCGATGAGTCGCCCGGGGTGGAGATGAGAATCGAACTGATTGAGGATCCGTACTGTGAGCCGTAGTAGATACCGGCCAACATGATGAGAGCGGTGACCGGTTCGAATGCCAGCGTCACTGGCAAGAGAATCGCCACACCAGTTGTCGAGCCGAGTCCAGGGAGCAGTCCGATGACGGTGCCGAGGAGAACTCCGACGAAGCACCACAGGAGGTTTTCGGGGCTGACTGCGGTTTCCAGCCCGAGCATGAGATTGTCGATCATGGAAATTCCTCAGATCAGTCCGAGCATGCCTGTCGGCAGTGGAACCGACAGTACGAGCCCGAAGACGATGTAGACGAAGACAGCTGCGCCGATCGTTGTGGCAGCAGAGGTCCACCATTTCTGTTTCTCGACGACGAGGAGGAGAAATAGGATCGCGGCAGCCAGAGAGATGATGAGGCCGGCGATAGGGATGAGCGCGAGGGCGACTCCGAACGTGATGAATATGTAGAAGGGGGCGCGATTGCGCTGTTTCTCCGTTCGACCAAAGGTATCGAGGTCGTCACCATTGCCCAGCTCAGATCGAGAGTCGGCGACGGCATCAATTGATTCGGCAGCCTGAGCTTCAATGTCCTCGACCGCCGACATGATTCGACCGCCGGAAGTTCCCACCCGGGCAAAGAAGAGGCGGAAGATCTCGGCCGTTGATGCGAGAAAGATGAACGCGCCGGTGAGAAACGGCAACATCCCCGGACCGACTTGGCCACCCTCGGCTGTGAGGCCGTAGCCAAAACCCACGACGGCGGCTCCGGCTCCGACAATGCCGAGAATCGACGTTCCGACGACATCGGCGACATCGGGCCTGTTCCGCGGCGGGTCCTTCAAAACTTCAGTAGTCGAACTCATCGGACAATCACCTCTGCGCTGCTGAGCTCATCGGTACCTGAGGTGATCCGGCTGTTCTCGGCCATGCGGACTACCAGATCGAAAGCGTGTGAGCTCGGACCGATTTCTGTTCTGCCTGTGCCGACGATGTTGTGGGCTGTGCCGTGAGCAGGAGTGGCGATTGGAATCGGTATCCCACCATGGACTGTGACGCCTTGGTCGAAGCCGAGTAGTTTCATCGCGATCTGCCCTTGGTCGTGGTACATCGTCACCACACCGTCGTAGTCACCGCCGACCGCCCGGGCGAAGAGCGTGTCGCACGGAAAAGGCCCCTCGACATCTATTCCGCGAGAACGAGCCAACTCAATAGCTGGGGCAATATCGTCGATCTCCTCTCTGCCGAACTTTCCGCCTTCTCCGGCGTGTGGATTGAGTGCGCATACTGCCAGTCGCGGTTTCGACGTGCGAGTCTGAGATACGACGCGATCGAGCAGTTCGATCGTCTCGAGCACTTTGCCGGCACTGATGCCGTCGGCAATCTCTGCGACCGGAACGTGAGAGGTGACTCGCGCCGTGACAAGCGATTCGATGAAATTGAGCTCAGAGGTGAAACCGGTAAACGCGAGCCGCTTGGCAAACCAGCGCAATTCGTCTTCCTCGGTCATTCCGGCTTGCCCCATCGCCCCTTTGTTCAGCGGTAGGAAGAGCACCCCATCCGCTTCACCGCCGGCACACAGGTCGAGTGCGGTGGAGAGGTCGGCAAGAGCGCGTTGTCCGGCGGCAATGCTGACCTCGCCGACGGGAATGACCGGTCCCTGGTAGGAAGTGCCGAGGAACTCTATGCTGTCGGGGTCGGGAATCGTTGTTCCCGCCGTGCGCGCGAAAGAGTCCAATTCGGCCTCTGTCGATGTGACGAGTAGGTGCGCACGGTCGCGGTTGGCGGGGTCGGCGAGAAGCCGGGCAGTGAGCTCAGGCCCCACACCGGAGAGGTCTCCAGGGACGAGAACGATTCGTGGCTGTGCTGAGATCATTGTCATTCTCCGATTGCTGCTCGCAGCTCTTTGTCGTTCTCAGAAAGGTAAGTCGCGAAGTCGTCGCCGTAGGCAGCGTTTGGCTGCATCATGTTGTCTTCGATGTAAGTCTTGTACGCGTCGGACTTCTCAAACTCTTTAGCCTTCTTGATCCAGTACTCTTTCGCTTCCTCGGGAATGTCTCCCGGAGCGATGACACCGCGGAACTGCGCGAAGGCAACATCGATACCTTGCTCCTTTGCCGTTGGAATGTCTTTGAGCTCGGGGTATTCGTAACGCTTGTCAGCCGCAGCACACAGCGGCTTGAGATCACCCGACTCGAGCTGGCCGGAGACTTCACCGGGATTGACCGAGATCGCTTCGACCTGGCCGCCGAGCGCGGCGGTGATGGCTTCCGCACCGGACTCGAACGGTACGCGGTCGAACTTCGCCTTGGTAGCCTTTTCCATCAGAGTGAACGTAATGTTGTCGAGTCCCGTTGCGCCGGAGATCGCGACGACGGTCCGCCCCTTCTTTCCCTTGTCTGTGAGGTCGGAGCAGGTGTCGAGCTTGGAGTCTGCCTTCGTGACGATGAGGGTGAAGTCATCGCCGAGCTTCATGATCGGTGTGAAGCTCTCATGGGTAAACTCAACATCCTGAACCGCAGGAAGGGCGAGCATCGCTGTCTCCGTGGCGAGTAAGTAGTTCGGGTCACCGGAACGGCCGAGGAACTCCGAATATCCCACGGCGCCCGAGCCGCCGTCGATGTTCTGCACCGTAATGGTTTTGCCCGTAGCCTCCTCCAGCCCCGAGGCGGTGGCTCGGCCTGCGATGTCGCTTCCACCTCCGGCCGCGAACGGCACGATCATCGTGACATTGCCCTTCGGTTCGAATTCCCCTCCAGACGCGTTCCCCGATGCTTGGCCGCAGGCGCTGAGACCCAAGGCAAGTGTTCCGGTCACGGCCGCGGTGGTGAGCAGATTCTTCGAATGCATTTCCATCTCCTTTGACAGAATTTTCTGTGGTGCCCGATTGTGCGTTGCGTGGTGGTGCTCTCAGGTGGGGTCGATGACAGGACTCAAGTCGTCGCGGACAGCGAGGCGCGCACCTCCTCGAGCCACCGGTCGGATTCCGGTGTTGCTCCGTCGAGTTGATCGACGGTATCGATGAGGAATGACAGGTTTCCGTGGTCGTCGAATTCTCGTTCGATCTCATCCGGATCTCGTTGCAGGATGACTTCGAGCATGCGAGCGTGCCGGGCTACATTGCCGTCGAGATCTTCGATCTCTCGGCGGGCCTGGTTGTTCAGTGCCATGCACATCTGCAGCTGCATCGCCATTGCCCGATAAGTCGATTCGATTCTGGCGTGCCCTGCGAGGCCGACGACTGCATAGTGAAACTCGAACCCGGCCGAGACCATATCGCCTTCGTCGCCGGTTTCGGCGATCCTTTCCATCTCCCGAAGCGTCTCGCGGCACCTTTCGACCCGATCTGGGGCGAGCTCGGGGTGGGTCAGCTTCATTGCCATTCTCTCGAGATCACGACGGAGAGTGGCGATCTCGAAGACATCGTGTTGAGTGATTGACATAATCCGTACGCCCTTGCGGGGAACGTGTTCTACGAGTCCTGAATGTGCCAATTCCTTGAGCGCCTCGCGGAGCGGGGGCCGTGAGATGCCGAGCTCTTCGCAGAGGCGTTCCTCAACGAGTCGCTCTCCCGGCAGGTAGTTCCCGGCGAGGATTGTCCGTTCGAGTGCTTGCCTGGCCAAGGTTGCCAAGCTGGGTTGGGATGGGATGAAAGATGCCACTTCCGAATAGATCCTCTTTTGTATACAGTAGTGTGAAGACTGTAACGCGGATCACACCCTTAAATCAATGGGTTGCCCACGCAGTGGTGGCGTGATTCCTACAGGATCGATGAAAATCTGAGGAGGAACGCATGAATGAGACCGAATCCGGGCCGACCGACGGAGCGGGGCCGCTTGCCGGGGTGACAGTTCTTGAACTGGGAGTGTTCATGGCCGGACCGTTTGCGACGATGCAGCTGGCCGACCTCGGCGCACGTGTGATCAAGATCGAGAACCCGATCGGCGGAGATCAGACACGGAGCACGGGGCCCTTCGTCAATGGGGAGAGCGCCCCCTACATGCTCATCAACCGCAACAAGGAATCGATCACACTCGATCTCAAGTCAGAGGTTGGTCAAGAAGCCTTCATGCGGTTGGCCGAGACAGCCGATGTCATCGTGGAGAACATGCGACCCGGCGTGATGCAGCGTCTCGGCGTCGACTATGAGGACGTTCGAGAACGTAACCCCGGCATCATCTACGCTTCAGCCTCCGGGTGGGGCCAGGACGGTCCGCTGGCGAAGCTGGCGGGTCTTGACATCATGGCCCAGGCTCGAAGCGGGCTTATGAGCATCACCGGCCAGCCCGACGCGCCCCCAGCAAAGGTAGGGGTGCCCATCTGCGATCTCACATCTGCGATGTACGTGGCCTTGGCACTCACATCGGCGCTCATCGAAAGAAATCGATCAGGGCAGGGGCAGTACATCGACGTCTCTCTCTTCGAAAGCGGGGTTTCCTATGCAGTGTGGGAAGCGGCGGCCTACTTTGTCGAAGGGAAGGTTGGCCGTCCGAACGGCTCCGCGCACCAGAACCAGGCTCCCTATCAGGCGGTCCACTCATCGGACGGATTTGTCACAATCGGAGCGAATACTCCACGGAATTGGGTGAGTTTCTGTCGGGGGTTCGGACTCGAGGAGCTGCTCGACGATGAGAGATTCAAAGAATCCTACGACCGGCTGGCTCATCGAGAGGCCCTCATCGCACTCATCGAAGAGAAGACTTCGAACATGACCACAGACGAGATTATCCAGGTACTCAACGAGGTAGGTGTGCCATGCGCTCCGATCAGTGATTATTCGCAGGTCTTCACTGACAATCATCTGGCAAGTCGTGACTTCTTCTGGGACTCCGAACATCCGGTCGCCGGTACGGTGCGACAGATCGGCTCACCCATGCGATTCTCTCGAACACCTGTAAGGCGTGGGTCGGCCGGTCCATCTCTCGGCGCGGACAATGCGCTGCTCGAAGACCTCGGGTTCTCGGAGGCCGAACTCGCTGATTTGAGATCACAATGAGGCGCACACAGGGAAGGGCATGATGATGGGCAATACAGCAGACAGCGGCGAGGCATCCGGAGACCTACTCGTCGACGTCGACGACGGAGTCCTCACTGTCACATTCAACCGGCCAGAGGCCCGCAATGCGATGACGTGGGACATGTATATGGGGCTTGCCGAGGCGTGTGCGAAGGCCGATAAGGACGATTCAGTTCGCGTCATGCTCTTACGCGGAGCAGGCGGGAAGGCTTTCGTCGCCGGAACGGATATTGCCCAGTTCGCCGAGTTCGACGGTGCCGCGGGCGTGGCCTATGAAAAGCGCATTTCCGAGGTACTCTCTCGTTTGCGAGGTGTGAATGTGCCGGTGATCGCGGCGATCGACGGATATTGTGTCGGTGGGGGACTGGGAATCGCAGCCTGCGCGGACGTGCGACTCGCGTCATCTAGGGCACGCTTCGGAGTGCCGATCGCCAGAACACTCGGTAACTGTCTGTCTGCGGACACGTTGAGGCTGCTTACCGAGCTGCTCGGCCGTGCCCGCGTGGTCGATATGCTGTTGCGTGCCAGGTTCATCGAAGCCGATGAAGCACTGAGTGCCGGTTTCGTCGGACTTGTGACTGACGACATCGCAGAGGCAGCGGCAGAGTGGGCGAGTACGCTCAAAGGCCACGCGCCGCTGACGATGTGGTCGGTCAAGGAAGTTGTGCGCCGGATCTCGGACTCGGGTGGGGCTGTCGATGACGAGGACATCGTCGAGTGGATCTATGGTTCGCAAGATTTCCATAATGCCGTGGGCGCCTTCATCGACAAGACTCCCTATGAGTGGCTCGGTCGTTGAACTGGGCTCGAAAGGTCAGGAATCGTAGGTTCGGATCACTTGGGAGTCGTCGCGGCGGAGATGACCGAGTTTCGCCGCTTCGGCGAATTTCTGCGCCGCCACAGGAAGGACGGCCAGGTCGATGTCGAGGGCGTCGGCAACTTCGGTGACGAGGGCGGTGTCCTTGACGAAGATGCCCACAGCGCTCGCCACTCGAGTATCGAGACCTTCGAGCATGCGAGGACCCCGATCACCGAGCATCCAAGAGTCGGCGGCTCCGGACGTCATCGCCTCGAGCACGGCCTTCTGGTCAAGTCCGAGCCTGTCGGCCAAAGTCAGGGCCTCCGCCGCAGCCACGATGTGCACAGCGCACAGCAGCTGATTCACCGCTTTGAAGGACTGGCCGTCGCCGATCCGCTCACCGCACTCGATGACCGTCCCGAGTGACTCGAGAACGTTCCGACGCGATTCGAGAACGTGCCTGGCGCCGGAAGCGAGCAGTCTCAGGGTTCCGTTCAGGACGCCAGCGATGCCGCCTGTGACAGGCACGTCGAGTACGACGATGCCGAATTCCTCGGCTCGTGTGGAGGCAAGACGGACTGCATCAGGTCCGACTGTGCTCATGATGATGAGGACGGATCCAGGTGACATGAGAGTGAGAAGCGGAGGAGCTCCCGTCTGCATGTCACCGTCGAGAGCCTGCGCAAGCTGAGCGCCGTCGGCGACCATGACGATCACCGTCGCCGCGGTCTCTGCCGACAGCGGACTCTCTTCCGTCGCCAGACCCTCTGCGCTGGCGTGAGCCCTGGGGTCGGGAAACGGATCGACCCCAGTAACGTTGAATCCGGCTCGTTGCATCCGAAGGGCCATGGGCAGGCCGATGGCACCCAGGCCAAGAAAAGTGATGTGTTCTGCGCTGACGGACATGGATCCTCCATTGGATCGATTCGCTGGTGTACTCGACTACGCGGAGTTGGGATTTCGACGGGGTTGAAGTGTTCAGTGGAAGTAGAGGCCGCCGTTGATACTCAAGGTCTGTCCTGTGATGTGTCCGGCTCCTTCGCTGAACAGGAACTCAACAGTGGCTGAGACGTCTTCTGGCACCGAAATGCGGCCGAGCGCGGTTGCCGCTCCCATCGCTGCACGGCGTTCGTCATCGAGTGGTCCGCCCATGATGTCGGTGTCGACCGGCCCAGGAGACACGGAATTCGCCGTCACCCCGTGAGGACCGAGTTCGAGGGCGACTCCGCGCATGAGTCCGACGATCCCCGCCTTGGCTGCGGCATAAGCGGTCTTGGAGAATGTTCCGCCGCCCTTTTGAGCAGTGACCGAAGACAGTCCGACGATCCGGCCCAATCCGTTCTTCGCCATAATGCGTCCGAATGCCTGCGTGACCAAGTGGGTCGACGTGAGATTGTTCGTGATCACCCGGGTCCACTCTTCGTCGGTGATCTCGAAGTAGGTCACAGACGACGAGACTCCGGCAAAGTTCGCCAGAGCGACGATTTGGGGCAGGTCTGACTCGAAGGCGGCGGCCGCCTCAGCGACCTCATCGGACGCAGTTACGTCGGCGCCTATGCCGAGCGCAGCGACGCCATACGATTTCGCTATCTCTTCGGCTAAGTCACCAGCTTGATCGTCGCGACGCGCGATGAGTCCGAGGTTCCAACCGGACTGTGCGAGGCGGTGAGCGGTGTGCCTGCCGATCCCGTTGGTGCTGCCGACGCCGGTGAGGACAGCCGTACGGTTTGAGGGAAAGGGGGCGCCCATTGAGAGCAGGGAGTTTGAACCAGAAGCAGTGGACGTCATGAGGATGCCATATCTTTCGTCGGTTGAGCCTGAGCGAGGAGTCCTTTGAGGTACGTTCTGTTCTCCGCACAGACTCCGAGGCTGTCGCCTCCGTACTGTTCCATGAGAAATGGGCCGTCGAAGCCGAGCTCCACAGCACGGGCGACCATTGCTCGGTAGTCGATGATTCCGTTTTGAAGTGTGGTCGGGTGGGACGTGAACCACGAGGCGTCGGCAGCTTCATCGCGTTGATAGTTCTTCATGTGCCAGTAGTTCGCGTGGGGCAGAGCGAGCTCGTGCATCTCTCGCCAGTCGTCGATGGGACGGTGCAGGCGGATGAGGTTTCCGATGTCGGGGTTGAGACCGACATTGTCGAGCCCGATCTCCTCGATGAGGCGAACCGCAGATTCGGCTGTTCCAAGATAGGTGTCTTCGTACATCTCCAACGACATCGGCAGCCCCACCTCGGCGGCATGCTTGCCCAGCTCCCGCAGTCGGCGTACCGCGAGTGCCCGGACGTCAGGGTCGGTAGGGTCTTCCCAGCCCTTCGCTGTCCAGAACCACAAAGCCTTGCGCTGAGCCGAGGAGAAGGGCTGGTGAAGTCCCGTGGAGAAGATCTGACACCCGAGTTCAGCTGCGGCATCGATTGTTCGGTGCGCGTAGTCGAGGTTCGCCGCTCCGTGGTCGGGGTCGATGATCGACTGGCGTTGGACATGGACGGAGGTGAGTTCGACTCCCGCCGAAGCAGCAAGACGCTTGAGAACGTCGCGTCGTTCGGGGGTGAGGTCGGCCGGACGGATATGGCTGTCGGCGATCTCGAGCGCCGTGAACTCCAGGCTGGCCAGAGCAGAGAAGATTGTGGCCCAGGACGCGGGGTCGGCTGCCGTCAGCGACTGTCCACTGCGGTCAGCAGGGGGGAAGCCGTGCATGCAGCAGGCGATCGTGTGCTCGGTTGGATTCATGGGTCCTCGTGGTTGTCGGGTGGGGGAGGAGGGTCTTCTACGAGTGCTCGGTGAGCGACCATTCTGACGTGGTGGCGCATAGCCGCTTCCGGTGCAGTGGGGTCCGGCGACGCGAAAGCCTCGACGATCGCCCGGTGTTCGGACAGAGCTTCGCCGACATCCGTGATGCCGTGCGGCAGTGCCTGCCGGAGACGGTGCACTTGAGCGCCGAGGTCCTGCGACATCTTGACCAGGTAGCGGTTGCCGCAATGTTCGAGAATCCTGTCGTGAAAGTCTCGGTCACGGGCGAAGTATTCCTGCGCGGCGCTCACCTGGACCCGCCGCACCTCTTCGGGACTGTCAGAGGATTCGGTGGCGTACTTTGCGGTCTCGCGAACTTTGTCGCCGGCCTTTTCGTGCGCGGCGTGAGCCGCTTCGAGTGAGCGCAGCAGCTCGTCATCGGCCGGTGTCGCCAGTTTCGTTGCGGCGGTCTCCACTGTCTCGCGGGCAACGAAGAGCTCCTGCAACTGTCCTCGATCCAAAGGAGGCGAAACGCGGTAGCCGCGCAAGGCTTCGCGGACAACGAGACCGGTGCGTTCGAGGTCGACGAGTGCTTCTCGCACCGGCGTCGGGGAGACATTGAGCTGCCTGGCCAATCCGTCGATAGACATTCTTTCGCCTGGCGAAATCTCACCGGTGAGAAGGATTTCGAGGATGTGCTCGTAGACAAGATCGCGGAGTCCACGGCGTTCGATGTCTGCGCGGGGAATTGAAGGCTGTGCATTCATGATTTCAGCATAATGACATCGGCGAGTTCGTCGAGGATCTTCGACAGTGAATGGGGGTCGTGGGCGAAGCGGCCGAGGAAGAGGCCGTCGACGGCGAAGCCGAGTTCTGTGAGGAGCCCAGGTCCTGCGCTGCCGCCATAGATGAGGCGGAAGTCGAGGGCGGGAAGTTGGTTGCTGGAGCGGACGGCCTTGCATACTGCGGTGATGTGAGCAGGGTCGGCGGGTTGGGGTGCACCGATCGCCCACATCGGCTCGTAGGCGATGACGACGGCACCTCGAGTCGGCAGGCCGTCGGTGAGGGCGGACAGCGCTGAGTGGATCTGGGTGACAACTTCGGCAGCGGCTGCTTCTGGGGAACCTTCGGCTTCCTCGCCCACGCACAGAATCGGGATCAGGCCGTGCCGCATTGCCGCGGCGGTCTTTGCACGGATGACTGCTTCGGTCTCGTGGAAATGGCGGCGACGTTCGGCATGGCCGACTTCGACGTAGCGGCAGCCCAGTTCAGCGAGTACGGCTCCGGAGACCTCTCCTGTCCACGCGCCGGCGTCTTCGGCTGAGAGATTCTGGGCGCCGACCTGCAGGGGACCGGTGAGGTCGAGGCAGGCTGGAATCGACGGGAATTGAGGAAGGACAACGAGCTCGGCTGTTCCTGAGGTAAACATCGAATGCGCGTGGGTGAGCTCGTTGACAGTGATGGCCCAATCTGTCGTCTGGGCGTGAGACATGTACATCTTCAGGCTGGTTCCGATGAGCCAGTCTGGGAGCGGAGACAATAGAGAAGACTCGGTTGTGCCGACCATCGGTCACTGAGACTCGTAGGCGCTGATCTGTGCCAATTTCTCGTTCGACGCGCTCGTCGGATCAAACGTGTAGCCGATCCATTCCCGAGCCAGACGGCGGGCGAGTTCGAGCCCGATGACACGTTGACCCATGCAGAGGACCTGTGCATCGTTTGACAGAACGGAGCGTTCCACGCTGAACGAATCGTGGGCTGTGGCCGCTCGAATTCCCTTTACCTTATTGGCCGCGATCGCCACACCGAGTCCGGTCCCGCAAATGAGGATTGCACGGTCGGCATCTCCTCGAGCGACCAACTCTGCAGCAGTTGTCGCGATTGACGGATAGAAAGTGTGCGACTGGGAGTCGACGCCGACGTCTAGCACTGACGCGATGCGTTGGTCATCTCCCAAGTCAGACTTGATGACCTCCTTGTAGTCGAATCCCGCATCATCGGATCCGATGACTACTCGCAGTGTCATGGTCGGGCCGCCTTTCGTTCGGTGCTGTCGGGGTGAATGATTTTGTCGCCAGTGGGCGCGGCGCTTGAAGATGCGTGAGAGGTCAGGCGGTCGGCAATGGACTCGGCGATAATCGCCAGTGAGACCGCACCCGGGTCCGGGGTGCCGACGCTTCGATCTCCGTGGGCGCGGGCTCGACCTCGTTTGGGGACGAGATCGGCGGTGGTGCGGGCTGCTCGAGTCGCTGCATGAGCGGCGCGAGAGGTCGCTTGAACGAACGTCGAACTCCTGGACACGTTGTTGCCGGATCCGATACTTCGTGAGAACTCTGTCGCCAACGGTACGAGCGCATCAAGTAAAGTTTTGTCTCCGATGTCAACGCCTCCGAACGAGCGGACCTCACCGACCACTGCCATGAGAGCAGCGGAGATGTCAGGGGGGTCAGGGACTCGGTCCCCGGCGAACCCATCAGCGAGCGTGGAGATGATCCGTCCCCAAATGGCTCCAGAAGTGCCTCCGCCGACATCGGCCCAAGCCTCGCCGGTTGCGCGGATCACCTCTGCGGCGCTGCAACCGCGGTTCGTGGCCTCGGCTGCGGCGAGTGCTGCGGCTTTCGACCCACGCTGCATGCCGATCCCGTGGTCACCATCGCCGGCAACGCTGTCGAGACGGCCGAGCTCGCCGGACGCATTGTCGAGGACGCCTGCGATCTGTTCGACGGCATCGGAGATCTCTCTTCCGAGCCGTCTGGATGCTGGCGACGCGTGAGGCGACGCAGGTACCGAGGCGGAATCCGCAGGATCTTCGCCCTGGAGCTCCTGCTGCGCGAACTCCGACTGGCGATTGAAGCTTCCGAGCTCGCCGCGAGTGAAGGCCGCCGAGGAGCATGGTGCCTCCCACAGCTGTTCAAGTTCATCGTCGAGCCAAAGGAGGGTCAGTGAGAGTCCCGCCATGTCGAAGCTCGTACAGAATTCACCGACTTCCGGATCGACGAGTTCGTATCCGGCTTCCCTCAGCAGGGGGTCGATGAGGCCGTAGAGAAGGTAGAGCTCTTCGTACTTGACGGTGCCCAACCCATTGAGGATGGGAACGACTCGTCGAGACGAGTCAGGCGCCTCGTCTAGGAGCCGTGAGACGAGCAATTCGGCCAGCTGAATTGCTGTGGGGAGTGGAACTTCGTCGATGCCGGGTTCTCCGTGGATGCCGAGGCCGACCGCCATGCTGCCTTCAGTGACGGTGAAGAGCGGCTCATCGGCTCCGGGGAGAGTGCATCCGGAAAACGCGACTCCGATCGACCGAGTGCAGCGATTGGCGACTCGGGCGAGACGCTCGACCTCGTTCAGCTCGAGACCGGCTTCCGCAGCGGCGCCGGCAATTTTGAATACGACGAGATCTCCAGCGATGCCTCGGCGCTTGTCGATCTCGTCTCGGGACGCGCTGAAGATGTCATCGGTGACTACGACCGTGCGAGTGTCGATGCCTTCAGTGCGCAGCTGTTGCTGAGCCTGATCGAAATTGAGGACGTCGCCCGCATAATTGCCGTAGCTGAAGAGGATGCCTCGTCCCTGGTCGCAGCTGCGGGCGACTGACAGGATCTGTTTCGCCGAGGGCGAGGCGAAAACGTTGCCCATCGCGGTCCCGTGTGCGAGGCCAGGGCCGACCAAGCCGGAGAAAGCAGGAAAGTGGCCGCTGCCGCCGCCGATGACCAGGGAGACCGTCGGTTCATGACTCTTCGTTGAACGCACGACGCCGCCGTTGACTGCTCGCACCCACCGGGACGAGGCGAGCGCGAAGCCGCGCGACATATCTGAGACGAAGTTATCCGGGTCGTTGAATAATCGGGTCACGAGTTCTCCCTTGAACTGATTCCTATTTCATAGATCCTATAGGATCAAAATGAAAACGAAAAGGTGGCCGGCGGGCGAATCATGTCGACCTACGAAAGAACGCCCCGCGATTCTGTTTCGAATCGGGGACGCTCTTTCAGTTGGAGGTGCTCAGCTCCAGTGCGAAGCGGATCGAGTCCGCATACTGTCGCGGAACTGTCCCGTTGACTTCTCCAACAGCTCTCCGGTGCCCCAATCGAGCACGACGCCGTATTGGCGGATGACGTCGTGGACGGTGATCTCATTAGCGCGGTAACGGCGGGCCACCTCGGCGGGGTCGGCTTCCAGCCAGGACGCACGTTCGGAGCGGATCCGTTCCCGCTCCGTCGCTGTCGCGGTCTCATCGATCTCGTACTCATCGAGTTCGGCATCGATCTCACGGATGACGACGCCGTAGTCTTTCGCCGCTCGATCGATGGAGACATAGCCGTCGATGACGTCCTCGAGCACCTCGGCAGTCGGCCGATCCAGCGGGTCACCGAAGCCACCACCTCCGGCGCTTGGTCGTTCGAACGTGTCACCGGGGCTGATGGCTACATTTGAGAACGTGGCACCCAAGTAGCGCGGGTTCTCTGACGAAGGATTGAGCCAGACTCCATGGGGGATCGACGGCAGTCCGCCATTGATGCCCCACGTCGTCGACCGCCCGCGGTCGCAGCAGTAGCTCATCACTGCACCGGTCGCATCGGTGAGGATGCCGCCCTTATTCACGCCGCAACCACCGCGGAACCTGCCGGGACCTCCGGAATCGATGTTGATCGAGTGCTGAGTGGTGACAACGGGAGTCAGTCGCTCTTGACCTTCAACTGGTTGGACCGCAAGCCCAGTACCGAAGACCGGAGACGTCGCGGAGGAGCCGTCCTTCGTCGACCGGCCGCCCCAGCCGCCTGCCATCCAGTCGTACCACATGAAGTACGGGCTCGATTCGGTCCTGGCATCATGCCCACCGACGAGCAGATACTCGAGGTTGAATGCACACGCCATCGCGCGTTCGGGCATGATGTGGGACCACAGTTCGAAGATCGCGTTCATGACCTTCTCGTACGGGCCCGAACAGAACCCGGTCACGGCATGCGGCCAGCCAGCGTTGACGACGGTGCCCTCCTCACCGATCTCTGCGGTCACCGCCTGGTAGAACCCGGAGTTGAGCGGAACCTCGGGGAAGAACGTCTTCGTTCCCGCGTAGATCGCAGAGAAAGTCGTCCCGTAGCCGGAGTTGAGGAACGTTGAGACCGCCTCAGCGGATCCCGTGAGGTCATAGTGGATACCTGTCCCGTCGAGCGTGAGCTTCACCCGGATCGGAGCCAGCCCCTCGCCCTTAGCCGGATCGCCGTCGAGAAAGTCGACTGTCTCCCACTCGCCCTTCGGCAGATCGCCGAGGCTGGCGAGCACGGTGCGGCAGACATAGTCCTGCGTCTCCTGCATCGCATCGAGGACCGTGTCCTTCGAATATTTGTCGACGAGGCGGAGCACTTCGCGTTCGCATACAGCTGTGGCCTCGGCTTGGGCGTTGAGATCGCCGAGGGCCTGATCGGGAGCGCGCGTATTCGACACGAGCAGCTGAGCCACATCGTGGAGGAACCGGCCCTTGTGCCAGACCCGAAGCGGGGTGATACGCAGACCCTCACCGAAGTGCTCACTGGCAGAGACATCGAACGAGCCCGGGACGGACCCACCGATATCGGCCCAGTGTCCTTTGTTCTGCGCGAAGCCGATGATTTCGTCATCAGCGAAGATCGGGCGAATGAAGCTGACGTCGTTGAAGTGGGTACCGCCTCGATAGGGGTCGTTGATGAGGAAGACGTCACCAGGGTTGATGTCGTCGCCGAACTCCTCCATGACGGCCTTGCACTGAAAATGCAGGGTGCCGACGTGGACGGCGATGTCTGCACTTCCTTGCATGACAGTGTTGCCGTCGCGGTCGCAAAGTGCCGACGAGAAGTCACGTGAATAGATGACGAACGAATAGCAGGTCCGCAGGATCTGTTCGCTCATGAGGTCGACGCTGGTCGCGAATGCGTTCTTGAGTACTTCGAATGTCACCGGGTCGAGCGTGGACGTCGACTGTTCCGTTGTTGTGGTCATGGGTCTCTCCTCACAGGCCGTTCTGTGTTGAATTGTTCGCAGCTGACAGCGCGGGCTCTGCAGTCTCTGCCGTCAGCGCGATGCGGATGTTGAACCACTCGTCGATCACGGCGGACGAGTTCGGCGGGATGACGGTGGTCGAGTCAATCTGGTTGAGGATCGCCGGTCCGATGAACGCAGCTCCCGAGGGCAAGTTCTCCCGCTGGTAGACCGGCGTCGAATGCCACTGACCGTCGAAATAGACGTCGCGGACCTCGAGCGGCTCACCGGGATCTTTGCTGCTGACAGGGGTCGGTTTGAAGGTCGGCTTCGGCGTCTTCCCGAGTGCCTTGAGGTGGAGTTGGTAGATCTCGACCGGGGTGTCATCCTGCCGGAACGCGTACTGCTTCTCGTGTTCCTCGTGGAAGAGTTGGACGGCCTCCCGCAGTGCGTTCGGGCCGGAGCCCATCTTCACCTGCAGCGACCGCCACTGGCCGTGGTAACGCATCGAGATGCCACGTTCGAAGACCGAGTCTTCCTCGGCGACTTTCTCATGCCGCAGTCGATCACGACCTTCGAGTTCAAGTTCGCGGAAGTGCTGTTCGACCGTTTCTGCGTCTGCGGAGTCCGCGACACCGGTGAACATCTGCGACAGGTCGTGCTGGATGTCGACGAGGAGGCACCCCAGCGCCGAGGTGACTCCCGGGCTGGGCGGAACGATGACAGAGGGGATGTTGAGTTCGCGAGCGACGTCCGCCCCGTGCAGTGCACCGGCTCCGCCGAAGGCGATGAGTGCGAAGTCCCGGGGGTCGAGCCCGCGACGGATGGACACGAGGCGGACCGCATCTGCCATGTTCGCGTTGGCCACCTGGGCGATGGATTCGGCCGCGGAGTCGACATCGAGGCCGAGCGGATCGGCGATCTTCTCCTTGATCGCTGCCCGTGCGCTCTCCCGGTCCAGCGTCATCTCGCCGTCGGCGAGGTCGGTGCCCAGACGATTGAGGGCGAGGTTCGCATCGGTGTTCGTCGGCTGATCGCCGCCGCGGCGATAGCAGACCGGACCGGGAGCGGCACCGGCCGACTGCGGCCCGTTGCGCAGGGAGCCGGCGATGTCGATGTGGGCCAAAGAGCCGCCGCCGGCGCCGATGGTGAGTACTTCGATGCTCGGGAAGACGATGGGGTGGCCGTATTCGACTTCCCATTCGTTCGTCTCCCGCAGTTCGCTGTCGGCGATGAGTGAGATGTCCGTCGAAGTGCCGCCCATGTCGAGTCCGACGGCATTGGCATGACCGCACTGCTCGGCCACGTGCTGAGCGGCGATCGCGCCGGCGGCGATTCCTGAGGCCGCGAGTCGCACCGGGAACCGCTTGACCATCTCCGAGGTCATCGATCCACCACCCGAATGGAGGAGAAGGAGTTCTCCGGCATAGCCGTCCTCGGTCAGGTTGGAGTCGAGCTGTTCGACGTAGCCGGATACCAACGGACCAAGAACGGCATTGGCGACAGTCGTGTTGAACCGGTTGTGTTCGAAGATCTCCGGCAGCACCTCGGCCGAGGTGGAGATGCTGGCTCCGGGGAGCTCCTCGGAGAGGATCTCGCGCATCCGGATCTCGTTCGCGGCGTTCGCATAGGAGTTGACGAAGCAGACGGCCACGGTGTCGGCACCGCGCTTCTTCAGCAGGCGGCCGAGCTTCCTGGCCTCGTCTTCGTCGAGCTCGGTGACGATGTTGCCCGCGTAGTCGATGCGTTCCGTGACCTCAAAACGGTCACGGCGACGAATATAGGGGCCGGATACATCGGAATAGGCGTCCCACAGATCGTCCTTCGTACCATCGCGGATCTCAATGACATCGCGGAAGCCCTTGGTCGTCACCATCGCTGATTTGGGAAATCTGCGAGTGATGAGCGCATTGGTGGCAACTGTCGTGCCATGTGAGAAGAGCTCGACCTGGCTGAGGTCGATGTTCGCCCGCTTCACTCCGTTGAGGACAGCCTCCATGGGGTTGTCCGGGGTGGACGGGACTTTCGTCACCCGCATTGTCTGGGTGGATTCGTCGAATACACAGATGTCGGTGAACGTTCCGCCGACGTCAACTGCGACGCGTAGATCTGCCACGGTCATCTCCTTTGATTGTGGTTTCCCTCATAGCCTGGCCTTCGATGATCGGGCCGGTCAATGGAGCAGACGAAGGAAAAGACGGCTAGATTTGTAAGAATCACAAAGCCGTGCCGACGGCGCGGAATGATGCAGCAGGCGAGTGGGAGCAGAGGTGAAATTCGATGGATTCGAGCCGAGACGCCCTGGCACGAGAGCGGATCTTCGATGAACTTTTGAGCGCGATGAATTCTGCAGATCCGCTTGAATCGGCGCTCTCCCGGGTAGCGCGGATGAGTCGGGGCGCAGGTCTCGTCATCAACGAACTCGGCGAAGTCGTCAGGTCCGTCGGTTCCGCCCCGGTCCACCTCATCGCCCGGTGGACTCAGGAGGAGGTCGTCGGTCCGGCGACACCAGCGGGCTGGGCCGAGTCGACGTCCGGTGCGATCGGCCGCTGGAAGGTGCACGCTCGGACAGTGCGACTACGCAGTCGCGCCCATGTCATCGTCTTCGCCGTCCACGCCGATGACGAAGAGGCCGGTACTGCCGGCAGCGAGCGCAGAAGTGGAACTGGGGAGGGCAGAGCTGGCAGCGGCACGGGCACCACCCACCCTTCCGCTGAGGTGATCCTCGATGTTCTGTCCAAACTTCTGCGCGCCTTCGAGGGATTCGAGTCCTTTTCGATCAGCAATCGACGGGAGGAATCGTCGCGGGTTCTGCGCGACTTGGAGGCCGGTGTCTCTCCCGGTCGCGAACCGGCGCTCTGGCGGGTCCTCGAGACCTTCGGCTTTGCGGCCTACGAGCCGATTCGCGCCCTGCGCCTCCGCATCGACGCCTCCGACTCGGGGCATGGGAAACCGACCCCGAACCCGGGGCGCGGCCTGGTCATCAA
The DNA here is from genome assembly GCF_046534565.1 of Brevibacterium sp. SIMBA_078. Taxonomy (NCBI): domain Bacteria; kingdom Bacillati; phylum Actinomycetota; class Actinomycetes; order Micrococcales; family Brevibacteriaceae; genus Brevibacterium; species Brevibacterium sp. SIMBA_078. The sequence goes on from NZ_JAWRYQ010000001.1 coordinate 1,401,185, forward strand.
GGATTCCGGGCACGTCAGTTCGATGGTCGAACGGACCGCGCTGTGTACAGCAGACTTCGATATCGAGGGTAGCCTCGACGATTTCGGCCTCATCGGAGTCGGGGTCTCCGGACTCTTCACGGCACTCAGTCAGGTACCGGAGATGCTGCAGACGGCGGACGTGGCGCTTGCCTCGGCGGGGGAGTCGAGGTTCGCTTTCGTCGATCGCATGCGCCCGATCGAATGGGCGGCGGCCCGCATGAGTTCACGATTCGACCGCCGCCTCGTCGCTGCTTTCCTCAACCCGATAATCGCCAAGCCCGAATCTTCCACCACACTGCGCACCTACGTGGAAAGCGGCGGCAACATTTCTGAGGCTGCAGGTCGGCTGCATGTGCACGAGAACACTGTTCGTTACCGAATCGGGCAGATCGAGAAGGTATTGGGCGCACGCCTCACCGATCCACGGACGGCCGCAGAAATCGTCCTCGCACTGCAATGTCTCGATTCCGCCGAACACGCGTAGCCTGGGACCATGCCCCGTCACCTCCTGACCTCGACGCCGCCGAACCCCGACCCTCGCCGAGGGGGTCCCGCCGGTGACGACGTAAACGGCGCCGACACAGTTGCCGCGCCCAAACAGCACCCCAAGGGTCCCGTCCGCGGTCGTGGGGCACTGCTCGCCCTCTTCGCCGTCCTCCTCGTCGCCTGGGTGGGTGTCGCCGGAGTCGGTGGACCCTACTTCGGCAAGATCTCCGAGGTGGCCACGAACGATCGTTCCTCATTCCTCCCCGAGTCCGCCGAATCGACCCGAGCACAGGAGATCATCGACCGCTTCAGTGACGCCGACTATGTCCCCGCCATCGTCGTTCTCGAGAACACGGACGGCCTCACCGACGACGACTCCGTGGCCCTCGACGACGTGGCGAAGGAACTCGACGACGACGGTCTGCTTGCCGCCGACGCCTCACCGGTCATCCCCTCGGACGACGGCGACGCCCTCCAACTCATCCTCCCCGTCTCCTCCGACACCACCGCCGATGACGTCGAGAAGATCAGAGACGTCATCGCCGACACCTTCCCGACCGCGAATGCCGCCGATGCGACGCCGGATGAGTCCGGCAACGTCGCCACCCCGGCCACGGTTGCCGATGTCTACGTCACCGGCCCCGCCGGGTTCGCCGCCGACCTCACCGAGGCCTTCGCCGGCATCGACGGGATCCTCCTGCTCGTCGCCCTCATCGCAGTCTTCGTCATCCTCGTCATCGTCTACCGCTCTCCGCTGCTGCCGGTCATCGTCCTCTTCACCTCGGTCGCGGCGCTGTCCGCGTCGATCTTCGTCATCTGGCATCTCGCCGACGCCGGGATCCTGCTCATCAACGGCCAGGTCCAGGGCATCCTCTTCATCCTCGTCGTCGGCGCCACCACGGACTATTCCCTCCTCGTCGTGGCCCGGTTCCGCGATGCCCTGCAGGCCGAGCCGGATCGTGTTCGGGCCGGGCTCGCTGCGCTCAAGGGCGTGGCCGAACCGATCGCGGCCTCCGGAGGCACCGTCATCGCCGGCCTCCTGGTCCTCCTGCTCACCGACCTCGCGTCGACGCGCGCCCTCGGCCCGGTCGCGGCCATCGGGATCGTCGTTGCCATGCTCGCGGCGCTGACCTTCCTGCCTGCCGCGCTCGTCATCATCGGTCGTGCCGTGTTCTGGCCGTTCCGACCCCAGGTGGCGACCGCCGAGGTGGGGCTCCGTAAGAAGGGAATGTGGGCCCGGATCGCGGGTGGGATCGCCGCGCGACCGCGCCTGATCTGGATCGGACTCGTCATCCTGCTGGCTCTGCCGCTCATCGCGGTGCCGCAGTTCAAGGCCTCCGGGGTCGCGCAGAGCGAGTTCGTGCTCGGCGAATCCGAGGCTCGTGACGGCCAGGACGTCCTGGCCGAGCATTTCCCAGGTGGGTCCGGAACTCCGACCCAGGTCGTGCTCGATGCGAACGAACTGAGCACTGCCGCCGAGGCGGTCGGCCGCCTCGGCGGGGTCGGTTCGATGACCGTGGCCGCTGAGGATTCCCCGAGCGGAACCATCGGGATCGACGAGGACGGAAAGCTCCAGCCCCCGCAGGGTGGCCCGGGCAGCGGCGCACCGGATGCTGCCGGCGGCTCGGCGGCGATCGATCCCACCGAGGTCGACGGTCAGGTCCTCCTCGAAGTCACCCTCTCCGATGCGGCGGACTCCCTGGCTGCCGAGACGACGGTGACGGAGATCCGCGAGGCCGTCCACGACGTCGACCCCGATGCACTGGTGGGCGGGCAGACCGCGGTCGACCTCGACACGAACAACACCGCCGAGGCGGACCGGACCCTGGCGATCCCGATCATCCTGGTTGTCATCACGGTCATCCTCATCCTGCTGTTGCGGTCCCTGTTCGCGCCGCTGCTGCTCGTGGTCCTGACCGTGCTGTCCTTCGGCACCGCGCTGGGAGTCTCGGCGCTCGTGTTCAACCACCTCATCGGATTCCCGGGCGCCGATCCCTCGGTGCCGCTCTACGCCTTCGTCTTCCTCGTCGCGCTCGGCATCGACTACAACATCTTCCTCATGTCCAGGGTGCGCGAGGAGTCGCTCAAGGTGGGCACAAGGGCAGGCGTGCTCAAGGGGCTCGTGGCGACGGGTGGGGTGATCACCTCGGCGGGCGTGGTGCTTGCGGCGACCTTCGCGGCACTCGGAGTCATCCCGATCATGTTCCTCGTCCAGCTCGCCTTCATCGTCACTTTCGGCGTGCTGCTCGACGCCATCCTCGTGCGCTCGCTCGTCGTCCCGGCGCTCGTCTACGACATCGGACGCGGAGTGTGGTGGCCGTGGCGGAAGCGGATCCCGCAAGACTGAGCCGGGCGGGGATCGGGCGAGCCGCCTCGGCGAGGTCGAACCGATGATGAAGGGCCGACGGCGGCAGCACGATACCCCCGGAGCGAGACCGGAGTCCGGGCGACTCTGCTCAATCTCTCCAGCCGGGGGTACGTTGGGGATGTGCCGGGTACTGACGCCGAGGGGTGGTCGACGGGCCCCGAATCTGGGGCCAGTTATATCATTGAACTACTATTCTGTTGACTATGCAACAAAAGTGTGGCATGACACATCGACGAGCGGGGGCGGACCGATGGACAAGACGACTCCGGTGAGCAGCATGATCAGGCAGAACGGCCCAATCAAGATCGCGGCCTGGCGTCTGATGATGGAGAAGTATCAGGACTTCTATACGAGGTTCGTACACGAGTTCCGGACACGGCACGGGCTGACCGTGAACGAGTTCGACGTGCTCATCAACGCCCGACCCGAGGCCCAGGTGCGCCATCGAGACCTGCTGCGCAGCCTCGTGATCAGCCGCAGCGCGCTCAGTCGATTGCTCGGCAAGCTCGAGGATCGTGGCTTGGTCACGCAAGAGCCCGACCCGGAGGATCAGCGCGGGGTGCTCGTCGCCCTGACCGAGGAAGGACTGCGGCTCTGCGACGAGGCGGCCGCGACGAATGCGGAGATCATCTTCGCCAGTTTCGCCGGGCTCACGGATGCCGAGGCCGACGTGATCTTCGAGCTCGTCTCGAAGATCTGCCCGGTCGAGTAGGGGAGCGGGCGAGCGGCATTCGCGCGGAACTGTCCCCCTCCCCGCCCGCCGCGAAGAGGGCTACGATGTGGCCATGAGCAACGTCGAGACCCGCCCCGATCAAGTGGTCTGCAAGGCTGGGGGACTGCCCGGGCCGGCCTGCGACCAGCAGGGACGTTCCCCAGTCGAGATCATCACCTCCCGCGACGTGCCGCTGGGTGGGCCCCGAGCGATGACCGTGCGGCGGACCCTGCCGCAGCGTCAACGTTCCCTCATCGGCCCGTGGTGCTTCGTCGACCACTACGGACCCGCCGATGTCTCGGTCACCGGCGGCATGGACGTCGCCCCGCACCCGCACACCGGACTGCAGACCGTGAGCTGGCTGTTCGAAGGCGCCATCCAGCACATCGACTCCGGCGGCAACGCGGGCCTCGTGATGCCCGGCGAGGTCAACCTCATGACCGCCGGCGCCGGCATCTGCCACTCCGAGGTCTCGACCGAGGAGACCACGACCCTCCACGGCGTCCAGCTGTGGCTTGCCCTGCCCGAGGCCACCCGCCACCAGCCCGAACGCGAATTCGAGCACTTCGAACCCGCCCCTGTCTCCTTCGCCGGCGGAGAGATGCTCGTCTTCCTCGGCCGCCTCGGCGAAGGTTCCTCACCGGTGCACACGCACACCCCGCTGGTCGGCGTCGAGATACGCCTCGATCCGGGCGCAACCGTCGACCTGCCCGTCGATCCGCGGTTCGAGCACGGCCTCCTCGTCGATTCGGGCGATATCGCCCTGGAGAACGTCGATCTGCCGGTCGCGTCGATCGGCTATACGGGCATCGGCGTCGACGAACTGCGCATCGCCAACCACGGCGAGGATCCCGGCCGGGTCATCCTCCTCGGCGGCGAACCGTTCCCCGAAGAGATCGTCATGTGGTGGAATTTTGTCGGCCGCACCCACGATGAGATCGCCCGGTACCGCGAGGAATGGCAGGCCGAAGGTGACCGCTTCGGCGCCGTCGACGGCTACGTCGGCAAGGGCGGGCCCGGTCAGAACGCCGACGGCATGGGAAGGCTCCCCGCGCCGAGGCTGCCCGACGTCACGATCAGACCGCGGAAGAATCCGCCGCCCCAGGTCCAAGGTGGACCCGCGGAATAGAGCCGTGCCGAATTCCGCTCCACCCAGTACCAGCAGAGCACGACGAAAGGGTTATCGCCATGGTGAAGACATTCGAGGACAAGACCGGCGCCGAGGTGACCGTGTCGATCAACGAGGCCACCCGGTCCTATGACATCGCCGTCGCCGACGGCACCGTCGCCGGCCACGCGTATTTTCTGCCCGGTCCCGACCCGGAGACCGAACGCATCTTCCACCACACCGTCGTCGACGAGCAGTTCGGCGGTCGCGGACTGTCGAAGTTCCTCGTCGCCGAAGCGCTCGATGATTCCCGTGAGCGTGGTGTGACCGTCGTGCCCGTCTGCCCGCTCTTCGTCAAGAAGCTGCAGGAGACCGGTGATGACTACGCGGCACAGGGCGGAAAGTACCGCAATGCGACGGGTGCCGACATCGACATCGTCAAGCGACAGGCGTGAGTGACGGCATGAGCAACGCGAGTCGACCATTCATCGACAAGATCCACCCCGAGAACTACAAGGCGATGGCCCAGGCGGCCGCGGCATCGCGGAAGGCCTCGCGTGCCGCAGGACTCGATGACGGGCTCATCGAGCTCGTGAACACACGGGTCTCGCAGATCAACGGTTGCCGCACCTGCCTGAGCATCCATGCTCCGGCCGCACGGAATGCCGGAGTCTCTCAGCTCAAGCTCGATGTGCTGCCGAGCTGGCACGAGGCCGAGATCTTCACTGATCAGGAGTTCGCGGCCCTGACCCTGGCCGAGTCGCTGACCGTGCTGGACAAGATGGAGGATCGCGATGCGATCGCCGCGGACGCGGCCCAGCATCTGACAACCGAGCAGATCTCGGCGATCGAGTGGTCGATCATCCTCATCAACGCGTTCAACCGCATCTCGATCGCCAGCGACCACCCGGTGTTCGGAGCTCAGCAGGACTGAGTTTTTGCGGGCTCTCAGAAGGAAGCATCGTGTCGTTGCAGCCGGACGCTTTGTGTTTTTGGCAGCCGCGACTCAGTTGATGATCTCGGCGCTGTCGTCGTCGAGAAGGGCCGCGAGTTTGTCCCGCCATGTCTGCAGCTCCTCAGGGGTCATACGCGGCCAGCCGTCGACCTCGCGAATCACCCTGAGCGGTTCGGCGCTTCTGTAGGACCGGGTGGGATTGCCCGGGAACTTCTTGTCGGTGACGTTGGGATCGTCCTCGAAGTCACCGGTGGGCTCGACCTCGTAGACATGCGGCGTTCCGTCGAGGGCGGCGACCTGGGCGGCGAGCCCTGCCCCGTCGATGATCGCCGTGAAATAGATGTGGTTCATGACCACCTCGGGGCGGTAATTCGATGCATACCCCGCGGTGAGCAGATCGCCCGGACTCAGTTTCGCTTTGGTGCCGTGGAAGAACGGCCCGTCATCAAGCAGCTCAGACATGCCTCGAATATACGCGCGCAAGCTGCGGATCGGTCCCAGAACTGGCGACTAGAATGGACTACAACGAGCACAGAAGCGTGGACCAACAGTATTCCACGAGCTGAGACTTCTGTCCCGAAATGCGGCAACCTCGGCCATACTCTCCTGAGCGAACGATGCCCGTGCGAACGATTCCGGCGGCGTCGACGAACCCACGTGAAGGAGCCCACCCCGCCAATGTCCGCCGAAACGACATCGCAGACGAAGAACGCCGCCTCGGCGCCGACATCATGGGCTGGACGCCTCCGCCTCATCGGTCCGGGGATCGTGTTGGCGCTGGCCAGCGTCGGTGCCTCCGACATGATCACGACGATGAACTCCGGGGCCGAGTACGGTCTCGCGCTCATCTGGGTCTTCACGGTGGGCATCGTGCTCAAGTTCGTGCTCTCCGAGGCGGTCTCCCGGCTGCAGATGAGCGGGGACCGGTCGTTGCTGTCCCACCTCACCGGCTTCGGCGGGCGGACCTTCCCGGTGCTCTTCCTCATCGCCGAACTGCTCGTCGGGCTCTTCTTCGGCGCCGGCGTCGTTGCGGTGACGACGAACATCCTGCAGGCGATCTTCCCCGTCCTGCCGTTCTGGCCGACGGCCGTCGTCGTGCTGCTCTCGGCCTCGGTGCTGGTGGGCATCGGCCGCTACGGTCTCGTCGAAAAGGCGATGATGGGCTTCGGGATCATCATGTTCTTCGGCATCATCGCGCTCGCAATCTCCGTCTTCCAAGGTGACGGCGCCCAACAGGTCGCCGCCGAGACCGTGGTCCCGACGTTCCCGAACACGTCCATCATCACGGTCATGTCGCTCATCGGCGGCGTCGGCGGGGCGACCGGCATCCTCGCGTACTCGTTCTGGATCCGGGAGAAGTCCTGGCGGAGTCCGGACTGGAAACCCGTCGTCCGCCTCGACCTCGTCATCAGCTACGGCCTCGTCTTCGTCTTCGCCGTGGCGATGAGTGCGGTCGGGGCCTTCATCCTCTACGGCCAGGGCTTCACGATCGCGGACAACGACTCACTGTTCGCGATCGCCGACAGTCTAGTCAGCCGCATCGGTGACGTCGGACGAATGGTCTTCCTCATCAGCTTCCTCGCCGTGGTGTACACGAGCGTGCTCGGCGGATTCTCCGGCATCGCCTACGTCACCGCCGACTGCCTGCGAGTGCTCAGGCGTTACCCGCACCAGGACGAGGCGCGCTTCGACATGTCGGCGAAGTCGGTCGAGTTCCGCGGCGCGCTCGTCTACCTGTCGGTGGCGACGCTGGTGATCATGGGGCTCGGCAAGCCCGTCACCCTCGTGCTCGTCTACGCTGCGATCAGCGCGTTCATCCTGCCGGTGCTCGCGCTCGCCCTGCTCGTCATCCTCAACCGCGGATCCGTGCCGACCGGTCTGCGCAACACGTGGTGGTCGAATCTGCTGCTCACCGTGTGCCTGGCACTCTTCGGATTCTTGGCGATCCTCCAGGTCAAGGAGTCGGTGATGGGGTTCATCGGGTGAAGTGACGCGCACCCGACAACTGTCGGGTGATTGCCCGAAAAGCACGATGGTCTGGCGGTAGTGCCACGGTGCCGGGGTCGGCATACTTGGTGACATGACACAACGACGGTCACGATTCGACGCGGAGCTTGCCGCGAGTCTGTCCGTCATCGGCGGGGTCTTTCCGCCGACCATCACTCCTTCGCTCATCGACTTCATGCGAGTCTCGTACGCCTCGGAGCCGCTGGCGGAGACTCTCAGCGGCCGTCGGGTCGAACATTCCGAATATCAGGTGCCGGGCCACCTCGGCGAGGACATCACCATCTCCGTCTTCAGACGATCCGGGGACACCGGACGACGACCGACGATCGTTTACGCCCACTCCGGCGGGCTGATGTTCGGCGATCGCTTCAGCGCGCTCGGCCTCAACCTCGACTGGGTCGAGAAGATCGGTGCGATCCTCATCTGCCCCGAATACCGCCTGGCGCCCGAGTTCCAAGACCCCTATGCGCGTGAGGACATGTACGCCGCGCTCCTGTGGACGGCAGAGAACGCCGACACCCTCGGCGTCGACCGCGCCCGACTCATCGTCGCCGGAGCCAGCTCCGGAGGGGGACTGGCCGCCGGAATGGCGCTGGCGGCCCGGGACCGGCGCGGACCGAAGCTCAAGGGCCAACTGCTCATCTACCCGATGCTCGACGACCGAGGCATCACACCGTCGACCCATCAGTTCGACGGCATCGGCGTCTGGGATCGGGTGAGCAACGAAACCGGATGGCAGGCGATGCTCGGCGATGACTACCGCACCGAGGCGGTTTCGCCCTACATCGCACCATCGCGTGCCAACGACCTCACCGATCTGCCGCCCGCGTACATCGACGTGGGTTCGGCCGAGATCTTCCGGGACGAAGCCGTCGCCTACGCCTCGGCCCTCTGGAACGACGGCAGCGAAGCGGAGCTGCACGTGTGGCCCGGAGGCTTCCACGCCTTCGACATCTTCGCCGCCCATACACACCTTGCGCAAGGAATGATCAGCACCCGAATGGCCTGGATCGAGAAGCTCCTGGCCGACTGAAAGGAACATCATGTCTGAGAACACAGCTGTCAACGACGCAGTTGTCCGCGTGGCCACGAAGACCGCCGACAGCGGCGGCGTCCCAGGCGTCGTCGCCGGAGTGACCACCGACAAGGAGACCATCAGTCTCACTGCTGCAGGAGTCCGCTCCCTCGACGATCCGCAGCCGATGACCACGGACTCCGTGTTCATGATCTTCTCCACGACGAAGGCCCTGACCGGCACCGTGGCACTGCAGCTGGTGGAGTCGGGAGAGCTCGACCTCGACGCCCCGGCGAAGGACTATGCCCCAGGACTGGCCGACGTGCAGGTCATCGACGGTTTCGACGACGGCGGAGAACCGATCCTCCGGGCACCCGCCAGCGAACCGACCACCAAACAGCTGCTGCTGCACACCGCCGGCTTCGGCTACGACTTCTTCAACGAGAAGTACGAACGACTCGCCCGCGAACACGGCCAGCCGAGCATCGTCACCGCCACCAGGAAGGCATTGGAGACTCCGCTGCTGTTCGATCCCGGCACCCAGTGGGAGTACGGGTCGAACATGGATTGGGCCGGCCAGGTCATCGAAGGCATCACCGGAAAGACTCTGGGTGAGGCGATGCGCACCCGAGTCCTCGAACCGCTGGGCATGGACGACAGCACCTTCCGTCCGACCGCGTCGATGCAGGAGCGGCAGGCCACGATGCACCAGCGCACCGACGGCGAACTCGCGGCGTCCGACTTCATGCTGCCCGATCCGGAGGTGGAGATGGGCGGCCACGGACTCTTCTCGACCGTCGATGACTACCTGAAGTTCATCAGGATGTGGCTCAACGACGGAGCAGCCGACGACGGAACCGTCGTCCTCCGCCCCGAAACGGTGGACATGGCCACGCAGAACCACCTCGGCGATCTTCGGGTGAAACTGCTGCCCGGAGTCATCCCGAGCTTGTCCAACGATGCGGAGTTCTTCCCCGGCATGCCGAAGACCTGGGGATACACGTTCATGATCAACGAGGAGGACGCCCCGACCGGACGCCCGGCCGGCGCAGCCGCATGGGCGGGTCTCGCCAACCTCTACTACTGGTTCGACCGACAGAACAAGATCGGCGGGTACTGGGCCACACAGATCTTCCCCTTCGCCGACCCCGAATCCGTCGGTGGGTATCTCGAGATGGAGACGGCAGTCTACGATGCTCTGAAAGGCTGATTCGCGACCGAGGCGAATCGCGACCGTCGGGCGACAATCGTGGACTGCCAATCGTCGACCGACGGACGAACGAGGAGGTGGTGACGTGCAGGAGCTGCTCGGCAGGATTGCCAAGCTAGATCCCGAGGTGAGCCTGGGTCTGCGCGTCATCGCCTGCTTCGACGAACTCATGGCCGGCGAGGTCAATTCCCATGCCCTCGCCTCTGCGGCCGCGGCTCTGGCCGGTTGCCCGGCCGGCTTTCGCAGTGGGGACGGGAGCAGGCAGCTGAGGGTCGATTCAGGCGGAATCTCGATTCCGGGAGACCGACCCGCCGAGGTGGCCGCCCTGTCCCTGCCGAACGATTCCGAGGTCTGGCTCGAGCGGGAGGACGGTGCCTTGCCCAACGATGAACTCATCCTTGAGAGATTCGGCCTGGCCATCGGCGTGAGATTCGGTCTCGAACGGCAACAGCTGGAAACCCCGCGGGACGTGGCGCTCGCCCTAGATCCTGCTGCGACGCCCGAAGACCGGAGTGCTGCCGCGGTTCGCCTCGGTTTGACGCCTGGTTCGGGATATCGAGTCCTCGCGGCCCCGCTGTTCGCCGTCTTCGAGAAACGACCCGCCGGTCCCACCGATGTCATCACCAGCGAACATGGCACTCTGCAGGTGGTCATCGTGACCGACGACACTGAGGGTGTCGCCGTGACACCGGCCGGACTGGGGCCGTCCGGGTCGATCGGAGAATTGCCGCGGTCACTTCGGGCAGCTGTGGTGGCACTGCGGCTCAGCCGCCCGCCCGAGGAAGGGCTCGTGCGGGCGGAAAACTTCGGTGGGCTCGTCGAACTGCTCGCCGAATCATCTGACACAACCGATCCGGACGCTGCGCTGATCGACGAGATCATGGACTCGCCGTGGGCAGAGTCCACGGTGCGCGTGCTCCTCGAAGCACCGACGATCAGGCAGGCGGCGCGCGACCTCGGTCTGCACCACAGCACGGTGCAGAGCCGGGCCGAGCAGATCGAACGCTGCCTCGGCTACGACCCGCTGTCTGGCTACAACCGCACCAGGTTGGGCATCAGCGTGCTCCGGTGGCGGCTTCGCAATTCCCGAGTGCTTGAACTTCCGGGGCCCGTGGGGTGAGGTGTTCTTGGCCGCTGTCGGGTGAGCGACTGGCGGCGCTCCTCCCTCACTCCCGTCCGGAACTGATCCACTTCGGATTGTCGACGATGTTGCGGCCGCCTTCGACGAGCCGATGGGAGAGACCTCGAAGTCGTTGAGGAGAGTCATGGCATCCAACCTACGACTGTGAGTGCGCTCGTCGTCAAGAGGTGGCGGCGAACTCACTGTTCATCGATCTGGGACCGTTCTCTATTGAATGTCGCTGCTCGCAGCTGAGACACTTGACCACATGTCCGGGTCAGAGCAGTCCGTCCGCGCCTTCGTCTTCCTCGGTCTGAGCGTCGACGGGCGAATCGCGCGTCCGGATGGGGACTTGGAGTGGCTGACCAGACGAGGCGCAGCTGCTGGAGACGCGGGGTTCACTCCGTTCCTCGAGTCGGTTGATTCCTTGGTGATGGGGCGGAGGACCTTTGAAGCCATCGCAGCCTACGAAGACTGGCCGTACCTCGACCGCCCGATCCACGTGATCAGCACGACCCTCCCACCGGGTGTCGACTCTCGAATCACCGTGCACCGCAGCCCCGAATCCGCCATCGACGCATTGCAGAGAGATGGTCGTCGGAGGGTCTATGCCGATGGCGGGGAGACCATTCGTTGGTTCTTAGCTGCGAAACTTGTCGACGAGATCACGCTCTCCTACGTACCCGTGCTCATCGGCGATGGGCCATCACTGTTCGGTCCGCTCGGCGGCGATGTCGACCTGGAACACGTCCGGACTGAGGTCCTCGACGGCGGAATGGTGCAGACCACCTACCGCGTCGTGGATGGGCCGACGCCTCGCGCATCCGAATAGGCCGTCTGCGGCGAGCGACGACTCACTGTCACTTGTGACAGAGACCTCCGGAGACAGAAAACCGCAGGCCAGGTCGACTGCACTCACTGTGCCCCGACCCGGCCCGCGGTCCCAATCGAATCGCGCGGCTCGCTCTGACTTACACGCTCACCCCACGAACGCCGTGGCGAAGAACGGTACGAACGTGACCAGCGCGAGTGCCGCCAGCAGCACCAGCGCACTCGGGATCGCGGCCTTCGCCACTCCGACGACGCTCATACCGGACATGCCAGAGGCGACGAACAGGTTGAGCCCAAGCGGCGGTGTGATCATGCCGATCTCGAGGTTCATCACCACGATGATCCCGAAGTGGATCGGGTCGATGCCCAGCTCCATCGCGATCGGCAGCAGGATCGGGGCGAGGATGAGGATCGCCGAGGATGTCTCCATCACACAGCCGACGAACAGCAGCAGGATGTTGACGAGGATGAGGAACTGCCACGGCTGCAGGTCCCATTCGGTGATCGTCGTCGAGATCTGACCCGGGATCCGCTCACTGGCGAGCACGAAGGTGAAGAGAATGCCGTTGGCGATGATGAACATGACCATCGCCGAGGTCTTCACCGACGCCAGCGTGACCTCCCACAGCTGCGAGATCTTGATCTCGCGGTAGATGAGCAGCGACACGACCAGCGAATAAGCGACGGCCACGGCGGCCGCCTCGGTGGGGGTGAACCATCCGGAGTAGATTCCGCCGAGGACGAGGAACGGCAGCGCAAGGGCGAGAATCGCATCCCGGAACGCCTTCAACTTGTCCTTGTTCGACATCCGGAAGCCGACCCCGGCGTGACCGTAGCCCTTCTTCCAAGCGACGAACACAGCCATGCCCAGCAGCATCACGCCGGCGAGGATGCCCGGCAGGACGCCCGCGAGGAACAGGTCGCCGATGTTCTGCTCGGTGGCGATGCCGAAGACGATGAGCGGAATCGACGGCGGGATCAGGATTCCCAACGACCCCGAGGTGGCGACGAGCCCAGTGGAGAATTCCTTCGGGTACCCGTTCTTGATCATCGCCGGAATCATCAGCGCACCGACCGCGACGACCGTGGCCGGCGATGATCCGGAGACTGCGGCGAAGAACATGCACGCGAGCACCGTGGTGATCGCCATACCGCCGCGCAGGTGCCCGACCATGGCCGCACCGAAGTCGGTCAGCCGCCTCGAGATCCCACCGCGGGACATGATGTTCGCGGCGAGGATGAAGAACGGGATCGCCATGAGCGGGAACGAATTGAGCGCGTTGAACAGCCGTTCCGAGACCTGAGTCATCGGAATGAGCGTGAAGTAGTAGAAGTAGACGAGGCTGGTCAGGCCCAAGGCGACCGCAATGGGCGCCGAGGTGACGAGCAGTGCGATGAGAACGACGACGAGGACGATGGTGGCTTCGAACATCAGCGATCGCCTCCCTTCTCATCGTTCCTGCCATCGCCGAGGCGGTCATTCCCGTTGTCCCCGTCCGCGCGGTTCGCGCGGTCGCTTCCGTCATCGACAATCGCGAGGTCCTCAACATCGATGCCGACGGCGGCGGCCTCCTCGGCGAGGACATCCTTGTCGAGCTCCGCCGCAGGAGTGCGCAGGGCGCGGATGGTCATCTCCACGGCGCGGATGAAGAACAGCGTCATGCCCACGGCCAGCGAGAGCTCGACGACCCACAGCGGCAGCTTGAGCGCCGGGGTGATCGTCGTCCGCGAGAACGGTTCGGTGATGAGTGCCCAGGACAGGTAGGCGATGAAGCCGGCGTAGACCAGCGTGGCCAGTCCGCCGAGGACGACGAAGAACTTCTTCGCCTTGCCCTTGAGCAGAGCAGGCATGATGTCGACGGCCACATGCTCGTTGTGGCGCAGGGTGACCACCGCGCCGAAGAACGTCGAGAAGATGATGAGGTAGATGACGGCTTCTTCGGACCAGAAGATGACGTCACCGGTGATGTTGCGCAGAAGCACGGCGAAGACCGCCAAGGCGGTGGCCGCGATGAGGCAGCCGCCGGCGAGAACGTTCTCGAGCCGGCTGAGGTACTTGTCGATGGTCTTCATCATCAGCCCCTCTTCTCGTTGCGTTCGAGGAGCTCGTCGACGACCTCGGGACCGATGACGTCGCGGTACTTCTCGTATTCGGACGGCACGACCATGTCCTTGAAGGCTTGACGCTCGTCCTTGCTCGGGATGACGATCTCCGTGCCGCCGGATTCCTCGATGGTCTTCTTCGACTCTTCGTTGACCTTCTGAGCTTCCTTGCGGTTGAATTCGCTGGCCTCATCGGCGGCCTCGTCGACTGCGGTCTGCAGATCGTCGGGAAGCTCGTCGTACCAGCGCTTATTCACAGTGAGGATGTAGCCGATGTATCCGTGATCGAGTTCGGTCACGTACTTCTGGACGGTGTGCATATTCTGCGACTGGATGTTCGAGTAGGTGTTCTCGCCTCCGTCGATGAGTCCCTGCTGCAGTCCGCTGTAGACCTCGGCGAACGCGAGCGGGGTCGGAATCCCACCCCAGGTCTCGAACTGGGTGCGCAGCACGTCTGAAGGCTGGATGCGGTACTTCTTGCCCTTCATGTCTTCGGGTTTCAGCGTCTTGTTGTTCGAGTGGATCTGCTTCATGCCCGAATCCCACAGACCGAGGACTTTGAGCCCGTTCTCCTCGAGATCGGGGTTCGCGTAGATGGCCTTGCCGATCTCGGTATCGGGACTGGCGACCTCGGGGATCTCGTCGGGGTCGTCGAAGATGAACGGCAGGTCGAGAACCTGCAGGCTCGGTGCGATCGTCGTGAACTTCGCACTCGCCGGGGCCAGGACCTGGACGGCATTCGACTGGATGGCCTGCATCTCGTCCTTATCGCCGTAGAGTTCCGAGTTCGGGAACACCTCGACCTCGATGCGGCCGCCGGACTTCTTCTCGACCTGTTCGGCGAAGAAGTCTGCGGCAAGTCCCTTCGGTGTGCCCACCGAGGTCACATGGGCGAAGCGCAGTTCGAATTTCTGTTGGTCTCCGCTGCGGGCGGGATTGCATCCGCTCAGCAGCAGGAGGCTTATCGAGAGGCCCGCGATGAGCGGCTTCCACCTCGGTCGTCTCATTGACGTCATCGTCAGCTCCAGTCTGGTTGGCCAGGGGCGAAGCCGATCGGGAGCCTGTGTGCGGACGAGCTCACCGAAGACGACGGCCGGTCATTGCCGTGAGGAGAGTTCATGTCGAGTCAGGTTCTCGATCGACCGTTCACGAGCCTAGAGGACTTTTCGCTGATTTCCAATATGATCGTCGAAATAATGCATTATTTGTTGAACTGTGAGTTCGCAGCCTGCCTCGATGGCGTCAGTCCGTGTCGAAGTCGAAGGGGTCGGAGACTGCCTGACCGGTCGTCGACTCGGCCAGGCGGAGGAAGCCGTTCGTGATGTGATCGCCGAGGTGGCGCGCCGCCGCGTCCGGATCGACGTCGCGGACAGCGTCGACGATCGACTGATGCTCGGCGTGCACCTGGTCGAGTCTCTCGGGACTGTCGAGGGTGAGGTCCCAAGGGAACGCTCGCCAGCGTGCGGCGATGTCGTCGCGCAGCGCGGGCATTCCGCAGCGGTCGTAGAAGAAGAAGTGGAACTCCTCGTTGCGGGTGTTGCGTCCCAGTGAATCGCCCTCGGCGCTGGCCTCGTCGAGGGCCTCGAGTAGACGTTCGGCCTGGCGCAGCTCGTGCCTGGAGATCCGTGTGGTGGCGCGGGCGATGGCGAAGGTCTCGGTGAGCTTTCGGGTGACGAAGAGGGATTTGAGACGGTCGACGTCGACGCCGGCGACACGGACGCCCCGGTGGGCTTCGGAGGTGACGAGTCCCTCGGCTTCGAGGATCCGCAGGGCCTCGCGGACGGGGGTGATGGAGGCATTGAACCAGTCGGCGACCTGATCCTGTCGCAGTCGTTCGCCGCGATCGAGCTCGCGAGAGAGGATCTTTCGGCGCAGGCCGAGGACGATGACGTCCCGTTTGGTCGATGCCGACTCCTGGTCCACCCGATGCCTTTCGTTCATACGTCACCCGCTGTCGGGGTGTCGGTTTCATGTCTCGATGGTCTCAGTCTACAGGCTCAGGCATCAGCCGGGACTAAAGAATGCATTATCTGTGGAGATATGTATGATGTGGATGTCAACGTTTCACACCTCGTCGTGGAGGGCCGATGGCCACTGCTGCACCGACGTCCGTACCGAGCCCCGCGGGGCAGGACGACGCGACCGCCTCGAACCTGCCGCTGTCCGGCATCACTGTCATCAGCTGCGAACAGGCTGTCGCCGCCCCGTTCGCCTCACGCCAGCTGGCGGACCTCGGAGCCCGGGTCATCAAGATCGAACGCCCAGGCGTCGGCGACTTCGCCCGCGGATACGACACGACGGTCAATGGACTCTCGAGCCATTTCGTATGGATCAACCGGAATAAGGAGAGCCTGGCGCTCGATCTCAAGAGTCCCGACGGGCTGAAGATCCTCCACGATCTCATCGCCTCGGCGGATGTCTTCATCCAGAATTTTGCCCCCGGCGCGGCAGAGAGACTCGGCCTCGGTGCCGACGAGCTCCGGTCGATCAACCCTCGGCTGATCCATGCGTCGATCTCCGGATACGGAACGGACGGGCCGTACAAAGATGCCAAGGCATACGATGCACTTGTGCAGGCCGAGGCAGGACTGGTCTCCGTGACCGGAACAGAGGAGTTCCCCGCGAAGACGGGAATCTCGACGGCAGACATCGCCGCGGGAATGTACACCTATTCCGGCATCCTCACCGCTCTGTACAACCGCGAGCGCACCGGTGTTGGAGCCACCTTGTCGACGAGCCTCTTCGACTCTCTCGTCGAATGGATGGGCTACCCCCTCTACTTCACCCGCTATGGCGGCACCCGTCCCACCCGAGCCGGCACCTCCCACGCCGCCATCGCCCCCTACGGTGCGTTCACCTGTGGCGACGGTACTCAGATCATGCTCGCGATCCAGAACGAACGCGAATGGGAACGCTTCGCCACCCAGGTCCTCGACCGCCCCGATATGGTCACCGACGAACGCTTCGACCGTGCCGCTCACCGCTACGCCCACCGACACGAGCTTCAGGAGATCATCGAGCGAGCCTTCTCCGCGCTCACCGGCGAAGCCTGCGACGAACTGCTCGAGACAGCCGGCGTCGCCCACTCCCGGCAACGCGATATGAGCGAGATCGCCGACCATCCGCAGCTGACCGAACGCCACCGCTGGCACGATGTCGAGACCCCGGCCGGTCCGATCTCCATGCTCGCGCCCCCGGTCGAGATGTCCGGGGTGGGCAATCGCATGGACCCGATCCCGGCGGTGGGGCAGAATTCGGAGTCCATCCTCGGCGAGCTGGGGATGGATGCCGAGACGATCGGCGAACTGCGCGCCAACGGGGTGATCTGACGACGATGAATGAAGAACCCGCACAACCGACCGACGGCGGGGCCGCCTCGGCGGGAGCCGATGACTTCGCCTACTCACCTCTGCTGCCCACGCACGGTGACGGCCCGGTGATGCGCCAGCTCGACATCGCCGGAGTCGAGCAGATCCACGCCGAGGTGGCCGGAGCGTCCCGCTCCTTCCTCCACGTGGCACCGTTGACGTTGACCGACCTCGCCGAGGTGGCCTTCAAAGAGGTCTCCCACTACCTGCGCACCGACCACCTGGCGAGCCTGCGCGCAATCATCGATGACCCCGAGGCCAGTGACAACGATGTCTTCGTCGCCCTCGACCTGCTGCAGAACGCCGCGGTCTCGGCCGGGGAGATCCTGCCGATGTGTCAGGACACGGGCACCGCGATCGTCTCGGCCAAGCGCGGACCGAACGTGCTCACCGACGGCGATGATGCCAAGCATCTGTCGCGCGGAATCGGCCGTGCCTACGAAGAACTCAACCTCCGGTACTCGCAGCTGGCACCGACGAGCCTGTTCGACGAGACTAATACCGGCACCAACCTGCCCGCCCAG
Organism: Brevibacterium sp. SIMBA_078; assembly: GCF_046534565.1. NCBI lineage: Bacteria > Bacillati > Actinomycetota > Actinomycetes > Micrococcales > Brevibacteriaceae > Brevibacterium > Brevibacterium sp. SIMBA_078. The sequence continues at coordinate 1,419,013 of NZ_JAWRYQ010000001.1, forward strand.
ATCGAGGTGGCGCTGAGTCCCGACGACGACTATGAGCTGCTGTTCATGGCCAAAGGCGGAGGCAGTGCGAACAAGTCCTTCCTCTACCAGGAGACGAAGGCCGTGCTCAACGAGTCGGCGATGCTCGACTTCCTCGCCGAGAAGATCTCCACCCTCGGCACCGCGGCCTGCCCTCCTTATCATCTGGCCGTCGTCATCGGCGGGCCGTCGGCCGAATTCACGCTCAAGACCGCGAAGCTCGCCAGTGCCCACTACCTCGATGATCTGCCGGAGACCGGCGACGCCGAATTGGGCCACGGATTCCGGGATAAGGAGTTCGAGCAGACCGTCTTCGAACTCACCCAGAACCTCGGATTCGGTGCCCAGTTCGGCGGCAAGTACTTCTGCCACGATGTTCGCGTCGTCCGGCTGCCCCGACACAACGGATCCCTGCCGATCGCGATCGCCGTGAGCTGCTCGGCCGACCGGCAGATCATCGCCCGCATCAACTCCGACGGCGTGTTCATCGAAGAGCTCGAACACGATCCGGCGAGGTTCCTGCCCGCGATGGGCCGGGTCGAGGAGATCGAATCCGGCAATGTCACCGCCATCGACCTCGACCGACCGATGCCGAGCCTGCAGGCACAGCTGTCCGAACTGTCCGTCGGTGACCGTGTGTCGCTGACGGGAACGGTCGTCGTCGCCCGCGACATCGTGCACGCGAACCTGCGCGAGCGCCTCGACGGCGGTGGGGAGCTTCCCGACTATTTCAAGGACCATCCCATCTACTATGCGGGGCCGGCGAAGACGCCCGAGGGGATGCCCTCGGGGTCGTTCGGTCCGACCACCTCGTCGCGGATGGACACCTATGTGCGGCAGTTCCAGGAGGCCGGCGGGTCGATGATCATGCTCGGCAAGGGCAATCGGTCTGCGCAGGTGAAGAATTCCTGCGCCGAATTCGGGGGCTTCTACCTCGGATCGATCGGCGGCCCTGCCGCCCGGCTGGCCAAGGACTGCATCACCTCGGTCGAGGTCCTCGATATGGAGGAGCTCGGGATGGAGGCAGTGTGGAAGATCCACGTCGACGACTTCCCGGCGTTCATCATCACCGACGACAAGGGCAATGACTTCTTCGACAGCACCGGCCCACCGACGCTCGGCCTCGGCCGGACCCGCACGGTGCGTGACGGCACCCGACTGGACTGAACTTTCCAAATGACGAACGAACAGAGGATTTCACCATGGCAGTGAGCAATGAAGAGCAGATGATGATCGACCTGGTCGCCGAATTCATCGACGAACAGGTCAAACCCAGCGTCAACAAGGTCGAGCACGCCAACGAATACCCCGAGGCATGGATCCAGACGATGAAGGACATGGGCATCTACGGGCTCGCCATCGACGAGCCGTGGGGGATGGGCAAGGTCTCTACCGAGGCGTATGCGCTCATAACTCAGGAGCTGGCTCGCGGGTGGATGTCCCTGGCCGGTGCCATGGGCGGGCACACCGTCGTCGCGAAGCTCCTCCAGGAATACGGCACCGATGAGCAGAAGGATAAGTACCTGCCGCGGATGGCCACGGGAGAGCTGCGAGCGACGATGGCGTTGACCGAACCCGGCGGCGGCTCCGATCTACAGGCGATGCGCACCACAGCAGCGAAGGATGGAGACGACTACGTCATCAACGGGTCGAAGACGTGGATCACGAATGCCCGGAAATCGGACCTCATCGCTTTGCTGTGCAAGACCGATCCGGAGGCGGAACCCCGTCATAAGGGCATCTCGATCATCCTCGTGGAGAAGGGGGAGGGCTTCACGGTCTCCCAGGATCTGTCGAAGCTCGGGTACAAGGGCGTCGAGACGTGCGAGCTGTCCTTCGACGGTCTCCGGCAGCCGCAGTCGCAGCTGCTTGGTGAGGCCGAGGGCGTCGGGTTCAAGCAGATGATGAAGGGACTCGAGATCGGCCGCATCCAGGTCGCCTCCCGGTCGCTCGGCGTCGCGCAGGCCGCCCTCGATGACGCGGTGAAGTACTCGCAGGAGCGCGAGTCGATGGGCAAGCCGATCTGGAAGCACCAGGCCGTGGGCAACAAGCTCGCCACGATGGCCACGAAGCTCGAGGCCGCCCGGCAGCTCGTCCTCCACGCCGCCCGCACCTACGATTCGGGTGCGCGTGTGGACATGGAGGCCGGAATGGCGAAGCTCTATGCCTCGGAGATGGCCGCCGAGGTGGCCCTCGACGCCATCCGCGTCCATGGCGGTTACGGATACTCCACCGAATACGACGTCGAACGCTACTACCGTGACGCTCCTCTGATGATCGTCGGCGAAGGCACGAACGAGATCCAGATGAACGTCATCGCCAAACAGCTCATCGGCCGAAACAAGGCCTGAGGGTCATCGGCCCTATTTGGTCACGGCGTGGACGGTGTCAGCTCGATGAGGAATCCGGATCTCCCCTCCTGCGCCTTCTCGCCGTGCTGATTGAACAGAGTGAAGCGCCGGTCGACGAAGCCCTTGTCTCCTGCCGAGACCTTCCGACAGGACAGGATCTCCATCTCGAGAGTCACTGTGTCTCCGATGCGCAGCGGCGTGAGGAACTTCCAGTCGTCGAGTCCGGTCATGGCGATGGCCGATTGCGCGAACCAGCCGGCTCGGTCCATCAGCCCGGTGAGGACGGCGATTCCCAAGGCGCCGTGCAACAGCCGTCCGCCTCGGTCCTCCATGTATTCGGCATCGGCATGGACTTGGTTCCAGTCGCCCGAGAGCATCGAGAACATTGTGAGGTCGGCTTCCGTCAGCGTCCGCGCGGGGGACCGATAGACCTGGCCGACCTCGAGGTCCTCGAAGTAGAGGCTGTTGTCAGTGGTGCGCTTCTCGAGCATGGAGTCCTCCTGGGTCAGGGGCCGAAATCGGGCGCCTGTTGCCTGGGTGGAGCGCCTCTGTCATACTCAGCATACAAGAACGAACGTTCTTCCCTGCTCAATGAGGAGTGAAAATGCAATCAGCACCCAACTCACCCACCGGCCCTGACGCAACCACGTCCGGCACGACCACGACCGAACTCGAAACACCCGACGAAGGCAAGATGACTCGCCTCGCTGCCGCATCTGTCATCGCCACAGCGCTCGAGTGGTTCGACTTCCTCATCTATTCGACCGCCTCGGCGCTCGTCTTCGGCCATGTCTTCTTCCCCTCGCTCGAAGGAGCCTTGGGAACCATCGCCTCGTTCGGCACACTCGCGGTGGGCTTCATCGCCCGTCCCGTCGGCGGCATCATCGCCGGAGCACTCGGCGATAAGTTCGGCCGCAAGGGACCGCTCGTCGCCTCGATGATCGTCATGGGACTGGCCACAACCTCGATTGGACTGCTGCCCAGCCACGAGACCATCGGAATCTGGGCACCGATCCTCTTGGTGACCGCACGCTTGATCCAAGGACTCGGCGTCGGCGCCCAATGGGGTGGCGCCACGCTGCTGCTGACCGAGCACTCACCGCTGAAGCGTCGCGGATTCTACGGCTCCCTCGTTCAGCTGGGCACCGTCGCCGGCATCATCATCGGCAACGCCTTCTTCCTCTGCATCCTGCTCTTCGTCGATGAAGGCGCCTTCATCGAGTGGGGCTGGCGGGTGCCGTTCCTGTCGGGCATCCTCCTCGTTGCTGTCGGAATCTTCGTGCAGATGAAGATCGAAGAGACCCCCGTCTTCAAGTCGATGCAGGCCAAGGCGGAGGCCGCAACCGCCGGTACGAAGATGCCTCGCGTCTCCTTCCTGCGCGCCCTGCGGCTGTACTGGAAGCAGATTCTGCAGGCTGCCGGCGCATTCTTCGTCGTCAACGGCACCTTCTACATCATGATCTCCGGAATGCTGTCCTACGGCACCGCGAATGTCGGGCTCTCGCAGACGACGATGATCATGATCGTCTGCCTCGCCGTCGCCACTCAGATCTTCACGATCCCCTACTTCGGGGCCTGGTCCGACCGACACGGCCGTCGGAAGATCTTCCTGCTCGGCACCGTGCTCATGGGCGTGTGGGCCTTCCCGTTCTTCTGGCTCGTCGACACCGGCAATCCGTTCCTCGTCGCGGCAGCCATCATCGTCGGTCTCACCCTGCACGCCATGATGTTCGGGCCTCAGGCAGCTCTGTTCGCCGAGATGTTCCCCGCCGATGTCCGGTACTTCGGAGCCTCCCTCGGATTCCAGCTGGCGAGCGTCTTCGCCGGTGGCCTCGCACCGATGATCATGGTCTCGCTCATCGAAGCGACCGGCACCTCGGCGAGCGTCTCCCTCTACATCATCGCGATGGCCGTCATCACATTCGTCGCCGTGTACTCCATCAGGGAACGCTTCCAGGCGAACCTGCATGAGACGGCCGCAGACATCGAAGAACGCGAACTTCGCGAAGCAGGCAAGCTCGATGCCGCGCCGAAGTCGACAACCCCCGAGGAGGCCGAACATGCCTGAAACGACACTGACCCTCGAAGAGAGAATCACTCGCCTCGAAAACATCCACGAGATCGGGCAGCTCCGCGCCCGATACTGCCAGGCACTCGATGACGGTCGCTGGGAAGACCTCGCCGACACGTTCACCGAGGACGGCGCGTTCGTCGGCCTGTCCACTGCACGCGGCCGTGCGGAGATGCTCGAGTTCTTCCCACAGCTCAATTCCTCGACCGTGACATCGTGGTGGCACTTCAGCTCCAACGAAACCGTGGAGCTCGACGGCGACTCCGCGACGGGGACGACCTGGCTGCTCCAGCCCTGCGTCGTCGACGGCGAATCCCAGATCGCGGCCGGTCGGTACGAAGACACGATGGTCAGGACGGCACACGGGTGGCGATTCCAGGAGCGTCGAGTCTCGTTCTTCTTCTGGTCGTCGCTCGAATCCGGATGGGACGCGGCACGATTCTCGTTCCCACCCGCCGTCGACGCGGCCGATGCCCGAACGGTCGAACGGCTCGGATGATGTCAGTCGGAAGAGACAGGCCGCGTGGCGGCACGGACCAGACCGAAGACGAGGTCGACCTGCAGATCGGCGAGTTCGGCGGGCGAGAGTTCACCGTCGGGCCGGTACCACGTCGACATCGAGTTGCAGAGGGTGACGACGCCGCGCACCGCCGAGCCGAGATTGCGCACCTCGCACTCTCCGGCGGCAGCAGCGTCACAGATCGCAGCCCGGAACACCGCTTCCGTCCTGTCTCTTTCGGTGACCACCTCGGCGCGGTTCTCCCCCTCGAGGTAGCGGAATTCGGTGATGCCCACCACCGAGGCGCGGGGCTGGGCCACGATGAAATCGACGTAGGCACGCACCGCGGCCTCGAGCCTCGACAACGGGTCCGTTCCCGCTGCGCCGACCGCTTCCTCGAGCGAATCGGCCAGGGTTCGCGCCGTCTCTTCGAGCACGAACTCGAGGATCTCACTCTTCGACCCGAAGTAGTTGTAGAGATTCGACAGGGAAGTGCCCGCCGCCTTCGCGATCTGCCGCGTCGACGCGCCGTGGAACCCCTGCGCGGAGAACACCTCGAGAGCCGCGTGGACAACCGTGTCACGGTCGATGAATCTCGGCGCTGCTCGCCGCCGGTTCGCATTGGTTGGGGTGTCCTCCATGGGCACCAATCTACTCATAAGTTCACCTGCACTCATAAGCACACCCGGAAGGAACTGTCATGACCACCCCGCTCAAACCCGGCCGAAGACTGCTCGCCGATGCTGACGCACTGGCTGCGTCAAGTCCGCTGGCGCTGGCCGACTCCGTTGCCGAGGCGATCGGTCAGGAGCTGGGGCAGTCGGTCCGACTGGTCTCGGCTGAGCTGGAGACGAACGGCACGGTCCAGACCGACGACGGCGAACTCGTCTCCCCGTCTGCGGTGGTGACGGCCGTCCTGCCTCAAAAGGGACAGGAGCTGCGGACCGAGGTGACAGCTCATCTCGAAGGGGACGCCGCCTATTCCGCCTCGGTGCGTTTCGCCTTCGCCGAAGCCATCGACAACAGCGACGACGTGTCCGATCTGCTCTGCCCAGGCAGTGCTGGTTGGAACAGCGCATTGCGCGATCGCCTGCGTGAGGACTCCGAGTTCTCCACACTCATCGAGGCCTACGACGGAACGATCGGCATCGCCATCGGCGGTCGCCCAGTGCACTTTCGCTGCTACCGCGGTCACGTGCTCGAGGTCGTCGCCCGCTCCATCCTCGGCGCTGACTTCGTGCTCTCCATCCCCGGCGACGTCTTCGTTGATCTCGTGACCGCCGAGCGCAACCGCTTCATGGAGACCGCGATGAGCGGGAGGATGCGCTCCTCCGGATCCGGGTACGAGTACCTGCGCATGACCAGCGCACTGATCCGCATCATCGACCACGCTCGAGCCATGGCCGTCACAGCCGGCTATGTCGGCTCCGAACGCGTCCTCGACACGAATCTGCAGGTGGCCTGAGATGACGACACTGAACCACACGAACGGTCCGGCAGTGACGACCCTCCGCGCTCACCAGCTGATCATCGACGACCGCATCGCGTTCGTCGAAGACTGGGGCGACATCGACGCGACACCGCTGCTCGCAGTTCACACCGCAGGACAGTCCGGAGTCCAGTACCGTCACGTGGCGGCCGACCTCGCCGCCCTCGGCTACCGGGTTATCGTTCCCGACCTGCCCGGACACGGCCGCACCGAGCCGGCGAAGAGCGGGCCGGTGACCGACCTCGGCGAATACGCACGATTCGGTCTGACAGTGCTCAACCAGCTCGGGATCGATCGATTCGTCGCCGTCGGGTGCTCGATCGGCGGCAAGATCACGATCGACCTGGCCTTGCGCGCCGGGGACCGCATCATCGCGGCCATCGCCATGGCCGCCGGATCCCGCCCCGGCCACGTCTCGCTGCGAGGCCTGACACGTGAGCTCGTCGACATCTCGACGCCCTCCCGCGGCGATCGCACCTACTGGGGGACGCGAGCCGTCGTCGGCTCGGCAATCGACGAGGAACAGCGAGAACTTATCGCCCGGATGCATTGCAGGGAGGATCCGATCGTGTCGAACTCGGATCTCATCGGCTGGGGGCGCCACGACGTCAGCGAGGACCTGCCCGCTGTCACCTGCCCGACGGTGCTCGTCGCCGGTGAGGACGACCTGTGGATCGACACCGCAGCGATCCGCCATGACGCGGAGTCGATCCCCCGAGGCACCTTCGTCCTCCTGCCGGGAATCGGGCACTATCCGATGGAGGAGATGTCGGACTTCGCCGAGGCGGTCGACTCCTGGGTGCGCAGTGCCGGCACTCGCGGTGCCGATACCGATCTTCCCGATTCCGGCAGTGCCGATGCCTGCAACGCTGACCGAAAGACCGAAGAATTGGAGGCCGCCCGCTCATGAATTCACCCGCCACTCTCTACGGTCATCTGAAAACCTGGGCGGAAACCGACCCGCAACGGACGGCCCTCATCGACCCGGTGCCAACCGGTGCCGCCCGTGAAAGCACCGAGTCCGGCCACGTGCGTATCAGCGTCTCGGATCTGCTCGCCCGCACCAACGAGTTCGCCGATCTGTTCGCCGAGCACGGTGTCGGCCCGAACGACTGCATCGCAGTCTGGCTGCCAAGCTGGTCCGATACCTATGCGTGGCAGTTCGCGGCTTCCGCGCTCGGTGCCCACGTGATCGGGGTGAACACCCGCTACAACGTCGCCGAGGTGGGGCACGTCCTCACCAAGGCCCGCCCGCAGGTGCTCGTCGTGGCCCACGGATTCCGCAACCTCGACTTCCTCGCTACCGCACGGAAGGCCATCGCCGAGGTGGACCAGGAAACTGCCGCACAGCAGGACCGTTCACCGGGGGAGCCTTTCACCCCGCCGAAGGCATTCGTCTGGGCGGTGCCGGGAGCCGCGAGCGAACCCAAGATCGCTGACTACGACCTCGGCGCAGGGGCAGTGCTCGTCCCAGCGGAGTCGTCAACCATCGATCAGGCAGCGACTTCATTCGCCGCGGCCGCACCCGAAGAATCCCGGCTGTCGGTTGCCTTCACGACTTCCGGCTCCACGGGGATGCCGAAGCTCGCGGCTCACCGGGAGTCCGCCGTCATCACTCATTCCCAGCAGGTCGCCTCTCGAATCGGCTTCACCACCGGTGACGTCCTCGTCGAACCCCTCCCGTACTCGGGCGTCTTCGGATACTCGGCGGGAATGGGGGCACTCTTCGGCGGAGCGGCAGTCCTCCTTCACCCGGTCTTCGACGAACAAGAACTCGTCCGGGCCTGGAGCACCTTCTCCGGCTCACACTTCGTCGGAGCCGACGACATGCTCTCCCGAGTGCGCAAGGTCTGCGAAGACACGGGCACGAAACTCGAATCGTGGCGGTGGGCAGGCGTGGCCGATTTCCAAGGAATGTCCGCCGACATCGCCGAATGGGCGGCCGAACAGTTCGGCACCCGCACCGTCGGCGTCTACGGATCCTCCGAAGTCTTCGCACTCACTTCGTTCTGGCCGAACGACACCCCGGAAGAGCTGCGGTACTCGGGAGGCGGTCGCCTCGTCGACCCTCGCTACGAATACCGCATCGCCGATCCGGTCACGGACCAGCCTGTGTCCGAAGGCTCGGAAGGTGAAGTCCAACTCCGGGGTCCCAACGTCGTCGACCACTACCTCGGTGATCAGGGAGAAGGAAGGAAGAACTTCACCGCCGACGGCTGGTTCCAGACGGGGGACCTCGGGCGCGCTCAAGGGCCTGAGGCTTTCGAATACGTCTGCCGAATGGGTGACGTCATCCGTCTGCGGGGGTTCCTCGTCGATCCCGCAGAGATCGAGCTGCACCTCATCACCCATCCGGACATCGAGTTGGTCAAGGTCGTCGGGCGCAGCAGCGACGTCGGCGAGCCCGAAGTCGTCGCTTTCGTTCAGCCAGTGCCCGGAACTACTCCCGAACCTGCGGACATCCGGCAGTACTGCCGGCAGCAGCTCGCCAGCTTCAAGGTCCCGACCGAGGTCCGCCTGGTCGAAACCATGCCCGTCACCGCGGGAACGAACGGCTCGAAGATCAAAACCGCCGTCCTTCGAGAATGGGCGGCTCAGCCGGCGGTGGTCGGACAGTGATACGAATCGAAGAAGACACGAAGACCCCAGAAAGGGCAGAAGATGACTCATAAGCCGCGTCCGCGTCCGGACACTCCGCACATGATGACCGAGGAGCGCCTCGAGATCCAGGCGCTCGCCCGCGAGTTCGCCCGTGATGTCGTCCTGCCCATCGCCAACGAACTCGACCCTGTTGAAGGGCAGTTCCCCGAGTCGATGGTCAAGCAGATGGCGGAGATGGGGTTCTTCGGCATCCTCATCCCCGAAGAGTACGGGGGACTGGGGCTTGGTGTGTTCGAGTACTGCCTCGTGGCTGAGGAACTCTCCCGTGCCTGGATGTCGGTGGCCGGGCTGTTGGCTCGCGGCAACGGCATGGGTGGTGGATTCTCGCCCGAGCAGGAGGCACGTCTGTTGCCGAAGGTTGCCAGTGGTGAGTACCTCGGCGCCTTCGCCCTGTCTGAGGCTGAGGCTGGGTCGGATGTGGCGAACCTGCGGTGCAAGGCCGAGCGCAATGCCGATGGTGGTTGGGTCATCAACGGCACGAAGATGTGGTGCACGTATGCCGATCAGGCCGACTACATCGTCCTCTTCGCCCGCACCTCCACAGAGGAGAAGCGACATCGGGGGATCTCGGTGTTCCTCGTCGAGAAGGAACGCGGCACCTTCCCCGAGGGGATCTCCGGGGCGCCGGCGAAGAAGATCGGGTACCACGGGTGGAAGACATGGGAGCTGTCGTTCGACAACTTCGTCCTGCCTGCCGATGCCCTCCTCGGTGAGGAAGGCCGCGGTTTCTACCAGGCGGTGTCCGGTCTCGAAGTGGGCCGCGCCCATACGGCGGCTAGGTCGATCGGTCTGGCGCAGGCGGCACTTGAGGACTCGATCAAATACCTGAAAGAACGCGAGCAGTTCGGCCATCCGTTGGCTGATTTCCAGCATCTGCGGTTCAAGGTCGCGGACATGGCCGCTCAGATCGAGGCGTGCCGGCAGCTGATGTACCACGTGTGCACGGAGATCGATTCGGGTCGTCGCTGTGACAAGGAAGCGGCGATGGTGAAGTACCTGGCCGGAGAGATGAGCGAGAAGGTCACCTCGGAGGCGCTGCAGATCCATGGCGGTGCCGGGTACACGAAGGACTTCGCCGTCGAACGCCACTGGCGGGATGCTCGCCTGACGAAGATCTTCGAGGGCTCGTCGGAGATCCAGATGCGCATCATCTCCGACGAACTCCTCGGCCGCTGAATTACTACCCGACGGCGGCCCAGCACCCTGGCGCGAGGTATCTGAGCCGCCGTCACGTAGCAATTGGGACATACTTCTCGAACTACCGATAGGAAGATGACTGCGATGAGTGACTCTCCGAACCTCCAGGACTGGGTTGGCCGCAGCGCCACTGCCACCGAGACCGCTGACGGCCAGCGGGCCGCACGCCTGGCCACCCTGCTCGGCCACGACGGCGACCAGGCAGCGCCCTTGTTCCCGCTCGGGCATTGGCTGCACTTCTCCGAAGATGATGTGCCGATGAGCGAGCTCGGAGCCGATGGGCATGCCGCGCTGGGTGGGTTCATGCCTCCGGTGCCGTTGCCCCGGCGGATGTGGGCTGGCAGTGATCTGACCTTCCACGCCCCGATCCTGCCCGGGCAGGCGATCGAGCGGGTGACGACGATCGAGTCGATCACGGAGAAGACCGGCAGCACCGGACCGCTGTGTTTCGTGAAGCTGCGTCACGAGGTTTCTGCGGATGGGGTCTTGGCGACGACGGATCGGCACACGATCGTCTACCGCGAGGCCACCTCGGCGCCGGAGGGATCAGCGGCGAAACCCCCACGAGAAGACTCGCCCGTCCCCGACGGTTGGGACTGGTCGCGCTCGGTCCGACCGAATGAGGTCATGCTGTTCCGGTATTCGGCGTTGACGTTCAATTCCCACCGCATCCATTACGATCACCCGTACGTTACCGAGGTCGAGGGCTATCCCGGTCTGGTCACGCATGGACCGCTGACCGCGACGCTGCTGCTCGACGCGTTCATGACCACCCACCCCGAGGCGGTCGTGACCGGATACCGGTTCACCGCGAAGTCCCCGTTGTTCGCCGGCGAGCAGATCCACCTCGTCGGCCGAGAGACCGAACCCGGTGTTCATGAACTCCAGGCCATAGCCCCGGGTGGGAAGACCGCTGTCGCTGCCACCGTGACGACGAAGAACTGAGGAGAGCCCATCATGACCGACATTCGCCCCGCCCCCCTGACCGGCCTCAAAGTTGTTGAGATCTCCGCATTCGTGGCAGCACCTTTGGGAGCGATGACGCTCGCGCAGTTGGGTGCCGATGTTATCCGTATCGATCCGATCGGTGGGAACATCGATGCGAATCGGTGGCCGATCAGCGATGACGGCACAAGCATCTACTGGGCGTCCCTGAACAAGGGGAAACGTTCGGTCACGCTCGATCTGAAGTCCGAGGAGGGGCAGAAGATTGCGACCGACCTCATCGCCGAGGCGGGCACACTGGTGACGAACCTGCCGGCCCGCGGATGGTTGAGCTACGAGAACCTCAAGCAGCATCGTGAGGACCTCGTCATGTTGCGTTTGGGTGGGTGGCACGATGGTTCGCCGGCAGTCGATTACACGGTGAATGCGGCCAGCGGGTTCCCGATCATCACCGGCGACGACGACCGGCCAGTGAATAATGCTCTTCCAGCCTGGGATGTCGCAGCCGGGCTCTATATTGCCAACGGGATCATGGCTGCCGAGTTGGATCGTCGTGGTTCGGGCAAGGGGCAGGAGATCACCCTGGCACTGTCCGATGTCATGCTCGCGACTGTCGGTAATCTCGGCTATATCGCCGAGGTTCAGGCGACAGGGAAGACCAGAGGCGCTTTGGGCAATGGTCTCTACGGTGCCTATGGTCAGTCGTTCGAGTGTTCGGATGGACGTCAGGTGATGGTCGCCGTCATCTCGAACAAGCACTGGCGAGGCTTGGGGAAAGCGACCGGGCTGAGCGAGAAGCTCGAGATGATCGGTCCGCTACTGGATGTCGACCTGACCACCGAAGGCGGTCGGTTCGAGGCTCGGGGAGCTATCGATGCGGTGGTGCGCCCGTGGTTTGCCAAGCACACCCTCGCAGAGGCGGAAGCTGCGCTTAAGGACGCTGGTGTGCTCGTCGGCGGGTTCCAGACTTTCGAAGAGCTTGTCACCAGCGACCCACGGTGTTCGGCGGAGAACCCGCTGCTCACCGAGATCGATCAGCCCGGAGTCGGGCGTGTGCTGGCTCCTCGGGTGCCTTTGCAATTCGGCGGAACACCGGTGGCCGATGCCTTCCCTGCACCGGCATTGGGCGGGGACGCCGCTGAGGTGCTCGAATCCGAACTCGGACTCGATACGGCTGCGCGCGATCAGTTGGGTTTGAGCGGGGTCGTCTATTTCGGGAAGTGATCGGTTTGGAAGGCTGGCGATATTGCTGAGTACCTGATACGTATTTATCGATGGTGTTGAGCCACTCGACGGTGTGGTGTCTATGCATGGCCTGCTCTCATTAAAATCACTTCAGTTTGTTCTGCTGCGCGGAGTGACTTTCCACCAGAAGACGAAGTCCCTGAGGTGTCTAATTGCGACGACCTAGCCGACGAACGGCTATATCTGAGCCACTCAATGAGGTTCGTGGGGGATACCGTCCAGTTTTTATCCTTGAGGAATAACCCAACGCCGGCAGATGCGACTATGGCCGATATATGTACCTCGAATCGGCTATCTTAATCACATCAAACAGAGCAAAATCCCAGGTAGGCTGCAATTCATGGAGCACAGTTACCTCGAAGTCGTTGGTGCAGTCTTTAGCGGTGACTCCCAAGGAGAGCCAGCAGTTCTTGCTTTCCGCCGCGCAGCAGACAGATCTGCGGGAGGCAAATGGGAGTTCCCTGGCGGAAAAGTTGAACCTACTGAAACACAACCGTCGGCGCTTGTCCGCGAGATACGTGAAGAACTTGGAATCAAAGTAAGTGTTGGGGGGCTAGTCGCCCGTGCCTCTACCGAAGTAGACGGCCGAGTTATCGACTTAGCCTGCTATTGGGCCACGGCGAACGAGCTGCCGACGGCGAGCAGTGACCACGATGCAATCCGATGGGTGACAGTTTCAACTTTGCACGAAGTGGACTGGGCAGAACCCGATCTGCCCGCTGTTGAAGCTATTGAAGCGATACTGGGAGCGGAAATCGGAGTGAGCGACTGATGAGCGACAATGCAAACCTTCCACCAGGCATTTATGAGCTGCTTGTTGATGGCTCCACAGACGCACTCATCAATAATTTGGAAGACTCGAAATACGCAGAAACTCAGCACGTAGATGTTGCGGACTTTCCTGCGCGAGCTGCGCGTCATATCGGTGGAAAAGTGGAGGCGGCATTGGCACGATCTGATGCCGAAGACCGGGTGTTGTTGGCGAACAAGATACTCCAAGCACTGCCATTGGGTGAAAGCGATCTTCAGCTGACTAGTGACCGCCGCGAACTGAAGTCGATATATGAGAAGGCTCCCGTTAGCCGACCTTCGACGCCGCTGACTGAAACTGCGCTTTTCACGAATGCTGCTGGTACTCCGAGTCTCCAATCTGAATTGAGACTTGAAATGGAGAGCGCCGACCGAGTGGACCTATTGTGTGCCTTTGTAAAGTGGAGCGGAATTACAACTATAGAACAGGGGCTCCAAAGGTTACGCAAGCGTGGAGTGCCGATTCGAGTTCTCACGACCACATATATTGGCGCAACTGAACGTAAAGCCCTCGATCGGCTTGTCGATGAATTTGGCGCTGAAGTGCGTGTCAATTACGACTCACGAACCACACATCTTCATGCGAAAGCTTGGCTCTTCTATCGGAAAACTGGTTTCGACACTGGGTATGTTGGAAGCTCAAACTTGAGCAGGACGGCGCTCGTCGATGGATTGGAATGGAACGTCAGGGTCTCTCGAGAAGCAACTAGGTCTCTGATGGATAACTTTGACGCAACATTCGAATCATACTGGGCTTCTAGCCAGTTCGAGGAGTATTTTCCAGCTCGTGACGCAAAGCGTCTCGACGGAGCATTAGCGGATGCTCGAGTTGGAGGTAGTCGGACAACCGTCGCTCGCTCAGGAATTAATACGCGATTCCTGGATGTTCAGCCGTTCGCTCACCAGATTGAAATGCTCGATGATGTTTCTTCTGAACGCACTGAGCACGCACGGTCTCGGAATCTACTTGTTGCGGCTACGGGCACCGGCAAGACGGTAGTTGCGGCACTCGACTATGAGCGACTTGTTCGCGAAGCCCGTGATTTGGCACGCGCACAAGGTACTGCTCGAAAACCGTTACGACTTCTATTTGTCGCACACCGTAAGGAAATTCTGAGCCAAGCACTGGACACATACCGTGCTGTGCTCAAGGAAGGCGATTTTGGATCCCTGCTGGTCGGTGGGGCCGTTCCAGGAGACACGGACCACGTATTTGCATCTATTCAAATGCTGTCAAGAGACGATCAGCTGGCGCAATGGGCCCCTGATCATTTTGACGTTGTCGTTATCGACGAATTTCACCATGCGGAGGCTTCGACATATCGAAAGGTCCTCAATTGGTTCAAGCCAAACCAGTTACTTGGATTGACTGCCACCCCGGAGCGGGCAGATGGAGTGAACGTCGCTCAAGCGTTCTTCGATGGGAGGATCGCTAGTGAGCTCCGACTTTGGGATGCGCTGGAAGCAGATCTGTTGGTGCCTTTTCATTACTACGGGATCGCAGACAATGTTGATTTGAGTGGCGTGACTTTCCGCTCAGGAGGATACGACTCCGCGGAGCTGTCAGCGGTTTACACCGGCAACAGTGAACGCGCAGCACTTATCCTTCGCCAATTGGACGCGAAAATTCTTGATCCACAAAGTATGCGGGCGTTGGGCTTTTGTGTGACTGTTGATCATGCAAGTTACATGGCGAATGTATTCAACCAAGCAGGAATAGCATCGGAATCGTTGAGCGGAAGTTCTACGACCGAGGAGCGTGACAGTGCCCTCCGCCGACTTCGTTCAGGAGATCTGCAGTGTATCTTCACTGTGGATATCTTTAATGAGGGCGTGGATGTACCCGAAGTCGACACCGTTCTGATGCTTCGTCCGACACAGTCAGCAACAGTATTTCTTCAACAGCTGGGACGGGGGCTGCGTCGAGCGCGTGGCAAGGCGCTTCTGACTGTACTTGATTTCGTTGGGCATCAGCACGCAAAGTTCCGGTTCGATATCCCATTGCGGGCCATGACGGGCATCCCGCGTGGCCGGCTAGAAGATGCAGTGCAAAAGGGGTTCCCCCAGATGCCCGGGGGGTCGCAAATAATTCTCGACCGTGTTGCCCAGGAACACGTCCTAGAAAGCATTAAGAGCCAATTGTCTTTGACTACGAAGGCACTGGTTTCTGACATACGACAGCACAAACCCACAGAGACCAGTCCGCTCGAGTACCAGCTTGGCGACTATCTTGGTCAGTCTGGTCGAGACCTGCCAGACATTTATAAGCCGAACAACCGCACCCTGGGCGGACTGAAGTTGCCGGCGACCTGGTCGACTGTTCGCCATCTGGCCTTCTCAAAGAACGAATCAAGCGCAGTAGAACAAATGCTCGCTTCTCAGATCATGAATAGAGTTAGGGCATTGACTCACGTAGATGATCTGGCGCGAGCCGCGGCATATCGCAGGCTTCTTGCACGTGGTTCAATGTTGAGGCAGGAAGTTTCTAACGATCCATATGCGGCGATGCTATATTACACATTTTGGCCGAAAGGCGACGGCGGGTCGATAAATGAAGGACTCGACGAGATCCGTTCGAACGACTATCTATGTCAGGAACTCGATCAGCTTCTATCTGTCACTACAGCGTCAAGTCGATCGAATCCTCGATCTCTGGAAGGTGACCTCGGCAAATTGCCGTTACACACACATGCGCGGTACTCTCGCGAGGAACTGTTAGCGGCTTTCGGAATGGGGACCGTCGAGAAGCCTCAACCTGGAAACTTTCGTGAAGGGGTTAAATGGTTCAAAGACTACCAGACTGACGTCTTGCTCATAACCTTGCGCAAATCGGAAGCTGATTTTTCGCCGTCTACTTTATACAAAGACTACGCACTGACTCCGGAGTTGTTCCATTGGGAGTCGCAATCGGGGACCTCAGTCGAAAGCCCAACCGGGCAACGCTATATTCGCCATCGCGAACTAGGATCTCGAGTTCTACTATTCGTCCGGCAGGCAAAGTCAGACGACTTGGGAACATCGCCTTATACATGTCTGGGTACAGCGACGTATGAATCGCACGAAGGATCCCGTCCAATCCAAATTGTTTGGAAACTCGACAGGCCAATGCCAACAGATCTCTTTCTCGAAGCAAAGGCTGTCTCTTAAGGAATTCTTCCTATGTGGAGCGGAGGACGATTCATTTACCCCTTTGACTGATGCAAGACTTCCCATGCAAAGGTTGCGATCCAGTGGGAAGACACGTACTCATCTGAGACTGCCGCATCGAGCCCGGGTGCCATCAGCGAATCGACTCGGGCGAGCATGCCTTTGGTTTGGTCCATGAGGTCATCGTGGTCAGTATGTTCGGCGATCGCCTCCAACTTAGGAGCCAACCGAAGGACTGAAGCCGCGACCGAGAGGCCCAAACCGTAGAGGTGGCTCTGCTGGCCGTCGGTTGGGTCGAGGACCTTGACCGGTGTGAGCGCTGGGGATTCCGGCGAGAGTTCGGATAGAAACTCAGGTAGCCACGTCGCCAACTCGCCCTCGGTGAGCACTTCAGCCATAAGGTCGGCCTCACAGAGACCGGGGGAGATGAAGTCGTGACCGCTTCGCTCCTGAGTGAAGTTCCACGCCGCATCCTCGGCGAAGAATCGACGAGTCGCACCTGCGATGGCATCGACGACATCGTGCCGTTCTGCCTCCCGAGCACCGATGAGGATTCGACGCAGTCCGAATGCCGTATTCGAGTGCACTCCATGTCGAACCGGCTCAGCCACTCTCGGCAGCCAGGCAGCGACGAGATCGAAAACCGTCTCGGCGAGCACCTGCGTGTGAGTACCAAGCGCGCGCAACTCCGGAATCCCACTGGCATCGAGCACCCGATTGAGCTCGACCGCCCACGCCCAGCCGTATGGACGCTCCCACGACGGATTCTCGCGGAGGAAGGCCGCCTCGGCGAGCATATTCTCTTCACTCAGATGCGCGGTCAGAACCTCGATCGCGCGTTCACGCCAGCTAGCCCCGTGTGCCGCCTCGGTCCCCAGCAGCGATGCCAGCAGATAGTGCATGTGCACGCTCGAGTGCCAGTCATACGAGTTTGCGAACGCGGGATTCATCCCCGCTGCCGGCACGATATCGGCAACACTCCGCGCCAGATGATGGGACGCGAACGGATATTCACGGGTGATGTTGCTCAGAGCCACCTCGGCGAAGGGGTGGACGAAATCGGCGGGAAGCGGCATGGGTCCTTCTCCGGTCGGGGTCTCCACTCTACGTGGATGGCGGGATCCAATCGGCCCTTGACCCTGAGCGGACGCCGAGCTGGGCTCAGATCGGGAGTCGCACGGGCGAGTGTTCGGCGTAACGAAAGGACGGGACGCACTGACACGCGTTCCCGGAGTACTCGGCGCAGCGGTTGACGAACACACTCGGTTCGTCCATTACGCCACCGAACTCGCCATCCGCTTCGCCTGTTGCGACCGCTACTTTCCCTGCCGCCTGTGCTCAGCAATGACAAGCTATACCCAGCGACGGATCGTGTGCTAACCCTTACATCTATGTTGGGAACCGGGGCCGGCGAAGCAAGACATTACAGACCTCGACGAGCAAGGCCGCAGTCGGCGTGGCCTTCGATGTTTTGCGCTTTTATCCGCTCTTGCGCGGCCCCTACGGGAATTTTGAATGCGCAGTAGACGATGCAAGACTACTTGCTGTGTTATTTACGGGCTACTCATAACCGCAAATCAAAGAATCATGGAGTATTGCAATGGCGGCAATCATGTTGATGGCGACGCTGATTCTCGGTGGGGCATTTGTCATATTTTTACGGCGCGGTAAGTTGAAATATACGAATCGCTGGAGAGCTCCCCGAATATCGATCTACTTAGGGGTAATTCTTGTTTCTATACGTTGGGCAGATGCTGCTGGTGGAGGCCTGGTTCTTCTACTGGTTCTAGTCCTTCTAGTCGCGGATATCACACTAGGGAATGAAGCGAACAAGCATTTTGAGGATAAGGTCGATTTGACTCTTAGGCAAGAGGTGGAAACTGCTTGGGGCAACTTCTGCACTACCATAAAATATGGCGCCAGGAATTTGATGATGCTCTTGGCTCCGAATGGTTGGGGCGTGAAAATCAACTACGATAATAGAATTGTAGAGTTCATTCTGCATGTGGTTGATAGAGGCAAAAAGTCAACCCTATTTCTATTTGTGATCATGTACGGGTCTGTAACTGCTGTAGCTATACTCTTAATTCTTGGATTCGGAATACTTGGCTTGACGTGGGTTGCTTCTGACGAATCCACCAATGCGCTAATCTTGCGTCGCCTAGGAGGGGGTCTTCTGGTCATTTATGGGCCGTTCGTGGCAGCTACTTGGCTAGTGTCTTGTGTTCTGGTTGGAGTTTTCGGCATGCTGATTGGTTGGCGCCGAGCGGCGCGCGAGGGCTTACGGCTGTTCACCTACTTTGCCGGGGCTACAGGTGTCGGGGCGGCAGTTGGGCTAGTTTCCGGTGTGCTTTCTCCTGCTGTTTGGAATCTGGTCAAGACCTGGGCTGTCTTTGATTCCATGCTGACTAAGAATCCTGCTATTTCAGGTGACCTCGCGCTTACCTGTTCTAGTCTAGGTATTGTGTTTGGTGCCTTATTTGGCATGTATCTATCGCTAAGGAAGTATAATAGACCGATATCTAATCTTGTTTATCGCGAGGTCTCCACGTTCGGTGTTATTGGCATTTCTGCCTGGTTGGTTTCACTACTTGAGGAAGTGTCTCCCGAGGAGATGCTTCGATTGGTCTTGCGGGAATCCTCGGATCTAAATAAGAGAGAATGTGCTGCGTATCAGGATTTTGAAGGGCTTGATATGCCTGATGCTGCAAAGTGTATGAATATGTCGGACCCATCTTTCTTTGGCGATGCGACCGATATTTTTATGCTAATAGTATGGACAGTTGCGATCTTGGGTGTACTTGCGTTGGTCGTAGGGTTTTTCGGCCGTTTAGTTCGGTCAGATGCAGATGCAGATGTGAACATAAGTAAGGACGGGTGAGCAATGACGCGAACTCCCGAAGTATTTGGCCCCACTGTCGATGACCACACTCGGTGCGTCCACTACGCGACCGAACTCGACATCATCGCCATCCGCTTCGCTTGCTGCGACCGCTACTATCCCTGCCACCAGTGCCATTCCGAGACGGCGGATCATCCCGCACAGCGGTGGCCACGCGAACGATGGGACCAGCCCGCCATCCTGTGTGGGAACTGCTGGACCGAACTGACGATCGAGACGTACAAAGCAACCGACAGCTGCCCCGAATGCGCTGCGCACTTCAACCCCCGCTGCGCGGCCCACTCGGACTACTACTTCGGTTCCTGATCTCACACAGATCACCCCTTCGGGTAGAAGCCGAAATGTGAGACTCTGAAACCACTATGACTGAGTCGAACGCCTTCGCAGACCCCAACACCGCCTCTCTTCCCCTCACCTCGCCGACTTCGACGAACCAGATCCCCACCAGCCAGAACTTCCCCACCCGCACCGAGACCGACTCGATCGGCAGCCTCGAGATCCCCGACACCGCCTACTGGGGAGTGCACACGGCCCGGGCGAACGAGAACTTCCCCATCGCCCGCCGTCCCATCTCCGTCTACCCCGACTTCGTCCGCGCCTTCGCCTGCGTCAAACAGGCCGCCGCCCGTGCCAACGCCGAGATCGGAGCGCTCGACGACCAGCGCGCGAACCTCATCGACGCGGCCTGCGAAGAGATCAAGTCCGGCAAGCTCCACGACCAGTTCGCCGTCGGCGTCGTCCAGGGCGGAGCCGGCACCTCGACGAACATGAACGCCAACGAGGTCATCACCAACCGTGCGCTCGAGATCGCCGGCCGGTCCAAGGGCGACTACGCGTTCATCCACCCCAACGACCACACCAACCACAGCCAGTCGACGAACGACACCTACCCGACCGCGATCAAGATCGCGCTGGCGTTCTCACTGCAGAACCTCCTCGGCGAACTCACGCTCCTCGCCGACGCCTTCGCCGCGAAGGGCCGCGAGTTCACCCATATCGTCAAGGTCGGGCGCACCCAGCTGCAGGACGCTGTGCCGATGACGCTCGGCCAGGAGTTCAACGCCTTCGCCACCACCCTGCGGGAGGACGTCGAACGCCTCGAGGAAGCCGTCGCCCTCCTCGGCGAAGTGAACATGGGTGCAACCGCGATCGGCACCTCGATCAACGCCCCGGCCGGGTACAAAGAAGCGGTCATCAAACACCTGCGGCAGATCACCGGGCTCGACCTGAAAACGGCCGGAGACCTCGTCGAATCCACCTCCGACACAGGTGTTTTCATCACCTTCTCCGGTGCGCTCAAGCGCAGCGCGCTGAAGATGTCGAAGATCGCCAACGACCTGCGTCTACTGTCGTCGGGGCCGCAGGCCGGCATCGGTGAGATCAACCTGCCCGCCCGCCAGGCGGGATCGTCGATCATGCCCGGCAAGGTCAATCCCGTCATCCCCGAGGCGGTGTCCCAGGTCGCGTACTCCGTGGCCGGTGCCGACGTCACCGTGTCCATGGCCGTCGAAGGCGGACAGCTGCAGCTCAACGCCTTCGAACCGATCATCGCCCACTCGCTGTTCCAGTCGATCACCTGGCTCGAACGCGCGGCCCAGACCTTCCGCATCAACTGCGTCAACGGCATCACCGCCAACGAGGCGCATATCGAGGACACCGTCGACCGCTCGGTCACCGTCATCACCGCGCTCGCCCCGGTCATCGGCTACGTCGCCGCGGCGAAGCTCGCGAAGGAAGCACTGGCGAAGAACGAACCCATCGCCGATCTCGTCGTCGAGCACGGACTGCTCGAGCGGGATGAGCTCGGCGAGATCCTTCGCCCCGAACGGCTGACCGGGATGCCCGCCGATGATTCCGTGGACAACACTGCCACCAGCGCCGAGGTGGTTCCCCGGGATGAGGTGACGGCCGAGCTTCCGATCATCCCCGATCTGGAGGGGTAAGCGGCTCGCGGATGGCCGGCAGCTCCCTGTTCCGGATCAGGACTCGAGCGACCGCCAGGCGTCGTAGGAGCCGGCGAGCTCGGCGACCCGGTATCCGGCACGGCGCAGGGCGCTGGCGGTGATGCTGCTGCGGGTGCCGCTCTGGCAATAGGTGACGATCCGGCCGTCGCTCGGCAGGCGGTCGAGTTCCCACAGGGCGCGGCCGCCGCTGAGTTGGGTCGCACCGGGGATGTGGCCGCCGGCGTGCTCGTTCTTCGAGCGGACATCGACGAGGCGGATGTCGGCTGCGTCTGCCAGTTTCGCCGGGTCGATCAGGTCGACCGGTTGCAGATCCATTCCGGCAAGCGAGGTCACGTAGCCGGTGACCGTGTCGATCCCGACCCTGATGAGATGATCCCGGAACTCCGCCGCCTGCTCGGCGTCGCCGGCGAGGATGATGATCGGCGTCGACTCCGCGGCCGGGTCGAAGACCCAGGCGCCGAAGCTCGCGGCCTTGCCAGGTCCCGGGATGTGCAGGGCCCCGGCCGGGGTGCCGGCATGGACATCCGCGGTCGGACGGGTGTCGATGAAAGCCGCCGAGCCGTCCTCGATCCTCTCCTGCACGCGACCGGCGTCGAATTCCTCGAGCTCGGCGAGCTCGCCGAGGAGAGACGGGCCCTCCCGGTTCTCGGTCTTCATCCTGGCGAAGTAGGCGTGGGCGTCGGGCTGCCCGGACAGCAGTTCGTCGACGAAGCCCTGCTCATCGCCGCTCTCGAGGAACGGCGACCACCAGGCGAAGGCGCGCTCGTAGCCGACGGTGGTCGTCGGAATGGCCCCCAGGGCTTTGCCGCAGGCGCTTCCCGCGCCGTGGGCGGGCAGGATCTGCACGTAGTCGGGGAGGGTGAGCAGGCGGTCGCGGAGGCTGGCGAAGAGGTCGCGGGCACCGGCGAAGCGGGTGTCGGAGCCGCCGGCCGCCTCGTCGAGGAGGTCTGGGCGTCCGATGTCGCCGACGAAGACGAAGTCGCCGGTGAGCATGAACCCCGGTGCGTCGGCCTGGGCACCGTCGGTGACGAGGTACGACAGGTGCTCGGGAGTGTGGCCGGGGGTGTGCGAGGCGCGCAGGGTGATGTTGCCGAGGGCGATCTCGTCACCGTCGTGCAGGCGCACCGCGTCGTCGAAGCCCGCCCCGTAGGACCAGTCGGGTCCGCCTTCGTCGGAGACGTACATCGTCGCGCCGGTGGCGGCGGCGAGTTCGCGGGTGCCGGAGAGGTAGTCGGCGTGGATGTGGGTCTCGGTGACGGCGGCGATCGTCAGTCCGTGGCGGTCGGCGAAGTCGCGGTAGACCGCGATGTCCCGGCGGGGATCGACGACGATCGCCTCCCCGCTGGCCTGGCAGGCGATGACGTAGCTGGCGTGGGCGAGGTCGGCGTCGAAGATGCGTTCGAGGAGCATGGGAGTCTTCTTTCCGTGGTCGAGGGGTGTTTGGTCTGCCGTGTGGTCAGCGGCCGAAGAGGCGGGAGAAGAAGCCGGGCTTGGCCGCTCGGGCCGCATCCTCTTCGGCCTGGGTGTGCTTGCCGTTGCACCACTGACCGGCCGGAACCGTGCTCTTCACCGACTGGATGTGCTGTCCGCATCCTGCCCACGTGGTCTTTCCGCACACTCGGCACGTCGCTGCTCGACACATAGCTGTCTCCTTCTTCGGCCATCGCGAGCCTGTTCATCATTGGTTTCATATACCCTCTGGGGTATGCATTCAATATACCCTTAGGGGTATAGTTGATGTCAACATCGAGAACGTGAAAGGACGACGATGAGCGAACGCGACACGTCCCCGGCTGAGCCGGCGAACGCAGAGGGCGACCCGGGTGAGCGGATGCTCGCCGATCCTGCCGCGCAGAAGAAGGTCCTCAATCGACTGCGTCGGGCACAGGGGCAGCTCGGCGCGGTGATCACCGCGGTCGAGGACGGAAGTCACTGCCGCGACGTCATCCATCAGCTCTCAGCGGTGTCGAAGGCCCTCGACCGGGCCGGATTCCTCATCATCTCGACGGCGCTGCGGGAATGCCTCGAGGACGACGAGGACGATGTGCGCACCGACGAGCTCGAGAAGCTCTTCCTCTCCATGGCGTGACGGAATGCCTGACGCAATTCCTGACGGGGCATGTGCCTACGGCCCTTACCCCTTGAACAGCCCCTTGATGTCCGCGGCCGTCACGGTCTGGCTGAAGGCCTGACCGCCGGGGCCGCGCCCCTGGTAGGTCCCGGAATCGGACATGAGCTCGTCGAAGAGTTCGGCCTTGCGCTTCTGCAGGGCGAGCACTTTCTCCTCGATCGTGCCCTCGGCGACATAGCGGTAGACCATGACGTTCTTCGTCTGACCGATCCGGTGCGCCCGGTCGATCGCCTGATTCTCCGAGGCGGGGTTCCACCACGGATCCATGAGGAAGACATAGTCCGCCTCGGTGAGGTTGAGCCCGAACCCACCGGCCTTGAGACTGATGAGGAACACCGGCGCCACACCGGACCGGAACGCATCGACGACCGTCCCGCGATTGCGCGTCGACCCGTCGAGGACGACATAGGGAATCCCGCGAGCGTCGAGCTCCGCGGCGACATTGGTCAGGAACGACGTGAACTGGCTGAATACGATCGACCGGTGGCCCTCGGCGATGACATCGTCGAGCCGTTCCAGGAGTGCAGCCAGCTTCGACGACGGCACCTCAGCATGTTCGGCATCGACGATCGACGGATCGAGAGCGAGCATCCGCAGCAGCGTCAGTGACCGGAACACGATGAATCGCTGCTTGTCGTATTCGCTGTCGATGAAGCCGAGGATCTTCTTCCGCTCCTTCTGCAGAATCCGATCGTAGAGTCTCCGGTGCGCGGCGTTGAGCTCGACCGAGATGACCTGCTCCTGCTTCTCCGGCAGGTCCGCGGCGACGAGATCCTTCGTCCGCCGCATCATGAATGGCCGGATCCGCCGTTGCAGGCGCTGCATCCGTCCCGGGTTCTCGCCGGATTCGATCGGTCGGACGTATTCCTCCTCGAACCGGTGAGGACTCGGGAACAGTCCGGGTGCCGTGATCGAGAACAGCGACCACACATCCTTGAGCGAGTTCTCCAAAGGCGTGCCGGTCAACGCCAAGCGGAACGGTGCCCGCACTTCCTTCGCCGCCAGGTGGGTCTGCGCGGTGGAGTTCTTGACGAACTGCGCCTCGTCGAGGATGAGCCCCGCCCACTCCATCCGCGAGATCGGAGTCTCCTCCAACCTCAACATCGCATACGACATGACGATGACATCGGCACCTCGAGCCACCTCGGCGAGGTCGACCCCACGCGCCCGCGTCGATTCGGCCACGACACGGACATCGAGATCAGGGGCGAACGCGGTCGCCTCCTTCACCCAATTCGGGACGACCGATGTCGGTGCCACGACGAGGAAGGGCGGGAGCGTCGCATCGTTGTCGGCGGGGGACGGGTGGGCCGCCTCGGCGGGGGCATCCTCGGTGAAGGACCGGGTGTGCTCGGTTTTCGCGTGTTTGATGAGAGCAAGCGTCTGCAGGGTCTTGCCCAGGCCCATGTCGTCGGCGAGGATCCCGCCGAGGCGGCACCGGTAGAGCAGCGCCAACCACCGGAATCCCTGCACCTGATACGGACGCAGTGTCGCACCGTTCAGGTCAGGCACCTCGGTGGCGGGCAGGTGTTCGAGGTCGGCCAATGCGCGCACCGAGTCTCTCCAGGTCGCGGCCGGTTCGGACTCGTCGGCGAGGTCCTCGAAATCCGACCACAGACCCACATGCATCCGGCAGATCTTCGGCGACTCCGGTTCCCATTCGGGGATGAGGTCCGCCTCGGCGAGGAGGGCCTTGAGCTTGTCGAAGATCGGCTTGTTCAGCGACAGGAACGAATCGTCGGAGAGCTTGATCTTCTTCGTCCCGGCGGCCAGCGCCTTGTACAGCTTGACGAAGGGGACCGGGCGGCCGTCGATGCTGATCTGGAAGCCGAGGTCGAACCAGTCGTTCTTCTCCGACTCGACCGCGGTGATCTTCACGTTCGGCTCCCCGCCGAGCTCCCGGTACGGCTGCTTCTTCCCGCGCGTGATGACCTTGACGTGTTCGATCTCCTCGAGCCCGGGCAGGACGTTGACGACGAAATCCGCGGTGTCCGCGTCGTCGAGTTCGAAGTCCTTGATGCCCGGCAGGGCGGAGCCGGTTTCGTGGGCGTCGGCGAGGAGTTTGTCGACCTCAGCGACGACGGCATCTTCGAAGTCGAGTTCGCGTTGCTCCGCATATTCCCTCGCCGAGGCGGCGCTGAGCCTCAATCGATCGATGACGGGGAAGGTGCGGCGGGGTCCCTGGTATTCCCAGTACCAGCTTAAGGAGAGTTTGTCGCCGGCGCCGAAGGCGGCGAAGACGACGAGGCGGGGGCGCCCGTACTGGGGGAAGGCGACGGTTGCGTCGCTGCTGATGACCTCGGCGCTGGAGCGCAGCTGCGGGTAGTACTCCTCGAAGAATTCTTCGGTTTCTGCCTCGGGAATGGTGATCGGCCCCGGGGACTGGAGCACGGGCAGTGCGGATTCCTTCGTCGGGGTCTCCGCGGGGGCCAGGGTGACGGTGAAACCGCTGGTGACGTCGACGCCGAAGAAGCCGTGCGTCCAGATCGGCTTGATCAGACCGGGAGCATATTCGCGTTCGTCGATGGTCGCCCGCGTCTGCACCTGCAGGCGGTTCTGGCTGCGGCGGATGTCGATGGCGGCGCGGGCGGTGTGCCCGATGGTGACGATCATATCCGGATTGATACCGACGAATTCGATGCCGAGCTTCTTCCCCTGCGTGAAGTGATCCCACAGCAGGGGAGTGCGGAAATCGCCGAGGTGGTACGGCGCCCCGTCGGGCGTGAAGTCCGTCTTCCCGCGGGTGCGCAGCCCCGCGAGCTGGGTGAACCATTCCTGGTGGGCCGGGTCGATGTCGAACTGCCGGGTCATGCGGTCGATGGTGCGCCAGGTCAGGGTCTTCTTCACCCAGTTGCCGGACTCGCTGAGCATGAGCGGGCGGATCGCGAGGCTCGGATTCGCGCCCGGGGTGACGTCGTCCTTGTTGAGGAGGACGGAGTGCTGAGCTTCGAACCAAGTGCGGGGGATGACTTGGACGAGCTCGAATCCCAGCGCCACGGGCGTGTGTGAGTGCGGAGCCGCCTCGGCGAGTGGGGCGAAGGCATCACGCCAATCGGCGGGGAGGGCGGATCGGTTGGCAGACACCAGGCTATCCTCTCATCTGCCGGTGCCACGAGACGTACGCGCTGCGTCCGGGGTGAGAGGTACAGTCGGCGCATGAGCGAGAACAGCGACAATGATGACGAGCGTTGGTTGATCGTCAAAGGACGCCGGTGGCGACGAACCGACCCAGCACTGGAACCGAGCGTGATCGAGGAACTCAAGAGCCGCCTCGGCGCCGCGAGGAATGCCGTCAAGCAGGCGAAGAGGCGGGGTGCTGAGAATGATCTCGCGGAGGCGAGGCGGAGGGTGAATGTCGCGAAGCACGGCCTCGGCGAACGCGGCGAGTATTGGTGGGAGATGTCAGTCGAAGACCGCCGGCGACGCGCGGAGACGGCCCTGAACGAACTGCGGTGAGCTCGAACAGGGCCGCCTCATCAGACTCATCAGGCGTGAGCAGCCCGGGTGGACGCGCTGCTGCGGGGCGTCAGACTCCGGACACCGCGGCTGCCAAGTTGCCGAGGGACGATTCGAGGTCCTCTTCGCTGACGGCCGGGAAGTCGACCTGCTTGAGCACCTCCTTGTCGGTGACAGCGCTCCAATCGTAGGTCACGGAGACCTCGGTCGAGTCATGGCTGTGGGACTTGAGCTCCCAGACCCACTCCCAACCCGGTGGCTCTTCACCGGCCGGTGCCGTCTTCCAGGCGAGAAGCTTGTTCTCCTCAAAGCCGATGACGTGATTGTCGGTCTTGTAGTCGCCGCCCATCTTGTCCCAGTGCATGTTCATCGTGAACACTTGGCCGGTCTCGGTGATGCGATCGGTCTTGTCATCGGACTGGACCATTCCCGAGCCGTCGATCTCGGCATGACGCTCTGGATTCGAGAGGATTCGGAAGATGTCCTCTACGGGGGCATCGATCGTGCGGGAAGCGCTGATGCTCGTCTCACTCATGCTTGTCACCTTTCGTCAGATGGTGGCTGGAGTACGGGCCGGTCGACCCGTCCCTGTGGCCCACGGTATACCCTGATCCCGAATGAGGGGAGGGGGTGCGCAACCAATGACAGCAAATGTGGCTGGTCTTCCGGATCCTCGTTGAGGAATGCAGAATAACCGACAGAGGTACGTGCCCTACGACGAAGACTTCAACATCGTAGGCAGCTATCGGCCGGCAGTCTCGCAGGGCCGATCGCTGATCCTGCAAGGTCATGTGGATGTCGTTCCAACCGGACCCTTGGAAAATTGGACTGCTCCGCCTTTCGAGCCTCGAGTCGAGCCTTCGAGCCTCGAGTCGAGAACGGCTGGCTGTACGGACGTGGCGCCGGGGACATGAAAGCCGGGCTCACTGCCAACCTTTTCGCGTTCGACGCGACCACGGCCGCCGGTTTTCTCCTGCAGCCCCGACCCATCTTCAATCCGTGGTGGAGGAGGAGAGCACCGGCAACGGAGCGCTTTCGGCACTTCTGCGCGGCTACACCGGCGACGCCGTGCTCATCCCGGAACCAGTAGAGAACGCCCTAGTGCGAACCAACGTCGGAGTCATCTGGTTCCTGCGATGCCTCAGCTGATCTGGTCAGCGAGGTCTTCGAAGTCCTCGGCAACGATGTCCCAGTCGCCCGTGGGCTCGAGATCGATGGTCTGATCAGGTCCATGCTCGGTGGGGCGACGAACGAAAGCCGTGCGGAGCCCGAGGGACTGCGCCGCGGCGAGATCGCTGTTGTGCGCGGCGACCATGGCGACCTGCTGCGGTTCGAGACTGAGGATGTCGGCGGTCCGCAGATACGCGTCGGGGTCCGGCTTATAGGCTCCCGCCACCTCGGCGCCGAGGATCGCATCCCAGGGAACACCAGCACGTTTGGCGACGTCGAGAGCCAACCGGACGTTCGCATTCGACAACGGGGCGATGATGAACCGCTCCTTCAAACGGGTCAACCCTGCGATCGCATCCGGCCACGGATCGAGCCGGTGCCACGCAAGATTGGTCTCGTCGAGGACCGGTGCGGGAATCGAGTCCGGATCGACGCCGAGACCCCTGAGCACGGTCTCGAGATTCTCCCGGTGGAGCACATCCAGACGAACGAACTCCCGGTCACCGTTGCGGACCTGCTCCATCGACGGCTGATATTCGGCGCGCCAGGCATCGGCGAACTCAAGTGGAACGAGATCGGGAACATGATCGCGCAAGTGCACGGCCACCTCGGCGGCTACACTGCTGCGCCAGTCGACGACGGTGCCGAACATGTCGAAGACGAGGGCGTCGACCGAATCGAATCCTGCTGTCATGGTTACACGGTAGTCCGCGTGGATCGGACCGTCCACGTCGGTTCTCCCGCTCACCATGTCAGTCCGTCCGCTTAGACTGAGCGGTGTTGGGAGTCGACGAGGACCTCATCGACACTGGACCACACGGCATCGGCGGAAGGACCTGACCGTGGGATGGAGCACGAGCGAATTGGCGCGGCTGACCGGCACCACGGTCAACACGATTCGGCATTATCACAAGCTTGGGCTGCTCACCGAGCCCGAACGGATGAGCAACGGATACAAACAGTACGGGGCCTCCCACCTGCTGCGACTCCATCAGATCCGGCGGATGCGCGAGCTCGGGATCCCGTTGTCGGACATCGGTGCGGTCGACGACGATCACGAACAGCAGCAGCTCGCCCTCAAACAGCTTGAGGTCGATCTCGGTGAGCAGATCGCGGCTCTGGAGAAAGCACGCACCGAGGTGTCCCAGCTCCTCGAACACGGAGCGCCGATCGATACTGCTTCAGGCTTCATCGACATCGCCGCCCGGATGTCGAACTCCGATCGCGCACTGATGAACATCTATTCGACCCTGTACGAGGAATCGGCGCTCGCGGAGATGCGGTCCATCATGTCTGAGACCACCCCGTACGACCAGGAGGTCGACGACCTCGCCGAGGATGCCGACGACGCCACCCGCGCACGCTTGGCAGAGCAGATCGCCCCGAGTATGAAGCGACAGCTCGAAGCGAAACCCTGGCTCCTCGCGCCGACCGAGCGGATGACCGGGGACGTGAAGATGGGGCAGGCTGCGATCATCGGCTCGCTCAGAGAGCTCTACAACGACGCGCAGATCGACGTCATCCAGCGTGCCTTCATCTCTGTCTTCCCGACTCTCGAGATTCCGGACGAAGATCGCGAGCGGTTCATCGCTTTCATCAAGCACGTGGCCGCGGAGGAAGAAGGCTGAGGCAGGAGACTGAGGCGGAGGAAGAGGAGTGAGGTCGGGAGCTGAGGGAGAGAGCTGAAGACAGTGACTAGGGAAGATAGCTGAGGATTCGCTGGGTTCGACGATGAGGGCTTGACCCTGTTCTGAGAACACAGTCTGTACTGAACGTATCAACCATCAGATCCGGTTCATTCGGGCCGGGATCTGCCGATCACGTTCAGGAGGACACCATGAATCCCATCATCGAATTCTTCCAAGGTCTCGCCGCTCAGGTTCCCGACCTGCTTCAGCCGTTCATCATCGCCGCGGCCGGGGCGGTCCCCTTCATCGAGGGTGAGATCTCCTCAATCATCGGCGTGTGGGCCGGAATGAACCCCGTGCTCGCCGGAATCGCCGGGACCATCGGCAACTTCATCTGCGTCACCGTCATCGTGCTCCTCGGCGCACGGGCGCGTCGCGCTGTCGTGAATCGGCAGAGCGAAAAGCGTGAGCTCGCGGCCGTGGGAGTCGGCGCAGGTGTCGGCTCCGGAGCGGTTGATGGTGCTGTGCCCGAGGCCGCTGCCACGCGGAATGGATCCGCCGACGTTCTCTCTCCGGATCCAGCGGCCGACAGCGATGCCGGTGACACGGTGACGGAGGGCCACCTCGGTGAGGGTGGGAAGCCCGAGTCCAAGGGACGGGTCAAGTTCAAGAAGTTCCTCACCCGCTTCGGTGTTCCCGGCGCGAGCCTGCTCGGACCGTTGGCGATTCCCACCCAGATCACCTCGACGATCCTCGTCAGTGCTGGTGTGAAGACCTCGTGGATCCTGCTGTGGCAGGGCATCGCGATCATCGCCTGGACAACCTTGACCACGCTCATCGCCACCGGATCGCTCGCCCTGCTGGCCGGCTGAAGCCTCAGGAACTGCGGTCCCCGCAGGTGCCGCCCTCACCAACCCACCGCCCACGGACCTCGTCGCCGCAAGAAGAAAGGACGAATCATGCGCTCGCTGTATCGCCACCGGCTGGTCCTCACCCTCACTGGCCCGATCCTTATCGCTCTGGGACTGCCGCTGATCGTCCCGTTCGCCGCGACCCTGCTGGGCGAGACGATGCAGCTGCAGATGCGATTGAGTCTGCCCGAATCGCTGCTCGCGACCTTGGGCATTCTCGTCGCGTGGTTCGTCATCTCGCGGACGATCGACGTCGTCCTCAGCGGAAGCGACATCGGCGGCAAGATGACCGGGCGTCTGGTGTCGGCGGGTGCGTCGGTGCTCGTGCTCGGCGGAGGCTACCTGCTGATCACCGGTTCGATCCCATTGGCCGCGATCACTGCGGTCGTGATCAGCGGTCTGTTCTTCGCGTTGAATACGATGCTCGATGTTCGGGCGATGAAACCGACAGGATTCCGACGATCCAGCTGACCCAGCCCCGGTGCTGATCTCCACGGTGGCGGTAATCCTGAGCAGGGAACCATCTGAAACGTACAATGGACTGGATGTCTGATACCGGGAGAACCCACACCTCGTCGCTGGCCGTGCTCGGTGCGCTGCTGTTCATCACCGCCCGCAGCCTCGATGCCACCGGTACGCCGGGGATCCCCGCGAGTGCTGACCCGGCCAAGCTCAGCCCCACCGACCGAGAGACCCTCGCCGAGGTGGAGTCCGCGCTGACCGTCCAACTCGAGAATTCAGGGGCGTCTGTGACGTCCACCCTCGCCGAGGTGGCTGCGGCGGTTGCGTACGTCCGTGGCCGGGCGGAGGTCCCTAGTCTGACCGCGAGCCGGTACGACAAACTGCGCAAGTCGGTGCTCGACAGCCTCGGTGCGACCTCGGCGCAGGGGGCGACGATTTGGCCGCCGACCAGTCAAACCGCGGTGCAGAGGTTCGGGTCCTGGAACGAAGCGCTCAAGGCGGCGGGTCTGGCGACGAACAAGATCGGCCGAGCCAAGGGGCAGCTGCGCTTTGACTCGGATGCCTACGACAAGGCGATCGCCGAATTCCTCGCCGACTGCGAATCACGCGGGACCGCCGCGACCTACAAGGCTTACACCGAATACGCCGCCGAACATAAGGGCGAAGTGCCCTCGGCCGCGGCCGTCCGGAAGTTCTACGGAAGCTGGAATTCAGCGCTCGCCGCGGTGGAGTGAGGTGCGGATCAGCGACCGTGCGTCTTAACTCCGACCGCTCACGCTATGCGATGCGCGGTCGACGGTGACTTGAGCGCTCGGTGGCTCAACACTCCTGGCATCACCGGCTAGCGGCGAAGGCCTCCAGCCGGTCGCACGCAGTGTTGATGGTGTCCTCGGACACGGCGAAGGTCAGACGCAGGTAGCCTTCGCCGGCCGGGCCGAAGGCCGAGCCGGGGATCGTCGCGAGGTTGTGCTTCTCGAGCAGCTGGGTCGCCAGTTCCCACGAGTCCAATCCCCACTCGGACACATTCACCCAGGCATAGAACGTCGCCGCCGGCCGCAACAGACTCAAGCCCTCGATGGCGTTGATGCGCTCGACCATGAGCTCGCGCCGCCTGGCATACGAAGCGACCATCTCATCGACCGCGGTCTGCGGTCCCTCGATTGCGGCGACCGCTGCCTCCTGGACGAAGCCGGGCAGGCTCGAGGTCAGGCCCTCCTGCAGCAGTGCCATCGGCGCGATGAGATCCTCCGCGCCGATGACGAATCCGCACCGCCACCCGGTCATGGCATAGGTCTTCGAGAAGCTGCCGATGGCCAGGAATCGATCGAACTCAGCCCCCACCTCGGCGGTGGATGGTTTCACCTCGGCGATGGAGGTGTATTCCGCCTCGAAGACCATCTCGTCATAGACCTCATCGGAGATGACGGTGAACCCATGCTCATCGGCCAGCGCGGCAATCTGCTCGAGGTCGGTCCGATCCATCACCGACCCCAAGGGGTTCGAGGGACTGTTGATGATGATCGCCGCGGTCTTGTCCGTGATCGCTGAGCGGACATCCTCGGCGCGGAGCTTGAAATCGTTGTCTTCGGTGACGGGGACGGACACGGCAACCCCGCCGAGGCGGTGCACCTGACCCATGTAATTGGGGAAGCTCGGGTCGGGGATGATGACCTCATCCCCTGGAGCGACAGTGACGTCGAGGGCGAAGGTGAGCGCCTCCATCGCGCCGAAGGAGACCATGACGTTCTCGGGCGTGATGCTGCGATTCCACCGATTCGAGTACTTCCGGGCGATCGCCTGCCGCAGTTCGGGGATGCCCGCATTGGCGACGTAGCGGGTGTTGTCGTTCTCGATCGCGCGGATGCCGGCGGCCTTGATGTGCTCCGGAGTGGTGAAGTCCGGTTCGCCGACGGTGAGCTTCACAGCATCGGGGAAGTCGAGGGCGAGGTTGAACATCTTGCGGATGCTCGACGCCGGGTAGGAAATGGCCATGGGGGAGATGCGGGATTTCGTCATGGCTTCAGTCTGCCCCTTCCTCGCGAGCTGAGGCAGAGGGCACCGCTGCGTAAGACCCGAGGACGGTTCCCACGGCTCCGTGTCGGCTTGGTGAAACGGTCCTACGTGCCTCGCTCCGCCGTTTACGTGCGCGGCGTCACAGCGCCTACAATCTGCACCATGAGGAACGCCCGCGGCCACGAAGCCGAGCGAGAAGAACCACACCAGATCGATGGCCTGGCACAGCGACTCAACTGGCTTCGTGCCGGAGTGCTCGGCGCGAACGACGGCATCGTTTCGACCGCCGCCGTCGTGGTCGGAGTCGCTGGCGCGACGAACAGCTTCACGCCGGTCCTGCTTGCCGGCGCGGCAGCCGTTGTCGGTGGGGCGATTTCGATGGCCCTCGGCGAGTACGTTTCGGTCTCGAGCCAGCGCGACAGCGAGCGGGCCCTGATCGATAAAGAGCGAGAGGAGCTCCGAGTCGACCCAGATGGCGAGCTCGAGGAGCTCATCGGGCTGTATGAGACTCAGGGGCTCTCGCGCAGCACCGCGGAGGTGGTGGCGAAGGAGCTCACCGAGAAGGATGCGCTCAAGGCGCACCTCTCGACGGAGCTCAACATCGACGAGGACGACGTTGTGAACCCGTGGCACGCAGCGCTCGCCTCCGCGCTCTCGTTCTTCGTCGGCGCGCTCCTGCCGATGCTCACTATCCTCTTCCTGCCGACCTCGATGAATATCCCGGTGACGTTTGGTGCGACCATCGTCGCCCTCGCGATCACCGGCTACGTCGCGGCGTGGGTCGGCGGCGCGAACAGGTGGTCCGCCGTCGCCCGCACCTGTATCGGCGGTGCGATTGCGCTCGCCGCGACATTCCTTGTGGGTATGCTGTTCGGCACCTCGGTGGCCTAGGGCATGGTTCGTCACCAATTTTCTGTGGAGCTGGGATCGTGGCGAGATCTGCCCTAGTTCTACGGCCCCCTATTCCGGATCAGCTCGGCTTTGCCACGTGAGTTCAGTGCCTTGGCAAGGTCATTATCGGATGAATCGCCACGAGATCCGACAGACCCGACGGCGTCTTGTTCGGCCAGGTCCTCGCGACAGCGGAATGCTCGATACCGGACCCTGGGATTCGAGCGATGCACCAGACCGGGCAGATCCCCATCTGCGGGGCGTCCCGAGCCACCTCGGTACGCAACGACCTCGATACCTGCCAGCCGACGATCTCGCAGGTGATCACGACCGAGGTAAGCCCGCTCTGTGAACATTGGAGGTGCCGCTTTCCGAGGGGGCAGGTGAGGTCCGCCGCGAAGAAAGCCGACTACAGGATCTGGTCAGCTCGGAGCAGTTTCCGGTTCTCTTTCTCGAGATCTATGATTCGCTGGACATCAGCGGTGGTAGTGCCGGACCGGTCACTCCCGACCGGCCTACTCATGCAGGCCAGCCAGCCGAGAACCGAACCGTGCGAGCAGGCTCGTCTTCTTCGCCCCGGTCGCTGACTCCCACGCATCGGCGAGGCCGAAGATCTTGTACATCGACCGGATGCCCAACCACCGAATCGGTTCGGGCTCCCACTGCCCGGAGAAGTGATCGTTCCACGGCAGCCCGGTCAAGGGCGTCGATGCTCCGGCAGCCCGATCGAGCAGGGTCTTCGCCGCCAGATGAGTCGCCGTCACCCCGTGCCCGGCATAGCCGCGGGCCACTCCGATGCGCTGTGTCGGGTCGAAGAAGATGCCGGCGCACCAGTCTCTGGTCACCCCGAGCGCACCGCGCCAGGCATGCGCAACCTCGAACTCGAGGTCCGGGAAGAGCGAGGACAGGCGCCCGGCCAACAGGTCGACCACCTCGGCGGGGACCTCACCGTCACCGGGCAGACCCGACCGGAAAGCATAGGGCGCCCCACGGCCGCCGAGCGCGATCCGGCCATCGGCCGTGCGCTGGGCATAGATGAACGTGTGCGCCGTGTCGCCGAGGCATTCGCGCCCCTCCCAGCCGATCGACGCCCACGCGTCGCCCGGCAGCGGCTCGGTTGCGATCATCGACGAGAACACCGGGATGACCTGCCGTCCCTGCAGGCCCGGCAGGTCGCCGCCGACCGTGTCCGAATACCCCTCGAGGCACACGAAGATCGTGTCCGCGCGCACCGGCCCGCGGTCCGTGGCGACCGAATTCTTTCGGATATGCCTCGCCGAGGTGGCCTCGCAGATGGTCACGCCCTGTTCCCTGAGCACGTGGCCGAGTCCCCGGGTGAGCAGCGCGGGATCGATGGCGGCGGTACAGGGGAAGTAGAGACTGCCGAGTGCCCCGTCGACGTTGATGCGGGCACGAGTCGCCTCGGCGTCGAGGAACTGCATATCCTCCGTCCCGTATCCGAACTGCTCATTGCCGGCCTCAAGGTCGCGCAGCCGGGACAGGCCGGCCTCCGACTGAGCGATGTCGATGTGGCCGCCGCGGACTTGTTGGGCATCGATGCCCTCGGTCTCGCAGACGTCGAGGACCTCGTCGATGGAGTCGAAGAGTGCGGACTGAAAGGCGCTGACGCTGGCGACGCCGTCGAGTCCTGCCGAGCCGACCGGCCCGGTGGGATCGTTCTTCCGGGCGCGGTCGACCGCCTCGGCGAACTTGCTGCGATTGCCCGGCAGCAGGGTCGAGAGCCATCCGCCGTTGCGGCCGGAGGCGCCGTAGCCGATGTGGCGGGCCTCGATGATGGTGATCGCCCAATCGGGGTGGGCCTGCCTGGCGTAGTAGGCCGACCACAGGCCGGTCAGTCCGCCGCCGACGATGACGAGATCCTGCTTCTCGCGCGGCAGCGGGACGGCGTCGACGTCGTCGGCGGGGGATGCTGCCAGCCAGTGTGAGGCTTCGCCATTGAAGTAGGACACGGATCATCTCCTGAACTCGAGGCGGACCTTGTGGTCGCCTACGAAAACAGTTCTATCTCACGCTCAACGGGAAGTAAACAGTTGTGGTGATTTGTATTGAGTGTTGAAACGCGCTCGACTGCCCACTGATTTCTTCGTCGAGGCGGGACTCGGGTGGGCTGTCTAATTACACTGTTCGCATGAGCGCAATGGAGCCGATCAACACCCACGAATTTCCTCTCAGCCATGAATTGATCGAGGAGTGGCAGACCATTCCGGCCACCTCGACGGGAGGACCCGACACAGTCGGGTCGGTGGGGCTGGAAGGGGCGGCCGCCTCGGCGGGGGAAACGTCTGTGACAACGGGATTCGCCGAACTCGGCACCATCGGCGGTGCCGAATACGGGTTGTGGGAGATGAGCGCTGGAGCGATGCGCGATATCGAAGGCGACGAGGTCTTCCTCGTCATCTCCGGGACCGGGCGCATCGAATTCGACGAACCCCTTCGCGACCCCATCGAACTGGCGCCGGGATCGCTGGTTCGCCTCGATGATGGGATGAAGACGCGCTGGTACATCGACGGAACGCCGCTGCGGAAGCTGTTCATCGCGCCCGGCGAAGGGTGAGCTTCACTCTCTGGCGAGCTGGGTTCGCAGGACCGAGGGAGTCGGGAAAACGTCATGGGCGCGGATCCTCTTCGTTGAGTAGTGTCGAAGGCAACCCGCTCGGATGAAAGGGATCGACGATGATCGACGTGGCCCACCCGCGCGACCTCGTTATGATCGGCGCGATCTTCGGACTCGCTGCGTTCATCTGGTCAGGCTGGGCACAGGAAGCGCCACCCAGAGCACTGGTCTGGCGGCTCGTGCTCGCCGGACTCGGAGTCGCGGGCCTCGCACTCGCGGTACCGAGCATCCTCACCGCCATCGGCAACTGGTCGGAACCCAGCGCTTTCACCACCGGGACCACCGCGTTCACCCTCTACCTCATCGTGTTCTGGGCCGAGGTGATCATCGGGGCGGTGGCGAGCTTCTTCCTCATCCGCACCGGCCAGACCGAGAATATCGCTCCACTCATCTTCGCGATCGTCGGTATCCACTTCTTCGCGCTCGCCGTCGTCTTCGGCCAGCCCGTCCTTCACGTGGCGGGGCTGATGCTGACCATCGTCGCGGTGGTCGCGTTCATCTTGCCGCGCGAGACCGCGGCGCCGAGTTTCTGGTGCGGCATCTTCGGCGCTCCGGTATTCCTCGGCATCGGCCTGTGGTGTCTGCTGGCCGGGCGCAGCGCGCTCGCCGTCGGATGAATCTCGGACACCGCTGACAATCCCTGGTCAGGTGCTCTATCGTGAGTGAACCGGTGCGCACCGTGGCCCGGGGACGGTTTCGTCCCGCGTTGCGCAGCACGCATGGACACCTCAGCACCGACACCTCAACATTGCCCGGAAGAGATGCACCCCGAAGAAGGAGTCGACGATGAAGACTGCTCGCCGCTTGGACAACCTCGGCACCGAGACCGCTTTCCGCGTGGCCCAGGCCGCCGCCGACTGGAAGGCGAAGGGCAACGAGGTCTTCCCGTTCCACCTCGGCGATCTCAATTTCCCGCTCGCTCCCCACATCGTCGAGGCGATGGAGCAGGCGATCCGCAACGGCAAGACCGGTTACTGCCCTGGGCCGGGGATTCCCGAACTGCGGGAGGCGCTCGCCGATGACATCGGCTCGCGACGCGGAATGACGATCGACCCCGCCGAGGTGGTCGTGACCACCGGAGGCAAGCCCGTGATCACGAAATTCCTCCAAGCCGTGATGAACCCCGGCGAAGGCGTGCTCTACCCGAATCCCGGATTTCCGATCTACGAATCCCAGATCGAATATCTCGGCGGTACGGCCCGGCCCTACCGATATGTTCCGACCTCCGACGGCTTCGCCATCGACCTCGACCACCTGCGGGCATCGATCGATGAGAACACCACCGCCATCATCTACAACGACCTGCAGAACCCGATCTCCGCAGAGTCCACCCCGGGCGAGCGTGAGGCCATCGCAGCGATTGCGCAGGAATTCGACCTGTGGGTGCTCTCCGACGAGGCGTACTTCGAGATGCGCTATCGCGGGAAGTCCCAGTCGATCGCCGCGCTGCCGGGAATGCGGGAGCGCACCGTCATTCTCTACACGTTCTCGAAGAAGTACGCGATGACGGGTTCGCGGCTCGGCTGTGCAGTGGCCCCGAAAGAGGTCTCCGAGGCGATCTCGCTGATGAACACCAACGACGAATCCTGCACGAACCAGTACGTGCAGTGGGCAGGGATTGCCGCCCTGCGTGGACCGCAGGGGCCGGTCGGGCAGATGCTGGAGGTGCTGCGCAAGCGACGTGATGCCACCTGCCGGCTCATCAACGAGATTCCCGGCATGTCCGTGGCGACCCCGGGCTCGACGTTCTACGTCTTCCCCGATGTCACCGAGGCGATGGAGGCGAAGGGAATCGCGACTGTGGCGGACTTCACCACCGAGGCTCTGCATGCCACTGGTGTCTCATTCTGCACTCGCGAGCACTTCGGGTCACCGCAGCCCGGTGAGGACCGGTCGTACATTCGACTGGCCTATTCGGGCATCGACGAAACCGCGATCACAACCGGTCTCGGCCGCCTCAAGGAGTGGATCGAGGCGGGGCGGTAGTCCGTGCGCCGGGGTTGCGCTTGCAGCGGTACCGGGCTGGGGCGCCGTCGCGAACACTGCTCTGTTCGGACCACAGTGCCGTCGCGCGACCACGGCTCGGTGTCGACTACGGCGCCGTCCCGGCCGCGGCTGCGTGCCGACCGCGACTCAACGCGGACCACGGTGCAGTGCCGACCACAGTTCGGTCCAGACGACAGCTCTGTTATGTCCAGCTGCTCCAGGCAGGCCGGCGGGTGCTCGGCAGCGCGTTGTCACGGCGCCAGTCGTGGATCCAGTCGGGCAGTTCGGGTTCGTTCTCCGGCATCCCGAAGGCCTCGATGAGGTCGTCCCTGGTGAGCGGCCGGTCATCGGAGATCAGGCGAGTGGCGACATAGGCTCGGGCGAAGATCTCGCCGTCGACGACCATGCGCTGTTCGAAGAACACGGTGCGCTCGTCGATTCCGCAGACCTTGGTCTCGAGGTTGTAGCGCTGCCAGAGTTTCAGTGATTTGCGGAAGCTGATGGTCTCGGCGCTGACGACGCCGGTCCACCCGCGCTCACGCATCGCCTGCCATGCTCCGCTGCGTACCATCATGTCCAGTCGTCCCAGGTCCATGATGGAGAGGTACTTGCCGTTGTTGAGATGCATGAATATGTCGATCTCACCCA
This sequence comes from Brevibacterium sp. SIMBA_078, assembly GCF_046534565.1. Lineage (NCBI taxonomy): Bacteria > Bacillati > Actinomycetota > Actinomycetes > Micrococcales > Brevibacteriaceae > Brevibacterium > Brevibacterium sp. SIMBA_078. Next base: position 1,458,243 of record NZ_JAWRYQ010000001.1, read on the forward strand.
GGTGGACGCGCATGGGGAGGGAGTAGGTGTCCCAGATGTCGCGCGCGGAACGTCGGTGGGACCTCAGCAGGTGCAGGACCATGCGCAAGAAGTGCATGCAATCTATGTTACTTGACAGTATTTTGCTGGGTGATCATAACCCTGCCGGGTGAATGGGGCTCTGACTGGGGAACGTGGGCCCGACCGCGAATGCGCCCACGGAAGGGTGCGCATCCACGGACCCCGGGAGTCGCCTCGGCGAGGGTGGGTGTCAGTCCTTCGCGGGTTCGGGTTCGCGGCCGGGGATGAACGGTGATTCTTCGGGCTGGGGGTGGCGCTTCCACTGGATGAGCATGATCGCCACACCGAGAGCGACGGCGCCGATCGCGCCCCACACGTTGGTGCGCAGACCGAGGATGACGAAGCTCGGGTCGAGTCGGATGGACTCCCAGACGATGCGGCCGGCGCCGTACCACATCAGGTAGACGGCGAAGAGGCGTCCCCACTGGAAGAAGACGTGGCGGCCGAGATAGAGCAGGACGAGTGCGCCGAGGCTGTTCCAGACGACCTCGTAGAGGAACGTCGGGTGGAAGAGCGTGTCAGCCGGGGTGCCTGGTGGGATGGCGGGATTGCGGGGGTCGATCTCGAGGCCCCAGGGCAGGGTGGTCGGCAGTCCGAAGAGCTCTTGGTTGAACCAGTTGCCGAAGCGTCCGCAGGCTTGGGCAAGGATGAGACCAGGGGCCAGGGCGTCGAGCAGAGTGGTGAGTTTGAGGCCGAGGCGGCGGCACATGATCCATGCACCCAGCGTGCCGCCGATGAGCGATCCGAAGATCGCGATTCCGCCCTCCCAGATGGCCCACACCGAGCCTGGTTCGAAGGGGTTCCACGGGTTGCGACCGGGACCGAAGTAGTCGGTGTAGTGCGTGATCACGTGGTAGATGCGAGCGAAGACGATGGCCATCGGCACGGCCAGGGTCGCAATGTCGAGGACCTGCCACTCTTCGACTCCGCGCTTGGTTAGGCGGTGGTTCGTGAGCACGATCGCGATGATGATGCCCACGAGGATGCACAGCGCATAGAAGTGGATCGTCAGCGGTCCGAGTTGGAAGCTAGAGATGGAAGGACTGGGGATTGCCGCCGAGATGTCGTGCGGAATCGCGGTCGCGCTGGAAGTGACTGGGCCGAGGTGCATGGGGCCAGTCTATTTGCACCCGTCTGAGAATCTCTTATGCAGCGTCTGGTCTCTGACCGGCGAGGACCGTTTTCGGGCCGATTGCTGTGCCGCCTGCGCTCCGACTAGCGCGTAAACCTGAGTCCTGTGGGGTGAAGGCAGCCGCGACAAGGCCATTCGCGCTCACATCAGAATGGAGGCACAGCGGTGCCATTGAATGGCCGTGCCCCGCTACGTGCCGAAGAGGCCCTCGATGATGTCGTCTGTGATGAATCGTGAGTGCAGGATTGGAATGCGAGCAGGGTCGGTGCTTTCGGGCGGTCGCCATGCCGGCCGTCCGTCGCCGAGCATGAAGACTTCCCAGTCGGAGCGGTCCATAAGGTGGTGGTGGAAGGAACACAGCAGGCACATGTTGTTGATGTCGGTCTTGCCGCCCAGGGCGTGCGGCACAACATGGTTCACGTCGCACCACCCCGCCGGTGCATCGCAACCGGGGAACACGCATCCGCGATCCCTGGCGGTGACGATTGCGGTCTGCTTCTTGTTTGCGAAGCGCTGTTCCGTGCAGACTTCCACCGTGCGAGCCTTTTCGTCCATCAGGTGGAAGAAGACGGTGCCATCGAGGCCGCGCCGAGCGACGTCGCCCATCGGGAAGCGGTCGCCGGAGCCTGTGGTGGCTTCGCCGATGCCGTTGGCGATGTCGGACGCTTTGGCTGTGACGACCAGGGCGTAGGGCGAACCCTTGGCGGCTTCCTTCATGCTGATGCGCGAGATGAGAGTGGCGAAACGTTCGTAGATCCAGGCCTTCGCACTGGGCTGCGCGCTCATGAGATCGACAGTCGAACCGTCGGCGCGGATGCCGTGGCCGGAAGGAACGGCACGGTTGGCAGCGGGATCCGCGGATTCGGCTTCGTTGTCTCCGGTGGCCTCGATGACAGCCCATGGAGGTGCATCGAAACGATCTCCGGTAAGGACGGCATCGAGAGGTTCGAACCGTTGCTCATCGAAGGTCTGGCCGTGGCCGCCACTACCGGGAGCCTGGTCTGGCCCGGCGTTTGGGGCGAGTGAGGGAGCGTCTTCGCGCTCGCCTTCGTCCGCCTCGGAGTCGGTGGGTTCTGCGCTTGTCGATGTGTTGTCTTTCGCCGATTGGATCCGCGAGGTCAGCAGTCCGTGCAGTTCGGATCCCGCCACGGGATCGAGCACGCCCTCCAGCCTCCAGTCTCCATTGCGCTTGGGGCGGGCAGTGATGAAGTAGGCGGAACGATCGCTGGGGTCGAGCGGCTCGGCACCGTCGGGGTCGATGAGAGCGAGCATCCGACGGAAGATGTCGCGGAGCTCGCTCGCCGTCACCGATTTCGCGTACTTCACGAGGTCGGTTTCCACACGGGACTTCGTCTCATGATCCACCCATGCGGGCAGCGCCTTGAGGCAGTCTTCGATAACAGTGAGGTGCTCTGCGGGCAGGGTGCCGAGGTGGAGCTGCTCGGCGACGAGCGGGTGTTCGGGTTCAAGCGGTTGTCCGTCGAGTGCGACTCGTCCGCCGAGATTCTCTGCGAGCTTTGCCCGGCGGTTCGCTTCTCGCCCCGAGAGGTTGAGGCGTTCCTGGATGAGCGCCTTGGTCGACTTGGCGCCACTGTCCTTGGGCGTGCCGACGCGTTCGTAGACGGCCAGCGCCAGGGTGGACAGAGACTCACTGAGCCGACGCAGAGCCTCGGCTCCATCGATGACCTGCAGGGCCTCGTTCGGCCCCATCGGCCGGTCGAAGGCGCGAAGACCTCCGACCAGTTCGGTCAGTGACGAAATCGAATCGGTGATCTCAGGTGTGCTCGCAGCCAGGTCGTTCCAGGCGGCGTCGGTGAGGATCGGGTGCATCGAAGTCGGGCGCTGATCATCGTCTCCGTGCTCGGGTTGCGCAGTCGATTCTGCCGGTGCGGTCGAAGCGAGCTCTGCTGAGTCCGCGGATTCGACGGTTTCGTGTGGTTGGTCGGAACCGGCAATTCCAACTGCATTGCTTGGTTCTTCGACGTCGGCGATCGACGTATCGTCGTTCGGTTCGTCATCGTCGGTCGAAACCGGGTCAAGGGCCTCGAACACCTCGGCGAAGTGGTGGCCGCTGAGGTCGAGCCCGGCCGCCTTGAGCTGTTCGGCCAGTGTTGCGGGGTCCGATGTTTCTTCGGGTTGTGCTTGCTCCGTGTCCTCGGGTGCGTGGACATTCTGAGAAGTGGTGCCCACGAGATCTGCCGGTGTGGTGTTCGTTGGCGGTCTTCTGCTCGCCCCACCGCGCGAGTCAGCGGCAGTGCGGCGGTCGCGCTTTCCTGACTTGCGTCGCTTGCGGTCGGGGGTGAAGGTCATCGCTGTTGAGTTCCGTTCGTCATTGAAGGTCTCTTAGCTCAATTGTAGGCAGTCAGAGAATAGAAGACAATAGAATCTTCGAAAAAGATTCGACTGGAAATGACATGCTGAATTTGAAGGACGCTTTTGAGTGGTTTATTGGGAGTTCGATCAGTTTCAGGGCACTTTACTCGTCGGCATTGACTCGGGATCGGTGACGACTGAAGTGGCGGGAGAATTCTCGGAACTGGATCCGACCCGGTAGAAGGGGATGGTCTGTGCGATGCCTGCCGGCCGGGAAGAGTTCGAGCCTGCCGTCTGGGGAGGGTTGCAGCCTGCCGTCTGGGAACGGTCGGTCGGTAGTGCTCGAACAGAACCGCCTCGGCGCGGTTGGATCTGGACGCGAATCGCCATCGCAGATGGGATGATGGGAAGCTATGGCCCTTGATTTCACCCTGGTGCAGCTGCGCTACTTCCAGGAGGTCGCCAGGCGGGAGAACATGACCGAGGCGGCGAAGCAGCTCAACGTCACCCAGTCGGCGATCTCGACGGCGATGGCCCAGCTCGAGCGGACCATCGGCCTCGACCTTTTCATCCGACAGCGCAATCGTTCGGTGGTGCTCTCGCCTGCCGGGAAGCGATTCCTCTCAGAGGTCACACCCTTCCTCGAAGCCTCCGACAACCTCGGCGAGACTGCGTTGGGCCTCTCACGTCGTCTCAGTGGAGACCTCACTGTCGGAGTCTTCTCGCCGATCGCGCCCACCCGCCTGCCGCTCATCCACAGCGAATTCGAGAAGCGCTACCCGGATGTTCGGATCAACTACCTCGAGGCGAACCTTCAGGAGCTGCAAGCCGCTGTCATCGCCGGCGACTGCGATCTCGCACTGACTTACACGCTGGGAATGACCGATCGCTTCGATCGCTTCCTCATCGACGTCGTGAAGCCGCACGTCCTCGTCTCACTCGATCACCACCTCGGCGGGGGTGGGAAACGGCCGCGACCAGTCCACCTGCGAGAGCTCGCAGATGAAAACTACATCCAACTGGATCTGCCGTTCAGCACTCAATACTATGACGAGCTCTTCCGGATCGCCGGCGTCGAGCCGATCGTGCGGCACACCTTTGCTGGCTACGAAACCGTGCGGTCGTTCGTGGCGATGGGGCACGGGTACTCGCTGCTGAGCCAGAGCGTGTCCTCGGGGACGTACATCGGATCGAAGACGGTGGACGTTCCGCTGCTCGACGACTTCCCGAGCATCGACCTTGCCATCGTCTGGCCGAAAGAGCTGAGGCTGAGCAAGCGTGCGCGAGCCTTCTGCGAGCTGACCTTGGAGATCCTCGGGACCTAGGCGGCTGAAGCGGACAGAAGGACCCGAACCGCGGCCCGAGGACTGCGCTGGTGCTGGGGAAGGCGGTCGGTGGGGAAGCGGTCCGCCGCCGAGGTAAGGGGCTTACGCGGAGAGGTGCCACCTCGGCTTCTCATCGATTTTCCTCATGACCAGTTTCAAAAGTATCTGTTGGACTAATGTGTTGTGGATCGCAAAGATGGTGGAAATCGTCCCCGCGCCCTAAGGAGATCCCGGATGTCCATCACAGCCCCGACCGAGCAGCGAACCACGTCGACGAAGATGCAGCGGAAGGTGCTCCTGGGCGGCAGCATCGGCCAGTTCGTCGAGTTCTACGACTTCACGTTGTACGGTCTATCGGCGGTGATCCTGTCCGAGTACTTCTTCCCCGACGGCGACCGGATCACCGGTCTGCTGGTCATCTTCGCGACCTTCGGAGTCGCGTTCGTCATGCGCCCCCTCGGCGGACTGTTCTTCGGAGCTCTCGGCGACAAGGTCGGCAGGCGACAGACCCTGACCATCACGATCTTCCTCGTCGGAGCCTGCACAGCCCTCATCGGCATCCTCCCCGGGTTCGACACGATCGGCTGGTTCGCCCCGATCCTGCTCATCCTCGCCCGGCTCGGTCAGGGCTTCTCCGCCGGCGGCGAATCCGTCGGCGGACCGTCCTTCGTCTACGAGCACGCTCCGGTTGCCAAGCGCGGACTGTGGATCAACATCACCCTGGCAGCGACCGCTCTGCCCTCGGTGTTCGCCGGCGGCCTCATCCTCCTGTTGTCGACTGTGATGAGTGACGCCTCTTTCGACTCATGGGGCTGGCGCGTTCCGTTCCTCCTGGCGCTGCCGTTGTCGGCCGTCGGACTGTGGATCCGGTCGAAGACCGACGAATCCGAGCTGTTCAAGAAGACAGCTGCCGAACGGCCCAAAGAGTTCAGCCCGATCCGCGAAAGCTTCCGCGAGAACTGGGTCGGGATGCTCCAGGTCTTCTTCGTCCTCGGCGTCACCGCGCTCGGCTTCTACATGCTCTCGGCCTACTTCGTCACCTACATCCAGACCACGGGCGACCTCAGTCGCGAACAGTCGCTCCTGACAAACGCGATCGCCATGGCCAGCTACACGATCTTCCTGCCCATCGCCGGCCACCTCGGCGACCGCTTCGGACGTCGGCCCATGCTCATTGCGGGTGCGATCCTGCTCGCGGTCACCTCGGTGCCGGCATTCGGGCTGGTCACCAGTGGACACATGGGACTGGCATTCGTCGGGCAGACGATCTTCGTCCTCGCGCTCTGCTGCTACGGTGGCGGCTGCTACACCTTCTTCTGTGAGCGCTTCTCGACGAAGACGCGGTTCACCTCGGCGGCCATCAGCTACAACATCTCCTACGCAGCGCTCGGCGGAACCGCGCCATTCGTGGGTACCTGGCTCGTCGACATCACCGGCGTCAACACCGCACCCGGCTACTACATGGCTGCTGCGGCTGCTGTGTGCCTCGTCCTCATCTTCGTCACGCGCCTCCCCGAGACCCGCGGACGGCTGGGGTGAGCAGGGGTGAGCCTGCATTGACATCGAGTTTCGTCCACTTTCACATCACATTTTGTACAGATCATCGGGATGAAAAGCGATGAACTGAACGAAAAGCGATGTGCGGGCCCGCCCGCGCCCTCAACCGCGCCCTAGACCTTTGCAAACCACATCCCACCCACAGGAAAGCAGCGATAACCAATGAACCATCAGGCACCCCCGTCGCCCGACGCCGCCCCGTCGTCCGCATCCCCATCCTCCGACGCGGCCTTCCTCGCAGACTTCCACTTCGTCGCCACCATCGGTGCCACCGACAACAACGGCGTCGATCGGCAGGCGCTGACGCCGGAGGACAAGCAGACGCGTGACTGGATGCGCGGCTGGGCGACGGACAAAGGCTTCGGCGTGCGCGTCGACGCCATCGGGAACATGTTCGCGTGCCTCGAGCTCGTTCCCGAAGCCCCGTACGTCCTCATCGGTTCCCACCTCGACTCGCAGCCGCTCGGCGGTCGATTCGACGGAGCCTATGGAGTCATCGCCGCCCTCTTCGCGGCCCTGCGCATCAAAGAGGAGCTCGCGGAATCTGGACTGAAGCCCGCCTTCAACCTCGCAGTCGTCAACTGGTTCAACGAAGAGGGCGGTCGCTTCGCCCCGTCGATCATGGGCAGCTCCGTCTACGCCGGTCTCTTCGACCTCGACGAGATGCTCGCTGTCGCCGACCTCGAAGGCACCACCGTCGCCGAGGCGCTGGGCGCCATCGGCTATGCCGGCACCGACACCCCGCCCGAGGCGATCACCTACGCCGAGATCCACATCGAACAGGGCCGAATCCTCGAACGCGAAGCCACGGACATCGGCGTCGTCGAGTCCAGCTGGTACACGCAGAAGCTCGACATCGACGTCCTCGGCGAACAGTCCCACACCGGGGCCACAGCCATGGCCGACCGCCACGACGCGCTCGTCGCCGCGGCCAAGGTCGTCCTCGCCGTCGCCGAGGTGGTCGACGAGTTCGAGGAAGAAGCCCTCGTCTCCTCGGTCGGCCAGCACGTCGTCGAACCGAACTCGCCGATCGTCGTGCCCCGCCGTGTCCATATGGTCGCCGACCTCCGCTCCTCCGATCCTGCCATCGTCCAAGCCGCCCGCAACTCGCTGAAGACGCAGATCGCCGAGATCGCCCGCAGCCACGACATCACCATCAACGTCGACGACTTCGACATCCGCGACAAGCGCCATTTCCCGACCGAAGGCGTCGAACTCGCCGAGAAGGCCGTGGCCAACGAGGGCCTGAGCATCCGACGCTTGGAGACGATGGCCGGCCACGATTCCGTGGCGATGAATCACCGCGTGCCCGCCGTGATGATGTTCGTTCCCAGCGTCGACGGCGTCTCCCATTGCGAGCGCGAGTTCACCACCGATGAGGACATGCTTCGCGGCGTCCGCGTGCTCACTTCGGTGGCCGGTGAACTCGTCCGCGGTGAGCTCGCCGATGTCCGCGACGGTGCCGTCTGGGTCGGTTCGTCCATCGCCGAGGCGCGCGCATGAGCACCGATACCCCGCGCTCCAGCGCCGCCCCGCACCTCAATGCCCGCACCACGACCGCCACCGAACCCAGCACCGCACCCAGCACCGAACCCTGGACCCTGTCCGCCACCGAGGCGCTCGCCGCCTTCCGGTCCAAGGAACTCTCCCCAGTCGACTACCTGACCTCCTTCATCGGCCGCATCACCGCCGAGGATGAGCGCATCAATGCGGTCATCGAAGTCGTCGAGGAGGCGGTCACCTCGGCGCGGGAAGCCGAGGACTTCTACGCGAACGCCACCAGCGATGACCTCGCCGCGGCGGCCGTCTTCCGGCCATTGCTCGGACTTCCCGTGATCGCCAAGGAGAAGCACGCGCTCGCCGGCCGCGGCCTCACTCAAGGGCTGCTGCACGAACGGGACACCGTCGCCGACCATGACGCCGCGATCATCGCCCGCATCCGCGCCGCCGGCGGATTCGTCCACGCCCGAGCGACCTCTCCGGAGTTCAGCTGCGCGACGATCACGCACTCGCCGATGTGGGGCGTGACCCGCAATCCGTGGAACCCGGACCTCTCTCCGGGCGGGTCCTCCGGCGGGTCCGGTGCTGCGTTGGCAGCCGGGTTCGCGCCCCTGGCCACGGCCTCGGACATCGCCGGATCGACGAGGCTGCCCGCCGCCTTCACCGGCACCGTCGGGTACAAAGCTCCCTACGGCCGGATCCCCGGCGCTCAGCCTCTGGCCGCGGACTGGTACCGCGGGGACGGGCCGATGGCGCGCACCGTCGCCGATGCCGCGCTGCTCGCCAAGGTCATGGTCGGGGTCGATCCGAGCGATCACGCGACCATCGCCTCGCCCGGGTTCCTCGATGACTTCGACCCCGCCGAGGCGGTCGATCGACTCCGCGGACGCAGGGTCGCGCTGTGCGTGCGCTTGGGAGACTTCCCCGTCGGGAAGGACATCGAGGCGAATACCCGGGCGGTCGCCTCGGCGCTGGAATCGGCCGGAGCGCATGTCGAGGAGATCGAACTGCCGTGGACGGCCGAGCGGATCTTCGAGACCGCGTTCACTCACTTCGGCAGCCTCCTCGCCCCTGCGATGCGCGCGGCCACTCGCGGCCATGAACACACTCTGGCCGAGTACACGGTGCGGTTCATGGCCGATGCGGAAGCGGTCGCCGCACGCCGTTCGCTCTTCGACGGGCTCGCCATGGAAGCGCAGATCCAGGCGGAGCTGGCGTCAGCGATGGACGGCTTCGATGTGCTCTTGGCGCCCACCTCGGCGGTGGCGGGTTTGGAGGCCGGAGCCAGCTACCTCGACGGGATCACGATCGGCGCCGACGGCGTCGGTCGCGAAGCGGCACATGCATTCGGGGCGGACGGTGCGTCCGACTCCGGCGAAAGCGACGGCGTGCGACTCGACCACTATTGGCAGGCGCATATGACGATGCCGTTCAACATCTGCAACCGCGTGCCGATCGTCAACGTTCCCTCCGGCATGGCCGACTGCGGCATCCCCACCGGCGTCCAGGTCATCGCCCACCCCTATGACGACACCCGCGCCTTCGACGTGGCAGCCGCCATCGAAGCTCTGTGCCCGTGGACGGGGCTGGCGTCGACGGTTCGGATAGGCTCATCGGATGGATGAGCAGACCCTCGCCGAGGTGGAGCGGGCCGGAACGCAGTTCAACGCTGTCACAGCGATGACCGTCGACCGCGCGAATGCCCTCACCGCGGAATCGAACGACCGCCGCGATTCCGGTCAGCCGTCTCGGCGATTGGAGGGGATTCCCTTCGCGATCAAAGACGTCATCGACTTGGTCGGATACCCGACGACGATGGGATCGAACGTGCGCAGCGATGCCCCGGCTGCTAACTCGGCGCCGGTCGTCGACCGACTCGAAGCGGCAGGCGCGATCCCTGTGGCGAAGACGAACTGCCAGGAGTACTCCTACGGAATCCTCGGCGACGAGTCGGCCTTCGGCCGCGTCGTCAATCCTGTCGATGCGGCACTGTGCACCGCCGGGTCGAGCTCCGGATCGGCCGCACTCGTTGCCGCCAGGGTGGTGCCGTTGGCTCTGGGCACCGACACGGCCGGGTCCGTGCGCGTGCCGGCGGCCTGCCAAGGCGTGCTCGGGTTCAAACCGACCTTCGGCGTCGTGCCCGTCGACGGAGTCTTCCCGCTCTCGCAGAGCTTCGACACCGTCGGACTCTTCGCCTCCGACCTCGGCGTGCTGACCACGGCTTTCGACGTGATCGCGGGCGACGATTCCGGCAAGGCGCCTGGCCCAGGTGCGGTGCCAGGCCTGACAGGCAGCGGAGCACGGACGATCGATGTCAGTCTCTTCGCTGACGACGACGCTCGGGCGAGAGACCTGCTCATGCCGGCACCGGACCTCACGGTCACGTCGGCGAATGGGGGAGTCGTCGACAAGCTCCTCGACGATCTTGCACCGATCTACGACTTCATCCGCCTCTATGAGGCGTACGAGGTCCACGCAGACCTGTACGCCGAGCACTCAGCGGACTACCAGCCAGGGGTGGCCAAGAAGATCGAGGCCGGCAGAGACCTCGGCGAGACCGAATACCGGAAGCAGGTGGAAGCGCTCGCAGACTTGCGGAAACGGTCGCTCACGGTATTCGGCGGCACTGATTTCCTGCTCACCCCAGCCATCGACGGTCCAGTGATCCGCTGGGACGAGATCGACTCCGGGACGGCGGCGAAGTTCATGCGCTATTCGATGCCATTCAACGTTCTCGGCTGGCCGGCATTGACGATCCCGCTGCCCGGGGTCGGAGCCAGCGAAGGGCCGCAGGCGGTGCAGCTGGTCGGCCGCCCCGGCGGCGACCGCGACCTGCTTGCTTTCGCTTCGCGGCTGGTCTGACTAGACCCGTGGCCGGTGTGACTTGAGGATCAGTTCGATTGACTCGGGGATGCCTGGTCTGACTCGGTGCCACCGGTCCGATTCGGAGATCGGACGAGTCGAGTCCACCCTCGACTAGGCTGAACTCGAACAGCCGCCGCGTCTAACGAACCGGAGCCGGGCCGATGAGACCCACGCACAGTCAGATGCTCACTCTCTCCGACGACTCGCGCGCAAATATCGCGGGAGTCCCTGCGCTCATCGTCAGCGGCATCCTCGTGTTCGGATTCGACTTCGATCCGCTGGGCTCCGGCCCGAGCATGGCTGCATCGCTGGCCCTGCCGCACGAGGTCATCAACCTCTTCCTCGTCTTCTGGCCGCTCTTCGCGCTGACCTATCTGCTGTGGACCCACGCGGGACTGAGAGACCTCGACGAGACCGAACTCATCGTCCACTCCCGGTGGTCAGTGGCGAACCGCCGACGATGGTGGTCGAAGTGGTTCGGGATGGGCGGAGCAGTGTCCTGGGCGACCATGGCTGCCTACCTCGCATTCATCTTCAACATCTTCCTCGTCACCTCTGGCTCGAGCGCCAGCATCGGTATCTCTGCGGCGCTCGGCATCGCGAATGTCATCGCCTCGTGGGCGGTGCTCGTGTACTCGTTCGCACTCGAGTTCATGCGTCTCGACCTCAGCGGCGGCGGCAGCCCCGACGCTCGTCAGCTCGAATTCGAGATGGAAGGCCCACGCGAGTTCGGTGACTACCTCACCTTCTCCGTGCTGTCATCGACGATGACGGCCGCGCTCCCCGGCCGAGCGGTGTCGCGGAAAGCCTGGCGATTGGTGCGCACGAACGTCATCGTCGCCTTCGCCTTCAACTCCGTCGTCGTCGCGACCCTCGTCTCGATGATCCTCTCCTACGTCATGTGACCGTCACCGGCACCGCCCAACCCTGTGCATATCGTCGAGGCGGCCCACCCCGTTCAGGGTGGACCGCCTCTGGCGTATGGGCTCCCCAACCGGGCGGGCCGCCTCGGTGAGGTGGGAGGTCACAGCCTCCAGCAGCTGTCGAGCGAAGCCTTGCCCGAGAAGGTGCGGGTGGTGAAGGTCTCGATGCGCGGCAGCGCGGCGACGTAGCCGCCGACATGCGTGGGCCCGAGGTTGTCCTCGAACGCCACCTTGTGGCCGGCTCGGCACCACGCCGAGGCGAGGTCCTTGCCTTGATCGAACGAGATGACGTCGTCGAGGCGGCTGTGGTTGACCAGCAGCGGAACATCCGGCACCGCGGCCTTGCCCAGCCGCTGCCGGTCAACGATGTCGGTGAAGTGCTCGTCGATGATGTCGGTGAATGACTCGCCGTTCTTCGTCAGCGACTTTCCATCCGTGAAGGCTGTCGAGAGCAGGGCTTCGACGGTGCACTTGTCCGCTGTTTCGGCCACCATCTTCTGCCCTTTCTCGTTGAGGAAGTCGCTTGTATCGATGTCGGCCTGCTCGGCGAACCCGACGACACCGTAGAGCGCGAATGCCGTGTAGACGCTCGAGAGCCCGGACACCGTCTTATGCAGATCGACCGGCACTGCGCCGGCTGAAGCCGAGGCGATGTTGAGCTCGGGTGCCCACTCCTTCTGGAGTTCCAGGGCAGCAGTCGTGGCATGACCGCCCTGCGAGTAGCCGCGCAGTTGGAGTTTGGTGCCCTCATCGATCTCGCTGCCATCGACCTGCTGGACGGCACGTGCCGCATCGAGGACCGACCGACCCTCTTCGATGCGATTGACGAAGTGGTGAGTGCCCTCGGTGCCGAGGCCCATGTAGTCGACGACGACGACAGGGTGCTTCGCGGCTAGGGCCGAGGCGACGGAGATCCCCTCGTACTCGGTTCCCATGCCCAGCTGACGGCTGGGAGCGCATTTGTCGGCGACGCCCTGAGTGCCCGGCGAGATGACGACGGCATCTTCGGCATGGCCGCTCGCGCCGTTCGGAGTGAGCAGGGTGGCGGTCGCGGCTCGGGCCTGGCCCTTCTCATCAGTGGTCTTGTACATGAAGACCGTCGACTTCGCGTCATGTTTGATGAGTTTCACCGGGTCGAGGTAGAACTCCGAGTCGGCCTGCTTGAGCACTGTTCCGTCCTCGCTCGGCAGCGAGTCCGGGGTCTCATAGAAGTCTCCGGGGACTCCTGATGCCGGCAGGTCTTCCTGCGCGGCTGCATATTCGACGTCGGCGGGCGTGAGCTCGTCGGTCTTCTCGACGGCTTTCTTCGCCTGCTCGACGCTGATGCCCTCGGGGACGGATTCACGGTCGAGTGCGCTCGGATCCTCTGCCGCACGGTCGTCGAGGAACTGTTCGGCCTCGGCATCGGTCTGCGGAACGAGTTCGGTGGCCTGGGCCGGCGCGGTGGTCGTGCACAACGTGAGTGCGAGGCCGACGACGGCTGCGGCGCTCAGGGCCTGGAGGCGACGACGAGGCCCGTGTGGGGAGGTGGTCGGCAGTGCTGTGGTTGGCGTGCTCATAGGCGGTGGTCCTGTTCTGCCTTGTCTCTCGGCATTGAGAAGGTGCGGGACAGTAGTGCCGGTGCAGATCGCGGTGGAGTGCACCGTGACGGTGAGGTCAGTGTGGTGACGGGGTGCCGTCGGCCAGAGTGTTCACCGTTGGACGTCCTGATTGTGACGGGCACCACACACATTACTTGATAGTAGAACTGAGTGGTAGTTAAGTGGCGGATGTGTTCTGCGGCGTGCTCAGGTCAGGTCGGTCAGCTCGGGGCTGGTCGGGGCAGGTCAGCTCGGGTCTGGTTGGGGCTGGTCGTGCGGGGTCGGGGTTGGTCGGGGCTGGTCAGGTCGGGACTGATCAGGCGAGATGAGAGCGAACGACTTCGACGATGACGAGGAGCGCGCCGACGATCGACGAGCCGACAGCGAGGCGGTAGAGGAGTCGACGGTCGGCGCGTCGGATGACGAAGTTCGACAGCCACAGTCCGATGAGCATGAACGGCAGCAGGACCGCCGCCGCGATGAGGTGTCTGGTGCCGACTTCGCCGCCGATGGTCAGTCCCGTCAGGGACAGGATGCTGCCGAGGGTGAAGTAGGCGCTCATCGTCGAGCGCATCGATGACGGATCGAGCGAGCGCATGATGAGACTGATCGGTGGTCCGCCGATGCTCGTGGCCGTGCCGAAGATTCCCGAGACCGATGACGCGACGAACATATTGCGGTTCGAGGCCGCCGGTGACCAGCCGACAAGGCTGAATGCGGCGCCGGCGAGGACGGTGATCGCGAGCATCAGAGACAGCCCGGAATCCGGCAACATCACCACGGCGGCGGTGCCGATGGCGATGCCGGGCAGCCGTCCGAGGGCGCCCCAGCCGACGAGCTTCCAGTCGACGTCCTGACGTTCGCGGGCGAACGCCGTGAATGAGGTGAGGGTAGCCAGCAGCAGCAGGGCGGACGGCAGCAGGTCGGGGCGCAGGAGCGCGAGCACTGGTGCGGTGATCATGCCGAGGCCGAATCCGATGGAGCCCTGCAGGCAGGCTGAACCCAGCACCACGATCCCGATGATCAGGTACTGGACGATCTCCATCGATTCCTCATTCCTCTGCTGTGGGCGCCGCGGTCGGACATCTGCGGGCCGCTGGTCAGGCGACTTCTTCCGCTTGCGACACTGCAGCCGTACGGCGCAGATTGCGCGTTCTGATCACCTATTCTATGCGCAGAACGAACAATCAAGCATCTTTTTTGCGAAATTGATTGCGCACAACACGCATGTATGGGCTAGTCTTTACGAAGATTGCGCACGGTGATGACACGGATCAATCCTTGCATCATTCATCGGGCAATCGCTCAGATGTCCATCTACACATGGGAGTGCAGCCATGGCCGCCGATGTCCATAGCGTGAAACGCAGCTCTGTCTCTTCGATGCCCGCGCAGAATCCGCTGCCGCGCGGTCTCGGTCTCGTCACTTCGGTCGGGCCCGGCCTCGTGCTGGCCATGTCCTTCCTGGGCACCGGCGACCTCGTCAGCTCCTCCGTCTCCGGCGCCTCCTACGGGTATGCGCTGCTGTGGACGCTCATCCTCTCTCTCGTCGCCCGCACGTTCATCATCTCGTCCATCGCGAAGTACACGCTGATGAACAAGCACGGGGACACACAGATCCTCGACGGATTCGCCCGCCTGTCGCCGGTGCTGCCGGGGATCATGGCCGCGGTCGTCCTCATCGCCGGCTTCATCACTCAGGCCACCTTCCTCCTCGCCGCGGCCGTCGGACTCCACGAACTCACCGGCGGTGAGTGGGGAGGCAGCTGGGGCCGTTTCTTCTGCGCGATCATCATCGTCGCGCTCACTCTGTCGCTGGTCATGCTGCGCAAGCAGTTCGTCGTCCTCGAATACTTCGCCCGTTTCGCCTCTGTCGCGATGATCATCGCCTTCGTCTACGCGCTCATCAAGATCGGGACCTTCGACATCGCCGGCTTCGTCCAGGGCATGGCCTTCGAGATCCCGAAGGAGCAGAACACCTCGGCGTTCGCCCCCATCGTCATCGCCTCGGCGACCATCGGCACGATCGCCGGCAACATGCCCAACCTTCTCTATTCGGGCTTCATGCGCGACAAGGGCTGGGTCGGACCGAAGTATCGGAAGATCCAGCAGTTCGACCTCATCGCCGGCATGGCCCCGCTGCTCATCATCAACCTGCTGTTCTGGATCGTCGCCGCCGAATTCAGCGCCGCCCACCCCGGCTTCTCCATCGCCGACGAATTCGACCTCTCCCACATGCTCTCGGTCGCCGTCGGCCCGGTCGGTCCGTATCTGCTATGGATGTGCATCTTCTTCGCCGCGATGACGAGCTTCCCGCCGCAGTCGCGCGGTTTCTCGCAGCTGGCCATCAACGGCATCAACCACACCGTGCCGTCGATGCGGAAGTTCCTCGGCCGCGACGAGGAGAACCCCGCCTTCCGGTGGATCCAGGCGATCGTCTTCATCGTCCTGCCCCTGGCCTCGACGATCCCCGGCGCCCCGGATCTCATCTCGCTCAACATCGTCGGCACCGCGATCTCCACCGTGCTCAGCCTCCCGATCATCGTCGTCTGCATCCTGCTGCTGACCTCCCGGAAGAAGCACATGCACTCCTACGCGGTCAATCGGAAATGGCAGACCGGACTGCTGCTTCTCCTCGGCATCATCGCCATCGTCGTCGGCGTCCAGATCGCCATGCAGATCCCCGCGATGTTCCAGACCGCGTTCGGATGATGAGTCGGACCGTCGGTCCGGGGATTCCCTCGCCGAGGCGGCCCACCCCTGCCGTGCGAGCGATCCCGCCGAGTTAAGTACCCTGATTCCGTTGCCAAGACATGGAGGAGACACCCATGACACTGCTGTCCCAGCCCGCACTCGAACGAGTTCCCGCACCGTCGTCTGACGGCAGGCTCCGGTTCTTCGAGGACGATGGTTCCGCGGCCGCGGTGATCCCGACTGATCGGCGCTCGAATCACGCGCCGTCGATCCTGTCCCTGCCCGGCGGTGGTCTGCTGGCCGCCTGGTTCGGCGGCAGCGATGAGGGCAACAAGGACATCGACATCCTCGTCTCCCGGTTCGACGTCGATACGGGACGATGGACCGCCTCGGCGGCGGTGACCCACGATGAGATCCGATCGGATCAGAACCCCGGTCTCTTCGCAGCCCCCGACGGGACGATCTGGCTCGTCTATACCTCCCAGCTGTCGCGGCAGTCCGGGGTCCCCGAGACCTTCAACCTCCAGCACACCTCCGTGGTCAAGGTGATCCGTTCGACCGACGACGGAGCGAGCTGGAGCGAACCGGAGACGCTCTTCGACTGCGAAGGAACGTTCTGCCGACAGCCCATCCAGGTGCTTGAGGGTGGGACCTGGGCGCACACTCAGTGGCTGTGCTTCGACGATGATTCGAAGAACGGCTCCGACCAACCGGTCGTCCAGATCTCCGCGGATCAGGGATCGACCTGGAGACAGGTCGAATTCCCCGAGGCAGCCGGTCGGGTCCACCCGAACATCGTCGAGCTCGAGACGGGACGACTCGTCAGCCTCTTCCGCTCACGCTTCGCCGACTGGGTCTACCTCAGCCGATCCGAGGACGGCGGAGAGACCTGGTCGGTGCCCGAAGCCACCGAGGTGCCGAACAACAATGCCGGGCTCAGCGCATTCCGTCTGCCCTCGGGCATGCTCGCTCTCGTCTCGAACGAGCACCAGGTCGCCACGGAACCCGGCGAGGTGGTCTGGCCGTACGAACGGCTGCGGATCGTCATCGCGGTGTCGAACGATGAGGGCCGCACCTGGCCCGTGCGTCGAGTCATCGAGCCCGGTGACGGATTCTCCGGTGAGGGCAATCTGCGCAGCAATCGCCGTCAGGAGTACCCGCACGGCATCGTCGACGCCGACGGGGTCATCCACGTCGTCTACGCCTTCAGCTCCCGCCGGGCGATCCGACATGTCGTCTTCGACGAGGAGTGGATCTCCGGAGTCGAGGATCAGGTCCACACCGACTGCAAGCTCTGGGGCTGAGTCCCGGGGCCTCTTCACGTCCTCGTGCCGTCAGCTCTGCACGGCGTTGCCCATCTGGTCGACACGGACGACGGTGATACCGCGGTCTTCGAACGGTGTGATCTGCGCCGGATCGGCCGAATCGTCGGTGACGAGAGTCCAGCCGTTGCCGAGGTCGGCCCAGGCGTGGAAGGGCCGCTGGCCGAGCTTCTCGGCATGGGCGAGAACGAAGACGTGGGTGGCGCGGCGGCTCATCAGCTCTTTGAGGCGAACCTGTTCGGGCAGAGCCTCGCACACTCCGTCCTCGGCGGTGACGGCATCGGCGCCGAGGAAGGCGAAGTCGAACGTGAATTTCTCCAGCCCCGCCTCGGTGATGGGGCCGATGAAGCCCTGGCTGACGGGGCGGTAACGACCGCCGAGGAGCGTGAACTCCACGTCCTCTAGGTCGGCCATCTGCTGCAGGGAAGTCAGGCCGGAGGACACCACGGACAGAGGGGCGGTATCCCGGAGCGCACGGGCGACCTGCGCGGTCGTCGTGCCGGCGTCGAGGAGCACATGCGAACCGGCAGGGACCTGCCGGGCGCACCAGGAGCCGATGGCCCGTTTCACCTCGGGGGCTTCGTGGGAGCGTTCGGCCAGCGTGGTCTCGGACTCTGAGGGGACGGCGATCACGCCGCCGTAGGTGCGTGCCAACTCTCCCGAGTCGGTGAGCTTGGCGAGGTCGCGACGGATCGTCGACGCGGTGACCCCGAGCATCTCCGACAGGGACTCGACACTCATCTCGCCCTGCGTCCGGACGAGCTGAAGGATCTCCTCGCGACGTTCGCCTGCGTTCATCACACTCCTGATCGGTAGTCGTTGATCGCCACTGTATCGCGGATTCTCGCGCGGATTGCGCAGAGCCGCCTCGGTGATGGGGCGGTTCGCGAACTCAGACTCGCGCGAACTGCGCAGAACATCCTCGGCGCAGGGGCTGGTCAGGGGCGGTCCTGACCGCGCATCGAGGCTGAGAACGGGCCGACGGCAGAGGCGGCTCAGACGACGGCGAGAGCCGCGGCCTGACGCATCGCCTCACTCATCGACTCGGTGTCGACCTTGCCGGTGCCGGCGATGTCGAAGGCGGTGCCGTGATCGACCGAGGTGCGGATGACCGGCAGGCCGACGGTGATGTTGACGCCGGCATCGATGCCGAGGACCTTGATGGGTCCGTGCCCCTGGTCGTGGTACATCGCGACGATGAGGTCGTAGTCACCGCGGCCGGCGAGGAAGAAGGCGGTGTCGGCGGACAGCGGCCCGACGGCGTCGATGCCGTCGGCCTGCAGCTTCGTGATCGCCGGAGTGATCTTCTCCTCCTCTTCGCCGTAGCCGAAGAGCCCGTTCTCACCGGCGTGCGGGTTGATCGCGCAGACGCCGATATGCGGCCGTTCCAGTCCGGCCCGGATGAGTGCGTCGTGGCCGCGGCGGACGGTGCGTTCGACGAGGCCGGGCTCGATCTTCGCCACGGCATCGATGAGTCCGATGTGGGTGGTCACGTGGATGACGCGCAGCTTGGGGGAGGAGAGCATCATCGAGACCTCCTCGGTGTCGGTGAGCGAGGCGAGCATCTCGGTGTGCCCGGGGTACTTGTGCCCGGCGGAGTGGAGGGCCTCCTTGTTGAGCGGCGCCGTGCAGATCGCCTGCACCTCACCGGACATGGCCAGCTGCGAGGCGCGTTCGATGTAGCGGAACGCGGCATCTCCCGCGACGGGGGAGAGTTCGCCCCAGGGCAGATCGCCCGGAAGAAGGGCGAGGTCGATGACGTTGATGACGCCGGGCACGTGTTCGGCCTCAGAGGGGGAGTCGACTCGGCGGATCTCGACCGCGGTGCCGAGCACCTGCGCGGCCTGCTCGAGCCGTGCGGCATCCCCGATGACGACGGGGGCTGCGACCGCGAGCACCGAGGGGTCGAGGCAGGCGGCGATGCAGATCTCGGGGCCGACGCCGGCCCCGTCGCCCATGGTCACTGCGACTGTGGGAAGCGCGTTCATTGACTCTCCTTCGTGGTTCGCGACGGTGGCCGCGGTGGTCGTGGTGGGCTCACCGGTGGTCAGAGCCGAGTGGATGAGGGTGAGGGAATCGGGTCCGCCCTGGCCGCCGGGCCGAGTGACGACGGCGGCGAGGTCGACATCGTCGGCAATGTTCGCCGAGGCGGTCCTGACCGTGGACAGCACCGCACCCGGGTGGATCTCGCGGATCGTTTCGATCCTGTGCACGCCGAGGCGGTCGAACACGGCGCGTGCCGTCTCTCCGCCGGCGGCAGCAAGGGCGACGGGCCCGAATCCGGACAGTGCACGGGTGGCGAGTTCGGCGAGGAAGCCCGGCAGCGGCCGAGGGTCGACGGAGGCTCCCGTGTCGGTGAGTCGGACGACGAGGTGGGACTCGGTCAGGGCCTCGCGTACGCGTGCGGCGGAATCGTCAAGACGGTAGGGGTCGTCGGCCCAAGCGGTTACCTCGGTGGCGGGGAAGTCGAGCACTCGAGTGTCCGAGTGGTCACGCAGGTGAACGATCTGCGTCTCGATCCTCTCCGCAGCGGTGCCGAGGAGAGTGAGGACCCGTGTGGGCGTGCGCGGCAACGATGACGGGGCGGGCCGTTCAGCTGCTGTGTCACCCGCATCGGCCAGGGCAGATGCGTCGCTTGGTGCAGTGAGTCCGCCTCTTCGACGCTCGGCCAAGGCGCGCGCGAGTGCGGAAGTGCCGACGAGGACGGCCGAGGTCGCCTCGGCGAGAGCGACGATACGGGTGAGATCCTCCATCGTCTCGGCATCGGCGGTGATGAGGCGCTCGCCACCGACGCCGGCATTCGCGGCGTCGATACTGGCGTCCGCGCTGTCAGCGGCGTCGCGGCTGTCAGCGGCGTCCGAACTGCGGCTGTCAACGACGTCGGCGAAGACGTCGGCAGCATCGGTGCCGGGCAGTGACCGCAGTTCGCCGAGGCCCAAATGGCGGGCGGGGACGGGGCACAGATCCGATAGTGCCTCCGGTGCGCTGCCGTCCTCGAGGCTCCAGGCGCGGGTGCTGCTGAGCCGAATTCCGTTGTCGAAGGGCACTCCGCCGACGACCGTGCGGGCCTGCTGCGGAAGCGCCGGAGCGAAGATCACGGGGCCGCCCGCGTGGTCGAGGGCCGCAGTGAGCGCGGCGCGGATATTGCCGCGGAGCAGGGAATCGACCTTGATGAGTGTGCTGCGGGGCGAACCGAAGTCACGAAGTGCAGCTGCAGTGCGGGCGCCGGCCGACTCCGCCGGCAGATAACGGCAGTCGAGATCGACGACGAGGTCCCGGGGATCTGTGTCGGCCGCCTCGGCGAAAGATCGATCGGATTCTGAGCCGGCGTTCGCCTCGATGATGGTGTCATCCGCGCCGGCGTTCTCCTCGGCGATGGTGTCATCTGTGCCGGGGTTCGCCTCGGTGATGGTGTCATCTGTGCCGGTCGCGGACTCTGCACTCGACGAGGTGAGCACGATCGGGGTGCCCGGATCGAGTGTGGCGGCGACCTCGGCAGCGCCGCTGAGATCGTCGGCAATGACCAGGACACCGGATTCGCCTGCTGACATGGCACTCCTTTGCGTCCGGTCCGGCTGAACACCCTCTACACTGACATGTGTGCGCGAAATGCGCAAGTTGTTGCACGATCCACGCACAAATGGGAAGATCGGTGTATCGACGATCTGCCCCACTCAACGAGGAGACTCCCTTGACCACAGACTCGACCATCACGCTCGACGGAGTCTCCGTCCCCCTGTCCCGGCTGGTGCTCGGCACGATGACATTCGGCGACACCGTGACCGAAGCGGCAGCGCACGAGGTCTTCGAAGCCGCCGTTGCGGCCGGGATCACCGGCATCGACACCGCCAACGGATATGCGAAGTCGACGACGGAGAGCCTCATCTCGCCGCTGGTGAAGAAGCACCGGGACCGGATCGTGCTCGCGACGAAGGCAGGCATGCCCCACGCCGATGCCGGCGAGCATTCGCCGCTGTCCGCAGCGGGACTGCGCGCGAGCGTCGAAGGGTCCCTGCGCCGCCTCGACGTCGAGTCGATCGACCTCTTCTATCTCCACCAGCCCGACCGTGCGGCCTCGCTCGACGAGACGCTCGAGACCATCGCCGCCCTGCGCGCCGAAGGCAAGATCACCGCGCTGGGCTTCTCGAACTTCGCCGCCTGGCAGGCCGTCGACGTCATCGCCGCCGCCGAGCGCGCGGGCGCGCCGCGCCCCGTCGTAGCGCAGAACGTCTACAGCGTCCTGGCCCGCCGGATCGAGGACGAATGGCTCGAATGTGGACAGTCCCACGGCATCGCAACGATGGCCTACAACCCGCTGGCCGGGGGCCTGCTGGCCCGCCGCCCGTCGACCGATGGAACGGGGGATCGTTTCTCGGGATCCGTGCTGGCAGAGATGTACTCGCAGCGCTACCTCTCCGACTCCGTCCTCGCCGCGGTCGAGGCCTTTGCCGCCGTGGCCGACGATTCCGGGATCCCGCAGGCCGAGCTCGCCCTGCGCTGGGTTGCCGAGGCGCCCGGAATCTCCGCCCTGCTGCTCGGAGCCAGCCGAGTCTCCCAGCTTGAGGGCAATATCGCCGCGATCGCCAAAGGCCCGCTGCCGGCCGATGTGCTCACCGCCGTCGATGACGCCACCGCCGAAGTCCGCGGCTCCCAGCCGAAGTACAACCGCTGACCCGTCGCCGATCAACCACTCCACCACCTGAGAGGGAACCACCATGACAGCCACCCGAGGCATCCTCGCCGCCACCGCCACTCCGTTCGACGAAGACGAGAACATCGCCGAGGCGGCCCTGCGCGCCCATGTCCGCCGTCAGCTCACCGCCGGAGTCCACGGCATCTTCGCCCTCGGCACGAACGGTGAGTTCTACGCCCAGTCCGCGGCCGAGCGTGCCGAAGCCGCGCTGATCGTCATCGACGAGGTGGCCGGCGCCGTCCCCGTCGTCATCGGTGCCGGTGCCGCAACGACCCGGGAGACCATCGCGATCGCCGCCGATGCCGCTGCGGCCGGTGCCGACGCGCTGTCGATCATCACCCCGTACTTCGCGGCCGCCTCGCAGGTCGAGATCGAGAATCACTTCCGGGCCGTGGCCGACTCCGTCGACGTTCCGGTCATCGTCTACAACATTCCTGCGCGGACCGGCAATGCCGTGGCACCGGCGACGCTCGAAAAGCTCGCAGCCGTGGACAACATCACCGCGGTCAAGGACTCGAGCGGGAACTTCGACACGATTCTGCAGTACCTCGAGCGCACCGATCGCGAGACCTTCGACGTCATTTCCGGCAATGACTCCCTCATCCTCTGGACCCTGCTGGCCGGCGGTGCCGGAGGGATCAGCGGCATCGCGAACATCTATCCGGAGACCATGGCCTCGATCTATGACCTGTTCGTCGCCGGGGACATCGATGCTGCGCGCTCCGCACAGGACAGCATCCGCCCGATCCGCAACTGCCTGGCACTCGGCAACCCGAACACAGTGGTCAAGGCTGCCGCGAACGAGCGCGGATTCGGCCTCGGTCCGGCGCGGGCGCCGTTTAATGCGCTCTCGGACGAGGCGAAGAAGCAGGTCGCCGCGACGGTCGCCGCCGATGTGGAGCGCGGCCTGGCCTGAGGCGCGCATCGCGGGCATGAGATAAGGGGCTGCACCGATCGGTGCAGCCCCTTAGATCGCAGTTGGTGCGGTCGGCGCTCGGGGGCCACCCCGACCATACACGTAAGTGTATGCAGTTCTCGAAAGAGCATATGCTGATAATGGCGAAACTGGACAAAAACGGGACGTATACTTCCGATTCATAGAGTAAGTGTATACACTTGAGACGGTTGACGGGTTTGGACTGAAGGGTTGAAACTATGACGCGGGATCTGGCTGCACCTGGTGAGAGTCGACGACTGGTTGAGTATGCACATGCGCGCCTCCGAGAAGGAATTATCACAAACCGCATACCCGCCAATTCTTCAATTAGCCAAGTCAAACTCGCTGACGAGCTTGGGGTGAGTAGAACACCGCTTCGCGAGGCGCTCCGATTGCTTCAGCATGAGGGGCTTGCGAAAGTAGAAGCGAACAAGAGGGTGACAATTTCGCAGGTCGACCCTGCTGATTTGGATGCTTTGTACGCAATGCGCATTCAGCAAGAGTCACTCGCAGTGTTTCACGCCACCAAACAAGTCTCGGACCAGGACCGTCACCGTTCTGAGCGGGACCTCGAAATGATGTTCCAGGCGATTCAAGACGACGATATCGACGCTTGGAGTGTCGCCCATCGACGCTTTCATCTTTCGATGGCGCAGGGACTTCACGCGCGATATGACACGAGCATTTCTCGGCATTTCGATCACGCAGAGAGGTACCGGCATATCTACCTGACCGATTCTGATGTGAATTGGTCGCAGAGTTCACGAGACCACAGTGCAATCTTCGAATCTTTTAGCGCGGGCGACGCTGCTCGCGTAGCTGAACAAGTTGCAGAGCATTACGGGCGAACTGCGACGTCGGTCATGCGAAGCATAGACCCAGACTACAAGCCAGCTTTAGTTCCATCCGCGATCAACATGGCTCTCAGCCTCCGGTTCATATCCTGATATGCGAACGGCTCAATTGAGTCCAACGACGGCTTCATTGGCTCAAACTGTCAGGACTCTGGTGACGTGTGCTTCCTCGGTATGTGCTTGTCGTGCAGATAGGCCCGCACACACCCGCGCTGAGAAAAGAGCATGTGTTCACTCACAACTTCCGCGTGAATAGCGACTCGTCTTTCATTTCAAAAGTTTTCGACCCCTTCACATGTCAAAGGAGACAAGATGAATATTCTGAAATATGCGAGCAAGATTCCAGGCGGATTGATGATCATTCCGTTGTTGCTCGGAGCAACGATAAATACGTTGTTTCCACAAGTACTTGAAATAGGTGGATTCACTCAAGCCGCTTTCAAAGACGGCGCCAATGCAGTCATCGGGGTGTATCTCTTTATTATGGGGTCCCAGTTGACCGTAAGGTCGACTGGCCCAGTCCTGCAGAAGGGATTCGCGATTCTCCTAGGGAAAATCGCCGCTGGTGTAGCCGTGGGATTGGCGGTCGGATTCTTTGCGCCAGATGGCACGCTATGGACTCTTACGCCGCTCGCAATCATTGCTGCCATGATCAATTCAAATGGTGGCCTATTTGCCGCGCTGACTACGGAGTTTGGGAATAAGACTGATCGTGGAACATTCCCTATCATTGCGCTCAACGACGGTCCGTTTTTCACGCTCGTGGTACTTGGCGCTGCTGGAATGGCGGACGTCCCACTGATCGCTCTGGTTTCCGTGATCGTCCCGATACTCCTCGGATTCCTGCTGGGGAACTTAGATGAGCGGATCCGAGATTTCCTTAAGCCCGGTGAGAGCCTGCTCATTCCGTTCTTTGCGTTTCCGCTCGGCGCCGGTATCGACTTCAAAGACATCGTGTCGGCGGGCCCGCCCGGAGTCCTTTTGGGAGTTCTCACCGTGGTTCTCTCGGGAGGCGGAGCGATGTTGTTCCTTCACATCATCCACCGTGTTAAACGGACCCCGAAAGAGAGAAGGAACCTCATCTCCGGAGCTGCAGAGTCGTCTACCGCTGGTAATGCTGTAGCAACGCCAGCGGTCGTTGCGACTGTCGATCCGAGCTACGCGGATATTGCCGCAGTTGCGACTACACAGGTCGCGGGAGCCATGGTGACAACCGCGATCCTCACGCCGATACTGACGACTCTTGTGTACAGATGGCAAATGAAGCGTGGAATAGATCCGAAGAACGAATACCCGGAGTATGACTCAATCGGACAAGCGACGCCTGCCACTGAACCAGTGAACTCCGACGAAACGTGAGTCCCCGAGCGCGACCAAGAATTCAGAACATCTGAAAGGAGATTGCAAGTGAAGATCAGATACTTGCTTCCGGACAAATCCGACAATGTGGCAATCACGACTGAGAAGATTCTCGCAGGCGAAACGCTCGAAGTCGCTGGGCAAGCGGTAGACATTTCGACAACGATTCCGAAGGGTCACCGTTTTGCTGTCAAGCCAATTCCCGCGGGATCGGAAGTGAACTCGTGGACGTACGCTTTCGGCTACGCCACGCGAGATCTGGCTGTCGGGGACTATCTGTGCAACTCGAAGATGCGGGAAGTGCTAGAACTTCGTGACCCACAAGATTACCCTGATGGACTGACGGTCAATTTCACCGACCGGGATACGACGGTTGAACAGTTCATACCAGAACCGCATACGTACTTTCCCACTCGGGAAGGCGTTTCGAATCCGCCAACGTTCTCCGGCTATTTTAGAAGCAACAGCAGAGGCTGGGGGACCCGTAACTACGTAGCTCTTATCGGAGTCAGTTCGCTCTCCCGAAACCTCGTCCTTTCTGCAACGCAAGCTATAAGCGAAGAATTCGAAACGACTGACGATTTCCACGGTGTCGTCCCGGTAGTACACACCGAAGGCGGTTCGACTACCTCCATCAACAATCGTGCCCTTCTCCTGCGCACATTGGCGGGGTTCGCGGTCAATTCGAATCTCGCCTCGGCGATCTTCGTGAACTCTGAAGACTCGGCCATTAGGAACGAAGATGTGCTGGCGGAATTGCAGAGAATGGGGTCTCGACATCTGTCAAGCAGCATCCGCTTTTTCAACGCAGGATCCGAGGAAGGTTCGGATATTGCCGCATTGCAGAGGATTGCAGCGCCACTGGTAGATCGTGCGCGACGCGTGAGGCCCGGGAAGGCGCCGATGTCGGCCCTCAAGCTGGGATTACAGTGTGGTGGCTCGGACGCGTTTTCGGGAGTCACTGCGAACCCGCTTCTTGGTAGTGCTGTGGAACGAATCGTGCAGGAAGGCGGAATAGCGAACCTCGCTGAGACTGACGAGCTTATCGGCGCAGAACAGCACGTCCTGGCGAAGGTGAGTGACGATTCCGTCATAGGAGCATTTCTTGGAAAGCAGAACGCTTTCAAGTCTTATGCCCGACGGCACGGGCAGACTGCTGAAGGAAACGTATCTGGAGGCAACATCTATCGCGGTCTTTACAACATCACGTTGAAGTCGCTGGGTGCTGGCCGTAAGAAGGATCACGATACGACTCTCGACTATGTCATCGGTTATGGCGAACAAATGGATCGAGTGGGGTACTGCTTCATGGATAGTCCAGGAAATGACCTCGAAAGCATTGCCGGACAGGTCGCGGCCGGAGCCAACCTAATTCTATTCACCACCGGAAATGGATCGATCACAAACTTCCCATTTGTTCCTACCATCAAAATTGTCACAACAACAGAGCGATTTGAACTGCTTGAGAGTGATATGGATTTCAACGCTGGTTCATTGATGGATGGCAAGCCGTTCCAAGAAGCTGTTGAAGAGCTGTACGAGCATACGCTGACTGTGGCTTCCGGGACGCGGAGCAAGGGAGAACTTACCGGCCAGTCTCAGGTGCAGATTTGGCGCGACTGGCACGAATCAGACAACAGCGCGGGGCGGCGACCGCTGCAGGCTGTCAGGACGGGGCCAGCATTTGCGAATCGTGGCGCAGTTGCGAACAAACTGCCGAACAAGGTACGTGATCTTCGCAGGATTGCAATCCTGCCGACGAGTCTATGCTCCGGACAAGTTGCCGAACAGATTGCTGGTCGTGCAGTTTCCGGAGAGTTATCCAGCCAATGGGAGGTCATTGCACTTCCACATACTGAAGGATGTGGAGTCTCGGGTGGCGAAGCAGAGGACCTCTATGCAAGGACGATGGTCGGATATGCCGACCACAGCGAGATTGACTACGCAGTATTCCTTGAACACGGTTGCGAAAAGACTCATAACGACTTCTTCTCAGCGCAGTTACGGAAACGAGGCATAGATACTTCTCGATTCGGGTGGGCTAGTATTCAGCGGTCGGGTGGCATCGAGGCAGTGACAAACATCGTTCAGTCTCTTATCGATGCACGCATTGGGATCAATGACGCACCGACCGCACACGATTCGAGAGAAGAATCGCGAGGGCATGGCCTTACGACTATTGGGGTGGGGAGCTCCAACTCTGGTCTGACGGACTACGCGGCCAGAACGATGTCGAAAACTGTGGAACTACTGGCAGGTCTGGGGATGACCATGATTATCGCCGAATCAGATGCGCTTTTGCTTCAATCAGAGTTCCTCGAACCGCTTGGGCTGGTTGACGTATCCCCGACGCTCGAATATGGAGCACGGCCCGAGGACTCAGGGCTTCACATTATGCAGATGAGTACCGACGACTGGGCGGAAGCATCAACTGGGATGGGCGCGGCCGGTGCGCAGGTGTTCATGGCACTGGCCCATCTGCGTCCGCTGCAGCCTCATCGTTTCCTACCGACCCTGCAATTCTCAGACCAATCAAGTCAAGACTCGCTCTTTGACCACATCCTCACTGGAAACACCCGTCACGACTCAGAGCTGATCATCGAACGGAGTCTTGGAGCATACGCCGGTACTTATTCATGTGTGACTAAGGGCCGGCCAAATACGGGATTCCAACTCTCGCGGGGCTTCAGCGGAGTTTCACTCTGACCAGCATCTATGCCGATTTCGAAAAGCTGCTTGACTCTTTACTTTATGGAAGGACCTCCTTTGAAAATTGCACGAATAGATGGCAAAGCACATCTGATCGATGATTCCGGAAACGAACTGCGCGCTGCGGATATTGAGGCGCTTTCAGGGGGCGAATTTTCGTCCGACGTGAAAGCGTTACTTCCCAGGCTGGACGAGTTGCAGGTGTGGTCGGAGGAGGCCGACTGGAAGACTCGGGGGGAAACAGTCGACTTCTTACAGTTGCAGACCCCATTGCCAGACCCCACGCAGATTCTGGCTATCGGAATGAATTACCAGGATCATGCTGACGAGGTAAACATCTCAGTACCCGAGTCGCCTGCAATTTTCACCAAGTTCAGTTCGTCGCTGACAGGTGCCTCGCACAAAGTTAAATTGCCTTCAGCAATGGTCGACTGGGAAGTGGAACTCGTAGCGGTCATTGGGCAAGGCGGTCGTAATATCGGAAAGCAAGAAGCGTGGGAGCACATAGCAGGCTATGCAGTAGGCCAGGACTTATCGTGCCGAGAACTTCAATTCGCCGCCTCCAACTCGCCTCAGTTTTCACTGGGAAAGTCGTACGAAGGGTTTGCGCCAGTAGGGCCCTGGATTACAACAGCAGATGAGATCGATGTCTCCCTCGGCGTAAGGATGGACTGCCGACGCGGTGACGTGATACTTCAGCAAGGTTCGACCGAGCATCTCATTTTCGATATTCCCACTCTCATCGAACACATCTCTTCAGTCATCGAACTCAGAACGGGGGACTTGATTTTCACGGGAACTCCGGACGGCGTCGGTTTCGGGCGGGACCCGAAAGAATTCCTATCCCCTGGCGATAGACTAACCAGTACAATCGAGGGACTTGGCACCATTGTCCAAGCATTCCACTGATCCATCCGAGGGTATGGTTTCGGCCGGGATGAACTCTACAGCGAGACCGGCTTGAAGCTCACTGGATGTCGAAGGGGCTGCACCGATCGGTGCAGCCCCTCTTGTCTACGATGCCGCTCTGTCTATGGCGACGGTGGTGCTTGGCGAATCAGACCACCGAGAAGCGCGGTTCCTCGCCCTGCAGCACCCGGACGACGTCTTCGACGGCCCACGTGCCCATGTTCTCGTTCGCTATATCGGAGTACGCGCCGATGTGCGGGGTGGCGATGAGATTCGGCGCAGAGAGCAGTGGATCGTCCGCCGCCGGCGGTTCCGTGGCGAAGGCGTCCAGGGCGGCGAATGACAGCCTCCCGGACTCAAGAGCCGTGGCCAGAGCTGCCTCGTCGACGAGCCCGCCACGGGCCGCGTTGATGAGCCCGGCGCCCTTGGGCATCGTGGCGAGAAGCTCGGCATCGAGCAGCGGCTCGTCGCCACCGGGCAGGTGGAGGGTGAGGAAATCGGACCTTGCGACCACCTCGGCGAGGTTCTGGGGCTCGGCCCCTGCCTCGGCGATGGCCTCATCCGGGACGTACGGATCGTACGCAGCGATGCTCAGGCCGAATCCTGCGGCACGCTTTGCGACCTCCCGTCCGATGCGGCCGAAGCCGAGGATGCCGAGGCGTTTGCCGCTCAGCTGCGAACCGAAGAACACGCCCCACTCACCGGCGCGCAGAGAATCCTCGGCCGCGCGGATCCGGCGGGCGCCCATGATGAGGAGTCCGAGCGTGAGGTCGGCGACGGACTCGGCATTCGCTCCGGGAGTGTTGACGACCCTGACTCCGGCAGCAGCGGCGGCGTCCAAGTCGATATTGTCGACCCCGGCTCCGTGCTTCGCGACGACCTTGAGGTCGGGGCAGGCGGCGAGCACCTCGGAGTCGATCCGATCGAGACCGACGATGACCGCCTCGGCGCCGGAGATCGCCTCGATGAGGTGCTGGCCGGTCTTGGGATGATTCTCGGTCCGGTAGTCGAGGTCGAGGCCGAGTTGCGCGGATCGCGCACTCGGTCGCTGCGAATACTTGCCGAAGGACGGGGTGAGGACGGTGAGGCGCATCAGGCTCCGATCTCGATTCCGAAGGTCTCGAACACGGTGTAGATGCCCAGCAGACCGATCGCCAGGGAGGCGAAGACGAGCATCACCGTGAAGAAGTGGTTGGACTTGAACTCGGCCGGCACCTCTCGGGAGCGAAGGTACCAGACGGCGATGACGACGGCGACGAGGAAGACGCCGCTGGCCACCCCGCCGATCTGGACCATGATCACCGGGGACTGGATGATGAGGTAACTCAGCGCCCAGATGATCGGGAAGACCACGGTGAGCACACGGATGATGCGGCCACGGGTGAGGGTGTTCTCCCAATCGAAGACGCCGAGGATGGACACCGTGTTCGTCCACAGCCGGGGCACGCTCGCGGTCGACGCGATGAAGGTCGAGAAGAGGACGGCGAACGCACCGATGAGGAAGATCCAATGGCCGGCTTCGCCCATCGTCGAGGAGTACATCGACGACAGCGTGGTGATCATGTCGTTGCCCTCGGGCACGAGGTTCTGCGGGTGGAGGATAGCCGCGCCGATGACGTAGAAGGACATCGTGCACACGGTCGAGACGATCCAGGAGACGAGCACATCCGTGCGCATCACCGAGATCCAGCCGCGGGCGCGGCGGGCGCGTTCCTCGGTGCCGTCGTTCGGGCCGGTGTAGCGGGCATAGCCCTTTTCGAGGCACCAGTAGGTGTAGGTCGTCATCTCGTCGGCGCCGACGCCGGTGATGCCGAACATCGCGACCGCGAAGCCCAGCGTGCCGGCGGGAATGGCGAAGGTCAGTCCGCTCATGACGTCCGCCGAGGTGTAGGCGAAGTCGGTGAAGGGCAGCGATACTGCGAGTCCGACAGTGGAGACCGTGAAGATGATGACCGCACCGACGGAGAACTTCTCGACGATGCTGTACTTGTTCGTCACGAGCAGGGCGATGACGACCGCGAGCGAGACGACCGTCCAGAAGACGAGAGACGGAGTCGAGAGCGGCTCGCCGAAGACAGGCAGCATGATGCTCAGTGCAGCGACGGCACCGCCGATGATGCCGCCGCGCTGGAGGACCTTCGCGAAGTCCATGAGGATCCACAGCAGGTTGATCCAGCCGGCACGCCCGATGAGGCGGGGACCGACGTGGCCGTAGCCTTCGAGCGCGGGCTTACCGGAGAGGATGGTCCACTGCGCGAGCTCGAGCTGGACCCAGACCTTGACCGCGGTGGAGATGATGACGAGCCAGAGGAGGACGAAGCCGGCCTTGGCACCGAGAGCCGTGGTGGTGATGAGTTCGCCGGAGCCGATGACTGCGGCCGAGATGACAAGACCGGGACCGAGGTACTTGAGCTTGCCCGCAAAGGTCGTGGGCGGTTCGAGCACGTCCTTGGGGTCGAGGTGGTAGGGGTCGACGGCGGCTTCGGCGCCTGTGCGATCGTCCCGGTCGATGTTCTGCGCGGTCATACTCGGCTTCCTTGCACGGAGGTGGATCTGTCCATTGATCGTGCCGGTGCCTCGGGGCGAATCAGAGCACGACGGCCCCGTCGGCACGGCTCATGCAAGTGTGCCACCGATTGCGTGATGTGCGCAACATGAATGCATGAACTGCGCATTCAGGGTTGGTTTGGCGCTGATGAAGTGCTCGTTGTGAGCGAGACGTGGCCTTTCGGCTGGAGTGAGCTTGCGGTGACCGATTCCCTGCACGGTGTGAGCCGTTGATGTCTCCTGCGGGTGGATCCGCCTCGATCGCAATGCAAATCTCGAGGAGGATCCACCCGCAGGGAACATGACGACGACCGCGGGTCGGCAGCGAAACACGCTGCCGACCGACGGCCGTTGGAGGAGTGGAATCACCCGCCGAGGTCAGCTGCCCGGATAGGGCGGGGCCGCCTCGGTGAGGGTGGGGCTCACGTGCGCTCGAGTTCCTCGAGGCTGGGGTAGATCGTCTCCTTCGGGGCGACTCCGTGGTTGCGGATGAGCACGAAGTAGAGGACGAAGGTGACGACGATGCCCACGAGCCACGAGATGTCTGCGCCGCCGAGCTTCGCGACCAGCGGGCCGGTATAGAACGACTGCGCGAGGAACGGGATCTGGATGATCACGCCGACGCCGTAGGCGAGCAGTGCACGCCAGTTCCATGCCCCGTAGCGGCCGGCTCGGTCGTAGAACGCGGGGATGTCGAAGCGGTCCTTCGAGATCAGGTAATAGTCGGTGAGGTTGATGACGCTCCAGGGGGTGAACACCATGAGCAGCGCGAGCACGAAGTTCTTGAAGTTCGCGAGGAAGTCAGCTGACGCCAGCAGCGCCACAAGCACGGTGAGGGTGACGATGCCGATGACGAAGACCGCGCGGGTCCAGCGGCGGATCGTCGCCCTGTTGCCGAAGGAGGTGAGGATCGTCAGCGTGCACATGAACGCACCGTAGGCGTTCAGCGTGTTGACGGTGAGCTTGCCCAGCAGGATGACGATGAAGATGAGGAGCGCGAAGACGCCGCCGCCGACGATGTCACCGACGTAGGCGACCTGGTTCTCGACGAATTCGTTGCCGGACTCCGTCATGGCGGCCGCACCGATGAGCGCGCCGAGAGTCATCGACCACTGCGATCCGATGACCGATCCGCCGAAGGTGAACCAGAAGGTCTTCGACGACGGGGTCGACCGCGGCAGATACCGCGAGTAGTCCGCGACATACGGGCCGTAGGTCAGCTGCCAGCCCACGGACAGCGCGATCGCGGAGAGGAAGGCGGGGAAGGCGAACGACGAACCCGAGATCAGCCCGGGAACGTCGACCTTCGTGAACACGCAGTAGGTGATGAAGAGGAACCCGAGCAGGCCCGTCACCGAGGAGATCCGACCGAGCACGTGGATGTACTTGTATCCCAGCAGGGCCACCAGGGCGGTGAGTGCGCCGAAGATGACGATGCCGATCCACGGGGTCTGCGCACCGATGATGAGGTTGACGGCTTGACCGGACAGGACTGCGCCGGTCGACGCGAAGCCGATGTACATGAGGACGACGAGCACGAGCGGAATGATCGCGCCGATGATGCCGAACTGGGCACGTGAGGAGATCATCTGCGGCAGTCCCAGCTGCGGGCCCTGCGCCGAGTGGAGCGCCATGACGATTCCGCCGATGATGTTGCCGATGAGCAGGCCGATGATCGCCCAGAGTGCGTCGGCGCCGAAGACGACGGCCAGGGCCCCGTCGACGATCGCGGTGATCTGAGTGTTGGCGCCGAACCACAGGGTGAACTGGGAACGTGGCGTTCCGTGACGCTCGGCGTCAGGCACCATATCGATGGATCGCTTCTCGATCCCCGAATTGGTCGTACTAGCCAAGATTGCCTCCTTTGAGTGATGAATCAGTCTTAGTCAACACCCAGAGGAGGCGACCGACGAGACCTGAATCACACATTCTGTCCGATATTTCGGATCATCTGCGGGGTGAAATGAATAGCGGGACTCAACGGCGAATGACTCGCCCCTCAGCCCCGCTTCGATCGTAATCTCGGACGGATTTCTGTTCTGTTTCGCTCGATTCTCCGGCTTGTTTCAGCCGCCTCGTCAGGACAGAGAGCGGGCAATGATCGTCCGCTGGATCTCCGACGAGCCTTCGTAGATGCGATAGATCCTCGCATCGCGAACGTAGCGTTCGAGCGGAAAGCCCCGGGTGAAGCCGTAGCCGCCGTGGATCTGCAGGGCTTCATCGGCTATGTACGCGGCCGCTTCGGAGGCAGCGAGTTTCGCTGTGGCTGAGGAGCGGGTGAAATCGACCCCTGAATCGCGCTGTTCGCCGGCGTCCATCGTCAGCAGCCACGCCGACCGGTACTTCGTGTACATGTCCGCGAGCTTGAATGCGATGCCCTGCAGGCGGCCCAGCGGTTTCCCGCTGATCTTGCGCTCACCTGCCCACGCCACGGCGGCGTCGAGGGCGGCCTTGCCGATTCCCAGGCTCATCGCCGCGACCTCGATGCGACCCCGGTCGAGCACCCGCATGGCTGTGGTAAAGCCCTCGCCTGCGTCCCCGAGGAGGGCGTCCTCGGGCACGACCGTGTCGATGACGAACTCGTAGACCGGGCTGCCGCGCAGACCCATCGTCTTCTCCGGGGGATTGAAATCCAACCCCGCCGAGGCGGCCGCGGTGTCGACGATGAATGCGCTGATTCCCTTGTGGCCGGCATCGACGTCGGTCTTCGCGTAGACGATGATGAAGTCCGCGAAGCCGGCGTTGGTGATGAAGCACTTCGTGCCCTTGAGGTGCCAGCCGCCGTCAACCCGTGTGGCCTTCGTCGACATCTCCGCCGGGTTCGAGCCGGCACCCGGCTCGGTGAGTCCGAAAGCTCCGATGACTTCGCCGGCTGCGGCCCGCGGCAGCCACGCTTCGCGTTGGGCATCGGTGCCGCCGAGGAGGATCGAATCGGTGGCGAGGAACTGCGCGGTGACGATCGACGCTGTCGACGCGCACGCCTCAGTGATGGCGGCGACCATCTGGCTCATCGCTACCGATCCGACTCCGGGTCCGCAAAATTCCTCGGGCAGGTTGAGCCCCATGACCCCCACCTCGGCGAGGGTCCTCAGCGTCTCATCCGAGACGCGTTCGTTCGCATCCGCGGCCGCCGCCTGCGGGACGAGGACGTCCTTGCTGATCCGGGTGACCGCGTCGACGAGTTCCTGTTCGTCGGCGGTGATGTCGAAGGCCATGGGTGCTCCTTGGAGGTGGGGGTCGGTTCGATGGAATTGGACGGGGCCCGGATCGGGAAGATCAGGGAATCCCGGCGGAGAGGCTAGGGGATTCGTGCGGAGTGCGCCGCCTCGGCGAGGTTGGCGCCAGCCGGTCAGGTCAGGGTGCGTCGGTGGGTGTGGCGAAGTCTGCATTGTGCTCGCCGAGGCGGGGCGCCGGAAGCGCGGACGCGGGGCGGGTGCCATCGACGAGGAGCGGGTGGCCGAGGAAGGCGTGCCCGGACCGGAGATCGGTGGCGGTCAGGCCACGGTCCGCGCCGATGGGGCCGGTGACCGCCTCGGCAAAGTCGAGAACGGGGGAGTTCGGGATTCCGGCTGCTTCGAAGATCTCGCACAGCTCGGTCACGGTGCGCCCGGCGGTGAACTCTTCGATCTCGATGCGCAGGGCCTCATCGTTGTCCGAGCGGTGAGCATCGGTGGTGAAGCGCGGATCCGTTGCCAGCCCCGGCTTGCCGAGGGTGGCGGCCAGGGTGCCGAAGAGGCGGTCGTTGGCCACAGCGATGACGAGGAGTCCGTCGGCGGCGCGGTAGGTGTCGAACGGTGCCGAGACCGGGTGGCGGTTGCCGACCCGGGTGGGAGCGGATCCGGCGGAGTGGATGGAGGCGTTCGTCGGCTGCATGGCGAGCATGACGTCGAGCATCGGGATGTCGATATGGGTGCCTTCGCCGGTCGTCTGCCGGTGGAAGAGCGCCGACGAGATGCCGAAGGCGGCGAAGACTCCGGCGGAGACGTCGGCGATCGATTCGCCCACGCGGGTGGGCGAGCCCTCGGGGAAGCCGGTCGAGGCCATGAGGCCGCTCAGGGCCTGGATGACTGTGTCATAGGCGGGACGTCCCGCCTGGCTGCCGTGCTGCCCGAAGCCGGAGATCGACGCGTAGACGATATCGGGCTTCACGGCCCTGAGGTCCTCATAGGACAGGCCGAGCTTCGCGGCGACTCCGGGACGGAAGTTCTCGACGACGACATCGCTGGTCTTGATGAGGTCGAGCAGGCGAGCGTGGTCTTCCGGGTCCTTGAGATCGGCCTCGACCGATCGCTTGCCGCGGTTGAGTCCGGTGAAGTAAGTCGACCCGGAATCTGTGAAGGGTCCGAGATGTCGGGAATCGTCCCCGTGGCCGGGCATCTCGATCTTGATGACCTCGGCGCCCTGGTCGGCGAGCATCGCCGTGGCGTAGGGACCGGCGAGGACTCGGGAGAAATCGGCGACCCGAACCCCGGTCAGCAGCTGCTTCGTTGCGTTCATGATCCTCATCCTCGGCGCTGACCAGGGCGAAGACAACGGGGTCTCTGCGGATTTCGTCCGAGGTGTTGGACGGGGCGGGTACGCAGTCTGGGCTGGGCTGGAGGCGCGACGGTCTCGGTCGCCGGAGTCGCGGAGAGTTCCGGCCGTTCCGTGCGGGAAATGGGTGTCTGTTCCCGCACGGAACGTCCGGAACTCAGTTCTGCCTTGAAAAGATCAGGCTCAGGAGGGGTGAGTCTCAGGCGACGCGTTCGAAGACGGCGGCCATTCCCTGACCGCCGCCGATGCACATGGTCTCGAGACCGTAGCGCGATTCGCGGCGATCCATCTCGCGCAGCAGGGTGGCGAGGATGCGCCCACCGGTCGCGCCGACCGGGTGGCCCAGCGAGATGCCCGAGCCGTTGACGTTGAGACGCTCGGCGAAGTCGGATTCGGACAGCTTCCATTCGGTCGTGCAGGCGAGCACCTGCGCCGCGAATGCCTCGTTGAGTTCGATGAGGTCGATATCGCCGAGTTCGAGACCCGCACGCTGCAGTGCCTTCGCGGTCGCGGGGACCGGACCGATGCCCATCGTCTTCGGCGGCACTCCGGCCACCGCCCAGCTGCGCATGCGGGCGAAGACCCGCAGGCCGAGCTCGGCGGCCTTGGCTGCGGTGGTGACGATGCACAAGGCGGCACCATCGTTCTGGCCCGAGGCATTGCCTGCGGTCACCGTGGCCTCATCGTCGGACTTCCCAAGCATCGGCTTGAGCTTCGCGAGCTTCTCCACCGTCGAGCCAGGACGGATGTGCTCGTCTGTCGTGATGACCTGTTCGGGAGTCTTCCGGGTGGCGGGCAGCGTGATCGGCACGATCTCGTCGGCGAACTTCCCTTCTTCCGTCGCCGAGGCGGCCCGACGATGCGATTCCACGGCGTAGGCGTCCTGGTCCTCCCTCGAGATCTTGTATTCCCGACGCAGGTTCTCCGCGGTTTCGATCATTCCTCCGGGCACCGGGTAATCCTTGCCGCCGGCGGTGAGGCGGCCGCGGACGAGACCGTCCTTGAGTTCGATGTTGCCGCCCTTGACGCCCCACCGGATCTCCTCGTTGAAGAACGGTGCGCGGCTCATCGACTCGACGCCGCCGGCAACGACGAGGTCGGCGAAGCCGGCTGAGATCATTGCGTGGGCGTCGGCGATCGCCTGCAGGCCGGAGCCGCAGCGACGGTCGACCTGGCGGCCGGGAACGGTGATCGGCAGTCCCGCATTGAGCGCGACGACTCGGCCGATCGCCGGAGTCTCCATGTGCGGGTAGCAGTTGCCGAGGACGACATCCTCAATGGCCTCGCCCGGCAGATTGGTCTTCTCCAGCAGAGCTGTGAGGACCTGTCGGCCGAGCTCCTCATGCGGAACGTCCTTGAACTGTCCGCCGAATCCGCCCACGGGGGAGCGGAGAGGTTCGCAGATGACGATGTCTTCGGACACAGAGTCTCCCTTTGGGTTGTGATCGAGCCGTCCTGCCGCGGCGGTGGGGCATCGATCCCTTCGGCATCACTACCGAAGCTGATATCAATACGTTCTGATTTATGAACATATCCGAATATATCGGCGGAGACAAGAGGTCGTCTCAATGAATGGGCATCCGGACGCGTCGACGGCAGACGCATAGGCGGCGGACGCGCCGACGGCGGACGCGTGCGTGGTGAACGGTGGTGGGGTCGGTCGCGTGGGCAGCTGCCGCGGGGAAATGTGAACGGCGGTGAGACCGGCCGCGCTCAGCGGACTGTCGGCAGGACCGCCTCGGCGACATCGAGGACCGTGCTCAGGGCCGCGTCCTGCTGATCGAGGCGGTATGCGAGGTGAAGTTGGGTGGCTTCGTTCGGGAGATCGAGCGGGACCGCGGTGATCCGCGAGTCGTAGCCCGCGGCGACGGAGTCGAACGTGATCGTCACGCCCATTCCTGCGGCCACGAGCGCGGAGATCGACTGCGAGTCGGGGGCCTCCTGAGTCGTGCGGGGGCTGAACCCGGCATCGAGGCACAGGCGCATGGCGGTTTCGCGCAGGTTCGAATTCGGCCGCGCGGGCAGGAGGACGAAAGGTTCGTCGGCGAGCTCTGCGACGTCGATCTTCTTCCGTTTCGCCAGGCGATGTGAACTCGGCATGGCGACACATGGGCGCTCGATCGCGACGGGGCGACCCGCGATGAGCGGAGGCCGCCGACGCCAGCGGACCAGCGCGAGGTCGAGAGTGCCGTCCATGATCCTCTCGAGCCCTTCGTCGGCATAGACCGTCGACTCGAGGTGGAAGGTGATGCCCGGATTGCGTTCGTGCGAGGCCGCCACGAGGGTCGCGGCGAGGTCCCGGGAGGATGGGTGCGAATACCCGAAGCGCACGCGTCCGACCTCGCCGCTGGAGGAGCGGTGGACGGATTCGATGGCGGCCTGCTGGGTGGCGAGCATGTGTTTGGCCGGTTCGAGCAGGGCCTCACCGGCGGGGGAGAGGCTGACCGAGCGGGTCGTGCGTTGGAACAGCGAGGCGCCGAGCTCGGTCTCCAGGGAGCGGATGGTGCGGCTCAGCGGGGGCTGGGCCATGCCGAGGCGTTCGGCGGCGCGACCGAAGTGGAGTTCCTCGGCGACGGCGACGAAGGCGCGGATCTGCTGCAGCTCCACTGTGTTCTCCTGTATCAGGCGGTCCGGATGAGTGCCTTAATTATTGCATGAATTAGCAATAATCACAGAGATGTTTTGCGGATTTCGGTAATTGCTATAGCCTGCGAACCATGGACAGTGACACAGTCGTCAGTTTGCCTGAGGCCATCGAACGCTACGTCGAGGACGGAGCCACGGTGGCGCTCGAGGGGTTCTCCCACCTTATCCCGTTCGCCGCCGGACACGAGATCATCCGACAGGGAATCTCCGGACTCACCTTCTGCAGGCTCACCCCCGATCTGCTCAGCGACATGATGATCGCCGCCGACTGCGTCGATCGCCTCGTCTGCTCATTCTTCGCCTCCGGTTCGGCAGGCAGCCTCTACGAGGTGCGGCGCCGCATCGAATCGGCCGACCCGCGGCCGCTGGCGGTCGAAGAGTATTCGCACCACGCGATGACCCTGCGCTATCACGCCGGAGCCGCTCGCCTGCCGTTTGCTCCGATCGGCTCCTTCGTCGGTTCCGACATCCCCGGCATCAACCCGGACATCCGCTCCGTCGTCGACCCGTACTCGGGCAAGAAGACGTACGTCGTGCCGCCCCTCAACCCCGATGTCACGATCATCCATGCCCAGCGCGCCGACCGCCACGGCAACATCCAGATCTGGGGCATCACCGGCACGCAACAGGAAGCCGTCTACGCGGCCGATCATGTCATCGTCACCGTCGAGGAGACCGTCGACGACGAGGTCGTCCGCTCCGACCCGAACCGCACTCTCATTCCTGCCCACGCCGTCGACGCGGTGTGCGAAGTGCGAACCGGGGCGCACCCGTCCTATGTGCAGGGTTCCTATGATCGCGACAATGCCTTCTATCGCGAATGGACTCCGATCTCGAAGGACCCTGCGAGGCTGCAGGAGTGGCTCGACGTCCATATCCGCGGGACTCGCGACCATGCCGAATACCTCGAATCGATCGGTCACGATCGTCTCCGCGGTCTGCTCGTGGATCCGCGCCCCTCGGGCGTGGTCGATTACGGACGCCGTGCCCAGCGGAGCGAAGGGAGCCTGAAGTGAGCGCCGCCTCGGCGAAGGATTTCACCGAAACCGAACTTATCGTCTGCGCGGCTGCGAAGATGCTCGCCCGTAGCCGCACCGTCTTCGCCGGCGTCGGGCTGCCCACGCTGGCCGTCGACCTCGCCCACCGCACGGTCAATCCGAACATCCAGCTCATCTACGAATCCGGGGTCGCCGGCGCGCACCCCGAATCGATGGCCGAAGGCATCGCGGACTCCGTCGTCGTCTCCGGCGCCGAGGCGGTCGTCAATATGCATGCCCTCTTCGGCTACGTCCTCCAAGGTGGGAACGTCGATGTCGGATTCCTCGGCGCGGCTCAGGTCGACCGATACGGTTCGCTCAACACCACCGTCATCGGCGACTGGGATTCTCCGACAGTGCGCCTGCCCGGTTCGGGCGGGGCCGCCGACATCATGGCCAACGCAGGCGAGGTCTTCGTCGTCCTCCGCCGCCATGACCCGGCCGCCTTCCCCGCCGAACTCGACTTCGTCACCTCGGCATCGCCCGTGCGCGCGGCAGAGCAGCCGGACTACCTCCAGCCGCGCGGATTCGGCGTCTCCACCGTCATCACCCCGCTGGGGATCCTGCGGCGGCGCGACCGCCTAGGCGAGCTCGAACTCACCGAAGTCCATCCCGGAGTCACGGTTGAACAGGTGCAGGCCGCGACCGGCTGGGACCTGGCCGTCGCCGAGGTTGTCACGCAGACCCAGGCACCGACGCCCGAGGAGATTCGCCTGCTCCGCGACGAGATCGATACGGTTCGGCTCTACCTGCGGTGAGGTGGGGGCGGGCTGACTCCCGCGCAACGGCCCTGTTTACGACGGATAGCACATGTTGCAACTAGTGCTATTGGTCGTAGACAGGGCTGTTGGCGCTATTTGGCGGAAGAAGTCGGGGACGCAGTTCTACGACCACACAACGTGATGCGGCCCCAGTCCAATAGGAACTCGGGGCCGCACCGTCGTAAAAGCCGAGGCCTAGGGAGTGACGGGAGCGCGCGCCGGTGCAGGTTCTGAGCCCGCGCCTGTGGCGTCGGCGGCCGGCGTGGAACCGGTCGCGTCAGTCACGCCCTTCGAGTCGGCGTCGCGCTCGACCTTCTCGGCGGCGAGTGCTGCGGCGAACTCCGCCTCGTCGGCGGCCTCGGCCCTCGAGTTCTCGCTGGCCGTCCAGCCCGTTTTGTTGAGCAGGATGAGCGTGCAGACGAGGGAGACGAGCGCATAGCCGGCGCTGAGGATCGCCACCGGAACGATGGAACCCGAGCTCGTGTACATCCACTGTGCGGCCGCAGCGGTGCCGCCGCCCACGGTCATCGAACACAGCTGGTAGGCCAGCGAGATGCCCGTGTACCGGACCCGCGTGGGGAACGCCCGGGCGATGATGCCTCCGATGCCGGCGTAGAACAGCGAGTGCGGAACGGTCGCAGCGGCCATGGCTGCCAGCGCGATGCCGGGATGGCCCAGTTCGATCGCGAAGAACATGAGCGGCATGAGGACGAACTCCGGCAGGATGATCCAGAAGATCGCCTTGCGCATGTCCTTGACCCGATCGAGGATGATCGCGCCGAAGGGCTGGACGATGAACTGCACCACGAGCGCGAGCGTGACGACGGCGAGGAACGTCGACGAGCTGTACGCCCAAGAGTGAGAGGTGTCCGTGGCCCAGGCCGTGGCGAACGTCGTCTTGAGGTAGGTGACCTGGATAAGCGGCAGCGCACCGGCGCCGAGGAGGATGAGCACCCAGTGCTTCTTGATCGCCTCGAAGGCGGGCACCTTGACGACGGCGTCCTTCTTCTTCACAACCTTCATGTTCTCCGGCTCTTCGAGTTTGAGGCGGATGACGAGGCCGATGACGATGAGGAAGATCGAGGCAAGGAACGCGATCCTCCAGCCGTAGAGGAGGAACTGCGGGGTCGGCAGGAGCGCGAGGAGGAAGAACATGCCCGAGGAGATGAGATTTCCCGCCGGTGATCCCTGCTGAGCGAAGGCCGAGTAGAGGACTCCCTTGCCCTTCGGGGCGTTCTCGCTGGCGATGAGCACGGATCCGCCCCATTCGCCGCCGACCGCGATGCCCTGCAGGATGCGCAGGCAGGTGAGGATGATCGGAGCGGCGATGCCGATGGTCGCATATCCGGGCAACAGTCCGACGAGGAACGATGCCGCGCCCATCAGCACGAGCGTGACGACGAGGGTCTTCTTCCGGCCGTACTTGTCACCGAAGTGACCGAAGATGATGCCGCCGAGCGGACGAGCGAGGAAGCCCGCCCACAGCGTGACGAAGGAGAGCAGAGTGCCGACGCCGGCAGGCAGGGTGTCGGGGAAGAAGACATGCCCGAAGACCAGCGCCGAGGCGGTTCCGTAGATGTAGAAGTCGTACCACTCGATGGTGGTTCCGATGAATGATGCGATTCCGGCTTTGCGAGCGCGTTTCGCGGTGTTGACCGAATCAGACATGCGATTCCTCTCAGGTGGAGCGTCATTGCGCCGACCGATGCCAGGCGTCTCTGACGTGGCATGGGTGCTCGTTCACCGTAAGTTGCCCTTGTGGGCCGTGCAAACACTTTTTAGTTATATCGTCATAACTTAGAGTGATGCTACAGCCGGATTCCCTTATGTTCTGCGGCTTACCGGGCCGTAGGACGCGAGGAGAGAATTTCTGCTGATACCAGTCCCGACTACTCGGGAAGTCATTGTTGTCAGACGGGTATCAGAATGCGAAATCGTGTTCGCCGAGGCGGCTGTGAGGCAAGGTTCGGGTCCTCACTCGGCGACCGGATCGGCGACCGGACTGGCGACCGGATCGACGACCGAATCGGCGACCGGGTCGGCGAGTGACTCCGAGGCGATGACGAGGTCGAGGGCGAGGTCGCCGATGAGCGTCGATTGATCCTCCCGGCGGACGGTGATCCACGCCTGCGGGGCATTCGGGCGAGTGCCGACCCGGGTGAAGGTCAGCCGCTCATCGCCGTGGTAGCTGCGCGCCACAGGTGAGGGGACAAGCGAGACGCCGAGCCCGTGGGCGACCATCTCGACGGCGGCCGACCAGCTGGCCGTCCGATGGTGGATCTGCGGTTCGAAGCCGTGCGTGCGGCAGATGCCCACGACGGTGTCGTGGTAGATCGGGGATGCGCTCTTACGGAAGATGACGAACGGGGAATCGACCGCCTCGGCGATGGAGGTGATCGGTGAGCCCGTCGGAGCGCACAGCCAGAAGGACTCCCGGGCCGCCGGAGTGCACACGACGCCGGGATGTTGGAGGGGCATATGCCCGCAGGCGATGTCGATGTCGTGGCCGAGCAGCATGTCCGACTGCGCCGCGGAGGTGGCCTCTTCGGTGGTGACGAGGATGTCCGGATGCGCGGCGGAGAAGTCCGTGATCGTCTGCGGCAGACCCCGATGGAGGAAGGTGGCGACGGTGCCGATCGAGATCGACGTCGGCGCCCCCGTGTTCACGGCCGCCGCGTATTCGTTGAAACGGTGGGCGGCTCCGACAGCGGACTTCGCATAGGGCAGCAGCGCCTCTCCGGCGGCGGTCAGCTTCGTCACGGGACTGCGGTGGAACAGCGGTTTGCCGACGAAGTCCTCGAGTCTCTTGAGTTCGGCGCTCAGTGCCGGCTGCGAGATGTTCACGGCGTCGGCGGCGAGCTGGAACTTGCCGTGCTCTGCCAGAGCGATGAAGTACTGGAGGCGCTTGAGACTCGGATCAGACATAACCGAAGATTATCAGGGATAAGAGAAATGTCTTTGTCAGCCGCTGATTCGCGGGCGTACGGTCGAAGAAACCATCAAAGGAGATTATCTTGCGTGAGACTGCTTGGTCGCCCGATACCACCATGACTCCCGTCCCGGACAGCTACGGCATCGACCGCTTCGCTGACGACCAGTCGCTGAAGGATCTGCTTCCGCTCTACCTCGACGAGAAGCTGCTCGCGCACCTCCGACCGGTGTTCGAAGACCTCGGACCCCGCCTCGGCGGCGAGCTCGACGATCTTGCCCACGATGCCGACGTCAATCCTCCGGTTCTCAAACACCGCACCCGCAACGGCGCCGATCAGCAGTCGATCGAGATCCATCCGGCCTACCGGCGCCTGCAGGAAGTCGCCTTCGGCGAACTCGGTCTGGCCGCGATGAGCCACCGGCCCGGTGTCCTCGATTGGGACGAACCGATGCCGCCGATCGTCAAGTGCCTCCTCGTCTACCTGTTCACACAGGCTGAATTCGGACTGCTGTGCCCCGTGAACATGACCGACTCACTCACCCGCACCCTGCGCAAGTACGGTTCGCCCGAGCTCGTCGAGCGCTTCATCGGCGGACTGACGAGCACCGATGCCGACACCCTGACCCAGGGCGCGATGTTCATGACCGAACAGGACGCC
This sequence comes from Brevibacterium sp. SIMBA_078, assembly GCF_046534565.1. NCBI lineage: Bacteria > Bacillati > Actinomycetota > Actinomycetes > Micrococcales > Brevibacteriaceae > Brevibacterium > Brevibacterium sp. SIMBA_078. Next base: position 1,502,088 of record NZ_JAWRYQ010000001.1, read on the forward strand.
GGCTCCGACGTCGGCCGGGCGACGACCACGGCCGTCGACAACGGCGACGGCACCTGGGCACTGACCGGAGAGAAGTGGTTCTGCTCGAACGCCGACGCCGAACTCGCCATGGTCCTCGCCCGCCCCGAGGGCGCACAGCCCGGAATCAAGGGCATCGGACTCTTCCTCCTGCCTCGTACCCTCGAAGACGGTTCGCCGAACTCCATGCGCATCGTCCGTCTCAAGGACAAGCTGGGCACCCGGTCGATGCCCAGCGGTGAGATGAGCCTGCAGGGAGCGACCGCCTACCTCGTCGGCGACATCGGACGCGGATTCGTGCAGATGGCTGATATGGTCAACTCCTCCCGCCTGTCCAACGCCGTGCGTGCGGCCGGCCTCATGCGCCGGGCCTTCGGCGAGTCGAAGTTCATCTGCCGCAATCGCGAAGCCTTCGGTTCGACGTTGAGCAGGCTGCCCCTGCAGCGTCGCCAGCTCGCGAAGATCATGACGACCACGGAACAGGCGCTGTCGATCTCCCTGCACACGGCGGATGTCTTCGCCCGCGCCGATGCCGGTGACGCCGAAGCCGCCTCGGTGCTGCGCATCCTCACCCCGCTCATCAAATTCCGCGCCACCCGCGACGCCCGCAAGGTCACCGCGGACGCGATGGAGATCCGCGGCGGAGTCGGTTACATCGAGGAGTACGGCGACGCTCGCGTCTTCCGCGACTCCCAGCTCGGTTCGATCTGGGAGGGCACCTCGAACATCGTCGCCCTCGACGTCATCCGCGCCGCCCACCGGGCGGGAACGCTGGGGCCGCTGTTCCTTCACCTGGAGACGCTCATCGCCGAGGCGGCCGACCTCCCGGCCGCGTTCCGTGACCAGCTCCAAACGCTGAGTTCGACGCTGCTGCACGCGCTCGAGTCCACGCCCGAAGGTGTTGAGCAGGCACGGGTGCGTCAGCTCGCGACCGCGACCTACAACCTCGTGTGCGCGTCCATCATGGCCTCGGAAGGCGCGCGGATCGGAGACAGCCGCGGCGACTGGTCGCGCATCGTCATCGCCGCACTGGTGCTGCGCCACAAGCTGATGCCGCAGAACCCGCTCGTCCCGGTCGTCGAAGACGATGTCGTACTGGACGCCCTCATCGACGGTGCCGGCATGGGCCGGGACGAAGCGTTCGCGGCTGTCGAGGAGATCCTCGGTGAGGGTGGAGCAGCTCAGTCCGCCGAGGATGGAACTGCGCGTTCCGGAGGGAGCGGGCAGTGAGCGCGGGAGCACTCGCCGGGATCACGGTCATCGATCTCTCGCGCATCCTCGGCGGGCCCTATTGCACGCAGATCCTGGCCGATCACGGTGCCGAGGTCATCAAGGTCGAACCTCCGGCCGGCGATGATACGCGCAGCTGGGGGCCGCCGTTCGTGGCGCCGGAAGTGTCGAGCTACTTCGCCGGGATCAACCGGAACAAGCGGATGATCACCCTCGACCTGCGCACCGAGGAGGGACAGGAGGCGCTGCACGGGCTGCTGGCCGGGGCCGATGTGCTCGTCGAGAATTTCAAGACCGGGACCCTGGCGAAGTGGGGGCTTGACCCGGTGTCGGACATTCCGGACCGCTATCCGCACCTCGTGCACGCGTCCATCACCGGCTTCGGCGATGACGGTCCGCTGGGTGGGCGGCCCGGATACGACGCGATCATCCAGGCGATGTCGGGACTGATGTCGGTCAACGGGAATGAGTCGACCGGGCCGATGCGCATCGGCATGCCCGCCGTCGACATGGTCACCGGGCTCAACGCGGCCATCGGCGTGCTCATGGCGCTGCAGGAGCGGGTGACCAGTGGACGCGGTCAGGGGGTCGAGACGACGCTCTTCGACTGCGGAATCTCCGTCATGCATCCGCACCTGCCGAACTTCTTCGGCGGTGGGGCCGTGCCGAAGTTGTCCGGCAACGACCATCCGAACATCGCCCCGTATTCGGCGTTCGCGACCGGGGCCGGGCAGGTGTTCATCACCGCCGGAAACGACGGACAGTTCGCCAAGCTCGTCGACCACCTCGGTGCTCCTGGGCTCGCCCGGGACCCGCGGTTCGTCGACAACGCCGCCCGCTTGAGCAACCGGGATGCGCTGCGAGTCGAACTCGAAGCGCTCATGGTTTCGACCTCGGCAGAGGCGCTGTCCGAAGAGCTGATGGCCATCGGCGTGCCCGCCGGTCCGATCCTCGATGCCGCCGAGGTGGTTGAGCACCCGCATACCGCGCACCGCGAGATGGTCGTGGAGATGGGCGACGGCTACCGCGGAGTGGCCTCGCCGATTAAGCTCGCCCGGACTCCGGCCAGCTACCGGATCTCACCGGTGCAGCCGGTGGCGGAGGTTTCCGGCGGGGAAGATGGCGAAGGCCAGTATGGCGCGGAGGTCAACGGTCGGGTGTACGCGGCTGTCGAGGAGTCGGCGAGGGTCTGAACGAAACTGTCGGGGCTGCCTCGGTGGGAAATCTGTGTGGGTGGCGTGTGGGATCGACCAGTGCTGCGTAAGTCTCGGGGAACGGCGAGGCCGGCGTCGAATCGTCTATGTCCGAAATGTCGGACGGAACTTGATGCGGGCCACTTCCGCATTCTGCTCCAGCCGACAGAATGGATGGTGTAGTCAGAGCCGACAGCGCAGGGGAGTCGACACCTCGGCGCGACGGCGAAGCGGCAGCCAAACATCCGCCTCGTCGGACACAGCGACAAGGAGAATCCCATGACCACCAAGCCGTCGTTCACTCAGCACGACCCGTCCCGCGTCATCCGCGCCGACCGCGGAACCGAGATCACCGCGAAGTCGTGGCAGACCGAAGCGCCCAAGCGCATGCTCATGAACAACCTCGACCCCGAGGTCGCCGAGCGTCCCGAAGACCTCGTCGTCTACGGCGGCACCGGCCGCGCAGCCCGCTCCTGGGAAGCATATGACGCAATCGTGCGCACCCTCGACGACCTCGAGGACGACGAAACCCTCCTCATCCAGTCCGGCAAACCCGTCGGCGTCATGCGCACCCACGAATGGGCGCCTCGAGTGCTCATCGCGAACTCCAACCTCGTCGGCGACTGGGCCAACTGGGAGCACTTCCGCGAGCTCGAGGCCGAGGGCCTGATGATGTACGGCCAGATGACCGCCGGATCCTGGATCTACATCGCCACTCAGGGCATCCTCCAGGGCACCTATGAGACCTTCGGCGCCATCGCCCGCAAGCGCTTCGACGGCACCCTGGCCGGCACCCTGACCATCACCGCCGGCTGCGGCGGCATGGGCGGAGCCCAGCCGCTGTCCGTGACCCTCAACGGCGGCGCCTGCCTCATCATCGACGTCGACAAGACCCGCCTCGACCGCCGCAAGGGTAAGCGCTACCTCGACGAGGTCGAAACCGACCTCGACACCGCACTGGCCAAGGTCATCGAAGCCAAGAAGAACAAGCAGGCACTGTCGGTCGGACTCGTCGGCAACGCCGCCGAGATCCTCCCGCTCATCCTCGACCGCCCCGAGGCGGCCGAGGTCGACATCGTCACCGACCAGACCTCCGCGCACGACCCGCTGTCCTACCTGCCGATCGGCGTGAGCGTCGACGAATGGCACGACGAAGCCGACCAGGACGCCGAGAAATTCACCATCCGCGCCGAGGAGTCCATGGCCAAGCATGTGAAAGCCATGGTCGAATTCCAGGACCGCGGCGCCGAGGTCTTCGACTACGGCAACTCGATCCGCGACGAAGCTCGCAAGGCCGGATACGATCGCGCCTTCGAATTCCCCGGATTCGTCCCCGCCTATATCCGTCCTCTTTTCTGCGAAGGACTCGGACCCTTCCGCTGGGTGGCACTGTCCGGCGACCCGAAGGACATCGAAGTCACCGACCAGGCGCTGAAGGAACTCTTCCCGGAGAACGAACACCTCCACACGTGGCTCGACGCCGCCAACGAATACGTTGAGTTCGAAGGTCTGCCGGCACGCATCTGCTGGCTCGGCTACAAGGAACGCCATCAGGCCGGCCTGCTGTTCAACCAGCTCGTCGCCGAAGGCAAGATCTCGGCCCCGATCGTCATCGGCCGTGACCACCTCGACTCCGGGTCCGTCGCCAGCCCCTACCGCGAGACCGAATCCATGCTCGACGGCACAGACGCCGTGGCCGACTGGCCGCTGCTCAACGCCCTGGTCAACACCTCCTCGGGTGCTACCTGGGTGTCGATCCACCATGGAGGCGGCGTCGGCATCGGCCGCTCCATCCACGCCGGTCAGGTCTCCGTGGCCGACGGCACCGAACTGGCCGCGAAGAAGCTCGCCCGCCTGCTCACCAATGACCCGGGCATGGGCGTCATCCGCCACGTCGACGCCGGCTACGACCGCGCCTCCGAGGTCGCTGAAGAGCGTGGCCAGCGCGTGCCGATGATCCCCGAGCTCGACAAGCGCGACGAGGAATCTGCCGCACAGTAAGCAGTTGGAGTCGCCGCGTCGACGGGCATACGTTCGACGTCGCAGTCTCTTCGGCTCACCCTGCTCTGAAAGGCTCACGTTCTTCGGTGTGCATTTCAGAGCAGGGTGTACCGAAAGAGGAATCCGCCGGACGCGCTAACTGAATAGCTCACAAAAAGGCAGGCAGCCCAGTATCAAAACTGGGCTCCCTGCCTTTTGCTGTGCCGCTGGAAGTTGGTGACAACGAGCAGCAGGGTGCGCAGCCCGGCTCGGATCATCGAAGACGATGGTCCGAAATATCGGACAATTATCTGCGGGAGAGGTTCTGCCCCGCCATCGTGCGGTCCATACTGAGAGGGAATCATTCTCGATCGGAAAGGGCCGACCGTCATGCAGCTATTCACCGGGATCAGCGAACTCGTCGTCAACGACCTCGACACCCTCGGCGAGCTGGGTGTCATCACCGATGCAGCGCTGCTCATCGACGACGGTCGGATCATCTGGTCGGGACCGTCCGCTGAGGCGGACACCGCGGTATCGAGCCGCCTCGGTGAGGGGGCTGGATCAAAGCTCAACGACGATGACATCGCCAACGGGGAAGTCACCTCGGCGAATGACCTCGGCGGACTTGAGACGATCGACCTCGGTGGGAAAGCCGTCATCCCCGGCTTCGTCGACAGCCACAACCACCTCATCTTCGCCGGCGATCGGTCCGAGGAATTCGCGGCCCGGATGGCCGGGCAGAAGTACTCGGCCGGGGGCATCGCCACTACCGTGGCCGCGACCCGAGCCGCCACCGAGACTGAGCTCGAGGCGAACCTCGTCCACCTACTCGATCAGGCCAAGCGGCAGGGAACGACGACGTTCGAGATCAAGTCCGGCTATGGGCTGACCGTGCCCGACGAGATCCAGGCCCTCGACATCATCAACCGGCACACCGAGGAATCGACGCTCATCGCCGCCCACGTCGTCCCCCCGGAGTTCAAGGACGAGCCGGAACGCTACGTCGACCTCGTCATCGACGAGATCATCCCAGCAGCCGAAGGCAAAGCGAAGTGGATCGACGTGTTCTGCGAAACCGGTGCCTTCACCGAGGATCAGACCCGGCGGATTATCGAAGCCGGCAAGGCCGTCGGAATGAAACCGCGGCTGCACGCCAACCAGCTCACCGAGGGAGGGGCGCTCAAGCTCGGCGCCGAACTCGGCTGCGTGTCCGTCGACCACGCGACCTTCGCCTCCGATGAGGACCTTGAGATCCTCGCCGAGGCGGGCACCGTCGTCACCCTGTTGCCGAGCATCGAATTCTCCACCCGCCAGCCCTACCCCGACGCCCGCCGCTACGTCGACGCGGGAGTATCGCTGGCGATCGCCAGCGACTGCAATCCCGGGTCAGGGTTCTCCAACAGCATGCCCTTCGTCATCGCCATCGGCGTCCGGGACATGCACTTCACCGTCGAACAGGCGGTGTGGGCAGCGACAGCGGGCGGGGCCAACGCCCTGCAGCGCACCGATGTCGGCCACCTCGGAGTGGGGGCCCGCGCCGACCTGGCCATCCTCGACGCACCCAGCTACCGCCACCTGGCTTACCGGCCCGGTGTGCAGCTGGTCGAGAGGGTCTACTCCGGCGGTGAGCTCATCGTCGACAACCGATCCCGCGACTGAACTTCATCCACGACGAACACAAGGAAAGGCTCTTCATGACCACATTCATCGATCTCGACCCCGATACGCTGACCTTCGCCGAGGTGGTCGACGTCGCCCGCCGCGACGCAAAGGTCTCCCTGTCCGAAGCCACTCTGGCCCGGGTGAACAAGTACCGCGAGGCCATTGACGCCCTCGCTCAGGCGGAGAAGCCCGTCTACGGAGTCTCGACTGGATTCGGTGCGCTCGCCCAGCGCCACATCCCCGCCGAACTGCGCACCCAGCTGCAGAAATCGCTCATCCGCTCCCACGCCGCCGGCGTCGGCGAGCCCGTCGAACGCGAAGTCGTGCGGGCGCTGATGCTGCTGCGCGCCCGGACACTCGCCACCGGTCGGGCCGGCGTCCGCGCCGAAGTCCTCCAGACCTACGTCGACCTGCTCAACGCCGGAATCACCCCGGTCGTCCACGAATACGGATCACTCGGCTGCTCCGGCGACCTCGCGCCCCTGTCGGCGTGTGCCCTCGTCGTCATGGGCGAAGGCGTGGCCGAAGGGCCCGACGGAGTGGCGGGACCGGCCGACGAGATCCTCGCAAGGGCCGGAATCACCCCGGTCACCCTGGCCGAGAAGGAAGGTCTTGCGCTCGTCAACGGCACCGACGGCATGCTGGGCATGCTCATCATGGCCCTGACCGACCTGGAGAACCTGCTCACCGCCGTCGACGTGTCCGCGGCCATGAGCATCGAAGGACTCTTCGGCACCGACGCCGTCTTCGCCCCCGAACTCCACTACGCGCTGCGCCCGCACGACGGTCAGGCCGCCTCGGCCGCGAACATGCTCGCCGCGCTCAAGGACTCGGGCATCACCGCCAGCCACCGCGACTCCACCCACCTCGTCCAGGACGCTTATTCGATGCGCTGCGCCCCGCAGGTCAACGGTGCCGCCCGCGACGCCGTCGCCTTCGCCACCGGAGTCGCCGAACGCGAACTGCGCGCAGCCATCGACAATCCCGTCGTGCTCACCAATGGAATGGTGTCCTCGAACGGCAACTTCCACGGTGCACCGCTGGCCCACGCCCTGGACTTCCTCGCCATCGTCGCCGCCGACGTCGCCTCGATGTCCGAACGCCGCACCGACCGGATGATGGATGTCGCGCGCAACCAGAACCTCACTCCATTCCTCGCCGATGACGCCGGCGTCGATTCGGGACTGATGATCGCCCACTACACACAGGCGGCCATGGTCTCCGAGGCCAAGCGCGGCGCGACTCCGGCCTCGGTCGACTCGATCCCGTCCTCGGCCATGCAGGAAGACCACGTGTCCATGGGCTGGTCGGCCGCACGCAAGCTGCGCAAGGTCGTCGACAACCTCGCCTCCGTCGTCGGCATCGAACTCTATGCCGCCTCCCGTGCTTGCGATATGCGCGATTCTGCACCGGCGCCGGTGACCGGAGCCGTGATCGCGAAGATCCGTGAAACCGTTCCCGGACCCGGCCCTGACCGGTTCCTCTCGCCCGAACTCGCCGAGACCATCGCGAACGTCAAGGACGGAACGCTGGTCGCAACCGCCGAGTCGGTCGCACCGCTGACCCACACCGTCACCTCCGCCGCCGGAACCTGGCAGCCGGAAGACGGCGGACCGGCCGTCAACGATCCCGAGTTCACTGCGCTGGGTAACCTCGAAGCCGCCGCCGAGGCTTCGGGCACCTCAGCAGCCACCACCCACCAGGACTGACACCGGGCAGGGGCCGGTCTCACACAGTCGTCTGCCCCGCCCCGCGGCTCGTCCGCACCGGAGCCGGCCATCGACCGGACCCGACCGATTTCGAACGGAGTGAACTGACAATGAGCGATGTCGTCTCGCTGCTGAGCCAGATCGAGGACACCGGCCGCGACACCCGCGGTCCGGGCTACCAGCGGCCCGGATTCTCGGACACCGAACGGGAGCTGCGTGAGTGGTTCCTCGCCGAGGCGGCCCGCCGCGGTCTCGATACCGAGATCGACGCCAACGGAATCACGTGGGCCTGGGCCACCCCGCAAGGTGCGAACGCCGTCGTCACCGGTTCCCACCTCGACTCGGTGCCCGGCGGCGGCGAGTTCGACGGTCCTCTCGGTGTCGCCTCGGCGCTGGCGGCCTTCGACGTTCTCAAGGACTCCGGCGCACTCGAACAGTCCACCCGGCCCTTCGGGCTGGCTGTGTTCCCCGAAGAGGAAGGTTCACGCTTCGGCGTCGCCTGCCTCGGTTCGCGGCTGCTCACCGGTGCCATCGACGCTGACCGCGCGCTCGGCCTCAAGGACGCCGCCGGTGATACTTTCGCCGACGTCGCCCGTGGCTATGGCCTCGATCCGGATCGGATCGGGCGTGACCAGTCTCGGCTGGCCGGAATCGGTTCCTTCATCGAACTCCATGTCGAACAGGGCGTCGGTCTGATCAACACCGATCAGGCCGTCGCCATCGGCTCCTCGATCATCGGCCACGGTCGCTGGCACTTCGCCTTCTCCGGCCAGGGCAACCACGCCGGGACGACGCCGATGAGCCATCGCGCCGACCCGGTGGTCGCGGCCTCTCGTGTGATCGGGGATATCCCGACCCTAGCGGCCGCCACTGACGCGACTGCCGTGGCGACCGTGGGGCGCACTCTCATCCACCCGGGCGGGACGAACGTCATTGCCTCGGCCATGAGTTTCTGGCTCGACATCCGCCACCCTGACGACGCGGTCGTCAAGCAGGTGCTCGAGGCGATCAGCCACCGCGCCCAGGACCATGGCTCCGATTCAGGTGTCGAGGTGACGATCTCGCAGGAGTCCTACTCGCCGACGACTCACTTCACCGCCGATCTCAACTCCCGCTTGACCTCGGCGTTGCCGGACGCTCCGCTGCTGCCCTCGGGCGCCGGCCACGATGCGGGCATCCTCGCACCCCATGTGCCTTCGGCGATGCTCTACGTCCGCAACCCGACCGGCGTCTCCCACGCTCCCGAAGAGGCCTGCGAGGTCGACGACCAGAGGGCCGGAGTCGATGCGCTCGTCAAGGTGCTCGCCTGCGAACTCGGCATCGAGAACGCCCTGGCCGACGGCAATGCGGCAGGCCCGACGACAGGAGCTGCGCGATGAGCACCCGCTACTGGTGCGAATCCGCCTGGATCGACGGAGCCGTTGCTCACGGAGTCCTGCTGAGCGCCGACGACACCGGAACGCTCACCGCCGTCGAAACCGGGATCGACACCGCTCCGTCCGACGCCGAGGCGGTGTCCGGGTTCGTCCTGCCCGGCGGAGTCAACGCCCACTCCCATGCCTTCCATCGGATGCTGCGCGGTCGCACCCACGGCGACGGCGGCACCTTCTGGACCTGGCGCGAAGTCATGTACTCCGTCGCCGCGAAACTCGACCCGCAGGCCTACGAGACCGTGGCGCGCGCAGTGTTCGCCGAGATGCTCGCCGGCGGCTACACCTCGGTGGGCGAATTCCACTACGTTCACCACGCGCAGGACGGAACGCCGTACGGCACCGAGCGTCCCCGTGGGGATGCGAACGACGATGCCGAACCTCGCGCCCACGCCATGGAACGGGCGCTGGCACGGGCGGCCGCCTCGGCGGGGATCCGTATCCGACTCCTCGACACCTGCTACCTCACCGGCGGCATCGACTCCGAACTCTCGGCCGAACAGGCCCGATTCGGCGACGGCACGATCGACGGATACCTGGACCGGCATGCCGGCCTCATCGGCGCCTTTGCCGACGAATTTCCCGTTGAGACCCCAGGTGAGAGCTTCGTCCACGTGGGAGCCGCGATCCATTCGATTCGTGCGGTCCCGGCGGCAAATCTGCAGCGGTTCACCGAACTGCCCGGGCCCGTGCACGTCCACCTGTCCGAGCAGCCGGCGGAGAACGAAGCCTCCCAGGAGGCGTACGGAGCCACCCCGACCGAGGTTCTCGCGCGCTCGGGGGTCGTCGACGACCGGCTCTCGGCCGTCCACGCTACCCACCTGAGCGGGGAGGACATCGCGATCCTCGGCGGCTCCCGGTCGACGATAGTCATGTGCCCGTGCACCGAGGCGGACCTCGCCGACGGCATCGGCCCGGCCCGTGAACTCGCCGACGCCGGAGCTGTGATCTCACTCGGCTCCGACCAGCACGTCGTCCTCGACGCACTGCGGGAGACCCAAGGACTCGAGGCAGGGGAGCGGCTGCGCTCGGGGCAACGCGGACGGTTCTCTCCGACCGAACTCATCACCGCGCTTACCGAAGGCGGGGCGCGCAGTCTCGACCTTCCGGTCGGTGCGCTCGAGGTCGGGAAGGCGTGCGACTTCGTGGCTGTGCGCACCGACAGCATGCGCACCATGGGGTCACTGGGCGAGCAGATCATCCTCACGGCCAGCGCGAGCGATGTGCATCTGACCGTCAGCGGCGGGAAGGTCCGCGTGCGCGACGGAGTGCACACCGAGCTCGGCGATATCGCCGAACTCTACGCGCAGGCTTTCGCCGCGTTGGAGATGGAGCGCTGAGTCGTGGCTGAGGTTCCCGCACTGCGGCGGGCGATCGCGATCCTGCGGCATATGGCCTCGTCGAACCGATCGATCACGGCCGGCGCCCTGGTCCGGTCGCTCGAGATCCCGCGGTCGAGTGCGTATGACATCCTCGCCGTGTTGGAGGAGCTCGGGCTCGTGGCGCGCACCGAATCCGGGTATATGCTCGGAGCCGGCGTGCACGAGCTCGGGGCGTCCTACCTGCGGACGAACCCCTTGCAGCGGTTGGCGCAGCCGATCGTCCGGCAGCTCGCCGAGGATGCTGCGACGACTGCGCAGTTGGCCGTGATCCGCGGCTGGGAGACGGAGTACGTGCTCAAGGAGCAGTCCCTGAAATCCGTCGCGGTCATCACCGCCACCGGCGTGCGCATGCCCAGCTACCTCACGGCGACCGGGCGGGCGATCCTCGCTCAGCTGCCGAAGTCCGAAGTGCTCGCGATGCTGCAGTCAGAGACCGAGTTCGTTACGCGCACGGGCAAGGGCCCGACCTCGGTGAAGGCGCTCAACGCGGTGCTCGCTCAGGAGCGACGGACCGGCACCGCGATCGAACACGGCGAAGTCACGCCCGGGATCTCGACGCTCGCGGCACCGGTGTTCGACGTGTTGGGTCGCCCGATCGCGGCCATCGGCCTCTCGTTCGTCACCGAGACCCTGCCCGAGGACACCGATCCGATCGTCGACCAGGTCAAGGCCGCCGCCGCCGAGGTGACCGCCAAGCTGCGGTGAATGTGTCCGGTCCGCTTGCGCCGACTTTTCGGCGCGGTCGGGCCGAGCGTCAGAGCCCGAGGACTCGTCGCTCGCGCGCGACCTCCTCGACGATCTGGTGATCGCTGCGCAGCTCCTTGATCAGCGCGATGCCGAGGACGACCACGATGACGGTGAACGGAACCGCTGAGAGCATCGCCGCCTGCTGCAGGGCCTGCAGTCCGCCGACGAGGAGTAGGACGACCGCGCAGCCTCCGGTGAGGAAGCCCCAGGTCGCGATCACGGGACGTCGGGGAGCGAAGGACCCGCGTGAGGACAGCGAGCTGAGCACGAAGGTGTTCGAGTCTGCGGAGGAGACGAAGAACAGGATGACCATGATGATCGTGAAGACCGAGGCGAGCATGGACAACGGCAGCTGATCGAGGAGGCTGAAGAACGCGGTATCGAGATTGTCCTGAGTGGCGTCACCGATTCGGGCCCCGTCCATGTCGAACTTGATCGCCGAACCGCCCATGACGGTGAACCAGATGAAGAACACGGCGCTGGGAACGAGAAGGACTCCGGCGACGAATTCCCGGATGGTCCGGCCCTTCGAGATCTTGGCCAGGAAGATGCCGACGAAGGCGCTCCAGGACAGCCACCACGCCATCATGAAGTAGGTCCAGCCGAGCATCCATTCGCTGTCTTCGGCATTCGTGGGTGTCATGAAGCTGAGTTCGATGAAGTCTCCGGCGAAGGCTCCGACGGACCGGACGAACAGGTTGGAGACGAAGCCGCTGGGTCCGGTGATGAAGACGAACAGCCCCAGCAGAGTCGCCATGGTCAGCGTGATCTGCGAGATGTACTTGATGCCTCGGCTCACTCCGGTCAGTGCCGAACCGGTGAAGAGGAGGGTGAGCACGGTGATGACGATGATCTGCATGACGATGGTGGAATCGACGCCGAGGACGGTGTTGAGTCCCTCGCCGATCTGCGAGGCGCCGAGCCCCAGGGACGTCGTCGTCCCGAAGAGTGTGGCGATGATGGTGAGGATGTCGATGAAGTTGCCGACCCAGCCGTCGACGAAGCGGCCGAGGACGGGGCGCAGCATCGTGGATACGAGTGCCGGTCGGCCCTTTCTGTGGGTGGAGTAGCCGATCGCCAGTCCGAATACGCCGAAGATCGCCCAGGCTTGGAAGCCCCAGTCGAGGTAGGAGAACTGCATTGCGCGGATCGCCGCGTCCATGGTCTCCGGCTCGGCCAGTCCGTGGGGCGGGGTCACGAAGTGCGACATCGGTTCGGCCACTCCGTAGCTGACCAGGCCGATTCCCATCACAGCTGCGAGGATCATCGCGAGCCAGGTGATCGTGCGGTATTCGGGACGCGAGTCCTGCGAGCCGAGGCGGAGGCGACCGAATCGACTGGCGGCGAACGACACGAGCATCGCGATCGCGGCGAACGGAACGACGAGGTAGATCCAGCCGAATCCGGTGGACACTGTCGTCATGGCTCGCGTCATGATGTCAGAGAGCGCATCGGGTGCGATTGTCGCCCACACCATGAAGGCGATGACGACGGCGACCGAGCATACAAAGACTTTCCCCACTCGGTTGGAGTGTGGGGCTGCATCGGGTGCCGTGGGGGAGTCGGCCGTATCAAGTGCGGATCCGGCCCCGCCGGCAGGGGGAGGGTCGTCTGACCCGCTCGAGGAAGCGGACGCGGTTGAGCGGTCGGAACCGCCTGCAGTGCCGCTTGCGGGTTCGGGGGTGGGTGAGTTCAGCATCGTCATCGTGGTCTCCGGAATCACAGCCGCCTCGGTGGCGGGCATGAGCAATCGTCGGTTCAGCGGGTGGGATCGGGCAGATTACACAACAGGCCCCGCGAACTGGGTCGTTCGTGGGGCCGTGCGACTGACGAGTCTATGCGCTCGCCGCCGAATCGCCACATGTATGAGCGCGGCAACAGCAGAGTGTGAGTCTTCTCGCGGTGGAGTACTGACGCTGCCGGGCCCCGCCGACCGCTCGAGTTGTCGTCGCTGTGCCGAGTTATGCGGCGAGCAGTGGACGCTGGCTCGATCGGTCGGCGAGGGGCAGCAGCTGCTCAGAGGTATGGACGAGTGATGAGCTCGAGATACATTCCCGACGGGTCGAGGAAGTAGACACCGCGACCCCCGTGCTCGGTGTTCGTCTCCTGCGGGCGAGTGCGCTGTGGGTCCGCCCAGTAGTCAAGCTCGCGCTGTTTCAGCAGGTCAAGGGCTCGACCGAAGTGATCGTCCGGGCAGAGGAAGGCCATGTGCACGGGCAGGATGTCGTACCCAGGCGGGGGAGAGGCGAACTGGAGCATGACCCCGCCGGAGAGCATGATGTTGGCGAACCGTCCCCAGGACTGGGTGTGCTCGGCCTCAAGGATATCGACATAGAACTGCGCCGAGGCGGCTGGATCGGCTGCGGCGACGATGGTGTGGTTGAAAGTTGCTGACATGATGAAGTTCCTTTTCAGAAGGTTTCTGATTCGCTGATCGCCCGAGACGTTTTCGGGCATGGTGAACTGAGAATTGAGAAATGGGCTTCATCATGAGGTGGGCCGCGAGCAGAACGCTCGTGACCTCTGCGGCTCAACTATCGACCGGGTTACCGATCCGTGAGCGGCTGTTCGCCTGTCCGGTCATCGTCACCGAGCATACAATCCGCCGGCTCGAAGCGGAACAGCTGTCGCGAACGTGGTCTGGGGTAAGGCACCTTCAGGATTCGACTGACGTGCGCATTCACGCTGTCGGCCGTGCACTTGTGCTCCAGGTGGCTTCTCCAAGAGGTAGAGTGTTGGCATGCGCAATTCCGGACTCAATTGGTGGTGGCTGCTCCTCACAGCAGCCGACTGACGCATACCCGCGGGCTGCATGGCAGCCCGCAACTTCTGTGGATCCTTCTGTGCTACCCGTGCAACTCTGACCGCATCACCGCACAATCGGGAGATCACACATGGATTCCTATTCCGCCACACTCGCACGAATGTCCCAGCTCCGCAGTGAGGTCGAAACGCAGCCGGACAAGTACAGAATGCTCACGGGCGAGCGTCCGACTGGCCCGCTTCATCTCGGCCATCTCTTCGGCTCGATCCTCGAGAGAGTCAGCCTGCAGAATCGTGGAGTCGAGACCTTCATCGTCCTCGCCGACTACCAGGTGATCACGGACAGGGACACCTCGGCGAATGTGAAGAACAACGTCCGCGAGGCGATCAAGGACTACGTCTCGGCCGGTATCGACCCCACACGGACAACGATCTTCACCCACTCGGCCGTACCTGCCCTGAACCAGCTCCTTCTGCCCTTCCTCAGCCTGGTCTCGGACAGTGAGCTTCGGCGAAACCCAACTGTGAAGTCAGAGCTTGCCGCCTCAGAGCGCCCGTTGAGCGGACTGCTGCTGACCTACCCTGTTCACCAAGCTGCGGACATCCTTTTCTGTAAAGGCAACTTGGTGCCGGTAGGCAAAGACAATCTTCCGCACGTCGAGATCACCCGGACCATCGCGCGCAGATTCAACGAACGATACGGCGGAGTTTTCCGCGAACCGGACGCAATGCTGACGCAGACTCCCGAGCTTCCTGGCCTCGATGGGCGAAAGATGTCGAAGAGCTATGGAAATGCCATCTCGTTGGGAATGAGCGCTGATGAGACTGCCGCCGTCATTCGCAAGACCCAGACAGATTCTCAACGACAGATCACCTATGACCCCCAGGGGCGGCCGGGGATTTCGGCACTTTTGGTGACCACGGCAGTCTGCACAGGTGCCGAGCCGGAAGATATAGCTTCGGAGGTCGGAGAATCCGGTGCGGGCGCGCTCAAATCCCTGGCCACAGAGGCGGTGAACGAATTCCTCTCCGACCATCGTGCGCGCCGGCGAGAACTTGGTGCGGACCCGACGACGGTTGATCGAATACTCGCGAATGGCAACGAGCGCGCCAATGCCATCGCTGACGCGACATTGGCGGAGGTCCGTGCAGCTATGGGGATGGACTATTGATTCAAGTAGGGCGCGCCCTCACCGCCGATGGAGCAGGACTGCGATCTCGAGGTGCTTCGTGTGCGGGAACATGTCGAAGATCCGTGCCAGGGCGACCTCGTAGGCAGGCATCCGGGCGAGATCCTTCGCCAGAGTGACGGGATTGCAGCTCGAGTAGACGATGTGCTCGACGCCGGAGTTCTCCAGTGCTGCCGACAGACGTGCTCCGATCCCTCGCCGAGGCGGATTGACGATCACGCAGTCCGGTCGTTCGGCGCCGGCAATGCCGGTCGAACCGTGGCCGTCGACCGAGCCCACTGGGCCGTCAGCATCGACTGTGCTGGTCGAGCTGACTGATGCCGCCAGGTTCTCCTCGGCGAACTCCGTGGCATCGCCGGCGAGGAACCGAGCGTCGATGCCGAGCTCGGCTGCACTGACCTTCGCCGACTCGATCGCCTGCTCGCTCACCTCCACGCCGGTGACCAGGCGCGATGGTGACGCGCAGTAGAGCGCGAACCCTCCGACGCCGCAGTAGAGGTCCCACAGGTTCGAGGCCTCGACAGCGTCCACCCACTCGGCCACTTGGTTGTAGAGCCCGATGGCGACAGCGGTATTCGTCTGGAAGAAACTCTGTGGCCGCAAGTGCAGATCCACCCGATCGAGGTTCATCCGCAGCGATTCGCCGCGGAGCATCTCTTCCCGGTTGCCTTCGAGAACCGCCTTGTGCTCGGGCAGCAGATTCACCGACACCACGGACGCGGCGGGAATGAGCTCGAAGAGCGGCCCTTTCCGCGACCGCAGCACATCGAGACCGTGCTGAGTGCGGACGACGAACCGGATCATCAGCTCGCCCGACGGCGCCGCCGTGACATGGACGAACTTCAACTCACCCCTGCGCGCTGCGACATCATAGGGCTCGAGCCCGGTGCCATCGAGGAAGTCCGCAAGCACCGGAATCACCGCACGGATCGCCGGGGCCTGAATTCCACAATCACGCAGATCGACCCCGTGGAACTCCTGATCGAGGATGCCCAAGGTGATGTGCCTGGCCGACCCGCCGACGGCGAGCTTCGCCCGATTCCTGAAATCCCGTGCCCCGCCGGCGAAGGTCGGCAGCCACACACGTGGAGCTGCCTCGGCGAGGATCTCGCGGCACCAGGTTTCCTTGTCCGTGATCTGCTGCCCATAAGGCGTCTCGATGAGCGCGCAGGAACGGCATTCCCCGCGCTCGAAATAACCGCAGTTCAGGCGCCCATGATCCGCCGAGGCGGGGGTCAGCGGCAAGGTCGTCATCCCCTCATTCTATTCCGCGATCGGCTCCGGAATATCGTTGACCCGGATCGTCTGGCACCGTAGATAATTTCGGACAGTTCGCCGAAAAACGGGGTGAGTGTCGAGAAACGCATGCGCACACGCGTTCTTCGGCGCTCAGCCCGTTTTTCGGCGAAGTCGGGAGAGGCGCGCGCCAGGAAATCAGGCGGCGATGAAGGCGAGGGCGACGAATGTGCCGAATGAGACGAACGGGGCGATCGCTGCAATCGCGATGGCGATGATGCCGGGTGTTCGGCCCCGCCCGGTGACCGCGGCCGTGATGCCGAGGATGATGCCTGTGAGACCTAAGCAGGTGCACAGGCCCTGGACTCCGACGAGAACGGTCGCCAGGGTCTGATACCAATCCGGTGTGTCCGTGAAGTAGTAGCCGGACGCGGCCTCGGACGGCCCGACGGTCACGCCCAGGATCACCGAGGCGGCCAGGCTCAGGGCCATGGCGACGATCGAGAGCGCCACGGCCACCTTGCCCAGCGCCGGCGACTTTACCGAGGCGGCGCCATCCATTCGAGTGTTGACGCCGTTGTGCGCATCAGCCAGATCGTCGGGCCGCGGCGAGGCATAGACGGGATGGACGGGAGGGGCGGGGACTCGGGGCTGCTGTGCCGCGAGCTCATCGTCGGTGGGCTGGGGGTACGAGAAGTCCGTCGAAGTCATGCTTCGACGCTATCGACGCAGAAAGGCGGCGCCCCACCCTGCTATCCCAAGAGTGGGGTCGGGAAAACCACCCTGCAGGCAGCGCGAGTCAGGGTTTGCGGGTGACGATGAGGAATCTCTTCTGGGTGACGGTGATCGGCTCACTCGATTCGGCCAGGCGTCTGAGGACATCGAGGTTGGACCTGACGGCGAACCCGGGAACGTCCCACGGAATATAGGCGAGGTACTCGATGACCGCCTCGACGTCGGTGAAGCGCATCGTGCCCTGCCATTTGCGAGCCGCCTCGATCGACAGACCCTGACTCTCGGCGTCGCTGACGCACGGCTCGAGCTGCTGGTGCAGATCGCCCACCCCGCCGCCGAAGAGGTCGCGGAACTCCTGCGCCTCCGTGCCGTCGACCTGCTGGGTGAGGAACAGCCCGCCCGGGGAGAGGACACGGGCCACTTCGGCGAGGTCATAGCTTTCGTGTCGATTCATCACGAGGTCGAACTCACCGTCGCCCCACGGCATCTCCGGGTGATGCTCACTGTCGTACCGGGTGACCTCGACGCCATAGTCCTGCAGCGTCGAGGCGGCCAGGGGAACATTGGGCTCCCACCCTTCGGCCGCGGAGATCGTCGGCGACGGTTCGCCGGGAGGCCTGGCCTCGTCGAGCCGATCGATGAGTTCGCTGAGGCGCTCGCCGCCTCCCGTGCCCATGTCGAGGCATCTGCTCGACTCGGCCATCGCATCGAGGCAGATCTGATCGAAGTCCCACGGCGGATCATCGGCGACGAGGCGGCCGGCCAGTGGGGAGAAATCCCACCCGGTCATCGCCGCCGTCTCATGGATCCAGGCCCATCGCTCGTGGCGTTCATGGGGAGTCTCGTCGCGCGTGCGACTGCTGTCGGCATATTCGGGCATGTGCACACTCCTCTGCCGGGTGGCTCGGCACCATCACCGAGCAGGTCAGCAATTCTGCCGGACGGCTCAGCGCCGAAGGAGGCACCGGTGCCGTACTTCGACTCTAGGCCAAAACGGGATCGAGGTGCGGGATGTGGGAGAAGAATTCTCCGGACTGAGACATGGGATATTCAGAGGAAGCAGAACACGAGCACCGCGATGCAGACGACGAGCATTCCCAGACAATTGAGCCAGAAATCCCGACCGACATACCTCGCTCGCAGGTGAGCGGCAGCGGCGCAGAGGAAGTAGACGACGAGGCCCGCCGCGGCTGCTGCGCCGAGCCCGGGAATCCAGATCCCCGTCACCAGGCCTGCTGCGGCGAGGAACTTCACGACGGCGAGTACCCACCACCACTCCCGCGGGAAGCCGACCCCGTCGAGGCAGGCGGCGATCGCCCGCGGGGGACGGAAGGTGAGCAGGCCGTCGCCGAAGACGATGACCGCGAGGACGATAACCGGCCAGACCGGTTCGGGCAGGAGCGTCACAGCGAGCTCCTGACTCTCGTATGGAAGACGATGCTCGCGAGCATCGCCTCGACGGCGTCGTCGAGACCCATCGTCGTCGCCGCCCACCGGAAGAGGATGCCCAGGTAGGAATCGTAGAGAGCCGCGGCGCTGGCCCGTGCGTGGTCCTCATTGATCCCGATCGAGACCAGTGACTCGCTCAGGCGGCTCTGCAGGTCCACGGCGAGAGCGTTGAACACCTCCGGCTCGCCCTTGACTCGCATCATCGCCGCCGCATAGTCGCGGGACAGATCCTCGTGTTCGGCGAAGAATTCGAGGAAGGGCAGGAAGAGTTCGAGCAGATGACGCTGCACCGCCGAGGATGGTCGGGGCGGGC
Source organism: Brevibacterium sp. SIMBA_078 (assembly GCF_046534565.1). Classification (NCBI taxonomy): domain Bacteria; kingdom Bacillati; phylum Actinomycetota; class Actinomycetes; order Micrococcales; family Brevibacteriaceae; genus Brevibacterium; species Brevibacterium sp. SIMBA_078. The sequence continues at coordinate 1,521,128 of NZ_JAWRYQ010000001.1, forward strand.
CCGTTGTTGCGCCGGCGTTCGTTTCCCGACGCGACAGGCTCGTGCGTCGCGCCGGTGGCGTGTACCTCCCGTTCTGCAGCTGCCCGATCCACCGATCGAAGCACCGGACGAGGATGACGTCCTTATCACCGACCGACATCACTCTGCCCACCGACACCTCGGCAGTTTTCGCGACTGCCCGAATGGTCGTGGCCTTGAAACCATGTTCGAGGAACAGCTCGGCGGCGGCACCGATGATCCGTTCCTCGGTCTGCCGGCGCTTGCCGGACCTCAGCTGAACGTGTTCACTGACCATGCTCGAACCCTAAGCCCTTCCGTGTTCACTTTCCAGACCCGGTGAGGTGTTGCCCGCAACGGGAAAGTTAATGTACCTTAACTTTATGAACGTCGATTCCTCATCGGTGCGCACCCGCGAGCGCGGGCTGAAGAAGCACGGCCGGAAGAAGATCTCCACGGCAGTGCTCCTCGGCCCGGCCTTCGTCGCGGCCATCGCGTATGTCGATCCGGGCAACGTCGCGGCCAACCTCACCGCCGGTGCGGAGTACGGGTACCTGCTCGTCTGGGTGCTCGTGGCCGCGAACCTCATCGCCGTTCTCGTCCAATACCTATCCTCGAAACTCGGGCTCGTCTCCGGGCAGTCGCTGTCGGGCATCCTCGGTGATCGCCTTCGGAAGAGGTCCCGCCTCGCATACTGGGGGCAGGCCGAGGTCGTCGCCATCGCCACCGATCTCGCCGAAGTCATCGGCGGCGCGATCGCACTGAAGATCCTCTTCGATTTGCCGCTCTTGCTCGGCGGACTAATCGTCGGGGTGGTGTCGCTGTTCCTGCTGTCGATCCAATCCACTCGCGGTCAGCGTCCCTTCGAATTCGTCATCATCGGATTCCTGGTCATCATCGCCATCGGCTTTCTAGCAGGCCTGTTCGTCGGGGATGTGAATTGGGGGCAAGCCGCAGGTGGAATCGTGCCGCGGCTCGAAGGCACGAACTCCGTGGTGCTGGCAGCGAGCATGCTCGGTGCCACCGTCATGCCCCATGCGATCTACCTCCATTCGGCGCTTTCGGTCGATCGTCATCGTGACAATGCGACCGCCTCGACCGGGCAGCTGCTGCGCGCCAGCCGCTGGGACGTCGTGCTCTCCCTCGTCATCGCCGGCTCCGTGAACATCGCCATGCTGCTCCTGGCCGCCGCAGCGCTGCGCGGGCAGACCGGCACCGACACCATCGAAGGCGCACACGCGGTCGTCACGGTCAACCTCGGCGAGGTCGTCGGCCTTTTCTTCGGCATCGGACTCCTCGCCTCGGGACTGGCCTCGAGCGCCGTCGGATCCTATGCGGGCGCTTCGATCATGCAGGGCCTGCTGCGGGTGAACATCCCGATCGTGTGGCAGCGCGCGTTCACGATGATCCCCGCGCTCATCGTTCTCGCCATCGGCGTCGACCCGACCTGGGCGCTCGTGCTCAGCCAGGTCGTGCTCAGCCTCGGCATCCCGTTTGCGATGATCCCCCTGGTCAGGCTCACGAGCAGCCGCCGGGTGATGGGCGAATTCGCGAACTCCCGGTGGATCACGGTCAGTGCGGCGGCCGCCTCGGCGCTCATCATCGTCCTCAACATCGTCCTCATCGTTCTGCTCGCCCTCGGTGTCGACTGACCGTCGCCGAGGCGGCCTCGAATCGGCGTCACTGACGTCCCGTTTCAGAACGGAGAATCACCTCGCCGAGGAGGCGCCTCAGTCGGGGAGGATCCCCGACCGGGCGAGGACGGTGAGCCTGCGCGTGAACTCGGCGGCCTCCTCGGGGTCGGTGCCGTACAGGCGGAAAGCCGGTCGATCCCGGAACTGCACAATGGCTGTTGCTCGCCCGTGATCGACTCGAGTGCTCGCCCCGACCAGTTGTTTCGGTGCCGCCTCGCCGATGATCTCCGTGCTTCCTGAGGACGTCGGGCGGGTGTGGACCAGTCGGGAAGGTGTGACGAGGAGGAACTCGGCACCGCGCGGATTGCGGTTGCCGATCTTCAGCCACACGGACTCGCCTCGGTCGAGGGCGTCATAGGGCGGCGGAGTCGGCCCACGGCGACGGGCTCGCGCGGAGAGTTTCTCCTCGCCGGCGCTGCTGATGGCCATCCGGCGGGCTCCGAGCACAATGATGACGGAGACCGCTGCGAGCGGCACGGTGATGGCCGCGGCGCTGACCGTGTTCGCGAAAGAGAGCCAGGCGAACAGAGCCCCGGCGCCCATGCCGAGGATGACGTTGCCGGCCACGAGCCAGAGTGCCAAGCCGGTGCGGCTGCGTACGGCCACTGTGACTCCGGCCATTGCCAGACCGAAGTTCGTCGACGCGATGGTTGCCGTGCACAAGGCGACGAACGGCAGAGGTGAGCTCGTGAAGTCACCCCAGACGGTTCCGGGAGCGCCGGGTGCGGATGCGAATGTCCGCCACAGGAGTGCAGCCAGACTGAAGCACAGCCCGAACAGCGGCCCGATGCTCGTGACGGTGATGAGCGGATCCTTGGTGAAGAGCGTGAGAGATCCGCGTGGGGCTCCGCTCAGTTCGGATTCGAGCCCTTCGCCGCGGTCGGATCCTGTGAAGAAGATGATCGCCACGAAGGTGGTGAGTCCGATGAAAGCGAAGGTCAGCGGTCCGGCCGCGGCAGCATCGATGACGACGTCCGATGAGCTGGAGGTGTGGGCCAGGCCGGTGTTGACGACGAAGAACACCACAGTCGCCACGGCGCTGAGGGCAACAGCACCGGTCAGCCCGTGGGACAGCGCTCGGCTTCGGGTGTTCATGGGTGGTCAGCTCTTCAGCGCGCGCATCGTCGGTCAGCTCTGCCGTAAGTCTATCGGCCGGACGAGGATGCGCGGGTCCGAGCGCACCCACCACGGCTTCAGTTCTCCGGCAGCGACGGCGGCCTGCCGTTCGGCGCGGGTGGCATAGCGGTAGGTGAAGACGCGGACGCGGATGAGGTCTGGGGCGGCACCGTCGAAGGGGTCGGGGCCCATGAGGCGGCGGATCTGCGGATCACCGGAGCCGATCGCGCGCAGCAGCTCGGTGAACCACGTCTGCCGGTAGTCGCCGAGCGCGGCGAACCACATGAGCCAGTCGAGGCGCAGATGATAGGGCGCGACGACGGGCCCGCGACGAAGAACGTCACCGGGTTTGCCCTTGAACCGATACTCGCGCCAGCCTGCGTCGGCGTCATCGTGGCCGGGATCGTCGGCTCTTGTGCCAGGGGCGTCTCCGTCGTCGATCCACCCTTCGATGATGATCTCGTTGCGGGTCTCGGTCATCGACCCGAAGGCGCCGTAGGCGTTGCCGAGTCCGAGCCGATTGAAGCTCGCGTTCATCAGCTGACCAGAAGAGAAGAGGTTGCGCAGCGCTGGCACGTTCAGCCAGGCCTGCCACGCGACGAATACGAGGACGATGATCAGCCACCACGCGGGCATCGGCTGAGAGGGACCGGCACCCGCGGACGAACCGGCCGCCTCGGTGACGGTGGGATCGGTGACGATCGCGGCCACGGAATTCCATCCCCAGTCGGGGAACGGGCCGCCCGCGATCCACCGGCAGAACGTATCGCTGATTCCGGAGCAGGCGAGCAGGATCGTCGCCCAGTTCAGCCACGCATAGTTGCCGCTGATGACGAGAGCGAGCTGGGTGATGATGATGGCGACAGCCGCGAACGAGGCGATCGGCTGGGGCAGGAACAGCAGCCACGGCGCGGCGAGTTGGACGATATGGCTGCCCAGCGTCTCACTCCTGTGCCACCAGCCGGGCATGAGGTGGGCCCGGCGGGAGAGCGGGTTCGGCATCGGTTGGGTCTGATGGTGATAGTCCATCGCGGTGAGGTCGCGCCAGGATGAGTCCCCGCGCATCTTGATCATTCCGGCTCCGAATTCGACGCGGATGACGAACCAGCGCAGCAGCAGGATCATCGCCCACGTCGGGGCCACCTCGTGGGAGCCGAGGAAGCCGACGAGGAATCCGGCCTCGAGCAGCAGCGATTCCCAGCCGAAGCCGTAGAAGCGCTGCCCGATCGACACGATCGAGAAGTACAGCGCCCACATGCCTAAGAACACCGGGATCGGCACCCATGCGGGACCGGCCTGGGGCAGCCCGATGATCGCCGAGGCGGCCAGAACCATTCCGACCACGCAGACGAGGCGGAGTCGCCGGTCCGAATACGCAAACCGCTTCCAGCGGAAGATCGTCGGCGCCTGTCGGGCCGAGGTCAGAGCGATGAAGCGCGGGGCGGGGGTGAGTCCGCGCTCGCCGAGGAGTGCAGGGAACTGGTTGAACGCCGAGGCGAAGGCGATGAAGAAGAGCACGCCGAAGCCGCGTTGGATGATCTCACGGGAGATCGTGTAGTCGCCGGCGGTGAGCAGAGCGACCACCTGGCTGAGTTCCATGGCTTAAGTCTCCTCCTCCTGCGGCAGACGTCCCGTCGTGGCCAGAGCGGTCAGTGCTTCGGCGAACGTGTCTGCCTCGCTCGGGTCCCCGCCGACGAGTTCCATGTCCGGACGGTCCCGGAAGTGCACCGAGGTGGTGTGTCCGGCTGGGCGGAACTTGGTGCTGGCTCCGCGCAGCTGTCCGGGATGTGCCTGGTCGAGGATGCGGACCGGGCCCGGTCGGGCGGACCCGGTTCCGGTGCCGGTGGGTGCGGCCAGGAGGAGTCGCTGGTTCGTGGCGGCGAGAATCTGCCCGGTCGGGTTATCCCTATCGGCGAAGTGGAGCATGAGGTTCTCACTTGGGGCGAGAGTCATCAGCAGAGACTGCAGCCGAGCCTCGTGGGCCGCATCGATCCTGTTGGTGACGCGTGCTCGGGCGACGGCGAACAGGCGGGCCGGGATCAGTGCGACCGTTGTGATGATGAGGCAGATGGCGGCCACTGCCAGCCCTGCCGGCGGTGACACCGTGAGGATGTTCGATGCCACGACGCCGATGGTGATGGCCAGGATGGCGATGAGCACAGAGACGATGAGGAAGATCGCCCAGAGCGTGCGGTGGAAGGCGTCGGCGATCGCTCCGAGGGCGAGGCTGAAGTTGACCGTGGCCCACAGTCCGAAGAGCAGGGCGAAGGCCGGCAGCGGGGACGATGTCAGATCACCCCAGACAGTGCCCGGAATTCCGGAGTCCTTAGCGAAGGCGTGCCAGACGAACGCGGCGATGACTCCGCAGACGGCCCATACCGGTCCGACGGCGAACACTCGAGGCCATGGATTCCGGACGAAAGCGGTGGGCGGCTGTCTGCGTTTCACTCCATGCGGATCCGCGGCCTGCTGCGCACGGGCGGCATCGCTGCCAGCGGGCGGTTTGTCCTCATAGAAGGCGAAGGCGGCGATGGCCGAGAAGAAGAACAGGACCAGGATCCCGATGCTCGGCGCCTGGTCCGGGTTGATGCCTCTGAGCACATGCTTGCGGAGCGGATTGATACCGGCATTGGCAAGGAAGAACGGAATCGAGGCGAAGACGGCGAATCCGATCCCGAACACGAGAGTCATGCCCCTAGAGCGTCTGTCCCTATTCATACCTCCATCCTCGCAGGAACTCTGCGAGCCATGGGTGCTGAGATGTTCCGGATCCGTTGCGTCGGAACTACAAGTCTGGTCGAAGGAGTATGCCGGATCAGCGGGGAAGACGGCCCGTCCGGGCGAGGACGGTGATCGCCTCGGCGAAGCGACCAGATGCTTCCTCGGTGCCGCCTGTCACGCTCATCGGCTGCCGGCCGTTGAAGAGCACCGTCGTGATCACGTGGTTGCTGCGACGTTCCGATGCGCCGCCGCTCAGCTGACCGGGCTCGGCCTGTTCGAGGACGAATGTGCGCCCCGGCGCGATGATTGAGGCGCGAAAGATCCGTCGGTCAGTCAGCACCAGCATCTGCGGGTCGGCGGTGCTGCCGTTCGCATGGGCATTCGGCACCTCACCGAGGTAGGTGGTGAGGATCCGCTCTCCCGGTCGGAGGGCGTCTTCGGGCGGTTGAGCGGACCGGCCGGGACTTCGCCGAGTGCCGGCAGTCGGCCGTTCAGCGGAGTCGAAACGGTCGACTCGCCTGATCGCCCACCATCTGAGCGGGATGAGCAGAGCCGTCGAGACGATGAAACAGACCGCGCCGAGCAGAAAAGCGATGACTGTCGTAAGTGTGGCGAGTCCGAAGAAACCGAAGAGACCGGCCGTCAGACACCCCAGGCCGAGCCCGCAGGTGAGAATCGTGAGAGAGACCGGCCGACGATCTCGGCTGAACGCTTCGGCCAGTGACGACCAGGCGAAGGCCATGTTCGCCGTCGCCCAGCAGAGGAACACGATGGACAGGGCGGACAGCGGGTTGCCGGTGAGGTCTCCCCAGACCGTTCCCGGCGCCCCTGGGTCTGCGGCATAGGTATGGCCGATGAACAGCGCGACCAATGAGCAGATGGCCCAGATCGGTCCGGTGAGGAGGACTCGTGGAAGCGGGGCGCGGACGAACCTGGTGAACGACTCCGGCTGCCGTGGAGTGTGCGGCTCCGCCTCGGCGCGGTCGGGATGATCGTCTTCGCCGGCGATGGCCAGCGCCGCGATTGCGACCGCATTCAAGGCAAGGAGAAGTCCGAGAATTATGGACGGCGCCAAATAAGGGTCGCCGCCGAAGTCGTCGGGGCTGTGCTTCGATGCGACTCCTGCATTCGTCGACGTGAAGGCGATGAGTGCGATGCCGGCAATGAGCAGACCGAAGACGACGATCTTGCCGATGGTCGGATTCTTCAACTCCATGATTCGATTGTGTCACCGCCGAGGTCGGCACCGATGGTGTGCCGGTAGCGGTCCTGACACATCTGAGCGGTCCCCGGTCAGATTCCCCGTCCCGACGCAGAAGGAGCGGTGACCATATCGGTCACCGCTCCTTCGATCGCTGTGCTCACCCCGTCACCGAGGCGGCTGTGCACGGGTGGGCACGGCCGCCTCGGCGTGGGGAATGGTTCAGTGCTTCGGCGCTTCGAGCTCTTCGACGTCGTCGGCATCCTTGGGCACCGCCGGAATCGAATCCGTGGTCGGCGGTGTGGGAGGGGTGACGACCGACTGGTAGGAGTGCTCGTGCGAATAGGCGAGGAACGACAGGTGGTTCTCGTACCGGTCGAGCACGTCATCGATGATCTGCTGCGAGCTCAAGCCCATGAGGTCGTAGCCTTCCGAACCGGTCTGGGTGAAGACCTCGATGCGCAGGTACTTGTCGTCGCCGCGCGGGGCATTGCGGGCACCGAACGACGGCACATTCGCTTCGACGGCCGCGGCTTCATAGTGGAAGTCGCGCTGCTCGCCCATGTCGACATTGAGCGTGTTCGTCGTGATGCCGGTGTCCTCGTCCATGGCCTGGAGGTGCTCGACGGTGTAGCCGAGTTCGCGGAACTCGTTGGCCACGGCCTCCAGGGACGGTCCGACCACCTCGGCGACGAAGCGTTCGACGGATTTCTTCGTCGGGTAGGACCGCAGGGTCGCCAGGCGCTGACGCCAGGTCTTCTCCGGAGCGCGTCCGCCGTGGGCGGCAGTGGCGCGGCGACGACGGATACGGCCCTCGCGTTCGGCGCGCTCCATGCGCAGCACCTTCGAGAACGAGGCCATGACGAGGTAGGCGATGATCGTCACCGGCAGGGCGAAGATCAGCGTCGCGTACTCCATCGTGGTTACGCCGCCGGCGACGAGCATGGCGATTGTGAGCACTGCCGTGACCAGGGCCCAGAAGATGCGCAGCCACTTCGCTCCGTCCTCTTCCGGATTCGGAATCGAGGAGGAGAAGTTCGACATCACCATGGCGCCGGAGTTCGCACTTGTGAGGTAGAAGAGCAGTCCGGACAGAGTGGCCAGGCCGATGAGGAACGTCGCTCCCGGGAACATCTCGAGCAGGTCGTACCAGCCCTGTTCCGGGGAGGCGATGGCCGTCTTCGCGAACTCGTCGTTGCCGTTGAAGACCTCGGACAGCGCCGAGTTGCCGAAGATCGAGACGATGGTGAAGTCGCAGATCACGGGGGCAGTGATCGCAGCGATGACGAACTCACGCAGCGTGCGGCCGCGGGAGATGCGGGCGAGGAACAGCCCGACGAAGGGACCCCAGGCGAGCCAGAAGGCCCAGAAGAACAGGGTCCAGCCGCCCATCCATTCGGATCCGCCGTCGACATAGGCGAACGTCGACAGCGTCCGTTCGGGCAGGGTGAAGATGAAGCGGCCGATGTTCTCGACCATGGCGTTGAGCAGGAAGGCGGTCTTGCCGGTGACGAGGATGTAGAGCATCATCGCCGCACACGACCAGAGGTTGAGCTCGGAGACGAGGCGTATGCCCTTGTCCACGCCTGAGGTGCAGGCGGCCACAGTCATGACGACGGCCACGATGACCAGCGCGATCTGCAGGGCCAGTCCGGTTTCGAGACCGAAGAGAGTGGCGAACCCGACGTTGAGCAGGACGACGCCGATGCCCATCGAGGTGGCCACACCGAAGACGGTGCCGACGAGGGCGAAGATGTCGATGACATCACCGGTGGCTCCGCGCACGCGCTTGCCCAGCAGCGGGTAGAGGACCGCACGGATCGACAGGGGCATGCCCCACCGGTAGGCGAAGTAGCCCATGGCCATGCCCAGCAGCGAGTACATCGACCAGCCGGCGATGCCGTAGTGGAACATCGTCCACACCACGGCGTCCTGTGCGGCGGCGGCCGATTCGGCTGTGGCGTTGACCGGTTCGAGGTACTGGGTGATCGGTCCGGTCACCGAGTAGAAGAGCATGTCGATGCCCACGCCCGCGGCGAAGAGCATGGCGACCCAGGTGAAGAGGTTGTACTGCGGACGAGAGTGGTCGGGGCCGAGCCTGACGCTGCCTTCCTTGGACAGCGCCACCCAGAGGACGAAGCCGATGACGACGGTGACGGTGACGACATAGAACCAGCCGAGGTTCTCTGCAATCCAGTCCACGACAGTCTTCATCGTCGACTGAGCCGAGTCGGGCATCATCATCGCCCACACGGAGAACGCGAGGATGATGAGGGAGGCGACGATGAAGACTCGCCAGTTGACCCGGGAGCCGCGTTCGTCGGAGAGCTCCTCCGGGCCCTTGCTCATCTCTGTGCTGTCGATCGGAGCGCGCTTCTCGGGGTCGACGTCCCTGCTGATTCTCGTGGCCCGGTCGGTTCCGCCGAATCGTTCGCGTTCGACGACTGGGCGCTTCAACGTCTCTTCGTTCGGATCCTGCACGCATTGACCTCCGGTAGACAAAAAGGGACAGGGCCCGAAAATGGGCCCGATCTATTCTACGGGTGGAGGTTTCTCACAAATTCATCACCCCCTCTTTTCAGGAAGTTGACTAAGGGGTGGGGGCGTCCGGGTCAGGCCCGGGAGCGGGCGGCCACCTCGTTGACGGTGTCGACGAAACGGTGCGCCTCCGCGGGAGTGGTCTCCTCCAACCGCATCGACGATCCGACGTGCAGCTCGACAGTCACGGTTGCGCGTCCGCGGAACTCCTCGGCGCGGACGACGCCGACCTGCCGAGGCGTCGCTTCCGAGAGCTGGGCGATGGAGCCCTCAGCATCGGTGCGCACTCGCATGATGCGCTGGTCGGTGAGGAGGAGCAGATCGGTGTCGAACGGAGGCAGGCTCCGCAGCCGCGCGTACTCGATCTCTCCGGGTCGGAACAGGCCGGATGCGTTGATCCTCTCTGGTCGTGCTCGCTGGTCGTCCGAGGTGAGTGCCCCTCGCCGTGCTGTTGGTCCGGACGCGGTCTTGCGGGCCTTCGCCCAGCGGCGGAATGCACGGAACGGGGGCCAGCCGTCTGTGGGGGAGGGGGCGTCGGGGAGTGCGGGCCGAGCAGACCGCAGGCGGTCAGCGTCGTCGGCCGGGTGAACCGAGTCGGAGGGGAGGGAATGGGAGGTCATGAATGTGATTCTGGCAGGGCCGCCTCGGCGATGGGGCGGGTCGGACGTAATCGTTTGGGAACATCTGTGCCAGACCGCTCACTTCGGATGAAGTGCGGAGTGGGACGTCGCGTCCATGGGATACTGGGGACATGCGTGCAGGTGAAGTCTCCGAGGTCAGTCAGGACTACCTCAAGGCCATCTGGTCGGCCCAGGAATGGGGCGGGGACCCGATGACGGCCACCGAACTCGCGAACCGATTCGGAACGACGAAGGCCAATGTCAGCGAGGTGCTCAAGCGTCTCGACGAACTCGGTCTGATCACTCGAGTTCCCTATAAGCCGCCGGTGCTCACCGAGCAGGGCGAGGCGATCGCATTGTCGATGGTGCGCCGGCACCGGCTGATTGAGACGTTCCTCGTGAAGTCGCTCGGCTACGGCTGGGACGAGGTCCACGACGAGGCCGAGATCCTCGAGCACGCCGCCTCTGATCGGCTCATCGACCGCATCGATGCGTTCCTCGGCCACCCGACGTCCGACCCGCACGGCGATCCCATTCCCGGTGCCGACGGTGCCGTCGATTCCCATATTCCGACCCTTCTCGCCGAGGCGGCCGCCGGTCACTACGAGGTGCTGAGGGTCTCCGACGCCGATCCGCGGATCTTGGGCAAGCTCGCCGAGGCGGGTGTGCTTCCCGATGTCGCGCTCGACGTCGTCGACCGCACCGACGAAGAGGTGACCGTGGACATCGGAGGGGAGCGGGAGATGATCGCTTCCGCGCTCGCCGCGGCCGTGTATCTGCGCGTGGCTTCCTAGGCGAGTTGACCGAGTCGGATCTGTTGATCCGACCGGTAGTGGTGGTTGGGATCGGTGAGGTCAGAGACCCTCTGCTCAGTCGTTGCTTCGCGGCCGTGGGAACTTCGGTTCGGCGCGCAGCAGTGTCAGGGTCGTGGCCGTTCGGGCGTCGAATCCGTCGGTGAGGAAGAGCTTCGGCCAGTCGCTCCACAGTTCCGATTCATATGGCGTGCCGGGCAGGTGGGTCTTGAACGTCGCCTGCCGGTGTCCCGGGTGGGATCGGAAAGCCGTCTTCGGAATGGTGCGCAGGCTTTCGAAGAGTGTCTGGTAGAGAACCGGATTGAAGCCATCGAGGCGTGCGGATTCGGCGGTGCGAACCCAATCGGGTCCGGCGATCGGGATGCCGCGGGAGATCGCCGAACTCATCTGAGCTTTGATGGCGGCGCGTTGCGGGTCGGGGGAGTGGTGGAGGAGGACCTTCGACCAGCGCAGGGCCTCCGCGGGGTCGAAGCCCGGCCACTGTTCGGCGGCCCTGCGGCGTCTGGCCGAGTCGTTGTGGAAGTCGGCGGAGTCGTCGAAGTCTGCGGACATGGCAAACCGTCCTTCTCGGGCGCAGCGGCCCGGATCGAAGCTTGCCCGAGCGGTCGGCGCGGGCCCGTTCTTCCCCTGGGGCACCCGGTCGATGACGGGTTGCCGTGTGGCCGGCCAGGTACCGATGGCCACAGCTCGCGAACGTGATTTCAGTGTAGACGGAGGGTCTGACACGAGCTTTGCGCTGGTGATCTCCGTGGCCGGCCGAGGAGGGACCTAGACGAGTCCTTCTTCGTCGGCGTCGGCGGCCGATGACCAGAATCGGGGATCGTGGTCCTCGACGGTTTCCCCGCAGTCGACACAGGTGCGGAATTCGATGGTTCCCTCGGAGTTGAGTCGACCCGGTGTCAGGCTGCTGCTCTCTTCGCAGCCAGGACACCATCCATTGATGAAGCGTCTGATGTGAGTGCCGTGTTCCTTGTCCATTCCGGCTGACCTCTCGACCGAATGCGCAGTGCGTGAACCTGCTGTTTTCAGTCTACGAGCGCCGGCAGTCGGCGAAGATGAACTTCCGGAGAAGACGGAGGAGCCGCCAGTGTCACGGCCCGTCGGTGCGTCGGCCTGGAGGCGCATGGGCCGGACAGTGCCCCGGTCCGACGGGAAACGTCGGACCGGGGCACTGGACTCTTACCTGCGTGGCAGGTTCCACCTCGGCTGGGGCTGCTGCGGTTTCTGATGCTGATTCATGAAACCACGCTCGGCCTGCAGATGACCCTTGTCATGGCTCTTCGCCTTCGGGTCGGTGCCCGGGATGGAAGCCTGCAGCTTCTCGGTCGCCGGTTTGGCGCCGACGATGGGCATCTCCCCGGTGATCACCGGTGTCTGAGGGGCCGCCTCGGTGATGGGGTTCTGCTTGGGTGCTTTGCTGTTTCGCATGGTCTTTCCCTTCTTCGCATTCGTCTGATCTGTTTCGGCGGCCAGTTCGGTGAACAGTCCGGTCCACTGGTCGGGGGTGAGGTCTTTGGGCAAGGTGTCTTCTCTGATGTCGTTGCGGTCCATGGTCGATTGCAGAGTGCGATGATCGGTGATGCTCATCTTCGAGAGGATTCCTTTCATTCCTCGCCCGCGACCGGTGAAGACCGAACGGACGAACTGTTGATAATCGGATCGAGCACCTTCTGGGATCGACCCGGTGGGACAGCGATCGATGGTGAGGATGCCGCCATCGACGCTGGGTTTCGGGGTGAACGCGTCGGCGGGGACGCGAGTGACGAGGCGGAAGTCGAACCATGGGGTCCACTGCGCGGTCATCATGGTCGATCCGCCGATTCCTGCGCGTTTGCGGGTCACTTCCCATTGGGTGAGCAGGATCGCCCGCTGCCAGCGCCCGGAACGCAGCAGTTTGCGGAGGATGGGAGTGGTGAGGTGGAACGGCAGATTGCCGACGATGACCGGCCGGTCGAGCCGGGTGGTCAGGATGTCGGCGTGCCGGACCTCGGCCCGCGGGTACGTGTCTTCAAGGTGATCCAACCTCGTTTCGTCGAGTTCGACGAGTGTGAGCTTGCGACCGAGCCGGTAGAGCTCGGCGGTGACTGCTCCGTTGCCGGGACCGATCTCCATGATCGGTCCGGAGGTGGAGCGAGCCAGGCTCGCAATCGTTGAGATGGTGGTGGGTGAGCGCAGAAAGTTCTGGCCGAGTTCATGCCGCCCGCCGTGAATAGACCTTGGGGCCGAGCGCGAACGGGACTGACTGCGTGTCGAACGGTGTCGTGACGTGTGGGGTCGCAATGGGATGTGCTCCAAAAGGAAGATGGAGGCACCCGAGGCAGCGCAATGAAGGTGAGTCAGATCGATTCGTATAGACCTGGGCGATCATGATGATCGGAGTGGTCAGAGAATCAGAATGGGGTCAGCCGATTGCCGCTTCGCCCGGATGCCGATGGCTCTCCGGGGGGACAACGCGCTTGCAGAGCAGATCAGGGTGACCGTCGTCGGTCAGCCGATCGCAGAAGAATTCGTCTGGCGCGCTGTCAGGCGCTGCGGTGACGAATGTAGAAGCAAGGCGCAGTCATTGCGCTGCTGTTCAATGTTCCCATGCCGAACAAGATAGCACAGGGGGCTTTGCCGAGACCAGGGGTCGGACGGAAATCGCCCCGCCGACTTCGTGTGGAAGTCGGCGGGGCGGAGGTGCGGATCCGTTCGAAGCGATGCCTCGAACGCAGACCGGCGAACGCTTGTGGGCGTTCGTGTCAGTGGGTCAGCCCATCATGGTGCGCAGGGCGATGACGCCGACCGAACCGATGGCCGCGGCGGCCGGAAGGGTGATGATCCATGCCAGTGCGATCGGCTTCATGAGCTTCCAGTTCGCCGAGCGGTTGACCAGGCCGACACCGATGATCGCGCCGATGAGGATGTGCGTCGACGACACAGGCAGACCACTCACCGAGGCGGCCATGACGATTCCAGCGGCAGCGAGCTCGGCGGCGAATCCGGAGGCCGGGTGGATTTCGGTGAGGTTCGTGCCGACGGTTGCGATGACCTTGCGGCCGATGAACCAGAGACCGACGATGAGGGCGATGCCGCAGGTGAGCATGGCTGCGAACGGCACAGTCGCCTCGCCGCTGATGCTGTTGGTGCGGAGCACATCGAGGACAGCGGCGAAGGGGCCGACGGCGTTGGCGATGTCGTTCGAACCATGGCTGAAGGCGAACGCGGAGGCGGTGAACACCTGCATCCAGGAGAACAGGATGTAGGTCGCGCGAGGTACCGTCTGCTTGCGCAGTGTCTTGGCGAAGACGAACACGGCCAGCCACACGGCCGCGCCGATCATCGCCATGATGAGCAGGCCGCCGACGGTGCTCACACTCATGTCGAGGTTCTTCAGACCCTTGAACAGCAGCATCGCGGTGATGATGACCGCACCGACGGCGGCGATGACGGGAACCCACCGCTGCAGAGCGGAATGGGTGCCGATCGATCCTCCGTCGGTGGGGGCATCCTCGGTGGCGGCGTCGATCTGTGCGTCGACGGATCCCTCAGCAGCGGAGACCGGGGCGAGCATGTGCGGCTTCAGTGTGTGCGACAGCGTCTTGCCGAGTACGTACTTCTTGATCACGCCGTAGATGACGAAAGCCGCGAGTCCGCCGAGGGCGGGAGAGAGCACCCAGGAGATCGCGATCTGACCGACCTCGGACCACTGCACCATGGCGAGTCCGCCGCTGCCGGTGACGAAGCCGATCGTCAGAGACGCGCCGATGATGCCGCCGATGATGGCGTGCGTCGTCGACACCGGCCAACCCATCCGAGTCGCCACGAGAAGCCACACGGCAGCGCCGAGGAGGGCCGCCATCATGATGAACGCGAAGTCCATCGGATTGATCGCCACCCCGCTGAGGTCGACGATTCCGCTCTTGATCGTGTCGGTGACGTCACCGCCGGCGAGCAGTGCGCCGCTGACCTCGAAGACTGCGGCGATGAGCAGTGCCTGCTTCATCGTCAGGGTGCCGGCGCCGACGGAGGTTCCGAAAGCGTTGGCGACGTCGTTGCCGCCGATGTTGAAGGCCATGAAGGCACCGAAGATGACCGTGGTGATGAGCACCATGCGGGGTGCGTCCCGGCCCACGAAGTCGAAGGACCACAGGGTGAAGGCGATGAGGGCGATCGCCAGCAGTCCACCGAAGGCCAGATGCCAGAGGCGGTCGTTGCTGCGGCCGACGGCAGGCGGCGGAGTGTGGCGCTCCGGGGCCAGAACCTGGGTCATTCGTTCTCCTCGCGAGTTTCAGTCGATATGGCAGTGTCTGTCTGCCTCCATGATTCGCAGGTCGAATGACCGCCAGGTTACGGCGAAAGTGAATAGACGGTTAACTCCGATTCCGAGGCCCACGAAATGCTCATGCACAATCGGTAGGTTTTGCCGTGTGTTCACGCGATGTTCCAGGTCAGGTGCTATATCAGCGGGCTTTTGCGCAGCGGGCGCTTGGGTGTGCCGGAGATCGAAAGTCATGTTGTGACAATGACCACTTCGGTCCGACCTCGGTGCGAGAATCGGTGAGCAGCGGGTATGTGAAAGAGCCCAGATCCGCAATTATGCGGATCCGGGCTCTGTCGAAAAGGGGGAAAGCTCGCCGAGGCGGCCGGAGTCAGTCGATGATCTCCCCGCGGATGACATCGCCGCCGTCGTCGTCGGGACGGTTGCGGTGAGGGTCGGATTTCATCTGCCTGTCGACCTTGCGCAGTCGACGGCCGAGAGCGATGAGGGCGATGCCGACGAGGATGATGAACCCGGCGAGGGTGAAGATCAGCGCGGTCACGCCGGCGCCCGGTGCGAAGAGGAAGAAGCCGCCGAGGATGATGCCGAGGACGCCGATGACGGTGAGCGCCCACCAGGACCTGACACCCATCCGACGGATGAAGAAGGACATGGTGAGCGCGAGGAAGCTGAAGAAGATGATCGCGAATCCGGTCAGCACGGTGACCATGGACGCGAACAGCATCGGGGTGAAGAAGATGAGCGCACCG
Source organism: Brevibacterium sp. SIMBA_078 (assembly GCF_046534565.1). Taxonomy (NCBI): domain Bacteria; kingdom Bacillati; phylum Actinomycetota; class Actinomycetes; order Micrococcales; family Brevibacteriaceae; genus Brevibacterium; species Brevibacterium sp. SIMBA_078. The sequence goes on from NZ_JAWRYQ010000001.1 coordinate 1,536,837, forward strand.
AGGAGGATGAGCAGGACCGCGCGGGTGACCATGCTGCCGGTGCGGCCTCCCTGCGGTGCGAAGACGAGGGAGGAGATGGCGATGACGGCGAGCCAGCAGGCGAAGATCCGCACGACCACCTCGGCGGAGGTGCCTGGCCACACCATCATCAGCGCACCCATCACGAGGGCGATGACGCCGTTGACGATGACTGTTCTTCCAGTGCGCTTGAGGTCCATGCGCACAGCCTAGTCCTCGGGCTTGGACAGACGCTGAAGACGGTCGGCGGGGCGAATGCGCGGGGCGAGTGCGCGGGCGGTCGTCGGCTGGGCAACGAAGGTTCAGGCGTGCCCGAAATGCTCTTCCTGGTCGGCAACGTCGGACCGTGCGGCCGCATCCGAGGTGGTCCGCTCCTGCTCGGGCATGTCCGTGGTGACGCGCTCCTGCTCGGGCATGAGCCCGGTGAGCTTGAGCGATTCGGACATGGCCTGGACGATGGCGTCGAGGTCGGCCGGGGCACTCGGCGTCGTGTCCGATTCGGACCGGTCCGCCGCCTCGGCGGGGGTGTCCGTGGTGGGTGTGACTCCTGCTTCCGTGGTCGACTGCGTTCCCGCCTCGGTGGTGGGAGGAGCTGTCGGGGTGTTGTTCTCGAGGAAGCGGAGCAGTTCGACAGGGAAGGGCAGGACCAGGGTCGAGTTCCGTTCGGAGGCCACCTCGACGATGGTCTGGAGGATGCGAAGCTGCAGGGCGGACGGGGTGTGGGCCATGGCCTCGGAGGCCTGGGCGAGTTTGTTCGAGGCCTGCAGCTCACCGTCGGCGATGATGACGCGGGATCGACGTTCGCGTTCGGCTTCGGCCTGGCGCGACATCGAGCGTTTCATCGTCTCCGGCAGGGCCACGTCCTTGATCTCGACGCGGTCGATGTGGACGCCCCAGTCGACGGCGGGGCTGTCGATCATGATCGCCAGACCCTGGTTGAGGCGTTCGCGGTTGGTGAGCAGATCGTCGAGTTCGCTCTGTCCGATGATCGAGCGCAGCGAAGTCTGCGCAACCTGGCCGACGGCGAGCTGATAGTCCTCGACATCGACGACGGCCTTGCGCGGGTCGACGACCTTGAAATAGATGACCGCGTCGACGCGGACGGTGACATTGTCGCGGGTGATGCCCTCCTGCGCGGGGATCGGCATGGTCACTATCTGGAGGTTGACCTTCTCGAGTTTGTCGACGAAGCGGACGATCGCGGTCATTCCGGGCGGACGGGGCTCGGCGTTGACTCTGCCGAGGCGGTAGACCACCCCGCGCTCGTACTGCTTGACGATCTTCAGGCTGTTTCCCAGCGTGATTGCTCCGAGTGCGACAAGTGCGGCGAGGATACTGAGCGCCAACATGTCGAATCGCCTCCTTTGACGATTGACTGTCTGGTCCATTTTACGCCTGTGCGGCGCGGAAAGACCCGGCTCGGAGGGAACGCGGAGGGGAGGGGAGGGGCAAGTTCAGGGACTGCGACCAGAGTCGTCCAGAGGAGAGATTAGCTGGTACCAGTCGGTCGAGTCAGTGCTTGAGCGTAAGCTCGATTTCATGTTGGTGGATCTTCAAAATGCACTCACTCTAGTAACGCTGAGCATTACAGTTTTAGCGGCTGTGCGTAATCTACAAAGAATTCTAAATTTGAAGTTCGATGACTCGGCATGGGCCGAGAACCATGGAAAATTGTTGCTTGAATCCGTAGACCCTGACCTCGGTGACAACAGGCATGTTGAAATGCGCCGAGCTATTCGCTTGGAGTTCGAACGACAGCAGGTTGCGAAGCTACTTACTTCGAGAGTCAATTTTTCAATCTGGGCTCCCTATTTAGCTTCATTCTTGTGTCTTGCCGGAATGTTCGCTTTTGCAGCGGTCAGCGGTGAGTCCCTGACAGTTCGACTTGCATTTGGCGGGGCCATCGTTTGTGCAGTGGGGAGCATTTGGTTGATGCTGCTATGCGCTCGGAACTTAGTTCTGAATGCAATGCTGGCTGTACACGCCCGGCACCAGGTGGAGACCGGAGGGGTGCGGCTACCACTCGAGCGAAAGCGAGTTCGGCGGAATGCTTTGGGTGTTGACAGACTGTCTCAGCGGCAGCTCTGGAAGCCATTCAAACTGGAGTGGACGAAGCAGAAACGCCGGCGAGGGCGAAGCAGAGGCGTAGAGATCTTGAACCAGGATCTGGAGGTCGGCGGCAAGGACGAAGGGTTGCTAGCGCTCAAGAATCATTGATCTGAAATCGAAATTTTGTTCGCTCAGGCCTCTCGGGCCAGCAGTCGTTTGCCGGCTGGGTAGGCATCCAGGGCCTGGGGGAGGCTGACGCGTCGGCCGGACGCGAAGGTTGCGAGCACGCGACCGGTGCCGGGCTGATCCTCGCCGACTCCGGCGGGCTCGAGGCCGATGCGACGCAGCGTCTGTTTGGCCACCGGCATGGGGGAATCGAAGACCGTGAGGGCTCCGGCGCGGGCGGCCATGATTCGATCGGCGACGAGTCCGTAGTGGGTGCAGCCGAGCACCACGGTCTCCATTCCGGGCCCCATCTGGGTGAAAGCATCCTCGATGGCTGTGTCGATTTTGTTGAGGTCGGCGGCGTTGATGGCCTCGGCCAGTCCCGGGCAAGCGATCTTGGCTACGTGAAGGTCCGCGGCGAAGGAGTCGATGAGGTTCTGCTGATACTCGCTGCCCGTGGTCGCCGGCGTCGCCCAGATCGCGAAGTCCTGCCCGGTGCCGGCGGCCATCTTCACCGCAGGCACGGTGCCGATCACGGGAATGGCCGGTTCGTAGCGGGCACGGACGGCTTCGAGCGCCTGCACCGAGGCGGTGTTGCAGGCGATGACGATGGCGTCGGGTTCCCATTCGGCGAGCACCCCGGCCGAGTGCAGGGCCCGCTGTTCGAGGGCGTCGGTGCTCAGGCTGCCGTACGGGGTGAAGTCCGGGTCCATTGCGAGGACGAGGTCCGCGTCGGGGGCGAGATTGAACAGCGCGTCGGCGGTGCCGAGGAGTCCGAGTCCGGAATCGAGCAGGCCGATGTGTGTCATGAAGTTCCCTTCAGTTCGGATGTCGTCGGATCGCCGGTCTTGTCTTCACTGGTCTTCGAATCGTCGGCGTTTTGGCTATCGGGCTTGGCGTCGCCGGTTTCTGGAACGTCGGTCTTCGGGTAGGCGAACTCCCGGATCTCCTTGAGATGGGCTTTCGTCAGGCCGTGGGCGAAGTCCGGGGCGATGAGTTTGAGGCGGTTGGGCGAGTAGTGCTTGAGGAAGTACTCGCGAGTGGCCGGCCACGCCAGGTCGTCGTCGATCCAGATCGCACGCCCGTGCTCGTGGGTGGCCAGCCAGTCCTCCATGGCGCGTGCTTTCCACCACTGCTGTGGATCGTGGGCGAAGCGGTTGTGTGTCTCATCAGGCATTTCGATGACATCGAAGGAATTGCGCAGACCGAACTTCGGTTCGAGTTCGGACTTGCACCGCTGCGACCAGGTAGAAAGCCAGACGACATCGACCTCATGGGTCTCGACGATGCGGTCGAAGAATTCGACGACGGCCGGCCGGTAGTGAAGTTCGTAGTGCCACGCGTGCAGCTTCTTCCGCCCCTCGGCCATGCCGCGCAGCTTGGGAACCGGGTAGGAGTTGAGGACGCCATCGACATCGAGGAAGACAGTGACATGGCGAGCCTGCCTTCGCGCCGACACCGGCGCCGAGGATGCTGCAGCCATCATTCCTTCCCGTGAGCTCAGGCGTGCGGCCCTCTGCTGGGGCCATTCGCGCGCTATTCTGGGGGCAAATCGCGCCGCCCGCACCAGATGAACACAGACGAGTTTACCGCCGAGAGCGTCAGGAGGCCGAGTCCGTGTATCGCGAAACCCGGATCCCATACTTGCACGCGAACCTATGGGTCTCCGTTCCCGACAAGGCCGATTCCCTCGCCGAGGCGGCCGACCTCGACCGTCGCGACCTCGCCTTCGGGCCGGATGCCGTGCATTCGCCAACTTCCTCGCTCATCGTTCCCGACGGGTGTATGGACCTCATCGTCATCGATTCGCAGATCCTCATCGCCGGTGCCGATTCCACGGCACGGAGGTTCCACGGCTCGGCCGCACCGACGGTGGGCCTGCGATTCGACTCCGGCGTGCTTCCGCAGCTCCTGACCACCTCGGCGAGGGAACTGGCCGACCGGGTCACGCCCCTCGACGCTGTCATCGGCGGCAGGCGTGCCGATATCGGGAATGGCGGGCAGGGCAGGGCCGCCTCGGTGACGGGAGCTTCCCGGGTGCTGCTCGATACGGCCGGAGGCCTGACGGACCGAGCTCCGATGGATCCGCGTCCGATGGCCCTGGCTCGGGCATTGGATGTGCGTTCAAGTTCGCCGGCTCAGACTGTCACCGAGGCGGCTGCGGAGTTTGCGTATTCACCGCGGCAGCTGCGCCGACTGAGCGCGGAATGGTTCGGCTACGGGCCCAAACACCTGGCGAAGATCCTGCGCTGGCAGGCCGCACGAGACCTCATTGATGTGGGCCGCTCTCGGACAGCGGCCGCGGCTGAGGTCGGGTATGCCGATGCCGCTCACCTGCGGCGGGACGAGCGCTCGCTCATCGGATGAGGGCGCACCCTGCGTTCGTCCCGTAAGTCCGCCCCCACCCAGAACTACCTGACGGCGGCTCAGCAACCTCGCGCCAGGTTGCTGAGCCGCCGTCAGGTAGCAATTAGGAGGTGAGGGCGGCGAAGAGGTCGACCGTGTTGCCGTCGGGGTCGGAGACCACAGCGTAGCGCTGTCCCCAGAACGCGTCCCAAGGTTCGTGGACGATTCCGGCCACGGGATCGCTTCCCCCGTCGCCGCGCCCGGTGAGCTTGGCGAATGTCGCATCGACCGCCTCGGCGGTGGAGCAGTCGAAGGCCAAGGACATCTTGTTTCCGCCGGTCGGGCGGGTCCATTCGGGATCGATGCCGAGGATGACCGCCTCGGTGTCGAGGAGGATCCTCAGGGATCCGGAAGCGAACTCGGTGTGTGGGGCGTCCGGGCCGCCGTCGGCGAGCTCGAGACCGAGAGCGGAGTAGAAGGTGATGGCGGCGGGCATGTCTGCGGTGATGATCGAGATCGCGTCGAGTTTCATGACTTCAGACTATGCGGATGGGTGCGGTGACGGCTTGAACGAATCGGCCATGATAGCGCGTCCCCCGGGAGGTTCTCGCTGCTGATGGGCGGGCGATACGCGCACACTGCATGGGCTGAATGATCACGCCCGCGGTGGTTTCGCGTGACTGTTTCTCCCACCTACGCCAATGGTCGGGCCTCAGTCCTGCAGGTAGGGTTCGAAGACTGCGCGCAGCTCGGGTGTCAGCGGGGTGGGCTTCTGCGAGTCCCGATCGATGTGGACGAGCACGCAGTCGTGGTCGAAGACCTGACGTCCGTCCTGGTCGCCGCGGGTGTTGACCGTGAACGAGGAGTTGCCGAGCTTCTTCACCGTCACCGTCATCTTCAGTTCAGGGCCGTACATGACGGGCACGAGGTAGTCGATGGTCTGGCGGGCGACGAGCAGTCCGCCGCCGGTGATGTGTCCGGCCCGGATCTCATGCATCCAGCGCACGCGGCATTCCTCGATGAGGGTGATCATCCGTGCGTTGTTGACGTGGCCGAGCAGGTCCTGATCCGACCAGCGCACTTCGGGTGAGAGTTCGAAAGTGGCCATGACTGCCTCCAGGAGCTGATTGGGGATGGTGACTTAACGAGCGTTCTACAGTTAACCAGGTGCTCGGTGGCAACGGAAATCTCGCGTCTGCCGTTGCCGAGAAGACTAAGCTATGGAGCGAACGCAGGAGTCCAGGTGCGGCCGTCTGAGCCGGCCGTAAGGGAATGGTTCGGTATGGAATCGAAGAACGCACTGGTCATCGAAGACGATGACGATATCCGCCGACTGCTCGAGGTTGTTCTGGAACAGAGCGGATACGCCGTCGAATCGGTGGCGACGGGCAAACTCGGACTCGAATGCTTCGACGAAGTCGAACGCACACTCATCACCGTCGACCTCGGACTGCCGGACATCGACGGTCTCGAACTTCTGCGGCAGATCCGACCTCGCACCGTGGCGACGATCGCGGTGATCAGCGCCCGGGCGACGCAACGTGACAGCGACGCCAGCCTCGAAGCCGGAGCCGACGCGTTCCTCACCAAGCCCTTCAAGCCACGAGAGATCCGAGAGTTCCTGCAGGCGATGGACGAGGAGTGAGCCGACCCCACTGATCGCCCGGTTCAGTGGATGGGTGCCGGTTGGCAGTGCGGTCCGGGTCTCAGTGCAGGCCACGGGTCGGCAGATCGAGGAAGCGGGAGCGGATCTCGACGATCGTGTCGTCGCCGACCCGGGACAGGCGCGGCAACGCAGCACGGGCGGCATCGAATTCGCGGCTCTCGACCAAGGTTGTGAAGCCTTCGGCAGCCACCTGCAGTCGGCGTGCTCCGACCATCGTCGACGACACCCGGATGCTGGCGATCGCATCGCTGGTGGCCAGCACATCCTCGGCGGCCACGGCCTGCTGTAGATTCGCCAGACGGCGCGGCCAGATGAGGGCGAACCGGGACACGATCTCCTCGGCGTACTCGTCCCTGCCTTCGAGCTCCTCGGCGAGTTCGGTGAGGCTGTTCTGGTCGAGCAGCGGTACGACCTGCAGCGCTGCCGGGGTGAAGGTCGAGGTGACGAGCACGTCGTCGGCGTTGCGCTTCGTCTTCGCCCACAAATTCCGGCCGGTGACCATGCGGGCGATCGCGCGGGGATAGTAGAAGTAGGTGAAGTAGACGTAGACGAGGTACCCCAACCCCAGCAGCACCGCGGCGGTCCGACCGATGGGTTCGGGGCCCCACCGCCGGTAGAGCGGGCCCCACAGCGCATAGGGGAGAACGACGAAGACGAGCCCGGTGAGGACGATGATCCAGGTCGCGGCATCACCGACGAAGCCGAAGAATCCTTGGGCGATTGCGACGGCGGTGACGATCGGGATGAGCAGGAGATTGAGCATCATCAGCCACGGTTGGCTCATGAAGTAGTGGATCTCGACGAACCCGGGAAACCTCAGGACGCGGCTCCTGCGCAGTGCAGGCAGATTCGATGCGCACTCCATGATTCCCTGCCCCCACCTCGTGCGTTGCGTGAGCAGCCTGCGGAAGTAGGGCAGCGCCTCCTGGGACACATGGGCCTGCGGGAAATAGCCGTTGCGGAAACCGCGGGTGAGGATATTGAGCCCGAGTTCGTAGTCCTCGCTGAGCTTGTTTCCCCACGGTTCTCCATGGTCTTCGGTGAGTGCGTCGAGGACGGTCAGTCGAGTGAACTGTCCATTGCCGCCCATGCCGACGGTGCCCGTGGTCACCCGCAGCTGCTGCATCGCCGAGTTCGAGGTGCGGAACTCGATGTCCTGCATCCGGATGAGGAACCGGCCGAGGAGGTTGAGGAACCAGTTGCGTCCGGGACGCGGCCGCTTGTCGCCGCGGTTCTTCATCCACACTTCGAGCTGAGCCGCGCCGAGAGTCTCGTCTCCGAAGCCAGCGGGGCCCGAGAGCACTGACAGGGCGTTGTCGGAGAGGAACCCGTCGGCGTCGAGAACTCCGATGACCGAGCGAGCACGGTCGGCGGGGTCTGCGCCGACGAATTCGGACACCGCGCGATAGGCCGCGTTGAGGGCCTTGCCCTTGCCCGTCCGTGCCTCGGGCAGGACCCGGGAGATGAGGTGGGTACGGTCGTCGACGTCCATGATGTCGGTGACGATGGCGGCGGTGGCGTCCTCGCTGGCGTCGTCGATGACCCAGATGTGAGCCGTCGGAAAAGAGGTCCGCGCGGCCGAGACGGTCTCGGCGATGACGGACTCCTCATCGCGGCAAGGTATGAGGAAGTGCCAGGTGAAGTCCGTGGGGTCGCCGGGGTCGACGGTTTTCTGCCGGACATAGGAGATGAGCAGCAGGCTGACATAGGCCAGTGAGAGCGACGCCGTGATGGTGATGGTGATGAGCGCGATGTCGAACCACCAGTACTCACCGAGGCGCCCGAACGATCCGGAGAAGCAGAAGATGTAGGCCGCGAGAACCCCGTAGACAAGTGAGAGCAGCACCGCTATCGGACCGATCTGTCTCGTTGAGGACTGGCCGTCGTCTCTGGTCACGGTCGGGCTCCTTCGTCTCTGGTCACGGTAGAGTTCCTTCGTCTCGGGAGGGGATGCGGACGCTAAACGTGCTGCCGGCGCCTTCAATCGAAGACACCGTGATCGTTCCCCCGTGTGCGTCGACAATGCCCTTGACCAGGGAGAGTCCCAATCCGACGCCCCTCTGGCTCGAAGCTCGGGCGGCAGCGCCGCGGAAGAACGCCGTGAAGAGCTGATCGACCTCGCGGGCAGGCACTCCTGCTCCGTCGTCGACAACGTCGAATCCGATGCCGAGCGCATCAGAGCGGGTTCGGACGGTGACGCGATGTCCGGGGCCGGAGTATTTGATGCCATTGACCACGAGGTTCGTCAGCACCTGCGTGATGCGCTTCGAGTCGGCCGAAATCGTCGGGGCAGCCGCGGACTCGACGGCGAGTTCGACTTTCTGGTCGGCGGCCGTCGAGCGAAGCTGTTCGACGACGTCGTGGATGAGAGGGGCGAGTTCGAACTCGGTGATGTTCAGTTCGAAGCGGTTCGACGGTGTCTGCTGGGCGCTGAGAATGTCCTCGACCATGGCGAGCAGCTGATCGGAGTTCCGTTGTACGACGGCCAGATATGAGGCGATCGCCGAGGCGGCTGCGCGGGAGCCGTTCTCGAGTTCGTCGAGAGCGAGGTCCGTATACCCCATGATCGAGGTCAGCGGAGTCCGCAGCTCGTGCGAGACCGAGGCGAGGATGCGCTCGCGGGCCCGGATGAGCTGTTGAGTGGATGTCACGTCCTGAGTGGTCACGATCGTGTGCGGGGCGATGCTCGGATGCCCCTGCCAACTCACCGAGGTGATCGACAGAGCCAGCTGATCACCGCCTTGCGGGCCGACCCAGATCAGTTCATCGTCGAACCGTTCACCGCGGCGGGCACGGGCCACCGGTGACTCCCTCGGGTCGATTCGGGTGTGCCCATCGGCACCGAACATGTCCCCGTCGGCGATGGCGGACTCGTCGATGACAGAGTCTCCGGCGGCGGAACTGCCGACGGTGGTGTCTGCGTCTCCGGGACCATTCGAGGTGGTCCGAGCGCCGGCCAAGCGCTTGACCGTCGCGTCGAGGTGGGAGGTGAATGCCGGGTTCTTGAACGCGGTGTCCCCGTTCTCGTCGAAGACGATCACTCCGACGTCGACGCTGGCGCCGGTGCCGCGCAACAGCGCGCTCGCCTTCTGCAGATCGCTGGTCAGACTCTGCTGCCGCTCAAGGGCCGCATTCAGGCGCGCGTTCATCGAACGCAGACGCGTCTCGAGCCCGATGGTCAGCCCGGAGACGAGCACGACGGCCACGGGCAGGATGAGGGCGAGCACGATCCGGGCCGCATCGACCGGAGCATCTCCGCCGAACAGGCTCACAGGAGTGAGAGTGATGAGCACTGCCCCGAGTGCGATGACGGCGCCGCGTGTGCGGAAGCTTGTGACCAGCCAGACGACAGGGGTGAAGGCGAGGATCGACAGGCCCGCCCCGTCAGGATAGGTTCCCAACCGGCACATGCCCAGGGCAAGGAAGTCGAGCAGTGGGATCGCGAGATTCGGCACCCAAGAGCGTGAGAACCTCTCCGAGTAGACGGCCCCGAGCGTGGCGATGACGAGAAGTGCGGAACCCGATACGAGCCACTCGTGGCCCACCGCTGAATCCGGTCGCAGGGCGCTGAGTAGGGCGGCGCTCGCCCCGAGCAGGATCGCGAACGAGACCTGGTGGATGATCGTGAAGGCTTTGGTATCGCCGGCGATGAAGCCGAGGTAGGCGATGCGGACGAGCCGGTTCACCGCCGATCCGCCGATCGTGTCGAACTCAAGTGGACAGAGCGCACGACAGCCGCCTTTCGCCGCTTCCTGGAGACCTCCATCTGCGGAGGTCTTTGAGGAAACTATAACTGCGCTCAGCCGCGACGGCGGACGATCTCCTCGTTGACGGCTCCGACCACCTCGTGGAGGTCGCCGATGATCGCATAGTCCGCCCGCTGGACCATCGTCGATTCTTCATCGGTGTTGATGGCCACAAGCGTCTTCGCCCCCTCGATTCCGGCCATGTGCTGGATTGCTCCCGAGATCCCGCAGGCGATGTAGACATCGGGGGAGATGCGGCTTCCGGTCTGACCGACCTGCTCGGCGTGCGGGCGCCAGCCGAGACCCGTGACGACACGGGAGACGCCCAAGGCCCCGCCGAGGTGGTCGACGAGCTCGAGGACTTCGGCGAACCCGTTCTCCGAACCGACTCCGCGACCGGCCCCGACCACGGCCCTGGCCGAGGTCAGTCCGGACGCATCATCGGCGGCCTCGACCTCAGTGCGCTGGACACGGGTGGCCAGGTCCGCCTCGGCGACGGTGAGGTCATAGGCGATGATCTCGGGGGTGGTCGGGGTCGTCTCTTCGGGAGTGCAGGCGTGACCGGCGATCGTGAGCACCTGCAGATCCCCGTCGAGGCGGAGGCGTTCGAAGGCAGTGCCGCCGTGGACCTGACGCAGCAGGCCCTCTGCGTCGGCGGCGATGACGTTGGCCGCCATGCGGGCGCCGGTGCGGACCGCGGCGTGGGCCATGAGCTCCATGCCTCGCGGGGTGCCCGAGGCCAGCAGCGTGCCGGACTCCGGAGCGACGTCGACGATCGCCTGCGCCCAGGCCGCCGCCGAATACTCCGCGAGATCCGGATGCTCGAGATGATGGATGACGCTCACCCCGAGTCGCCCCAGCGCGTCAACGGCGGAATCGCTGAGCGGGCCGATCACCACCCCCTCCGTGCTACCTGACGGCGGCCCAGATACCTCGCGCGAGGTTGCTGCGCCGCCGTCAGGTAGTAATTGGGAGCGGGCGAAGGTGATGGCTTCGGCGGAGGTGAGTGTGACCTCGCCTGCCGGGTCGGTTTCGACGAAGACGATTGTCATGGCCGGATCACTCCGATCTCTTCGAGCACATCGACCAGGGCGGGAGCCGCTTCGGGCCCCTCTCCGAGGATGGTCACCGAACTCGCCTTCACCTCCGGAAGTTCGAGCAGGATCCGGGGACTGCCCGTGCCCGGGTCGGGGGCGTCGTATTCGACAACCTGCGCCTTCTTCGCCTTCATCCGCCCGGTGATCGAGGGGTAGCGCGGATCGACCCCGCCCTCGTGGACAGCGATGACGGCGGGCAGATCGAGGGAGAAGACCTCCGTGCCCGACGGTCCGATCCCGCGGGCCTCGACGCGACCCGAGCCGCGCTCGCCACCGGACCCGCCACCCTCATCCGCCCCACCGACACTGATCGTCTGAATATTCGTGAGCACCGGATACTCGAGGTCGTAGGCCAGGCGGATCCCGACCTGGAAATCGCCGGTATCGGCGGCATCATCACCGGTGAGGACGAGATCGAAGGTGTGCCCCGCCTCGGCGCGATCGCGGATGACATCACCGATGACCTGCGCAATATCCTCGGGGGCGAACACGGACGGGTCGGCCGCCTCGACGAGGATGCCGTCGTTCGCTCCCACCGCCACGGCCGCTCGCAGCTGCTCGACCGCCTCGGCGGGACCGAGAGTGAGCACCGTGACCGTCCCACCGGTCTGGGCCGCGGTCTGGATCGCGAGCTCGACGGCGCACTCCTCGTGCGAGGACATCGTGTGGCCGAGCCCGGATTCGTCGATCCCGCTGCCGGTGGCATCAAGGGCGACGGAACCGGCGATATCGGGGACGCGTTTGATGCAGACGAGGATGTTCACGGCTACCTCCGGATGCACTCGTTGTCGGGGTCGAACAGCGGCGTCGAATCGACCGACGCCACCGTCACGGGATAGAACTCCTCCATGTACACGACCTGCAGACGGTTGCCCAGCACCGCCTCGGCGGGCGGGAGGAACGCCATGAGCACGTGCTTGCCCAGGCTGGGGGCCGACCCCGCCGAGGTGACATAGGAGTGGCGACCGTGCCCGTCGACCAGAGGATCGCCGTCCGCGGAGACGATGGGTTCCCCGCCGAGCATGTACCGTCGCTCCCCGCTGGAGCTCGTATGGTCGTGGACGGTGAGCGAGCACAGCACCGTCTTCGGCTCCTCCTCGCGGTGGCGCAGATGAGCGGCCTTGCCGACGAAGTCCTGGGACTTCACCTTCGGGCGGGCCATCCCGACCTCGACGACGCTGCGTTCGGAATCGAGCTCGGCGCCGAATGCACGGTAGCCCTTCTCGATCCGACCGGTGGTGCCGTAGACGCCGAGTCCGACAGGGAGCAGTCCGTGCTCGTCGCCGGCGTCCATGAGCGCGTCCCAGAGCTTCAGCCCCGATTCCATCGGTGCGTAGAGCTCCCAACCGAGGTCGCCGACATAGGAGATGCGGGATGCGAGCAGCTCGAGCGAGCCGATTTCAATCGTCCGGGCGGTGCCGAACTTGAACCCCTCATGGGAGACATCGGCACTGGTGAGACCGCCGAGGATGTCGCGGGCTCGCGGTCCCCACAACCCGATCGTCGTCCACGAACTCGTGAGATCGGCGGTCCGCGCCCCCGTATCGGGCAGCCGGTCGGCGAACCATTTCAGATCGACCATTCCGTGAGCGGCACCCGTGACGACGCGGAACCGGTCGTGTGCCAGTCGCATGATCGTCAGGTCGGAACGGAAGCCGCCGTTCTCATCGAGGATCGGGGTGTAGACGACCCGACCGATGGCGACATCCATCTGAGCCAGGGCGATGTGCTGGACGGCGTCGAGGGCGGCCGGGCCGAAGACGTCGAAGATGACGAAGCTCGAGAGGTCGACGAGCCCGGCGCGCCGCCGCATCGCCAGATGCTCGGCGTTGATGATCGGCGACCACCAGCGGGAATCCCATTCGGCGCTGCGGTCCATGACTGCGTCACCGAACTCCTCGAGCAGACCGGTATTCGACTGATACCACTGCGGCCGCTCCCACCCGCCGGCTTCGAAGAACACGGCCCCGAGATCGGCCTCGCGCTGCCACATCGGGGAGCGGCGGACGTCACGGTCGGAACTCCACTGCTCGCCGGGATGGACGATCCCATAGGTCTTGTTGAACGCCTCAGACGTGCGAGCTCTGACATGGGCACAGGTGCGCTGATGAGAGTGGAAGCGAGCGATGTCGGCACCCTGCACGTCGATCTCCGGCAACCCGTTCGTCATCCACTCGGCCACCGCCCGTCCGACTCCCGGACCTTCCTTCACCCACACGGCCGCCGCCGACCACAAACCCTTCACCTGGGGCGATTCGCCGAGGATGGGCGCCCCGTCCGGAGTCAGTGAGAGCAGGCCGTTGATGGCATAGCGGATCTCGACGTCCGGATTCGACAGCACCTCGGGCATGAGTTCGACGGCCTGTTCGAGCTGCGGATCGGAGTCCTCATCAGTGAACGGCATCTCCGTGGGCGAGAGCTTCGCCGCCTCGATCGAGGGGATCTCATCGGGGTCGTGGAGGATCGGCCGGTGGGCGTAGGAGCCGATCTCCATGTCCGAGCCGTGCTGACGTTCGTAGCAGAAGGTGTCCATGTCCCGCACGATCGGAAACGAGATCTCGCCGGGACGTTCGGCCAGCTGCGGGACGGGCCCGACGCTGATCATCTGGTGGACCGCCGGAGTCAGCGGGATCGCGGCCCCGGCCATGGCGGAGATGCGCGGGGACCAGACACCGCAGGCGATGAGGATGCGGTTCGTTGCGATCTCGCCCTTCGTCGTGTGCACGGCCGCGATCTGCCCGTCCTCGACATCGATGCCGGTCACCTCGGTGTTGGGTGAGACCGTGAGCGCACCTTTCGCTTCTGCGGACTCGCGCATCATCGTGCCCGCCCGGACCGAATCGACGACCCCGACGGTCGGAGTCCAGAACGCGCCGAGGATGACCCCGGGATCGAGGAACGGCACCTTCTCGGCGACCTCGGCAGGGGTGACGAGGGAGGATTCAATGCCCCACGCGCGTGCCGAAGCCATGCGCCGCCGCAGCTCCTCCATGCGCTCTTCGGTGCGGGCGACCTCGAAGCCGCCGGATTCGGTGAAGACGCCGAGTTCCTTGTACTGGCGCATGCTGTCGAGGGTGAGGTCGGTGATCTCACGCGAGTGATCGACGGGGAAGATGAAGTTCGAGGCGTGCCCGGTCGAACCGCCCGGATTCGGCAGCGGACCCTTGTCGACCTGGACGATATCGGTCCAGCCGAGCTCGGCGAGGTGATGGACGAGACTGTTGCCGACGATGCCGGCTCCGACAACGACGACGCTGGCCTGGGCGGGGACGGAAGCCATGAGCAGGCTCCTCTCTGAAGGCATCTTCGCCTTCACCGGCATCGTTGCGAATTATGCAACGATGCGCGCTATGTGGAACTGCGTACGATGATCGTCCTCCGCCGAGGCGGGAGTGTCAAGAGGTTGGGCCGTGACCGATTCGAGGCAGAGCTGAGCAGTGAAACTGCCGTCAGTGCGTCAGTGCGTCAGTGCGTCAGTGCGTCAGTGTCGATTTCGGCGGTTCCGATTTCGTGGGGTGCCGGCTTTGTGCGGTTCAGTGTTCGCGCCATCCGAGGCGAGCCGAGATGTCGGCGGCGGCCTGAGTGAGCAGGTCTCTCGCCGAGGCGACCTTGTCCTCGGTGAAGCGGAAGCTCGGTCCCGAGGCCGAGATCGACGCGATGACGTCCCCGTGGGCATTGCGCACGGGAGCGGACACTGCGGTCAGCCCGACCTCGAGCTCATCGACGACGAGCGAGAATCCGGTGGTGGCCACCTCGGCGATCTGGGTGAGCAGCTGCGCAGCCGAGGTCACGGTGTGCGGAGTGTAGCGGGTCAGCTTCGCGCCCAGGGTCTCGCGGATGCCTGCCTCGCTCAGGCCCGAGAGCAGGACCTTGCCGTTGGAAGTCGCGTGCAGCGGAATGCGCTGACCGACCCAGTTGTGGCTCTGCAACGAGGCTGTCGACGAGGCCTGATCGAGGTAGAGCGCGGCACCGTCGGAGAGGACGGCGACGTTGATCGTCTCGCCGGTCGCCTCGGCGAGCATCTTGGTGATCGGGCGAGCCTCCTGGACGATGTCGAGGCGCGCGGTCGTCGCTCCGGCGAGGCGGAGGATGGACAGGCCCAGGCGATATCTGCCCCGGTGGTGGTCCTGTTCGACGAGTCCGCGGGCTTCGAGGGTGGAGACGATGCGTGAAGCCGTCGACTTGTGCACGCCGAGTTCACCGGCGATCTCGGTGATCCCGGCGAGCCCCGTGCGGGCGATGATCTCGAGGATCGTCACGGCTCGATCCACGGATTGGACGCCGCCTGAGCCCGCATCTTTGTTGCTCATTTCGAAACTGTAACTCACGACGCGCAACCCGGCCAGAGTCTGAGGGCGTGGGGTAGGGTGAGTGCGGTCGGTGGGCCTCGATTCCGCCGACCCCCTTTCCCCGACGGAGCTGAGCACGATGAGCAATGGGACCCAGTCGATCGACCGGGCGGCAGAGATTCTGTCGTTGGTCGTGAGGTCCGACGACCCGATCTCCTACACCGAGGTGGTCGAAGAGACCGCATTGGCTCGGTCGACAGTCTCGCGTCTGCTCTCCGCCCTCGAACGCAACGGTCTGGTCGAGCGTGACGGTGACGGCCTCTACCGCGGCGGATCGCTGTTCGCGACCTATGCTTCCCGCTTCGACCGGGTGGAGAACCTCGTCGCTGCGGCCGATCCGACTCTGCAGCGCCTCAGCGAGGAGACCGGTGAGACCGTCAACCTCGCCATGCCGGGACCCAAAGGAGTCGTCCAGGTCGCCCAGGTCGATTCGACATTCGTCCTCGGCGCCACGAACTGGGCCGATGTCGAGGTGCCGCCGCACTGCTCGGCTCTGGGCAAGGTCATGTTCGCCTACGACGTCATCCCGCTGCCGACCGGCAGGCTGGAGCGCCGCACCGAGAAGACATTGGGCTCACGCAAGGAACTCACCGACGACCTCGATGTGGTGCGCGAGCGCGGATTCGCCATCGTCCACGAGGAGTTCGAGATCGGACTCGATGCTCTGGCTGCACCGGTGTTCGGCATCGACGGAGACGTCGTCGCAGCCGTGGGAATCTCCGGACCGACGATGCGCATCGCCGAACACCACGATCGCCTCGGTGCGCTGCTCGTCGACGAGGCGGGACTGCTCTCGCGCAGTCTCAAACGCAAGGTCACCCACCGGTAGGCGAGCCGACAATAGGTCACCAACGGATACTCTTCGGCGTTGAAAGTATCCGATTGCGACCTATATTTGTGTGGCCGTGTCCGATAGTGACCTGAACTCTGCGAGGCGAAGGCGATTCGGGCCCGCTCACGTCAGATTTGAGACCTCTTCGGCGCCGCCGAGGGCCGCGAGCTGCTTGCGGCGCCAGACCTCGGTGTCCTTGATCTGATTGAACGTATAGATGTGCAGACCGGCGACGCCCATGTCCGGGTCGTCGAGGACCGGGCCGAGCTTGTCGAGGAACTTCCGCGGGTTGTATCCGCCGGGCTTGGCCATCCGCGTGAAGGTCGCCGTGTTCTTCCGCAGGAACCGCGTGGACTCACCCACCCCGATCTTCGTCGCGACTCGGGCGAGTTTGGCCAACTCCACCTTCCCGGCGATGCCGAGGACCAGCGGCAGCTCGATGCCGCGCGATCGCACCCTGGCCACCCACGAGGCGACGAGTGCCGGGTCGAAGCACAGATTCGACACCAGGTGCGTGGCGTAGTCGCGTTTGTCCCACATGGCCTGGATCGTCACATCGTCGGGGATGATCGGATGCGATTCCGGATAGGCGCTGACGCCGATGTGCTGGAACGGTGCGGCCATGGAAGAGAGATCGACGAGGAGGTCGTGAGCACCGACGTACCCGCCGGCCGGGGGAGTGGCGTCCCCCGCGGGGACGAAGATCCGGTCCACAGCCGCCTCGGCGAGGCGATCGACGATCTCCGTGAGCTCGGGACGACCATGGATCATCCGTGCCGCGATATGCGGCACGGCACGGAAGCCCAGGGCCTGGAGCTGTTCGGCCGTGGACAGCGTCGCCTCGAGGGTCAGCCCCGTCGACGCGGTCACCGTGATCTCGCGGCCCGGTGCCACGTACTCCTCGATGCGTTCGACGATCCCGGCCGTGGGCAGAACCTCGTAGCGGGCGGTGCTCAGCAGCCTGCGCAACGTTGACTGTGACATCCTCGTCTCCTTCTCGGAGGTCGATTCATGAAACTCGCATGTGCGAGTTCCTTGCGTCCCGGGGTCTTCGATCCTACACTCATTGTACCCATGATATGGGAATTGAGTTCCATAATATAAAACTGTGCGAGCAGGGGGAGCACCATGGACAAGAATGTCCCCACAGTGGACCAAAGTGACAGGCAAGTTCCGATCAACCTACGTCAGTCCGGCCCGACCCCGGTCGAAATGCTCATCGACACCCGTGTCCGCAAGTCCCCTTACTGGGAACTGTCCATGCAGCAGGGTTGCTGGCGGGCGTCGATCTACAATCGGATGTACCACCCGCGTGGCTACATCCCCCGCGACGAGGGCGGGATGATGGCCGAGTACCAGTCCCTCGTCAACGATGTGACCCTGTGGAACGTCGCCGTCGAGCGGCAGATCCAGGTCAAGGGTCCCGACGCCGAGGCGTTCGTCAACTTCGTCATCACCCGTGACGCAACGAAGATCCCGGTGATGCGCGCCCGCTACGTCATCCTGTGCAATGAGGCCGGCGGCATTCTCAACGATCCTATCCTGCTGCGGGTCGGCATCGACGAATTCTGGTTCAGCCTCTCCGACACCGACCTCATGCTCTGGTTGCAGGGAGTCAATGTCGGCGGCCGATTCGACGTTACGATCTCTGAGATCGACGTCGCGCCCGTGCAGGTCCAGGGCCCGAAGTCCGTCGACGTCATCGCCGACCTCGTCGGGGAGGAAGGGCGCACGCTGCCCAGCTACGGACTCATGGAAGCCCAGGTCGGCGGGCGTGACGTCATCATCTCCCAGACCGGATTCACCGGTGAGAAGGGCTACGAGATCTATCTCAAGGATGCGACGAAGTACGCCGAGGATATGTGGAACGCCGTCCTGGAAGCCGGCGCACCGTACAACCTCAAGGTCGTCGCTCCCAGCCACCACCGCAGGATCGCCGCGGGCATCCTCTCGTGGGGGCAGGACATGGACTTCGAGACACTCCCGTTCCAGGTCAACCTGTCGTACCAGGTGCCCCGGAAGAAGGAGGCCGACTATATCGGCAAGGCCAGGCTCGAAGAGGTGCGTGGGCTCATCGAAGCCGGAACTCCTCCGTATCGCACACAGCTGGTGGGTCTGCTGGTCGGCGGGAAGCCGATCACCGACTACGCGCCCGACTTCTGGCTCGTCTCCGCCAGTGCTGATGGTGAGGCGGTCGGGTACGTGACCTCGCCGTGGTATTCGCCGGAACTCGAAGCGAATATCGCGATGGCCCATGTGCCGGTGTCGGCAACCGAGCTCGGCACCGAATACTGGGTGCATTTGCCGGAGCCGTTCGCAGATGATCCCGGAGTCCCGGTGCGCGCCGAGGTGGTCGAAATGCCGTTCCGCCCGAGCGTGAACCCCAACCAGCGTGAGCGTCTGAAGATGCGCGGCCTCGACGCCGCCGTCTGAGTCGGCTCACCTCCCCAGACCGAGCGCGGTCGCCGTTGCGCAAAGCCGGCGGCCGCGTTCGCATGGCAAGAGACGTACGCGCGGTCGGCGCGTTTGGTCGCTCGCGAGTGTTCGGGCGCAACTCGGTCCGCAGAGCGTCGGCATCACGCACCGCAAGTGCCGAATCCTCCCGCTGGCAATGCCGGCACCCCTCACCCTTAGTGGCACCTCCTACATATAGCGAAGCACCCCTCACTCTCAGTGGCTCACCACCCCGTTGCAAAGGGGTGATGTGTCGCTGAAGGTGAGGGGTGCGAGCACTGGTGCGGTGTGCAGCTAACGGTGCGGAGTGCCGCTAGCGGTGAGGGATAGCTCCCGCGATCACTTTCCGCGCAGCGCCTTGACCTTCGCGAGGAGCTCGTTCTCGGCGTTCGGGCCTGCCTTGACGCCGCGCGGCAGCCGGAACATGAAGACGATGCCGATGATCAGCCACACACCGAACATCGCCCACGACTGCCACGCGAGCTGGGCAGAGAACGGGGTGATCGGCAGGTAGAGGACGAACAGGATGAGCGTGAGCACGGCCGAGATGACACCGATGGTGAAACCGGAGTTGCCCTGGCCGCCGATGCGCAGCGGACGGTCCATCGCCGGTTCGCGCTTGCGCAGGACCAGGAACGCGACGCTGACGAGGAAGTAGGCGATGACGATCGCCGGCGAACCTGCGTCGACGATCCATCCCAAGGCCGCCGAACCGAGGAACGGTGCCAGGGCGGAGAGCGCTCCGATGAAGAGGATCGAGTTGACCGGGGTGCGGTAGCGCGGGTGCAGTTTGCCGAACCAGGCGGGGATCATTCCGGCCGTAGCCATCGCCCACATGAGGCGGGACGAGCCCATGAGGAAGGCGTTCCACGAAGTGATGATTCCGGCCAGACCGCCGGCGATGACGAGCTTGCCCCAGAACGCGGAATTGAACATGGCTGCCAGTGCGTCCGCGGTGACGAGATCGTGCGCGGCCAGTTCAGACGCGGGCATGGCCAGCGACGTCATCCAGATGATGATGACGTAGAAGGCGATTGCCATGAACACCGAGGCGACGACGAGTTTGCCGATCTTCTTCGGCGGCAGGTTGATCTCCTCAGCGGACTGCGGGATGACGTCGAAGCCGACGAAGAGGAACGGCACGACCGCGACGACGGCGATGAAACCTGAACCTCCGCCGGTGAACAGCGGCTCGGCGTTGGCGGCTTCTCCGCCGACCAGTCCGCCGGCCAGGAGCATGAGGGCGACGATGATGAGGAAGGAGACGACGAAGGTCTGGACGAGGGACGCGACCTTGACACCGCGGATGTTGATCCAGGAGATGATGATCGCGGTGACCGTGCCGACGAGCGCCCAGGTGAGATACACATCGAAGTCGGCGATCGTCCACAGTTTGACGAACTCGAGGTTCGGGAAGAGGTAGAGAGCGGTCTTCGGCACGGCGACGGCTTCGAACATGACGACGCTGATGTAGCCGCCGGTGATCGCCCACGAACCGAAGAGGGACACCTGTGGCCCCATTGCCCGGATGAGGTAGTTGTGCTCACCGCCGGCATGCGGCATGGCTGCGACGAGTTCGGAGTACACGGTTCCGACGAAGCACATGATGATGCCGCCGACGACGAAGGCGAGGATGGCGCCCATGGTGCCGGCGCCGGACAGCCACTCACCGGTGAGCACGACCCAGCCGAAGCCGATCATGGCGCCGAAGCCGATGAAGAGGGCATCGATCGAGCCGAGGGCTTTGACGAAGCCGTGGTCTCGATCTGTCGTTGTTGACTGCGATTGACTCATGGGGTTCCTCGACACTTCAGTGTGGATGGACTGTACAGGTGCTGGACCGCGCCGCGGGCAGGAGACTGATCGCGGCTGTTCCGATAAGGCAGAGTAGCAGGATTCTGACCGTTACCGGTGAGTTGACTGCGCGCGACGCCGAACCGTTGCGATGGTGCTACATTTCGTCTGGTGCACAGCTCGCATCGCTCAGCGATCGTCCGCGTCATCGCGGGCTACCTGGCAGCATTGGTCACCGGGACCACTCTGCTCATGACCCCGGCGGCCACGGTCGCCGACGGCGGCATCTCACTGCTCAAAGCCCTCTTCACAGCCACCTCGGCGCTCAGCGTCACCGGACTCGTCGTCCTCGACACCGGTCAGGACTTCACGCTCTTCGGCCAGCTCGTCATCATCTGCCTCATCCAGGCCGGCGGTCTCGGCGTCCTCCTGCTCACCGCACTGCTTGCCCTGCTGCTGGCTGGAAAGGCCGGACTCCGGCTCCGCCAATCCGTGGCCTCGGAGACGAAGAGCGACGCGATCGGCGGCGTCAAGCCGCTCGTCCTGCGCATCACGGCACTGACCTTCGGCACGGAGCTCGTGGTCGCCTCGGCGCTGTTCCTCCGGTTCTTCCTCCATTACGACGAACCCGTGCCACAGGCGATCTGGGATGCGATCTTCCATGCGATCTCCGCGTTCAACAACGCCGGATTCGGGCTCCGTCAGGACAACCTCGTCGATTACGTGGCCGACCCCTTCATATGCGGTCCGATCGGACTGGCAGTCATCCTCGGTGGGCTCGGCTATCCCGTCCTCATCGAACTCGTCCGGCGGTACCGAACCCCGCTGAAATGGGGTCTGACCACCCGGATCATGGTCGTCATCACCCCAATTCTTCTCATCGGCGGCACCATCTTCATCGCCGTGATCGAGTGGAACAATGCCGCGACGATGGGCCACCTCGACGCGTGGGGGAAGATCCAAGCGGCGACGTTCCAATCGACGATCACCCGCACGGCCGGGTTCAACTCGATCGACATCAGCCAGATGCACACGGCGACCTGGTTCGGGATGGACGTCCTCATGTTCATCGGCGGCGGACCGGCGGGCACGGCAGGCGGTGTGAAGATCACGACGATGGCGGTGCTCGCGGCGACGACGTGGACGGAGATCAGCGGCGGACGATCTGTGACCCTGTTCGGTCGCCGCATCTCCCGTGACGTGCACAGACAGGCGACGACGGTCATCGTCCTCGCGCTCGGCTGGGTGCTGCTGGCGACGATGGTCATCCTCCTCTGCGACCCGAGATTCGGCCTCAGCCGAGTCCTCTTCGAGGTCATCTCCGGCTTCGGCACGGTCGGTCTGTCGACCGGAATCACCGCGGACCTGTCCGCGCCAAGCCAGATCATCCTCATCCTCACCATGGCGCTCGGCCGTCTGGGACCGGTGACCGTGGCGTCCGGCCTGGCCCTGCGTGAGCGCCCCATCCGCTACGAACTGCCGAAGGAACGGCCGCTGATCGGCTGATGGCCGATCCATCGAGAGCCGAATCAACGACTGCCGACACCCCCGCCGAGGCGGCCCAGAAAGGACAAGACCATGAACGAGAAGAAGAACTGGATGGCGCGGTCCGCGTCGTTCTTCACCGGCGACCCCTCGCCGCTGGCGAAGGACGGAGCGGTGGCCGTGATCGGGCTCGGCCGCTTCGGCGGATCCCTGGCGCACGAACTCGCAGAGCACGGAGTCGAGGTCATCGGCGTCGACCGTGACGAGTCCGTCGTGGCCGAGTTCGCTGATGTCCTCGCCCATGCCTCCCGCGCCGACGCCACCGACGAGGTGGTGCTGCGACAGCTGGGCATTGACGAGGTCTCCCGCGTCGTCATCGCCATCGGCAGCGACCTCGAAGCGAGCATCCTCGTGGCCTCGCGGATCCTCAAGCTCGGCAATCGGCACATCTGGGCGAAGGCGATCAGCGAAACCCACGCCGAGATCCTCCATCAGCTGGGCATCGGAAACGTCATCAGCCCCGAGAACGACATGGGCCGGCGCCTGGCCCACCTGATCAGGGGACATATCTCGGACTTCCTGCCCATCGACGAGGACTTCGTCCTGGCACGCACCACTCCGCCGGTGCGCACGACCGACGTGCCCTTGGCCTCACTGGGGCTGCGCACGAGGTACGACGTCACGATCGTCGCGTTCAAACGCCGCGGCGGCACCCACTGGGACATCGCCGATCGGGACGTCACGCTCTACGCCGACGACGAGATCCTCGTGGCCGGCAGCCCGAAGAAAGTCGAAGCGTTCAGTGAATTGGACAAGGACGCCGACGCATAGGCCGACGTCCTTGGACGATTGGCATTCCCTCGCCGAGGCGGCCCGTGAGTTCTCGAGGGGTATTCCCCGAGGCGGCGCTTGAGTACTCGAGGGCTCGTCCCCGAGGCGGCCCCGGAGTCAGGTGCGCCCGATCGGGGCGCTGTGGCTGAGCTCAGTCGCGAAGGTCAGTCGCCGAGGTCGACGACCTCGAACTCGAGGAGGTTCGCCTGCTCGGATACCGGCTGCTTTCCGCCGGACTCGTGGGCGGATGAGCGGTTGGCGCGCCAGTTCTCGAAGTCTTCGCGGGTCGCCCACTGGGTGTAGACGAAGTACTGATCTCCGCCGGCGACCGGACGCAGCAGTTGGAAGCCCTCGAAGCCGGGAGCCCCGTCGACGGAGTGCTTGCGTTCGGCGAAGCGCTTTTCGAGTTCAGCGCGAGCTGGTTCGGGGACGGAGAGCGCGTTGATGGCGACGACTGACATGGTTGCTCCTTTTCATCAGAGGCAGTGGTTGTCGGTGAGCAGCTGGCTCACCTCGAGCCTACGACTCCGACCCGAATGCTGTCTGCGGAGTCCGCTTGATCGCCCGCAGAGTCTCAGAACCGGTGCCGTGCAGGATTCCAGTATCTGGGGTATCTGGGCGCGCGAACCCTGCCTGTACCTGTGCCGAGTTTCGGACGATCCGTGCGGGGGCAGCGCCCGAAAACCGTCACGCATCGTCCGGAACTCGCGGTGCGAACGGTGCTCCTGCTGACCTGAGTCGTGTTCAGGTGTCCGGCTGGTGGGTAGGGTGGCCCACTATTCGCCCTCGCTGACCTCGAGCTGGGTGAAGTCCAGGCCGGGGGAGTGGGCTGCGGCGGCGCGGCGGATGCGTTCGGCGGTGAGCTCACTGATCGTCGGGAAATCGGCGTCGCTGGTCCGGCCCGTTCCGTCACCGACCACTACGGCCTTCGCAGTCTTCGACCGCAGCGGCTCCGGGGTCTGCACGAGCACGAACGATCGGGACCCCTGATCCCGTTCGTTCGCGGCCATCACGGCCTGCGCCGTGGTCCCGGATCCGGCGAAGAAGTCGAGGACGATGGCATCGGGGTCGAAGAACGTCTGCGAGGCCACGAGCGCCTTGACCAGCTCGACCGGCTTCGGATAGCTGAACACCCCCGCCAAGCCCAACGGCTCCAGATCATTCTGCCCGCCGAGCGCCTTGATGATCGAGTACAGCTTCGAACTCGCCTTCTCCGCCGGGGTCACCCGCACCACCGCATGCTTGCCCTCTGTGCCCCAGGGACGCAGGATGTACTCGCCCGATGCCAGCTTCGCGTCCACCTCGGCGAGTTTCCCCTCACCCTTGACGGCGATGATGTCCTCGTACATCAGCCGCCTCTCGGATCCGCGTGCATATCGACCGAACCCGGCGCGCAGCACATCGGTCTCCACGAGCATCCGCCTGCCGTCGATGACCTCGAGCTTCGCCGGCGACTTCTTCTCCGTGAGGAACGGCCCGACCTGGCTCGAGTCGCGGGCCCACACGTGAACATAGTCGTGCCCGCGCACGAAGGAGCGGGCATTGCCGCCGCCCTTCGCGCGCTGATGGATGAGCGTGCCCAGCGAATTGTCCTCCCCGAAGATCTCGTGCCCGAGCAGGTGCGCCCACGCACTCTCCTTGTCATCGAGGTGGAGGAACAGCACTCCGTCTTCGCGCATGAGCTCGCGCGCGAGCAGCAGTCGCGGGGTCATGAACGACAGCCAACTGGCGTGATCGTGCCCGTGATCCTTGTAGGTGTGCGCGTTGCCCGTGTTGTACGGGGGATCGATGTAGACGACCTTGACCTGCCCGCGATGCGTGGCCAGCAGGGCGGTCAGCGCGGGCAGATTGTCCCCGACGACGAGCAGATTCTCGTGCGGATCGGGAAGGCGAGCGGTACCGTCGACGTCCCGCAGATGCGGACGACCATCGCCGAGGCGGCTATCTCCTTCAGGGGTTCCCCTACTCGCCCTGAGGTGGCCCTCCCGTCCGGAATTCCCGTCCCCGAGGTGGGGGCCGGGCTCCCGTCCGGCCCCACTGCGGCGGGGCTCGGTTTCGGCACAGTCCACGAGGCGGCGACCGAGGGCGAAGGCAGCGGCCTTGCCGGTCCACTCCAAGACGGTCGTCATCCTTCTCCTTCACCCCGAACGGTGCCAAGATTGCTGTATGAGTATTTCACGAGTGGCCGTCGTCGGTGCCGGCATCCTCGGCGTCGCCGCCGCCCGCGAAGTCACCACGAGGTTCCCCGACGCCGAGATCTCCGTCTTCGACAAGGCTGAGACCGTCGCTGCACATCAGAGCGGCCACACCTCCGGAATCGTCGATTCCGGACTCGATCAGAAGCCAGGTTCGGAGGAGGCGAAACTCACCCGACGCGGCCTCCAGCTGCTCATTCCCTATATGGCCGAGGCAGGCGTGCCCTACCGGGAATGCGGGCAGCTGCTCATCGCCCAGAACACCGACGAAGCCGAACGCCTCGAAGAGATCTATGCCCGCGCCACAGACAATGAGGTCCCCGGCGCCAGACTGCTCGAACGCCACGAGATCGGTGCCGTCGAACCGGCCGTCAGAGGAGTCCTCGGGCTCTTCTCACCCCATGCGGCCATCGCCGACTTCTCGGCGCTCACCGCAGCGCTCGCCGCCGATGTGCGCGCCGCCGGAGGGACATTCCGCTTCGGCACCGAGGTCACCGGCTTCGACACCATGAGCAACGAAGTCCGACTGCGGGGGCGCCCCGTTCCGAAGGACGACCCACCGGCAGGGGATGGGGCCGCAGCCGGAGAGTCCGATGAGGACGACCGTGATGCGAACACGGCCGGCGAACGGGACGGGTCGGGCGAGAACGCCGTCGACGACCGCGACCGCGCCGACGGCAAGGTCCATGACCGCGACCGGCCGCGGACATATCGCGGTGAGGAGGGGCGCGAACCCGTCATCGGCATTGCAGATGAGCTGCGCGATCGCTTCGGACAGCAGGATTGGTTCAAACAGGCCGAATCGACGCTCGGCGAGTGGACGCAGAAGGTCTCCGACGCGTGGGCCAATCGCGACGGCTCGCGCAGCGGCGACCCTGGCTCACGCGCTGGTGGCGCAGGATCGCGCGCCGGTGACGTTCCCAGCAGTAGGTCGCGCAGCGAAGCGCCAGCCGAGGAAGTGCTCGGCACTTTCGACATCGTCATCGTCTGCGCCGGTCTCCAGGCCGATCGCCTCGCGGTCGCCGCGGGACTCGACGCCGAACCGAGGATTGTGCCCTTCACCAGCGACTTCTACCGAATCCCGGCCACCGACACCGAGGTGGTCCGCGGCATCATCGGGTCCGTTCCCGACCCACAGGCCCCGTTCACCGAAACCTCGATCGTCCGGGGACTCGACGACGGACTCATCCTCGGACCGAACACCTTCGTCGCCCTCGGTCGTGAAGCCTACGATCGGCACGGGTTCGACCTCGCCGACATCACCTCGACCGCCCGCTCCAAAGGTTTCTGGAAGTTCGCCGCGCAGACAGCGAAGACAGCGGCCCACAGAGTCAAACCCCTGGTGAGCAAGACCGCCTTCGTCGACGGAATCCGCCGCTTCGTCCCTGAGCTCGACCCGAACGCCGTGGCGCCCGGGGCCCGCGGAGTCCGGGCTCAGGCGATGACCGCCGACGGCGAACTCATCGACGAACTCACCATGACCAGGCGCGGCAGGCTGACCGTGGTCAGGTCCGTGCCCAAGTGGGCGGCCACCTCGGCGCTGGCGATTGCCGAAACGATCGTCGATCGGGCCTTCGAGAACGCGGCCCGCTGAGACCGGCCCGCCAACCTGTGAAAGGGACACCGCTTTTGCGCGCTGATCGACCGTTCCCCGCGCTGTGCACGTGGACAGACAACGGCCCGGACGAGAACTGGACGTTGCAGGTGGGGCTTCCGGCCTCAGCCATCCCCGCCGAGGCGGCGCCCGGAGACGAGCAGGAGATCTTCGTCGACCTCAACGGAGTCACCGACCGGCGGAATGTGCCCGGCGGGATCATGACCCGGCGCCCTGCCCGGGACGAGGGCGGCCAGAATGTCGACAGTGCCGACGCGACGAGGTACTCGATCGAGCTGGCGGTTCCGCGGGGGTATCGCGGGGCGCTTCGCTTCCTGCCCGTGCCGCGCGGGCTCCAGGTCGCCGACCGTCCGACCTGGCTCGATGTCCTCGAACGAGGATTCGTCCCCGCCGGTGATCACGGCCTGCGCACGGTCACGGACATGCGCAGGAAACAGATCCTCGAACTCGCCGCACCCGATGCCCGGCCCCTGATCTGGACCGGTGGAGGCCGTCCGGCGACCGACCCCCGCAGCGGGGAGGGCGTTGGTCGGTCCGCCGTCGACGAACAGGTCATCACCCTCGGTTCCGCGCCGAGGCGGATCTGGACCCACCGACCGCAGCGAAGTCCCGCCTCGGCGCCGGTGCTCGTCGTCTTCGACGGAGAGCGGTTCATCCGCGGGGGACTGCTCGCCGCGATCGACGAGTTGGTGTCTCCGCCGTCGGCGGTCATCGCCGTCGACCATGCACCCGTCGGGGACGACGGTCCCGACGAGGACGCGGCCGTCGGTCAGCGCGCCGATGACCTCGTGATGAATCCGCGGTTCTGCGACGACGTCCTCGCGCTCGTTCGTCAGACGGCCCCGGAGGTCTGGGCCCGCACGATCGTCGCGGGTGCCTCGTACGGCGGCCTAGCTGCGGCGTTCTTCTCCCTGCGGCATCCGGAGGCGTTCCGCGGAATCTGCCTCTCGCCGTCGTTCTGGGAAACCGACGACCAGGGGCGCAGGATCTGGGATCTCACGCCGGACAGCACCGACGATGATCCGGACGGACTCGCGGAGAGGCCGGAGTCTCGGATGTCGGAGACCCGGACGGCGACCGCCGCCCGTCCGACATTCTGCGTCGACCACGGGATTCTGGAGACGGTCATTGCCGATTCCGTCGCCGAGGCGACAAAAGAGTTCGGCGATCGTGGCATCGACGTCGCACCTCGGCCGTTCGTGGGCGGACACGAATATCTGTGGTGGCGCGAACTCATGCTCGTCCGCCTCGCCGAAGTCCTGGCGGAATGAGCCGAACACCAGTCAACGTCGGTCAGGGCGCACCCGAAGTGGGGGAGCCGCCTCGGCGAGGGGTTTCTGCACCGTCGATCGGTGCCGTCGATCAGTCGGAATGCCGTTCGAGGAACTCGTAGACCTCGGTGTCGTCGACTCCGGGCACCGCTCCGGGCGGAACTGCGGCGAGCAGGGAGGCGTGCATGCGGGCCGACGGCAGCGCCTGGTCCTCCCATTTCTCGGCCAGGTCATCCGGGGCCTGGCGGCAGCAGGACGGATCCGGGCATCCGGACTGCGAACGGATCGGCGATTCTCGACCTTCGAACCAGCGGACGTGGGAGAACGGGACGCCGACGCTGATGGCGAAGTCACCGCCGGGCAGCACACGGGCGGTGCACCAGAATGATCCGTGCGGGGTATCCGTGTACTGGTAGTAGGGGCTGAACCGGTCGGCGACGCGGAAGACGGTGCGCGAGGTGAAGCGTTTGCACGCGAACTGTCCCTCGATCGCGCCGAGCGGATCGGTGGGGAACGGCAGCCCGTCGTTCGAGTACGCCTTGTGGATCGTGCCGGAATTGTGGACCTTCATGAAGTGCACCGGCAGTCCGAGATGCTCGGTGGCGAGGTTCGTGAACCTGTGGGCGGCCATCTCGTAGCCGACGCCGAACATATCGCGCAGATGCTCGACGGAGAGGACCCGCTTCTTCTTCTCCTCCTCGAGCATCGGCACGGCAGCGGACTCGGGCAGCAGGATCGCGGCCGCCAGATAGTTCGCCTCGACGCGCTGCCGGAGGAATTCGTGGAAGTCCTTCGGGGAGTCATAGCCGAGCACATGCGGAGCGAGGCTCATGAGCAGGTGCGACCGCGGATCGAATGCGGCATCGGCATTGGGAAGATACAGCCGCTTGTTCGCAGTATCCGAGATCGACCGGGTCGATTCGGGCAGGTCGGAGACGTAGTGGAGGCTGAAGCCGAGCTTCTCGGCGATGAGTGCCGTCTGCCGCTGTGACACCGTTCCGGATTCGTAGCCGACGAGGTCGAGCAGCTCGGCGGCGGTGGCCTCGAGGTCGGCGAAGTAGTTGTTCTTCTCTTTCATCCGTTCCCGCAGCTCCCGGTTGGCCCGCCTGGCCTCCTCCGGCGTGGCCGCCCGCCGTTCCAGGGCCTCGCCGAGCTGTCGCTGGAGACCCACGATCGCCTCGAGGGCATCGGCCGGCAGCGACTTGATCCGCAC
This sequence comes from Brevibacterium sp. SIMBA_078, assembly GCF_046534565.1. Taxonomy (NCBI): domain Bacteria; kingdom Bacillati; phylum Actinomycetota; class Actinomycetes; order Micrococcales; family Brevibacteriaceae; genus Brevibacterium; species Brevibacterium sp. SIMBA_078. Next base: position 1,565,963 of record NZ_JAWRYQ010000001.1, read on the forward strand.
CTGCGGCAGGCCGAGGGCAGAGTACATGGGGGAGGCCTGATTGCGTTCGGCCTCCAACTCCAGGGCCTGTCGTTCGTCGATCGGAGCGGGGTCGATGAGCTCGGAGACGTCCGTCTTCAGCGCCTTCGCGATCGCGGCCAGGAGCGTGACAGAAGTTTCTCGCTTGCCGTTCTCGATCGTTGAGATCTGCGAGGCCGCGCGCCCCACTTCCTGCCCCAGCTCGTTGAGGGTCAAACCGCGCTTCTTACGAAAAAAGCGGATTCTTCTGCCGATGCTGAGCGGGTCGGTCTGCTGTTCTTCGCTCTCAACTTCCGCGCCAACGCTGTTCAAAGTGCCTCCCTCGGTTTCTGTGGGCTGGTTCACGCGATTGAAAAACAGTATGACAGAACCGCGAAATTTCTGAAACCGGAAATATCGAGATTATTCATCCGAAAAAACAATGCGAGAGCGCTTGCGGCCCCCGCAGACTGGATACATCAACAACCCCGAGAGATCGAGAAAGAGAAGGACAATGACTGAGAACACCACGCAGAACAGCTTGCACGATGCTGAAGCCATCCGCCGCGACTGGGCCACCAACGCCCGCTGGTCGGGAGTCGCTCGTGACTACGAGCCCGAGGATGTCGTCAAACTGCGCGGTTCGCTGATCGAGGAGCACACGCTGGCCCGTCACGGAGCCGAGCGCCTCTGGAACCAGATTACCGCCGGCGACATCCACTCCGGTGACTACGTCAACGCCCTCGGTGCACTGACCGGCAACCAGGCAGTCGAGCAGGTCAAGGCCGGCCTCAACGCCATCTACCTCTCCGGCTGGCAGGTCGCCGCCGACGCGAACGCCGCCGGTCAGACCTACCCCGACCAGTCGATCTACCCGGCCAACTCGGTGCCGCAGGTCGTCCGCCGCATCAACAACGCTCTGATGCGCGCCGACCAGATCGAGACCTCGGAAGGCAACAAGCAGGTCGACGACTGGTTCGCTCCGATCGTCGCCGACGCGGAAGCGGGCTTCGGCGGCTCGATCAACGTCTACGAACTCATGCGGTCGATGATCGCAGCCGGCGCTGCCGGTGTGCACTTCGAGGATCAGCTCGGTTCCGAGAAGAAGTGCGGCCACCTCGGCGGCAAGGTCCTCGTCCCGACCTCGCAGCACATCCGCACGCTCAACGCCGCCCGCCTCGCGGCCGACGTCGAGAACGTGCCCAGCCTCGTCATCGCCCGTACCGACGCCGAGGCAGCCACGCTGATGACCTCGGACATCGACGAGCGCGACCAGCAGTTCGTCACCGGTGAGCGCACCGCTGAAGGCTTCTACAAGGTTCGCAACGGCATCGAAGCAGGCATCGCACGCGGACTGTCGTTCGCTCCCTACGCGGACATGCTGTGGATGGAGACCTCCACACCTGACCTCGAAGCAGCCAAGCAGTTCGCCGAGGCGATCCACGCCGAGTACCCGGACCAGATGCTGTCCTACAACTGCTCGCCGTCGTTCAACTGGCGCAAGCACCTCGACGATGCGACCATCGCGAAGTTCCAGCGCGAGCTCGGAGCCATGGGCTACAAGTTCCAGTTCATCACCCTGGCCGGCTTCCACGCTCTGAACTACTCGATGTTCGATCTGGCCCACGGCTACGCCCGCGAGCAGATGAAGGCATACGTCGACCTGCAGGAGCGCGAGTTCGCTGCCGAGGAGCGCGGATACACCGCGACCCGCCACCAGCGTGAGGTGGGCACCGGCTACTTCGATCTGGTGTCGACTGCACTCAACCCCGAGTCGTCGACCACCGCGCTGGCCGGCTCCACCGAAACCGCTCAGTTCCACTGAGCCGCACCGGGTTCGCGCCCCGCTGACCAGCGGGGATGAACCCACCCAGAACCCGGGGCGGATCGGCAGTGTTTTCACGGGGTTTACATTGTCGATCCGCTCCGTCACACCACAGACGCATCGAAACCCCGCCACGGTCCCACCGGAACGCTCACGATCAATGTAGAGCCGCCTCGGCGAGGATCACCCACAGACTGAAAGCCACATATTCCAGGCACACTACGACGGGTGAGGAGAAGCCCATGTCTTACATCAAGATCAACGCGCCGCTCGAAACCGGCTTCGGCACCGTCCTTTCGGAGCCTGCTCTGACGTTCATCGCCAAGCTCCACGACGAGTTCGCTGGCACCATCTGCGACGTGCTGCGCACGCGCCGGGCCCGCGCGGCCGAGATGAACGGCGGAACCCTCCCCCGTTTCAAGCCCGAGACCGCACGCATCCGCGCCGACCGCTCCTGGTCGGTCGCCGGATCCGCCGGAGCACCCGGTCTCGAAGACCGCCGCGTGGAGCTCACCGGCCCGGTCACCGAAGACGAAGTCGTGGCAGCGCTGAACTCGCAGGCGAAGGTGTGGCTGGCCGATCTCGAAGACGCCACGAGCCCCACCTGGGCCAATGTCATCGGCGGACAGGTCAACCTCTTCCGCGCGATCCGCGGACAGCTGCCCGGCGTCAACAACGACAACCAGCCGACCATCGGACTGCGCCCCCGCGGTTGGCACCTGCCCGAGAAGCACCTGATCTACGTCGATGACAACGGCCAGGAATTCTCGACCTCCGGTGCCCTGGTCGACTTCGGTCTGTACTTCTTCCACAACGCCCGCCACCTCATCGACAACGGCTCCGGCCCGTACTTCTACCTGCCGAAGCTTGAGTCCTCGCAGGAAGCACGCCTGTGGAACAAGGTGTTCGTCCTGGCGCAGAACATGCTGGGCATCCCGCACGGCACCATCCGGGCCACCGCTCACATCGAGACGATCACCGCGGTGTTCCAGATGGAAGAGATCCTCTTCGAGCTGCGCGAGCACTGCGCCGGTCTCGAGGCCGCCGGCTGGGACTACCTGTTCTCCGTGGTGAAGAACCTGCGCAACACCACCGACTACGTTCTGCCCGACCGCGAACGCCTGACGATGGACCTGCCGCTGATGAAGGCGTTCACCGACCGCCTCGTGGCCACCTGCCACCGTCGCGGAGCACACGCGATCGGCACGATGTCCAACCTCATGGCCGATCACCCGGACCGGGAGTTCGTGGCCTCCGAGTTCGAGCGCATGCGTGAGGACAAGGCTCGCGAAGCCTGGCAGGGCTTCGACGGCACCTGGGTGGCCGATCCGGCGCTGGTTCCTGCTGCCCTGGCCGTGTTCGACGCCGCTCTGGGATCGCAGCCCCACCAGCTGGAGAACAAGCGCCCCGATGTGCAGGTGACCAGCGAGAACATCCTCGACATCACCGGCCTCGAACCGGTCGTGACCGAAGAGGGTGTGCGCGTGAACATCCGTGTGGCCATCGGGTACATGAACGAGTGGCTCGGCGGCAACGGGCACGTGGCTCTGGAGAACCAGCTCGAAGACGTGTCGACGGCTGAGATCTGCCGTTCGCAGATCTGGCAGTGGATCCGCCACGAGGTGACTCTGGACAACGGTCAGCAGCTGACCTCACGCCTGGTGGAGCGCTACCTCGGCGAGGAGTTGGCTCTGATGCAGCGCACCGCCGACGATCACTTCGATGAGGCCGTGGAGATCTTCCGTGAGACGGCACTGGGCGAGGAGTTCGCCGAATTCCTCACCATGCCGGCCTACACCGACCACCTGGTCGACCGGGTGTCCAAGCCCACCGAAGCCTTCGTCGCCTAACAATTACTACCTGACGGCGGCCCAGCAACCTCGCGCGAGGTTGCTGGGCCGCCGTCAGGTAGTTCCGGGAGGGATCTTGTGGGGCCTCAGCTCCAGTCCATGCCCTCGGGCGGCCACGGTTCGCCGTCCGCCTGAGCGTTGAGCTGGTAGGCGATCGCGCCGTCGATCGATTCGCGGATGATGTCAGCGTGGCCGGCGTGGCGGGCGATCTCGGTGCCCAGGTGCCACAGGATCCAGCGCACGGTCATAGTGAAATCGTTGGGCATCCACGGGTTGTACGGCATCGGAACTTCGGTGCCGAGGTCGGTCCCTGCGTCGTCGACTGCGGCCCTCGCCTCCTCGATCCCGTCGATGACCTTGTCGAAGATTGCGACCGCCTCGGTGATGTCGAGGTCGGGGAGAGCGGACCCGTCGAACATCGCCGTCAGCCCCAACTTCTCGTTGACCGTCCGGTAGTCGTCCTCGCCGACTTCTCGCGTCGGGTCCTTGACTTGGATGAGCCAGTTATTGACCACCTGGGCTCCGTGAACGATGAGGCCGGCGATACTCAAACCACTGGCAGTCGGCGTGCTGCGGGCCTGCTCATCGGTCAGACCCTGCGCCGTGAGCTTGAGCTGGGTGCACTGCTGGGTGAGGTAGGTGAACGCGGCGTCGGCTTCGCTCGTGACGGAAGGGGTGAAGAACGGCATGATCTCTCCTTTGCGATGTCCGCCGCGGCCGGATGGCTGAAGCGGTGAACCTATCGTCAGGTGTGATGCGGACATATACTGTCCGCATCAATAAGTCCGGCGAAAGTTTCTCATTCGGGGGTGGAATGCAGTCGGAGACGCGGCTCTTGAGTCTGCTCGGTCTGTTCGCGTCCGGCAGGAGCTGCACTGCCGTCGAGCTCGCCTCCCGCTTCGACGTCACCCCACGTACCATCCGTCGAGATATCGCCGCGTTGCGCGATCTCGGCTACATCATCTCCTCGGCACCGGGCCTGAACGGGGGCTATCGCGCCGAATCGCGGACGGTGCTGCCGCCGCTGCAGCTCGAGGCAGGCGAGGCGCTGGCCACGGCGGTCGGTCTGGCGCTCCTGCGTGGGGCCGGCCTGGACACCGAACACGCGGAATCGGCGACGACGAAGCTGCAGACGATGCTGCCGGCGGCCATGCGCGCGACCGTCGCCGATATCTCGACGGCTGTGTCCGTGTCCGAAGGCCACGCACCCGGAGTCGACATCAGCGCGGTCATCACGCTCGCCTCGGCGATCAATGCGTCGACGATCGCGACCTTCGACTACCGGAAGATGCAACGCCCTGACGTCGACGACCCCACTGTCACCGGCCCGACCGGCGACCCGACTGTCGACACATCCCGTACGGCGACTGCCGCTCCGACCGGCGACCACCCCTCGACACCCCGTCGCGTTGAACCGATCCGTCTCGTCGTCTTCGGTGCGCACTGGTACCTCTTCGCCTTCGACCTCGATCGCGACGACCATCGGGTCTTCCGCCTCGACCGCATGAACCGGGTTCACGCGACGACATTGAGCACCACCCCACGTGAGCACCCCGAGCCCGAGGCGGCTGTGTCCGCAGCCGTGACCACCACCGCGTATCCGCACACCGTCGTTCTGCGCACGGCCGCCTCGGCGCGGGAAGCGAAGGAATGGTTCCCCACCCGCAGTGCCACCATCACCGAGGCGGCCGATGGTGTGCGCATCACCTGCGGATTCTGGGACCTCAGGTGGGTCGCAGCCACCCTTGCGCCCATCCCTGCCGAGATCGAAGTGCTCCACCCACCCGAGCTCATCGACGCCCTCCGCGACCACGCAGAGAGAGCGCAGGCGGTCGTCGAAGCATCAATTACTACCTGACGGCGGCCCAGCAACCTCGCGCGAGGTTGCTGGGCCGCCGTCAGGTAGCAATTGGGGCAATGGGGGTTGCGGGGTGCTGACCGAAACGTGATCCCGAAGTGAACGAACCATGGAGGAGTCCATATACTGGGGGCCATGACGATTCTCATTGGCTACCTACCCGCTCCCGAGGGTGAGGCTGCTCTGCGCGCGGGATTCGCAGAGGCCAAACTGCGGTCGAGTGCTGCCGTCGTGATCAACTCACAGCGACGAGGTGCCAGTGGAGCTCCGACCGAGATCGGGGACGACGAGATCAAGCGGATCGTCGACCTCGGCAAGGAATCGGACGTCGACGTCGAGGTGCTCCAGCCCGATCACGAAGACGATCTGCCCGGCACGCTCAACGACCTGGCTGAGGAGTACGAAGCCCAGCTCATCGTGATCGGCCTGCGCAAACGCTCAGCGATCGGGAAGTTCATCCTCGGCTCGCAGGCACAGCGCATCCTCCTTGAAGCCGAGGTCCCGGTGCTGACGGCCAAGGCCTGAAACCTCGCCGAGGCGGCCCTGACCTCGGCATCATCGCCGCGGTTGGAGCCCCCATCCCCAGGCGAGGAGCTCGGCCAACGACACGCCCTCGGTGTCGCTGAGATCCGTGATCTGCGTGCGGCACGAATACCCGTCGGCAAGAACGACCTGCAACCGGTCGTCCGCACCCGTATCCGTCGCCTGATTCGGCGACACATCTGTACCGGACTCAGTCGCACGCTTCGGCGACGCACCTGTACCGGAGCTGGTCCGAGGCTCCGCGCCGGCGGCCCGTCCCCGCTTGCGCAGCGCCGGCAGCAGAGCCACCTCGGCGACGGCGACCGAGGTCTCGAAATGGCCGTCTTCGACGCCGAAGTTTCCGGCCAGACCGCAGCACCCGCCGAGGAACTCCGTGTCCGCTCCCGCCCTGGCCAGCAGCTCCTTATCGGCCGCGTTGCCGAAGATCGCCGACTGGTGACAATGCGGCTGCACGAGCGCCTCGACGCCGGACAGGTCCGGCAGCTCGGCGCCGATGCTCAGCAGATACTGGGCCAGCGTCTGCACCCGGTCGGCCACTCGGTGCGACGCCTCATCGGCGACGAGTTTGAGCGAATCGTCCTTGAGCGTCGCCAAGCACGAGGGTTCGACGCCGATGATCGGCACATCGTCGGTGGCGTCGAGAGCCGTGACCGTCTCCGAGAGATTCGCCTTCGCAGCATCGAGCTGACCGGTGGAGATGAGCGGCAGCCCGCAGCACACGGTCTGATCGATCACCCGCACACGCACACCGGCCTGCGCGAGCACCGCGACGGCCGCGGCGAGGATGCGCGGAGCGAAATGATTCGACCAGGAATCGGCGAACAGCACGACTTCTGCATTCGGCCGCAGCGAAGCCGCGGCCGGTGACTCGGCATTCGCACGCGACTTCGGTGCCGCCTCGGCGGCGGTCGTGGTCCACCATTTCCTGAACGTCGTGGACGCGAACTGCGGGATCGAGCGACGGACGTCGATGCCGGCCATCTTCTTCGCCAGGGCGGTCAGCCCCGGCAGTCCCGACACCCGGTTGACGACAGGCGCGAGCGGAGTGACCAGGCGGGCGAGCTGCGGGAGGAACCCGAGCGAATAGTGCTTCATCGGCCGCAGCTTGCCCTTATACGACTGGTGCAGGACCTCGGCCTTGTAGGTGGACATGTCCGTGCCGGTCGGGCACTCGGTCCCGCAGGCCTTGCACGACAGGCACAGGTCGAGGGCTTCGTGCACCTCGGGGGAGTCCCAGCGCGGCTCGAGCAGATCCCCGGACACCATCTCCTGCAGCACGCGTGCGCGCCCTCGAGTCGAATGCCGCTCGTCCCGGGTGGCCTGATACGACGGGCACATGATGCCGCCGCCGGCCGCCGAATCCGCACGGCACTTGCCGACTCCGGTGCACCGGTGCACCGCCGAGGCGAAACCGGCGGACTCTCCTTCATAGGCCATCGCCAGGGTGCCGGGCAGCTCCTGACGCAGAGGCAGCTGAGTCAGGCGGATCGATTCGTCGAGGGCGTCGGGGTCGACGATGACCCCCGGATTGAGCAGATGTTGAGGATCGAAGAGACGCTTGACCTGGGCAAACAGGTCGAGTGCCGCCGGAGTGTACATGAGGCGGAGCAGTTCGGAGCGGGCCCGACCGTCCCCGTGCTCCCCGGAGACCGACCCGCCGTAGCGGGCGACGAGCTTCGTGGCCGCGACCATGAAATCGCGCATCACCTGCCCGCCGTTCGGATCCTCGAGCGGGAAGTCCACGCGCATGTGCAGGCAGCCATCACCGAAGTGCCCATAGGGAATGGCCCACAGCCCGTGCTCCTCGAGCAGCTCCATGAGATCGTGCAGATAGTCGCCGAGGTGGTCCACCGGAACCGCTGAATCCTCCCACCCAGCGTGGGCGTCGCGGCCATCGGGGGTGCGTGAGACCAGTCCGGCGCCATCGGCGCGGATGGCCCACACCTCGGCGGCCGCCCGGGCGTTCAGGACCGCGGAGTCGAGTGACTTCGACTCGGAGATGAGGCGCTGAGCCTCGGTCTTGAGCGCGGACTCGTCCTCACCGGTGAGTTCGACGACGAGCCAGCCCGCGCCCTCCGGTAGGGCGGGGACCGCCTCGGCGCCCTTGGTGTCGATGACCTGGTCGAGCATGCGCGAATCGAGGCCCTCGCAGGCGGCGACGGGGAAGTCCTTCAGCAACGGCGCATCGTGGGCGGCAGCGACCATGTCCGCATAGCCGAGGACGACCGCTGAGGTGAAGCTCGGATCCTTGACCAGGCGCATCTTCGCCGCAAGGATGACGCCCCAGGTGCCTTCGGTGCCGGCGAATGCCTGGCGGACGTCGAAGCCGTTCTCCGGGAGGAGGGACTCGAGCCCGTACCCGGAGACCTGGCGGGAGAATGTGCCGAAGTTCGTGCGGATGGTGCCGAGGTTCTGTGCCACGAGTTCATGCAGCCGCGGGAACGTCGTCGAGGCGTCCGAGTCATCGAGGGTGACGACGGTGCCGTCGATGAGCATGATCTTCAGCGCCAGGATGTTGTCGCCCGTGCGGCCGTAGCCCAAAGCCCGTGGTCCACAGGCATTGTTGCCGATCATCCCGCCGATCGTGCAGCGGGTGTGGGTGGACGGGTCCGGGCCGAAGCGCAGGCCGTGCGGTTTGGCCTGCTTCTGCAGGTGGGCGTGGACGCAGCCGGACTGCACCCAGGCCGACTGCCCCTCGGGGTCAAGATCGAGGACCGCATTCATATGGAGCGAGAAGTCGAGGACGATGCCACGGCCGATGGCATTGCCGGCGATCGATGTGCCGGCGCCACGGCTGGTGATCGGCACACCGAGGCGGCGGGCAACGGAGAGGACCCGCGCCACCTCGTCATCGTCGTGAGGGAAGACGATGGCGGCAGGGACGAGTCGGAAGAGCGAAGCGTCGGAGGAGTACGCGGCACGATCGGTGTCGTCGATGTTGAAATCGCGGATGCCCGCGGTGCGGAACTGTTCGGCGAGTGCGATGGGAAGCGCTGTCTGGGACTCGTCTTCGTCGACGGTCGCCCGATTCGCTCCGGTGGGATGGGCCATAGTCGTCATGTCCGCATTGTGCCACTTGGGTTGCCGGAACATCGATACCTTCCACGGCGGGGAGTGGCGAGCGAGAGTCATCGTCCAGACCCGGGGAAAGTTATGCTTTCGTTATCATACGTGCTCAGAACGGTGCTACTCAGTAGCCTGAGTTCCTATATCCGGGAATTCTTGGCGTCTTGACATATTCGTGGTATCTAATGGGACTACACCAATTCGTGGCAACGGGCCACTACATGAATGCAAGGGAAGAAACCATGTCTCGTCGAGCTCGTGAATTGACAGTTGATCAGACTGCATTAGTCGGCGTCGTCCGAAAGGTCGCACGGCAGCGTTCGAAAATCAACACCGACTATGTGATGGCGATTCTGCGCGCCCGCGAAGAAGGCGCGACCTTCGGTGCCATCGCCGAGGCGGCCGGCACCTCCTCGCAGGCCGTTCAGGAGATCGTGCGCCGGCACGGACCGGTCAAGCGCAGCGAGCCGAAGGCCGGAGTCGCAGACCCGGCCTGAACCCAGAGAACACAGGGGCAGAACGACATTTGCCGGTCCCCTCTGTGCTCGCACTTCCCTCGCAGATGCCAGGGCGGTGATCCATACTCGATATGGATCACCGCCCTTGTGCGATTCATGGACGTTTTCTGACGATTCCGTGACCGAATCTTCGCGGCACCGGAAGCAGAAATTCCTCGAACGGAGACAACTGGGCTGATGAGTGAAGAAAGCCGTCAGGAAAATTCCGCTCGGCGCGCGGAAATCGCTTCAGGATTCGATTGATCGACTGTTTGAGAAATGTGCGATGCTGAAGTGTCCTGTCGACAACCTCAGGTGCGTTTCCAGCTCCCAGGGAAAGCCTCGCAATCGGAGTTCCCGATCCCCGTGGGCGGCTTAGATACAAGAAGTACATATTTGCCGGTGTATTGCAGTCTTGTTACACGCGAGGCGGATCTGGGCGGTTCCCGGACGGTTGCGGACACTCGGGCGAGAAGCGCAGAGGGTTGTCTAGAGTGGCCGTATGAACTCCGAGCTCGAATCGCTGCCCGCTGAGATCGTCGACCACTCTCTGATCCGCATCGCCTCCGACCTCTCACTCATGGCGTGGGAGCAGATGCTCGCCTGGAGGCCGCTGCTCGGCGCGAGCCTCGACGCCAGTGTCGTCGACACGAAGACGTCGCCGAATGACCTCGTCACTCGCGCCGACGCGCAGATCGAAGCACTCGTGCGCGGCTACCTCAACCGAGTCAGGCCTCATGACCTCATGGTCGGCGAAGAGGGTTCGGAAGCCCTCGACCCGGTCGAATTCTTCCCGGCGGACTTCCTGTTCAAGCTCAACGCCTTCGATCCGGAGGCCGGTGCACTCGACGAGGCCGCTGACGACGGCCCGCGTCTGGAATGGCATGTCGACCCGATCGACGGCACCGTCAACTATGTCCGCAACATCGAACACCATGCGTTCTCTGTCGGAGTCTGCGCAGTCGCAGATGGGGCGGACGCCGGCCTCGGTCTCGGCGACTGGCAGATCGGACTCGTCGCCTCGCCGGGGTTGGATGCCACCTGGTTGGCGGCTGCCGGTCGCGGCGCCTTTCGGATCGACGGGCGCTTGGCCGACCACCGCGAAAGCGACTCCGCCATTCCGGCGCGACGACTGCGCGGGACGCCGCCCGGGCTGTCCGGCAGGCTCCTGGCCACCGGATTCGCCTATGCACTGAGGAACCGCGGCGCCCAGCTGGCCAAGCTCGAAGACCTCATGACCGGCTACGACGACATCCGCCGCTACGGATCGGCGGCACTCGACCTGTGCATGGTCGCCGAAGGGCGGGTCAACGGCTACGCCGAACGCGGACTGGGCATCTACGACTACGCCGGCGGGGCAGTCATCGTCGAAGAGGCCGGACTGGGTGTCAGTCGCGGAGTATCCGGCGGACCGACTGCCGCCGCCGATACTCAGGAAGAGGTCGACCGCCTCATCGCCGCTATCTGATCCGGGGGTCCACCGCACGGCCGTCCATCGCACGCCCACCCGACCGCAAGCCTCCCGGCCTCACTTCAAATGTGATGCAGATAACGTCATATTTCTTTGACTTTATTTTCAAAGCATAGGCTAAGCTTACTTTCAGTGTGCGCACACGCTTTTCTTATACGTTCATTCCTGAAAGTGGGACCCCATGGTTTCGACTCGCCTTCAACTGAGCGCCCTGGCAGGCGTTGTCGCTCTCACTCTGGCCGGCTGCGGATCGGCAGACTCCGACTCGGCTCAGGCCGATGACTCCGGATCCACGATCGAGGTCGAGGACAACAACGGCAAGCAGACCGTCGCCGCCCCGCCGAAGTCGGTCGTCGCCACCGACAACCGTACATTCCAGACCCTCAGCGACTGGGGCATCGAACTCAGCGGCGGCGCCGTCTCCCTGATGAGCGAGGACCTGGACTACACCAAGGACGATTCGATCCTCGACCTCGGCAGCCACCGCGAACCCGACCTCGAAAAGGTCGTCGAGGCCAAGCCCGATCTCATCGTCAACGGTCAGCGATTCGCCCAGTTCCATGACGACCTGGCCAAGCTGGCCCCCGACGCGACCGTGCTCGAACTCGATCCCCGCGACGAAGAGGACTTCGACGCCGAACTGCGCCGTCAGACCGCGGTCCTCGGTGAGGTCTTCGGAAAGCAGGACGAAGCGAAGAAGCTCGTCGACGACTTCGACGCCTCCATCGAACGCGCCAAGAACGCCTACGACGACAGCGACAAAGCCATGGGGCTGATCACCTCGGCCGGCGACATCGGCTACGCCGCACCAACGGTCGGCCGCACCGTCGGACCGGTCTTCGACATCCTCGACCTCGACCCGGCCCTCGAGGTCGAAGAAGGCAGCGAGGACCACCAGGGCGACGACGTCTCCGTCGAAGCCATCGCGAAGTCGAACCCCGACCTCATGATCGTCCTCGACCGCGACGCCTCCTTCGCCCCTGAAGAACGCGACGAAGGTTCGGCCCCGGCTGCCGAAGTCCTCGAAGACTCCGAAGCACTCAAGGATGTTCCTGCGATCAAGGACGACAAGATCGTCTACTTCCCCGAGGACACTTACCTCAACGAAGGCATCCAGACGTACACCGAGTTCTTCAACGACTTCGCCGACAAGCTCGAAGCTCAGAAGTGAAGACCCTCGCCGAGGCGGCCCGACGTCGGAACGAAGCCCGACGCGAACGGACGGCTGAGTCCCCACAGGGAACGGTCGATTCGTCCCCCAACGGGACGGCGGAACCGTCCTCACGGGGGACCGCCTCGGCGAAGGCACCTCTTTTCGGATGGCCCCTGCTGTTGGGAATCGTCGGGGTCGCCATCCTCCTCGCGCTGTCGCTGTTCACCGGCGTCTACGACATCTTCGGCGGTGACAGCGGGGCCGAGATGTTCCAGATCACGCGGATCCCGCGCACGATCGCCCTCGTCCTGGCCGGCGCCGCCATGGCGATGTGCGGACTGGTCATGCAGCTGCTGACTCAGAACCGCTTCGTCGAGCCGACGACGACCGGCACCACCGAATGGGCCGGGCTCGGCCTCATGCTCACCGTCATCGTCTACCCCGACGCCTCGATCGTCGCGCGAATGGTCGGGGCGATCATCGCCGCCTTCATCGGCACCCTCGTCTTCTTCGTCTTCCTCCGCCGCGTCTCCCTGAAATCCTCGCTCATCGTGCCCATCGTCGGCATCATGCTCGGCGCCGTCGTCGGCGCCGTCTCGACATTCATCGCCGTGCAGACGGACATGCTGCAGTCGCTGGGCATCTGGTTCGCCGGCAGCTTCACGTCGATCCTGCGCGGCCAGTACGAGACCCTGTGGATCGTCGCGGCCGTCGTCGTCGCCATCTTCATCCTCGCCGACCGCTTCACCGTGGCAGGACTCGGCAAGGAGATCGCCACCAACGTCGGCCTCAACTACAACCAGATCCTGCTGCTGGGCACCGTGTTCGTGGCGATTGCGACCGGAGTGGTCACCGTGGTCGTCGGCAACCTGCCGTTCCTCGGCCTCATCGTGCCGAACATCGTCTCGCTCATGCGCGGCGACGACCTGCGCTCGAACCTGCCGTGGGTGTGTCTGCTCGGCATCGCGATCGTCACCATCTGCGACCTCATCGGCAGGATCATCGTCATGCCCTTCGAAGTGCCCGTCTCCCTCATCCTCGGCGTCGTCGGCGCGGCCGTGTTCGTCGCCCTGCTGCTGCGTCAGCGAAAGGTCGGGTGAACTCGGATGCGCGCAAACGATGAAACCGAATCGACCGGGACCGGCACCGAGGCGGCCCACCCGACCGCGGCCACCGTCGTGAACGGCGGGGATCGGTCCGGTGCGGGCGCACGGTACGGTCGGCCGCCTCGGCGAGGGTCCGCGACTGCTCAGCGGTCGTCGGGACCGCTTCCGACGAAACGGTCGCAGCGTCGCTACTGGGCGATGATCATCGTGCTGGCGGTCGCCTCGGCGGGGATCGCTCTGGGCATCCTGGCCTGGGACAATCCGATGCCGATCACCGACCCGGGGTTCTGGCTGATCGCCGAGCTGCGGCTGACGAACCTCGTCGTCATCGCCCTGGTGGCACTGTGTCAGTCGTTCGGCACGGTCGCCTTCCAGACGGTCACGAACAACCGGATCATCACCCCATCGATCATGGGATTCGAATCCCTCTACGTGGCGATCCAGACCTCAGCGATGTACTTCTTCGGCGTCACGGCGATCGTCGAACTCAAGGGACTCGTGCCCTTCATCGTCCAGCTCGTGCTCATGGTCGGGCTGTCGCTGGCGCTCTACGGGTGGCTGCTGTCGGGACGGCATTCCTCGGTGGCGCTCATGCTGCTCATCGGCGTCGTCATCGGCGGCGGACTCGGCTCGGTCGCGACATTCATGCAGCGGACGCTGACCCCGAGCGAATTCGACGTCCTCTCCGCCCGACTGTTCGGGTCGATCTCGAATTCGGATTCGAGCTACCTGCCGGTGTCGATCCCGCTGTGCGTGCTCGCCTGCCTCGGGCTCTACCTCTGCTCCTCACGCCTGAATGTGATGGCGCTGGGCCGGGACATGACGAGCAACCTCGGGCTCAACTATAAGGGCGAGCTGCTCAAGGTCCTCTTCTTCGTCTCCATCCTCATGGCGGTGTCCGTATCGATGATCGGACCCATGGTCTTCCTCGGCTTCCTCGTCGCGATGCTCGCCTACCAGTTCGCCGACACCTATGACCACAAACGCCTCTTCCCGATGGCCGCGCTCCTCGGCTTCGTCGTCCTGGGTGGGGCGTACTTCGTCATGAAGAACATCTTCTACGCCGAGGGGGTCGTGTCGATCATCATCGAGATCGTCGGCGGCGGCGCCTTCCTGCTCGTCATCCTGAGAAAGGGGCGCCTGTGATCACGCTCGAATCGGTTCGCAAATCCTACGACGACGAAGTCTCGATCGGACCCGTCGATCTGCAGATCCCTGCCGGGGGAGTCACCGCCCTGGTCGGACCGAACGGCGCTGGGAAGTCGACGCTGCTGACGATGATCGGGCGGCTGCTCGGGATGGATTCCGGTGCGATCTCGGTGGCAGGTTTCGACGTCAGCTCGACGAAGTCGAAGGATCTCGCGAAGATCGTGTCCATCCTGCGGCAGGAGAACCACTTCATCACCCGGCTGACGATCCGGCAGCTCGTCGGCTTCGGACGGTTCCCCCATTCGAAAGGTCGACTGACGACCGCCGATGAGGAGGTCATTTCGCAGGCGATCGACTTCCTCGAACTCGGTGAGCTGGAGAATCGCTTCATCGACGAACTCTCCGGCGGGCAGCGGCAGCGTGCCTATGTGGCGATGGTGCTGGCTCAGGACACCGACTACGTGCTGCTCGATGAGCCGCTGAACAACCTCGACATGAAGCGGTCTGTGCAGATGATGCAGCACCTGCGCCGGGCCGCCGCCGAGATGGGGAGGACCATCGTCATCGTCCTCCATGACATCAACTTCGCCGGTCACTACGCAGACCACATCTGTGCGGTCAAAGACGGTGCCGTCATCGAATTCGGTGCGCCCGAGGAGATCATGACCGGCGAGGTGCTCTCACGTGTCTTCGACACTCCAGTCGACGTCATCGACGGACCCCGCGGCCCCCTTGCGGTGTACTTCTGAGTCCGGGTCGGGCTCCGGGGCGTCTGACTGCGGGTGAGTTCTGCCTTTGCGCTGATGTCATGCCGCCGGCGGGGCCGGCGGAGGGTACGTTCCGGGAAGCATGGGGATGGTGAGGAGCCACTTGAGGCGACTCTCGGGCGCTCATCGCCTTTTGACCGAACCATCGAGTTCGAACCAGATGCATCGATCAGAAGGCGATGACAGATGGCCCGTAAGTCGATGACGGATAGTGCAAAAGCCGATCACCAGACTTGGGCTCCAGTGGACTGAGCGCTCACTTGCGCACCAGACACTGTGGAGTACCTTCTCATTCGGCACCTTTAGAGAATCCAGACAGTCGGCGCGTTCATAGGTTCAAATGGGCTAAACTGTCTCAGCGGTGCCCAGCATCTGCGAGTTCTCAGGGATTCGTGTGCAGAGACGTTCATCAGTGGCCTGTGGAGAATATCTCGACTCGACCGTCGTTGACTTGTGGACGACGAAACGTTGTCCACAACCTCAGCGCAAGGGGTACTAACGGCAGTTCGCTGATGCCGATACTCGCCAGATGAAGAATACGATCTATCGTGAAGAGTTCTCCGCCGCCGGCATCTCTTCCAAAACGATCAAGAGCGCGCTGGATTGTTGTCTGATTCGTCTCTGCCGCGGGGTGTACTCGGTGATCCGTGAGTGCGGAGTGAAAGACCACAGTCGGATTGCGGCATTTATCAGAGACGTCGACTGGATCAGTTTCCACGTCGGCAAAACTCCAGCCGACCTGAAGCGCGATTTCAGGTATCAGACCCAGCTCCGAGCGCTGCGCATTCAGAGTTACCGCTGGTACCGGCCAGAGGACGTGATCGTTGGCAAATCGGCGGCTGTCCTCCACGGAATACCTTTGTACAAGGACGCATCGCAAGCGATCACGGTCAGACACCCAAGGAGCAATTCGCACACTAAGGAGATTATCCGTGTGCGGGATGAGGTACCCGCAGAGGATCAGGTCCGATTCGGTCACCTTGCGGCCACCTCGGCGATCAGGACGGCCTTGGACCTCATTCGGATTTCGGGTCAACACGAAGCTTTTGCAGCACTGGAATGGGTACTGCGTCAGGCGACGGCCGATCATTTCCCTGGCTTCAATCCGAGGTCCGGGTATACAGAAAAGTTTCAGTCCGAGGCACGTCGGATCATCAAGACGGCGTTCTATCCTGCGGTTGCTCGCATGCGATCGGGCCAGGTCACCGCGCAGCGGATGGTTGATGCGATCGGGCCGTTCTCTGAGAGCCCCGCCGAGAGCAAATGCCGACTCAACCTCATCGCTTTGAACCTGACGGGGTTCGAACAGCAGATCGAAGTCCGAGACAGCCGAGGCTTCATTGCTCGAGTCGATTTTCTCAATGAACAGGCACGAACGATCCTCGCGGTCGACGGAAGTGAGAAATACGCTCTGGTGGGTCCCTCGCTGATCCGGAGGGAAGGCGAACAGCACAATCGGCTTCTCAGCTTGGGCTATAAGGTCATCCATCTGAGTTTCGACGACGTGCTCAGACTCAACGACTTTCGGGACAAGATCTTCACACAGGTGCCGGAGCTGAAGCAGATGGTCGGGAGCCCGGACGAATGATGTAAGGTTCGCGCATCGACTTTTGTGCCGGTAACCATCGGGTTTTGTACAGTCGGGTATCGAGTTTTGTGTGGCGCATCGAGTTTTATCCCGATGACCTGATCAGAAGGCGATTGTTCGCCGAAGAGGCCGCTGAGTTGCCATGGCTCGGTGCTCGGTGCTCGGTGCTCGGTGCTCGGTGAAGGCGCGGCCCAGCACCAATCGCTGCGGCGGCCTCGAGTGGCACCTGGAGGAGAACGGCGCCGATGTCCGTGACCGTCGGATCCTCTTCTCAGCTTTCCTCGATCAGGTGAGGGCGCGGAAGGCGGCTGCGGTTTCGGTCTGAGCCGACCCAGCGGTCTCCTCTATCTGTCGTCTGCCGCGACGGCCGGGCGGATCAATACCCAACGGCGCACTGCCATCACGAGTGCGGCAACCAGCCCTACGATGAGCAGTCCGTCGGCAGCAATATAGAGCAGATGCAGGGACGACCCACCCTCGTCGACACCTGCGAGCACGGCATCCGTGCGCTGATTGAGCAGCGGCCGAATGACGACGACCTTGATGATGAGCACTCCGATGAGCCCGCATGCCACACTGCGGTAGACGCGATCGACACCCGACTTCAGCAGCGCCCACAGCAGGATCACGGCGATGACGAGCTCGACCCAGTTCATCACTCCGAACACCAGCCGACCGATGCCCAGCCCCAGCGGGATCGTGATGCCGGGGGCGGTGAACTTCAGCGGTGCCTCGATGAGCGAGATGCCGATGATGAGTCCGAGCCAGATGGCGGGCAGGATGATCCGAGCGCTCGCCGCCAGCCGCGAGTCATCGGTGCTGAAGAAGTGAGTCATGCCTTCGATTCTACTCCTCGTAGAAATTCGTCTGCCGCGCCCTCACCTTCACCCACCAATTACTACCTGACGGCGGCGCAGCAACCTCGCGCGAGGTATCTGGGCCGCCGTCAGGTAGCAAGAAGGGGTGGTGGTCGGGACGCTCAGCGCCTTCGCCGGACCCGCTCTAGACTGGTGTCCATGCGTCTGTTCTCCAACGCCGTGGTGCGCACTTTCGCACCCCAAGCCGCCTCGAGTGCCCCCGACTCGAACACCCCTGCGTCGATCGCATCCGACCCGATCGGATCGAACGCAGAAACGGCCCCTGAAACGGCCCCCGATTCCGACCCGTCGCCCACCTCCGACTCCACGCAGCCGGCTCCCGACGCGATCCTCGTCGATGGGGAGACCATCGTGGCCGTCGGCACCCGGACCGAACTGCTCGACATCGCCGCCGCGCGGTCGTCGACGACGGCGGCGCTCGCCTCGGCGGGTGGGGTCGGTGCGACCACGGTCATCCCCGGACTCGAGATCGACGAAATCGACTGCGGCGGACAGGTCATCCTGCCCGGTTTCGTCGACGGCCACATCCATTCGATCATGTACGCCGACTCCCTGACCGACCTCGATCTGTCCCAGACGAAATCCCTCGCCGAGGCGGTCGCACTCATCCGCGAACGCGCCGATTCCCTCCCGGTGGGCACGTGGGTGGTCGGCTCCGGGTGGGACCTCAACAAATGGGAGGACCCGAGCTACCCGGACCGGACGCTGCTCGACGCCGAGGTCCCCGACCATCCAGTGGCGATGTGGTCACTCGATCTGCACACCTTGTGGGTCAACGCCCACGCTCTTGAGATCGCCGGAATCGACGAGGCGACCCCCGACCCTTCCGGCGGCAGCTTCGTCCGCGACGAGAACGGTCAGCTCACAGGTCTCGTACGTGAAGACGCCACCGATTTCGTCGCCCGCTTCATCCCCGAACCCAGCCGCGAGGACCAGGTCGAACGCCTCGCCGCCACCCAGCAGCTCTTCCTGTCACAGGGGCTGACCGGGATCCATGACTTCGACGGCATCGCCTCGACCTTGGGCTGGAACGACCTGCACGCGGCCGGTCGCCAGGACATGCGCGTGACCTTGTTCCTGCGTTCACCCGAAGTGCCGTGGGCGATCGAAACCGCCTGGCACACCGGTGACGGGGATGATTGGCTGCAGTGCGGCGGGCTGAAGCTGTTCTCGGACGGGGCGCTCGGCTCGCATACCTCGCACATGTCCTCAGCATTTCCCGCGATCGACGGTGAGGACGAGAACTTCGGTGTCGTGCAGATGACCGAAGACGAACTCTTCGACCAGGCTCACATCGCCACCGAGGCGGGAATCTCCGTGGCCATCCACGCCATCGGCGATCAGGCGAACCATCATGTGCTCGCTGTCTACGACCGCTTGCGGGAGACGACGAAGGCCGCGGAGGAGAAGTTCGGCCGACCCATGCGTCACCGCGTCGAACATGCCCAGTTCATCCAACCCCCCGACGTCGCCCGGTTCGCCGAGCTCGAGGTGCTCGCGTCGATGCAGCCGCGCCACTGCATCTCCGACCTGCACCTGCTCCACCTCATCGACGAGTCCGCGCAGCTGGCCGCCTATGCCTGGCCGGACCTGCTCGATGCGGGGGCGCACGTGGTCTTCGGCTCCGACGGTCCTGTCGAGCATGCGAACCCGTTCGCTGCGATCTATGCGGCGATGACCAGGGCGAACATCTCCGGTGAAGCGTCGACGACCTTCCAGCCGCACCGTCGCCTGAGCGCCGTCGAGGCCATTCGCCTGCACACTCAGGGACCGGCCTTCGCCGCCGGGCTCGAGGACCGGCGCGGATATCTGGCGCCGGGCATGGACGCCGACTTCATCATCGTCGACACCGACCCGTGCGCAGCCGAAGGGCTCGATCCCGAGGTCGCCGCGGCAGAGCGCGACGGCCTCCTCGGCTACGATTCCGAAGAAGCCCTGTTCGCCCACGCCGAGGCGATCCGCGATACCCGAGTCGCGCTCACCGTCGTCGGCGGCGAGGTGAAATACCGCGCCTGACCACGCCGAGGCGGTCGACCACCTCGGCGATGGGCGGGACCCGCACTGCCCGCTCCCTCGACCAACTGCTCCCTCGACCAACTGCTCCCTCGACCAACCGACAAGGACGTCCCCGCATGCCCCGCTCGTTTCTGGCCCAGGCCCGCAAGGTCGATGAGGCGACCCCGGACTCTCGCAGTCGCGAGGTCGACTTCCTGCGCGCCGCGGCGATCACTGTGGTCGTGCTCGGCCATTGGACGATCATCGCCGTCAGCGCCACCGGCGGCATCGAACCGCATGGTCTGCTCGACCAGGCCAGGTGGACGCACCCGCTGACCTGGGTGTTCCAGGTGATGCCGATCTTCTTCCTCGTCGGCGGCTACTCCAACGCACTGTCCTGGCGTTCGGCCAGGCGGCGGCAGACCGGCTACGCCGAATGGCTGCGGGCACGCCTGCGCCGCCTCGGCCTCCCGCTCATCCCGCTGCTGCTCGTCTGGCTGGCCACCTGCGTCATCGCCCTGGCCGCCGGCGCCGAACCCGCCGCGGTCCAACTGGCCTCCCAGATGGCACTCGTGCCGACGTGGTTCCTCGCCGCGTATGTCCTCGTCGTCATCGTCGCACCCCCGTGTCTGATCCTGTGGGAGCGATGGGGCTGGTGGTCGATCATCGCCGGCATCGGCGTCGCCGGCATCATCGACCTCATCAGCATCGTCACCGAGAGCACGCTCGCCGGCTATCCGAACTACCTGCTCGTCTGGGCGAGCTTCCATCAGTTCGGCTATGCGTGGCTCGACGGCCGACTCTCCAGCATCAGACGCTGCCTGCTGCTCTTCGTCATCGGCGCCGTCGGGCTCGGGCTCCTCGTCGGCTTCGGTCCTTACCCGGTGTCGATGATCACCGCAGGCACCGACACAATCTCGAATTCTGCCCCGACCCGCGTGACGATGGCTTTCCTGGGCATGGCTCAGGCCGGAATCGTGCTCATGCTACAGCGCCCGCTGGCCGCTTTCCTGCGCAGCCCCGGACTGTGGTTCCTCACAGTGCTCGTCAACCAGCGCATCATGACCTGGTTCCTCTGGCATCTGACCGCGCTGGCTGCCCTGGCCAACGTCCTCATCGGCCTCGACGCCGATGCCCTGCTGCCGACTCCGCTGACCGGAATCTGGTGGCTCACCCGTCCGCTGTGGGCACTCGTTCTGCTGGCGATCACCGGGGTGCTCGTGGCGATCTTCGGCCGGTTCGAAACTCCGTCCCTCGACGACCGTCCCGCCCCTCCCATGTGGATGCCGATCGCGGCCTCGGCGGCCATCTGCGCGGGCCTGGCCATTATGGCCGACACCGGAATGGTCGACGGTAACGGCGTGACCTGGATCTGGCCGCTGCTGCCGCTCATCGGCATGGTCGCCTTCGGCGTCGTCCGCCTGCCCGGCAGGCGAACCGCGAAAAGCTGACTCTCGCCGAGGCGGCCCGACCGTCAGGCTGAAACGGCCCCGCGGGGACGCAGAAAGCCAGGTGAGACACCGAACCCACCGAGCGACGACGGCCCGACGTCCCCGCGGGGACGTCGGGCCGTTTCTCACGGTGATCGGGTGATCCACCTCGGCAAAGGTGCGACGGGAACGTCGGGCCGCCTCGGCGAGGTTCGACGCAGACGTCGCCCCGCCTCGGCGAGGGTGAACTCGATCAGATGTTCCGACCTCCGGAGATCTCGGTGACGGTGCCGGTGAGGTAGCTCGACAGTCCGGAGGCGAGGAACAGCACGACGGAGGCGACTTCCTCGGGTTCGCCGGGACGGCCGAGCGGGATCTCGGCGAGCTTCGAATCGATCGCGTGCTGCGGCATGGCCGCGGTCATAGCGGTGTTGATGAAGCCGGGCTGGATCGCGTTGATGCGGATGTTCTTGAACGCGACCTCCTTGGCCACGGCCTTCGTCATGCCGACGATGCCCGCCTTCGCCGCGGAGTAGTTCGACTGTCCGGGGTTGCCGACCTTGCCGCTGATCGAAGACACGTTGATGATCGAGCCGCCGCGGTCCTGTTCGCGCATGAGCGCGGTGGCGACCTTGAGGCCGTTCCACGTGCCGCGCAGATGCACGGAGATGACGTCGTCGAACTGCTGCTCGGTCATCTTCCGGATCGTCGCGTCGCGGGTGATGCCGGCGTTGTTGACCCAGATGTCGATGCCGCCGAATGCGGTCGTGGCCGCCTCGGCGAGCTTTTCGACGGCCTCGAGGTCGGACACGTTGCACACCGCGCCCGTGGCGACGCCGTCGCCGCCGAGTTCGGCCACAGCAGCCTGCAGACTCTCTTCATTCATATCGGCGAGGACGACCTTCGCGCCGGAGTCGACGAGGCTGCGCGCCATCGCCAGGCCGAGGCCCTGTCCGCCGCCGGTGACGACGGCGACCTTGCCGCTCAGAAGGCCGGGGATGGCGGTGACTCCGCCGAGTTCGTTGATGGTGATGTCGGAGTTCGCGGGTGTGGATTCAGTCATGGGATGCCTTTCGTGCGGTGATGATCAGATGGAGCCGGACCTCGCCGAGGCGGCCCGCCGTTGTGATGATGCGTGGAGGATGCTGCCGCCGGGATCAGAGGTTGAACTGCGGTTTGTGTGCGCCACCCAGCAGCTGCTTGGCGACGACGACGCGCTGGACCTCGGAGGTGCCTTCGTAGATGCGGAAGAGGCGGGCGTGGCGGTAGAAGCGTTCGACCGCTGACTCGCGCATGTAGCCCATTCCACCCTGGATCTGCACGCCCTTGTCGGCGATGCGGGCGAGTGCTTCGGAGGCGAAGAGCTTCGCCGAGGAGGGGCCGAGCTTCCGATCGGTCTCGGCGTCCCAGCGTTGTGCGGCCGAGAGGACGAGGGCCTTGGCGGCGGCGACGTCGGTGTAGATATCGGCGAGCATCGCCTGGACGAGCTGGAATCGGGCGATCGGTTCCCCGCCCTGCTTCGCCTCGGCGGCGAAGCGGACGGATTCGTCGAGGATGCGGATCGACTGACCGACGCAGATCGCGGCGATGTGCAGGCGACCCTTGTTGAGTGAGGCCATCGCGGCGTAGAAGCCCTTCTCCTCCTCACCGCCGATGAGGTTGGCGGCCGGCACGCGCACGTCGTCGAAGAAGATCTCCGAGGTCCAGGCGCCGGCCTGACCCATCTTGTGATCGTGCGGGCCGACGGTCACGCCTTCGGACTTCGTGGGCACGAGGAAGACGGAAATGCCCTTGGACCCCGTGGCATTCGGGTCGGTGCGGGCGAAGACCATGAGGGCGTCGGATGCCTCGGCGTTGGTGATGAACCGCTTGGAGCCGTTGATGATGTAGTCATCGCCGTCGCGGGTGGCCTTCGTCCGCAGGCCCGAGGGGTCGGAACCGGCCTCGGATTCGGTGAGGGCGAAGGAGGCGACGATCTCTCCGGAGGCCAGGCGGGGCAGCCATTCGGACTTCTGCTCATCGGTGCCGTAGTTGACGAGCACCTGTCCGGCGATGCCGTTGTTCGTGCCGAAGAGAGACCGGAACGACGGGGTGGTGTAGCCGAGTTCCATGGCAAGCAGTGCGTCCTGTTCGGCATTGAGGCCGAGGCCGCCGTACTCCTCAGGCAGGGCCCAGCCGAAGAGTCCCATCTCGGCGGATTCCTTGATGATCGCCTCGGAGAAGGCGTCCTCGTCCTCGACCTGGGTCTCGAGGGGGACGACCTTCTCGCGGACGAATTCGCGGACGGCAGTGAGGATGTCGTCGAGTTCTGAGTTGTCCATTGCTGTGTCTCCTTCAGATGGATGCTGTGCAGAAGTCTGCGTGCAAGTGTCGGGATTGCGGTTCGGTCGGGATGAGTCCGAAACGGTACGATCTAGAGGCTGTCGAGCCAGGCGCGGACCTGATCGGAGTCGGCTCCGAGCTCCGGGGGAGCGAGGTCGTAGGAGACCTGCGACTTCGACAGGGTGATCGGATTGCGGACCGTCGGGATGACGCGGTCGCCGCTGCCGGTGTCCACGACCGGTTCCAGGCCGAGGCTCTTGGCGTGTTCGACGCCTTCGGCGATCGTGTTGATCGGGGCGCAGGGCAGGCCCGCCGCCGAGAGTTTGTCGAACCAAACTTGCGCGGTGTGAGCCTGCAGGGCCTCGAGAAGTTCGGGCTCAAGGGCGTCGCGGTTGGCGTTGCGGTTCTTCGCCTGGGCGAATCGTTCGTCGTCGCACCAATCGGGTCGGCCGACCACCTCGGCGAGGATCCGGAACTGGCCGTCATTGGCCGCGGCGACGATGATCTCACCGGACTTCGCGGCCATCGGCTGGTAAGGGTAGAGGCTCGGGTGGGCGTTGCCCATCCGCGTCGGATTCACCCCTGCGGCCGCGTAGGCACCGGACTGGTTGGCCAGGCCGGACATCGCCGAGGACATGAGGTTGGTTTCGACGAGCTGGCCCTCGCCGGTGAGCGTGCGGTGCTGGATCGCGGCGAGGACGCCGATCGTCGTGTGCAGACCCGTCATGACGTCGAAGACGGCGACACCGGCGCGGTACGGCGAGCCGTCGGGGCTGCCGGTGACCGACATGAAACCGGACAGCGCCTGCATGAGGAGGTCGTATCCGGGCAGTGGGTTCTGCGGCCCGAAGCCGGTCACCGAGGCATAGATGACCGTCGGGTTGGCAGCGGAGACGCTGTCGTAGTCGAGTCCGTACTTCGCCAGCCCGCCCGGTTTGAAGTTCTCGACGACGATATCGGCTTCGGCCGCGAGCTTCTGTGCGGTGGCGAGGTCATCGGGATCGGTGAAGTCGAGGACGATGTCGTACTTGTTTCGGTTGATCGACAGATAGTAGGTGGCATCCTCGTCGCGCACCGGCGGCGCCCAGTGCCGGGTGTCATCGCCTTTGGGTCCTTCGACTTTGATGACGGTGGCGCCGAGGTCGGCGAGCATCATCGTCGAGTACGGTCCGGCCAGCACGCGGGAGAAGTCGACGACGATCTGTCCCGACAGGGGACCCGAGCCGGCGCGGGGGAGGAACTCCTCGATGCGGTCGTGGGCAGGTGACCGATGGTGGTCGTGGGCAGAGCCGCTGTCGTGGGGCTCAGAAGTGGTCGACTGCTTCATCGTCGAATGTCTTCCTCTCGTCGGGCCGGCGGCGCTGCTGTGTGCTGACAGTGCTGTCAGTGGAGTCGAGCTCGGCATCCCGGGCCCGTGCTTGGGCAGTGGGCGCGTGGTCTGTCCCACTATATAGCAGGATCGGCAATAATGTACATGGATTATTATCGGAACAGGTATTGGCTGGGAAGTCGGTCGGGGTAACGGCACGGGCTCCAGCACGGATTCGGAAATGAGGCAGTCGATGGAGATTCAGCAGGTCAAAGCGTTCCTCGCCGTCGCCGAAGAGCTGCACTTCGGTCGTGCGGCCGAGCGGCTCGGAATGCTGCAGCCGCCGCTCAGCCGCACGATCCGCGCGCTCGAGGGCCACCTCGGCGTCGATCTGTTCCGACGCACGACCCGCAATGTGGCGCTGACCGCAGCGGGGGAGGCGCTGGTGGAGCCGGCGCGGAAGATGATCGAGTATCGAACCTTGGCCACCGAGGCGGTGCGCCGGGCCGCCGACGGGCAGACCGGGCACATCGAATTCGGATTCGCCCACTCCTCATCGCGCAGACTGGCCGCGGCGCTCGTGACTGCATCCACCGCGCACAAGCCGGGGGTCAGCTTCGGGCTTCACTCCGACGTCTACGCCGAGGAGGGAATCACCCGCCTCGTCGACGGCTCGCTCGACCTCGCCCTCGTGAGGTGGGCGAAGCAGCCACCCGGAGTCACAGGTCGGCCGGTGATGGTCGAGCGTCTCTCGGCAGCCCTGCCGGTGGGCCATCGTCTGGCGGGACGCGCCTCGGTGCGGGTGGACGAGCTTGCCGACGAGGATTTCATCGCTCTTCCCGAGCATCCTTCCTCGACGTTGCGGGAAGCGACGCTGCGTCTGTGCCACGAAGCGGGATTCGCACCGCGCGTAGTTCAGAGCGCGCCGGATTCGCAGACGATCGGCGCCCTGGTCGCGGCCGGCCTCGGCATCTCGATCACCTTCGACTCGGTGTCCGCCGCCACCCGTGAGGCCGGCACCGTGGCCGTGCCCCTCGACATTCCCGAGGAGCCCACGAAGCTCTACCTCGCCCACCGCACCGACCACGGAAAAGCCTCCGTGGAAGCGGTGCTCACCCTCGCCGAGGTGGTCCTGCCGACCGTGGAATGAGAGCGGTGGCGGGGCGGCTCACAGGTGAGCGTTCCAGTCATCGAGGCGGCGGCGGAGATCCTCGGCGGTCATGTCGGTGAGGCCGATCCCGTGATAGTTCGGCAGCCAGGTCTCGACGCGATCATGGGCACGTGCCGCGGCTTGGACGTCCCAGGCGCGGATGTCATGGATGCGGCGGCCGAGGAGTCGTTCGTACTCGTCGAGAAAGTCGGCGGCCGCCTCGGGGGAACCGAGCAGCACGAGATCCTGACGGCACCACGCGAGGTCGACCCCGCGAGGTCCGTGGCTCGCGCCCGACCAGTCGACGACTCCGGTGAGGCGCCCGCCTGCCCACAAAGCATTGCCTGCCCAGAAATCTGTGTGCGTGAGGACCTCTTCGTCACGGTCGAGGTTCGCCCACTCCCGCTGGGCGCGAATCGCGATGGCAGAGTCTCCTGGCGGCGGGGACAGCGGAGTCAGAGGCAGACCGGTGCCGTCGAGTTCGTGGATGCGCACCAGCGCCGCGGCCATCTCGCGGGCGATGGTGGTCAGAGGCGTCGCTGGACCCGGTGGTGACCCCGGTACGCGGGTCGTGACGATGATCGGGTCGTTGGTGTCGGCGCTGTGGGCGATGAGGCGGGGGACGAGATCGCCGAGCGAGCTCAGCCGATCGAGCACCTCGGCTTCCCTGACAGCCGCATCGTGGCCCGTGGGAAATGCGCGGACGACGAGCTCCGCGTCTCCGTCGCGGGCGGACATGGTCAGCGCGTGCTGACCGCCGGCAAGGGTCTCGATGAGTCTCAGCTCCCGGCCGATCAGCGCCGAAGCAGTCGCGAGGGCGCGTGCGAGGCGGCTTCGTTCGGCAGTCCTGAGCTGTCTCCTCAGCCCTTCGGCATAGCGCCTGGCCATCAACTCCTGTCCGGCCACGGTCACCGGAGCGCCCAGACGGAGGAGAGGATGTGCTGGGACGGAATCGGCGCTGATGGTCACGCCGAGGCGGCCGTCAGTGCCGATGGACACGAGGAAGGTCTCCTCTCCGTTCTCGAGGTGGCCCGGCAGGGTGCGATAGGTGAATCCGGCGCGATCCCTCTCATCGATCACCCGTGTGACGACGCACGAACCGACGGGCACGAGCAGATCGCGACCGCGCAGCCGCCTCGGCGAGGCTGGCCAAACGGGATTGAGTCCCAAGCTGACGATCCGACCTTCGGCCACTCGGCGAGCCGGGTGGACGACGACGCCGGCGAGGTCCTGCAGCATCCAGGAGAAGATCGCTTCCCGGGCGAGCGGGAACTGGTCGCCCGAGCCGAGATCGAGATGGAACTCGAGATGATTCATGACTCCATTCTCGTCTTATGCCCTCGCGTGATGATGTGTAGTCCTTGTCTTCTTCGAACGGCTATGCCTACGATGAGAAGCGAACGCTGAACGAACGCTCGCTTCACGGCGTTTCGCGAGGTCAGCGCCGAACGCTCACGTCACCGCACGAACACTGGAGTTCATCAATGTCAGACAGCACCTCAGCCACTCAGTCGGCAGCCACCTCGGCGGCTCCGCAATCCGGTCGTCGTTTCGAAGGCCAGGTCGCCGTCATCACGGGCGCCAGTCGCGGCATCGGCCTCGGAATCGCTCGGCGGCTCAACGCGGAGGGGGCCACCGTCGTGCTCACCGCGCGCAAGCCCGAAGCGCTCAATGAGGCGGTCGCCGAGTTCCCCGAAGGCACGGCGCTCGCCATCGCCGGCAAGGCCGACGACCCGGCGCACAGGGCAGAGGTGTTCGACACGGTCGCTGAGAAATTCGGTCGCCTCGATGTACTCGTGGCCAACGCCGGAATCAACCCGGTCTACGGCCCGCTCGTCGATATGGAACTCGATGCCGCGCGGAAGATCTTCGACGTCAACGTCCTCGGCACGCTGGCCTGGGTGCAGGACGCCGTCCACCATGAGGGCCTGAACTTCCGTGAGAACAAGGGGCGCGTCGTCACCCTGTCGTCGGTCGCCGGCCAGATCCCGAGCGAAGGCATCGGCTTCTACGGCATTTCGAAGGCCGCGGTCTCGCATCTGACGAAGACGCTCGCCGTGGAGCTCGGGCCGGACATCCGCGTCAATGCCGTCGCCCCGGCAGTGGTCAAGACGAAGTTCGCCACGGCGCTCTACGAAGGCAGGGAGGAAGAGGTCGCCTCTGCGTACCCGGTCAAGCGCCTCGGGACCCCTGAAGACATCGCCGGTGCCGTCGCCTATCTCGCCTCGAACGACGCCGACTGGATCACCGCTCAAGTGCTCACAGCCGATGGGGGAGTTGTCACCGCCGGCGGCAGCGCCTGACACCGAGGCTGAGCCTGCGGCTGAACCTTGGTTGCCGATAAACGGCAGCCCGAAACATAGGTCGCCATCGGACATCTGCACCCGAATCCAGGTCGCCATCGGATACTTCTCTTGACGGAAAGTATCCGATGGCGACCTGAATTTTTCTGCGGTGCCATTCTGAGGGGCATTGTTTGGTCGATCCACGGTGTTTCAGGCCCGGAAATCACCGTGGATCGACCCAACAATCCTGTGCAGGCGGGGTTTGCGGAACAGTTCGCGGGCTGCTGGCCCCTACTTCACCGGGAGGCCGGCGGCGTGCGCACAGATCTCGCCGTAGCGTTCGGCCACCCCAGCTGGGTCGAGTTCGCCGCCGGCCCGGTACCACTGCGAGACGCCCGTGCAGATCGTCGTGATCGCTCGTGAGGCATCCCGCGGGAACTCCGTGGTGAAGCTGCCGTCGGCAACGCACTCCTCGACCACCTCGTCGAGGAGTTTCTGCTGCCGGTCACGAGCGGCGATATGAGCATCCCGGTGCTGATCCTTCAGCGCTCGGATCTCGCTGAATGCGATGAAGGCGAGATCGGACTGGTGCGCGTGGAAGAGCAGCAGGCATTCGATGAGGCGGTCGAAGCGGGCGGTCGGCTCCTGCCCGCCGTCGGCGAGTGCCGCGACGCTGCGCTGCCACAGATCCTCCATCGCCAGGCGGTCGATCTCGGCGAGGATCGCATGCTTCGATGCGAAGTGGTGATAGAGGCCTGGCACTGACAGCCCGGCCGCGCCAGCCAGCTGGCGGATACTCGTGCCGTGGAATCCGCCCGTGACGAAGCTGTTGAGAGCGGACTGAAGGATCGGCGACAGCAGCGGGGCGTCGTAGTCCCGCCAGTTCGTCATGGTTGCATTGCTCACGAGTTGTCCCTGCCTGATCCGTCTCACTGTCTTCTCATCCCTAATCTACGGGCATTCGGACCCCGCGGTTCCATTCGACCCCCGAAGCGTCCCTCCATCTCTGAGTTCGATCGCTTTGCTGCCCGAGCGGTCGACAGTCATGCCGGGCCGCCCTTGCGCCCGGTCATCGTGTGACTTACGATACAGAACTAACCGAGCGAGCGCTCGGTCGGCCGAAGCTGAGGTGCTCCGGTCCCGACACGATGAAGGGCGACAGTCAGATGGCAGCCGACAGCACTTCCACCACCACGCGGCATGTGTGGACGCGGCTCTACCCCGCCGGAGTCGGTGAGACGCCGGAGATCCACGACGCATCGACGGCTCATGCGTGGAACGCCCGCGTCGAGGCGGCCCCCAGCCAGATCGCCGTGACCTACCGTGGCCGCAGGTTCACCACCGCCGACATCGACCGTGAAGCCGAGGCGCTCGCCGCCGGGTTCCTCTCCCGCGGCCTGCAGAAGTCGAACATCGTCGGCGTCTACCTCCAGAACGTCCCGCAGTTCGCCGTGGCGCTGCTCGCGGCCTGGAAGATCGGCGTCGTCCCCCTCGTCCTCAACCCCATGTACCGCGGCCGCGAACTGCGCGCGCTCATCGACGATTCGGCCGCCTCGGCGATCATCTGCGACGAAAGCGACCTCGCTCAGGTCCAGGAGACGCTCGCCGGCGGATCGGTGACTTGGGTGCTGACCACCGATGACGACGAATACGACCGGGACCCCTCAGCCCTCACCGGCGACGCCAAGACTGCAGCTTTCCCTGAGTCAGAAACCACCCCCGCCGAGGCGACCCCCGTCGAGTCCGGGATCGCCGTCGATTCGTGGGGTCCCTTCCTCGGCTCCCAGCGGACCAACGCGCCCGACCACCGAACCGAACTGCTGCCGGGCCTCGACGACGCCGCGCTGCTCACCTACACATCAGGCACGACCGGACCGGCCAAAGGCGCCGTCGGCACCCACCGCAATGTGCTCGCCGTGGCCCGGTCGTACGGAGAGTGGCTGAACCTCGGCGAAGGCGACGTCATGCTCGCTATCGCCCCGCTCTTCCACATCACCGGAGCCGTCGCCTGCGCGGCGACCTCGCTGATCTTCCCGATCACGCTCGACTTCATCGGCCGCGTCAACGCGGACAAGATCATCACCGCCATCCGAGATGACAAGGTCACCGTGACCATCGGCTCGATCACCGTCTACAACGCCCTGCTCGAACACGAATCGGCCACAGCCGAGGACCTGCAGAGCATCCGCTACCTCTACTCCGGTGGAGCCCCCGTGCCGCCGGCCACGGTCGAGCGCTTCCGGAACCGGTTCGGCCACTACATCCACAACATCTACGGGATGACCGAAACCGCTTCCGCGGTCATCGGAGTCCCGCCCGACACCGAGGCACCCGTCGACCCGGCCACCGACACCCTGGCCATCGGCGTGCCGTTCCCCGGACTCGAAGCCCGCATCGTCGACATCGCCGACGGAACCGTCATCACCGATTCCAGCGCCGGCGAACTCGAGCTGCGCGGGCCTCAGATCACGCCCGGCTACCTCGGCAAGCCCGAAGCCAACGGGGCGGCCTTCGACGAGGGCTGGTTGCGCACCGGCGACGTCGGCGTCATGGACGATGCCGGGTGGATCTATCTCGTCGATCGGATCAAGGACCAGATCAACGCCTCCGGCTACAAGGTGTGGCCGCGCGAGGTCGAAGACGTCCTCTATGAACACCCGGCCGTGCTCGAAGCCGCCGTCGTCGGCCAGCCCGACGACTACCGCGGCGAGACCGTCGTCGCCTACGTCTCCCTGCGCACCGGTCAAGACGTCAGCGCCGAGGAATTCATCGCCTTCGCGAAAGAACGCCTCGCAGCGTACAAGTACCCGCGCACCGTCCACGTCATGTCCGACCTGCCGAAGACGCACACCGGAAAGATCCAACGCAGGCTGCTGCGAGACTCCGGAAGAGAACCAGCGTCAGATAGATAGGCACCACTGACCGACAACCATTCAAGACAGGAGAGACATTGAGCGAATCAACGATCGGACGCCGTTTCGAGGGCCAGGTCGCCCTCGTGACGGGATCGAGCCGCGGAATCGGCCTCGGCATCGCCAAGCGGCTGCAGGCCGAAGGCGCGACCGTCGTCCTCACCGCTCGCAAGCCCGAGCCCTTGGCCGAGACGGTCGCCGAATTCCCCGAAGGCACCGCAATCGGCATCGCCGGCAAGGCCGATGACTCGGCTCACCGGGCCGAAGTATTCGACACAATCGAGAAGAAGTACGGCCGCCTCGACGTCCTCGTCACGAACGTCGGCATCAACCCGGTCTACGGCGAGACCGTCGACATCGAGCTCGATGCCGCCCGTAAGATCCTCGAGGTCAACGTGCTCGGAACCCTGGCCTGGATCCAGGGCGCGGTCAACCACGAGGGTCTGCACTTCCGTGAGAACAAGGGCCGGATCCTGTCCATCTCCTCGGTCGCCGGACAGAATCCCAGCGAGGGCATCGGCATGTACGGAGTCTCGAAGGCCGCCGTCGCCCACCTCGTGAAGACCCTTGCCGTCGAACTCGGACCCGACATCCGCGTCAACGGCATCGCTCCGGCCGTCGTCAAGACCCGCTTCGCCACCGCGCTCTACGAAGGCAGAGAAGCCGAAGTCACCGCCGCCTATCCGGCCGGCCGCCTCGGCACTCCCGACGACATCGGCGCAGCTGCGGCCTACCTTACGTCGTCCGACTCGGACTGGATCACCGCCCAGATCCTCACCGCCGACGGCGGACTCATCACAGCAGGAGGCACAGCATGAGCCGGATTCCCGCAGAGGTCGAGGAGCTGCGCCAGCGCACCCGCACCTTCATCCGCGAGGTCGTCATCCCCGCCGAACCCCACCCGGGTGACTACCTCGACGAAGCGGTCCTGACCGATCTCAAGGCCAAGGCCAAGGAAGCCGGCGTATTCGCCCCGCACGTGCCCACCGAGTGGGGCGGCCAGGGCGTGCCGATCGAATTCTGGTCCCCGGTGTTCCAGGAGGCAGGATACTCGCCGATCGGGCCCGCCGTTCTCAACTGCATGGCACCCGATGAGGGCAATATGCACATGCTCGCCCAGATCGCCACGCAGGAGCAGAAGGAGCGGTTCCTCGCCCCGCTGGCCGCCGGCGACGTCCGCTCGTCGTTCGCCATGACTGAACCACATCCGGGCACCGGCTCCGACCCGTCGGCGTTGTCCACCCGCGCCGTCAAGGACGGCGACGAGTGGGTCATCAACGGCGACAAGCGCTTCATCTCCGGTGCTGAACTGAGCAGCTTCTTCATCGTCATGGCCGCCACCGACGCCGAGGAGTCGGCCGCTGCGACCGAGGGGTCGGGCTCCGCGCAGGCTCGCAAGGGCCAGGCCGCCACGATGTTCCTCGTGCCCAAAGACACCCCGGGTGTCAGTGTCGGCCGGTCGATCCACACTGTCGATCGCACCATCGCCGGCGGCCATCCCTACGTCCACTTCGACGGTGTCCGCGTCCCCGCCTCGGCGATCCTCGGCGAACCGGGCAAGGGCTTCGCCTACGCCCAGGTGCGCCTGGCACCCGCCCGCCTCACGCACTGCATGCGGTGGCTGGGACTGGCCCGCCGGGCGCTGGACACGGCTCTCGACCGTGCCGAACATCGCGAGGCATTCGGCGACGTCCTCGCACGTCAGGGCCTCGCACAGGAGCTCATCGCGCAGTCGGTCATTGATATCGAAACCTCTGACGCGATGATCACGAAGACCTCCGAGGTGCTCGCCACCGATGCGAAGGAAGCGAACTCCAGATCTTCGATCGCGAAGGTCTACTGCTCCGAAGCCGTCTACCGCGTCATCGACCGCGCCATCCAGATCACCGGTGGCGACGGAGTCTCCGACCAGCTGCCACTCGTCCAGTACCTCAACGACGTCCGTCCGTTCCGCATCTATGACGGCGCCACCGAGACGCACAAGTTCGCGATCTCCCGCCGTGCCTCATCGAAGCGCCGCAAGGAAGTCGCTGCGGGAGCTCCCCGCCTCGACATCGTGGGGGAGGCCCGGTGACCGAGAAGCTCGTCGACGTCGTCGACACCGCCGCCGAGGCGCAGGCACTGTCCGCACCGCCGTTGCTCATCGTCGACGTCCTCACCGACTACCTCGACGCGCACGGCCTCGGGTCCGGTCGCGTCCGCTGGGATCGCATCGGCGAGGGCCAGTCGAACGTCACCTTCCGGATCCGGCGTGATGACCTCGATGTGGTGCTGCGCCGCGGACCGCGCCCGCCGATCCCGAAATCGACCCATGACATGGTCCGCGAAGCGAAGATCCAGAAGGTCCTCGGCGCTCAGGGAGTGGCCGTGCCCACGATCCTCCACGTCTGCGAGGACGAATCGGTCCTCGGCGCCCCGTTCTACATCATGGATTTCGTGGCAGGCACTGTTGTCACCGACACTCTGCCGGACTTCCTCGCCGAGGTGGCTGACCGTCGCGCACTGAGCGAAGCCCTCGTCGACCGCCTCGTCGACCTCCACTCGGTCGACGTCACCGTTCCCGAGGTGGCCGCGCTTGGTCGACCGGACGGGTACCTGGAGCGCCAGGTGAAGCTGTTCGCCTCCCTTTGGGAGAAGAACACTCAGCGGTCGCTGCCCCAGGTCAGCCGCCTCGGCGAGTGGTTGGCTGCGAACATCCCGACTACTCAGCGGCACGCGGTCGTCCATGGTGACTACCGTGCCGGCAACGCGATGATCGCGTCGTCGACGCCGGTCGAGGTCGCAGCGATCCTTGACTGGGAGATGTCGACTCTCGGCGATCCGCTCGCCGACCTCGGCTATTTCCTCGTCACCTACACCGACGACGAGCATCCGCGCACGGTCATGGACCTCACTCCCGTCACGGCGGGGGAGGGATTCCTCACCCGTTCCGAACTCGCCGATCGTTACCAGCAGAAGACGGGCCTCGATCTGTCCGACCTGCCCTGGTACCAGGCGTTCGCGCTGTGGAAGGCCGCGATCTTCAGTGAAGCCATCTACACCAGATGGCGCAACGGAGAGGCACCGGCGGCCGGTGACTTCACCGGCAGCCTCGAAACCGGGGTCCCCGAACTCATCGCAGCCGCCGAAGCCATCGCCGCCACCGTCGTGTGACGGCGAGCGGCAGACAGGAAAATCCGCACCACCGAGCACCACCACCGAGATAGACAGCACCACCACATCCAATGAAGCAGTGGAAAGGAAGCCATGACCGATACGATCGCAGAGACAAAGGTGCCTCTGCAGCTGAAACGGCGATCCGTCGTCGCGAGCACCATCGGCAATATCCTCGAATGGTACGAGTGGAGCGCCTACGCGGTGTTCACACCATTCATCGCCGCCGCGATGTTCAACAGCGAGGACACGGTCTCCTCCGTCCTCGCGACCCTCGGCGTCTTCGCCGTCGGATTCCTCATGAGACCCCTGGGCGGCATCGTGTTCGGCAAGATCGCCGATGTGAAGGGGCGCAAGTTCGTCCTCATCGTCACGATGCTCATCATGGCCGGCGGTTCGTTCCTCATCGCCGTGCTGCCGACCTACGGTCAGATCGGCGTCTTCGCCTCACTGATCCTCCTCCTCATCCGAGTGGCACAGGGCTTCGCCCACGGAGGGGAGTCGGCGACGGCGAACTCCTATATCGCCGAGATCGCTCCGGCTCATCGCCGCGGATTCTGGGGCTCCATCGTCTTCGTCGCCATCTTCGGCGGTTCGGTTGTCGCCTACACGATCGGCGGCGTGATCACGAACGTCTTCTCCGAGGCCGCGGTCTCCGACTGGGCATGGAGGATCCCGTTCGCGCTCGGCGGTCTGCTCGCGCTCGTCGCGCTGTGGATGCGGCGCGGAATGGTCGAAAGCGATGTCTTCGAAGCCGACGAAGCCGAAGAGACCGTCGCCCCGACTCCTCTCGATCGCGGTCGGGTGGCCCGTGCGATCGTCCTCGTCGTGCTCATGACCTCGGGCATCACCGCGGCTCATTACACCTGGACGTCGTACGCGTCGACCCTGGCGATCACCGAGCGCGGTATGGATGCGCAGACCGCCTACTGGGCGACCGTCGGTGCGCAGATCATCGCACTCGCGTCGCTGCCCTTCTGGGGATTCCTCTCCGACCGGATCGGTCGTCGGCCGGTGCTCATCGGCTTCGGAGTGCTCATGGCGATCCTGCAGTATCCGCTCATGGGCATGATCACGGACACCGGCTGGACGTTGTTCGTAGCATCGACGCTGGCGCTGCTCGTGGTCTCGATGGCAGGAGCCCTGCTGTCGGCAGTTCTGTCCGAGGCGTTCCCTACGAAGGTCCGCACCCAGGGGATCGGCTTCGCCTACTCGGTCTCCGTGGCTGTGTTCGGCGGAACGGCACCGTATCTCAACGGACTGTTCAACTCACTCGACCTCAGTTGGCTCTCCAGCGGCTGGGTGGTCCTGCTCTGCCTGGCCACGATCGTCGCCGTGGTCAAGCTGCCCGAGACCAAGGGCAAGGACCTCAACGCGATCTGAGCGTCGTCGCGGGACTGCAGCGCCGCCTCGGCGAATATAGGTCGCAATCGGAGACAGCAACCCTAAACATAGGTCGCTATCGGATACTTCTGAGCAAGGAAAGTATCCGATAGCGACCTATTTCCGCGTTGGAGGTGCGGGGAGCTGCCGTGGGGATCCGCATCTGCAGCGAGGGGGCCAGCCCGGGGTTTGTCGGGGGTGATTTCATTCACTAGAATCGGAGGCGCAGTCTCAGCCGGGGGCTTCAGAGGTCCACCTGGTTCTGCACACAACTTCATACGCCGCTAAGACAAGACGTGGGAGAGCTGCCGCAGTCGGGCCGAATCGAGCCAGACTTCCGAGCAGCGCCGTAGGTGCAATTCCCTCCCCGGGAAACTCTCAGGCCCAGTACCACCGATTGCAGGCATATCTGAAGGACCTGAAGTCCGACAGATCGGGGAGGACACTCAGTGATCGCTGCGTCCTCCCATCGGTGGACGCAACACCGACCCTAGGACGGCAATTGACCAGTTCACTCGCCCATACGACGCAGGCAACAGGGGACACCGCACGCCCCTTCTCCGACCGCCACATCGGCCCCCGCGCCGACGACGTTACGGCCATGCTCGCCGAACTCGGCTATGACTCCCTGGAAGCACTCTCGAATGCTGCCGTCCCGGAATCCATCCAGAACGACGAGCTCAACCTGCCCGCCGGGCGCTCCGAATTCGACGTTCTGAACGACCTGCGCGACCTCGCCGACCAGAACGTCATGCGCACCCAGCTCATCGGCCAGGGCTACTACGACACGATCACCCCGGCCGTCATCCGCCGCAACCTGGTCGAGAACCCTGCCTGGTACACCGCCTACACCCCGTACCAGCCCGAGATCTCCCAGGGCCGGCTCGAAGCGCTGCTGAACTTCCAGCAGGTCGTCCAGGACCTCACCGGTCTCGACATCGCCAATGCCTCCCTCCTCGATGAGGCCACCGCCGTCGCCGAGGCGGTCCTGCTCATGCGTCGCGCCGTGAAGAAGGGGACAACCGTCGTCCTCGACTCCGAACTCCACCCGCAGACCATCGCCGTCGTCCGCGCCCGCGCCAAGGCCATGGACTTCCGCGTCACTGTCGCCGACCTCGCCGAAGGCCTCGTCGGCGAAGACATCTTCGGCATCGTCTGCGCCCAGCCCGGCACCACCGGAGCCATCCGCGACTTCACCGAGGCCGTCGACGGTGCGCACGACCGCGGGGCGCTCGTCACCTTCGACGCCGACCTGCTGGCACTGACCCTGCTCAAGGACTGCGCCTCCCAGGATGCGGACATCGCCGTCGGCTCGGCCCAGCGCTTCGGTGTGCCCCTGTTCTTCGGCGGCCCCCACGCCGGCTTCATGGCCGTGAAGTCCGGACTCCAGCGCCAGCTGCCCGGCCGCCTCGTCGGAGTGTCCAAGGACGCCCAGGGCAAGCCCGGCTACCGCCTGGCCCTGCAGACCCGCGAACAGCACATCCGCCGCCAGAAGGCGACATCGAACATCTGCACCGCGCAGGCACTGCTCGCCAACGTCGCCTCCATGTACGCCGTCTACCACGGCCCGGTCGGCCTGACCCGCATCGCCTCCCGCGTCCACCGCCTCGCCCAGGCCTTCGCGAAGGCCGCGGACACCGCCCCCGGCGCCGAGGTGCTCACCTGGGAATTCTTCGACACCGTGGCCCTGCGCGTGGCCGACGCCGAAGCCGCCCGCTACGTCGCCGACCAGGCCGGATACAACATCCGCGTCATCGACGACACCACCGTCGGCGTCTCCTTCGGCGAACCCCACACCGTCGCCGATGCCAACGGCCTGCTCGAGGCTCTGGGCATCTATGCCCGGGTCGACGCGGACGAATTCGAAGCCGCCTCGGCGGGGACCTTCGGAGCCAACGCCGTGCCGGAACCCGCGTTCGACGCGAAGTTCCACCGGAACACCGAATTCCTCACTCACTCCGTCTTCAGCGCCCACGGCTCCGAGACCTCGATGATGCGCTACCTGCGCACTCTGGCCGACCGTGACCTCGCACTGGACCGGACGATGATTCCGCTGGGCTCGTGCACGATGAAGCTCAACGCCGCCGCCGAGATGGAACCCATCACCTGGCCGGAATTCGCCTCCATCCACCCCTTCGCCCCCGTCGAACAGACCAAGGGCTGGCGCGCACTCATCGGCCGCCTCGAGGACTCCCTCGTCGAGGTCACCGGCTACGACCGTGTGTCCCTGCAGCCCAACGCCGGCTCGCAGGGTGAACTGGCCGGACTGCTCGCCATCCGCGCTTACCATGTGGCGGGTGGCGACGATGCCCGCACCGTCGTGCTCATCCCGCAGTCCGCGCACGGCACGAACGCCGCCTCCGCGGTGCTCGCCGGACTCCAGGTGCAGGTCGTCGCGACTGCCGATGACGGCTCCGTGGACATGGACGACCTCGATGCCAAGATCACCAAGCACGAAGGCAAGATCGCCGGCATCATGATCACCTACCCGTCGACCCACGGTGTCTTCGAACCGCAGATCCGCGAGGTCTGCGACAAGGTCCACGCCGCCGGCGGTCAGGTCTACGTCGACGGTGCGAACCTCAACGCCATGGTCGGACTCGCCAAGCCCGGCGAATTCGGCGGCGACGTCTCCCACCTCAACCTGCACAAGACCTTCTGCATCCCCCACGGAGGCGGCGGCCCCGGAGTCGGCCCGGTGGCGGTGCGCGAACACCTCGCTCCGTACCTGCCCGGCGATGCCACGCTGCCGGAACTCGTCGCCGGTGACCCGGACGCCAAGGAGCTGCCGATCTCCGCATCGATGTTCGGCTCCGCCGGCGTCCTGCCCATCAGCTTCGCCTACCTCGAGCTCATGGGTGCCGAAGGACTGCGCGAAGCCTCACGCTCGGCTCTGCTCGGTGCGAACTACCTGGCGAAGAAGCTCGGCGACGTCTATCCGATCCTCTACTCGGGTGAGAACGGACTCGTCGGCCACGAA
Source organism: Brevibacterium sp. SIMBA_078 (assembly GCF_046534565.1). Classification (NCBI taxonomy): domain Bacteria; kingdom Bacillati; phylum Actinomycetota; class Actinomycetes; order Micrococcales; family Brevibacteriaceae; genus Brevibacterium; species Brevibacterium sp. SIMBA_078. Next base: position 1,604,630 of record NZ_JAWRYQ010000001.1, read on the forward strand.
ACGATCCTCGACCTCCGCGCGATCACCTCGGCGACGGGAGTCACCGCCGAAGATGTCTGCAAACGCCTCGTCGACTTCGGCTTCCACGCCCCGACCCTGGCCTTCCCGGTGCCCGGAACCCTCATGGTCGAACCCACCGAGTCCGAGGACAAGGACGAACTCGACCGCTTCATCGAGGCCATGCGCACCATCCGCGCCGAGATCGACGAGATCGGCAAGTCCTATACCTACGAGGAGTCGCCGCTGGCCCTCGCGCCGCACCCGGCGACCGCGGTGATGGACGACTGGGACGGCAAGTACAGCCGCGAGACCGCGGTGTTCCCCGTTCCCGGGCTGCGCCTCACGAAGTACTTCCCGCCGGTCAGCCGCATCGACGGAGCCTACGGCGACCGCAACCTGGTGTGCTCCTGCCCGCCGCCAGAGGCCTTCGAAGAGTTCGAGGAAGAGGACAAGTGATGACCGATACGACCGCGAACACCCCCAAAGAGACCCCGCTGCACAGCATCCACGCCGAGCTCGGTGCCTCGTTCACCGACTTCGGCGGCTGGGACATGCCGCTGAAGTACGGTTCGGAACTCGCCGAACACCGTGCCGTGCGTGAGGCCGCAGGTCTCTTCGACCTCTCCCACATGGGTGAGGTGCGCATCGCCGGAACCGACGCCGCAGCCTTCCTCGACTACGCGCTCGTCGCGAAGTACTCGAAGATGAAGATCGGCAAGGCCAAGTACGGAGTCATCGTCAACGAGTCAGGCGGCCTCCTCGACGACCTCATCACCTACCGCATCGGCGACGAAGAGTTCCTCATCGTCCCCAACGCCTCGAACACGCCCACCGTGGTCGCCGCGCTGAAGGACCGCGTGCACCAGTTCGTCCAGACCGTCGCACCCGGCTCCGATGTGCACCTGACCGACGAATCCGACGCCACCGCGCTCATCGCCGTGCAGGGACCGAACTCCGAGGCGATCATCCTGCGCGCCCTCGACGAGTCCGGCCACGGCGAATTCGGACCCCGCAACGGCGCCGGTGACCAGGCGAAGGCCCAGGTCACCGACGATGCCAACGGGGGAGCCACCTCGGCGGGGGATGAGAAGATCACCATCGGCGAGGCGGTGCGCGAACTGGGGTACTACGCGTGGATGCCGCTGACGATCGCCGGGATCGACCTCATGCTCGCCCGCACCGGATACACCGGTGAGGACGGGTTCGAGCTCTACGTCCCCAACATCGGCGCCACCCGCCTGTGGAACACGCTCGTGACCTCGGGCGCGGACTACGGGCTCGTGCCCTGCGGGCTGGCCGCACGCGATTCGCTGCGCCTCGAAGCCGGAATGCCGCTCTACGGCAACGAACTCGATGAGAACACCACCCCGTACGATGCGGGACTGGGCCGGATGATCGGGTTCAACACGAAGGACGACTTCTTCGCCCGCGAGGCGCTGGCGAAGCTCGGAGAGACCGAACCGCCGCGCGTGCTCGTCGGTCTGAGTTCGGAAGGACGCCGCGCCGCCCGCTCCGGAGCCGCCGTGTCGATCGACGGCTCCGACGTTGGCACCGTCACCTCCGGTCAGCCCTCCCCGACGCTCGGCCACCCGATCGCCCTGGCCTACATCGACCGGGACCGTGCCGAGGTCGGCACCGCCGTGACCGTGGACATCCGCGGCAAGGCGCACGATTTCACCGTCACGCAGCTGCCGTTCTACAAGCGTCAGGCTCACTGAAGCTCTCACCCATAATTCATCCCGGTGGGACCGGTGACTCGTAGACTGGTCCCACCTGGCACAACAACGTCGTGACCGCCCCTTCCGGCGGCAGTCACAGTAAGGAAGACATATGGCACAGCTGCCCCCGCTCCCGCAGAACTTCACCTACTCCGCCGAACACGAATGGGTCGACGGCGCTGCCGATGAGCTCGTCGGCAAGACCGTCAAGGTCGGCATCACCGCCGTCGCCGCCGATGCCCTCGGCGAGGTCGTCTACGTCGACCTGCCCGCGGTCGGCGACACCATCACCGCAGGTGAGACCTGCGGTGAGGTCGAATCCACGAAGTCCGTCTCCGACCTCTACACCCCGGTGACCGGCGAGGTCGTCACCATCAATGAGGCGGCCGTGGACTCACCCGGACTGCTCAACTCCGACCCCTACGGTGAGGGCTGGCTGTTCGAGGTCGCCGTGACCGAGGTCGGCGAAGTCATGGACGCCGCCGGCTACGCCGAGGCGAACTCCCTCTGAGCCTCAGCGCGAGACTCACCTGAGTCTCGCTCCTCCCTGTTAGGGGCGGAGGATATAAACCCTGAAACGGGGTCGGTCGAGGTCGGTGCCGACACATCGTCGGCATCGGCTCGCCATGCACGTGAGTGCACGGCTGTTCGGTCGGCCCCGTTGTCATCTCATCAGAAACGAAGTGATTGCCATGCCATTGAGTGTCTTCGACCTCTTCACGGTCGGCATCGGACCGTCGAGCTCCCACACCGTCGGACCGATGCGTGCCGGCGCGAGCTTCATCGACCTCCTTAGCGATTCGCTGAGATCCGTGGCGGATCTGCGCGTCGACGTGTTCGGTTCCCTGGCCGCCACCGGCGCCGGTCACGGGACCTTCGACGCCATCCTCATCGGCCTCGAGGGCTGCCGCCCCGATCTCATCGAAGCCAACGAACTCACCGCCCGGCGGACACGGATGTCCGAGACCGGGACGATCATGCTCGGCGACTCGACCGGCAACGGCGTCGAACTCGAGTTCACCGAGGATGACATGGTCAAACGCCCGCTGACTGTCCTCCCTCGCCATACGAACGCCATGACCGTGACCGCCTACGACGCTGCGGGGGAGACCCTCGCCGAGGAGACCTATTACTCCGTCGGCGGCGGATTCGTGACCTCGGAGACCGAATTCCTCGAGAAGGAGAAGACCGCCGAGGAAGGTGCGGGAAACGGTGATGCCGAGTTCGCGGTCGCGGACTCTGTCGTCGATGCCGAACTCGAGTCCTACGACGAAGAGCTGCCCTATCCTTTTCACTCCGGTGTCGAGCTGCTCCAACGCTGCCGCGAGAACGACCTGTCGATCGCCGAGATTATGCACGCCAACGAACTGTCGATGCGCGACGAGGACGAGATCCGGCACGGACTGCTCCACATCTACTCGGTGATGGAGGAATGCGCCTCGGCATCCCTGGACCGCTCGGGCTATCTGCCCGGAGGGCTCAAGGTTCGCCGCCGCGCACACGACTGGTACCTCAAGCTCAAGGCCGAGGACCCCGACCGTGATCCCGGCTACTACCTCGAATGGGTCAACCTCATCGCGATGGCCGTGAACGAAGAGAACGCCTCGGGAGGCCGCGTCGTCACCGCGCCGACGAATGGGGCTGCTGGCATCATCCCCGCCGTGCTGCACTATGCGCTCAACTACGTTCCCGCGGTGAGGGAAGGCGGCGAGTCCGCGAAGCACCGGGCCATCGTCGACTTCCTGCTCACCGCGGCGGCCATCGGAGTCCTCTATAAGGAACGTGCGTCGATCTCCGGCGCCGAGGTGGGCTGTCAGGGTGAGGTCGGATCCGCCTCGTCGATGGCGGCTGGGGGACTGGCTGCCGTGATGGGTGGGACGCCCGAGCAGGTGGAGAACGCCGCCGAGATCGCGATGGAGCACAACCTCGGCCTGACCTGCGATCCGATCTCCGGACTCGTGCAGGTGCCCTGCATCGAACGCAATGCGATCGCCGCAGGCAAGGCCATCAACGCCTCCCGCATGGCTCTGTGGGGCGATGGCCAGCACCGGGTCAGCCTCGACGAGGTGATCGAGACGATGCGCCAGACCGGCGCGGACATGTCCTCGAAGTACAAGGAGACAGCGATGGGCGGCCTCGCCGTCAACGTCGTCGAGTGCTGAGGTCAGTGCGTTTGAGGTTCTGAGCAAGGCAAGCGGCGCTCACCTGAGTCGCGACCTCTCGAGCCGGCCTTGCGGATTCATCGACTTCCGTACCTCTGCAGCGGCCTGAAGCAGCAGGGAGAGAGAGTTAAGTGTGCGAAGAATGCCGAAAATCGGCCTCTCAGCGACATTCTTCGCTCACTTAACTCGTGTCGGCGGCGGCAAGCGCGCAGCATCCGGCTGATGGCGGCGCTGCGCGAGCACCTTCGCGCCTGCGCGAACTACTTCGCAGCCGCCTCGATCCCGCCCGCAGAGCCTCAGACGGCAACCTCGAGCAACAGGACGCCTTGCTATCCAAATTCAAGCGAAGTGACATGGAACACGTGGAACCCTTGTTCCAACTCCAGTCAAATGTAACGAAACGATAACGAACCTCTGGCGCGGTATGAGCGCGAAGGAGCGCCCCGTCACATCCCAGAGATGCCATGGGGAAAGCCGGGTCCGTTACATGTCGGTAGCTCGGGATGATCGTTGCGGAAGTGCCCCGGAATCGGCACTTTCGAGGTTGACGCTCGATCTCAGCCCGTTAGGTTTGTTGGCGTGATTAACGCACTCGCTGAACCGAAGACGCAAATCGACGTCCGGACTCCAGAACTGGAGGACGGACAACATCTATGGCGGCTCGCGAAAGACACAGCCGTGCTCGACCTGAACTCCTCGTACTCGTACCTGCTGTGGTGCCGCGACTTCGCGGACACCTCGGTGATCGCACGAATCGACGGAGAACCCGCCGGCTTCATCACCGGGTACACCCGTCCGGAGAATCCGGACACCCTGATGATCTGGCAGGTGGCCGTCAACGAGAACTTCCGTGGACACGGACTCGCATCGACCATGCTCCATGAACTGGCCGACCGGACCGGCGCTCTCCGCATGGAGACGACGATCACCGAAGACAATGCGGCGTCCAACCGCCTGTTCCAGGCGTTCGCTGAGAAGCGTGGGGCCGGCTTCGGCCGTCGCCCGCTGTTCACCCCGGACCTCTACCCGGACGGCCACGATACCGAGTACCTCTACGAGATCGCACCCCTGTAACGAGCCCCACCCCGGTGCCGCGCAGCCCCCTGCCTCAAGGGAGCGAACGCGACAGGTGCCATGAGGCGGAAGGAAGCGCCCGCAATGAGCGGCAGCGGCCACCGCCTCGGCGACTGCACACGATGCAGCCGCACAATCAAGAAGTCGAAAGGACTCCAAAGATGACCGAAACACCTTCTGACAAGCCCGACATCTTCGAAACTCGCGAGTCTGCCGTGCGCAGCTACTGCCGTTCCTGGCCCGCCACCTTCGCCCGTTCACAAGGTGCCAAGCAGTGGGACGAAGACGGCAACGAGTACCTCGACTTCTTCTCCGGCGCCGGCGCGCTCAATTACGGCCACAACAACCCGGCCGTGATGGGCCCGCTCATCGAATACCTGCAGTCGGGTGCCGTTCTGCACTCGATGGACATGAAGACCCCGGCCAAGCGCGAGTTCCTGCAGACCTTCCAGGACCTCATCCTCAAGCCGCGCGGACTCGACTATTCCGTCATGTTCCCCGGACCGACGGGAACCAACACCGTCGAGGCGGCGCTCAAGCTCGCTCGCAAGGTGACCGGTCGCCAGCACATGCTCTCGTTCACCAACGCGTTCCACGGTATGACGCTGGGATCGCTGTCGGTGACTGGCAACTCGATGAAGCGCGAAGGCGCAGGCATCCCGCTGACCAACAGCTCGAAGATCCCGTACGACGACTACTTCGACGGAGAGGTCCCGGACTTCCTGTGGCTGGAGAAGGTCCTCGAGGACTCCGGCTCGGGCGTCGATAAGCCCGCCGCTGTCATCGTCGAGACCGTGCAGGGCGAGGGCGGACTCCGTGCCGCTCGCGCCGAATGGCTGCGCGCCCTGTCCGATCTGTGCAAGAAGCACGAGATCCTCCTCATCGTCGATGACGTGCAGGCCGGCTGCGGCCGCACCGGCTCGTTCTTCAGCTTCGAAGAGGCCGGCATCGAGCCCGACATCGTCTGCCTGTCGAAGTCGATCTCCGGTTCGGGTCTGCCGCTGGCACTGACTCTGTTCCGTCCCGAGCTCGACGTCTGGGAGCCCGGCGAGCACAACGGCACCTTCCGCGGAAACAACCCCGCGTTCGTCACCGCGACCGCCGCCATCAAGACTTTCTGGGCCGACAACGAGTTCCAGAACCAGCTTGCCGACACCATCGCCGCGCTGCACCAGCGCCTCGACGGAATCGTCGAGAAGGCCGAAGGTGCTTCGATCCGCGGGCGCGGCCTGCTGGCCGGCGTCTGCTTCGAAGACCTCGAAGTGGCGGAGAAAGTTGCCGCCTACGCCTTCGAGAACGGTCTCCTGCTCGAGACCTCGGGCGCCGATGACGAAGTCATCAAGATCATGCCGCCGCTGACGATCGACTCGCGCGATCTGCAGGCGGGCCTGGACATCATCGAGGCCGGAGTGGCCAAGTTCGCTCCCGCCGCTGCCAAGGCCGCACTGGCCTGACCCACCTCTGCCCGGGCCGGCGTCGCAGCAGTGGCGCCGGCCTGAGCTTTGGGTCGAACCGAGCTCACCAGCTCGATCGCCCAACCGGGCCGACGGGAGCCGTTGAAGTGAGACGGAGGCCCGCGGTCCACCCCTGAATACTTTCACCGACCTTTTGCGAAAGGACCACAAATGTACGTAGTCAACCGCGATGACCTCAACGACACCGACCGCGATGTGAAGTCCGAAACCTGGCGCTCACGCCGCATGGTGCTCGGCAAGGAACGCGTCGGTTTCTCGTTCCACGACACCGTGATCTACGCCGGAACCACCTCGACGTTCCACTACCAGAACCACGTCGAAGCCGTGTACTGCGTGCAGGGCAAGGGCACGCTGACCGATCAGGAGACCGGCAAGGAATACCCGCTCCACGATGGCGTCATGTACCTGCTCGACGGACACGAGAAGCACACCGTTGTCGCCGAGGAAGAGCTGCGGATGGCGTGCGTGTTCAACCCGCCGGTCACCGGTCGTGAGGTCCACGACGAAAACGGCGTGTACCCCTTCATCCTCGAGGATGAGGCGGCACCCGCGAACTGAATCAGTTCCCCTCGCCGAGGCGGCCCGAGCATTGCGCTCGGGCCGCCTTTTTCGTGTTGTTGAGTTGTGCGCTTGAACGGCAAGGTTGAGCCGAAGCCAGTCGCACTGCAGGTGTGATAATCTTCGGTCATACAACTTTCAAGTTTCGTGACTTCTCGTTGCCGACTGCACATTCGTTGACTCCGACTCAGGCATCCCCTTCCATCCCATCTTCAGTTGGAGTCTCCATGAAGTTCCTCAAGCGCGCCCTTGTGTCCTCAATCGCTGCTCTTGCTCTCGCCGTTGGCCCCGCAGTCTCTGCCGAGGCTGCGAGCACCTCGTTCGACGTGACGAAGCTGTCAGCCAGCAACGTGGTGGTTTCGAACTCAAGCCCGGTCAAGACGTACACAACTATGTCTTACAAGATCAAGAAGTCTGACGGCTGGATGGTTGATACCAGCATTTACGGTCGGCACGGAGAAACTGCGGAAGCGAGCTTCTATTCGACTTTCTCGCCGGATAACAAGGACCGAGTAACGCTCTATCCGGACGAAAGTGGGCTTGGCAGGTACACCCTAGGGCCTTCGGAAGTTGAGTCGGACTATTACAACGGTTACAAGACTGTTTGGGAAGACTTCACGGACTACACCAAAGGCTACTTCTACGTTCGAGGTAAGACTTACGCCTCCCTGTCCTCCAAACGCAGCGGTAGCACCGTCACTCTGACCTCGTCGACAAAGGTTTACCACCCAGAGCACTACGGCAAGATCAAGTACAACCCGAAGGTGAAGTTCCAGGTCAAATCCGGCGGCAAGTGGAAGACCCTGAAGACGGTCACCGCGAAGAAGGGCAAGGCCGTCTACAAGGTGAAGTCAAAGAGCAAGAAGACCTACCGCGTCACGTTCGGCCAGGTCAGCTGGGCAACCGGAGCCACCTCGAAGTCGGTCAAACGCTGACCGTCCAAAGAATGACCGGCACCTTTGGAGGCGATTCATCTCTGTTGGATCGCACCGAGGGTGCCGGTCTCTCTGTCCTGGCTCTGACCGGGGTACCGGGGACGATGTCTTCCTGTTACGGTGGCCGCACAACCCGTTCTGCGGGGCCGATGAGCAGTTACGCCACCGGCCGGGCAGACGGCACATAGCGAAGGAAGGAGAAATGATGACAGCAGTATCAGCTGCGACCGCAACCACAGATCTCTATCCGACTCGCTCCGGTGAGACCACAGAGGTTCTCCCGCGCACGGGTCCGATCGTCTTCGGCTCTCCCGAAGACGGGCCCCTCGAGGCGCCTGATCTCAAGCACTTCGAGGACACGGGCTATCTGACGATCGATCAGCTCATCACAAGCGAAGAGCTCACACTCTTCACCGACGAGCTTCAAAGGCTTTCGCGTGACCCGGAGGTGAAGGCCGATGAGCGTACCGTCGTCGAAGCCGAGTCCGACGAGGTCCGGTCGATATTCGACATCCATCGCACCAATGAGATCTTCAGAAAGATCGCGAACGATCCGCGCCTCGTCGACCGTGCACGTCAGATCCTCGGAACCGATGTCTATATCCATCAGAGCCGGATCAACTACAAGCCGGGATTCGTGGGCAAAGAGTTCTCCTGGCATTCGGACTTCGAGACCTGGCATGCTGAGGACGGAATGCCCACTCCGCGCGCGGTGAGTCTTTCGCTGTCGCTGACGGACAACTACTCATTCAACGGCCCGCTGATGATCATGCCCGGTTCGCACAAGCGCTACATCAGCTGCGTGGGAGGCACTCCCGAGGACAACTATCGGAAGTCACTTATCATGCAGGGTGCGGGCACCCCGGATCGTCAGACTCTCAGTGACTTCGCCGACGAATACGGCATCGACGTGCTCGAAGGAGCGGCCGGCGGAGCGATCATGTTCGACTCCAACTGCATGCATGCGTCGAACGGCAACGTCACTCCGTTCTCGCGCTCGAATATCTTCATCGTGTACAACTCGGTGGAGAACACGTGTGTGGAACCGTTCGCAGCGCCGAAACCGCGCCCGGAGTTCGTCGGCAGCACTGACTTCACTCCAGCCGGTAGGTGACTCCACATACGCAATCGGGCCGGCCGCTGATGCCTCGCCCATGCCTGGAACTCCCCGTGGAGTGAGCGCATCTGCACAGAAGGGGTCCGGTGCCGCAGTCGCGGCGCCGGACCCCTTTGCCTTCCAACAGACCTCGATGAGTCGCGGCTACTCGATGATCCACAGGTCAGTCCCACGAATCACGCCACGGGATCCCTCGAATGGGCCTAGCGCTTCCATGAGGGGAAGCCACAAGGCACCTAGATCGGCAGTTCTCTTGCCTCCGTAACCCTGGGCACGGCGATTCTCGTTATACATCAGCTGACCGATCTCGGAATCGGTGACGGTCCAGATGACCACCTGTGGTGGATCATCATTGGTGAACGTCACTCGGTGTGAATCGGCCGTGACCGACCATCCGGTCGCCTCGGCGAGGGCAGTTGCCAACTCAGCGCGATCGATACTCAACGGGACCTCCTGAGGGTCGGGGGCTGCTTGCGGGCCTTGGGGAATGAAAACACATCGGGCGCCCCTGAGAAGGGAGCGCCCGATGTGTCTGCGAAATCAGAATGATCGCAGCATCATTCGCCGTCGGGGCGGACCTTCTTGCCGCGGTCCTGCCAGAACTTCGCGGTCGTCACCTCGTCGGTGCCGTCCCAGGCGTCGACCTCGGTGTTGATGCGCCGATAAGTCGGCAGATCCCCGCGGCGGAACACCGGTTCGAAGCCGGCCTTGCGCTGCTGCTGGTAGTTCTTCAGCAGAGAGAACACCAGCGGCGAGAGCATCAACAGGGCGAAGAGGTTGATGAGAGCCATGATCGCCATGAAGATATCTGCCGCGGTCCACACCAGATCGAGAGCCGCGATCGCACCGATGAACACCGAGACCATGACGATGACCTGATACACGCGCAGCGCGACGCGGTTCGTCGTCAGATGCTCGATATTCGCTTCGCCGTAGTAGTAGTTGCCGAGGATCGACGAGAACGCGAAGAGAAAGATCGCCAGCGTGAGGAAGTGGATCGCCCACTGCCCGAGCTGACCACTCAACGCCGTCTGCGTGAGCTGGATGCCCTCGGCGGAGCTGCCGTACTCCGGGTTCGACAGCAGGATGATGAACGCAGTGATCGAGCAGACGAGGATCGTATCGAAGTACACACCCAGCGCCTGCACGAAGCCCTGCTTGGCCGGGTGGGACGCCGAGGCGGTGGCCGCAGCGTTCGGCACCGAACCGATACCGGCCTCATTGGAGAACAGGCCGCGCTGAACTCCGATGAGCATGATCGATCCCAGCGTGCCGCCGGCGATCGAATCCATGCTGAACGCGTCGGTGACGATCGTGGCGATCATCGACGGCACGGCACCGATGTTCATCACCACGACGATGATGCCGACGATGAGGTAGAGGCCGGCCATGATCGGCACCAGATAAGCCGAGATGTTCGAGATGCGCTTGGCGCCGCCGGCGAAGATCGCGAAGGCGGCGACGGCGATGATCGCACCGGCCACGGCAGCGAAGACGCCGTCCGAACTCTCGACTCCGAAGGAGGCCCCGACAGCGTCAACGATGGAGTTCGACTGCACCGAGTTGAACACGATGCCGTAGGTGATGGCGACGATGACGGCGAAGACCAGTCCGAGCCACTTCATGTTCAGCCCGTGCTTGATGTAATAAGCGGGACCGCCGCGGAAGTTCGGACCGTCCTTGAGCTTGTACAGCTGGCCGAGTGCGGATTCAGCGAAGGCCGTGGCGCCGCCGACGATGGCCGTCACCCACATCCAGAACATCGCACCCGGTCCTCCGAGCGAGATCGCCAAAGCGACACCGGCGATGTTGGCCGTTCCCACGCGCGAGGCCGCGGAGATCGAGAAGGCGCGGAACGGTGAGATGTTGCGGTTGCCCTCGGAATCCCGTCCGCCGGGCTCGGTCAGGGTGCGGAACATCTCGGGCAGCAGGCGGACCTGCACCACTCCCGTGCGGATGGTGAAATACAGACCAGTGGGGATGAGAACAGCCACGAGGATGTACGACGATACGGTGCTGACACTGTCGAAAGCACTCTGGAGCATCTCCATCGAACTGCGCCTCCTTCGGCAATTATGCTGGAGAGGATCGGAGGCGCGGAACGCGAGAACTCCGTCCGTGTTTACTCCCAGTCTGCCACCCTTGCTCCCGAGGTTGTGGCAGTGGCCCCTGCCCGAGGTGCGACATTCCCTTTCGGCCGAGTCAGCGTCAGCCCAGGCGACGGCCAGTGCCGACACCGTCAGGATTCATGTTCCGTCCACTCGCGCATCATCCGGAACTTGCTCGGGACCCCTATTCTGGGCGGCCTAGTACTCATCGTTCGGCCACCGTGCAGCAGTTGGATCCGGAGCCCGAATGCCACCCGCAGTCTCCGTGGAGGAGTTCTGAAATGCCCATCACCCTCGCCACCCCCACCTCCGATCACTCGCCCCGCGACCTCAGCACCGGCGTCACCGATACCGTGATCGATCCCGCCCGCGTTCGGGTCCCGCCCCTGGTCATCGCACACCGAGGTGCGTCCGCCGACTGGCCGGAGAACACGATCCCCGCGTTCATCGCCGGCATCGACCAGGGCGCAGACATGATCGAGACCGACGTCCACATGAGCGCCGACGGTGAGCTCGTGATCATGCACGACACGACCGTCGATCGCACCACCGACGCCCGCGCCCTGTACCCGAATCGTCAAGACCGCAGCATCGCCGGCATGAACGCCGCCCAGATCGCCACGCTCGATGCCGGAAGCTGGAAAGGTGAGGAATTCGCCGGGATCCGTGTGCCCCGTCTCGCCGAGGTGCTCACTCTCGCACACGACACCCGCACCGGCCTGCTGCTCGAGGTCAAGCATCCCGAGCTCTATCCCGGAATCGCCGAGGCGGTCCTGTCCGCCCTGCGCACCGTGCCGAATTATCTCGACCGGGCTTTGGCCGCCGGCATGCTCGTCGTCCAGTCCGCGAACTGGGCGTTCGTCGAAGAGTTCCACGCCCTCGCCCCGGAGATCCCGGTGGGTGTGCTCGGCCGCCCGTGCCCGGACGAACTCCAGGACTTCGCCGACTGGGTCGACCAGGTCAACCCCGAGTTCTGCGCCGCCGACGAGGAGTTCCTCACGGCCATCCACGAACTCGGAATGACGAGCCTGGTGTGGACGGTCGATGACCTCGGCGAGATCGAACGGGCCATCGACGTCGGCGCCGACGGCATCATCACCAACGCCCCTGACCGCCTCGTCGAGGTCGTCGAAGCTCTCTGATGACCCGGCGCTGCCCCAGCGTTCGAGTTCGAATCACAATGCCCGAACGCGCCGCATCGGTCACTCGTGCGGAGCGCGCGCCACGTCGCTGAGAGCTGACTTCCACGTCGTCGGATCGGTCACGGGGAAGCTGCGGCCGGTGACCTCCTCGGCGAGGATCCGGACGAAGTGATTCTTCGTGCCGGGCTGCAGCGGGGAGACGTCGAGCGAGACGGTGCTGCGCAGGTCGTCGGGAGCGGTGATCTCCTTCGCATCGCCTTTGACGACGACGCTGAATGCGGTCTCCTCATCGACGCCGTCGATCTCGAAGGCGACGCGGGGATGACTGCGCATGGCGTCGATCTTCGTGCCGTCCCCGGTGCGGATGACAAGAGCGGAATGCTCGACGGTGAAGTTGACCGGGAAGATCTCCGGGGCGTCATCGACGATGACCGCCAGTCGGCCGACTGTGGTCGACCGCAGGTACTCCCAGCACTCCTTGGCGTCGAGGGTCCAGGGTGATTCGGTGTTCATGGTCGTCCTCCTTGTCCGACAGCGGTGGTCACCGTGTTCGGCTCCCTCCTCGCTGAGTTCTACATAGTGTAGAAGAAGCGCGGCTGAGGAGGAAGAGGTGTTTGCCCGTCGGATGATGTGGTCTCACCACGTGGGGCGGCTCAGCTGTGGGCGAGCAGTCTGCGGCAGTCGCGGGCCGGCTCAGTCGGGGGCGGGCCGGCGGATCGCGCGGTCGTGGGACTTGTCGCTCTCCTCGTCGCCGGATAGGGCAGACTCTTCGTCGCGGGTCTGGGTGTCGTGGGTCGGAGCACAGTTGAGCGTGCGGACCGCGAGCACGAGGCTGCCGAGAACGAGGCCGAACATGGAGACGACCCAGCCCGGGTATCCCAGGGTGGAGACCGGTGGATATCCGACCGCCAGCAAGGTCGACTCCAGGCACAACAGCAGTCCGCAGGCGATGACGACGAAGGCCAGAGTGCGAGCCGATCGCGGTGTGGTGCCGGACGAAGCCGGGCCGACGGCCGGTTCATCGGCCGGCAGCGACCGAGACTCGGCGATGACCCGCAGGGCGGCGATGGCGGAGACGAGCCCGATCGCTGCGCCCAGAGCATTGACGGCATCACCGTACTCGAACAGGAACATGGCGTCGACGAACATGGTTCGCAGCAACCAGACGAGGAGCACGATCCCGGTCGCGGCGAACAACCCGATGGCGGCGGCACGGGAACGGCGCCGGAGGACTGCGGGGGCGGCCGCCTCGGCGACAGGGACGAGTTGGGCCGTGACCCCGGCCAAGGCAAGGGCCACGACGATCGGGAAAGTCACCGTGACGATGAGACTCAGGGCGCCCAGGGCCGTGGTGAGCGTGGGATTGCCGGCCAGACCCCCGGCGTCGGTGCCGAGCATGTCGATGGTGAAGATCGACTTGAGCGCTTCGACGGCGCAGAGGAACACGGTGACGACGATGAACACGCTGCGGGGGATCGGGCGAAGACCGCGGGCGATCGTGATCGCGGCGGCGCCGGAGACCGCGATGAGCGCGAGGCGCAGGAGGCTCGGACCCGGTGACGACACATAGGAGTCTTGAGCCTTGACCTCGAGGAGCCCGGCGCCGATCCACGTGACGAGGAAGATGGCGGCGGCAACGATGGTGATGGCCATTCTGCGGGCGTCGAGGCCGATTCTCGGGTCACAGGCGTCGGTGTTCGGTGCGGTGGTCATGGCCCCATGCTCCCATAAAAACCAGCTTCCTTGTCGGCTGAATGGGGAAGATCTCGCACTGTCTTGAGCGTGATCTCGCACGAGACCGCCCGAAATGAGACGCTGGGGTCATGCCGAACGAACTCGCCGACTCGACCAGCCCCTACCTGCGCGCGCACGCCGACAATCCCGTGGACTGGCGGATGTGGACGAAGGACACCCTCGCCGAGGCGGCCCGCCGTGACGTCCCCATCCTCATCTCGATCGGCTACTCCACCTGCCACTGGTGCCATGTCATGGCCCACGAATCCTTCGAGGACGAAGCAGTCGCGGCGATGATGAACGACCGGTTCGTGCCCGTGAAGATCGACCGGGAAGAACTGCCGGACATCGACGCCTACTACATGAACGCCCTGCAGGCGATGACCGGCCAAGGCGGATGGCCGATGACGATCTTCGCCACACCTGCCGGCAGTCCCTTCTATGCCGGCACCTACTTCCCGCCCGCGCCGCGGGGCAATCTGCCTGCGTTCACGCAGGTGCTCTCCGCCGTATCGGCGACCTGGACGGACCGCCGCGACGAGGTCAACCAGATGACGGCCCGGATGGACCGCGGACTGGCCGAAATGGCCGATGCAGTGACGAGTGCTCTTCCCGCCGAGGCAACCGCGGAGTCATTGACCCCGGATGAACTCGATTCCGCCGCCGCGGCGCTCCTCGATTCCTACGATCCGGCGTGGGGCGGGTTCGGCGGTGCACCGAAGTTCCCGCCGATGATGAACGTCCTCCAGCTCCTCGCGGCGTTCGTGCGCTTGGGCGGGACCGCCTCGGCGGGTGAGGGACCCGACAGCGGTGATTCGGCGCGCCCGGGAACCGGTGGGACCGCCTCGGCGGACGGGGGAGCGGCCGCTGAACATCCGATGGATCGGGTCCGGGCCGAAGGACGGCTCGGCTGGCTCGGCGCCGACGGGCACCTGACCGGCGAACTCGTCCTCGACTGCCTCATCGCGGTGCGTTCGACGCTGGCTCGGATCGCCAGCGGCGGCATGCGCGACCAGGTGCGAGGTGGAATCGCCCGCTACAGCGTCGACCGGCAGTGGTTCGTGCCGCACTTCGAGAAGATGCTCTACGACAACGCCCTATACCTGCGCGCCGTCGTCGCCTGGGCGAAGGTCGAACGCACCCTGGACCCGGCGTCCAAATGGCTCGCATTGGCCGAACGCGAGATCGCCGACACCGCGAACTTCCTGATCAGCGACCTGTCGACCGACGACGGGTTCATCGCCGCACTCGACGCGGATTCGCTCAACTCGGCGGGAGACTCCGAAGAGGGCGTAGCCTACGTCTTCACCCCCGAGGAATTCGCGGAAGCCGGGCAGGCCGGTCTGCTCGGGCTTGTCGATTCCCCGGCCGGGGGCGAACTATCCGGCCAGGTGGTCGCGGCCGTGCGCATCATCGACTGGCTCGGCATGGAAGACGTGCCCTTCGACGCCGAGCACCCCGCGCCGTGGGACATTGACGCGACGCGGCATCAGCGCGAGGTGCTCGAGCAGCTGCGCGCTCGCCGGTCCCAGCCGGCCCGCGACGAGAAGATCATCACCGAATGGAATTCCCTGGCTGTCACCGCCCTCGCCGAGGCGGCCCTGTACTTCGGTGCGGGAGTTGCGACTGGCGGTGGTGCCGATTCGACAGGGAGTGCGGACCCGAATGGTGGTGCGAGCACGGGGAACACCGAATCTGCGGATTCGGCGCGATGGGCAGAAACTGCCGTGCGATTCTGGACGGCGACGCATGACCGACTCAAGCCGGGTGGTGCGTCCGAATCGGGGGACTCGTCCGACTCGGCTGCGCTCGATGTGCGGCGTTCTTTCACCGGCGGAGTCGCCGGCCCCGGGCGGGGCGGGCTCGCCGATTGGGCGCAACTCATCACCGCTGGGACCACGGTCCGGCAGCTCCCGGACGGGGCCGCCTCGGTGAGGGTGGAGGATCTGGTCGATCTCGGGTCGGCGATGCTTGACCTCTTCACCTCCGAACGTGGCGATGGGGTCCTCGAAGCGGTCGATTCGCTCGGTGACGGAATCATCGACGTGAAGTCGGTGGACCCCGTCGACAACACCGTGCCTTCGGGACGATCCGCGGCCGCCGAGGCGGTGCTGCTGCTCGCCGAAATCGGTGTCGAAGCTGCGACGTCTGGTGGGTTGGAATTCGGTGGCTGGGAGCCATCGGGCGATGCGGCGTTCCCGGGTGAAGGCGCCGAGCTGGATACGGGACGGCTTTTGGAGGTTCGGGATCGGCTGCTCGGGGTCTACCGGGCGCTGGCCGGGCAGGCTCCACGCGGGTGCGGGCATGCTCTGTGGCAGGCCGAGCGGGCCCTGTCTCCTGTGCGGGTCGCCACCGTCGACGAGGCACTGCGGAACATCGCGGCCAGGCATCCGTCGCTGACTCTGCTGACGGCCTCGACGGGGGTGCCGGGGCCGGACGGCCGAGAGGTCGACGTCCCCGCGGGGACGGCGATCGTGTGCCGAGGGACCTCGTGCTCACTGCCAGTGGGCACCGCCACGGAGCTGGTTGGGCTGTTGGACAGGTAGGGGCGAGGTTCAGTTCAACAATTGAAGGTCGGGCCTAGGCTCGAGGCTCCGCTCGGCGTTCGAGGCTCAAGCCGCGGTAGCGGTTGAGCGCGGCGGCGATCTCCTGACGTCGCGGCCTGGTCAGGTGGCCCGGATGGTCGCGGTGCCCCGTGATTCCGTCGATGCCTTCAGCATCGAGCATGCCTTCGACCTCGGCCAGCGCCTCAGTCAGGGAGGTGCGTCCGTCGAAGATCTCCGCGAGGTATTCGAGAACTTCGGCCACTCCAGACGCCTGCTGAGCGTCGACGAGCTGAGCGATGGCGATGAGGTCGATGAAGTCGCGGCCGAACTGGATCCGGTCGGATCCCTTCGCACGAGCGGTCTTCGTCTTCGACGCCGGACGCAGGGCTTTCGCTGTGGGCACGCGCGGTGCGGCGGTGAAAGCAGGGGCAGTGGGGGATTCCGGGGCAGCGTCCGAACCGGTGTCCGGGCCAAGGCCGGTTGGAGCCGTTTCGAAGTCGGCGGCGGTGACGCCGACGAGGTCGTGCGCTTGATCCGTGACTTCGCTGGGTACGTAGGCGTCGAGAGCGATGACGTGGTCGGCGACTTCGAAGAACGCACTCGATCCGCCGGCGACGAGCACCGTGGACACGCCCTGTCTGGTCAGCAGAGGTCGGACGCGGTCGACGAACGGGGTGATCGGTTCCCGCTCGGCGGGGATGAGCGCACGCATACGTTCGTCGCGGATCATGAAGTTCGTCGCCGAAGTGTCCTCGTCGATGAGCAGGGTGTTCGCGCCCGCCTCGATCGCTTCGACGAGATTGGCCGCCTGCGAGGTCGACCCGCTGGCGTTCGTCGTGGAGAAGAATCTCGTGTCAGAGCCCGAGGGTAGGTTGTTGATGAACGCCGAGATGTCGTCGCCGGTGACGGCGCGACCGTCCTCGGCTCGAATGGAGGTGGCAGTCGGGTCGCTGATGACCCATTCGCGCCCGTCGCCGGCGATATGCGCGTAGACGCCGCGTTCGAGCGCGCGCAGAATCGTCGACTTCCCGTGATAGCCGCCGCCGACGATGACGGTGACCCCGTGAGGGATGCCCATGCCGGTGACGGTGCGGCCGCTGGAGAGTTCGACCGTGTGCTCGAGTTCGGGAGGGGAGGTGAACGCAACCGCATCGGAGGATTTCATCGGCAGGTCCGAATCCCCGGACGTCCGCGGGAGAATCGCACCATTTCCGACGAACCCGATGAGTCCTGCTTCGCCGAGGTGGCTGCGCAGTTCCAGCTGATCCCGGTGCAGTTGGACGTGGTCGGCAAGCCCCTGGGCCGACGGAGCGTGAGTGTTTCCTCCGCTGCCTGCCGGGACGTCTGACCAACGGTCGAAGAGGAAGAGCCGTTCGGCGAATTCCGGGAGATCGCGGGTGAGGATGTCCGCTGCCTGATGGCCGAGGATGCGGCGGCCGCGTGCAGGCAGATTGACGAGCAGTCGTGCCTCGAACCCGGCATCGTCGATGAGGATGTTCGTCCGCTCGAGGATCTCCTGTCCGGGGTGGCCGAGGATGAGTGCGCGCTGATTGATGTTCGCGAGCACCTCATTGCCGGCGCGGAGCAGATAGTCGGCGGCGGCGATGCGGTCGGCGCGATCAGTGGTGAGGTCAAGCGGGAACCTCGCATCCGCACGGTCGACGCGGACCCGGACCTTCGACGGGGAAGCGAACGGGTCGGCCTGGACCCGGTCGATGAACACGGTGACCGGTCCGAAGGTGTAGCGGCCGCGGATCTGCTTGAGATTGCCGTAGCTGCGACCGTCGAGGTTGTGCAGAGTGGAGGCGAGACTCGACTGACGTGAACTCATTTCACTCATGCTACTGGGTGGAGATGATCGCCTACTCAGCGGTTGTGGACTCCAGGCCGTAGAACCGGGCCGCGTTCGACCAGAACACGGCGTCCGCTTCGGCGGGGGTGAGCACCTGACGAAGGAGCGTGAAATCGGCATCGGCGAAGGGGCGACGTGCTCGCGTCGACGGCAGGTCCGTCCCCACCATCAGAGCGGTCGGGTCGGTGTCGACGATGCGGCGGACCGCCTCGGCGGGAGCGAGCTCCACACGACCGAAACCGGTGGCCTTGACCTTGACTCCTGCCTCGACGAGGCGCAGCAGGGTGGACAGTCCGTCCTCGTGCATGCCCAGATGATCGATGCTCACCGCCGGCAGTGAGGCGATGCGTGCGGCGAGGTCCTCATCGATGGTGCGGGCGTCGATATAGAGCTCGGCATGCCATCCGACGAGGTCATGGACCCGCCTGGCAAAGCTGTCGAGGGCATCGAGGGTGGCCGAACCGCCGCGGGCGATATTGAATCGCAGAGCCTTGATACCGGCCTCGTCGAGGCGCCGGATCTGATCATCGGTGGTCTCATCCGGAAGCTGAGTGACGCCGACATAGTTGTCGCCGAGCTGGCGCAGGGCCTCGATGAGGTATCCCTGGTCGAAGCCCTGGAACGAACCGGACACGACGGCTCCTCCGGCAACCTCGACTCCCACATCGGGGAGGCTCTGCAGTCGCGCGCGATAGTCGGCGACCGTGAACGGATCGGGCAGATAGTTGTTGTTCTCGATCAGCGGATGGTTCGGATCGATGATGTGCAGGTGCGCGTCGAAGGCACGCTGGAGATCGCTCATACCGTCAACCTACATCGTCCTCAAATCGCTCGTTCAAGGCGTGGCGCGACTGTCGGACCGTGTACCGTTCGATGGGCGCGCTCCGCCTTGAACGACGCTGACGAGGGGCGGAGGAGCCGATCGCGGATTCTCATTCTTCGGCACTGCGGATAACGATCCCATCAAGGGTCTCGAACGCGCGGTCGACAGACCTGGTCATGTCAGCGCCTCGGTATATTGTGAGGGAGTTCACATTGAAGTGATCGGGCGGCGCTGATCGACGGTGATCGCGACTGCTCTCTCCGAGCATTTGGAAGGATGAGGATGTCCGGACGCACTGCCGAGGCCGCTCCGACAGACCCGGCGCAGCAGGCCGACGTCGACGAGCTCATCGCTCAGTACGACGAAGAGCTGCCGCAGCGGACTCTGACGCGCAGACTCGACCTCGGCGTCGGCATCGTCTGCTTCGTCGTCTCGCTCTTCGTGCTCAACCAGGTGTTCTTCCCTCTGCGACAGGGCAACCAGTTCTACCTCATGTGGTTCCTCGCGTTCGTGCTGCCGCTGGTGTTCGTCTGCTACCGGCCCGGTTTCGGTCGCAAGGCCGAAGCGGCCGACAAAGCCGCGGAGGCAGCTGGGGCGGTGTCGACGGGCGGCGCAGGGGTCGCGGGCACGGCCGGCACCGAGGCGGGGGCCGCCTCGGCGACATCATCGACATCGACGAAGAGGAAGCGGGCCAAGAACGACAACCCGTCGATCATCGATTGGGTGCTCGTCGCCGTCACCTTCCTCACCTGCGCTTATCCGGTGCTGCCGTTCTTCTCCGGCGGGTTCAACGAATTCCTCAACCGGCAGGGATCGCTGACTGGCCTCGACGTCATCATGGGCGGGGTCCTGCTTCTTCTCATCCTCGAAGCGACCCGACGGACCACCGGACTCATCCTGCCGATCTTCTGCATCGTCTTCTTCCTCTACAGCTACTACGGCTCCTACATCCCCGTGAACTGGCCTGGCTCGCATGCGGGGCAGAACTTCGACCAGATCGTCAACGCTCTGTACAACGACGCCTCCGGTTTCTACGGGATCCCACTCGACGTGGCAGCGACCTACATCGTGCTGTTCACCATTTACGGAGCCGTACTCGACAAGACCGGCGCCGCCAGCTTCTTCATCGACCTCAGCTTCTCGCTGTTCAAGAAATCCAAGGCAGCACCCGGACGCACCGTGGCACTGTCCGGATTCCTCCTCGGCACGGTCTCCGGCTCGGGCACGGCCACGGCCGTCTCGCTCGGCGCGGTCACCTGGCCGGTGCTCAAACGGGCCGGCTATCCGAAGGAGAACGCCGGCGGCATGCTTGCCGCCTCCGGCATCGGCGCCATCCTGTCCCCGCCGACACTGGGCGCCGCGGCCTTCATCATCGCCGAGCTGCTCAACGTCTCCTACGGACTTGTCCTTCTGTGGGCAGTCGTGCCCACCCTCCTGTACTACCTCGGCATCTTCCTCGCCATCGAAATCGACTCCCGGAAGATCGAAGTCGACTACACCCCGCCGCCGGGTCTGCGGTCATGGCCGATCTTCAAAAGGGGCTTCTACCACTTCATCTCGCTCGGCATCATCGTTGTCTTCCTCGCCCTCGGCATGGCACCGTTCAAAGCCGTTGTCTACGCGACGCTCGTCGGTATCGGATTCGGCATCATCGAGATCATCCTCGCCCGCCGAGGCGAACCCGCCACGATCCTCCGCGCCGTCTGGGACGTGTTCTACGGGGCTCTGTCGACGGGCATCCGCTCGGTTCTGCCGGTGACGAGCGTGTGTGCCGCCGCAGGCATCATCGTCTCGACGATCACGAAGACCGGACTCGGCCAGGTCATCTCCGACATCCTCATCAAGGGAGCCCAGGCGTTCTCGAATGATCCGACGGTCATCCTGATCCTCACCTGCATCTTTGCCGCCGTTGCCGTGACGGTTCTCGGACTGGCAGTGCCGGTGACCGCCTCATTCATCACCAGCTGGGTCATCGTCGGCCCAGCGCTCATCACCCTCGGAGTCCCCGAGGCGGCCGCCGCGATGTTCATCTTCTACTACGCAGTCCTCTCCGAGGTCTCCCCGCCGACAGCGTTGGCGGCAGTTGCCTCCTCGGCAATCACCGGCGGCCGTGTCATCGCCACCATGTGGCAGGCCTGCAAGTACGCGATCCCCGCATTCCTCGTGCCCTTGGCCTTCACCTTCACTCCCGAAGGTGCCGCGTTGGTCGCTCAGGGCGGATTCCTCGGCGCGGTCTGGACCTTCCTCGTCTCGGCCTTCGCAGTCGCTGCCTTGGCGGCGGGCGCGGGCGGATGGATCATTCGCCGCGCCGGCTGGCCTGAGCGGGTACTGTGCTTCCTCGCCGCCGGTTCGCTCCTCTACCTGCAGCCACTGTCGATGATGGTCGGCTTCGCGGCCCTTGCTCTCGCCCTCGTCATCCACCTCATCCTCCGACGCAAACCGGTGACCGCCTCGGCGACGGGAACTGCGGCAGGGGTGGCCGCCCCAGCGAAGGACGAAACATCAGCAACCACAACCGGTACACACAGCTCCGATGACGGATCCACCGACGAACCACCCTCGTCCGGAACACCGGCCGGGACCAACTGAGAAAGGGACGAAGTCCATGAAGCGAACAAAGACGTTCACGATCGCCGCGGCTGCCCTGGCCGCAGTGCTGACGATGAGTTCATGTGGTGGCAAGCGCGAAGCCGAACCCGCCGCAGAAGGCGGGGACGGCTGCACTGCCGCCTCGGGGCAGATCACCATCGCCACCGGCAACTCGACCGGCGTGTACTACGTGCTCGGCGGCGGACTGGCGCAGGTGATCTCCGACAATTCCGACCTCAAAGCCACAGCGTCGGAGACCGGCGCCTCCGTGCAGAACCTCCAACAGCTGTCCAGCGGCGACTTCGACATCGCATTCTCCTTGGCCGATACCGCTGCCGACGCAGTGTCGGGCAATGAGGACTTCAAGGAGGCCGAGGACATCTCCGCGCTCTCGCGCATCTACGACAACTACACTCACGTCGTCGTGCGAAAGGATGCCAAGATCGACTCGGTCGAGGACTTCAAGGGCAAGACGATCTCGACCGGATCGCCGAAGTCCGGCACCGAGGTCATCGCGAACCGTCTCATCGAATCCGCCGGGCTCAAGGACGGGGACGTGACCAAACAGCGCCTCGACCTGTCGAAGACCGTCGACGGGATGAAGGACGGAACCATCGACGGCATGGTGTGGTCCGGCGGACTGCCCACGGCAGGCGTCACCGATCTCTTCACTTCGAACGGCAAGGACGTCGAGATCCTCGACATCTCCGACCTCGAAGGGAAGATGAAGGAGATCAACCCCGTCTACGAGGTGGCCGAGATCCCCGGTGACACGTACAAGGGCGTTGACACGGTGAAGACGATCGTCACCCCGAACGTGCTCATGGTCCGCAACGACATGGACGAAGGCACGGCCTGTGCTCTGACGAAGCTCCTCTTCGACAAGAAGGACGATCTGGTCAAGGTGCATGCTGCGGCGAAGGAGATCAACCTCGACACCGCCGAGCCGCCGGAGCCGATCAAGCTGCACCCGGGTTCGCAGAAGGCACTGGACGAACTGAACAAGTAGGAGGTTGGGCTGGCCGGCCCCGTTGAATCAAGGGTT
Source organism: Brevibacterium sp. SIMBA_078 (assembly GCF_046534565.1). NCBI lineage: Bacteria > Bacillati > Actinomycetota > Actinomycetes > Micrococcales > Brevibacteriaceae > Brevibacterium > Brevibacterium sp. SIMBA_078. The sequence goes on from NZ_JAWRYQ010000001.1 coordinate 1,627,508, forward strand.
GGCGCGTCTGTCGACTCGTGCACAGTTCGATCGACGCGCCACGCCTTGAACGACGGTCAGTCTGCTTTGAGCCCGACGGTCGGATCGGGCAGGTAGACCTCGCCTCCCGATGGGAGGAACTCGCGGCTCTTCTGCCGCATTCCGGCCAGGGCTTCCTGCGCCTCGGCGCTGCCGTAGGTGTCGCGGATGTCCTGGGAGATGCGCATCGAGCAGAACTTCGGACCGCACATCGAACAGAAGTGCGCGGTCTTCGCCGGTTCGGCCGGGAGCGTCTCGTCGTGGAACGCCTCGGCGGTCTCCGGATCGAGACCGAGGGCGAACTGGTCACGCCACCGGAATTCGAACCGAGCCTTCGACAGTGCATCATCACGGACTGTCGCACCGGGGTGGCCCTTCGCGATATCGGCGGCATGCGCGGCGATCTTGTACGTGATCACTCCAGTCTTGACGTCGTCGCGGTCGGGCAGACCGAGATGCTCCTTCGGGGTGACGTAGCAGAGCATCGCCGTGCCGTAGCGGGCGATCTCCGTCGCCCCGATCGCCGAGGTGATGTGGTCGTATCCGGGCGCGATGTCCGTGACCAGCGGACCCAAGGTGTAGAACGGCGCACCGTGGCAGAGCTCCTGCTGACGTTCGACGTTCTCCCGCACGAGGTGGAGCGGAATGTGCCCGGGCCCTTCGACCATCACCTGGACGTCGTGGGCCCACGCGCGTTCGGTGAGTTCGGCGAGAGTGTCGAGCTCGGCGAACTGGGCGGCATCGTTGGCATCGGCGATAGAACCCGGCCGCAGTCCGTCGCCGAGTGAGAAAGCGACATCATAGCGAGCGAAGATCTCACAGAGTTCATCGAAGTGGGTGTAGAGGAAGTTCTCCTCGTGGTGGGCAAGGCACCAGCCGGCCATGATGGACCCGCCGCGCGAGACCATCCCGGTGACCCGGTCGGCCGTGAGCGGAACGTAGCGCAGCAGCACACCGGCGTGCACGGTCATGTAGTCGACACCCTGCTCGCACTGCTCGATGACTGTGTCGCGATAGACCTCCCAGGTCAGCGCGTTCGCATCGCCGTCGACCTTCTCCAGCGCCTGATAGATCGGGACGGTGCCGATGGGGATCGGCGAATTGCGGATGATCCACTCCCGGGTGGTGTGGATGTCATTGCCGGTCGACAGATCCATGAGGGTGTCGGCACCCCACTTCGCGGCCCATCGCAGCTTCTGCACCTCCTCGGCGATGGAGCTGGTGACCGCGGAATTGCCGATGTTCGCGTTGATCTTGACGAGGAACGCTTTGCCGATGATCATCGGCTCTGATTCGGGGTGGTTGATGTTGTTCGGGATGATCGCGCGACCGGCGGCGAGCTCGGCACGGACGAGTTCGACATCGCACTGTTCGCGGAGCGCGACGAACCGCATCTCCGGGGTGATGATGCCCTGCCTTGCGTAGTGCATCTGGGTCACCGTGCGGCCGGACTTGGCCCGACGGGGGACCGGTTTGCGTCCCTTCCACTGCTGCGACGGGGCACCTCGGCGGACGGCGGCACGACCGTCGTCGGCGATGCGGTGGCCGCGGGCGTCGTAGGTCTCAGTGTCGAGGCGGTTCTCGATCCACGGGAACCGCAGAGCGGGCAGTCCCTCTTCCGGGAGACTGCCCGGTCCGACGGTGCGGTAGACGTCGACGGGATCGTTCGCCCGGCCGTTCGAGTCCTCGAGTTCGATGCGGGTCACGGGAACGCGGATGCCGTGTTCCTCGTCATCAACCCATGCCGGCGAATGCGTCGGATACTGCTCGAGGGTGAATTCGTCGTGCGAAGGTGCGGAGGCCGAAGTCGTGGCAGGGGCAGGGGTTTCCGGGGTGAATGCAGTCATCTGCAGTCCTCACTTCCTACGCCGGTATCAACCGGATCAGGTTCTACGGTCTCGGACGATCCAGTCCGATCTCAGCCCTTGCAGCGGGCTCCCGTGGGGTCGTGCAATTCGTATCACGACTGACGCAGTGAGGACAACTGCACTTTCGGCGGAATCGAGTCCCGCCGGAAATGCGGCGCGGCGGTCAGCTGCCCTGGAGGAACGCCTTCGCGGCCGCGCCGAGAGCGGCGACGTCAGAGACCGCGACCATTTCGCGTGCCGAGTGCATCGAGTACAGGGCAGGACCGACGTCGACGGTGGTCATTCCCAGACGGGTCGCGGTCAGCGGTCCGATCGTCGACCCGCAGGGCATCGCATTGTTAGAGACGAAATCCTGGTATTCGACTCCGGCGGCCGCGCACGCCTGCGACCACACCGCGGTGCCGACCGCATCCGTGGCGTAGCGCTGCTGAGCATTGAGCTTGAGCAGGGGACCGCCGCCGAGGCGGGGGCGGACATGCGGATCGTGCCGTTCCGGATAGTTCGGATGGGCAGCATGCCCGGCATCGGAGGAGACGCACACCGAGGTGGCCATCGACGCGAGATAATCGCTGCGCGTCGACTGCGGCAGCAAGGAGGCGACGATGCGCTCGGTGACATCGGCGAGGAACGGACCGCACGCGCCCGAGCGCGAATTCGACCCGATCTCCTCATGATCGAACGCCGCGAACAGGGGGATGCCGTCGAGCCCGTCGGCATCGAGCTGGGTGAGAGCGGTGACGCCGGCGTGCACGGACAGAAGGTTGTCCAGCCTCGGCGAGGCGAAGAACTCCTCGGCGGCACCGAAGAGGGCCGGCTCCTGAACGGGAATGGTGTAGACATCGTGGCCGACGACGGACTCGGCATCGACCCCGGCCGACTCTGCGAGCAGTTCGATGATGTCTGCCTCGGCGAGGTCGGCCAGACCGATGACGGGAGTGGTGTGACGCTGCTTGTCCAGGGTCAGACCCTCGTTGACCTGCCGGTCGAGGTGGATCGCGAGCTGCGGGATGCGAGCGATCGGCCCGGTGCGGGCGAGTACGATGCTGCCGTCGGCGAGGCTGAGTCGACCCGCGAATGCGAGCTCACGGTCGAGCCACGAATTCAGCAGCGGCCCGCCGTAGATCTCCACCCCGACCTGGCGGGTGCCTTCGGCGGTGAACTCACCGCCGGGTTTGAGTTTGAACGCCGGGGAGTCGGTGTGGGAACCGAACACACGGAACCGGGGAGCCGCCTCGGTGACCGTGGGATTCATCCATGCGATGAGCGCGCCGTCGCGGATGACGTAGTGTCCGGTCCCTGGCGTCAGCGCCCAGGGGACGGACTCGTCGAGGCGGGAGAAACCGGCCCCTTCCAGGCGTTTCGCTGCCGTGTCCACCGCGTGGTACGAGCTGGGAGATGCGCTGACGAAGTCGCCGAGGTCGGCCGCTGTCGTCGCGGCCGCATCCGGTCTCGGGAGTGATTCATTCATTTCCCCAGCCTATCGTTTGCGGTAGTTTGGAGGTGAAGAAGATCAGGTCTCAGGCGACGGGTTGCCACCGCGTCCGAGAATCAGGCGGGGGCAGCGACCCTGCGACCGCACCAGCGACGGCAAGGAGTGTTCGACGTGAACCAGTTCGTGACGGAGTGGAACACCTGGCGCGACTCACGGAACTCAGCCCTTGCGAAACCGTTCGGCTGGCTCAGTGTCGTCGGACTTCACTGGCTCGACGCCGAATCGACCTGGACCGACGCCCCCGGCACGTTCACCGTCGACGACGGATGGGTGACCGTATCCCTGAAGACCGGAATCAAGGCCGGCCCGGCAGCCGAGACATTCGACCTGCTCAGCAAGGTCGACAACGGCGGGACTGCCGGGGCTGCCGGCGGCTCCGGTGCGAACGGCGGAGGACCGACCCGTGCGACCAGCCCGGCCGTGCCCAGCGACACATCGACCCTGCCTCGGGTCATGGACCAGTCCGGCGCGGGTGCAGGTGCGGCGGACGCTGCAGGTGCCGACGCTTCTGCCGGAACGGACATCGGAACGGGCTCCGGATCCGATGCGGGGTCCGAGGGACACGCAGCAGTGCCCGCCAAGCCACAGGTCCGCGTGGAAGAGAACGGGTTCAGCGCGAAGCTTCCGAACGGCGGCTCGCTCAACTGGTTCACCGTCGGCAATGTCCTCTACGAACTCATCGATCGGGGCGGCCGCCTCGGCGTGCGTGTGCGCAATTCGAAGTCCCCGCTGCTCGGGAAGTTCTTCGAGGTTCCGGTCTTCGACCCGGACCCGGACTTCGTCTTCCTCGCCCGGTTCACGAGGTTCGACCCGTTCAAGACCTACACGATCGAAACCGCCCAAGAAGATCTGCAGCTGCAGACGCAGGCGGCGGGAACCGTCACTTTCGAGACCTCGCACGGTGAGGTGAGCCTGCTCGCCACCGGGTGCCCGAAGACCGGGCTCCAACTGGACTTCCACGATTCGACGAACGGGAGCACCACCGCGGCATGGCGGACCATCGACCTCGGAGTGCCGAATCAGGACGGGTCGCTCGTCATCGATTTCAACCGTGCGGTGAATTACCCGTTCGCGTTCACCTCGTTCGCCACCTGCCCGGCACCGATCGAGGGAAACGTCGTTCCCTTCGACGTCACCGCAGGTGAGCGGCGTCCCCCGTTCTTCTACTCGGAGGCCGGGATCAACGTGCCGTTCCTCTTCTACGTGTGGTGGGACGAAGAGAGCGCCGAGGTGACCCGCCCCTGGTATTCGCGTTTCGGCCTCGACATCACCATCCTCAACCCCAACCACGACGACGGGCGGATCTCGCTCGTCGGCTTCGACGGGGTCGCGATGTCCGGCGGGGATCTGTCGCCGCTGGGGCGCAAGGCCCGGTCGAGGCTCATCGATGTCGCCACCGAAGCGCTGACTTCACGGATTCCGGTCATCGGCATCGGCGCGTACTCGGCGTTCGTCATCCAGGCCCAGCGGGAGCTGCGTTCGCAGCAGGGCTACGTCGACGGCATCGAAACCGAATACGAGGCGTCGGCGGAGCGTCTGCTCATCGTGATGAACAACGAACTCGACCCGAAGCAGGCCGGTTTCGACATCGTCCACACCGACGCCAGCGGGCTGATCTACGTGGAGATGCCCTTCGACATTCCGCTCGAGTCCGATCGCACCGAGGTCGAGGACTTCCAGGCGGCCATGGAATCCGGCGCCTCGATCACGAGCTGGCAGGAATTCGACTACCGCATGGTCGCCCTCATCCGCCACCACCGCTGAACCCGTCTCCCCGCCTCAGTCCCAGCGCCCGTTTCCTCCCCGAACTACCCGACGGCGGCCCAGCAACCTCGCGCGAGGTTGCTGGGCCGCCGTCAGGTAGCAATTACCAGATGGTGACTCGGGATTCGGGAGCCAAGTACATGCCGTCGCCCTCTGCCACGCCGTAGGTGTCGTGGAAGGCGGTCATGTTCTTCACGACCTGGTTGCAGCGGAACTCTTCCGGCGAATGCGGGTCGATCGAGAGCCTGCGCACACGCTCCTCGGTGCGCATCTTCGACCGCCATGCCTTCGCCCACGCCTCGAAGAACGCCTTCGCCTGCTCTGCCGTCGGCGCCACCGGCACGCCTGGTGTTCCCGCCCGTTCGCCGAGCTCGAGTTCGAGCGCCTTCCACCCGATCGACAGACCACCGAGGTCACCGATGTTCTCACCGACCGTCAGCGCCCCGTTGACGTGCTGATTCGGTTCGAGACCGGCCGGGACCAGCTCTTCGTACTGGGCGATGAGCGCATTCGTGCGCTCCTCGAACAGGGTCCGATCCGATTCGGTCCACCAGTCGACGAGGTTGCCGTCACCGTCATAACGCGATCCCTGATCGTCGAAGCCGTGGCCGATCTCGTGGCCGATGACCGCGCCGATCGCTCCGAAGTTCGCGGCCACCTCACCGGAGGCGTCGAAGAACGGCGGCTGGAGGATCGCTGCAGGGAAGACGATCTCGTTCATCACCGGGTGGTAGTAGGCGTTGACCGTCTGCGGGGTCATCAGCCATTCCGTGCGATCGATGGGTCCGCCGATCCGCTTCACCTGCCGCACGTGTTCGGCCTGCGAGCAGCGACGCACGTTGCCCACAAGGTCGGAGGAGTCGATCGCGGCCGGGTACTCCCGCCACACCTCCGGATAGCCGACCTTCGGGGTGAACTTCGAAAGCTTGACCAGGGCGCGTTCCTTCGTCTCCTCGCTCATCCAGTCGAGTTCTCGGATCGACTTGTCGTAGGCCTTGATGAGCATGCCCACGAGGTGGTCGATCGCGTCCTTGGACGACGGCGGGAATTCGGATGCGACGTAGAGCTTGCCCACGGCCTCACCGAGGTAGCCCTCGACGAGACTGACCCCGCGCTTCCAGCGCTCTCGCAGGGCAGGGGTGCCCGAGAGAGTGCGGGAGTTGAAGTCGAAGTTCTCCTCGACGAACTCATCCGACAGCAGCGAGGCGGTGTCGGAGACGACGACGAAGCGCAGCCACGTCTTGATGGTCTCGATGTCAGTCTCCGCCCACACCTTCGCCATACCCGTGACGAACGAGGGCTGGGAGACCACGAGGTACTTCAGATCGGACGCATCGGCGGTGAGGATGCCCAGGTAGGAGTCGAAGTCGAACTCGGGCCCGAGGTCGCGCAGCTCGGAGATCGAATACTTGTTGTACGTCTTCTCCGCATCACGGCAGGCCACGCGGTCCCAGTGGTGGCGGGCGAGTTCGGTCTCGAACGTCATCACCTTGGCGGCCACCTCGGCGTCGGTGATCCCGGACTTCTCACCGAGGCCGGCCAGGGCTGCGATCTTCTGCACGTGCGCGAGGAACTTGGCGCGCACCTCGGCGTGATCGTCGTTGAAGTAGTAGTCCTCGTCGGGCAGGGAGATGCCTGCCTGGACGAGGTAGAGGGCGTAGACGTCGGAGTCCTTCGCATCGGCGGTGACGTATCCGCCGAGCACTCCGCCGATGCCTTCGGTCTCCAACCGGGCGAGCAGGGCGGCGAGCTCTGACTTGTCCTCGGCGGCGTCGATGGCGGCGAATGTCGAGGTCAGCGGGGCGACTCCGAGTTCGTTGATGCGATCGACGTCCATGAACGAGGTGAACAGGTCGGCGACCTTCTGCCCTTCGGAGCCGGGCTCCTGCGGGGCGTCGGACACGGAGGTGATGATGTCGCGGACCTTGGTCTCGGCGGTGTCGAAGAGCTCACGCATGGCTCCGTCGCCGGCACGGTCATCGGGGATCGTGAACGAGTCGATCCACTCGCCGTTGATGTGCTGGTACAGGTCGTCCTGAGGCCTGATCGAGGTCAGTGAGGTTTCAGAAGTCATGGCCCCACAGTATCGTGATCAGAGCCCCGCACGCCCTGCCCGAGGAGGAGAGTATGAGTCTGGCATCCGTCGTCTTCGTGTGCACCGGCAACATCTGCCGGTCCGTCACCGCCGAACGTGTGCTCTTACATCACCTGGCTGATACCGGCGCCGAGGCGGTCGTCGACTCCGCCGGGATCAGCGACGAGGAGGCCGGCAATCCCATCGACCCACGTCAGGCGCGTGTGCTCGGCGCCGCCGGCTACCGCACCGACGATCACGTCGCCCGGCAGATCACGCCCGAATGGTTGGCCGAACGCGACCTGGCGGTGGCGATGACCGCCCGCCACTATCGTGCCCTGGAGCGGATGATCGCAGGCCTTCCCGCCGAGGCGGCCCCGGAGCTGCGGATGCTGCGCGAGTTCGACCCGCGGGTTGCCGGGGTCGAGGGTGCCGGTGCTCCGGCACCGGATGTCGAGGATCCCTGGTACGGCGAATTCAAGGATTTCGAAGAAACTCTTGAGACAATTGAAGTGTCCGTGCCGGGAATCACGGATCGTCTGCGCGCGCTGGCCGCGAAAACTCAGTGATACTAGTAGGCACAAGCTTGCTGACACGACCGACATCGCAGGTACGCCTCGAAGGAGAAACTCTCATGACTCGTCTCATGACACGACAGAACTGGTCCGCTCTCAGGCTGGGCTTCGCCGCCCTGCTGGTGGCCGCGATGAGCGTGTTTGCATTCGCCCCCGCCGCCAGTGCGCACGATCAGCTGGTGTCGTCGAATCCCGAGGACGGTGCCGAACTCGATCAGCAGCCCAAGTGGCTCGAGATGAACTTCTCCGGCGACATCCAGGAAGTCGGCTCCGAGGTCAAGGTCGTCGTCGACGGCAAGGACGTCTCCGCAGGTGAGCTGACCGTTGAGGGCAAGAAGCTCAGCGTCGCTCTGCCCGATGACCTCAAACCCGGCGACTACAAGGTCACCTGGCGCGTGGTGTCGCAGGACGGCCACCCGATCTCCGGTGACTACTCGTTCGCGATCAAGGATGCCGAAGGTGCTGGCGGTGACGTCAAGGAATCGTCCGGAGAGTCGACGAAGGCCGGACTCGGCGGCGGAGTCGTCGATGAACCGGGCAAGGACACCGAGGATCGCGGCGAGATCGGCGAGTCCACCGGCAGCGATTCCGGAATGTCGACGCCGATGATCGTGCTCCTGTCCGTCGGCGGCCTGGCCATCATCGTCATCGTCGTTCTGCTCATGCGCCGCAAGTCCCAGGGACTGCCCGGCATCAAGGACAACTGAGCGAGGACTCCCACACAGCACTTCAATCACGAGGCCCTGAACGCGAAGAGCGTTCGGGGCCTCGGGGTATTCGGATCGTGAGGCGGGTCGGCGGCGATCTCGTTCAAGGGGCAGCGCGGTTATGTCGAGGTGCACCGTTCGAAATGTGCGCTACGCCTTGAACGAGGGGCGAATGAAGCGGGTGGGCTTGATCGAGACCTGGGCGCGAAGAGAGCGATTGAACGAGACACCGCCGTCAGGGGGTGAAGCGCAGGAGACGGTCGTCGTCCGGGCCGGGTTCTCCGCGACCGTCGGTGTTGTTCGTCAGCATGAGCAGCGAACCGTCGGGCGCTTCGACCACATCGCGCAGTCGCCCATGCTCGCTGGTCCAGAGTTCGTTGGAAGCCGAGAGATCGTCGAGCGGCACCTGGTGCAGGCGCTCACCACGCAGCCCGGCGATGAGGATGCTGTCATCGGTGACGGCCAGTCCGCTGGGGCTCGCTTCGTCGGGGGACCACTGCTGCACCGGGTCGATGAAATCGCCGTCCCCGCCGGTCGAGCCGTCGTCACCCTCGACGATGCCTTCGACCTCGGGCCATCCGTAATTCCCGCCGGCTTCGATGACGTTGAGCTCGTCCCATGTGTCCTGCCCGAATTCCGAAGCATACATCGTCCCCTCGTCATCCCACCCGATACCCTGCGGATTCCGGTGCCCCATGCTGAAGACGAGCGAATCGCCGAACGGGTTGTCCGCAGGTATGTCGCCGTCGGGCGTCATGCGCAGAATCTTCCCCGACAGCGCGGTTTCCTCCTGCGCACTGTCGCGATCGCCCGTATCGCCGAGCGTGGCATAGAGCATCCCATCGGGCCCGAAAGCCAGCCGCCCGCCGTTGTGGAAATTCGCGGTCGGCAGTCCGTCGAGGATCGTCTCCTCCTCACCCAGGGACAGGTCCCCGGCCTCGCCGAGGAGGTCGAACCGCACGATCCGATTCTCCGTCCCAGCGGCGAAGAAGGCATAGAGCTGGTCATCGTCGACTGCGAGACCGTGGAGGCCGGCCTCACCCGAGGCTGAGGCATCATCGATCCGACCGGCCTCGCGAGCGTCGCCACCTGCGGAGACTTCGAGGATACGACCGGAATCGCGTTCGCTGACGAGCATGGTCTGCCCGTGGAAGGCGATCGACCACGGGGATTCGAGTCCGGTGGCGACGACCTCGGGAGAGTCTGCGCCAGGTGCTGACGATTCTGACCCGGCGTCGGAAGATCCTGAACCACGGCTCGCCGAGGCGGTTCCCGACTCCTCCCCGCCCCGATCGTCGGCCTCGCCGGAGTCCGAATCGGAGGAGCAGGCGCTGAGGACGACGGCCAGGGACACTGCGGCTCCGGTGAGAAGCCGTCCGGTTCGGTGCTGTGCTGGGGCGCTCATGATCTCTCCTTCGTCGGGGAGTCCTGCGTCGGGGAGTCCGGTTGAACCAGACTATCCGCCGGCTGCCTGCGAACTGAACCTCTTGCCGCGGACTGGGATCGTCTGCCCAGGAATAGAACCGTCTGCTCGGACTGTTGCCTCACGTGACTGAAATTCTGCGATCGCCCTCTGCGCTCGCACTGCACGCCCACCGAAGGAGCCTTCCGCCTTGTCCGTTCCGTTGAACATCCTCGATCTCGTCTCCATTCGGGAAGGAGCTGACGCGCGCGAAGGCATTGCCGAATCGATGACGAACGCGAAGCTCGCTGACGAACTGGGATATAAGCGCCTGTGGTTCGCCGAGCACCACAACACGATGGGCCTGGCCGCCAGCGCCACGGCCCTGCTCATCTCACAGGCCGCCTCGGTGACGGAGAAGATCCGGGTGGGATCCGGCGGTGTCATGCTGCCCAATCATGCCCCGCTCATGGTGGCCGAACAGTACGGAACGCTCGCGAACATCCACGGGCCGCGCATCGACCTGGGCCTCGGCCGTGCACCCGGCACGGACGGGATGACCGCGCAGGCGCTCGCCCGGTCCTCGGCCGAACCGCAGGACTTCGCGCAGAACATCTATGACATGCAGGGTTGGTTCTCCCACACCGGGCAGGCGCACACGATGCCGATCAAGTCCGCGGTCTCGGCGGGGATGAACGTGCCCATCTGGGTGCTCGGATCGACGATGAACGGCGCCTCGATCGCCGGCCAGCTGGGCCTGCCGTTCTCCCTGGCCTCGCACTTCGCACCCGACCAGATCGACATCGCAATCAAGACCTACCGCGATTCCTTCACCACCGACGCGCCCACCGCGCAGATCGACGAACCCTACGTCATGGCCGGGATCAACGTCATGGTCGCCGACACCGACGCCGAGGCGGCCCGCCAGTTCACCTCGGTGCAGCAGATGTTCAATGACATGCGCACCGGCCGTCGCCGCAATCTGCAGCCCCCGGTCGACCCGGCCGAGATCTATGCGCAGGGCGGGACCAGCCCGATGCTGTCTATCAGCGCCGTCGGCTCGCCCGATACCGCGACCGCGCAGATGGCCGAATTCGTCGAACGCACCGGCGCCGATGAGCTCATCACCGTCACCTACGCCTACGACCCTGAAGTGCAGCGCCAGTCGCTGAAACTGCTCGCCGACGCCTGGTTCTGAGGCTCGGCGGTCAGTCGAGGACTCGGACGTAATCGGACAGGCCGGTTTCGACCTCGGTGAGCGTGTGTGCGGTGGCGAGGATCGTCGATTCCATCGCCGAGGCGGCCATCGTCGCCCGTACGTCCGCGCGCTTGGCGAGGCTGACCGTTCGCGGCAGGCGCGGATCGACCAGTGGGACCGAGTCAAGCAATGGCCGGTCGACAAGGACCATGGCTGGCACGATCGCGACCCCGAGGCCGCGCTCGACGAACCGCAGAGCCGCATCCATCTCCACCCCTTCGACGACGACTCGGGGAGTCAGACCGGCCGACTCGAACGCAGCGGTGGTCGCCTCCCTGAGGTCGTAGCCGTGATGGAACAGGACCTGGGGACGGTCGGCCACCTCGGCGAGGGTGATCCGATCGGACGCCGCACGGTCTGAGCTGAGCAGATCGGAACCGGCTGCGGCAATGACGACGAGATCCTCGGCGAGGATCCCGCGCAGGCTGAGCCTGGGCATCTGCGGGGCGAGATCGAAGGTGCGGGTGATGAGCGCGAGGTCGAGTTCGCCGCCGGCCAGGGCCTCGATGAGCTCCCGGGAGCCCTTCTCAACGAGTTCGAGCTCGACGCCGGGATGAGCGGCGTGGAACCGGCTGATCGCTTCGGCCACGAGGCTCACGCACAACGTCGGGGTCGCACCCAACCGGACGCGGCCGCGCCGCAGACCGGCGAGCTCATCCATGTCACGGCGGACCGCCTCGGCATCGGCAAGCATGCGTTTGGCCGTCGGCAACAGGGTCTGGCCGGCGTCCGTGAGCGTGATGCGTCCGTGCGCGCGGTGGAAGAGCTCGGTCCCGAGCTCCTTCTCCAACGTCGAGATCTGCCGGGACAGTGACGGCTGGGCCAAGTGGAGCGTCGCGGCTGCTTTCGTGAAATGGCCGGTGGCGGCCACCTCGGCGAAGCTTCTCAGCTGTTCGAGGTTCATGAGTGGTCTCCATGCAGGTCAGACATGTCAATAGTGTATCGCTATCGACTTGACTCAAACAATGCATTGGACGTATGGAACGGGCGGTTCCATAGTGGAATTCATGAACACCACACAGGGCGGATCCCGCCGAAAAGAACACTCCATCTCCACCTCGGTGCTGGTCATCGGAACCGGCGGATCGGGTCTGCGGGCCGCGATCGAGGTCGCCGAAGCCGGCGCCGATGTCCTCGCTGTCGGCAAACGGCCGAAGGAGGACGCACACACCTCGCTGGCCGCCGGCGGCATCAACGCGGCCCTGGCGACGATGGACCCGGACGACACGTGGCAGCAGCACGCGGCCGACACGATCAAGGAATCCTATGACCTCGCCAACCCCCGCACCGTCGAAATCGTCACCCAGGGAGCAGTCGAAGGCATCGCTGACCTGGAGCGATATGGAATGGACTTCGCGAAGGAGGACGACGGTCGGATCTCTCAGCGCTTCTTCGGCGCCCACACCTGGCGTCGCACCGCTTTCGCCGGCGACTACACGGGGCTGGAAATCCAGCGCACCCTCATTCGTCGCGCCGAAGCCCTAGACATCCCGATCCTCGACCGCGTCTACATCACGAAACTGCTCGTCGCCGACGGCCGCATCTTCGGCGCCTATGGCTTCGACGTCATCGACGGCACCGGCTACCGGATCTACGCCGACGCCGTCATCCTCGCCGCCGGCGGACACAACCGGATCTGGCGACGCACCTCCTCACGTCGGGACGAGAACACCGGTGACTCCTTCCGCCTGGCCGTCGAAGCCGGCGCCCGACTGCGCGATGCCGAACTCGTCCAGTTCCACCCCTCGGGCATCATCGAACCCGAGAACGCGGCCGGCACCCTCGTCTCCGAAGCGGCCCGCGGTGAAGGCGGAATCCTGCGCAACGGCCTGGGGGAGCGGTTCATGGAACGCTACGACCCACTGCGCATGGAACTCTCCACCCGCGACCGGGTGGCGCTCGCCGCCTACACGGAGATTGCCGAGGGGCGCGGCACCGAGAACGGGGGAGTGTGGCTCGACGTCTCCCACCTGCCGCGCGAGACCATCATGAACCGGCTGCCGCGGGTGTTCCAGACGCTCATGGAAACCCAGATGCTCGACATCACGGCCTCGCCGATCGAGATCGCTCCGACCGCGCACTACTCGATGGGCGGAGTGTGGGTCGACCCGGTCGATCACAGCACCGACGTCGAAGGATTGTGGGCGATCGGTGAGGCGTCGTCCGGTCTGCACGGGGCGAACCGGTTGGGCGGGAACTCGCTCATCGAGCTCGTCGTCTTCGGTCGGATCGTCGGTCGGTCAGCCGTTGCGTACTCCGATTCGTTGGAGGCTCAGGTGCGGTCGCACGCCGCGGTGGACGAGGCCCGGGCGGAGATCTCCGCTCTGCTGGCCTCCGAGGGCACGGAGAACGTGCGGGCCCTGCAACGCGAGGTCCGTAACCTCATGACCGAGCACGCCGGAGTCGTCCGTGACGAGGCCGGTCTGCTCGCCGGGCTGGAGAAGCTCGCTGGGATCGAGGCGCGGATGGCTGATGTCGGCATCCACCCGGACATCGCCGGATTCGCCGACCTCTCCCACGCCTTCGATCTGCGGTCCTCGGTGCTCGCGGCCCGGGCGACGCTCGAGTGTGCTTTGGAGCGGCGGGAGACCCGCGGCTGCCACAACCGCAGCGACTACCCGGAGCAGGACCCGGACCTGCAGGTCAACTTGGTCTGGTCCCCGTCTACCGGTGTCGTCCGCGAGTCGATCCCTGAAGTTTCGGCGGATGTCGCGGCGCTCATGCACACCGGTGAAATCAGCCAAGAAGGCAAACTAGTCGAATAATTGCTACCCGACGGCGGCCCAGCAACCTCGCGCGAGGTTGCTGGGCCGCCGTCAGGTAGTACTGGGAGGGGTGGGGTCCAGCGATCGGCTTATCCTCCTGTGCCCGTTGGGCCGAGTCGTTGGCGGCGTCTCTCCGTGTGTCGTATGCTGACAGGTCAGTCGATGCACCGACGACACCGACATGCAAGTGAGCCACGCGAGCGAAAGGTGAAGACATGACTGACAGCGACAAATCTCAGGACCGGAGCCCGGTGCCCGATCAGGCGGAGGCCAACGCCTTCTTCCCGAGCGCCTACTCGCTCTCCCAGTACACGTCGAGCAGGACCGACTTCGACGGCCCCGTCACCGAGGAGACATACACGGGCGGGAAGTGGAAGATCCTCACGATCGCCACCGACGAGCGGTACATGCTCATGAAGAATGGCACGTTCTTCTCCACCGGCAACCATCCCGTCGAGACGCTGCTGCCACTCCACCACATGGCCGAGGCTGGCTACGAGATCGACGTGGCCTCCGTCAGCGGCGGACCCGGAAAATTCGAATGGTGGGCCTACCCCGGGCAGGACGAGGCCATCGCCTCCGCGTGGTCGAGCGCCGAGGCGAAATTCAAGGCTCCGCTGAGGCTCTCCGACGTCATCGCGAACGGCCTCGACGACTACGCCGCGATCTTCATCCCGGGCGGCCACGGTGCCATGAACGTCATCCCCTTCGACCAGGACGTGCAGGCTGCCCTGGACTTCTTCCTGGACAACGACAGGCTCATCATCACCCTCTGTCATGGTCCGGCGGCGTTGTTGGCCGCGGGCCTCGGTCGCTCCACGAATCCCTTTGCCGGCTACCGTGTCACCGCGTTTCCGGACGCACTCGACTTCGGGGCGAACCTCGACATCGGCTATCTGCCTGGTGAGATGCCATGGGCTCTCGGCGAGACGTTGAAGAAGGATGGCATCGAGATCATCAACGATGAGATGACCGGTGCCACCACACGCGACCGCAACCTCCTGACCGGAGACAGTCCGCTCGCGGCGAATCAGCTCGGAAAAGAGTCTGTGATCGCGCTCTTGGAGAGTTTCGGCGGCTGAGACCTTCGCCGTTCAGCGTTCTGCCAGACGACCGCGACGTCACTGAGTACGTACTGCTCTGGGCGCATTCAGCGACGTCACGGTGATTCAGAGGCGCGGCCGACGGTGGCCCAGCAACCTCGCGCGAGGTTGCTGGGCCACCGACGGGTAGTTCGAGGGCATCGGGCGGGGAGAGCGGTCAGTCGGCGATGCTGAAGTTGCCGCGGAAGACCCGACCCGGGTCACGCTCTTCTTTGAGTTGGCGCAGGCGTGCCAGGGACTCTGCGGGCAAAGCGTCGGCGAGGCCCTCGTGTGGATTGAGGAACGTGACGGGTTTGCGTCCACTGGCAGGCAATGCCCGCGCCAGATCGGCCTGCTTCTGCTC
Source organism: Brevibacterium sp. SIMBA_078 (assembly GCF_046534565.1). Taxonomy (NCBI): domain Bacteria; kingdom Bacillati; phylum Actinomycetota; class Actinomycetes; order Micrococcales; family Brevibacteriaceae; genus Brevibacterium; species Brevibacterium sp. SIMBA_078. The sequence continues at coordinate 1,642,877 of NZ_JAWRYQ010000001.1, forward strand.
GATCGACTCCGCGGCCGCCTCGGTGACGGGAAGACCGAACATATAGACGCTGTACGGCTCGTCCAGGGCGCCGTGCGGGTTGTCGGTCGGCTGCGCCAACGCGCCGCCGAGGTGCCTGACCTGCACCGACAGAAGCGGGTCGATGGGCGAATCGAGGAGCGTGTCCAGGGTGTCATCGTCAAGGGACGTGAGCAGCTCGGCGCGTGAGCTGCCGACTCCGGGATCGGTCGGTTCGGCCGTGATCGCACCCAGCTCGGCGACGCTCATCGGCGCCCGGGAATCCGACAGCGGCGTCGGCAGGGCCTCGAGCGGGCGCATGAGCTCACGCGCTTCCTCCTCGTCGCCGAGGTACGTCGAGTCGATGGCGACCATCGGCTCCGAGCCCGGGAAATGCAGAAGTTCCAACCACAGGGTCAGCGCATCGGGAGCGGTGTGAGTCATTGTCCGGAACACCTCGGCGACCTGCCTGATGTGGTCACCGGCCCAGAGCACACGTCCGCCGAAGACGTCAGGGGCGGCCTGCAGCCCGACCTCAAGACCGATGACGATGACGAGCTCGCTTCCGCCTCCGCGCAGCGCCCAGAACAGGTCCGGGTCCTCGGTCGCGGAGACGCGGCGGGCGCGGCCGTCAGAGTCGACGATGTCGAATGCGTGGATGCTGTCGCCGACCCACCCGAAGGATCGGCCGAACCAGCTCAGGCCACCGCCCAGGGCGACTCCGGCGACGGTTACCACCGGGGAGCTGCCCGGCAGTCCGGTCAGCCCGTGTTCTGCCGCCGCTCTCTGCAGTTCGCCGGACTTCACACCCGCGCCGATCGTCGCCGTGCGCTGTGCCGGGCCGACGTCGATGCGGTCGAGGCGGGTCGTACGCAACAAGATCGTGTCGTCGGCCCCCCCGGTCGCTCCGTGTCCGGTCGGCTGGGTAGCGATCGACAGGCCTCTTTCGCAGGCCCAGTTCACGAGGGTGACGACGTCGGTGACGTCGGCGGCTTCGACGACGGCGAGGACGTTCTGGTCGACAGCCCGGTTCCACGGGCGGTGGACCTCGTCGAATTCCGAGTCGTCGGGAAACCAGGTGCGCCCCTGGACAGTGGCGCGAAGCTCGTCAAGAATGGTGAACGGCAGAACAGTCATGATGACTCCTTGGCTGGTGTTGGTGATCGGGCCGACGTGTGCCGGACTCAATGATGAGTCGCAGCTCTGCCCGAAAACGTGACAAGCCGTCGTCGTCAGGATCCCAATGCCATCGGAGACATCACCGCAGACCCTCGCCGAGGTGGCCGACCAGTTCTCCTCGCATCGACCGAAGATGTTCGCCATCGCTCACCGCACCCTCGGTTCCCCGTGGGCCGCCGACGATGCCGTGCAGGAGGCGTGGATCCGTTTGCAGCGAGCCGATATCTCGGCCATCGACAACCTCGAGGCGTGGCTGACGACGGTCATCTCGCGAGTCTGCATCGACGCCCTTCGCCGTGATGCCGCAAGGCGTGAGGATCTGCACTGGGAAGCATCGGACGACGACGCAGTCCCGGACCATGACTCGACGGGCGAAGCACCCGGCACGGCCGGCACTCCCGGAGGTGGTGGGGGAGGAAGCGGCGTCCGCACCGATCGACCGGAGGACAGCGCCCTGCTCCGAGACGATCTCACGGTGGCGCTGCACGTCATCCTCGACACTCTCGGTCCCTTGGAACGACTGGCGTTGGTGCTTCATGACATCTTCGCCCTGTCCTATGACGACATCGCCCCGATCGTCGACCGCAGCCCGGTCGCTGCTCGTCAGCTCGCATCCCGGGCCCGCGCACGCCTGCGCAAAGTGGATGCGGAGGAGGTCCGACACCGGCAGGAAACCGCCATCACGTCCTTCCTCGAAGCGGCTCGCGGAGGAGACTTCGGCGGCCTCCTCCAGCTGCTCGACCCGGAGATCGAAGTGCGCAGCGACCCCGCTGCCGTGAGCCTCGCCGAGGCTGGTGCCGAATTCGGTGCCCCACTCATCCGCCCCGAGGTCGTCGGCCGTGATGCTGTGGCCCGGGTGTTCAACGGGCGAGCGAAGGCCACCGAACTGGTCTGCATCGATGGTGTCCCCGCGGCCGCCTATATCTCCGACGGTGTCGCTCGGGCACTCTATCTGTTCCACTTCGCCGACGGCCGAGTCGCGTCCGTCGACGTCATCGCCGACGAGAACATCCTCGGGAACCTTCCCATCACCCGCTGAACACCGCTTAATTACTACCTGACGGCGGCCCAGCAACCTCGCGCGAGGTTGCTGGGCCGCCGTCAGGTAGTAGGGACGTACATAACGACGTGCAGGCGGGAGTCCTCGGAGGGAATGAGCCGGTGGTGCTCGAACTCGACGATGCCCTGCGCGTGGTGGTCGAAGACGCGCAGCCTGCTCGCGAAGCGCTCCACCGTCTGCTCGGCCCATTGCTCGCGGAAGTCCTCACTCGCCTGACTCAGCCTCTCGATGAGCGCACGGTGCCCCGGTGTACTCAAGCGCACTCCGGACTCGACGCGGAACTCGGCCAGGAAGTGACGGCTCTCTGCCTCCCAGTCGGGAAGCATCCTGCGCAGAGTGGGATCGGTGTAGATGAGCCAGATGAGATTCCGGTCGGGCTTCGGAATCGACGTGATCGCCGGATACAGCCATTCGTAGGCCGCATTCCAGCCGGCGATCGTCCAGTCCGGGGCGACAGCGAATGCTGGGAAATCGAGCGCATCGAGCAGACGCTGCAGCGACTCCGAGACCTCAGCAGGCTCATCGTCCCGAGCAGCCACGACCCGTTCGACGAGTCCGAGGACATAGTCGGTCTCGGCGGCGCTGAGGTCGAGGACCCGGGCCACAGCGGTGAGCACCTGCCTGGAGACATTGGTGTCCCGGCCCTGTTCGAGCCACGTGTACCAGGTGCTGCTCACCCCTGCGAGGGTGGCGACCTCCTCGCGGCTGAGTCCGCTGTCACCGCGCCTGGAATTCGGCGGCAGACCGGCCGCCGAACGCTGCCGTTCCCTGCGCCTGATGGTGAGGAATTCACCGAGCTGCTCACGTTGTGGTGTGCGGGGTCGAATCATGGATTGATAGTACTCACAGTACTGGTACCGATGGTAGCTTCCGCCGAAGCCACTACCGCGCTGGGATAGATTCCATGCCGACCTATCGTTCTCGCACAGTCACCCACGGCCGCAATATGGCCGGAGCCCGCGCCCTCTTCCGCGCAGCCGGAGTCTCCGGTGCCGACCTCGGCCGCAAACCGATCATCGCCGTGGCGAACTCCTTCACCGAATTCGTCCCCGGGCACACTCACCTCGCCCCGGTCGGGCGGATCGTCTCCGAGGCAGTGACCGCCGGCGGCGGCATTCCCCGAGAATTCAACACCATCGCCGTCGACGACGGCATCGCCATGGGGCACGGCGGCATGCTCTACTCACTGCCCTCACGCGACCTCATCGCCGATTCCGTCGAGTACATGGCCAACGCTCATTGCGCTGACGCCCTCGTCTGCATCTCCAACTGCGACAAGATCACGCCCGGCATGCTCATGGCCGCGCTGCGCCTCGATATTCCCACGGTGTTCGTCTCCGGCGGACCGATGGAGGCCGGGCGGACCACCTTGGCCGACGGCACTGTCCGCTCGCTCGACCTCGTCGATGCGATGTCCGAGGCCGTCAACGAGGCGACCTCCGATGCCGATGTGCTCCGCATCGAGGAGGCGGCGTGCCCGACCTGCGGATCGTGTTCGGGCATGTTCACGGCGAACTCGATGAACTGCCTCACCGAGGCGATCGGACTCTCCCTGCCCGGCAACGGTTCGGTGCTCGCTACGCACACCGTGCGAAGGGCCCTCTACGAAAGGGCGGGCAGCCTCGTCGTCGATCTCGCACGTCGCCTCTACGAGGACGATGACGATTCGGTGCGCCCCTGCGCGATCGCCACCTCGGCGGCCTTCGGCAACGCCATGGCTCTCGACCTGGCGATGGGCGGGTCGACGAACACGATCCTCCACCTGCTCGCCGCCGCCCATGAGGCAGGGGTCGACTTCGACCTCGACGATATCGACGACCTGTCACGCCGGGTGCCGTGTCTGGCGAAGGTCGCCCCGAACGTGGCCGGGGACCGCACCTTCTACATGGAGGACGTGCACCGTGCCGGTGGGATCCCCGCTCTTCTGGGGGAGCTGCGCCGTGCGGGTCTGCTCAACGAGGAGGTCCACTCTGTCCATGCTCCGTCCCTGTCCGCGTGGCTCGACGAATGGGACGTCCGCGGTGGCAAGGCTGCATCTGCCGCTGAGGAACTCTGGCATGCCAGCCCCGGAGGGAAGCGCTCCTCGACGGCATTTTCGCAGTCGGCCCGGTGGAACAGTCTCGACCTCGACGCCGTCAGCGGCTGCATCCACGACATCGACCACCCATATTCGGCAGACGGCGGTCTCGGCGTGCTGCGCGGGAACATCGCCGTCGACGGTGCCGTGGTCAAGACCGCCGGCGTCGACGAATCCATCCACGTCTTCTCCGGGCCCGCCGTGGTCTGCGAGTCACAGGAGGAAGCGGTGGAGAAGATCCTCAGCAGACAGATCAAGGAAGGCGACGTCGTCGTCATCCGCTACGAGGGACCGCGGGGCGGACCCGGCATGCAGGAAATGCTCTACCCGACCTCGTACCTCAAGGGCCTGGGCCTGGGGAAGTCGTGCGCGCTCATCACCGATGGACGTTTCTCCGGTGGGACCTCGGGGCTGTCGATCGGTCATATCTCGCCCGAAGCGGCAGCGGGCGGCACGATCGCACTCGTCGAAGACGGCGACATCATCGGCATCGATATCCCCCGCAGGTCGATCAGCCTCGAGGTCGCCGAGGCTGAACTCGACCGCCGTCGGTCCCGCCTCGAGGCGGAGGGGACCTACCGTCCTCGTCAGCGCAAACGCACAGTCTCGACCGCGCTGCGCGCCTATGCCGCCTTCGCTCAGTCCGCAGACAAGGGAGCGGTGAGGAAGGTTCCCGAGGCGGTCTGACTATTCGTCGGTAACCGCCCGTCCGTGCTCAGCATTCTGCCAGCCGGGGCCAGGATAATTGAGACTGGCCGCCCACTTGATCACTGTCGGAAGGACCATGGACGACTATCGAAGTCCCGGCTGGGACATCACACTTCGCACCTCAGAACAATTCAATAATGCGCAGGCAGACGCTTTGCGGGCACAGAGCGCGCGGGCAGGTGGTCGCCGTTGACCTGGTTGCTCTCGCTTCTCATAGGCCTCCTCGTCGTCCTCCTCATCACAGTGGCCACCGGCTACTTCGTGGCGCAGGAATTCGCGTACATGGCCGTCGACCGCTCCCGTCTGGCCGCGCGTTCGGCCTCCGGTGATCGCGCCGCGGACAGGGCCCTGTCGATCACCCGCCGCACCTCCTTCATGCTCTCCGGAGCGCAGTTGGGCATCACCGTCACCGGACTGCTCGTCGGCTACGTCGCCGAACCGCTCATCGGCAGGGCCGTCGGCGAGGCCCTCGGCGGCACCCCGATCCCTGCCGGCACAGGCGTGCTCATCGGCACCGTCCTCGCCCTCCTCGTCTCAACGCTCATCCAGATGCTCTTCGGTGAGCTGTTCCCGAAGAACCTGGCCATCGCCCGCCCCGAGGCGCTCGCCACCTGGCTCGCCCGCTCGACCTCGATCTATCTGGCCGTCTTCGGCTGGCTCATCACGATCTTCGACAAAGCCTCGAACGCCCTGCTGCGCGTCCTCGGCATCGAACCGGTCCACGACGTCGACCACTCCGCCACCCGGCGCGACCTCAAACACATCGTCGCCGAATCCCGGGAGGGCGGCGAGATCGTCGACGACGATTCGCTCATCCTCGACCGCATCCTCGACTTCCCGCAGCAGAGCGTCGCCCACGCTACGGTGCCGCGCTCACGCGTCGACGTCATCGACATCGACACGCCCCTGGACGAGGTGCGCGAACTGATGAGCCGAGGCCACTCCCGCTACCCCGTGCTCGACGCTGATGATCAGGTGATCGGCACGATCGACCTCCTCGACGTCCTCGCCGAGGCGGCACCGGGCACCACCGAAAACGTCGCCGAGGCGGCACCGTGCACCACCGTCACCGGGACCGGGGTCCGTTCCCTCTTGCGCGACCCGGTCTTCGTCCCGGAATCCCTGCCGCTGCCGGACGCGGTGGCCACGCTATTCGAACGGCGGGAGCAGATGGCCTGCGTCGTCGACGAATACGGCGGCTTCGCCGGAATCCTGACGTTGGAGGACCTCGGTGAGGAACTCGTCGGTGACATCGCCGACGAACACGACCACATCGTCGAAGAACTCATCGAGACCGGCGACGGCACCTGGACAGCACCCGGGGTCATCCCCCTCGACGAGGTGGCCCGCGTACTCCAACGCGAACTGCCGACCACCTCGGCGCAGACCTTGTCGGGCCTCGTCATCGAACACCTCCGCGGATTCCCCGAGGTGGGGGATCGAGTCTCGATCGAACTGCCGATCGACCCCGCCGACCTTGGCGGAAACGACACCCCGGAGACGGAGCGACTCGTCATCGACGTCATCGAGGTGGCCAGGCATGTGCCCGCGCGGCTGCGGATCGGAATCGAGGTGGCACGATGAGCAATCCCTGGGTCATCACAGCGATCACGATCGCCATCATCGGGCTGTCCGCGTTCTTCGTCGCCGTCGAATTCGCGCTCATCGCCGCTAAACGGCACCGTCTCGAAGACGCGGCCGCGGACAGCCGATCGGCCCGGGCCGCCCTGCGCAGCTCGACCGAGTTGTCGGTGCTGCTGGCCGGGTCGCAGCTGGGCATCACGGCCTGCACTCTGGCGCTCGGGGCGATCACGAAACCGGCCGTCCACCATTGGATCACCCCGGTCGCCGAGGGACTGGGTCTGCCGCTGTGGATCGCCGACATCGTCGGCTTCGTCCTCGCCCTCGTCATCGTCACCTTCCTCCACCTCGTCGTCGGTGAGATGGCGCCGAAGTCGTGGGCGGTGGCGCATCCGGAACGCTCGGCGATCATGCTCGCATTGCCGATGCGGGCGTTCATGCTCCTCACCCGCCCGCTGCTGCATGTGCTCAACAACGCTGCGAACGCGTGCCTGCGCCTCGTGCGGGTCGAACCCGTCGACGAGGTCGATCAGGCGCACACGCCCGAGGACCTGAGGCAGCTGCTGCAGCATTCGGCGCAGGCGGGAACCTTGGAGAAGGAGTCCTCGGAGGCTCTGCTCGGCGCCCTCGACCTCACCCGGCTCACACTTGACGAGCTCGTGGCCGGTCGCCCGGAGCCGACGGCCGTCGGTCCGGAGGCGACTGCGGGTGAGGTGCACGAGGCGTCGCGCCGTGACCGTCACCGTCGCATCCTCGTGCGCACCGAGGCTGACGGCCCGCTGAGTCATGTGGTGCATGTCAGGGATGTGCTCGGACTTACCGAGGATGCTCCCATCGCCGAGGTAGCCCGTCCCGTCGCCGTCGTGGACGGATCGATGACCGTGGTGCGGGCATTCGAGGCGATGCGGGAGGACAACGTGCAGCTGGCTTTGGTGGAGAGGGCCGACGGCAGCCATGCGGTCGTCACCGTCACCGACGTGCTCACCCACCTGCTCACCACCGGTCAAGTGCCCTCCCGATAATTACTACCTGACGGCGGCCCAGCAACCTCGCGCGAGGTTGCTGGGCCGCCGTCAGGTATGTCTGAGCCAGGACATGATGCATGCATCAATGTATGCATCTGTTATCGTGGGTCCGTGAATGATTTGCCGACACTGCCCTGGCAGCGCATCGACGACTCCGCTCCGATCGCCGTTCGGATGGCCGCGGCGACCGCCCGGGAGATCATCGAAGGCCGGCACGAACCCGGCGACCTCCTCATCGAGTCCGACCTCGCCGCCGCGCACAACGCCAGTCGCACTCCTGCGCGGGAGGCGATGCTCCAGCTCGAGCGTTGGCGCCTCGTCCGCCTCGTCCCCAAGAAGGGCGCGCTCGTGACCACGGTGACGGGCAAGGAACGCCGCGACCTGCTCGCCGTGCGCTCGATGTTCGAGATCGACGCGGTGGAGACACTGGCCGACGGCGGCGACCTCACCGCTCTGGCCGCCGATCTGCGCACCCTGCTCGGCGAGCAGAGGAAGGCCCTTGACGCGGGCGATCCGCTCGGCTTCGCCAGCGCCGACTATGCCTTCCACGCCCGCCTCATCCGCAGCGGCGACAACGCCATCGTCACCGAGATGCTCACGACCATGGGCCCGCGCCTGGCCCGCCTGACCTTCCAGGTCGCCATCGACGCGCCGCACACCCTCGACACGCTCCTGACCGAGCACGAAACTCTCACCGACCGCGCCGAGTCGGGCGACGCAGAAGGCTTCGCCCGACTCGTCCGCGCCCACATCGAAGGCTCCCACTTCCCGCAGTCCCGCTGAGGAGGACCATGACCGCTTACCCCTCGACCTCCACGACCGTCACCGCCGCCGAGGCAGTCCCCACCGGGGACAGAAATACCCGCGCCGAGGCGGCCCCCGCCGCGGACGTCGAAACGACGGTTCCGAACCCTGCCCGGTCCCACCTCGGCGAGGTGGATTCCGATCGAGAGCCAGAACGGCCACGGCGGGCGCGGGCGTGGCTGATGGTGGCCCCGGCGATGTTCCTGCTCGCATGGGGCGGCAATCATTTCACCCCGCTCGTCCACATGTATGAGGAGGACGGAGGCTACGCCATCTGGCAGGCGAACCTGCTGCTGGGCATGTATGTGGGCGGACTCATTCCGGGACTGTTGGTCGCCTCGGCGCTGTCGGATCGGCATGGACGCAAACCGGTCCTCATCGCCGGATCGCTCGCCGCGATCGCCGGCAGTCTTGGGCTCGGGCTCGGTTTCGATCTGTTCTGGCTGCTCTGCCTGGGTCGGGTGTTCGCGGGGATCGGCGTCGGGGTGGCGATGTCGGTGGGCACGAGCTGGATCAAGGAGCTTTCGGCCCCGCCGTTCGATCACCGGGCCGGAATCACTGCCGGTGCCCGGCGTCCTTCACTGACGCTGACCTTGGGGTTTGCCATGGGCGCGGCGGTCACCGGGTGCCTGGCCCAATGGGGGCCGGTGCCCGAAGTCGTGCCCTACGCCGTGCACGGAGTGCTCAACCTAGCCGCACTGATCCTGGTGATCTTCGCGCCGGAATCGATGCCTCGCGACCAGCGGGCAGCAGGCCATTGGTGGCACGGTCTGCGTGTTCCGCTTGTCGCGCATCGGACGTTCCTGCGACTGATCGTGCCGGCTGCGCCCTGGGTGTTCGGTGCCGCCGGGGTCGCCTATGCCGTGATGCCGGCGATCGTGCAGCGGGAGCTGGGGGAGTGGACGACGCTGTATGCCACGGTGCTCACCGTCGTCACGCTCGGAGCCGGTGCGCTGGTGCAGAACATCGTGCCGTGGATCAACAGACTGACCGGCGGGCGGGCGCTCGTCGTCGGACTGGCGCTGATGACCGTGGGGATGGGGCTCGGGGCGGTGGCCGCACTTCTGGCGGACCCGATCCTCGCGTTCATCGTGGCGATCGTGCTCGGTGTCGCCTACGGAATCTGTGTGGTCTCGGGGCTCATCATCGTCCAGGCCATCGCCTCACCGCAGGAGCTCGCCGGCATCACCGGTGTCTACTATTCGCTGGCGTACTCCGGGTTCCTGCTGCCCACCGTGCTCGCCGCCTTATTGCCCGTGCTGTCGTACACAGTGTCTTTGGCGGCGGTCGCGGTCATCTGCCTAGCCTGCCTCGCAGCAGTCGCCTTATCCACCAAACACCCCTAATTGCTACCCGACGGCGGCCCAGCAACCTGGCGCCAGGTATCTGGGCCGCCGTCGGGTAGTTCTGAGAGGGGATGCGGAGTGCGAACCCAGACACCTACCATGAGAACAACCGTCGCCTACCGATAGGGATCGACCATATGCCCGGCAAGTCACGTCACCAGTCCCCAGCCGTCAACGCGTTCATCGACATCATGGGGCCGCGCCACGTCCTCACCTCCGCGCGAGCGACCGCACCGTACGCCAAGGGCAACCGCTTCGGCGGCGGCGACGTGCTCGCCGTGCTGCGCCCGGGCAGCCTCGTCGACATGTGGCGGGCCCTGCAGGTCTGCGTCGACAACGACCTCATCGTCATCCCGCAGTCGGCGAACACCGGCCTGACCGGCGGTTCCGGCCCCGGTGCGCAGGACTACGACCGTCCGATCGTCATCATCTCGACCCTGCGGATCAACGAGATCTACCTCATCAACGACGCCCGCGAAGCGATCTGCCTGGCCGGATCCACCCTCTACGAACTCGACGAGGCACTCGCCCCGTTCCACCGCGAACCGCACTCGGTCATCGGCTCGTCCTCGATCGGCGCCTCCGTCATCGGTGGCATCGCCAACAACTCCGGCGGCTCCCAGATCCGCAAGGGCCCGGCGTTCACGAAGCACGCGATCTTCGCCCGCGTCAACGAGGAGGGGCGACTCGAGCTCGTCAACCACCTCGGCGTGGAGCTCGGAGACGACCCCGCCCACATCCTCGACAAACTCCAGCGCGGAGACTGGGACCCGGCCGGGGTCACCCCCGCCCCGGAGGACACGAAGGAAACCGAATACGGGAAGCAGGTCCGCAGGATCGTCGACTCACCGGCTCGATTCAATTCGAACTCCGACTACCTGTACGAGGCCTCCGGTTCGGCCGGAAAGCTCATGGTCTTCGCCGTGCGCACCCGCACCTTCCCCAAGGAGGAGGGAGCGACAACGTTCTACGTCGGCACGAACTCCCCAGCCGAACTCGAAGATCTGCGACGGGCGATACTGACCTCGGAGATGCCGCTGCCGATCTCAGGCGAATACATGGGCCGGCCCTCGTTCGACCTCGCCGAGAAGTACGGTAAAGACACGTTCGTCTCGGTCAAGCACGCCGGCAGCCGCGAGCAGATCAAGCTGTTCGCGCTGAAGAACTGGGCCAACGGCGTGTTCGCGAAGCTGCCGTTCTTCGGCGAGACCGTCGCCGACACGATCGCGCAGAACGCGTTCGGCCTGCTCCCGCAGCAGCTGCCCAAGCGGATGCTCGAGTACCGCGACCGCTTCGAGCATCATCTTCTCCTCGTCGTCAGTGCCGAGGAGAAGAACCGGATGGGTGCGTTCCTTGACGACTTCTTCGCCGAGGCGGCCCACCAAGGTGACTATTTCGTGTGCAGCGCCGATGAAGCTCAGTCCGCGATGCTCCACCGCTTCGGTGCCGCGAGTGCCGCGACCCGGTACTTCAACCTCAACCGTGAGGACTCCTCGGACATGATCACCTTCGACGTGGCGCTGCGCCGCGACGATGAGGACTGGCTCGAGGTCCTGCCCGACGAGATCGCCGACCAGCTGCACATCAGCTCCTACTACGGGCACTTCTTCTGCCACGTCCTCCACCAGGACCACGTGGCGAAGAAAGGCGTCGACCCGGTGGCGCTGAAGAAGCAGATGACCGAGCTGCTCGAGGCCCGGGGTGCGGCCGTGCCTGCCGAGCACAACTACGGCAGGCTCTACCCCGTGCCGCCGAAGATGGAGGCGCACTTCAAGGACCTCGACCCGCACAACGTCTTCAACGCCGGAGTCGGCGAGACGTCGGCGAAGAAGGACTGGGCCTGAGAGTTCCGCTGCGCTGTCGCCGACAGTTCAGTCGACGAGGAACCTCGGACATCACCTCGTGCAAACAGCAAAACACCCCGCCGCAGCGGGGTGTTTTTGCGCTTAGGGTAATGGACGCTCATCCACCGAACCTCAAACACCGAGCCGAATCAGTCCTCGTCTTCGATCTCATCGGCGGCGGCCGCCTCGGCGCGGGCCTGCTTGATCTTGCGCAACCGGGAGATCGTCATGATGGTCAGTGCGACGATGAAACCGAACGCTGCGCTGATCGCAATGGTGTACGCGCTGGTGGGGGCGCCGAAGGTTGTGCTCGCTCCCATGCCGACATCGATGAGCGGAACCCCCGTGCTCAGATGGAAGACGACTGCGCCGACCCATGCCACCGCGAACAGGGCGCCCACGATGTTGCCGATGATCAGCCGCCTCGGTGAGACGCGGGCCATGGCCATTGAGAAGTCCACGTTCTCTCGCTGGCAGTACGCAGAGATGACGACGCTGGTGACCATGGAGCCGAGAACGATGAGCACGCTCCACATTCCCGCGCCGATCACGGCGAAGATGAGTGCAAGCGCGAAGAACACGTAGGTGGAGACGACGGCCCCCAAGGTATATGCCCGCAGAATGACGTCGCGTTCGCGTTCGTCTCCCATCGAGGGGTCGTCGAAGCCGGCGATTCTGTCGGCAAAGGCGTTGGGGCGGTTCTTGTTGTCGCTGATGTTGTTCATGACGATTCCTCCTGAAGTGAGAAGATCTCTTCGACTGTCGTGTCCAAGGCTCGGGCGATGCGCAGCGCCAGATAGACGCTGGGGGCGTAGTCGCCGCGCTCGGTCGCGATGATCGTCTGCCGCGACACCCCGGTGAGCTGGGCCAACTGTGCCTGCGTCAGCCCCGCAGCCTTGCGGACCTGCTTGAGGTCCGAGGTCTGAACTTCCATACCGTTCCTTGATGTCAACTTCTCTTTACATCAATAAGTAAAGCATGTTTGACATCGCTATGTCAATGATCTTTGACATCGCCGAGGCGGCCCTGCCGATCCGTGGTCCCGCTCGGTCGCGTTTGGGCCGCCGGGGCTGGGCTGAGCGGTCGTGCCGTCGTCTCGTCCGCGCACAACGTCCCGCAAACACGAAAACACCCCGCCGCAACGGGGTGTTTTCGCGCTAAGAGTGATGGATGCGCACTGGCCGGCGCGAAGAGAGACTCACGCGAGGGCGTGACACTAACGGTGACGGATGCCAGCCGAGGCGGTCGCCGGCAGGCGGCACTACCGCCCAATGCGCGTGACACCGGCGCGCGGGACAGCCATCGGGCAAGCGCTCGCCTCAGCGCTCCCTACGCCTCCACAACGCGCTCGCGCCGACGGTCTTTCTCCAGCCGCGCTTCGTGACTCGACCGCTTGGGGTTGAGCAGCTTCAGCAGCGACAGCGCGATGATCGCTCCCAGCACAGCGCAGCCGGCGGGCAACAGCATCGCGGTCTTCGCATCGAAGGCGTCGATGATGTTGCCGGCGACGGCCGATCCGAACGCGACGCCGAAGCCCAGCGAGGTGCCCAACCAGGCGAACGCTTCGGTGAGCCTGCGCGGGGGAGCGAGCTGCTCGATGACGGAGTTCGCTCCGATGAGGCTCGGTGCGATCGCGGATCCGACGACGATGAGGATGATGCCGTAAGTGATCATCGAGTTGGCCAGCAACATCAGGCACGCGCCCACGGCCAGAGCGGACACGGCCACGCCGAAGCGGTGATGGATGGCGGCCTGCCAGTTGCGGGCTCCGTACAGCGCGCCGGAGATGAGCGATCCCAGCGCCAGGCACGACAGGAGCACTCCGGCCGTGGACTTCACGCCGAGTTCGTCGGCGAAGGCGACGGCGATGACGTCGATGGCACCGAAGTTCACGCCGAGGAAGATGTTGACGATGATGATCGCGAAGATGCCCGGGTTCGAGAACACGTGCCCCTTCGCCTCGGTGGTCCGTTCCACCGGCGGGGGTTCGGTCGACTTCTGGATGTAGAGCAGCAGCGAGCCGACGCCGACGGTGATCATCGACAGGATGATTCCCGCCGGCGGCCACACGGCAGTCGCGAGCACCGTGGCCAGCACCGGCCCGGAGACGAACATCAGCTCATCGGCGACCGATTCCCAGGAGAACGCGGTCTGCAGTTTCTTCGGGGTGTCGACGATGTGCGACCAGCGCGAACGCACCAGCGAACCGACGGAGCCGACGGTGGCGCCGCCGATGCCGGCGAAGACGAAGACGAATCCCGTCCACCATTCCTCGTACACGGAGACGATGAGCAGCGCCAACGCGATGAGGTGGGTGATGACGATGGGCACCATGACCTTCGCCTGGCCGAGGCGGTCGACGAGGCGAGCGATCCCGGGGCCGGCAAGTGCCTGGACGATCATGTAGACGGCGGAGACGATGCCCGCCATGCCGTACGACCCGGTCACGCCCTGGATGAAGAGGACGATTCCCAGCCCCAGCACTGCGATGGGCATCCGGGCGACGAGACCGGCCAAGGAGAACTTGAGAGCACCGGGAAGCGACAGAATTTCCCGATAGTTATTGAACACCAGGAAAGTCTACCGAGCGCCCCGAACGACAGCCAGGTCGATCCTGCGTTATTACTGGTGAGTCCCCTCACCTCGGCGCCAGAGGTCATTGGTGGGTAACGAACCGGTATCAGTCCCGGCCCACCCGGTCGAAACCGGGGATCACTGCGTCTGACAAGGCAGAACACCTCGCCGAGGCGGTCCTGCCCTCGCGTTCGCCTCCGCGGTGCGGTACGGGGTGAGTCGCGTGGCTGAGAAATGGGTCACCTCGGTCGCTATACAATGAGCGGGATTGCCCAATGACCCCGGCGCCCGGCGCCGACCGCTCAAACCCCGGAGTGCCGATGACGGACAACACCACCTTCGACGATCTCTTCGACCACCAGAACGAGGAACAGCAGCGCCCGCGCAAGAAGAAGCGCGTCTGGCGCAAAGTCCTCGTCGCACTGCTGATCATCGTCATCCTCGGCGTGCTCGGCATCGGGCTCTACGTCTGGAGCGTCGGCCGGTCGTTCGACAAGAATGCGAACCAGCTCAGCGATGAGCAGGTCTTCGGCAAGTCCGGCGGCGGCAAGGACGGCGACGGCACGAACATCCTGCTGCTGGGCTCGGATGAGTCGATGAAAGACGTCGACGTCAACGATTCGCGCGGACTGCGTTCGGACACGATCATGGTCATGCATCTGCCCGAGAACGGCGGCAACGTCCAGATCATGTCGATCCCGCGCGACACCTACGTCGATATCGAGGGCCACGGAAAGTCGAAGATCAACGCGGCACTGTCCTACGGCGGTCTGCCGCTGGCCGTGTCGACGGTCTCGGACTTCATCGGCACCGAACTCGATCACGTGGCGATCATCGACTTCGAGGGATTCAAGGCACTGACCGACAGCCTCGGCGGGGTGACCGTGAACTCCGAGCAGGCGTTCGAGAAGAACGGCTATTCGTTCACCAAGGGCGAGAACGTCCTCAACGGTGACGAGGCGCTGACCTTCGTGCGCGAGCGCAAGCAGTTCCAGGACGGCGACTTCCAGCGTGCGCGCAATCAGCAGGCGTTCATCCGCGGTCTGACGAACGAGATGATCTCGGCCGATACGCTGTCGAATCCGAAGAAGATCCAAGACATGGTCAAGAACTTCGCGCCGTACATGTACGTCGATTCGGGCATGGACGCGAAGTACATCTCCGCGACCGCGTTCAACATGCGCGACGTCCGCCCCGGTGATATCGAGTTCTTCACCGCGCCCGTCGCCGGCGTCGGCACCTCCCCGGACGGTCAGTCGATCGTCAACGTCGACGAGGATGAGCTGAAGAAGGTCCGTGACGCGTTCAAGAACGACACCGTGGCCGACTACGTGCAGAACGCCCCGGAGGCGCATCTGTAGAACCTCGCCGAGGCGGCCCACCTTAGCCGCAGACGCCCAGGCCCAGCGTCGCTGAGTCACACGCCGAGCCCCGCTCCAGGATCGTTCTGGAGCGGGGCTCGATGGATCGGCGTTCAGATGGCTGGAGCTTCAGTCCTCGAACTGAACCTTGTGCACGGCGTTGGGAGTGCCCCACTCGTCGTCGGGGTCGACCACGGCTTCGGTGGGCATGCCGAGCGACATCTTCTCGCCGGTGACGGAGTTCTCGTAGTCGACGTAAGTCGTGCCGGCGGCACCTTCTCCGCCGACGCGGTCCCAGTGGGTGACTTCGTCGTCGCTGTGTGCCTGCAGCTCTTCGGCGACCTTGGTCGAAGCGAATGCCTCAACCCGGTCCGTATCGCCTTGACCCCAGGCTCGGACGAGCTCGTCGGCGTATTTGACCGGTTCGGTCGGGTAGTACACGGACTGCGTGTCGGCACCGGAGTCTGCAGACTGGCTGGATGAGTCGGCCGCGGAAGCGTCGGCGGCCACGGCCGGGCCGGAGGCGAGTCCGAGTCCGGCGAGTCCTGCGACGGTCGCGATTCCCAGGGCTGCCGCACGGTTGCGAACGGAGTACTTCATTGTGTCGATCCTTTTCTGTTCATCTGCCGCTTCTGCTGGTGGACGTGTGAGTTTCGCAGGGCGGTATGTCGATTGACGGTGAACAGTCTTGCGATCGAATCTAGAGGGCGCGACAACGGAGCCTGACAGCCGACTCAAGGTCTGTCACAGCGGGAAAACAGGAATATTGCAGTAGTGCGACGGTCGCTGTTACACATAAGCTGACCACTGTTTGGTGGCAACATGTCTTACGGGTGAACGTCGTGGTCATGGCTTCATGCGGACGCAGTGGTCTAAGTCGCCCGCGGGGTACGCGCAATTGCGGCCGTATCGTCGGCTCGGTTGGGAGCCTCTGCAATTGCGACAATCCTGCGCAGGCAGCGATACATGATCGTGATCCGCACTCGCCCTTACAAAAGTGAACAAAAGTATCCGCGGCTGCAAAGTGTGAGCGCAGCGATGAAGTTCGCTGCATCCACACTTCGAAGCCGCGGAAGTGAGTTATTCGTACAGTCGCTGGTGCTTAGTCCAGCACGCCGTCGACGAGCGTCCGTGCATCGTGCTGGACCTGGCGCAGGTGGTCCTCATCGCGCAGCGACTCGGCGTAGATCTTGTAGACGTCTTCCGTGCCCGACGGCCGCACGGCGAACCACGCATTGTCCGTGGTGACCTTGAGTCCCCCGATGGGGGCATTGTTGCCCAACGCCGAGGTGAGCACCTCCTTGACGGGTTCACCGCCGACGGTCTTCGCGCTCACCTGAGAGGCATCCAGGGACCCCAGCCGTGCCTTCTGTGCGCGCGTCGCCGGAGCATCCTGGCGGGCATAGGAGCTGGTGCCGTGATTCGCGGCCAGCCCAGCGTAGCGCTGCGAGGGAGTCTGCCCGGTCGTGGCAGTCATCTCGGCGGCAAGGAGGGCGAGGATGATGCCGTCCTTGTCCGTCGACCACACCTTGCCGTCTCTCCGCAGGAACGATGCGCCAGCAGATTCCTCACCACCGAAAGCTAAAGTCGAATCGAGCAGGCCGGGAACGAACCATTTGAAGCCGACGGGCACCTCGAAAAGGGTGCGATCATGAGCGGCGACGATGCGGTCGACGATCGACGAGGTGACCAGAGTCTTGCCGATCCCCGCGTCCTTCGGCCAGTCGGTGCGGGAGTCGAGCAGGTAGTCGATGGCCGCTGCCAGATAGTGGTTGGGATTCATCAGCCCTGCATCGGGAGTGACGATGCCGTGACGATCGGCATCGGCGTCGTTGCCGGTGGCGATGTCGAAGTCGTTGCGTGAGGCGATGAGGCCGGCCATCGCATAGGGGGAGGAGCAGTCCATGCGGATGTTCTCGTCCCAGTCCAGGGTCATGAACGACCAGGTGGGGTCGACGTCCGGATGGACGACGTCGAGGTTGAGGTCGTAGTCCTCTGCGATGGCCGCCCAGTAGTCGACGCTGGCTCCGCCGAGCGGATCGGCGCCGATCTTCAGCCCGGAGCTGCGAATGACATCGAGGTCGATGACAGACTCGAGGTCGTCGACGTAGTTCGAGACGTAGTCGAAGTTCTCGGTGTTCTCCAGATGGAATGCCCGCTGGAATGGGGTGCGCGGGATCTTCTCCCACCCCTCGGCCAGGTACCGGTTGGCGCGCTCGGCGATCCAGGTCGTCGTCTCGGTGCCGGCAGGTCCGCCGTGCGGCGGGTTGTACTTGATGCCGCCGTCGGCAGGCGGATTGTGGCTGGGAGTGACGATGATGCCGTCGGCCTGCGCATCCTCGCGCGACTTCCCGGCATTGAAGCCGAGGATCGCGTGGGAGACGGCAGGGGTCGGGGTGAAGCCGTCGCGTTCGTCGATGAGCGCCGGAACCTCGGCAGCGGCGAGCACCTCGAGGACGGTGAGGAATGCGGGCTCACTCAGTGCGTGAGTGTCACGGCCGAGGAAGATCGGCCCGCGAATGCCTTTGTCTCGGCGGAAGTCGACGATCGCCGCGGTGATGGCCGCGATGTGCGCCTCGTTGAAGGAGCGGTTGAAGCTCGAACCGCGATGGCCGGACGTCCCGAAGCTCACTGCTTGCGAAGGCACCGAGGGGTCGGGAACCAAATCGTGATAGGAGTCGAGAAGGGCAGGGATGTCAACGAGATCCTTGTCCTGGGCCAACTGGCCGGCGCGTGTTGTCATTCTTCTACCTAACCAAATGACAGCGGTTGCGCACAGTTGTGTCCACGGAGTTCTTGCATCGTGGACTTCGACGGCTCCTCGGCGGGAGAACTAGCGGCCTCGCTCAACGGTGGCCGTCTCAGTCAGGCGGCTCCACGGAGTCGTCTTCCTCTTCCTTCGTGTCTCCACCGCTGATATCTCGGTCTTTGTCTGGGGAGGAGGACCTTTCGGCTTTGGCCTGGGCTTCTTCGGGATCCCGATCGATCGGAACATCGTGTTCGGCAGCGATGCGCTCGAGCCTCTCTTCGGGAGTTTGGGAACTGCCTTCGGCGTCTGTCTCAGCGCCGACTCCGACGGCAGTGCTCTCGATGTTCTGCTCGTCTTCGGTCTGGTCTTCTGCTGAGTTCTCCGGGAGGTTCTTCTTCTCGTCACTCATGACTTCGGCTCCTTTCGGAGTTGAACACGCTCACCGCGTTCGGCGGAGGAACGGGGATCATAAGAGGTATGGAAGTGATCCGTGGTCTCGACGGTAGACCCATCGTGGAAACGGGGCAAGGGGACTCGGTCTTGCGGCTCCTCCGGTCGACTTCGCGACGACGGGAGCGACTCTCGCAGACGGTGGGATCAATCCGCTGACTGCTGGCTGGCCGACTGCAGGTGCCTTTCTGCTCACTTCACCCAGGGCTCTTCGCCGGTCTCGGAGACGATCGGCTTACCATTGTCGATGTTCCATGAGCCCATGCCGCCGTCGACATTGAAGGCGTCGAAGCCATTCTGGTTGAGCCAGGCCACGGCTCGGTTCGAGCGTCCGCCGGTGCGGCAGATGACGTACATATCGTCATCGAGAGGAAGATCGTCGAGACGGCCCGGCAGCTCGCCCAGCGGTACGTGGATCGCGCCTTCGATATGGCCGGCCTCCCATTCGTCATCCTCGCGGACGTCGATGATGGCGGCCCCCTCGGGGATGTCGTTGACGGTGACGGTCGTTTCTTCATCCATGTCTTCAGTGTAGGCAGGCAAGCCGGGTGTTCGCACCTGCCCGAAGATTCCGAATCTGCGCATGTCCGTCATCGGGTTCGCGACCCTCTGCGTGGCTGTGCGCGCAGCCTGTGCGCACTTCGAACGGCTCCGGATTTCAGTCATCTCAGTCCAGTTCCAAGGGGGCTGTTGCCGACCGGAGAGCCGTGTGAGAATGGCCGAGTAGTCGTTGATGCGCCAGTCGACCGCGACCCGCCCGAACGAGCCACGGCCCGCGTCAGCGACTTCATCGGCAGGAACCGTCTGCGAAGGGAAATGGTCATGAACAACAGAGACAAGAGCGACGAGTCGCCGGCCGAGGAGAAGGCCCGTGACATTGCATCAGCACTGGACGAAGCGACGGAGCCGCTGGGCGGCACGTCGTCCATGGAATCTCACGCCGAAGTCGGATACACCGAAAACAACGTTGAGGAGCGTGCCCAGAACACGGCAGTGGAGGAAGGCGTGACGCTGCACCGCAATCCCGATGGTTCGCATACGGCGATCGACGAATCGAAGGCCGCCGAAGCGACTCCGAGCTCAGGAACCGAGAACTCCGGAGCCACTGACGCTTCCCTTGCCCCGGGTATGGGTGCCTCGGTCGGCGCCGCGAGCACGCAAGTAGCAGCCTCCGCCACTGACGACACCGAAGCCGGCCAGGTATCCGCCGCGGGCCATGGGCAGAAGCCCGCAGGAGAGGCGGCGACAGACGAGCTCGACCGGGCCGACGTCGTCAAGATCCTGCGCGGCGGTGATTCTGTCATGCTCGCGACCGCGCTCGCCGACGGCAAGATCCTCGCTCACCCTATGGCACCCCAGCAGGTCACCGAGGAGGCCGACGTCTGGTTCTTCCTCGCCCTCGACGGCGACCAAGCGAAGGCGCTGCAGACGAACCCCGAGGTCAATATCAGCCTCGCGGAGGCGGGCAACTGGTTGTCGGTGGCCGGACGCGTGAAGTTCGTCGACGACAAGGCCAAGGTCGATGAACTGTGGTCGGATTCCGCCAAGGCGTGGTTCGATGACCGCCGCGACCCGAACCTGGGACTCATCAAGGTCGTCACCCACTCCGCACAGCACTGGGGATTGCCCGGTGGCAAGGCATCGGGCCTGTTCCGCATGGTCAAGTCCAAGCTCACCGGAGACCGCCCGTCCGGCGGCACACAGACCACGGAACTCTGAGCCGTGAGAGGTCAGGGGGCTCGGCACGACTGCTCTGCTGCCCGTGTCGGGCGCCCCACCTCACCGCGAGCCGCCTCTGCGAGGCATAGCATGGAGGCATGAGCAAGCGGATCGTCATCATCGGTGCGGGATTGGCCGGCACGACCGCGGCGCGGGAGCTGAGCGCGCGCGGTCAGGCCGTCACAGTCATCGACCCCCAGGCCGGCGAAACGTGTGAGCGGCCGCCGCTGTCGAAGCATCTCTTCGACGGCTCCCGCCACCACCTGCCGTACCACCTCGAATCGACCGAGCACATCACCTTCGTCCGTGACCGGGCAGAAGAGATCACCCTCGCCGAGGCGGCCGCGGACTCCCGCTACACCGCCGAGACCCAGCGACACCCCCATCCGCTGGCGGACCACCACGCCCCCGCGGGCACCATCCATCTGGCGTCGGGGGAGTCCATCGACTTCACCCACTGCATCCTCGCCACCGGGATGGAGGCGAACCGCCCCGAAGTCCCCGCCTACCCGGACGCCCTGCCGGTCTATGACCTCGGCGACGCCGAATGGATCCTTGAACGTGTGAACGACGCGACAGAGGCCCTCAACGTCGGGGTGCTGGGCTCCGGTTATCTCGGAATGGAAGTGGCCACCTCGGCGGTGGCGGCCGGACACCACGCCACGGTCTACCTGCGCGGGGGCGAACCCCTGCGCAAGCAGCTCTCCGCTCCGGTGCGGCAGGCTCTATTCGACAAGCACAAGGCCGCCGGAGTCGAATTCGTCACCCACACCGCGAGCCCGGACGACATCCAGGCCGATGTTCACGATCTATTCATCACCAGCGTCGGAGCCCGCCCTCGGCTGATCCCGATCGACGGCCACCGCCCCGCTCATGCGTGGGATGTGGATGAGAGTTTGGCAACATCCCATCCGGGTGTCTTCGCCGCCGGCGACTGTGCCATCGTCACCGCCGGACCCTATGCGCTCGACCATCCATGGGCCTGTGAACCGGTGGCCGAAAGTCACGGAAAGTTCCTCGCCGAGCTCCTCGGCGAGGGGCCGGGAGAGCCGTCGAACAAAGGCGAGAACGACTCCGAATCCGCTTCAGGCAGTGGGCCGGAAGGGGGTCCGAAAGTCTGGTCGGACGTCCCCTGGCACTGGAGCTTCCAAGGCCCGGAGAAGGTGTTCACGGCGGGTCTGACGAGCCCTGACGCTGACGACACGCTCATCCGACACGACCCCAGCGGGTCGAAGTTCCAGGTCTTCCACTTCGATGGGCCTGACCTGGAGTCGAGGCTCGTCGGTGTCGAGACGTTCAACTGGCCGCCGATGCAGGCGGCAGCTCGACGGGTACTCGGCGGTAATAATATTCCGACGAGGGCCCACTTGGAGGACCCCGACTTCGACTTCAAGGCTCACAGCCGACTGTGAGTCTGCGCTAGTCTCATCCCGTAGACTCTTTCTGTTCTATCCCCAGTCGCCGACGAGAGAATTTTCTGTTCATGGATATGGCCAGGCTTGCTGCCGAGCACGGACTCGAGAGAGTGGGTGGACGGCCGTCTCTGCCCCAGTACGTCAAACAGCTTCTCAACCGAAGCGACTTCACGTACACGCTTGCGAAGTACCGGATGCAGTCCGAGAACGAGCGCAACCGCCTCGGCATGGCCTGGGTGCTCCTGCGCCCGTCGTTCTCGGCTCTGATCTACGGCACGGTCTTCGGCGTCATCATGCAGGGAGCGACTGCTCGGCCGCCGGACTTCGCGCCATTCGTCGTCATCGGCGTCTTCATCCTCGAGTTCTTCAACACCTCGATGAATGGCGGCGCGAAGTCGATCATCTCGAATGCCTCGCTAGTGCAATCGCTGCCGTTCCCGCGCATTGTTCTGCCCATCGCCAAGGTGTTCCAGAACCTGCTCGACTTCATCCCCACCCTCCTCTTCATGGCGCTCATCGTCATCATCTTCGGCGCGCGTCCTGATTGGGACTGGTTCCTCTTCATCCCGCTGGTCTTCCTGTTCTGGGTCTTCAACCAGGGTGTGGCGTTCATCTTCGCCCGCGCGACGGTTCACTTCCGAGACCTCTCGCAGGTCACCCCATTCATCTCCCGAATGATCTTCTACACCTCGGGTGTCTTCTTCGACCTCAAGGTCATGGTCGACAAGATCGACCCATCCCTGCAGCCCTTCGCCGATTGGCAGCCGATCAACAATGTGCTGTCCATCGCCCGCGGCATCCTCATGAAGGACGGGGTCGTTCCCTACGACTACTTCTGGCACCTGGCTATCTGGGCATTCGGCATCTTCATCATCGGCTTCGTGTTCTTCTGGCAGGCCGAGGAAAGGTTTGGTCGTGATGAGTGACGAGAATTCGTTCGACACCGGCAGCCTCCCCGAGGTGACCCGGAACAACCCGCCCGTCGTCGTCTGCGACAACGTCCACGTCCGCTACAAGACCCTGGCCACGGGCAAGAAGCTCAAACTGGGCAGTAAGAACGTGATGGGGCGGAAGCGTGAGCTGCGAGAGGTTCACGCACTCAAAGGCATCAGCTTCGTCGCCCACAAGAACGAATCGATCGGCATCATCGGCAGCAACGGCTCCGGCAAGTCCACGCTCATGCGGTCGATCACCGGGCTGACCCCGACCTCCGAGGGCGCGATCTATGCGACGTCACGGCCGAACCTCCTCGGTGTCGGTGCCGCACTGATTCCGGATCTCTCCGGTGCTCGCAACATCATTCTCGGATCCCTGGCTCTGGGGCTCACCCGTGACGAGGTCGACGAGAAGTTCGACGATATCGTCGAGTTCACCGGTCTCGAGGATTTCATCGACCTGCCGATGCGCACGTACTCCTCGGGTATGTCCCAGCGTCTGAAGTTCGCGATTGCGACCTCGGTGCAGCACGAGATCCTCATCGTCGATGAGGCACTCAACGTCGGTGACAAGAAGTTCCGTGATCGTTCCGAGGGCCGTATCCGCGCCATTCGTGAGAACGCCGGTACCGTCTTTCTCGTCTCGCACTCGATGCGCACGATCAAGGACACGTGCAATCGTGCGCTGTGGATCGAGAAGGGCGAGCTGCTCGCCGACGGTCCGGCGCTTGAAGTCATCCGCAAATACCAGGCCTTCACCAAGGCCGAGAAGGCGAAGGAAACCGAGGAAGAGCCGGGCTGAGCCCTTTTTGCCCTGCCTTCGCCCCCTTGCGAATTCGGCCCCGTCCTCAGCAGAGGACGGGGCCGTTTCCACTACCGCATTTCTTTCATCCCACTTCGGTCAGCGCACCTCGTCGAGGTGCCCCTTGAGGTACTTGCCGGTCACGCTGTCGGAGGCAACCGCGATCTGCTGCGGGGTTCCCGTCGCGACGATCTGCCCGCCATCCTGACCTCCACCGGGGCCGAGGTCGATGATCCAATCGGCGTTGGCGATCATGTCGAGGTCATGCTCGATGACGAGCACCGTCCCACCTTGGTCGAGCAGCTGCTGGAAGACGCGCACGAGCACACGCACATCCTCGGGGTGCAGGCCCACCGTCGGTTCGTCGAAGACGAAGAGCGTGTGCTGCTGTGACTTCCCGAGCTCGGTGGCGAGCTTGAGCCGCTGTGCCTCTCCGCCGGAGAGCGCCGGGGTCGCCTCGTGGAGGGTGAGGTATCCGAGCCCCACATCGGCCAGCGCTCTCAGCCGGGCGTGGACCTTGCGCATCGCGGTGAGGTGGGGGAGCGCCTCGGTGACGGTGAGTGCCAACAGCTCCGGCAGCGACTGCGGCTGACCATCGGCATCTGAGGGGCGGCAGTATTCGTCCGCGTCAGGGCTGTAGCGTCGCCCTTCGCATTCGGGGCAGGGAATGTCGATGTCGGGGAGGAACTGCACGTCGAGCGTGATCTCGCCTGTGCCTTCGCATTTCGGGCAGCGCAGCGAACCCGTGTTGTAGGAGAAGTCCCCGGCAGTCAGCCCGGCATCCTTCGCGGAATCGAGTCGAGCATAGGCGCGGCGAAGGTCATCGAGCACCCCGGAATAGGTCGCCACGGTGGAGCGGACGTTGATGCCGATCGGGGTGGCGTCGACGACATTGACCCGCTCGATCCCGCCGGCATCGAGTTCACGCACGTGAGACGGCATCGCACGTTCGTCCGCGGCAGCCTCGGCTTTGAGCGCGGGGACGAGACTGTCGAGGACAAGCGTGCTCTTGCCCGATCCGGACACGCCGGTTACGACGGTGAGCCGCTTGCGTGGGATCTCGGCCTCCAGCGTATGAACGGTGTGGATCGGTGAGGTGAGCAGCCGGATCCGACCGTGGTCGTCGATCTCGGCTTCGGGTGCGGGAGTGCGTACGAGGGCGTCGGCGCGGCCGGTGAGGTAGGGGCCGATGCGGGAGTCCGGGTGTGCGTCGAGTTCGGCGACGCTGCCTTCGGCCACGACCGAGCCGCCGTCCTTGCCGGAGCCGGGGCCGATTTCGATGAGGCGGTCGGCTTCGCGGAGGACGAGTGGATCGTGGTCGACCATGACCACGGAGTTTCCCTCCTCGAGGAGGTCGGCGATCACACCCTGCAGACCTTTGATGTTCGAGGGGTGGAGGCCGATCGAGGGTTCGTCGAGGACGTAGAGGACGCCGGTGGTCTCGTTGCGCACGGCACGGGAGAGTTGGACTCGTTGGCGCTCACCAGTCGATAGAGAGGAACCGGCCCGGTCGAGTCCGAGGTATCCGAGACCCAGGTCGAGCAGCCGGCGAGCCATGACGAGAAGTGCGTCCACCAGCGACCGGGCCATCGGCTGCATGGGCGTGGGGAGAGTTTCGGGAACGTCCGCGGCCCAGTCGACGAGTTCGTCAAGCGTCATCGCAGTCGCATCGGCAAGCCCGAGATCGCCGATGCGCGGCGCACGGGCGGCGGGGGAGAGGCGGGTGCCCTCGCAGTCGGGGCAGACCTGCTCGGAGAGGAACCGGCTGACCCTGGCGAAGCGCTTTTCGTTGTCCGCGCGTTTGAGTTCTTCGGTCACCGTCAGGCGAGCGTTTCGGAAGGTGAAGTCGAGGTCGTGGAGCCCCTTCTTCGAGGTGACCGTGATGTGCTTCTTCTCCTCGGGACCGGCGAAGACGATCTCGCGCTCCCAGTCCTCGAGGTCGCGCCAGGGCACGTCGGTGCGGACGCCGAATTCGCGGGCGATCTGTGGCTGGACGTTGAAGCCGAACATCTGCCAGGGGATGACTGTGCCGTCGTCGATCGACATGTCGGGGTCGCGGATGAGGGAGGCGTCATCGACTTCTCTGATGGTGCCGATGCCTTCGCAGCGGGGGCATGCTCCACCGGAATTGAAGGCGAGCTCCTCGGCGCCGGGAGCATGGACGGTCTCACCGCATTCGGGGCAGTCGAACGGTTCTTCGGCCGCGACGTTGAGGGTCGGCTCCTGCCGGTGCCCGTTCGGGCAGAGGTGGGAGGCCAGCCGAGAGAACATCAGGCGAACGACGTTGAGCAGCTCGGTCGAGGTGCCGAACGTCGAGCGGACCCCGGGGACTCCGGGGCGTTGCCGCAGAGCAAGGGCGGCGGGTATATGGCGGACGGTGTCGACGTCGGCGCGAGCGGCTTGAGCCATGCGTCGACGGGTGTACGTCGACAGAGCTTCGATATAGCGGCGGGAGCCTTCGGCGTAGAGGACTCCCATGGCCAGCGAGGATTTGCCCGAACCGGAGACGCCGGCGATGGCGACGAGGGTATTCAGGGGCACGTCGACGTCGATGTTCTGCAGGTTGTGCACGCGGGCGCCGCGCACCTCGACCGCTGTGGCAGGGGCAGTGTTCCGGGCTTCGGTCGACATATCGTGATCGTAACAACCGGCACTGACGTGACTCGTCACCTGCTGAGACCGTCTTTGCGGCCGGATATGACGGGACTACAATCGTCACGCTGACGACCATAGGGGCACGCTCGTCAGATCGGATTCGCCGAACAGAACGACAACCAGCAACACCAGCCCCGGATGATGAGCAACGGTGCCTGCATCCTGCAAGCCCACGATCCACCACCGGCTTCGCCAACCACGGCATCCGGGCACCTACAAGAAGAGGCACACGATGACTGAGACACCCGTCGAGTCCCGCGAAGACAAGTCGCGGGCCCGCAAGGCCGTAGTTGCGGCCGGACTGGGCAACGCCCTCGAATGGTATGACATCATCCTGTTCGGGTTCATGGCCACCTCGATCACCGCGGTCTTCTACCCGGGCGAAGGCCTGTCCGCGCAGCTGATGACCTGGGCGACCTTTGCCATCACCTTCGTCGTCCGTCCGCTGGGCGCGATCATCATCGGCCGCTACTCGGACAAGCACGGCCGCAAATCGGCGCTGTCGCTGACGATCGGTCTGATGACCCTCGGTGTGTTCATCATCGTCATCCTGCCCGGCGAAGCGACCATCGGCATCTGGGGCGCGATCGGCCTCATCATCGCCCGCATCATCCAGGGCATCTCCGCCGGCGGCGAATTCGGGTCGGCCACAGCCTTCCTCACCGAGAACGCCAAGCGCGGCAAGGCCTACTATGCCTCCTTCCAGACCGCGACCCAGGGCATCTCGATGTTCCTGGCCGCCGGAATCTCGTGGATCCTCAGCTCGGCACTGAGCGAAGAGGCCCTGCACTCCTGGGGCTGGCGCGTGGCCTTCGCCCTCGGCCTGCTCATCGGACCCGTCGGCTGGTACATCCGCTCGAAGATGGATGACACCCCTGAGTTCAAGGCTGCCGAGAAGACCGATAACCCGCTGCGCGTCCTCCTCAGTGAGAACTTCGGTCGCCTGTTCTCCGCGTTCCTCATCATCGCGATGGCCACGATCTCGGTCTACCTCATCACCTTCCTGCCGCAGTTCGCCGTCACCAACCTCGGCCTCGACGCCTGGGCATCATTCCCCGGCGCCGTCGTCGCCGGTGTCATCACCCTCATCGGCGCCCCGTTCGCCGGCCGCCTGGCCGACCGAGTAGGCCCGACGACCGTGATGATCCCGACGACCATCGTCGGCATCATCGTCGCCTGGCCGATGTTCATCCTCCTGACCGCGAACCCCTCGATCGGCGTCCTCACCCTGTGCGAGGCGATCGTCGGCCTGTTCATGGTCTTCTATTTCGGCCCGATGCCGGCGCTGCTGTCCGAACTGTTCCCCGTCAAGGTGCGCAGCTCCGGCATGACCATCGCCTACAGCTTCGGTGTCGCGATCTTCGGCGGCTTCGCCCCGCTCATCCTCACCGCACTGCTCGGCGCGACCGGTCTGCTGACCGTGCCCGGCTTCTACTACGCGGGTCTGTCGCTGCTCTCCCTCATCGGCGTGATCATGGCCCGGAAGCTCTACAGCCAGCGCTAACCAAACGGCAAAAGCGAACAGACCCGACCCCGCCATTGTGCGGAGTCGGGTCTGTTCGCGTGTTCCCGCCGGCTCGCCCGTTCCTTTCTCAGGAATCCGAGCACGCGACGGGTCTTCCTCGCCCCGTTCAAGCCAGCCCGCGCATTTGGGTGCGTGTACCGCGCGATAAGCGAGCTTGGCCTTGAACGACAGTAGGAGGGAGGAAAGGAAATCCCTCGCCGAGGCGGCCCACCCCAACCGGTGAACCGTCCCATTCGTCGTGCTGACGTCGCAACCGCGGGTTCGAAGTGTGGGCGTTCACCGTAAAGGCCGTGCGCCCACACTTCGAACCCGCGGTTGCTGATGAGCAGGGCCGGTCAATTCGCAGCGCTCACCCGCCGACGGGCACCTCGGCGCCGGCTTCCTCGACCTTCCGCGCCTTTGCAGCAACCCGCTCGATGCGCACGACGTGAGCCAGCAGTGCGAACCAGACGAGAGCCAAGCCGGCGAGCGTCAGCCACACGGTCGACGCGCCCAGCCCGAAGGTGAGCAGGATGGTGCGGATGTTCGTGAGAATGATGATTCCGCCCGCGGCGACTGCAAGCACCTTCGCCGGCAGCAGCTTCACCAGCCACGCAGCGAACGGTGCGGCGATGACGCCGCCGATGAGCAGCGCCGCCACGATCTGCCACTCGATGCCCTGCGAGCCGAGTGCGACGAGGAACCCGAGCGAACCGCCGACGGCGACGACGAACTCACTCGTATCGATCGACCCGATGACCTTCCGGGGCTCCAAACGTCCTGATGAGAGCAGCGTCGTCGTCCCGACCGGACCCCAGCCGCCACCGCCGATGGCATCGAGCGCTCCACCGACGAACCCGACCGGCACGAGCATCCCCGCGCTGGGCCGCGACTTGAACTCCGGACGCTTCCCGCCCAATGCGAGGAACCGCCAGATCACGTAGACCCCGAGCGCGAGCAGGATTCCCGAGATCCACGGGGTCGCGGCCTCCCCATCGAGGCTGGCGAGGAACGTCGACCCGAGGACCGCGCCGATGAAGCCGGGACCGGCGAGGATGCCCACCGTCCGCCAGTCGACATTGCCGAACCGGTGATGGGAGATCCCTGACACCAGGCTTGTGCCCAGTTCAGAGAAGTGCACCGCCGCCGAGGCGGCCGCCGGTGCCGTACCCGCCGCGAGCAGCAGCGTGGTTGAGGTGACGCCATAGGCCATCCCCAACGATCCATCGATGAGCTGAGCGATGAGGCCGACGATCCCGAGGACGATGAGCTGACGCATGTGCTTGCCTTTCGTGGATGACGCGAAGGTGGTGATGACGCAGAAGACGTCGAAGATGCGGGCGGTGTCAGGAACGCAAAGACGCGTTGACTAGACACACTAGCGAAACTGTTGAGCAGAATGGCGAATCATCCGCAATCCTACGAACTCGGTCGCTGTATGTCGAAAGATGACGCCACATGGCGGTATTTCCCTGATGACGAGCCTGTATGCGGCGTTGACACTGATGGGTTACGCTGTGCGAATGCAATCAAAAGTGACGAGAGCTGCTCACCCGGGCCGTGTAGTCGTTGAGCAATTGCTTTGCGCGATGACCGTGACACCCCCGGTTCCTGCGCGGGGTCGGGCGCCGCAGCCAGTGAGATTCCGGGCGCAGAGGCCTGCCCAGGAGTGGGCGCTGTGACGGGGCTGCCGTCCGTGGGTCTGATCTCCCACGGGACCTCATCGCCGACCGGCCAGGTCCTCATTGAGGTGCTCGCGGCAGAGATCGCCACAGACCTGCGCATTCGCGGGATCGCCGACGAGGTCATGCTCGGCCATGTGGACGTCCAGAAGCCCGACGTCGACGAGGTGATCGCTCGCCTGCCCGCCGACCGTCCGGTGATCCTCGTGCCGCTCCTGCTCTCGCCGGGGTATCACGTCCATGTCGACCTCGCCGAGGCGGCACGTCGTGCCGGTGAATCGGGCCGTGACGTTCGACGAACGCCCACGCTCGGGCCCGACCCGAGGCTCGCAGAGATTCTCGCCGATCGGCTTCCGCCCTTGCGGGACAACGACGAGGTCATCCTCGCCGCCGCCGGTTCGAGCGACGAGCGGGCGAACGAGTCCTGTCGCGAGATGGGCCGGCTGCTGGCCGCAGAACTCGAGCGCCCCGTCGAGGTCGGCTTCCTCGCAGGCGGAGGAGTGGCCCTGAATGACCTCGTCGCGGAGAGTCGTGATCGCGCAGCTCGACCCGTGCTCGCGAACTATCTGCTGGCGCCGGGATTCTTCGATGACCTCGCACGGAAACTCGTCGACGGCGGCAGTGATTCGTCCGGTGTTCTATCCCCGCCGCTGCTCACCAACGGAAGCAGCGGCGCCGCCGTGCCGCCCCGACTCGTCGACATCGTCCGCGATCGGGTCAGCGGAGGCATCCGCGAAAGGGTCCAACCCCACGCCTATGTCGCGGACATGCTCAACGCCTGACCGCACCCGCGGCAGGCGGCCCCAACCGCCCCGCGGCAGACCGTGACGCCATATGTCACTCCATGACACAATCCCTCCGATAATTTGTTGAGCAATTCGGCATTCATGTACCGTGATTCATCACTGGTTCCCCTCAGCGTTTGGAGACAGCAATGTCCACTCAGGTGGAAGAGAACAAGGAAACGGCAGGTAAACGGACCGCTAAGCGGCCCGCCCGCCCGAAGAAGTCCAATGGGCAGTGGAAGATCGACGGCCATGAACCGTTGAACAAAAACGAGATCGACAAAGCCGAAGACAACGGCCTCAACGTTCGCGCCCGGATCGAAACCATCTATGCCAAGCAGGGATTCTCTTCGATCGACTCCGACGACCTGCACGGCCGCTTCCGCTGGTGGGGCCTGTACACCCAACGCAAACCCGGAATCGACGGCGGCCGCACCGCGAAGCTCGAGCCGCATGAGCTCGAGGACGAGTACTTCATGTTGCGTGTCCGCATCGACGGCGGAAAGCTCACCACCGAGCAGCTGCGGGTCATCGCCGACATCTCCACCGAATTCGCCCGCGACAGCGCCGACCTCACCGACCGCCAGAACATCCAGCTGCACTGGATCGAGATCGAGAACGTCCCCGAGATCTGGCGCCGCCTCGAAGCGGTCGGACTCCAGACCACCGAAGCCTGCGGCGACGTCCCCCGCGTCATCCTCGGCTCACCTGTGGCCGGCATCGCCGCCGATGAACTCATCGACCCGACACCGGCGATCGAAGAGATCTCACGCCGCTACATCGGCGACCAGAGCCTGTCGAACCTGCCGCGCAAATACAAGACCGCGATCACCGGCCACCCCAGCCAGGACGTCGTCCACGAGATCAACGACTGCTCCTTCGTCGCCGTCGAACACCCCGAACACGGCATCGGCTACGACCTGTGGGTCGGCGGCGCCCTGTCCGTCGTCCCCCGCTTCGCCGAACGCCTCGGCGCCTGGGTCGCCCCCGACCAGGTCGTCGACACCTGGCTCGGCGTCACCCAGATCTTCCGCGACTACGGCTACCGCCGCCTGCGCAACAAAGCCCGACTGAAGTTCCTGCTCGCCGACTGGGGTCCGGAGAAGTTCCGCGAGATCCTCGAGACCGAATACCTCGGATACAAACTCGCCGACGGTCCGGCACCGGCCCAGCCGATCACCGCTGGCGACCACGTCGGCGTGCACAAGCAGACCGACGGCCGCTACTACATCGGGGTCAGCCCCGTCGTCGGCCGCGTCTCGGGCACGCTGCTCGGCCAGGTCGCCGACCTCGCCGACAAGTACGGCTCCACCCGCCTGCGCACCACCCCGCACCAGAAGTTCCTGCTGCTCGACATCGAGGAGAAGGACGTCGAAACCGTCGTCGCCGAACTCGACGCCTTGGGCCTCTCCAGTCGCAAGGACCTCTTCCGCCGCTCGACGATCGCGTGCACCGGCATCGAATACTGCAAACTCGCCATCGTCGAGACCAAGCAGACCGCAGCTGACACCATCACGAAGCTCGAGGAGCGCCTCGCCGACATCGAGGAGCTGCCCCACCCGATCAGCTTCCACCTCAACGGCTGCCCGAACTCCTGCGCCCGCATCCAGACCGCCGACATCGGACTCAAAGGCCAGATCGTCACCACCGACGAAGGCGAACAGGTCCCCGGATTCCAGGTCCACGTCGGCGGAGGTCTGGCCTCGAAGGACCGCGACGAGGCCGGCCTCGGCCGCACCGTCCGCGGGCTCAAGGTCACCGCCGAGAACCTCAGCGACTACGTCGAGAAGCTCGTCCGCCGCTTCCTCGCCGGGCGCGAGGAGACCGAAACATTCTCCGAATGGGCCCACCGTGTTGACGAGGAGGAACTGGTATGACCCGCACGAACACGACCACCACCGAGGCGGCTCCCACCACCGCAACCGCGGTGAAGGGAAGGGCAGCGACCCAGTCCCGCCCCGAACCACGCCCCGTCGAGGAACTCAAGGCCGTCGCCGAGGCGGGTGCCCGTGAGCTCGCCGGTGACCCGGAGAACGGTGTTCCCGAGGCCAACCCCGCCGACGTCATCCGCTGGGTGTCCCGGAACTTCGACACCGCGGCCTGCGCCGTGGCCTGCTCGATGGCCGACGCCGCCCTGCCGCATTACGTCGCCCAGTACCAGCCCGGCGTCGATGTCCTCTTCCTCGACACCGGCTATCACTTCCGGGAGACCTATGACACCCGCAACGAGGTGGCCCGCCGTGTCGACGTCCACATCGTCGACGTCCTCCCGGAGCAGACCGTGGAAGAGCAGGACGCCGAGTTCGGCAAGGATCTCTTCGCCCGCGACCCGGGCCTGTGCTGCGCCCGCCGCAAGGTCGCACCGCTGAAGAAATCGCTGAAAGGCTACGAACTCTGGTTCACCGGAGTCCGCCGTGACGAGGCTCCCACCAGGACGAATACGCCGCTGATCACCTTCGATGAGAAGAACGGACTCGTCAAGGTCAATCCTCTGGCCGCGTGGTCCTTCGATGATCTCCTCGACTACTCACGCGCCTTCGACGTCCCGGTCAACCCGCTGCTTGACCAGGGGTACCCGTCGATCGGCTGCCAGCCCTGCACTCGTCCCGTCGCCGAAGGGGAAGACCCCCGCGCCGGCCGTTGGGCCGGATCGACCAAAACAGAATGCGGACTCCACACATGAGCATCGACACCCAGTTCAACAACGACACCCACACCGCCCCCGAGGCGGCGCCCGCCCACAATCCGGGTGCGAGCCTGTCCACCCTCGACGTTCTCGAATCTGAAGCGATCCACATCATCCGTGAGGTCGCCGCCGAGTTCGAACGTCCCGTGCTGCTGTTCTCCGGCGGCAAGGACTCCGTGACGGTCCTCCACCTCGCGGCGAAGGCGTTCTGGCCGGCGAAGATTCCGTTCGGACTCCTCCACGTCGACACCGGACACAACTTCGACGAGATCATCCGCTTCCGCGACGAGACGGCGGAGAAGTACGGCCTCGACCTCACGGTGGCGAAGGTCCAGGACTACATCGACGACGGTCGCCTGCGCGAACGCCCCGACGGGACCCGCAACACCCTGCAGACCCAGCCGCTGCTCGACGCCATCACTGGCGGGAAGTTCGACGCTGTCTTCGGCGGTGCCCGCCGCGACGAGGACAAGGCCCGGGCGAAGGAACGCATCCTGTCCCTTCGTGACGAATTCGGCGGCTGGAACCCCAGCAGTCAGCGCCCCGAACTGTGGAACCTCTTCAACGGCCGCCACCTGCCCGGCGAACACGTGCGCGTGTTCCCGATCTCGAACTTCACCGAACTCGACGTGTGGAGTTACATCGCCCGCGAAGGCATCGAGCTGCCCGAGCTCTACTTCGCCCACGATCGCGAAGTCTTCCAGCGCGACGGCATGTGGTGGGCCACGGGCGAATTCTCCACCCCGCGCGAGGACGAGACAGTCACGACCAAGAAGGTCCGCTACCGCACCGTCGGGGACATGAGCTGCACCGGGGCCGTCGAATCGAGCGCCGATGACCTCGAGTCCATCCTCGCCGAGGTGGCCGCCACCACTGTGACCGAGCGCGGTGCCACTCGTGCCGACGACCGGATCTCGGCCGCGGCGATGGAAGACCGCAAGAAGGACGGGTACTTCTGATGACGACGACGACCACCACCGAAACAACCACCACCGAGGCGACGCCGACGTTGGACACGACGACGAAGACGCTGCTGCGCTTCGCCACCGCCGGATCCGTCGACGACGGCAAATCCACGCTCGTCGGCCGGCTCCTCCACGATGCGAAGGCGATCCTCGCCGACCAACTCGCCGCCGTGACAGCGACCAGCCGGGAACGCGGATTCCTGGGAGGTGAGTTCGACTTCGCTCTGCTCACCGACGGTCTGCGGGCCGAACGCGAACAGGGCATCACCATCGACGTCGCCTACCGGTACTTCGCCACCGACCGTCGCTCGTTCATCCTCGCCGACTGCCCCGGACACGTGCAGTACACACGGAACATGGTCACGGGAGCCTCGACCGCCGATGCCGTCGTCGTCCTCATCGACGCCCGCACCGGCGCGACCGAACAGACTCGCCGGCACCTCACCGTCGTCTCCCGACTGGGCATCCGCCACGTCATCATCGCCGTCAACAAGATCGACCTCATCGACTACGACCAGGCGAGGATCGAGACCGTCGAGAACGACATCAAGACGCTCGCCGACGAGATCGGCCTCGAGACCCCGCACCTCATTCCGATCTCCGCCCTGGCCGGGGACAATGTCGCCACCACCTCGGACAACACGCCCTGGTACACGGGTTCGGCACTGCTCGAACTCCTCGAGACCCTGCCGAGTGCGGACGAGGACACCGCCGACCTCGAGGCCTTCCGCCTCGACGTGCAGACCGTGCTGCGTCCGCAAGGGGGCCTGGCACCGGGTCTCGACCCCGAGGAATTCCGGGACTACCGGGCCGTGGCCGGACAGATCACGGCCGGGCGGGTCAGCCTCGGCGATGAGATCGAGATCCACCCCGCCGGGCTGAAAACGACGGTGACCGGCATCGATACCGCCAGCGGTCCCCTTGAGACCGCGAGTGCGCCGCTGTCGGTGGCGCTGCGGTTGGCCGATGATGTCGATACCGCCCGTGGCAGCGTCATCGGCGCAGCCGGCACCTTGCCCACCCCGCGCCGGGAACTGCGCGCCGAGGTGTTCCCCTTCACGGCCGAGGGCCTGCGCACAGGGGATCGGGTGCTCATCAAGACGGGGACGACGACCGTGAAGGGGATCGTCACCATCGAGTCCAAACGCAACCTCGAGACCTCAAAGACCGAACCCGCCGAGGTGCTCGCCGGCAACGACATCGGCCTGGCCCGGGTGAAGCTGTCCGCCGAGCTGCCGGTCCCGGACTTCCGCGACCACGGCACGGCCGGAGCCTTCGTCGTCATCGACCCGCAGACAGGGAACACCCTCGCTGCCGGAATCCACACCCCCGAGGCGGCCCCCGGCCCCGAATCCACCGAGGACCAGTCATGACACTCTTCCTCCCACAGCAGCCGGGCACGGTGCTGCTCGTCGGCGCCGGACCGGGCGATCTCGGACTGCTCACCGTCACCGGTCTGCGCGCATTGGAACGCGCCGATGTCATCGTGGCCGACCGCCTCGGCGCCAGATCGGTCATCGATCAGCTCGAGACCGAACGTGGTGCACCTCTGGATGCGCAGACCATCGATGTCGGGAAGCAGCCGGGGCACCACCCGGTGCCGCAGAGCGGGATCAACGACATCCTCATCACACAGGCGAAGCTCGGTCACCGAGTCGTTCGTCTCAAGGGCGGGGACCCGTTCGTCCTCGGACGTGGGGGAGAGGAGGTCATCGCCTGCCGCGCCGCCGGAGTCGATGTCCGCGTCGTCCCCGGGGTGACCAGCGCGAACTCCGTTCCCGCAGTCGCCGGGATCCCGCTCACCCACCGAGGCGTCGCCACCTCGTACACGGTCGTGACCGGTCACGACCAGCTGGGCGAGATCGGCGGGGGACGCGACCACACCGTTGTCGTGCTCATGGGAGTGGGCACACTCATCAATTCGGCGATGGTGCTCGCCCGATCCGGGCGCGGTGACGACTGCCCGGTTGCGATCGTCGAAGACGGTTTCGGGGAGAACCAACGAGTGACCATCGGAACCCTCGGCGACATCGCCTTCCGCGCGGCTCGCCGAGGCGTCCGGTCACCGGCCGTGATCGTCGCCGGTGATGTCGTGACCCTGAGCCCCTACGCCGATGGTGCGTTCACCCAGGCGACCGAGCCTGCCGCATCGGCATCCGAACTCGTGAGGAACCCATGACCTACATCATCGCCCAGCCGTGCGTGGACTTGAAAGACCGAGCCTGCATCGAGGAATGCCCGGTCGACTGCATCTACGAAGGCACCCGCTCCCTCTACATCCATCCCGACGAATGCGTCGACTGCGGAGCCTGCGAACCCGTATGCCCCGTCGAGGCGATCTTCTACGAAGACGATGTGCCCGATGAGTGGGAGGCCTACTACAAGGCGAACGTCGAATTCTTCGACGACATCGGCTCCCCGGGCGGAGCAGCCGCTCACGGGGTCGTCGACAAAGACCATCCCTTCATCGCAGCTCTGCCGCCGCAGAACACTGACGACTGACCAGCAGCGAGTCCTCGCTCCACCACACCGAGCGACTCCCCGCTCCACGACGACTGATCAAGGAAACCTATGCCTACTATTCCCTTCAGAGTGGCCATCATCGGTGCCGGCCCCGCCGGCATCTACGCAGCCGACCTGCTGACCAAGGCC
Source organism: Brevibacterium sp. SIMBA_078 (assembly GCF_046534565.1). Taxonomy (NCBI): domain Bacteria; kingdom Bacillati; phylum Actinomycetota; class Actinomycetes; order Micrococcales; family Brevibacteriaceae; genus Brevibacterium; species Brevibacterium sp. SIMBA_078. The sequence goes on from NZ_JAWRYQ010000001.1 coordinate 1,679,432, forward strand.
GAACACGACCTGGAACTGAGCATCGACCTATTCGAACGCCTGCCCTCTCCCTTCGGGCTCGTCCGCTACGGGGTCGCACCGGATCATCCGCGGATCAAGGGCATCATCAACGCGCTCATCAAGGTCCTCGACCGCGGTGACATCCGCCTGTTCGGCAACGTCGAATACGGGGCCGACATCAACCTCGGCGAGCTCACTGACCGCTACGATGCCGTGATTTTCTCCACCGGCTGCTTCGTCGACGCACCGCTGTCGCTGCCCGGGATCGATCTGCCCGGTTCCTATGGGGCCGCGGATTTCGTCAACTGGTACGACGCCCATCCGGATGTCGCCCAGACCTGGCCGCTGGATGCGGAGAAGGTCGCCGTGCTCGGCAACGGCAACGTCGCCCTCGACGTGGCCCGGGTGCTCGCGAAGCAGGCCGATGACCTGCACACCACGGAGATCCCCGACCACGTCTATGAGGGGCTGAAGTCCTCGAAGGTCACCGATGTCCACGTGTTCGGACGGCGTGGTCCTGCGCAGGCGAAGTTCACGCCTCTCGAGCTGCGTGAACTCGGTCAGGTCGACGACGTCGACATCATCGTCTATCCCGAGGACTACGAGTTCGACCAGGGTTCGCTCGAGGCCATCGAATCGAGCAACCAGGTCAAGCAGGTGACGAAGACGCTCACGGACTTTGCGATGCGGGAGGAGACCGGGGCGAAGCGGCGTCTGCACCTGCACTTCCTGCACGCGCCGGTGGCCATCCTCGGCGAGGATCGGGTGACCGGGCTGCGCACGGAACGTCAGGAACTCGACGGGACCGGTGGCGTCAACGGCACCGGGGACTTCCACGACTGGGACATCGATGCCGTGTACCGGGCGGTCGGCTATGCGGGTACGCAGCTGCCTCAGCTGCCCTTCGACGAGGCCAAGAAGGTCATCCCCAATCACGAAGGTCGCGTCGTCGACGCCGATGATCAGGGCCAGGCCGCCGAGGCGGATGTCATCCCCGGCGTGTACACGACCGGGTGGATCAAGCGTGGTCCCGTCGGGCTCATCGGTCACACGAAGGGCGACGCGCTCGAGACGATCGGGCACATCCTCGACGATCAGGCCGCCGGAGCGCTCACCGAACCCCTGTACCCGGAGGAGACCTCGATCGTCGAGCTGCTCGAATCCAAGGGCGTCGAGTTTACGGACTGGGAGGGCTATCACCGGCTCGAGGCTGCGGAGAAGGCCCTCGGTGAGACCGAGGGCCGGGAACGCGTGAAGATCGCGACCCGTGAGGCCATGCTCGCCGAGGCGCGGGCCCACCTGACCGCCGAGGCGGGCGCCGGGAGCTGAGACCCGCGCCCACCGCGTCGGCACCCACCTCGAGGCCCAAATCCTCACATAGTGACCCTCAACGTTTCGCCATTCGACCCCGGACACCCAAAAGGCGTGTTCGGGGTCGTTTGAGTCTGTGACCTTGCCGTATAACCCAGCTATGTAATTGACATCACGTTTCGACAGGAGAAAGCTGGCGGCGGAAACTCAGCCGTCACTACCTAGGGAGGCCCTGGTGCCCTCACGCAATTCCCTGTCATCGGGCTCGCATACGAGCGTGACAGTCGTCCATGACAAAGGACTCAAACGCGATATCGGCAAGACCGGCCTGCTCTTCACCGGAGTCGGGTCGATCATCGGCTCCGGTTGGCTTTTCGGTGCCTTCGATGCCGCGAGCATGGCCGGACCGGCCGCGATCCTGTCGTGGGCCCTGGGCGCGGTCCTCATCATCTTCGTGGCACTCAACTATTCCGAACTTGGTGTCATGTTCCCCGTCGCCGGCGGTGTCGTGCGCTACCCGCACTATGCCTTCGGTTCGTTCGCCAGCTACACCAGCGGGTGGATCACGTGGCTGTCGGCGGCGGGAACCGTCGGCATCGAGGTGCTCGCCGCCGTCCAGTACGCCTCGAGCTATATGCCGTGGCTGATGGAGTCGAAGGAAGGCGTGCTCGTCCTCACGGTGCCGGGCATCTTCGTGAGCATCGCGATGGTCGCGGTCTTCTGCGTCATCAACATGTTCGGCGTGAAGTTCTTCGCCCAGTTCAACAACGTGCTCGTGTGGTGGAAGCTGATCGTCATCGTCCTCGTGTTCATCGGACTGGCGCTGCTGGCGTTCAACCCCGGTCACTTCCACATGCCCGAGTTCGGCGGTTTCGCCCCCAACGGCATCGCTCCGATCTTCGCGGCCCTGCCCGCGGCGGGCATCGTGTTCTCCTACCTCGGATTCCGACAGGGAGTGGAGTTCGCCGGTGAGACGAAGAACCCCGCAGAGGAACGTACCCTTCGCCGTCATCGGTTCGATCGTGCTCACCGGCATCATCTACATCCTCCTGCAGGTCGCGTTCATCGGCGCCATCCCCACCGAACTGCTCAAGGACGGTTGGGGCGGACTGTCGTTCTCGAACTCGGCGGGGCCGTGGGCGGAGATCGCGATCATGCTCGGTGCGATGTGGCTGGCGATCATCCTCTACATCGACGCCGTCGTCTCCCCGGCCGACACCGGCCTGATCTTCACCGCGCTCACCCCGCGTCTGTCGTATTCGCAGGCCCGTGTGGGCAATGCGCCGAGCGCCATGACGAAGCTGAACAAGAAGGGCATCCCGTGGTTCGGTCTGCTCATCACGTTCATCGTCGCCTGCTTCCTGTTCTTCCCATTCCCGTCGTGGGCGAAGATGGTCGGGTTCATCACCTCCGGCACCGTCATCTCCTTCGGCTCCGGCCCGATCACGGTGGCCGCCCTGCGCCGTCAGCTGCCCGATCAGGAGCGTCCGTTCCGCCTGCCCGGCGGAGACGTCCTGCCGTTCCTCGGGTTCCTCGCCGCGAACCTCATCGTGTTCTGGACAGGGTGGGACACGAACTGGAAGCTGTTCCTGGCGATGGCGCTCGGCTACGTGGTCCTCGGCCTGCACTATGCGTTCAGCGACCGCAGCAAGATCCCGCCGCTGCAGTTCAAGTCCGGCTGGTGGATGATCCTGTGGCTCGGCGGTCTGGCCGTGCTCAGCCTGCTGAGCAACTACGGTGAGGGCGCCATGGGCGTGCTCACGTTCGGCTGGGGCGAGCTGGTGTGCACCATCTTCACCGCCTTCGTCTTCTACGTCGGCATCAAGACCCGCCTGAACTCGGCGGAGGTCGTCGCCAACGTCGAGAACACCAAGGAGACCGCAGCCGAACACATCGACGGGGAGTGATTCCGTGGCAGAGCGTCGAATTCTTCGACGCTAGATAGCGAAATCCTCGCCGAGGCGGCCCGACCCCGTACATCCACGAACAGTGGAGTACGGGGTCGGTTTAGTTCAGCGTGTGGCGAATGTCGAGGATAATCTGACGATTGTGAAGGCTTTCCGCTACCGCTATTCACGAAGCAAGCCGCGCTGACCGGGGTCCTCTGCAGGAGTCGTATAACTGCCGCTTTTAGCTTTCCATGATTCCGTCAGCCAGAACCACTCATGCCTAGAAAGTTCGGCGGTTTCTGGAATCGAAGTTGTGGACTTTGAAATTTCAAGTGCGCGTGCATGCGCGGGTCCACTCGGATTCGCACTGGCTTTTTCCACGACCCCGGCTATGTCGTCGGCCAAGTAGTCCAGAGGTAGCGAATCCAAATCCTTCTTTGGGCTCTTTTCAGCCAGGATGCGTCGGACAATGTGTGAGAATGGAACCTTCTTATACCAGCCGAGTCCTGTGACACTGTTGTACGGAATATTCCAGCTCTGCGTCTTTGATGATAAGAAAGTGCCACGAATACCCGCCACCTTGGTTTGGCCTCTAACGATCACATCCTGTCCCGGCATTGCTTTCCTGAATTGTTCGACCACAGACCAATAGTCGAAAAGGAACTCAGCTTGCTGATAGGGCTCCAACCTAAAATGTGGTGCATACTCATGGATTCGGAAAGCCGGGTCGTTCAGCGTGAATGACTTCGGAGTTGTGGCAGATACGCGGCGCTTACGTGAACCACTTGCGGGAGAAGTTTGAAGTGACACTTCTGTGAGAGAAAGAGGATACTTACTACTGTTTTCGACCGTCACCAGAGCAAGTTCAATAGCGTCGGAAGCGTCGACCCTGGAATGCTTAGGCATTGGCCACATGCCATCTTCGCGACGAGTCAGATGCAACATTTCGGGTGCCCAGACACTCAAATGCAGGTGAACTCTGACTCTTCCGCGGTCGCGAACTGCTCCGACGATTTGCCAAGTCAAAGACGTCACACCTGCGAGGGTGCCCACTGCTCCAACAACCACGGTCCACCAATCTGCGTTCACATGAACTACCTTTCATGAATGCCAGGTATGCACGACAATTCCCTCGTCCAGCCGTCCGCGGTCGGGGGCATCATGGTACAGAGGTCCGGGCTGTTCTCATTCCGTGTCGAGTTTAAAGACTCTAATTAGCCGAGATTATCGGCCGGCGCCTTGTCGACTGCTGCCCGGTGTTTGTCCGCGTTTCCATTTAGGGTAACCGAGTTCTCCACATACGCCTTCGGCTCGGATGCGACGTGGTTGTGGTAGGTTCCCCGGAACTTAACCACTCGCACCAGCAACGGGGTGGTTCGATTGCCGAGGCCAGCAGTGAAAAATTCGAGGCTGGAGTTGAACGTCAAGCGGATTAGCTACTTGGCCGACTGATAACTTACGTATGTCAATGAAAGAATTCTGGCTGCAAGTCGCCACAATTTTGGCAGAGGCTTATGCCAGGGCATTCCCTCCTCAGCTCGCGCCGCCTGCGGCCTCCCCACCCTTAAACCGCGCAAAGTACTCCAGCGCCTCGAACGAATCCACAGCATCCGGGTTCGCCACCTTCCCCAGCGCATGCCCCTGGATAAGCCGCTTCACCGGGACCTCGAGCTTCTTGCCTGTCTTGGTGTGCGGGATCGCCGGGACCGCGATGATGTCATCGGGCACGTGCCGCGGTGACGCCTTCGAGCGAAGCTCCGAAACAATCCGCCCCCGCAAACCAGAAGACAACGAAACCCCCGACGCCAGAACGACGAACAACGGCATCCAGTACCCGCCGTCGGGCTGCTCGGCGCCGATGACCAGGGATTCGGCCACCTCGGGGATGCCGTCGACGACGTCGTAGATGTCGGCGCTGCCCAGGCGCACTCCCTGCCGGTTGAGGGTGGCGTCCGAGCGGCCGGAGATGATGACGCTGCCGTGGTCGGTGATGGTGATCCAGTCGCCGTGGCGCCAGACTCCGGGGAACATCGAGAAGTACGTGTCGCGGTAGCGCTCACCGTCGGGATCGTTCCAGAACTTCACCGGCATCGACGGCATCGGGGCGGTGATGACCATCTCGCCGACCTCGCCAACCAAAGACTGGCCGGAGTCGTCCCACGACTCCAACGCCACGCCGAGTACTGGCCGTGAGAGCTCCCCAGCCCAGATCGGACAGTTCGGAGCGGATCCGGCGAAGCCGCTGACGACGTCCGTGCCGCCGCTCGTCGAGGCCAGCTGCACGCGCTCGCCCACGGCATCGCGCACCCACGGGAAGCAGTTGGCAGGCACCGGGGCACCGGTGGCACCGATCGTCCGCAGCCCGGTCAGGTCGAACTCCTTACCGGGTTCGATCCCCGCCTTCATCCCGGCCAGGAAGATCCCGGGACTGACCCCGAGCACATTGGCCTTCGTGTCCGCGGCGATCTCCCACAGCCGGCCCGGCCCCGGATAGAGGGGACTGCCGTCGAAGCACACCGTGGTCGCACCGCCCACCAGCGCCGAGGCGACGAGGTTCCACATCATCCAGTTCGTATTCGTGTACCAGAAGAACCGGTCACCCGGCCGAATGTCGAGGTGGAGACCCAGCAGACGCAGGTGATCGATGACGACCCCGCCGTGGCTGTGCACGATTCCCTTGGGAATCCCCGTCGTGCCCGAGGAGTACAGCACCCACAGCGGGGTATCGAAATCGACGCGCGCGAACTCAGGTTCCGCATCCCCTGCGGTGATATCGTCCCAGGCGGTGAGGTTCGTGATCTGACCGTGTTCATCGGTGAATTCCTCGCCGAGGTTGCCCACCCCGACCACGGCGCGCAGGCTCGGCATCCGGTTGGCCAGATCCGCGACTTGGTCGCGGCGGTCGAAAGCCTGACCGTTCCACAGGTAGCCGTCGGCGGCGAAGAGAACGGTCGGTTCGAGCTGGCCGAGTTTCGTCCCGGCACCTTCGGCCGCGTAGTCCTGGGCGCAGGCGGACCAGAAGGCCCCGATTGAGGCGGAGGCGAGGAAGGCGATGAGGGTGTGGTGGGTGTTCGGGAGGTAGCCGACGACGCGGTCGCCCTGTTCGACTCCTTGGCCGCGCAGCCAGGCGGCGACGGATCCGACTTGGCGACGCAGCTCGCGCCAGGTGATCTCGGTGCGTTTGCCGTCTTCGGTGATGGTGATGATGGCCGGTTCGTCGGCGAGCTTGTCATCGAGGCCAGCCCGCAGGGCGTGTTCGGCGTAGTTGAGGCGGGTGCCGGGGAACCAGGTGGCTCCGGGCATGGATCGGTCGGCGAGCACCTCGGTATAAGGCTCGTCGGCGATGACGTGGAAGTAGTCCCAGACCGCACCCCAGAACCCGTCGAGGTCGTCCACCGACCACTGCCACAGATCGTCAAAGCTAGACATAGTCTTTCCGGTGCGCTGATTGCCAAAGTCGATGAAGTCGGCGATCTGCGGTCGCGGGGTCTGGTCAGGGTCGGGCAGCCAGATCGGTTCAGCGGTCAATTCTTCTCCTCAGCACAGCGGTGGGCGGTAGCTATAGCGGTCTCCACCAGCTGAAACGAGGCACACTCATTCCGCGGGGGAGACGTTGAGTCCACCTTACGCCGCCATCCCAGCGGCTTTTGCAGGCCGCCCAGAACGCAACTGCGCCGCTGAGAATTGTCAGCGGCGCGGTCGATAGGGTAGTGGGTTGAGCCTCAGCCCCACACGCCTCGAGTATCGTGAACGATCTTCTGCGTGAGCAGCGAAGCATCCAGGTTGATGAACTCATTGTGGTCGACGAGGAGGAGAACGATGTCGGCCTGCTCGATCGCAGTTTCGGTATCGGCCAGGGTCACGTTGTCACGGGACACCAGCTCGGCCGGAAGCTCTTCGATGTTCGGTTCGACGGCCAGAATCGTCGCTTCAGGAAGTTCCTCGGCAAGGCGATTGACGATCTGCCGGGCGGGGCTCTCACGCAGGTCATCGATGTTCGGTTTGAACGCCAGTCCGAGTGTCGCGATCTTCACTTCGTTGATGCGCTTCGCTTGAGGGATGAGCTTGTCCAAGACGAATCCGGGCTTGGAATCGTTGACATCGCGAGCGGTCTTGATGAGTGATGACTGCTCGGGTGCGGTAGCAACGATGAACCATGGGTCTACAGCGATGCAGTGGCCGCCGACTCCGGGTCCTGGCTGCAGGATGTTGACGCGGGGGTGGTGGTTGGCCAGCTCAATGAGTTCCCAGACATTGATGTCGAGACCGTCGGCGATCATGGACAGCTCATTCGCGAAGGCGATGTTGACGTCGCGGTAGGCGTTCTCGGTCAGCTTGGACAATTCTGCCGTCCGAGCATCGGTCATGAGGAACTCGCCCTCACAGAACAACTGGTAGAGGTCACGGGCGCGTTCGCCGGCGTTGCCGTTGAGGGTGCCGACGATCCGATCGTTCGTACGAAGCTCGATCATGATGCGGCCCGGCAGAACCCGCTCTGGGCAATGAGCGAAGTAGATCGTCTTGGATGTGCCCTCATCGAGGGTCAGATCTGGACGCTCCGACAGAATCGTCTCGGCCAGGAACTCGGTTGCTCCGGGAGGTGAAGTTGATTCGAGGATGACAAGCTCGTTGCCGTTGAGGAGCGGTGCGATCTGCTTGCCGGCGGTCTCGATGTAGGACAGGTCAGGCTTGTGCCCATCTTTGAATGGTGTTGGCACGGCGACGATGTAGTTGTCGGCATGCGGGGTCTCGGTGGTCGCACGCAGATAGCCCTGGGAGACGACACCGGCCACCGTTGTCGACATATCGGGCTCGACGAACGGGACCTTGCCCTGATTGATGAGATCGACAGCTTTCTGGTTGATGTCGACGCCGACGACGTTCGCACCAGAACTGGCCAACACGGCGGCTGTAGGGAGTCCGATGTAGCCGAGTCCGATGACGGCGACCGAAGGTCGATTGCTCTCGGGGGAGGGGGTCATGATTCTTCTCTCTGAGTTCTAGCGTCGACCGTTAGCTGCGGTGGATAAGTACGGTCAGTGGCGAACGGCCTGCTTGGCACACAACAAATGAAATGTTATTGGATAATTACGAGACCGTGAAACGATTTTTGGCAAAAGCGCGAGTTAGTGATGCGGAACACCTGGTCAGTTAAGGTTCGGTAAATTTTCTTCACTCATGGATCATTTAAGGATCAGCCCGCTGTCGAAGTGTGGTTGAATCTTGTGGAAGCTAGAGGATTCCTCGGCATTCTGGCGGGCCCGGCCATCTGTCAACGGTCGGCCCGTTTTTGTACATCTGGAGCAAGTTTTCAACTGACGAAGGAGCCGCATTGAGCGCTGGCAAGTCTGGCATCACCCCAAAGGTCATGGTTGTCTATGGCACTAGGCCAGAGGCTATCAAGGTGGCTCCAGTGATCAAAGCACTTGAAGCGGATCCGAATCTTGAACCGATCGTCGTCGTGACTGCGCAACATCGTGAGATGCTTGATCAGGTCAACGAGGTGTTCCAGATCAAACCTGATGTCGACCTCAACCTCATGGCCCATGGGCAGACTCTCAACAGCATCGCGGGCAGCGTCATCTCGAAGATCGACGAGGTGCTCACTGAGCATGACCCCGACGCTGTTGTCGTCCAGGGCGACACGACCACGGTGATGGGCGCGGCGATTGCGGCCTTCAACCGGGAGATCCCGGTGGTCCATCTCGAAGCAGGACTTCGCAGCGGCGACATCAATTCGCCCTTCCCTGAAGAAGCCAACAGGAAGATCGTCTCCCAGATTGCACGTGTGCATCTTGCGCCGACTATGGTCTCGCGCGGCAACCTGCTTGCCGACGGGGTTCCTGATGAGAATATCCACGTCATCGGAAACACCGTCATCGATGCACTGCAGTGGGCTGTTGAACGCCCAGTGGAGTTCAGCCTTCCTGAGCTTCGAGCTCTCGAATCCGACGACCGCCGAGTTCTGCTGGTAACCACCCACCGCCGGGAGAACCTTGGCGACAACATGGTGAACATCGGCAAGGCCATGAGGCACCTGGCGACTCACTATCCTGATCTGCTCATCGTCTGGCCCGCGCACAAGAATCCGAAGGTTCGCGCCTCGATCGCGCCTCAGATCGAAGACCTTGACAATGTGATTTCCATCGAACCCGTCGAATATGGCGAGTTCTCGCACCTCATCAACGCTTCGGACATCGTGCTCACCGACTCAGGCGGAATCCAGGAAGAAGCCCCCAGCCTCGGTAAGCCGGTTTTGGTGCTTCGAGAGAACACAGAACGCCCCGAAGCCGTGGACGCAGGAACCGTAAAGCTTATCGGAACCGCAACAGAGAAGATCATCGCTGAAGTCTCACAGTTGCTCGACGACAGTAAGGCTTACCGGGACATGGCCAATGCCGTGAACCCCTATGGGGACGGCCACTCAGCCGGTCGCAGTGTGGATATCCTCAACGAGCTTCTCAGCGGCAGTTGAGACTCTGTTCAGAAGCAGTAATGTCCACGGCTGAAACCAAAGCTGTGGACATTACTGTTGGCCAACAATAGGTCGTCGTCGACACTCCATGTATGACTATGAGAGTCACGAACTTGGACGAAATTGAATCGGTCTGCTGAGTAGATTCGTGCTCCATCCGAAACGAGTCGCCGTTGCAGGTCGGTATCTTCGCCCAGCGTGCGATTAGCGAATGGGGTGCGTCGGAACAGTTCTCTGCTGCCCATCAATGTGGGTCCCATAACGAGATCGGTGAAACGGTGCTCGCGTTCGGGAAACCTGCACATGACGATGTCACGATTGCGCAGGTGTAGGTAGTGAGCCTGCTTACCGACGAGATCCGCATTCGAATAGCGCAGAGCCGCCAACTGGTCCGTCAGATAATGCTCACCGTAAATATCATCGTCGTCCATCTTGGCGATGACGTCACCTGACGCCGCTTCAATTCCGCGGTTAAGGCACGCGCCCAGAGAGTCTGATTCGAGGGCCTCAAGCAGCACCAGGTTTTCGATTCCCAGATCGGCTGCATGATGCAGTAGCTCCGGAGATGAAACGAACCCATGTTGGACGATGATGAGCTCTCGGTTCTCAAGCTTCTGCGCGGCGTGTGTTTCAAGGACGTTCCTGAGGTGTTCAGGCCGATTCGTTGATACCACGACAGACACTGAACGAGGAATCGGATCGCTGTACTCAACTCCGATAGAGTCCATGATCGACATCGCGCGATGAGTGTAGGTGTGTTCGTGCCAAATGCGCCGTTGCGCGAGATGAACTGTGCGGTCGCGCAATTCGCTGCTTCGGACGTATGCCCTGAGAGTAAGTTCGGCTTCTTCCTGGGTCTCAGGCTGGGGGAGCTCGGAAGGTGGGAAAAACCGCTTCGTTGCCTTGCTGGGCGTCGAAATTACCGGAGTTCCGGCAGCCGTGATCTCGAATATGCGCCTTGCACACATGCTTGGTGAGTCGACGACCGAGTTCACGTTGAGGAATACTTTGTAGTTTTTGTACGCAGTCAACAAGTTGCGGTAGGGCAACGATCCGACAACCCTGTCGGCAAGGTTGCCGGGAAATTGGTACCGCTCATCGTTGCCAAGGAACCGGGAGAAGATTTCAAGTCCGTGCTCCATCCGCGAGGACACTGTGTCTGCAGCTCCCAGAAGCAAATCCATTTGGGCCCGACGTTCAGGAAATTTGTGGGTGAAATACATCCCCGCGAACGCGATATCACGTGCGGCGAAGTTCTTTGACGGACGGACAGGAGAATGTATCGCAGGCTGGGCGGCAAAGGCCAGAGGGGCGATGCGGTCATGTCCAAGGTGTTGCCGGTACTTGTCTATCAGCCGCACGTCGCTAGTGAACACGACATCGAAAAGTTCGGCCAAAGGAAGGAAGTCATCGAAATGGGGCGGATCTTCCTTGTTCCAGAACACCGTGGGGATACCGCGATGGCGACAACTGTCCAACAGCTCGACAACCTCGGGGCTCGGGCCGGCTGTGCCGGTGAGCTTGAACTTCCAATCTCCGCCGTTGCCATTCCATGCAGACTCAATGAAAACGAAGTCGATCAAGTCCAGTTGCGATGCCCATCCAAGTCGGTTCAGTGGGACCGTCTCCCATTCGTAGCCGAAGCTCTCCGCTGAGAACTCGTCGAGGATGGTGCCTACCCTGAGGCCGTTGAAGACGGGCCGACGGTTGGGCCTCGGAGCTGCAGGGAACGCCTCTTGCAGGTTGTCGGAAGTAAGCTGGTCAGCCGGTCTGCCGTCGGCAACTCCTCGGTCAAGATTCCGGCGTCGCCTCCACTTCAGGAATTGAGCAGGGCCGCCTTGGCGCAGATGCCAGAGTCCGGTCCTCACAGTATGAAGCGGAGTGGGAGGCACAGTGTGGTCCTTTCGACCTGATAGGAATCACGCGCCGTCTGGTTTAGCGGAGGCTCGGTTCAATAAGGCGTGATCAATACGGCGGTTTATCCCACTCTACTTGCAGTGGGTCAACCGAAAATGAAACCAATTCTTAACGCTTTCGACTGCCTTCCTGTGCGAAAGCTGTTAGCCCCAATAGTACAATCAAGAGGTTGCAAGAAGCTCAGTCGGCTGTTGTGAGATGCACGCCATAATCCTAGGCTGAACTGAGTCGGACCATGGACGTCGAGAGAAATGAGGACAGTGGGAAGCAGCTCAGGGCCCATTCCCTCACGGACCCCAATGAGGCGTCACGGCAGAGCCATGGCGCTGTCACTCATCGACGGTCTCGTCTTCGCGTTCCTCGTCGTAGCGATGACGCTGGTGCGATACGACTTCCACACTGAGCTCGTCAATGCATTGGGCATGTTCGTCTGTTCGGCGATCGGCCTGATCGTCTTCCTCATCGGCGGGCCGTTGGCGATCTACCGTGGCCGCTACCGGCGCGGCTCAACCGATCAGTTCGCCGCGATCGTGGGAACGGTCGCATTGGGCGTCGGCATCATGTGGGTTGCGGAATTCGCGCTCGCCAGCGAACTGCTCATCCCGACCAGTGTCCCCATCACGGCGGGAGCGCTCATGGTGGTGGTCAAGAGTCTCGAGAACTGGATTCGTCGCAACATGAGGCAGCGCAGCCTCACCACGTCCGGCGCATCTCGGCCCACGATCGTCGTCGGCGCGGGCGACCAGGGCATGCTCGCCCTCGATATGATCGCTCAGGACTCGCACAACGAATTCGTCGCCGTCGGCATCCTCGACGACGACCCTGCCAAGCGGCATCTGCGCTACAACGGAATTCGCGTGCTCGGACCGATCGCCGACATCGCCGCCCATGTCGATCGCACCGGTGCCGGTGCAGTCATCATTGCGATCTCTGACCTGCCTCCCGAAGATCTCTCCCGCATCGTGTCGAATCTCGAATCCCGGCCGGTCGAGATCAAGATCATGCCGAAGCTCTCGGACTCCGCGCTGGCCCGTCCCGAGCCGGACGCCCATGACGTCGCCGACCTGCGTCACCGAAGCTTCCGCGATGTCAGCCTCGAAGACCTCATTGGACGCAAACCGATCTCAACGAATATCGACGACATCGCCTCGGCGATCACCGGCAAGGTCGTGCTCGTCACCGGGGCGGGCGGTTCAATCGGCTCACAGCTGTGCCGCCAGGTCGCCCGCTTCGACCCGGCCCGACTCATCATGACCGACCGGGACGAATCCGGCCTGCACGCAACCGAGCTCGGCCTCGAAGGTTCAGCCCTTCTGACCAGTGACGACCTCGTCCTCGGAGACCTGCGAGATCCAGCATTCATCGACGCGCTCGTCGCCGAGGCGAAGCCGGACATCGTCTTCCACGCCGCGGCCCTCAAACACCTGACTTTCCTCGAGCGCTTTCCGGAGCAGGCAGTGCGCACGAACGTCGGAGCCAGCCTCGACTTGCTCAACGTGGCGGTGGCTCACGACGTCGATGCCTTCGTCCACATCTCCACCGACAAGGCCGCCGGCGCGACCTCGGTGCTGGGACGGACGAAGTTCTCCATCGAGCGGGCGATCGCCTCTGTGGCTGCCGCAACCGGGCGACGTTATATGTCGGTGCGATTCGGCAACGTGCTCGGTTCTCGGGGATCCGTGCTCGAGACCTTTGTGGCTCAGGTGGCGGCCGGCGACCCCGTCACTGTCACCGACCCCGAGGTCACTCGCTACTTCATGACTGCCGATGAGGCATGTGAGCTCGTTCTGCAGGCAGCGGCGATCGGCGGCCCTGGAGAGACCTTGGTCCTCGACATGGGCGAACCGATCCGCATTGATGACCTGGCCAAACGAGTGATCGCACTGTCGGGTCGCACTGATGCGCAGATCGTGTACACCGGTCTGCGCCCGGGGGAGAAGCTCACTGAAGCGCTGCTGTCGCCAGGTGAAGTCGACAGCAGACCCAATCATCCGCTGATCACTCAGGTCCCGATCGCTCCGATCGATCTGGAGAAGCTCGGTGCTCTGGTCGCCGAATCTCGTGACCCGCAGGTCTTCACTCACCGATCGGTCCTCGAGGAGCGCTTGACGAGCCTCCTCGACTCCGATGCAGTCCCGGTCACCGATGACGCGACGGCGGCCATCGAACCGGCAGTGACGTCATCAAAAGCCTCCGAGCCGGGAGCAGATCCTCATGACACCGGAGTCGGCCTCTGATGGCTCTGCAGTCGCTGGTGATCCTGGTTGTGGCCGCGGTGGTCACGGCTCTCAGCGCCTTCATCGCCTTCCCCTTGCTGCGTAGAGCGGGGGTCGTCGATGTCCCTTCTCATCGCTCTTCACATACGCTGTCGACCGTACGCGGCGGGGGGATCGCCATCGGCTGCGGCATCACCGTGGCCACGATTCTCGCCATGGTCTGGAGCGTTAGCGAAGACGGTGTCTTCGGCCTGGGCGGCGTCCTCCTGCCGATCGGTTTCCTGGTGCTGACCTGGTGCTATTCGGCCATCGGGATGAGCGACGACCTCGACTCCCTGCGCCCTGCCGGGCGACTGATCGGACAGGTCATCCTGGCTCTGTTGTTCAGCGCGATCATCGCGATGTTCTCCACTCAGGGAATCGCCCACGTGATCGCCTTCGCCGTCATCGGAGTGACCACGGTCAACGCCGTGAACTTCGTCGACGGGCTCAACGGCTATGTCACCGAATGGACCATCGTCACGGCCGGATGGTTCGCCTTCGTCGGCTCCTGGGTGGGTGAGAACGATATCGCTCTGCTGGCTCTGGCGCTGGCCGGTGCTGCTGTCGGTTTTCTCCCGTTCAACCTCGGTCGGGCCAAGGCATTCCTCGGAGACACGGGAAGCTACGGAATCGGAGCGGCCGTCTTCGCTCTTGCGGTGTGGCTGTTCGTTCAGGGAGTGCCGATCGTCGTCATCATCGCTCCGATGATCTTCGTCTTCTTCGACGTCGGACTCACTCTGGTTATGCGACTCTTCCGAGGAGAGAACATCCTCTTGCCTCATCGAGAACACATCTACCAGCGGATTCAGCAAGCGGGGTGGCCGCACAGCTCCGTTTCGCTTTTCCACGCCGCGCTGAGCGTCCTTGCCTGCATTATGGCCATTCCGACCCTCATCAGCGGAAATACGGCGACGACGTACCCGGCTCATGTGTTCTGGGTCGGTTTACTTGCTCTCTACGCGCTTCTGCCCATGTGGTTGAACCGTCGAGCACGTACGGAGGCGGTCACCGCATGAGAATCGTTCTGCTCAGTCATTACTACTACCCTGAGGTCGGCGCACCGCAGCGACGGTGGCGGATACTCGTCGACCATCTGCGCGCCGCAGGACACGACGTCATCACGGTGGCACCGCACCCGCACTACCCGTATTCCGACCGGAACGGATTCTTCGGCTCCAAAGTTGGGCGGGGGCGCCGTCGAGTCGACGTGCGCCTCGACGGTACCTGGGACACCGGAATCGACGGTGAGCGGATCCTCCGGGTGCCGTACTTGCACAGCGGATCGTCTATGGCTCGTCAGCTGCTCGACCAGACGGTGTCAGCGACAGGCGCGATGTCGGCGGTCATCGATCGGCTGCGAGGCAGAATGCGCCCCGATGTCATTGTCTCTACGACTCCGGCACTGCCGTTTCTGCTGGCCGGCGACACTTTGTCGCGGCTGCTGCGGGTGCCGCATATCGCTGAAGTCCGCGATGCGTGGCCCGACCTCATTTCGGAGATGAACCTGGTGACTGGAGCCGTTGGGAAGTATCTTCCCGGGTCGCTGACGCAGCGTCTCGAACATCGACTGCTGCCGGACCTGCTCACTCGTGCCCAACGGCGTGCAGCGGTCGTCGTCGTCACCACGGAGGGTTTCAAACGTCGCTTGGAACAGCGTGGGGTGACCGCCGAGGTCGTCCGCAGCGGAGTCTCCCCGGCGGAGCTGGAAGGTGCGTCCGGGCTGACTGCAAC
The DNA here is from genome assembly GCF_046534565.1 of Brevibacterium sp. SIMBA_078. NCBI lineage: Bacteria > Bacillati > Actinomycetota > Actinomycetes > Micrococcales > Brevibacteriaceae > Brevibacterium > Brevibacterium sp. SIMBA_078. The sequence continues at coordinate 1,695,013 of NZ_JAWRYQ010000001.1, forward strand.
AGGAGCGATTCCCCTCGTCCCCACGGTAGAAGAGACGGGCAATGCCGACGGCGATGTCACTGGCATGGCTGAAGGCGAACGCAGTGAGCTCAACCTGCTGTATGTGGGCACTGTCGGGCGATCTCAGGATCTCAGCACCTCGATTCGTGCTCTGGCTCGCACCGAGGGTGTGCGACTGCGAATCGTGGGCGATGGCGTCGATACTGTCGAGCTCAAGACCGTCGCTTCCGCGTACGATCTTCCGGTCGAGTTCCATCCCCAGATCGCAGGTGCCGAACTCGCGGCCCATTGGGAGTGGGCAGATGCCGGGCTGGTCAGCCTCAGCTCGCTCGACTCCTACGAATGCACAGTGCCGTCGAAGCTCTATTCACTGATGGCCCGTCGAATCCCAGTCCTCGGTGTCGTCGCCGGTGAGGCCGCCGACATCATCACAGCCACCGCGGCAGGAGAAGTTGCGGTTCCCGGTGACGTCGATTCCGTAGCCGCGGCGATGAAGAGGATGCGAGAACGAGTCGAAGCCGGTGAGGAATTCGGATCGAATCCGGCCTCAGGTCTGAACCCGCACGACTGGGTGGTTCGGAATGCTTCGGCAGCCGCAATGGGTCGCACATACGAACGGGTCCTTGAGCAGGTGGTTTCGTGAACCTGCGCTTCCTCGCACGACAGCTGACGAACGTTGTTCTGACCACCGCTGGTCATATCAACGACGACCGGGTGTTCTTCGGAATGCAGTTGGCACGTCGACTGCCTGGCCCTGCCTCGCGCTTCATCGGACAAGCACTCGGACAACTGCCGGGCGACGCCACTCGGGCGGCATCCGCGTGGCTGCTCGGAAAAGAGACGACAGCGAAGTCATTGGTCGCCGGATCTCCCTCGCCTTCGCGCCTTCTCGGCGAGATCGCACTCAATCTGGGACTCCTCGACGCGGCCGAATCGATCGCAGCTGCCGTTCCCGGCGCTCATGCACTGTGCTCACGTATCGAGTGGACCAAAGGGCACATCGACGAGGCCATCGCAGTCCTGCCAGACGGCGCGCGCCGGACACGCCTGCTCGATGAGCGACGGAGTCTCCAACCTCAATGGTGGCCGGAAGTGTCGAGCCATGTCACGGCTCGGCGGGCACGCGGCAATGCCGACCTTGATCGAGGTCAGCATCCGACGGCGCTGCATGTGTTGACGAATTCCCTGCCGCACACCCGCTCCGGCTATACCTACCGCTCTCATGCCATCCTCACCACTCTGCGGGACGCCGGCCATCAAGCGGCCGCGATCACACGCCCGTCGTATCCCGTGACCATCGGACGACTGAGCCAGGCGCCGGTCGAGATCGTCGACGGGGTCGAATACATTCGTGATGTCCCGCTGAGACCGCGGCCCACGCCATCCGAACGGCTGAGCGAGCAAGCGACTCACATCGCTGCGGAAGCCCACGAACGTAGTGCTGAGATCCTCCACACGACGACGCACTACGTCAACGGCATGGTCACTGGTGCGGCCGCGAAGACAGCGGGCCTGCCATGGGTCTACGAAGTCCGCGGAGTCTTGGAAGAGACATGGGCAGCTGCCGGCGGCAGTCCGGAAGAGCGCTCTGCACGTCGGGACAGCCAACGCTTCGCACTCATGCGGGCCAAGGAGATCGAAGTCGCATCGGCAGCCGACGCAGTCATCACCTTGGGCGAGACGATGCGTGAGCACCTGATCGCTGGGGGAGTGCCAGCCGAAGCCATCACTCTCATCCCGAATTCGGTCTCCGAAGCCGTTGTCGACACCGATGTCACCCGCACTCCGGCCGAGGTGAGAAGGAGCCTTGGCCTGCCAGAAGATGGAATCTGGGTCGGCACAGCAGCGTCGATCGTCGGATATGAGGGCCTCGACGACCTAGTCGACGCCGTGATCCTCGCCCGAAGCCAAGGGACGGACCTGCGGTTGCTGATCGCCGGCGACGGTGTCGCACTGCCGGTACTGCGCGAACGCGCAGCTGTTCTGGATGATAACGCCGTCTTCACCGGACGGGTCTCCCAAGTCCAGGCAATTGAGTACCAACTTGCGCTCGATGTCATTGTCGTGCCGCGTAAGGATGAACCAGTCTGTCGCTTGGTCACGCCGATCAAGCCGATTGAAGCGATGGGCCTTGCCAGACCCGTTGTCATCTCCGACCTGCCGGCACTGCGTGAACTGGTTCCAGGCAGCGCAGGATTGGCGACACCGCCGGAAAACCCGCAGAAGCTCGCGGAACTGCTGTCCGAACTCGCCGCCGATAACACTGCGCGGGCAAGATTCGGAGACAATGGACGAGCACACGTTCTTGCAACTCGCAGGTGGAAGGAAATCGGACGACGATATGGGCAGGTTTATTCTCAACTCATGGGGAGTGATGCGCGATGAGTGAGACAAAGAACCCCCTCGGGCTGAGCTCGATCCCGTCCGTGTCGAGTGACGGCCTCGTGCCTGTCGGACGACGAGCGAGCCTGCGTAGCTACCTCGTCGCACTGTGGAACCGCCGCCACTTCATCATCGCCGAGTCTCGAGCCAAGATGTCGAGCTCGACGAGGAAGAACATACTTGGTTACGGGTGGCTCTTCTTAAATCCGTTACTTTCCGTACTCGCATATTGGTTCATCTTCGGATTCATTCTGCAAACCGCACGAGGCATCGATAACTTTCTCGGATTCCTTGTCATCGGTGTATTCTTCTTCGGCTACACAGGTAAGTGCATGACCGGCGGAACGGGAGCCATCCGAGCGGGAGCATCGATGATTAAGGGATTCCAGTTCCCCCGCGCCGCACTACCAATTTCAACAGTCGTCCGCAACTTCCTGGACTTTGTGCCAACCGCGCTTGTCATGGTTATCGTTCTTGCCGTTGTTCCGCCACTTGAAGAGATCACCTGGCGTGTAGTACTTGTGATCCCAGTTATTGCTCTGCAGACAATCTTCAATGTTGGCCTTGCGTGTTTTCTAGCCCGTCTCGGTCATAAGATTCCTGATCTCACGAACTTTATGACGATTATTAGCAGATTCTGGTTGTATGGCTCAGGCGTTTTCTTCTCAATCGAGGACCGCCTAGCTGATCACCCTGCCCTTCTAGCGATCATGCAGTACAACCCAATGCATGCCTACCTAACTTTGGTGCGCAATTCGCTGCTCTACGGAATCGATTCGGATCCGAAGATGTGGATAGTCGGCATGGTTTGGGCATTCGGTCTTCTCATCTTCGGTTTCCTGTTTTTCTGGAGAGGGGAGGAAAACTATGGCCGACTCTGAAGTCCAAGAACCAAATATCATTGCGGAAAACGTCCAAGTCCGCTATACCGTCAACACCAACGATCCTGGTAGCAGGGCAACGGGTATCCGACGCCTGACGAACAGGCTCGTTGGGCGGCAGGGCCAGACCACCGTGCGAGCGCTACGGGGGGTCAACTTCGTTGCCCGTGAAGGAGAAATGGTGGGAATCGTCGGGGCCAACGGCTCCGGAAAATCCACCTTCCTGCGCAACGTTGCTGGGGTCGAACAACCAGATCGGGGCCGAATCCTCGTCCGTTATCAGCCACTTCTGCTCGGTGTCAGTGCGGCCCTGCAACCTGCGCTGTCGGGAAGTGAGAACGTGCGCCTCGGATGTTTGGCAATGGGATTGTCTCCCGAAGAGGCCGTCGAAGCCTTTGATTATGTCGTTGAACTCTCGGCACTGGGATCGGCTATCCACCGGCCAATGGGAACCTATTCCTCGGGTATGGGTGCCCGACTCCGATTCGCCATCGCCTTGGCTGCGCGACCGAAGATTCTGCTCATCGACGAGGCCCTGTCGACAGGCGACGCGACCTTTGCCGAACGCAGTGAACGCGCAATGGACGAGCTTCTTGCCGAGGCAGGAACGGTTCTGCTCGTCAACCATGCTGCAAAAGTGATTCAGGAGCTGTGCACCCGCGCAGTCTGGATGCACCGAGGCGAGATCCTCATGAATGGCCCCGCCGAGGCTGTCGCCGAGAAATACCGCTGGTGGGCGTGGAATGTTGCCAAGGGTAAGGACGACATCGCAGACAAACTCCTTGCCGATGTGGTGAGCAACGCGGTGAAAGAGGAGATCAATATCCTCGAACCTGAACTCATCAAGAACCCCATCCCACGGCACGCAGCGCGCCCATCTAAGAAGAAGTCCGCTCCTGCACGCCACGTGAAGCGGCAGCACACTGTCGACGAAGTCGAAGAGACACCGGCTCCGATGTTGGCCGCTGCCGAGGAGCAGGTCTGGCCCAAATCATTTGACGCTGAGATGCCAAAGGCCAAATTCCCGGCCCTGCCCAAGCCGGCTTCTCAGGCGGTAAGCGCCCCACGAATCACCGACGCCCCGCCGCTGCGTTTGAATCCCAGCAAGAAACGTGTCGTTCTGCGCGCCGCGAACCCGCATGATCGTGCGTCCGCAGTTGCCGCCGCGGATGATTTCACCGGCCGAAGGCTCGCTTCTCGTGCCCGCAAGATCGCCGATGAAAGGTACGAGGAACGACAGCGTTTGCGTCAGGTAGACGAGGGTCCTGCCCTCCATCAGGATTCGCGCCGATGAACATCGCAATCTTCGGTTCATGCGTGAGTCGTGATACGGCCGAGGTCATGTCAGACGTTCATGTCATGGAATACGTTGCGCGGCAATCCGTGGTTAGTTTAATAGCGCGCCATGGATCATCCATGCGTGAATTGGAACGCCTCCAATCGCCGTTCCAACAAAAAATGGTCACGGGAGATCTGATGGGGAACGGAGCAGCGCGACTGATTCTAGCCAGGGAAGAAGCCGACGTTGTTCTCATCGACTTGGTGGATGAGAGAAGGGGATTCTGGCTGTTCCCAGACAACACGGTCATGACTAACTCAATCGAGGTCGAATCCTGTGGCGCAGCACGTTCAGCTCGAAGGCAGGGGGCTCGTTTGGTGCGTTTCGGTAGCGATGAACATTTCGAATGGTGGAAGCTCGGGTTCGCAGCCCTGGAGGCTGAGCTGAGAAGCCAGTCTCTATGGGATAGGTCCATACTATTGAAGATTGAATGGGCGGCAGCGTTCGAGGGCGCGAAACACCCGCACAGTACACTGCTCTCGAGCGTGGGGCGTGCACAGCGAATATTACGACGTGGTGCCAAACAAGCAGGCCGGAGCTTCGCGAGAGGAGATGGACTTGGAAAGCTCCTGAAGAACGTGGCCAACGTGTCACCAACCGAGGCGGAAGAATTTGCAAGACGAGCTTCCGAGGCGAATCGCACGTACAAGAGATATTACGCACATGCTAGCCGCATGACTTCTTTTACAATATCTCGCCAAAGTGAGTCTGTTCGAATCTCTCGCGATCACAAGTGGGGACCTCAGCCATTTCACTATCGAAATCAGGACTATCAGGAAATCGCAGCTGAGATACGACAGGTATTCAAAGAATTCGGAGAATGAGCTGATGATGACATCCGAGTCGCCAACTATCGAACCGCTCGAAATTCGAAGAGGTGTAGTAGAACCCATTTGGCTTGTCCGCACAGGACGCTCATTAGAGTCGGTAGAAGTTTGCTAAGCAGACGAGACTCGTATAAAAAACCCGTAATACCGCATCGGTCTGATGTCTACGTGAATCACGATGGAGTGAACCGTCAGAGAAGATCAAATCGTCAGACAGGCAAAATAGGAACTTCTACGAAGCAGAAAGTGGAAAAATGAAAAGAGTGAATCTCTTAGTTGCCGTGGCAACGGTGTGTGGACTGGGAGCACTTCTCTTGGAGGTTGTGTCTACTAGAACATTTGGGATAGATGCCGTACTGATCCTACTGATTCTGCTAACGGTCGCAGCCCTATCGATGTCGCTACGAGTAACGATACGTGGCGAACGCCAGCACCGTTGGGCCTTATCAAGGCGAGTAACAAACTTAGAGAACGAACTGACTTTGAGACGCCAAGAGCCTTCTGTGAACGCGGAATTGAGCGGCAAACTTTCGTCCGCGGGAAGTAAGAAATTCGTGGATGATAGCTATCCTGCGCTAGCGCCTATTTACGACCGCATCCATGCTTTGGAATCAGAACGAAACCAGGCGCGCTAATGAAACCAAGAAAATCTATCACAAGCACTAAATACGACGAGGACCGCCTAGATGTCGAATTCTAACTCAATCCCTCTGGTTGGTTTCCGAAGCAACCTCAAATCGCCTAACGAATGGTCTGTCACGCACGAAGACCGAGTGCGTGTCAGATTGGACTCACAAGGTCGGACTGAAGTAAACACGGCCTCTGCAGAATCAATCTACTTTATTCTCAACGGCCGGCCTAAACACTTTAAGAAGCTCACACTCGACGATGATGCAGCAATAGCCGCGGATTGCGCGTTCATCGTGGAACTCAAAGCAGCGTCCAATAGCAGTCTTCGTTCAGAACTTCACATTCTCGAGTACAACGAACTAGGAGAAAGACTGGGCACCACCGTCGTAAGAGCTGGTGATCGGACCCTCTACACACCTGGAGCATCAGTAGCCTGGGTTATGCCCACAATCCGACTACGCGGTAAAGGAGAGTTCGTCCTCGACGAAGTTTGTATCGATAAGGTAGATCGGCCCAATAATATTCCCTCTGCTACGAGTGTATCGGTCTCATATGCAGCTGATAACGCACACGGCGACAATCAACGGGATTCGTTATTTGACCTGCAAAGATCGCTGAATACTGCAGTAGAAGCTGGTCGTAGCGCTCAGCGGAATCTTGAGGAAATCCGTTCGAGCGTAGAACGAGATGTTATCGATGCCGAAGCCGGCAGCACCGCTACGGGGAGGTCCATAGCCTCGAGACAATTGAGCAGAGAGCTACTCCTCGAGTTGGCGTCGACGTTGCCCCAAAGCAATGGTTCAGAATATTTCTCGAGAAAACACCCATATCATGTGGCTATCATCACTGACGAATACATGTACAACTTCTATAGGGATGCTTTCGAGCAGGTCACCTATGTCAAACCTTCGACGGTGGATGACGTTCTTTCCGAAGGCTTCGACATTCTGCTTTACGTTTCTTGTTGGAAAGGCCTGGCGAACGAGGATTGGCGCGGCGTCAAGTTCAGAGACGAACCCCGGAGCGCGCTGGATAGACTTATAGGCTATTCAAAAAAGCATGGAAAACTCACAGTCTTTCAGTCAATCGAAGATCCAAGCAACTTTGAATATTTCCTGCCGGTGGCGGAGAAGTTCGATTTTGTATTTACATCCGATTCTGATTGCATAGATCGTTACCGCGAGACTCTAGGGCACGACCGTGTTGCATATTTGGAATATGGAGCTAATCCTCATCTGAACAATCCAATTGGATCTTACAGGCACGCAATCAACAAAGCCTTTTTCGCAGGCTCCTATCCCAAGCGCTACCAGGAGCGCATTGAAGATATGCATGCAATATTCGATTCCGTATTATCAACTGGCGATAATCTTACCTTGATCGATCGCAATTTCGGAAACGAAGAATATGCTTTTCCGCAAAAGTATTCCGATCTGGCTTTAGAGCCTGTCCCGCACGACGATCTCCAGCGAATCCATAAACTGTTTCGATGGAGTTTGAACTTCAATTCAATAAAATCGAGTCCGACAATGTGCGCGATGCGAGTATATGAGCTGCAGGCGCAAGGCAAGGGTTTAATTTCCAACTATTCCAACTCTGTCTTTAACAAGTTTCCAGAAATTCGAATAGTCGTTGAACCTGAACAACTAGACAGTCACTTTAGCTCTTCCATTACGATGAGCGAGTTGAAGAACAATGAGGCGCAGGTAAGAAATGTAATGACTAGCCGGACGGCGTTCGACATATCGTCACGAATGCTGGAGTTTGCGGGATTGGACGAAGGTGGTCATTACACGGATAAATCTGTTGTACTCTTTGTCGCCCATGCTGATGATCGTCTTAAGGAAGAGATTGAGAATCAATCATATCCAGGGGTCAAACTAGTAGAGTCCACGGACGAGCAGTTTGCATCAAAAGCCGCTGAAGCTGCAGACTACATAGGATTCGTATCGTATGAGAATTCCTACGGCCCGAACTATGTACAAGATCGCATTAACGCGTTCAAGTACACAGATTCTAATTTTGTGACGCAGTCTTCGACCGTGCAGGCGGAAAAGGTTGTTGGTCGGGCTCACGAGTATGTTTCAGATGCGACTGTCGCTATGACCATATATTCGAATCGAGCCCTGACTCCTCAAGCACGACTCGAAATACTACGTGGATCGAATCCAGATTTGGGGAATGGCTATGCGATTCCGCCGTTTGAATCCTCTGTTCGTCAGCACGTACATACCGCATCGAAGAATTCTAATGACAACTTCGATCTGACGATTATCGTTCCGATCTATAACGCCGGCCATTTCCTCGAGACTAAATGCGTACCGAGCATTCTACGAAATGCGAGGAGCGACCGATTTGAAATACTTTTGATCGACGACGGTTCGACGGACGGGATCACCCCTGAAATCTGTCGGCGTCTTGAGCGTGAGATGCCCAACGTTCGTGCATTCCTCTTTGAGCCGGGGGGTAGCGGCAGTGCTTCACGTCCCAGGAACAAGGGTATAGAGATTGCCAGCGCGCCGCTGTTGGCTTTCCTAGATCCGGATAATGAAATTTCGGATGGGGGCTATGATCGACTACTCGAACTACTCGAAACTGCTCGATCTGAATACAACGAAGTGAAATTCGTATCCGGCTACCAAGTGAAAGTTGCCGCTTCGACTACGGTGACCGGCCGTCATACAAACCAAAGCATGTCTGTAATCCGAGACTTCCGTGGCAGCTACTTCGAGCGAGGACGATTCCCTGTAGTCTCGACGCAGGCTGCAGTGATGGATAAATCACTCTTCGAAGACGGTGAACTTCGTTTCGTGGAGAAGGCAGCAGGGCAAGACTCTCTGTTTGGGTGGCTGCTACTTCTTAAGGCTGGAGACGGGGCGTTTACAAACGATGTGCACCTCATCTATTACGCCGAGCGGCCTGATTCTGTTACGAATACAGTTGATCTCTCCTACTTTGAGAAGAAGCTGATTATGGAAGAAGCTCAAACGGAGACACTGAAGCGCCATCAGCTAATAGATCAGTATGTCAGTCATCATTTCTACAATTTTTTGGAGAATTGGTATGTGCCAAAATTGAATCTTGTGACTGAATCTGATCGAAACGATGCAATTGAAATAGTGAACAAAATTGCAGGTCTGTACGGCCTGAATATTGATGTGAACGACCATATTATCGTCGACAGTGAGGACGCGCGATGAAGAAGATCGCACTTGTTGGATATTTTGGATGGGGAAACTTCGGCGATGAACTGTTCTTGAAAGTTCATCGGCAGGAGCTTGGTAAGGAGTACGAGCTCAACGTAGCCAATGACCTGCTGGTCCAACCATATTTTTCGAGACCAGTGTCGGAGATTGTAGACGAGTCGGACGCTATTCTCATCGGTGGTGGCGATTTGCTCAACCCACTGCGAGTGAGTGATCTTTATTGGCAGACTGAATATCTTAGGAAGCCTACATTTGTCTACGGGCTTGGTGTTCCAAATCAGCCATTTAGGCGGGAGCACGTGTTGGATGTTTATCGGCGTTTCTTCGCGCACGAGAACTGTAAACTGATAGTCGCCCGGGATGTTGAGAGCTATAACTGGATCAAAGAGAACCTTGATCCCGGCGATAAACTGACATGGTACCCGGATCCAGTCTGCGCTCTCGACCGGCCGAGTCCCGGCAAGAGTGAAAAGGATGTATTCGGCGTCGTCATGCGCGAGCACCGTTCTCGTAGCGACGATTTGAGTCATCTTGAAGCAGCGATTACTCGAGCTCGTGACATGGGCTATCGAATACGGCATATTGCACTTGCGACTGATTCCCTTGGAGAGGGCGATCTCGCCCTTGCACGCGAGCTTGCTCAGCCGGGTGACGAGGTTGTTCATTCGGAGTCGTTAGACGAACTCTGCGTCGAAATTTCCAAGGTTGGATTGTTGGCAACTATCAAATTCCACGGTCTAGTCGTCGCTACGATGTACGGTGTGCCCGCCGTTGCCATGTCTGTAACCCCGAAGAACCGAAACTTCCTCAGGATGATCGAACGGCCTGAGATGCTTGTCAGTTACACAAATGAGGGCCTTGCTGACAGGATTGTAAAGTATCCTTCACGGGTTCATCAGAAAGTTCGGGCGTCTCTGTACTACGGTGCACGAGACGGGTACCAGTTGTTACGAAAAGAACTCGCTAAAGCACTGAGCGGTTCATAAACGACGATAACGTTGCGTAGTCGAACAAGCTGCTAGCTTCGGGCGGCCCGGATTCTAATTTTTGAGATGCGCTTGGGCCGCCCGCACTGTTGTCGGCTTCATCTATTCGCGCGTCCCCGCTGAATTTCTTCGCCCAACCCCACGAAAGAGTTGGCGCCGACACTTTCAAGAGAATAATCGTCATCAAACAATGTCGTTGATAAGGGGATAGCTAGAAATGGGTACTTGGCGCGAATGTCAATTAGTCTGAGAAAGGTTATCCAATGAGCGGATACGTACTAGCTGTTGGCGATGAGTCAAGGATTCGCCGGGTCTCTCAGCTATTCGTACCTGAAGAGACCGACATTCTGGCGTTGGGCAGTGGGATGAGTCTGCTTTACGTTTCAAACTCAGGTTATGTTAGCAATGGGGCAATCTTCCAAGGCTATGGGATCGATCACATTAGGGCAGCGATGGTTTTCGCAGGTGCACCCTCTTCAGAATTGCCGGAACCCAGCCATCCAATTGAAGGAAGCTACTTTACTGCCCGTTTCAGCGCGGCCGAAGTACGCGTTGGAGCTGATTCGTACGGGTTCGTGCCGATGTGCTGGTTCAACGACGGTGGAGTTTCCGCCGTTTCTGATTCATATCTGACGCTGATCATGATGCGTCAGGAACTCGGATTTTCTAGAACCCCAAATAGCGAGACAATTCTCGGGCGGATGTGGTTGAATTCGATGAGTCTTCAACAGATGGGGCGGGAAACATTCTGTGAAGAGATTCGATACGCGACGCCCGGCACCGAGCTAGTAATAGATGGACGTAACGGTGACCTGGAAGAGTACCCTATGGATCTCTCTGAGTTTTACCGCGGGTCATTTGCAGATCACGCGGATGCAGTGAACGAGTCAGCTGTTCGTATGGTGCGCACTTTCAAGACCTATGCGGCGTCTGAAAGTCTTACAACGCTGGGGCTATCAGGGGGAACCGATTCTCGAGTATGTCTCGCTGCGGCGCTGGCAGCGGACATGCAGGATAACTTGCACATAGCCAGCACTAACAAGAAGACTCGCCTCAACGATAATCAGGATTACGCTGTGGCAGTTGCACTGAGTGAAAAGTTTGGATTTTCATTGAATCAGCCGAGTAGCAATGTGCAGGGTTCTCTGACATCCAACGATTTGCTCGCGGGCTGGGCTGCGACTGGGATGGGACTGTACGACGCGCTCTACATGCCAGCGAAATTTAGGCATCGACCGATTCCCGTCTTTGCAGTTGGTGGTCAGGGTGCAGAAATCTCTAAAGGCAATTTTGGGTGGCGTCCTCTTGAGGCGATAAATATGCCACCTGAGGCATTGGCTCAAGCAGCTAGAGCGCTAGAGGCTATGGGTATTTCAAGGGAACACAAATGGGGATCCGAGTGGCATTACATCGGATTTCGAAATGCGATACATGGGGGGAGATCCACACTGAGTAGTGATTATGTCGCTCGCCCAGCAGCGCAGATCCCGTTGATTGGTCTTAGCCGATCCGGCGAGAATGAGCTTCCTGCGCCAGGAAAGACTTCACCGAGCGTTGTGTTGGACCTGTTGATCAAACTGAACCCGGGAATGGCCACTGCTCCGTTCGACGACGTGCGTAAGAATGTATCCGAGCACTACGTTGAGAAGCGTCTCGATGAACTCGGTGGGCCAATCGAAGCCGATCACCTGAGTCCCTACGTGCAGTACGGTACTCCGCAACCTGCCAAAGGTACGTGCATTTCTCAGACGGAACTTGCTCGTTCAGCGGGGTATGAGGGCAACTTGGACCCATCGACTCTGCTGCCGCTTGCTTACGCCGGCGTTAAAGACTTCCGTGACGTCGTGCCTGAAAGCATTATAGAGAAAATCGATGGACTGAACTCCGGTAGTCGAACTCGAATTGGTGCCGCTACAAGAGAAGCTGGTGCTCTTGGAAAGCTAATTGCGTTAGGTACCGTGGCCTAAATATTGAATTCTTGTATTCTTTGATTTCGTGTGGCCAGTTATGGGTGTTGCAGGAAGTGCTCAGTGGATTCGGTGCAACTGAGTCACGAGTTCGAGTTACGAACTGAATCACGGGGGGGGGGGGGTGCTCTGATTTCGACTCGTGGAATTGAACTCACGGTACTAATTGAGCTGAATGTGGCTGATTTTGCCGTAGCGTGATGCTACTATCTAATGCCTATGGGGCTGCTCTTTCGGTATTTGAGTGTTTTTTCGAGATCCGACTGCCTGTTCTATAGGGTGTTCATTGCAACTCGGTGGGATTAGTTGCGCGGGTGCGCGGCGTTAGGTATTTCTCGTAATTTCCAGTGACTTCAGTGCTGAAGCTAGAGCACTCCAATCGGAATTGTCGCGGGCGGCTCTAAGTATGTTTGTGAATGACTGACCGTCCGGACCTATGTGCCCTGGACCCAAGTTCGGCATCAAATAGATGATGTGGTTAGTGGAATGTGCTTCATCACGGAATGGTGAGTAGTGCTTCTCGATGTGGTCAGCATCGCCAGCGTTTTGGATGTAGATTACTTTTGCCTCATTCTGACGAGCATAAAGCGGCATGACTTCGTGTGTGAACGGCGGCCAAGCTGAATCGAGCTCATCTTGGCCCCATGCGATTTGCATGTATCTGTCCACCGCGGCTTTTGTGAATTTTGCGATATTTGTTTGAGGGTTTGACGCGACAACGGTGGAGTCTGGGAGTACTGCGCCTTGGAGTAGGGCTGCAAACCCGCCTCCTGATGGGCCAAACAAGATGGGGCGGGTGCTGGCTGTAACCTTTGTAAGGAACTGCGCGATGTCTTCTTGAAGTAGGGGCTGTTGGTAGTTTCCTGCGTACCATGCAAGTCGCAACTCGGTGGACAGGATTATGCTGGGATCTGAAATGAGTATTCGATTGATACCAAGGCCCGCGGAAACGCTATTGCCAATCCATGCTGGGACGTGTTGCATTTTCGCTGACGATGTTCCAGAGAATGTTACGAGTGTCGTGTCTGAATCACGCCAGTCATAGAAGAAGTGAAATGGTACGCCGTGTAGCTCAATTTCCACAGTGCCTCGGATGGTTTCGCGATTTTGCAGGAAATCTTCGACTGATTTGAATCGGGTCGGAGGCGTGGAGGTGTGGATTTGGCGCATCGTCATGAACTGATAGTATCCGCACCTTAGCGAGGAACCAAAGTGGGTTTGATCGTCCATCCTGCGAAGATATTACAAATCACAGCCCTGCTGCGGAGTTGGGACTGTATGAAGTTCGAACTGAACGAGGCTGTCGACCAGTCGGAGGGCGGATGAGACGTGTTTGCGACTTGGGTTAAATGTTCGATCGCCTTCGCCGAGCTTGATGCTCGTCTGGCGAAGTCTTCTGCGGAGATGATTTCTAGTGTTGACTTCTAGAACTGTGCTGAGGCCTGGGATTGCTCGTCCGTTTCTGATTTGCTCCTCAGCTGTGGGTTGAGTGAGATTGTCCCCGGGGCACCAGGATTGTTGAAAGTCGGCTTTTTGACGCCTTATTGTGGGAATGTTTGAGTCGGCACCTTAATGGTTCTGGATCGGGCTATGGGCATTTGGTTGAGTATTGTTCAATATCCTGCGGACACGAGGTATCGGAAGAAGTCTGCGAGGTCGTTGCTGGCCAAAGCGTTCTTCAGCGCCGGAACCGCCTCGGGGTCGAAGTCGATGATGACTGTGCCATCATCCTCGCGACGCGAGTTCGTCGGCACGGTGACCACAGCGATGTCTTCATTCTGCAGCGTGCGGAGACCATTGGCGATCTTGACGAGCTCACCTGTCGTCAACTCGGCGTTGTGCTGAATCCCTGAAGCGAAGTGACCGAGCACGGCCGCGCCCTTGTTAGGATCTTTGACCAGTCCGCCCGATTTGAGTGCTTGAACGAGCGCACGCACCACCGCGCGCTGGTTGCGGGTTCGCGTCTGGCCGGCATCATCGACGGGGTCCGCTGCGGTGAAGATCGACGATGTCGCTCCGTCGAGGTTGTTCGTTCCCTCGACGAAGTCGGTGCTGCTCGCGCTGAACGCAGCGCGGCTGTACACCTGCAGACCATCGAGCTCGTCGATGACGCGCCCGAGCGCGTTTGATTCCAGCTGCGCGATGTGATCGATGCGGAGGCCGAGGAACTCCTCAACCATGGCGACGACAACCGGCCACCCGCCCTCGTCGGCGATGGTCGCGAAAGTCTGACCGGCCTCAATCTGAGTGGAGGGGTTGAGAACGAGGGCTGCGGCGAACTCGCCAGCGGCGGGTACATGGATGACCGCGAAGATGTCACCTTGGCTCGATGACTGCGGGGCCGCCTCGGCGAGGTTTCCGGGATTCGTCACCCGAAGCATCAAGGTACGGGAATCGTCCGCGTTCGGACGGATGTCTGCGGGTGGGAAGGCCGCCTCGGCGGGGATGGTCTTCGACGCGTCATCGAACTCGGCGCGGGCGGAGTTGAGGTCCTTGAGAGAACCGATGGCGGAAACCATCTTCGTCAGCTTGGCCATGGCAGTCCCACTTCCTCTGTCAGGTCACATGGTGATGGTCCCAATAATAGCCGCGGGTGAGATCGGCTCGTGTACCGATCTCACCCGCGGTGAAGACTGCTGTGCTGGGCCGCTGAAGTCAGCGGAGGAGTGCTGGACTCAGCGGAGGCCGAAGAGCTTTCCGAAGGCGCCCCCGGACGACTGAGTCTCCGACTGTTTGGCTTCCGGTGCCGATTCTGCCGGCTTCTCAGCTGGAGTCTCGGCCGGCTTGACCGGAGGTGGGGGAGGGAACTGCTCGGCGGCGGGCTCTGCTTTCGGGGCCTCCGATGCTGCGCTCTCCGGAGCCTTCGGCGCGGGCGGGGCAGTCTCGTCAGCGACTGGGGTCGGGGTCACAGACTCCGGAGCTTCGGGCTGCGGAGCCTCGGGAGCCGGGGCCGCCTCAGCGACGGGCGGCGGTGCTTCGGTGGGGGCCTCGTCCTCATCGGTGGTGTCCGCAGAATCGGCGGGGGCATCCTCGGCGAGGTTCTTGATCAGGGAGAGCTCGAATTCGAGCGTGATCTTGTCGCTGACGAGGACACCACCGGAATCGAGCTTCGTATTCCAGGTGACGCCCCAGTCCTTGCGGTCGATGCGGCGCGAGCCCTCGAGGCCGGCGCGCAGGTTGCCGAACGGGTCGGTGTCGATGCCGATGAACTCGAGAGGAACGGAGACGGTCTTCGTCGTATCACGGATCGTCAGCTCACCGGTGACGATATAGGAGCCTTCGTCGACCTCGTCGATGGCCGAGGAGACGAAGCGAATCTCCGGGTAGGTCTCCACGTCGAAGAAGTCAGCCGAGCGCAGGTGGGTGTCCCGGTCCGCGCTGCGGGTGTCGACGCTCGCGGTCTGGATGATGACCTCGGCGGTCGAATCGGCGAGGTCCTCGGCGATGTCGGCGAAGCCGGAGACATCATTGAACGCTCCGCGCACACGCGAGACCATGGCGTGGCGTGTGGAGAATCCCAGTCGAGAATGTGAGGGATCGATGTCCCAATGACCTATGATCCCAGGATTTTCTGTCATGGGGGCAGCTCCTTCGGTTCCTCCGCGCTCCTGTAGAGGAGGCTGTCGTAGTCGGTGTGCCAATTCGCAGATCGAGCGATCATTGAAAAAGCAATCGCCTACGTAGTCTTACACGGGCGGTCGGGTGTGTGCCACCTCGGTGCGGGCTGGTGAGGCGATGGCGGCGCTGACGTCGACCGCCGACCGTCCGGTTCAGAGATCACCCGCTGCAGACTCGATTTTCGCCCTCGTATCAAAGTCAATTCAACAGTGCCGCGACGAAGGGGACGGCGTGATTCCAGTCGTCTCCGTCCGGATCGGCAATTCCCGCCTTGTCCGCCCAGGTCTGGTCAGCCTCGGGGTGCGGGCCGACCAGACCTGCCATACCGTCACCGTGGTCGTAGCGTGCTGCGGCGATGTCGCCGTTGCCATAGCGCGCGAACACGGCGGCGCGATCCTCGGGTGGAGGAAGGGCTGCGCCCTCTTGGAAGAATGTCTGGCGATGATCACCCATCCAGGCGACGTCGACCACGGTCTCTCTGCTGTCGGTGACTGGGAATTCGGGACGACCGACCTCACCGTCGAGGTCCGATTCGACGAGACCGAGGGCGACCGGCCCCGCCAGGTAGGCGCCCATGCACAGACCGAGGTAACGACCGCCATCTGCAACATACTGTTCAAGGCCCCCGACGAATCGAGGCGGCAGCGCTTCGGCGGCAGCGTCGATGTCATCCCCGCCACCGGGTTGGAGGTAGAGGTCCACGTCTGCAAGGGAATCGGCCTGCAGCGGCAGACGTTCATCGCGACCGATGAAGACCACCTCGACGTCGGTGAAAGGCTCTCAGCCGTTGTGCGACCGTCTCGGGGCACCCGTCGCACGCGGCCTCACCGCGGTACACGGCCACGAGCAGGGAATCCGGACTTGAAGTGTCTGCGGCGGCACAGCCCAAGGAGGCGGCCGCAGTGAAGAGACAGGTCAGGAGGGCCGCAACAGCCCGTCGGATGGGGGTGGTCATGATGGCTAGGCCCGGGGCATACCCGGACTCCTCCGACACAGATGGGGGAGTTCCGCAGGTTGCGGTCATCGTTTCGCACTAGGTTAGTTGTCGGAACGGCGGGAGGCAGTTGAGAGTATTCCGGCGATTCCCTGCCCGGCTCGATCACCGGAGACCAAAGCGCCTTGGATCGAGCCGGTGTCACGGTGGTCGCCGCAGACGAATATTCTCTCGGAGATCCGCTGCACCGATCGGTCGACCAGCGGGGGAGCCGAGGCCGGCAGTGCGTGCGGAAGCCGATGATTGATCAGAACCTGCCACCTGCGGGTCGACGTGGCGTAGATGCGTTCGAGATGCTGCCGGATCTCCCGTTCGTCGGCCAGACCGTCGGGCCGATCGAGCAGCGTCGTTGCCTCAATGAGCGCCGATCCCGCAGGCGCGTAGCTCGGTGCTGCATTTGAGACGACTGCAGTGTGCCAGACGGGCCCATCTGGGCCTCCCTGGGGAGCCGAGGCATCCAGCACCAACAGCGGATCCTCGAGAGGAGGTTCCGGAGCTTGGAACCACCAGGTCGTCAGTCCGCGAGTAGGAGGAGTCTTCTCGCCGGTCAGCTCCTCGAGATCCTCAGCACCGACTGCGGTGACAGCGACACGCGCCCGTATCCGTCCCCGGTCGGTGTCGACTTCCACACCATTGTCGGTCTCGCGAAGGTCTCGTACGGCGGTGTTCACGCGCACGGGCGCTTCGAGAGACGCCGCCATCTGCTCGGGCAGAGCAGCCATGCCTCCCCTGGGCAGACCGGGGATCGCGCGCACGAACGATCTCATCAGCAGGCGAGCATAGTTTGCCGAACTCGCGCCAGTACTGTCGGCCAGCACACCGGCGAGGAACGTGTCGATGACGTCATGGCGCAACGCTCCCGTGACTCCCGCAATATCTAAAGAGTCTGCGAGAGTTGAGTCCCGCGTCGCCCGCGAGGCTGACGATGGCCGCAGCAGAGTCGGCCCGAGCCACCTCAGAAGCCCGCGGATCTCCTTCGGTTTAATCAGTCCAGAGCTCAACACCGATGACTCGCGGCCAAGCCGGCTCAAGGATGCGCGCAGCGTGGTCAGACGCTGTCCCTTGCGGACCATCACTCCGGCGCCGAAAGTCTGCAAGTCCAGTGAGGCGACGTCGATGAAGGCGCGCACTGCAGGGTACGAGGGATTGAGCAGCTGAAACCCGCGGTCACAGAGGAAGCCGTCGATTCGATCGGTGCGCACGCGACCGCCGACACCATCACTCGATTCGCAGACCTGGACAGTCGAGCCGTTGCGCTGCAACCGTCTGGCACACTGCAGGCCTGCGAGACCTGCTCCCACGACTACAACGTCGGCGTCCACGATTCTCCTCTTCTCGGTTCGACACCAGCATACGCGTCGCGCCACCGTGGAAAATCGAATCATCGGAATGCTGTGGGCTTTGAGACCGAGAACGCCAGCTCAGGTCATAGCGGACGTGCCGACGACCGTGGACGGCAGCGGAGATGTCCGAGACGGCTGATGCAGATCTCGCCAACGGGAATGCCGCGGATCGGGGACTTCAGCAGAACCCGGGAGTGTCCCGAAACGGAGCGATTGTGCAGCAGCGAATGCTTCTTCCGGAGCAGGTCTCACTGGGGGCATCTTCAGCTGGGGTTCATCGAAACACCGCATGTTCCAGTGGGTCTGCAAAGTCATCTGGTCCAAGAAGACGAATTGCTGGTGGCGATCGGACCTCGACTTGAGTGGCGGCACGAAGGGACCAGCGCAGTTTGCAAGAACGGGTAGCGACAGCGTTTCTGACCAGGGAACCCGGGTGGGGAACGTATGAGGCTGCGCGGGATCTCCTCGTCGCAACTGACGATTCTTTATCGTCTGTGTAGGGGAGAACAACTTCACGGCCCCTGTCGCAGTGACTGGCCCTTTCAAGACCGACCGGGTTGCATACGGAACTGAGTAGAGCTTCAGTGCTGCAGGCTGACCTCAAACCGTGTGTTCCAATTCAAGGTCCGGTAACGGTAGAGGTTCGTTTCAGTGCTCGCGGAGATTCACAGCTGAGGTCTCGCTCGAGTAGACGGGGCTATCGCGTTCACATCATCGCTGACAGACTGAAGCCAAGAGCCCACCCAATGATCTCCCGCGGTTTCAGTCTCGGACTGTTGGCCGAGAGAGCACTAGCTGAGCGATTGCGGCAGCTACACGGTTGCTCGACAGCATGTCTTAGGAGGACAGACAGCATGAACGAAACTTCTACCGATCAGCGGGCTACAGGCGAGGAACCTGTGGCGCGAACCTGCGAAGTCGTGATCGTCGGCGCTGGCTTCGCTGGCCTCGAAGCAGCCAAGCGCCTCGGGCGGGCCGGAGTAGACGTGCTCTTGCTCGATCAGAACAACTATCACCAGTTCCAGCCCCTGTTGTACCAAGTGGCAACCGCCCAGATCGCCCTGTCAACGGTGGCTCGCCCGCTGCGCTCCATCCTCCACAGGGAGCAGAAGCATGTCACGATTCGAACTGCTCAAGTAGCTGCGATCGATGCAGCGAAGAGAACGGTCACCACCGCAGACGGTGTGCGCTACCGGGCGGAGATACTAGTGATCTCCTCAGGCGCGGAGCCGAACTTCTTCGATACTCCCGGAGCGGAAGAACACGCCTACCCCCTGTATTCGGTCGACGACGCCGCCCGATTGTCGTCAGCACTGCTCGGAGCTGTGGAGCGAGCATCCGCGAACCAAGAACACGCCACCAACAGAAAGTTCACGGTTGCCGTCGTTGGCGCGGGTCCCAATGGCGTGGAAACTGCCGGGGCCATCGCCGAAAACATCAGGGACGTAGTCGGCAAGTACTATTCGCACAGTTTCGCTTCGTCGTGCGCGGTTCACCTTGTAGACATGGTCGACACTGTGCTTCCGCCCTTCTCGCAGGCATCGCAGCAGTACACCAGAGACCGGTTGGAGAAACTCGGCGTCAAGGTGCATTTGGGCAGTGCGGTCGCGGAAGTCTCCGATACAGATATCTCCCTTGCTGATGGGACGAAGATCGATGCGGAGATCGTCGTCTGGGCCGCCGGGTTGAAAGCCTCGCACCTACTGGAGGCCGCCGGACTCACGACCGGTCGTGGCGGACGGGTCGATGTGGCCACAGACCTCACGGCACCGGAGTGCCAGGGAGTCTATGTCTTAGGCGATGCCGCCAATATCGTCGATGCCAAGGATCGGAAGCTGCCGCAGCTCGGCTCGGTGGCCAAACAGTCGGGCCGATGGGCGGCAGAGAACATTCGCGCCGACCTGACTGGACGGCCCCGCCGCGAATTCAAATTCGTCGATATGGGGTATATGGCAATGATCGGTCGATGGCAGTCAGTGGCCGAGCTGACTCCGCGCCGATATCAAGTGCAGGGGATGCCGGCGTTCCTTGGCTGGCTGGCAGTCCACGCATTTCTCCTCTCAGGCTGGCAGCAACGTGCCGCCGCGGTGGCGTCCTGGGCTCGTGACTATCTGACGACGAGTCGTCCTCACGCAGTGGTCTACCGACCGGAAGCCTATGAGATCGCCAGGTATGCCCGAACAGACCAATCATCCACGGTCTGAGGGCGATTTGAGATTGTTCACCGGGCGCGCCATACGGTGCGCCCGGTGTCATACGCGTTGGTTGAGCACTTCGATGGCCGGCCGACTTGAGCGTTCCAGCATGAGCAGATGTTGTGGTCGAGACCTCAGGTGTCGAGTGCGGGATGTTTCAGCAAGGGCCAGCGCTGCCTGATTCGTTCCAGGCCAGGCAACGCTCTGGGCGAAGATGCCGCTCCCAATTGTGCGCATTAAACGGTGCTCTCTCATCGAATTGGTCGGACTTGATGGGCAGTCGAGGGACCGCCGGACTGTTAGATTGTGTCCATGAGCACAGAAAAGATAACAAAGCGACCCGACTTCCCCCGACCTGGGCGGGCGCAGGCTCCTGCCGGTGACGAGGTCGAGAAGGTCTTCGAGCGTTTCTCTCCCACTTACGAGAAGCAAGCAGCGGATATCTGGGATGCGCTGGAAGAGCAGGATCTGAAAGTCTGGATCATCGACGGTGGTGAGAACGATGGCGAGACGATCTGCGCGGGTCGAGCCTACGATGACGCGGCTTTGGTGATCCATCTCGAAGACCCCAACGAGGCACTGGCTGTCGCAGCGGCCCGGGACGCTGGCAAGCTTGACGACTACATCGCCTCCGGGCTGGGGTGAGTCCCGGGTGCGATGATAGAGCTAGTCGTTGAGTAGGCGGACTCTTCGACAAAGCGTAGCTGTGGACATCTCAAGGTCCCGGGCTGCTTGTGCAGCAGTTTCACCACTGTCGATGAGTCGAATCGCTTTACGGATTTGGCTGTCGGCGATGGGACGGGGTCGGCCACCGAGGTCAGAGCCGCTTTCTCTGGATCCTTGATCGAATCGGTCATGCACACGGCGGCATCACCCCAGAGAAAATCGAGGACCACATCAACCTCGGTTTCGACCGAGCCCAACTGGGGGTCATTCAGCTACATAACCTCGGTTGCTCCCAGGGCAGGCAGCGTCGCGAGCTTCAGCTGATCGCGGCCCGCGGCGACAAGCTGCGATGCCCCAAGATGCTTCGCGACCTGCACGGCGGGCCGTCCAGCACCACCCGTCGCACGAAGGACCAGAACGCACTGGCCCGTCTCGAAACGGACTCGACAGCGCAAAGCGAACCAGGGTGCCAGGGTCGGGCTCGATGCATCGGCAATCTTCACGGGGTCGGCCGCTGCAGGAAGAATAATACTGCGAGCACGGTTGATCACGGTCCTATCTGTCATGGCGCCAGGTTGACCTAGGCCCTGGACGAAGTCATACAGATTGAATCGTCCGACACCCTTCCCACTTCGTCGACCGCGGCAATCGATGCGAGGCCGTTAGGGGCGTTATAGTGCTTGCCCGAGGCGCTTCCGAGGATCTCGTTATTCACCCCGGCTACGAGCACGTCGACGAGCCGGCGGGCCGACCTTCTCGCGTACTCTGCCCATCCGAGAACGTCGAATGGGCCTGCTGAGGCGTTGAACGCAAGACTGGAACATCTACGCGGTATCGCGTTAGGTTGTCCGCGACCGCGGCAACTGTCTCATCCGGTCGTTACTCCACGTTGGTGGAATGGACCGGCTCCTACTGCCCTGATTATGAAGAGCCGATTAAGGGAAGTAGTGCGCCTCGGAGGCGGGTTCCCGATCTTCGTGTTCTACCGGAGCCGCCTTGACCCGTTGATGCGTACCATCATGGACCCCGCCGAGCCCTTCCATACCTCCAACCCCCACAAAAAGGACTCCAACGGGCGACGCGAAAATTATCCGTAACCGCTGCCGCACTTGGAGATGCCCGCTGGGCTGATGGAGCTTCTGTGAGCAGACACCCTGGACCCATGGGAATCTTCGTCGCTTTCCGCGCCGTCCTGGAAGCTATGTGAATTCGTGCAGAAGCCTGTTATTGTGATTACAATGTAAACTCGTTTGGTGTGGAAGCCTGGAAATGACAGGGCGCATCGCAACCGCGATCTCTGCCCCATTGCGAAGAGGTCCGTCTGACATCGTCGGATGAGATGACAGCGGCGGGTGAACGAACGTCTAACGCCAGAACGGAGGCATCGAATTTTGCGGATCTGTCTGATAGCGTCGAGCCGATTTCCCATCTGTGAGCCCTTCGCGGGCGGCTTGGAGTCTTTCACACATGCTGTAGTGAAGAAGCTGGTCTCCCGTGGGCACTCAGTCACGCTGTTTGCCGCCCCCGGCAGCGATCCCGAACTCGGCGTCGAGATGATGGTCCCGGAGCACTTCCAATCCTCGGAGGCGGCTCAGAACGACGTTTCGGCGATGCCAGAAGAATGGATGCGGCAGCATCACGCCTACTTGGAGCTGATGCTCGGCCTGGCCGGGGAAACAAAGTTCGATGTCATCCACAACAACTCACTCCACCACCTGCCGTTGGCATTGTCCTCTCTGGTGCGCACACCGATCGTGACGACACTGCACACACCGCCGACACCGTGGTTGGAATCGGCCGCGGCTTTCCGTTCGCCGTCGACTTTCTTTGCGGCCGTCTCCAGCGCGACATCTCAGTCCTGGTCGCACGCGCTGGACAGCACTCTGATCTCCAATGGAGTGGATACGAATCTGTGGCAGGCGGGACCCGGCGGTCCTGCCTGTGTGTGGACAGGGCGCATGGTCGCCGAGAAGGCGCCCCATATTGCAATCGAGGCCGCCCGCGCTGTCGGGTTCCACATCGCACTCGCAGGCCCGATTATGGACGAGGAGTACTTCTCCTCTGAAGTGGTCCCGCGCCTGGGCGACGATGCCTATTACTGCGGGCATCTCAATCAACAGCAGCTGCGCACTTTGGTGGGTTCATCTGCCGTGGCTGTCGTGAGCTCGCAGTGGGACGAACCCTACGGTTTGGTCGCCGCAGAAGCCTTGGCCTGCGGGACTCCTGTGGCGGCGTTTCCAAGAGGCGGACTCGTCGAGGTCGTCCGCAGCGACGTAGGAGCGTTGGCCGGCCAGCTCACTGTCGAGGCATTGGCCCAAGCGATCCGCACTGCTGCCGGGCGGGACCGTGAGGCGGCTCGCAAATATGCGGTAGAACACCATTCCCTGGAGCGCACCGTCAGCGGCTATGAAGCACTGTATCGTCGTGCGGTTACCACTGTCGCAGGAAGTGCCGCGTAATGAACGTCGACCAGCGCTCTGTTCCTCCCATGATCGGGTGGTATATCCACCACCAAGGTTCCGGACACTTGCACCGCGCCGTGACTATGGCACGGGAGCTGACTCGTGCCGGATGGCACGTTACCGGACTGTCCTCCTTGTCTCGACCCGAACAGTGGTCAGGAGCATGGGTGAAACTGGCACGCGATGATGGGAATTCCGTCTACTGCGGAGCCGCAGCGGCGGCAGAACCGCCGGCCGATGCGTCCGTCGGAGGCCAGCTGGAACGAGAAGACGTCACGGCGGGCGGGAGTCTCCACTACGCGCCGATCGGGCATTCCGGGCTGGTGCGGCGCTCTGCACAGATCTCTGCATGGATCGATTCCTTCAGGCCTCAGCTGATGGTGGTTGATGTCTCAGTGGAAGTCGCGGTTCTCACACGCTTACACGGGATACCGGTGATGACTGTGGTCTTGCCAGGAGATCGCGGCGATTGCGCTCATCAGCTCGGCTTTCGACTCAGCTCGGCGATCCTTGGCATGTGGCCCCCGGCAGCGGACGGCATCGTCTCCGGGATCCCAGAAGACAGCGA
Organism: Brevibacterium sp. SIMBA_078; assembly: GCF_046534565.1. NCBI lineage: Bacteria > Bacillati > Actinomycetota > Actinomycetes > Micrococcales > Brevibacteriaceae > Brevibacterium > Brevibacterium sp. SIMBA_078. Next base: position 1,719,077 of record NZ_JAWRYQ010000001.1, read on the forward strand.
GCACAAGTTCCATGCCCTCGGCGGGCTGTCCCGATTCCCCCTCCCCGAGGCGTCACAAGACGAGCATGCGGACAGGCAGCCTCGGGCGGACGTGAGCTTTTCCATCGTTGTGCTCAACGGCGCAGGCGGAGGTGCAATGGTAGAGGACCTTCCGCATCTACTCAGACAAGAATTTCCCGCCGCAGAAGTCACTGTCCTCGGCGGTCCGGGTGGGATATGGGTGAAAGACCCCTGGCCGGTGTTGTGTGAGGCCGCGGTCGTGATCACCGCGGCAGGGCAGAACTCGATCGCCGAAGTCGCCGCCAGCCGCACCCCGGCAGTCGTCATCGCCCATCCACGGCCCTATGACGAGCAGAATTGGATGCTCGAGACCCTCGTCCGAGGTTCGTGGCCAGTCGTTGCAGGTCCTGAGACCAGCACCGCCGCGGACTGGGCTCGGGTAGTTGACCAGGCGCTGCGACTCGATGGTCGGCGATGGTCTACCTGGTGCGATGAGAAGACATCCGGACGGTTCATCCGCCTCGTGCACATGTACTCCGACGACACCTGCGGGAATAGATGATGGTCAGTTCTGCGACAAGACGGCCGGACACCTACGTCATCACCGCCGTCCATGGACGGCACGACCATCTGCGCCGGCAGCGAGAAAGCCTGGCTCTCAGCACCGTACGACCGGCAGACCATATCGTCATTGCAATGAACGATGAGGACCTTCGCGGTCTTGAGCCGTCTCCTACCGTACCCCTGTCGGTCGTTTCGATCCCTAATTGCGGCCCTGCCCTGCCCTTAGCGGCTGCGCGGAACCTCGGTGTTGCTCACACCGGAGGCCACCCGGATGATCTGCTCATTTTTCTCGATGTGGATTGCCTCCCGACGCCCGACCTGATCGAGGCTTATCAGAGTGCCGCGCAGGCCCACCCGCGGGACCTGCTCTGCGGTCCTGTCAGCTATCTGCCTGATGTCGAACTCGATCCGATCACCCCAGGCTACGCCGAACGTCTGACGCGTCTGTGCGAACCGCACCCCGCCCGCCCCAACCCGGCGCCGGGGGAGATTCTCCTCGCCGGTGATCACGACCTCTTTTGGTCGCTGTCGTTCGCCGTCCGCCGTGAGATGTGGGAATACATCGGCGGCTTTGACGAGGACTTCGTCGGCTACGGGGGAGAAGACACCGACTTTGCATGGCAGGCCCGCGAAGTAGGGATAGCGTTGGCCTGGGTGGGCAGCGCTTCCGCCTTCCACCAGTACCATCCGGTGTCGTCGCCGCCGGTGGAACATCTCGATGACATACTCACGAACGGTCGCCTGTTCGCGCACAAGTGGGGTCAATGGCCCATGCAAGGGTGGCTGGAGCGCTTCGAAGCGCTTAGTCTAGTGCAGCGATACGCATCCGGATATCAGGCGGCACCCATCACTGTGGCTTCGGTCCCCGGCTCCCACGTCTATATTCGCCACCTTTCCAATCTGGATAATGCCGCTCCTGCGATCATCCGTCTGCCCGACCCTCCTCCGACACGCGCTGACACCCCCGTTGGGGCGCCGTGGTGGCCGCCGGCAATGCTGGATCCAGAGTGGGTCCGGGACTGCGAGGCGGATGTCTTCCACATCCACTTCGGCTTCGATGCTCACTCGCCTGCGCAGCTGCACGCCGTCATCGACGCACTGGAGGTGCGTGGGATCCCACTTGTCTACACTGTCCACGATCTGCAGAATCCCCATCACGAGGACGACGTGTTGCACTCTTCCCAGCTCGACGTCCTTATCCCCCGTGCCACTGAGGTCATCACTTTGACCCCGAAAGCGGCCGAGGAGATCCGGAGACGGTGGAACATCGACGCGCATGTCATTGCGCACCCGCATGTGGCGGAGTTTGAGACGATCACTGAACTTGGAGACTCCTCCTTGCGGCGTCAGGAAGAGTTTCGACTCGGAATCCACCTCAAGAGTCTGCGGGCGAACATGGTGGGAATACCACTTCTGCAGGCCGCTGCTGGCGCTGTCACGAAAATCCCTGGAGGCATCCTGCAGGTGAATCTTCATCACGATGTCTTCGACGAAGCCGGCTCCCGGCACGACTCGGAACTTGTCCATTTTCTGCTCAACAGCGATATCGACCTGCGAGTGCACGACTACTTCTCCGACCGAGAGCTCTTCGAATACCTTGCCGGACTCGACGCCTCCATACTGCCGTACCGCTTCGGAACTCACTCGGGCTGGATGGAAGCCTGCCACGACTTCGGCACTCGCGTAATCGCCCCGGACGTTGGCTGTTACATCAGCCAAGGTGCTGATGCGAGCTACTCTTGGAGGTTCGAAAACGGAGTTTGGGCCCCAGACGCTCGGTCGCTGGACGCCGCGGTGCTGAGCGTCTCGTCCGAGCAGGAGGATCCGGTCGCAGAGATCGTCAGTCGACGCTGCCGCCAACGTAATGAGATCGCAGCGGCCCACGCCGCGATCTACCGCAGCGCCCTTGCGAAAAGCCGGTTCTGATTACTAGAACGGGTTACTCGATCGAGCCCGGCTGTCCGAGGCGCTGAGCCCAGGCCCACTGGGTGAACGTAGCGAACCACCCTTGTGAGAGCATTGCGCTCACCTTCGACTTTCTCATCGTCACCGGCGAATCAGCTCGGGAGAGTAAGCCGGGCCCCGGGCTGTAGCCCGGGGCCCGGCGCTGGACAGCATCGTGACAGTCTCACCGCCACCGTAGGTACATTGCCACGCAGGGTGCGGCGAGCAATTTGCGGCGAAGACCGAGACCAGCGTCTGCACGTTTCAGCTGCCGGCCACCTCTTATCTTTAGTTGTATCAGCGCTTCGCTGGGAGGGAGGGGAACGCTGACAGGCGATAACGCCTCGGACGACGGCCGAAGACCGCGAGAACCCGAGAACCCAAACGGTGGGAGGGGCCTCAGAGTGCCCGAAGACCCGGCACTCACAGGGGAGGCGAGATCGCCTCTGCTTGCCGTTGTACTCGTCCAGTTCTCGTAGCTCACGGTCACCGAGGGTGATCGTCCAGAACTCAGCACCGATCGCCAACTGGTCCTTTCGTGCACACATGCACTGCATGAGACGACACCAGCTACGGTGTTCAGGCGCTCATAGCCGCCGGTTCAGCAGAGCCCGAGCTGATGGCGATCTTGCGCGGTTTCGCGGATCCGGCAACCGGGATGGTGAGACTCAGTACGCCTGTGTCATAGCTGGCCGTGATGTTGTCGGTATCGAGATTGTCGCCGAGGACCAGTTGACGACTGAATGTTCCACGGGGCCGTTCCGCAGCCGCCGATGACTCCACGTGATCCGAGGCAGGCCGCTCAGCTTTGACGGTGACGACGTTGTTCTCGACGTCGAGGTCGAGATGCCCCGGTTTGATTCCCGGGAGGTCGAGTTCGACGTGGAAGGTGTCGCCGTCGCGCCAGGCGTCCATAGGCATCATCACAGGTCGGGTAGAAGTCCTGGTTGCTCCGAACACTTCGCGGGTCAAGCGTTCGACTTCTCGGAACAGGTCAGTGCGCATCATGATCATTTCTGAAACCTCCTGTTCTCGATGTGGTTGTGGTCAGATGATAGGAGCTACACCATCTGACGCATAAATCTTTTAAACTACGAATATGAGTTTGTCAACCTCCGGAAGGGCTCGAATTTGATGGAAGGTGAGGGAAGAGATGTGAGCCTCAGTGAGCACACATTCTCGATTTCGGTCACAGCTGAGCTGACGGAGTGGGCATCCAGTCGTTGCGGCAGTACGAGGCCCGAGGGCTTGTCAGTCCAGCCCGCAGCGAAGGCGGGACCCGGAGGTTCAGCCGCAGCGACGTGGCTCGAGTCCGACGGCTTCGAGAGCTGATCGAGGCAGGCGCGAAGCTCACGAGTATCGGCATCATTCTCGACTTGCAGGACGAGAACACCTCGCTTCGCTACGAACTGAGGAGGAAATGACGAGAGAGAAGTACAGGCTCGGGGCCGTGATCTGCAGGCGGTGGCCGTCCGCGAGGATTACGCATTTCGCGGTGTGCCAGGACGCGGCGGGCTTGGAGGTGATCACAGACGCGGTTTCGTGGTCGAAACGCGAGCACGCAGCGCCCAATCGAGTCCGGTACGCGAGATCTTCGCTCGTGGTGGTGCCGCGGCAGCGTTGTCTTGGTGCCATGAGTGGCCGCATTCCATGCTTCTTTACGGGCGGGGCGAATATGGAGCGTGGTCGGCCAGTGGCCGAAGGGTTTGTGAGCGAGACGACGGGCGACGGTATCGCGGACGATCTCGTGCCCACCACCCCGTCGGTGCAAGTCATCAGCCGCGTTCGACCGGCATTCAGAGATAGGTCTGTGGCCGGTGATGTGTTGGCCGATGCAGGTGAGATCGAGGGCGTTGAGCCGGCAAAATGACGTGAGGCCAGAGGTCGAGGACTTAGGCGCGGTCACGACGAGGTCTTTCGGATGAAGAGTGTGAGAACTCCGATGATCGGAAGACCGCGACGGCGATGGGTGGCGCCGTCCGTTGTTCTGGATTTGCAGCTCCGTGCTTCTGATTATCGAGAGCCTCTAACCCTGCATCACTTTGCCTTTTGCCGCGGGGTGTGAGCTTCTCAGTCAGTGGGCAGTGATGTTCGGACGTTATTTCAGAGTGTTTCGCGCAGGACATCCCGCAATAGTGCCAGCGCCCGTTCCTGGGTCTGAGCGAGGATCGCGATCGGTTCACCGGAGAAGACCTGTCGTTGGGAATAAACTTCGGATCCGACAGCGACAGCAAGCCAAGTCGTGCCTGGCTCGTTCCCCTCCTGGCCCGAAGGGCCCCCGGCGCCGGAGGCGGCTACGGCGGCATCGGAGCCCAGAAGGGTGCACGCAGATCTTGCCATACTCTCGGCAGCCGTCTGCGAGATGACTGGCCCCCGGGGGACTTTCAGCAGTCGATGTTTGACATCGCTGAAATAGGCGACGACAGCACCCGCGAACCAATCGCCAGAACCCGGCACAGCGGCGAGCTGGCTGGCGATCTTGCCGCCTGTCAGTGACTCGGCAACACTCACGACTATCTGGTGGGTCTCGCACAGTTCACCCAACTCAGAAGCGATACGGGCGGCGCGGTCTTCGTATTCTTCGGCATTGCTCATGGCGTGCGTTTCACCGTTCGTCGGGGACGAGATCATCGGTGCTCATGACCTCTGCCAAAGCCTCCTGCAGGGCTCTGCGCGCGATGGGGCAGGGGATGGTGAGTTCGAGACGGCGGTTCCTGGCGTGCTCAGTCGCCTGTCGCATCAGCTCCCGGCAGTGTCTGTTCGCCTCTGTCTTCTCAATCGCTTCGCAGTAGACGAACATCATCGTGTTTTCGGCGGGGACAAGATTGTAGTGAAGGGCCGCCACGAGTCGGCCCGGAAGGTAGAGGTCGTATTTCGATGCCTCGCGGTTGTTGAGCAGGATATAGGAATTCATGTCGCTCTCAGTGAAGTATTCGGATATGAGGTGGGCGCCGCGGGATGAGATCGTGCGTGGGACGCCGCCGATCGAGTCGATTGCGTCGTCAATCAAAAGATGTAACCTTCTGCGCGGCTCGGTCATGATGGTCAGTCGCTGACTTTTCCGTTGCGGGACCGAGCGGCGCGGCTGCTTGCAAAGCTGCGAGGAACCTTTGGGCCCAGCGATGTACATCATGGTCCTCGACCGTTACCGCCATCGCTGCAATGCGCTCTCGTGCCTGGGCGGTGTCCAGGCTTGCGGCCTGGTGCATCCCGTTCTTCAGCTCTGAGATGTCATGCGGATTGACGACGATGGCTTCGGCGAGTTCGTCGACTGCGCCTGCGAACTCCGAGAGCACAAGCGCTCCGCCTCGATTTCTACGGGCGGTGACGAATTCCTTGGCAACGAGATTCATCCCGTCGCGGAGGGACGATACTACGAGGACATCGGCAGCGAGGTACAGGGCCACAGTGTCCTCGAACGAATACGAATGGTGTGAGTATTGGACGATGCCGCGACCCAGCGTCGCGAAACGACCATTGATCCGTCCCACCAGTCGCTCCACTTCGTCGCGGAGGTCCTGGTACGCTGCGATTCCTTCGCGAGAGGGCACAGCCACCTGCAGGAAGTTCGTCGTCTTCGGTGAGAGCAGGTCGTCGGCGAGGAGTTCATCGAACGCCCGGAGGCGGTGGGGGATGCCTTTGGTGTAGTCGAGACGATCGATGCCCAACATCAGAACGTCCGGATCGCCGAGATCGTGGCGGATCCGGGCCGCCGACCGAACGACGGTCGCAGAGTCTGCGGCTTCGCGGATTGCAGCGGTATCGACCGAGATGGGAAAAGCATCGATCAAGGGAGACGGGGCATCGACATCGACTGCAAATTTCCGCGCTGCCGACCGGAAGTTCTCCGCGTCCGAGTTGCGCTGGAATCCGATGACGTCGGCCCCGAGCAGACCTTCGACGACTTCTCTGCGCCAGGGCAGCTGCCCGAACAGCTCGACGGGGGGAAACGGAATGTGGTTGAAGAAGCCGATTCGCACGTCGGGTCGGAGCTGCCTGATCATGTGCGGGACCAGTTGCAGATGATAGTCGTGGACCCAGATGGTGGCTCCAGAGGCGGCCGATCGGACGGCCGCCTGCGCGAACCGGGAATTGATCGCCTCGTATGCGCGCCACCAAGTGCGATGGTACTGAGGGGTGACGATGAGGTCGTGGTAGAGCGGCCACAGCACGCCATTGGAGAACCCCTCGTAATAGGCGCGATGTTCTGCCTCAGTCAATGGGACAGGAACGAGTGACATCTGGTCGAATTCGAATGGCACGATCGTTTCGTCGAAGCATCCAGCCCAGCCGAGCCACGCCCCACGTTCGGCTCTGACCATCGGCGCAAGTGCGGAGACGAGGCCTCCCGGCGCGGCCTGCCAGGTGTCTTCGCACCGGTCGACGGGTAAGCGGTTCGCCAGGACGATGAACGAATGTTCAGGGTTGGTCTCTGCCATGTTCTTCTCGCTCTTCTGACTCATCTGCCGCTGAGACTCGTTGAGTTCTTCTCCTGCCGGGGCAGCGGAAGGGCGAGAACCTGGTCCTCGCCCTTCCTCCGGGCAACGTCAGTGCTTCGGACCGTTCCTCAGAGATTCGGCGGCTTCACGAGCCGTGTCCCTGATCTCTTCTGCGGCTTGTCTGCCCTCGGCCTGGATCTTGTCGGTCTTGCCTTCGGCCTCCAGTCCTTTGTCACCGCTGGCCTTGCCTGCGGCAGATTTCGCGGAGCCCTTGAGCTTGTCGACTTCGGGGGAGCTGTCGTTCATCTTTCTTCCTTTCGCGTGCATGACCGGTCTCGCGCAAGCAGGCAGGATCCGATGCGATGGGAGATTCTGTGTGAGAAGTGTTCGGCTGCCTGTGCGTCAGCTGTTGATCAGCAGCAGGATCTTGCCGTGGTCGAGCTTCTCTTCGAGGTCGTCGGACTCGTTCGACGTGAAGCCGAACTCCTCGAAGATCGCACGCAGCTCGTCGCCCTTCTTGTCGTACCGGGTGCCCACGAGATTGCTGAGATCGTCGGGTTCGTTGGCGTTGACGCTGCCTGCGACGCGGTCGGTGCGGTCATCGTCATGGGAGATGACGAAGAGGTCATCCTTGGCGATGCCCGCTGCCGCCTGGCGCTTCACTTCATCCATCAGTGCGGTATCGTCCTGGAATTCTTTGACTGCGGGTTTCATGTCGACTCCTTTCATGTTTACGACGTAATCACGCTAACAGACACTGTGGGTCTGCGCGAAGAGCCTACGGCGAATTTTGCAGGGGGTTCTCGTTTTTGCGGTGCCGATGTAGCCTGGACGGCATAGCATAAAAGTGTTTACGCGCTAATCGCGACTGAGCAACGAAAGGAGGTCCTGGACTGTGTGACATGTGACGCGAGTGAGCAGGTTCAACGTTGTCAATTCGGGCAGGGAGGATCCCATGGCCCAGAACCGTCTGACCAGAAACGACATCGTGCGAGCGGCGATCACCTTCGTCGACGTACACGGACTCGATGCGCTGACAATGCGACGCCTCGGGCAGTCCCTCGGGGTCGAAGCCATGGCCTTGTATAGGCATGTCTCCGGACGCGAAGACCTTCTCGAAGCGATGGTCGAAGGTCTCATCGACAGTCTGTTCGATAACCGGCTGATGAGGCAGACGCCGTCATCGTGGGAGGACTATCTCCAGCGGGTGGCCAACACGACGAAAGAACTGGCGCTCGATCATCCCGGGATCTTTCCCCTGATCGCTACTCAACCGTCCCAAGCCCCGTGGCTGCGTCCTCCATTGCGCAGCCTGCGCTGGGTCGAAGAGTTCCTCTCCACTCTGCAGCAATTCGAGTTCTCCGATGCGGCCGCGGTCGGTGCCTACAAATCGTTCACCAGCTTTCTCATCGGGGATCTGCTCCTGCAAGTCCATTCCACGAATTTCGCCATCACCGACGAAGACGATCACGACAGGCCCGATGACGACTCCGACTTATCGGAGTATCCCACCGTGAACGAGCTGAGTGACCTGCTCAGCGAAGATCATCGCCAACGCCAGTTCGACGATGCCCTCGACGAACTCATCGAACGCATCCGCCTCTCACCAACCAATTAGCCATACCCTCAGACAGCTCACTGAGCTGAGAAGGATCAATATGCTCGACACCTCTTCAGAGGCCCTCCAGGTCCTTCTCGTGGCCGACCCGGGCCTGCCCAGCCGCCGAGCGGCCGCTATTCATCAACGACTCGAAAGGCTTCTGCAAGACGCGTATGGGGTCACAACGACCTTGTACACGGCGACTGACACCATCCGCTTGACACCGGAAAGCGAACTCGACCTCAGCGCTGTCGAGGACCTTCGGGCCGACTACCCGGACGTCAACATCGTTCTGATCCTCACCGAGATCCCGCGCCATACTCAGGGCGACCCGCTGATCGCCGAGGTCCATTCCGACAGCAACTTAGCGATCGTGTCCTGTCCCACTCTTGGCGCATGGTCGACCAAGCGCCGCATCATCAAAGTGCTGATGAGTTCGGTCAACAAGTTGGTGCCGTGGGATCCCGAAGACACGACCCGCCGGTTTCTGCTGCGCTGGTCCGACTGGTCCGACAACGAAGACGCACAGCACCAGTCGCTGCATGCACACACCATCACCGGAGGCCCACGTCTGGTTCTGGGAATGACGATGGCCAACGACCCGTGGCGCACCGTCCCGAAGCTTTCTGGAGCCCTCGCCGCGGCATCGGCCACAGGAGCTTTCGGCATCTTCTACAGTTCCATCTGGCAGATGTCGACCTATCTGTCCACCACGCGGCTGCTGTCGATCGGCGCGGCCGCCATCCTGGTCATGGTCACCTGGCTGATCATCAACCACAAACTCTGGGACGAACCACGCAAAGACAACCTGGCGACGGTAGTGATGTACTACAACTTGTCGACCGTCCTGACCCTGCTGATCACCGTGCTCGCGCTCTACGCGGGACTGGTCGGCTTCATTCTGCTGGGCGGCCTCGTCGTCATCGACCCCGAGTTCATGTCAGCCCAGATCCAGCAGGAGGCGGCGGTCGCCAACTATCTCGATATCGCCTGGCTCAGCGCAGCGATGGGCGTCGTTGCCGGCGGTATCGGCGCAAGCTTCGACTCCGACGTAGATGTGAAACGACTGACTCACGGACAGCGTATGCGCCAACGGGTCTACACCGACAACCACCCGGACACAGATGATGTCAGCCAGACCGCCTGATGGCTGATAAGGACCTGCCCGACGATTTCAGAAAGACTCGACATGAACACACAGCATCGGTTAGACGTCACTGGGATGATTTCGGCGCCTCTGGGCTCCTGGCGCGACGAACCTGCCTGCCACGACGAGCTCAGGAAGCTGGTCACCAGCAATGCGCAGACCGCTGACAAGGTTCGCGCCTTGAGTCGATTTCTCGAACTCACCGGGACGTCGTCTCAGATGCGGCAGTGGGAGTCGCTGCTCGAGGTGGCGGCCGTCGATGTCGCTGTCGCTCGGATGCTCGAACCCCATGTGGATGCGCTGGGCATCCTTGCCGAAGCCGGACACGACGCACCCGATGGCTCGACCTGGGGGGTCTACGCCGCCGAGTCTCCAGCTCGCGTCCTCACCGTGGGTGCAGATGGCGAACAGACCGTGATCGATGGAGAAAAAGCCTGGTGTTCCTTGGCCGCCGAACTCTCGCACGCCATCGTCATCGCCGGCAGCGACGGGGGATCGTACGCCTGTGCCGTGGACCTCAGGGACCCCCGAGCGCAGGCCCAGCCGACTGCCTGGCCGAGCGTGGGGCTGCAGGAGATCCCGAGCGGAAGTGTCGCATTCACGAAAACGCCCGTCACCGTCCTCGGTCCGCCGAACTGGTACCTGGATCGAACTGCATTCGCTTGGGGAGGCATCCGAGTGGCAGCATGTTGGTTCGGCGCCGCCGTGGGACTGGCAAGAAATGCCGTGCGACGGCACAGCAAGCGCTCCAACCCATCCACAGTCGGTGAGATGCTGATCGGTCAGCTCGAGGCTGAGATCTTCTCGATTCGCAGCGTCTTCGCGCAGGCAGCGGCCGCAGCCGACGGGGGTGACGAGTACTCCCGTGCACGTGCCTGGACCGTGGCCCTGACAGTGCGCAATATCGTCTACTCAGGAGTTCGCCGGATCCAGCACCTGAGTCGCGAAATCGCGGGACCGGCGGCGCTGACAGGCGATGTCGGCTTCGCCAAAGCCGACGCTGACCTCACCGTCTACATCAGTCAGCACCACGGTCCACGCGATGAAGCCGCTCTCGGCACGGAACTTCGCACGAAGGTCGACCACAATGGGTTTTGACCATCGTGACACCGGCACGCCCGAAGCCTGTTGGAGGGAAGCCGGTGTGCAGGATCTTCCCGCGCTCGGGGTCGAGGCCATGCCTGCCGGGGCCACGTTCATCATCCTTGCCGCACATCCGGACGATGAGGCCCTTGGAGCCGCCGGCCTGCTGGCCCGCCTGCGCCGGTCCGCTCATCGAGTCGTCGTCCTGCTCTTCACCGCAGGGGAACGATCCCATCCGGCGTCTCCCACCCACTCGACGAAGGAACTCAGAGAGATGCGTCTGCGCGAGTTCGATGCGGCACTGGATCTGTTTGATCACGAGCGTCTGTCCCGCCGTTTCGTGGGGTTGCCTGATGGGCAGCTGGACGCATTCAGCCAGAGGATCGTCGACGAGATCGCGGTCGAAGTGGACCAGCACCAGGGGCACGTCGTGCTCGTCTCACCCTACAGCCGGGACGGACATGGCGATCATGAGGCGATCGGAGCAGCAGCCCTGCAGCTGGGGCGTGACCGCCACACGACGGTGCTCGAGTACCCGATCTGGTACTGGCGTTGGGCAGACCCCGCCGACGAGGCGTGGCGCAGCTGGTCGTTTCTGCCCGATCCAGCGAACTTCGACAGGCAGGCAGTGTTCGACGGGTATCCGTCGCAGGTGTCAGCGCTATCCGATCAGCCCGGAGACGAAGCAATCCTCAGCCCCGCTCATCTCGAACACTTCCGTCGTGGCGGAGACATCTTCGCGGTCTCGGACTTCCGCGACGGTGCGGCTCCGGTTTCCTGCGGCGGCGGCAGCTCACAGACGCTCCACGACGCCAGTGCGGCCTCTGCGGTCTTCGACGAAGTCCACGTTCAACGGTGTGACCCCTGGCAGGTGTGGAGTTCCGAATATGAGATCGCAAAACGCCGGAATCTCCTCACCCATCTGCCTGCGGTTCCGTACGCTCATATCCTTGAGATCGGCTGCTCGGTCGGCGCTCTGACCCATGAGCTCGCTGGTGTCGGGGCGCAGGTGACGGCAGTCGATGCGAGTTCGCAGGCTCTGCGAATCGCCAGACGCCGAGGGGCTGCGCCTTCATCGGCAATCAACTTCGTCCATGCCACCATTCCCTTCGAGTGGCCCCAGGGCACTTTCGACTGCGTCGTGCTGTCGGAGACCGGCTTCTACCTCAGTCGTTCCCAGCTCTTCGACACCTTGGAGAAGATCGATGGCTCGACAACGGTTCGTTTCGTCCTCGTGCTCTGCCATTGGAGGGGAGAGATCGACGATTGGCCACTGGATGCCGATGAAGTGCATCGCATCTGCTTAGGCGCCTGGCCTCGTCATCGGATCGAACACCGGTATGAAGGGGATTATCGTCTGGACATCATCACGATCGACAAGGATTTCCGCCCATCCGCGGCCGAGGGGCACGCATGATCACGCGTTTGGGTGTGATCATCCCGGCTCATAATGAGGAGGAAGACATCCTCGGGTGCCTCGAGTCGGTGCAGCGATCGCGCTCATGCGCTGTCGAGAGAGGCATCGACTGTCGGTTTCGAGTACTTGTCGTGGCAGATGCCTGCACCGATGCCACGGAGGGCATCGTCGAGGATTTCGCCGCCCGACATCGCGACGTCTTCGTCCTCGCGACCTCTTTTCAGTCCGTGGGTCGAGCCCGCGACTTCGGATGGAGGCACTTCATGCGAACAGAGAAATCGACGACAGAGCAAGACTCCGACTCGGCGTGGATCGCATTCACAGACGCCGACAGCAGAGTGCCCGAACATTGGATCACCACACATCTTGAACTCGCCGCTACAGGTGTCGATTGCCTGGTGGGCACTGTGGCCCCACGCCCGGAGACAGCATCGACCGAACTGATCGCAGCTTGGCATGCCAACCACGAACTGCTCGAGAACCACCCGTACATATTCGGAGCGAACATGGGTCTGCGCGCCGGCGTGCTCGAAGCCATGGGCGGCGTACCGCCGCTGGTGTGCGGTGAGGACGAGGCAATCGTCGACGCGGTGCTGCGGGAGGGCGGAGATATCCGCAGAACCGACGACTGCAGAGTGCTCACGTCTGCTCGTCTGTCCGGTCGCACGCGCGGCGGATTCAGCAGCTATCTGCGGCAGCTGAGCTGAAGCGGTGGTGCCTTCCGGTCCCGAAGATCGGGGCGCTTACGGGGCGGTGGCGCTCTGGTCCTGACTCGTTCTCCACCTGCACGTGAGGCGCCCCTCCGGAGAGAGACGCCTCACGTGACGGTGCGAGCAGATCAGGCGAAGATGCTCACCCCTCCTGGCCCCACGAGGCAGCCGACGACGATGAGGACGACGCCCCAAAGAATCTGCTTACGCAAGATCGCGAAGACGCCCGAGACGACGAGCAGCGCTGCGAGGATCCATAGGACAATAGCCATAATTTCTCTTCCTTATCGGTTTCGCTGTGAGCGTGGCACCACCGGATCGATAGCCGGTGCGGAATCTGATCAACGCCGAGGCTGAGCGCAACGACGTCGGAGAGCTGCCTTTCACTTGGCCGGCCGAAGGGTGCGATTCCATGTGCCTTTGCATCCTCCGAGTCTGCCGACCTCAAACAGCACTCGCCGAGAAGATTACAGCGTAAACACCGCGAACGATACCTCCTCCTTCACAGAGGGGTCGTCTTCGCGGCCACAGCGGAGTGAGAGAGGCGATCGGTCCCGACCCCCGTATGACGAAGAATGTGGACGGTACGAGGCAGGCGTGACAGGCTGATGTGATGCGTACACTCACGGTCCTCGGAGCCTCGGCCGCCCACCCCGTCCCAGGGGAGGCTTGCAGCGGCTATTTCCTTGACTGGGATGGGTTCCGACTTGTGCTCGATCTCGGCTATGGCACGTTCCCGCGCCTGTTGAGCCATGTGCCAGATGCTGAGATCGATGCAGTTGTCATCACTCACGAACACCCTGACCACTGCATCGATCTTCACGCGCTGTTCCGTTTCCGTCAGTATGCCGAGACACCGACGAAGAAGCTGCCGCTGTACTGCCCCGCCGGAGTCATCGACCTCCTCGGCGCTGTGGAACCAGGCCTCGACATGACCTCGGCATTCGACATCCATCTTCTGCCTGGGCACTTCGAAGTCGGGCCTTTGAGGCTCAGCTCCGTGTCTTTGCCGCATTTCGTGCCCAATTACGGAGTTCGCCTCGAGACCGCGACGGCAGCGGTCGCCTTCACCGGAGACACCGGACCGCATCCGGGACTCGCTGATCTCGGTCGCGCAGCCGATCTCTACATCGTTGATGCCACCGACCGACCCGGCGAGCAGGACAGCACCCGCCGCAACCTATTGACTGCTTCCGAAGCCGGTGAGTGGGCTCAGAGAGCCGGTGCCAAGCGGCTGCTTCTCACCCATTTCTGGCCAGGCAATGACCGTTCAGCGTCCGCTGAAGATGCAGGCGCGCACTTCGATGGAGAGGTCCTCACCGCCGAACCCGACTTGCGCATAGCTTTCTGACCGCTCGCACCGGCAACCGCGGCGGAGGGCCGTTGGCAGCTGACCGCCGAGACACAGAGATGGCCGGCACGCGTCACCGCCCGACATTGCCGGTGAGGACGCCGACCAAGGTCAGGACCATGGCGATGGCCAGAGCGATCGCCGAGGCGACGAAGGCGGCGGCGATGTGCTCGCTCAGGGCCGCCGCGACGATGGCCGGTCCGACGATCTGACCGATGCTGTACCAGGACGTCAGCTTCGCCGAGGCGTTCGCGACGCCCATCTGCGTGCCGACGCCGATCGTCATCATGACCACCCCGATGAAGGTGAAGCCGAAGAGGGCGGCAGCGATGATGAGGACGACCGGTGAGGATCCGAAGACCGCGAGCAGGGCACCGAAGACCTGGAGGCAGTAGCAGACGGTCAGTGCCTTGACCGTGCCGATGCGGGCGGCGACCGCTGACCAGGTCAGGGGAGACGCCGCTGTTGCGATCCCGGCGATGAGCCACGTCGAGGCGGCCGCGGTTGTTCCGAAAACGGGACCGGCCAGCACCACGAGGTAGGTGCCGATGATGATGTAGCCGCCGCCTTGGAAGAAGTAGCCGGTGGAGAGGATCGCCATGGCTCGGCGACGGTTGGCCGCAAAGGGGGTGACCGCCTCGGCGGGATCGTCGGTGTTGGGTCTGGTGATGTCTGCGGGGGAGCGGTCGGTGGTGATCTCGGCCGGGTCGGCCGCCTCGGTGGGGGTGGTGGTCTGTGGGATCCGGGCGGGGATCGGCCAGGTCCAGGCGATGATGGAGAAGATCGCGGATACGGCCGCGCAGATGAGCCACAGTTGGCGCCAGTCGGCGACGCTGCCGGCGGCGAGCACCATGGCTCCGGAGACGAGGATGCCGAAGCCGACTCCGCCGTAGGAGATGCCGCCGTCGCGGGGCCTGCGGGAGTTCGCGGGAATGCGTTGGGTCACGCACACGAAGATCAGCCCCGAGGCGATTCCGGCGATCGTGCGGATGCCGCCCTGCCAGATGAGGTTCGGGGTCAGGGCGACCGCGGCGAGACCCACGGTGGAGACGATGAGGCTGAGGCGGTAGACGAAGCGGTTGGGTTCGACCCAGCCTTGGGCGATGACGAGGGTGCCGATGAAGTAGCCGACGTAGTTGAGCGTCGCGATCCATGCGCCGGGAGCCGAACTCCAGTGGAGGGCTGCGACCATGAGGGGCAGGGCCGGGGTATAGAAGAACCGGCCCATGCCCATCGCCACCGAAAGGCCGAGCGCCCCGCGAACGGGGGTGAAGGAGGGCCTGGCGACGCTGTCGGGCATGGCGGTTCCTCTCCTCGGGTGGGCTCAGGTGGCGTGGTCTCCACCCTTACGATGCCATGAGCGCGGGGCGGCCGCCTCGGCGGGTGGGGATTCGGACTTCGGACGTCGACGTGGCGGAGGCGGACGTCTTGCCTTGTTTGGGCGGGAGGTGTCTCGAAAGGCACTGTGGGAGTTGTTGATTCTGTGGGGACAGGGCAGAGTTATCGGAGTGAACCTCATAAGGAGCATCCAGGGTGGCGTGGTGGCGCTCGCCCTCGTTCTGTCGGGGTGTTCGTGGTTCGATTCGGACGATTCGTCGTCCTCGAGCCAGTCCCCGGAGCCGAGCCCTACTCCGACTGAATTCGAGCAGTCATTTGCCGGAGTGGTCTCCGGAGACGATGCGGTGGTGACTGCATCCATCGACAAAACGGGCCCGGGCCTCACAGCAGACAATGTCGGAATCTCGTTCGAAGCCACCGACCTTGCCGATCCTCGGCTCGATCCGTCGCAGTCCAACCTCGACGAGCAGTTGAAGTCCCTCGGATCGCCGGCGCTGCGGTTCGGCGGCAATGCTCTCGACCGGAGGACGTTCTGGACGTCCAAGGGCGAGAAGCCGAAGCACGTTGAGAAGGTGACCGTCACTCCTAATGACCTCAAGCGACTGAAGAAGCTTGTCGACGTCACCGGTTCGTCCGTCACCATCGGCATTCCTCTGGGCACCTACGATCCGAAACGCGGAGCGGACATGGCCGCGCATGCGGTCGACATCCTCGGCGATTCTCTTGTCGGTCTGGCAATCGGCAACGAACCGAACGGGTACACCGTCAAGGATGTGCCCAGCGGTGCCGTGCGCGGCAAGGGCTGGAATAAGGACAAATACGTGGAGCAGCTTGAGGTGTATGCCAAAGCCATCCATGCGAAACGGCCGGATGCGCCGATCATCGGTCCCGATGTCTACGACGGGGCATGGATGGAGGCTTTCGCCGGCTCCGGTGTCGAACATAAGAAGGCGATTTCGCAGCACTGGTATCAGCTCTACGAATGCGATTCGTCTCAGGTTCCGGGGCGGGGGCCGCAGGCGTCGAACCTCATTGATCCCTTGGCGAAGAAGGCGGCGAAGAAGAACCTCGGCATCGGGAAATCGAAGGCTGACGCTGCGGATTTGCCGCTGTGGCTCGAGGAGACCGGGCCGACGAGCTGTCCGGGCACGAACGACACGTCACTGACGAACGCGTCGGCGTTGTGGGCTGCTGACTACACGATGTATGCGGCGACGCTCGGTGTGGAGCGGATGGCCATGCATTCGATGCTCGGGGCGTGCAATGGGGGAGCGCCGATGTCGCTCATCTGCGATCCGGCCGATCATGGGGACCGGTCGAATGCGTTTCAAGTTCGTCCGAATATGTTGGGGCTGCGGCTGTTGGTGCCGAGTGTCGGTGGGCATTTCACCAAGACTTCGGTTTCCGGTGGTGGGAACATGAGCGCCTACACGGTGGTGAAGAACGACGGCAAGACTCTGGTTACGACGGTGATCAACGCGAACGATGCGGCGTCGGTGGGTGGGAATCCGGTGACGCTGGCGATGCCGTCGCGGTTCAGTGTGTCGTCGGCTTCTCAGGTTTATGGGGCGTCGAACGATGTGAAGAGTGCGACTCAGGTGGTTCCGGCGAATCCGTTGCCTGACTCAGTTCCTTTTAGTGGGGATGGGGCTTCGGCGTCGAGTGGGGCTTCCTCTGGAGCGCCGGCGTCGAGCTCGCCGGATGCGTCTGGGGCTCCGGTTGCCTCAGGTGGCATGGGTGACGACGGGAAGCTGCGGATCGACCTGGCCGGGAGTTCGGTGACGGTGTTCGTGATGTCGAAAAGGTGAGTAGCTGGGTTAGGTCACTCCGGCCGTCATCAGTCCCAATAGTCGACGACGGACACACCGAGTCGGTCAAGCAGCGTATCGAGCTGCACGCGCCCTTCGCCTTCGTAAAGGGAGCCGATGGAGTCCCGTCCCGGGTTGAGACGGAAGGCGTCCCGGCCCCGGGCCAGACGCTCTTCGAAGAGGACAATGACTGGCACCCGGGGCAATCGACTGACCTCAGCCTGCCGGGAATGCCAGATGATGCCGCTGAAATTCTGAGGCGAAGCATGGATGGCTTTGGCGACAGTGCGAGTGCAGGGGTAATGCTGGCTGGGGCTGGACGAAATCGCTGTCCGTTTCAGGCCAAGATCATCCAACTGCGGATCACGAAAGTCGGCAACCTTCATATATTCCGAGGCAAGCAGTTCGACGTGCAGAAGTCCGTGGAAGCGCTCCTCCTCAGCCTCTGGAATGCCGTACGCGTTGACATCCCGGAGACTTCCTTCGAGCAGGGCAGCCTCCGGGGTTCCGGCCAGGTAAATAACGGCAACACGGTTCACAGCCAGTTCGGAGTCGAACGGGGAGAACCGTGCATTGCCGAACCCGGGGTTGAACTCCGTGCGTCCGAACCGGGAGTCATAAACGCGACTCCAGGCTGTGTCTGCGGAGATGGACGTCGACGGCAGCTGGCCTTTGCGAGCGAGGTCAGTCAGTGCGCCGATCGCCACCGTGCACGTAGACGGCTCCGGGCAGGTCAGCGCTTCGGGTTTGAATGCGGGACTCATGCGCCAGCTGGGAAGTCGAGATCATCGACGTGAACCTTGACCGCGTTCTCAACCACCTCTGGCTTCTCGTGGACCAGCTTGGCAGGGACCCGCCCGCTGAGGAGTCCAGTGGGCCGAGTGCTCCATGCCCAGATTGCCCAAGGGCGGACGCCGGCCTTGAGCAGCGGCTGGACGATGATGCGGCTGATCGCCCTGTCGAGGTCGCCTTCGTCGTTGAGCTGAAAAGCGGGCACGAGGATCCGCCCCTGTGCCTCGACGGTGAATAGCCGCAGCTCTTGGCGCTGCCGTGACACCCACTGACGTGCAGCCTTCTCGTTGGAGCCGCGCATGGCAGCCACGGTCGAGTAGGTGGCCGCACCTTCGCCCTCGAGGAGTCGCTTGCGGATCTCACCGCTGCGGACCGCCTGGCGCTGAGTCGCTCCAGAGACGATCTGCGCATTCTCGACGTAGTCCTCGTCGATGTGCTTTCGCAGCGTGGCGCGACCGGAGACCCGGAGCCGTTTGCGCTGTTTGTAGAGTCGGATGGCGTCTTGAACTTCGTGTGGACTCAGCCCTTCGAAATCCACCTGCTCATCCTGGGCCATAGGTTGATGCGCCTGTGCAGTCATAGCAACCTCCTACTTCTACTCTCCAGTGTAGCACTTGTGCAATTCCGGCAGCAGGTTATTCAATCGCTACATTTCGCCGTCAAATTCGCCTGTCTTGGAGCAACTCCCCGAAGGGCGGAAAACTCTTCGCGGTTGACCTCGGGCCCTATAGATTGATCGCCACGACCGGATCCGTAGTGGGTTGATCGGATCCGCCTTCCGGCTCGATGGTGATGCCGAAGACGCTGCCGTCGGTGAAAGTGTGGCCGCCGATCGTCGTCGATTCTCCGGTCATCAGTCCGGCGCTTTCTGGCCCCTCATCGCCGATCACCCACATCTGCATTGATTTCCCCTCTGGAGCCCGTCCGACACCGTCGGGGCTGATCCGGATGAGCTGTTCGGACTCCGAGGACGACACGGTGACCGTTCCTCCCTCCGGAAGCTCGTCCGTGCTCGTGCGCAGATCGTCGGCTTGCATCAGCCGTGTGGATTCGTCGAGCTGCTGCTGCGCGGCGGTGAGATCCTCCTCGAGCTGGTTCTGACGCTGCGTCTGCTGCCAGACGGTCACCCCGGATCCAGCCGCGACGATGAGCGCGGCCGCGGCGGCCGCATAAGGCACCCAGGAGCGACGACGTGACTCGCGGTGATCGGCCAGAGAGGTCGGAGGCGCGAGGGAGACCGGGTTCGCTGCAGTCGAGTTCGCCTCCGTATGCGTCGCCGGGCTCAGCAGCCCGTTCGTCGACCTCTGCTGCGCATGCGTTTGGGGGATGGAGAGAATCGCCTGTCGAGTCTCCGAGCTGACCTCGACCGGCTCGTCGGACTCGGCTGCTTCGGCCATGACGTCGGCATAAACGGCGACCTCGGCACGGAAGTCGGCATCGGAATCGGCCAGCGTCTGAGCCTCGGCGAGCTCGGAGTCGCTGAGTCCGCCGAGCGCCAGACCGGCGGCCAGATAGTCACGATCGGTGCTCATCGACTCGCCTCCAATTCCTTTCGCAGCTTCTTCATTCCGTCTCTGATCCGTGACTTGATGGTGCCCAGCGGCACCTGGAGATTCTCAGAGATCTGAGCGTGGGTCAGACCCTGATAGAACGCCATGACGATCGGTCTGCTCTGATCCTCCGGCAGTCCCTTCAGCGCCGAGACTGTCCGGTCCGATTCCGCCCGGTCGATCACGGTCTGCTCGACCTCATCACCCGCCTCGGCGGTGGACCGCAGTCCATCGGCGAGGTCCCGGTCCTGCTGGGACTGGACGCTGCGCACGCAGTCGATGGCCCGTCTGCGACACAGAGTGATCAACCATGCCCGGCCCGTTCCCTTCGCGGGATTGAAGCCCGAGCACCGCGTCCACACCTCGGTGAAGCATTCCTGCAGGACCTCCTCGGCCAGTGACTGGCTCTTGACGATCCGGACGATCACGGCCATGAGGATCCTGGACTGGTTCGTGAAGAGTTCCTCGAACGCCGCCGCGTCACCCTCGCTGATCCTCAGCAGCAGCTGACCGCTGGGATCGGCCGAACCGTAGACTCCAGACGTGGTGTCCGTCGAGGTGGGGGCCGGTTGCCGGGGTTGTGGCGCAGACCCCGGGGGACTGTGTCGAAACGTCGTCGGATCGTCTGAACTCATGCACCAATCTTCTCATCCCCCGAACAGTGCCTGGCACGTTCTCCGGTGGTGAGGAGAGGAAGGAGGGGCGGCCAGGGGCCGATCGCGATATGTCTGATCGATCCCTGGCCGGTGCTGCGAGGAGTATGGGATGTCAGTCCTTGGGCATCATCACGGCGTCGACCATGTAGACCGTGGCGTTGGCGGTCTTGACTCCGCCGCAGACCAGTCCGGCATCGTCGAACTTCATGTCCTCGCCCTCACCGGAGATCTTCACCTTCGAGCCTTCGACGGTCTCGTGTTCACCGGCGATCTCATCGGGGGAGAGCTGTCCGGGGATGACGTGGTAGGTCAGCACCTTCGTCAGCTGGTCCGAGTCCTTGGCCAGGGCGTCGAGGTCGTCCTTGGGCACATCGGCGAAGGCGTCGTCGACCGGGGCGATGACCGTGAACTCGTCACCGTTGAGGGTGTCGACGAGGTCGACATCGGGGTTGAGCTTGCCCGAGACAGCCTTGGTCAGGGTCGTGAGCATCGGGTTGTTCGAGGCGGCAGTGGCCACCGGATCCTGGCCCATGCCCTCGACAGAACCGGCCCCGTCCGGGTTCGCCTCCGCGTAAGCCGAGCAGCCCTTGCCGACGAGGTCGGAATCGGCCATGGAGGAGTCGCCGGACTCGTCTGGCATCTCGGACTCGCCCGAGTCAGCGGGCTGAGATTCGGAGCTGCCCGATTCCGAACCGGACTCCTCCCCGCCGGAACCGGAATCCATTCCGCAGCCGCTCAGAGCCAGCAGGCCGATGGCGCCGGCCGAGAGGATGGTGGCGGTGCGTGTGCGAAGCAGTGTCTTCATTGTTCTTCTCCTAATCAACAGTGATGCGTATTCGCGCACAGCTGTGAAGTGGTCTCCATTGCTCGCTGTGTACTGGGTATTCGGCGCGGTGCTCGGTTCGGATGGGCGGATGGAGAAGAAACCTGAGTAATCCTTCGCGGAACGGGCTGCAGTCAGCCGACTCCCAAGCGGGCAAAGGCATCGCGGAAGATGGTCAGCGAGTCCAGACCCGGCAGCTTCTGGACGCTCTTATCGAGCTTGTCCAGTTCGTCTGTGTGATCCTGGAAGAGATGACTCATCACGTGCTTGACTTCGGCATCGTCCATCATCCCTGAGCCCACGGGCTTCCACAGCTTCCCCAGCGCCAGGCGCACGATCTTCTGAGCTCGTGGGTTGTCCTCGAGCCTCTGTCGTGCCTGAGTCGTGTAGAAGGCCACATGTCGAGTCTCCTGTTTGGCGATGCGCTCAAGCAGCGGAGAGAGCACCGGGTGGTCCTGCATCGCCGCCATCCTGCGATATCCGGCTGTGGCGGAGAGTTCGTTGGCCGCACCCCAAGCCATATGCACGGCAATGAAGTCCGTGCCCACCATGTTCGACAGCAGCGACTGCTTCGCGGGTCCCAGCGCGAGTTTCCACCCCAAGCTCATCCGCTTGGCTTTGACCTCGTCGTAATCGACGTGGATCCCGTGTTTCTCGAGCACGGCGGCCAATGCCTCTCCGTGCCAGAACTCCTCACGGTTCCACATGGTCATGAATGCCGCCGTGGCGTCCTCGCTGTGTGAAGGCGTGACGAGCAGCTCCCTGACGAAACATGTGGTGTGATATTCGACGTCGCACATGTATCGCACCGACCGGAGCGTGTCTCTGTCCAAGGGCATGTCATCGAACACATCGAGATCCAGATCGGTCCAGTTCACCGCCTCGGACGTCTCGGCGTACTTGTCGAAGTCAAAGGCCATGGTTTCTCCCTGCTTGAGCATGGGCTCTGCGCGTCGAGCGCAGCGCCGCCGTCACTTGGTTCATCAAAGGCTGAGGGTTCCCCGGCAGGAACCGTCCGATCTCGGCATCCGAGTCGATCAGACGTCGTCTGTCGGAGGCAGAGGCGAAGACGCTTGTCAGTGCGCTGGCCTCATCCGGTTCGGGCACTCCGACGATCCTCAGAGGAGCCCACGGCCGCATGAGGTGAGCACGAGCGGTGAGGGCTTCGATCCGTGATCGTCGGATCCGAGCCACCGCCTCCGAACGGAAGAAGCGGACGATCGCCTCGCGCCGGTCGATGATCTCGGTCAGGACGCGAGCGGCTTCACCGCTGAGTCGTGTACGCACTGCCCGTTCAGCTGCCTGGAGGCCCGCCTCCTGTATCGCGAGCCTGGCCATGTGTCCGGCGGTGAGAGGTTCCTTGACCAGTCCGCCGACGACAGGTGCGAGGATCGGCAGGCCCCGTTCGACCCACATTCCGCGCAGTCTCCGTGACCTGCCCCCGCGAAGGTCCTCAGGGCTGAGGGTGGTTTCGAGCATGTCGCGCAGTGCCCGCGCCAACCAGTACCGCTCGTAGCCCCATCCCGTCACGAAGGCTGTGATTCGCGCTTCGTTGGACGTCCAGGAGGCGAACATCGCCCGGGTCTCGGCCAGCGCTGAGTTCTCCAGCCGCCATAGGAAGCCGAGATCGCGTACCACGTCCCCGGCCACCTCGATGCGCTCTGAGTCGAATTCGATGCGTCCTCGAGCGTGAGCAAGATAGTCGTCGACATCGAATGCTGTGCGCAGCACGATGGGATGCTCTGCATCGGAGAACAGTCGTCCTCTGACGTGCCCGGGCGGATGTTCGACGAGGGGGTTGTGGAGTGTTCTGTCGCTTGTCACCATTCCATCACTTTCCATCGCTTCTTCAGTGCCAGGCCGTAGAGACCGAGATCCGGAGTGACGGCAACGGGGCTGCCGACGAGTTCGAGCCATGCGGCATCGCCCAGAGAGTCGCCGTAGCCGGTCGAACGTCCCAGATCGGCGCCCACGGTGTCGGCGTATTTGCGCAGCCAGTTCGCCCGAGCCTCATCGACCAGCGGAGGGCTCGCGAGGAACCCCGAGAGAACACCGTCATCGGTGACGTCCATCCGGGTTGCGACCACCTCGTCGAAGAGATCGGACAGAGGTTCGACGAGGACATCGAGAGCGCCCGTGAGCAGGACCGTGCGGTGACCGGCCGCGCGGTGTTCGTCGATGAGCTGCCGGGCCTGGGGGCGGATGGAGTCGCGGATCGTCTGCCCGAGACGGCCGGTGACGGCCGCTCGGAGCTCATCGAGTTCGAAGCCCTGATACCGACGGTTGACCATGCGGATGAGGTCCGAACGGTCGCGGTACTCGGCGCGCAGCAGTCCGGGGACGACTCCGGCCATCGTTCCCATCATCGCCGGCCACTTGTAGATCGGCTGCGTGGCGCGCACGACCGCCGCGAACTGCTGCACGATGTTCGCCGAAATCACCGTCCCGTCGAGGTCGAAGACGGCCAGAGCCTCGGAATTGGGCGGCAGGGGACGCGGAGTGGGCGGGGCCTCGCTCTGGCGACGTCTGCGCGAATAGCTGCGGGTGAGTTCTGTGATCGCCGGGATGTGGACGTCCTGGAAGTATTCCGTCCAGTCGATCTCGGTCACGTCGAACCTGCGGTTGGTCGGGCAGTCCTCCGGCAGTCGCTCAAGCAGACGTCTCGTGTTCGCATCATCGAAGATCATCTCTGTCTTCGTGTACTGCTGGTACAGGTCGGCGAACTGACGCAGTGACTTCAGTTTGGCGTCGGTTCTGTGCAGCCGTGAGGTCAGAGCGCGTGTGCGCGTCGAGGCGGGCAGCCGCTCGACGACTTCGCGGCCGACGCCCGTGACCAGTTCCTTCAGCCGGATGCGCTGTTCGATGAGTTCGGAGCTGGGGAAGCTCCATTCGGGCACCACCGTGGGAACCCCCTCTGTGTCAGGCAGGGGATGGGCGAGGAAGTACTCGCGGACGGTTCCGACCATCTGGTGGAATGGCAGGGGATTGCTCGTGCCCGATACGACCTGGTAGTAGTCCGAATGACCTTGTTCCGGCTGTCCGGAGCTGCTGTCGTGCTCTGCCGGCTGCCGCTCGAGTGGACCCTGTTCGGCAAGGGCGAGGATGACATTGACGACATAGTCGACGGGAATGATGTCGAGCACCGAATCGGCGTGCCCGGGGAACTCCGAGAGGCTTCCTTTGGCGTAGGCCATGATGAGAGGGTCAGCGACCTTGAAGCCGTCGATCCACCCGGGGCTCGGTCGACGGAACGCGGATTCGATGATGGACGGGCGAACGAATGAGACCTGATGCCCCTCGGCTGCCCACTCTTCGCCGATCCGCTCGGCAAGCGCCTTGGTGAAGGTGTAGATGTCTGTCCACCCGAGGGACTGGGCACGGGTGCGTCCGAACTCCACGAGTCGATCCCGCACATAGCTCTCCCGGGCGGCTTCCGCCCCGGCGGCCACCGATTTCGGGCCCATCCGAGAGCTCTGTGCTTGAGCTGTGCGGATGAATCGGCGCAGCCTCTCCGGTTGCCGGGATTCGGCCTCGACGCTGGTCCTGGCCTGTCTGGCCGCCCGGAACTCATCGTCATGATCGACGGTGTGGCGCAACCGGGACTCCTGCGCGACGCCCTTCGCGATCCCTCCGACATAGGCTGTCGAGACATGGATGACGTGGGGGCTCTGCTGCGATTCCGACAAGGCAGCGTAGAGTCGTTCGACGCC
Source organism: Brevibacterium sp. SIMBA_078 (assembly GCF_046534565.1). Lineage (NCBI taxonomy): Bacteria > Bacillati > Actinomycetota > Actinomycetes > Micrococcales > Brevibacteriaceae > Brevibacterium > Brevibacterium sp. SIMBA_078. Next base: position 1,744,009 of record NZ_JAWRYQ010000001.1, read on the forward strand.
CCCGACATTGGTGTCGAACGCCTCGTCGATCGCGGCGTCGAACGACACGCTCGACGCGGAGTGGATGACGACGTCAAAGCGATCGGTCAGGGGCGGCAGATCAGCGAGATCCCCCTCGAGTACCGTGACCCGCGATTCGAAGGCCTCGCGCACCGTCTTTTCGCCGACCCGATCGATCCAGGAAGCGAAGACCGGCTTGCCGAGCAGCCGCTGCAGTCGATCATGTCCTGACTGGGTTCCGCGGGGACGAACGAGTGCAGTGATGGCGACGTGCGAGTCGCTTTCGAGGAGCGCTTGGAGCAGCGCCTGACCAAGGAACCCTGTGGCACCGGTCAAGAGGTATCGGCTGGGGTGCATGCGGAAACCTATCGGGTAGAGAGTGCGATTCCGTGGAAACGCGGACGTGGTTTACACAATTGATTCGGTGCGGACCGGTTTTTGGATGCCTGTATCGTAGCAATATGAATGTGGCCCTCATCACCGGAGGCACTGCGGGGATCGGTGCGGCTTTCGCCCGCGCTTTCGCCAGACGTGGTGTCAGTCTTGTCCTCGTCGCTCGGGACCCCGGCACCCTGGAGGCGTTTGCCGAGCAGCTTCGCGGCGATTTCGGTGTGGACGTCGCGACGATCGTCGCCGACCTCGCCGACCGGGATGCGCAGGCCCGCGTGGCGGCCCGGATCGAAGAGCCCGGTGCGGAACCCGATATCGACATCGTGGTCAACAATGCGGGATTCTCGGTCCGCTCGAGCCTGCTCAGCACGGATGTCACCGAACATGATCGCGGCTTCGAAGTGATGCAGCGCGCCGTGCTGATCATCGGCGGTGCCGCCGCCAGAGCGATGAAGCATCGCGGGCGGGGGTGGATCATCAATGTCTGCTCTGTCAGCGCGGGACTGACGCAGAACAACTACACCGCCATCAAAGCGTGGACGCAGAACTACTCCGAGGCGCTGTCGGTTCAGACCGCAGGTACAGGGGTGAGTGTGACCGCCCTGGTGCCCGGGTGGGTGCGCACCGAGTTCCATTCCCGAGCGGGCATCGCCGGAACGTCGATTCCCGACCTGCTGTGGATGGATGCGGACAAGTTGGTGGAGGGATGTCTTCGAGACGTCGTTCGGGGGAAGAAGATCTCGGTGCCGCAGCTGCGGTGGAAGATGATCTCGTCGACGCTGCGACTGCTGCCGCGCCCGGCAATCCACCGTCTGTCCGCGGTGCTGACGTCTCGACGGCAGCAGGAGGGGTAGGGCGGCGACGCCCGACCGGTCGAAGAAATTCGGGGAAATGCCCATCCGAAAGCACTAGCGGCTCCGAACCAGTGGAGATGACTGATCACACTCTCTCCCCGCCGGCGCCGCCGAAGTACCGGTCGCGCACGCGCTCCGCGCTGCGATTCCTCCTCCAACGTGTCCTCTTCCGGGGCCTCGTCCGTTCGGCGATCACTCCGACGGTGAGTATCGCCCCAGGAGTGTGCGAGCTCGACCGAGGCTTTCTCGTGATTGCCAATCACACCTCACACCTCGATGCGCCGATGATCGCGCAGAGCCTGCCGCGCAGACAGTCGCGGTTCCTTGCGACCGGAGTCGCCTACGATTACTTCTTCACCGTGTGGCACAAGCGACTCTTCGTCCGCTGGCTGTTCAACGCGTTTCCGATCTATCGCGAAGGATCACGCGGCAGCGCGAATCTGCCCCGCGCACTGCTGCGCTCGGGTGTGCCGGTTCTGCTGTTCCCCGAGGGCGGTCGGCAGAAGTCAGGCACGATCGCTGATTTCAAGGCCGGATCGATCAAGCTGGCAGTCGATGCCTCGGTTCCCATCGTGCCGGCAGCGGTCGTCGGCGGTTTCGAAGCGATGCCCAAAGGCGCTGCCTGGCCGGCGGCGGGCAGGCCACCTGTGCATGTGGCTTTCGGTGAACCGGTCACCGCCCGATCAGAGGAAACGCTGTCTGAGCTCACCGCGCGGGTGCGGCAACTCGTGGCGGAGCTCTTCGCCGCGGGAGCCGACGACGTCGGTGTCGGCAGTGAACACGCCGAATCGCCGGAAAGGACGAAGAAATGAGTGAACCCATGAGAATGCAGGACGTCAAGCGACACCGCTGGTGGGGCTGGGGAGCCGAAGGTGTCGACTTCCGGTGGGAGACCAAACCCGACTTCGCTGCGATCGCCAAGGACAAAGTCGGTCTCGACCTCTGGAATGCTCCGCGGCCGACCACCCCGGTGCTCAGCGATCTGAACATACCCGAGTCTCGTATGACATCGACACTTCTCGACGAGCTCGGCGCCGTGGTCGAGTCGGACAATGTCAGCGTCGACGACGAACTCCGCGTGGTCCATTCCTTCGGCCGCTCCCTGCCGGACCTCTACCGGGTGCGCCACGAACTGATCACCCGCCTCGTCGACGCCGTCGTCTACCCAGGCAGCGAGGATGAGATCGCCGCTGTCCTCGCTCTCGTCCTCGACCGCGATCTCGTCCTCATCCCCTATGGCGGCGGCTCGTGCATCTCCGGCTCAGTGACCCCGAGCCCGGATGAGGAGCGTCCCATCGTCTCGCTGAATCTCGGGAGGATGCGTCGAGTCATCGACATCGACGAGTATTCGGGCCTCGCCCGAGTCGAAGCCGGAGCATACGGGCCCGACCTCGAGGAGCAGCTCAATCTTCGCGGATGGACGATGGGTCATTTCCCCGACTCGTTCAGCTATTCGACCCTCGGCGGATGGGCGGCGACCCGGTCATCGGGAATGCAGTCCGACAAGTACGGTGACATCGAAGACATCGTGCGTGGACTTCGTGTCGTCCACCCTCGTGGCGTGATGGTGAGCAAGCCGATTCCGGGCCGCGATTCGGGCCCGTCGGTGCATGAGATGGTCCTCGGGAGCGAAGGACGTCTCGGCGTGATCTCGGAATGCACGGTGCAGGTGCATCGACTGCCGAAGGTGCGACAGGTCATCGCCTACCTCTTCCCCGATTGGGCGAGTGGAGTCGAAGCCATGCACGACATCGCCCGTTCCGAGGTCACGCCCGCGTTCACCCGTCTCTCAGATGGGCCCGAGACTCGGTTCAGTCTCGCGATGGTCTCGGAGCCGAGGGGTGTGAAGGCAACGATCGCGGCTCGCGGTCAGGACGCCCTGTTCGCCTACCTGCGGTCCAAAGGGTGGGACACGACAGAAGGCATCTGCCTGTCATACGTCTGCTTCGAAGGGTCGAAGGAGCGCGTGGCACGTGAGAAGGCCGAGGTGAAGGAACTCATCGGTCGCCGAGGCGGAATCAGTCTCGGCTCCGGGCCCGGAGACGTCTACGATCAGAAGAAGTTCGACACCCCGTATCTGCGCGACTTCCTGCTCAACTACAAGGTCTTCGGCGATGTCTGCGAAACGGGAGTGACGTGGGGAGATCTCAAGAACGTCCATGCTCGAGTGCACGAGCGATTCCGCCAGACTCGCAGTGAGCAGGGCGGAGCGGGATTCATGTTCTGCCATCTGTCCCATAGCTATCACGGCGGCGCCTGCCTGTACTTCACCTTTGCGATTCCCTACACGGATGAGGACACGGCGCTGGCGGAGTATCAGGACGTCAAGGACAGCATTCAGCAGGAGTTCATCGACTCCGGCGGAGGCCTGTCGCACCACCACGGAGTCGGCACCGAACACCAGCCGTGGCTCGTCGACGACATCAGCGAGCCGGGGGCATTCATGGTCGATGCCGTATTCCGAGCCACCGACCCCGGACAGAACCTCAACCCGGGGAAAGTCCTCGGCGATCGGGCTCCGTCCTGAGGAGGTTGGTCTCGCTGGGCTGCACGCATCCGCATCCTCACTGTCCGGCGAGAATCTCCTCCAGACCGACAGCCTCGACGGGCAGTCGATCGGCACTGCACAACGCAGCGACATACGGTCGAGGGCATATGAGCCGGGAGATGTTGAGTGCGTCGAGTTCGGAAATTCCGGGCGCCGCGATCGTGGCCGTCCATTGTCCGTGCGGGCCGATTCCCGACGGCAGGTCCATGACTTCGATATCACTGGGCGGCACAGACAGCCCGTGCCCGGTGGTCTTCACCGCGGCTTCCTTGCACACCCAGACGTCGATGCGCTGACGCACGGAATCGCCGCCCTCGGTCAGAGTCTCCGTCGGGCCGAAGACGTAGTCGTCGAAGCCTGAGAAGACATCGGGCGGGACCTGTTCGATGTCGACTCCGATCGGTGAGGTCCCCGGCGCCGAGGCGATCGCCACGGCCCCGTTCGACCGAGACAGGCTGAGCTCCGCCCCGGGGACTGTCGGCTTGCCATGAGGGCCGCCGCACGTGCGACAGCGGCGTGTCAGCTCCAATTCGCCGGCCTCGTCGAGATCGACGCCGAGGCGGCGAGCCGCCATGAGCCGAAAGATCAGATGCGCCCCTCGGAAAGCGGCCCGATCGGAGGGTCTGCGAAAACGGTCTGCCTGAGCGACTTCTTCCGGTGACAGCAGCGAAGCGAGCCACGAGTATTCGGCGAGCACTCGTTCGATCGCTGTTATGTCGCTGATGAGGTATTCGATCGCGGCTCTCGTCATCTCCGACTGATCCGGCGGTACTGGGAGACGGCGATGGGAGAGAAGACGGCGATGACCGCAACGCAGCTGAGGATCGCATAGATGACGGCGTTGTCGGCAGCCCAGCCCGTGCTGGTGACGAAGCCGGTCGGCGGTGGGTTGCCGAACAGTTCTCGGACACTGGTGGCGACCGCGGTGATGGGATTCCACGCGGCGATCGTCTGCAGCGGGCCCGGAAGGGTGTCGATCGAGACGAAGGCTCCGGAGATGAAGGTGACGGGGAAGAGCCAGATGAGGCCGAGGCTCTGTGCCACCTCGACGCTCCTGGCCGTCAGTGCGATGACCGCACCGATCCACGACATGGCGAAGCTGAAGAGGAGCAGGAGCGTGATGCCCAGCAGGGCTGAGCCGAATCCCTCGGTGATGCGCCACCCGATGAGCAGACCGCAGATCATCGTCACCGCCACGGAGATGAGGCTGGTGACCAGGTCCGAGGATGTTCTGCCCAGAATCACGGCGACCCGTGACATCGGCAGCGAACGGAAACGGTCGATGAGTCCGAGCTGGAGGTCTTTGGCGAGGTAGACGGCGGTGAAGGAGGAATTGAAGGTCAGCGTCTGAGCCAGGATCCCGCCGATGAGGAACTCCCGGTACGGCCCGCCGCCGAGGCTGCCTCCGAAGACGAACGCGAGGAGGAAGACGAAGATCACCGGCTGGACGACTCCCGTGACCAGGGCGCCCGGAGTCCGACGGACGGTGAGCAGATTGCGCCAGGCGATGACGGAGCTGTCGCGAGCGGCGGAGACGAGTGCGGTCATGCTCCCACCTCGGCGGTGTCTGCCGGTGTCCGTGCGGGCCTCGCCGAGGTGGGCTGTCCGGTGAGATCGAGGAACACGTCGTCGAGCGTGGGACGGCACAGGGCCGCCTCGGTGACGGAATGCCCCTCTTCATCCAAGGCGGCAAGGACCTGCAGAAGATTCCTCTGCCCCAGTGGCGCGGACGCGGTGATGCGCTGTCCCGACGAGTCCGTCTGCGGGTGGGCGGAGTCGCCGATGACGCGGTCGAGGATCCGCAGGGTTCTGTCGAGGGAGTCGCGGTGGGTCAGCGTCAGTGTGATCCGTTCGGCACCGAGCTTGCCCTTGAGGTCCGTGGAGGTTCCCTCTGCGATGACGTGTCCGGAATCGATGACGGCGATGCGATCGGCCAGCTGGTCTGCCTCTTCCAGGTACTGGGTCGTCAGCAGCACAGTGGTGCCGCCTCTGACCAGAGTGGTGATGACCTCCCAGGTGTCGAGACGTGCGCGCGGATCGAGCCCGGTGGTCGGTTCGTCGAGGATGACGACCGGCGGGCGCACGACCAGGGCCGAGGCCAGGTCGAGTCGTCGCCGCATGCCTCCCGAATAGGCGCCTGCGCGTTTGCCTGCGACGTCGCTGAGACCGAATTCGGCCAGCAGCTCGCGGGCACGGGCCGCCGATTCCCGGCGGCTCATCCCGTAGAGGCGGGCGACCATGACGAGATTCTCGTAACCGGTGAGCTTCTCATCGACGGCCGCATACTGGCCGGAGAGGCCGATGCTGCGGCGGACGGCAGTGGGATCGGCGGTCACCGAGTGGCCTGCCACGACGGCAGTGCCGGAGTCGGGGCGTATCAGTGTGGACAGGACCTTGACGGTCGTCGTCTTCCCGGCCCCATTGGGGCCGAGGAGACCGAAGATCTGTCCCTCCTCGATGTCCAGGCTGATGCCGTCGAGAGCTCGAAAAGCCCCATAGTTCTTCCTCAGATTCTCCAGGCGAATCACTATGAGGCGATCTCGGCGAGCCGGCGCGGAGTGATGTCCGTCCAGTTCTCCTCGACGAATTCGAGGCAGTCTTCGCGGCTGGCCGGTCCGAACACGAGGACCCATCCCGCGGGCACATCGGCGAACGACGGCCACAGCGAATGCTGCTGCAGGTCATTGACCAGCACGCGGAAGGTCCCTGTTGTGTCATCGAAGGGGTTATTCACGGGGTTTCAGCTCCTAGTGGTGTTGCTTGGCGGGGTTTGGTTCCAGGAGTGGATGGAACTCATCTGTGATTCGGCGGCCTCGTCCATGTGGATGGACAGGACGGGAAGAATCTCTTCGAGAGCCTCGGCACTCAGCATGTCCGAGTGCCGGGCGTCGACCTCGGTGACGTGGATGTCGCCGGTGACGAACCGACTCCATGAGTCAGGACCGGGAGTGCCGTTCGGAACGTCCCGGACCGCGGTGAAGAGCACCAGCTCACCGTCGAACGTCTCCACCGGGGCTTCGCGTATCAGTCTGGCCAGGGTGAAGAACCCGCGGGTCATCGCCGCAATGGTCTTAGGTGCGACATTGCCGAGGGGATCCCCGTGTGCACGCAGGATCTCCAGTGCCCGTTCGTCATCGAGCCCCTCCGTCGTCTCCGTGATCGCCGGATGATTGGCGCCGAGGTAGTTCGCCCACAGCTCGGACCCTTCACCGACATCGGCGTTGCGCTCCTGCCCGGTGGGGAAGGCGTCGAGAATTCCGAGGAACGCGACGGACTCGCCCTGCTCCTGAAGGCGGGTGGCCAGACGGTGAGCGAGGATGCCGCCGAGAGACCACCCGATCAGGTGGTAGGGGCCCGACGGCTGAACCGTCTGCAGGTGGTCGATGTAGTCGTCGGCGAGTTCGGTCAGCGTCTGGGCTGTCATCTCCTCCAGGTCCCCGGGCGAGAGGCCGGGCATCTGCAGTCCGATCAGCGGGCGATCCGGATCGAGACCGTGGAGCATCGCGGCGAATCCCCAACTGATGCCCGTGGCCGGGTGAACGGCGAACAACGGCGGCTTCGCACCCGCGCGGCGCAGCGGGAGCAGGCGGTGGAGGCTGTCGGCGATGGACTCCGCACTGCCTCGACCGACCTCGCGAACGAGCTGTTCGACGGTCGGTGAGCGGAACAGGGTCTGGACCGACAGATCGGCACGGAGGGCCTCGTTGACTGCTGCGATGAGCGGCCGGGCGAGAAACGAATGCCCGCCGAGTTCGAAGAACGACTCGTCGATGCCGACATGCGGCAGGGACAGCACGCGTGCGAAGATCGCGGCGACGGTCTCCTCCTGCGGCGTGCGTGGTGTCAGTCGCGATCCGACGGTCGCGGTCGACGGGTCGGGCAGGGCCGCCTCGTCGATCTTGCCGTGAGCGGTGAGGGGGATCTCGTCGATGACGACGAGGTGCGAGGGCGCCATGTAGGAGGGAACGACCGAGCGCACATGGTCGCGGGCCGCATCGGCGAGGAGGACCCGAGACGAATTCCCGGTTGAGTCCTCGGCGAGCTGGGCGTTGGTATCCGTTCTCGCGCCGACCTCGGCGACGATATAGCCGACGAGCTGCATCGTGGCAGGGTCCGCGCCGAACGGACGGACGACGGCGTCCTTGACGCCCGGCGCCTGGCGCAGGGCCTGCTCGACCTCCCCGAGCTCGACTCGGTATCCGCGCAGTTGGATCTGATCATCGCTGCGACCGATGAACACGAGCTCTGCGCCCTCGTGCCTGACGACGAGATCCCCGGTCCGGTACATGCGCTCGCCCGGGCCCCCGTAGGGGTCGGCGATGAAGCGTTCGGCGCTCAGGCCCGGTCGGCCCCGGTACCCGTGGGCCAACTGCTCGCCCGCCAGATACAGTTCCCCGATCGTCCCGGCCGGCACATGATGGAGGCGTTCATCGAGGACGTATCCGCGCATGCGCCCAAGCGGCGACCCGAGAATCGGCGTCGGGGAGGCACCCACAAGTGCGGCGAATGCGTCGACCGTGGTCTCCGTAGGCCCGTAGAGGTTGTGGGCGATGATGCCCGGGTGGCCACGCAGCCACTGCCAGAGATCGGGATCGATCGCTTCCCCGCCGAGGGCGAGGATGATCGGAGAGTCTTCTTCAGCGTTCTCAGCGATCATGCGCTCGAAATCCGGTTCGGCGGAGAGCAGACGAAGGTAACTTGGTGTCGTCTCCCAGAATCCGATGCCGAGTCGGCGCAGATCGGCCGCCAGCTGCTGTGGATCGCGTTGGACGGCCTCCGAAGCGATGTGAAGCGGATGCCCGACCACCATCCACAGCAGCGGATCCCAAGCGGCATCGAAGCCGATTCCGGTGGTGTGGGCGACCGGAATCCGGTCGGCCTCATCGGTCGGGGTCGGCAGGAACCAGGCCCGGTGGGAGGCGAGGAGGTTCGCCAAGGCCGAGTGGCCGACTGCGACACCCTTGGGCCGGCCCGTCGAGCCGGAGGTGAAGGTGACATAGGCCGCCGAATCCCGGTGAGGCGTGGGCAGCGTCGCGGTCGTGGTCGCAGCGGTTCCCCTTGGGATCGGCGTCCCCTGAGGAGCAGGCGAGGTGCGAACCGAACCGTCGTCGGGCGAGATCTCGATGATGTTCGGGGTGATCCCGGCACCGACGAGGAGGGGCGAGAGCTCTGAGGTGCTGCCCGACTGCGTGATGACGATGAGCGGTTCGGCGTCGGCGAGGATCGCAGTGGTGCGACCGCGGGGATAGTCGATGTCGATCGGGTTGAAAGCTGCACCGGACTTGAGCACGGCCAGTGTCGCGACGATGACGCCGAGGCCGCGACTCAGCCGAACGGAGACCGTTTCGCCGGCACCTGCTCCCTGGTCGATGAGCTCGTGCGCCAAACGGGACGAGGCGGCGTCGAGTTCGCGGTAGGACAGTGACGTCTGGTCGGACCGGACCGCTACGGCATCGGGCATTCGGGCTGCGGTGACGGCGAAGACGTCGAGCACCGGCGGCGGCGTGTCAGCAGGCATGTGGCCGGTGAGGGACTCGATCGCCGTCCGGGTTTCGACCGGGTCGAGCAGGGCGATGCCCTCAAGCGGTCGTTCGGGATCCTGCACGGCCTCATCGACGAATCGGGAGAATCGTCGGCAGATGTCGGCGATGGTCTCCGCGTCGAACATCGATGAGTTGTAATCGAGGACCACCGCAAGTCCCGCGTCGGCATCGCTGCGGCGGAAAGTGAACGAGAGATCGAACTTCGCGTCACCGGTCTCGACCTCAGGTTCGATGCTCGTGGTCACCCCGGGCAGCTCGAGTTTCGGTGCTGCCGACTCCTCGAGGGACAGCATGACCTGGAACAGGGGATGGCGTCCCAGTTCGCGAGGCGGATTGACCGATTCGACGAGACGCTCGAACGGCACGTCGTCGAGTTCCACAGCATCGATGACTGCGGCGCGGGTGCGAGCCAGGAGCTCGCGCAGGCCGGGGCCCGCCGAGGTGTCGGTGCGGATCGGAATGGTGTTGACGAAGAGTCCGACCATGTCTTCCAACGCCGGGTCCGAGCGGCCGGCGCTGGGGGAGCCGATGACGATGTCCTCACCGGCACCGAGCCTGCTGAGATAGCCGGCGAGCACGGAGTGCAGCGCCATGAACAGGCTGGCCCCGTTCTCCGCAGCCACCGCTGCCAGACGGGCAGAGGTACGGGCGTCGAGGCTGAAGTGATAGTGACGACCCGACTGTCTGGCGGTCGTGGGACGGGGACGATCGGCCGGCAGGGTGATGTCGGTGGGAATCCCCTCGAGCCGGTCGTGCCACGCCCGGACCTTTCGTTCCAGGAGCGGGGCCTCCGCTGCCGGGGCTTGCTCGTCCTCGAGAACATGGCGCTGCCAGAGCGCGTACTCGGCGTATTGGACCTCGAGGGTCCGCTGCATCGGATGGGCCGAGCCGCGCAGTGCGGCATAGGCGGTGGACAGGTCCTGCGTCAGCGGTCTCAGCGAGGCGCCGTCGGTGGCGATATGGTGCATCACCAGGTGGAGGACCCACTCGTCGCCTTTAGTGAAGAGGCTCGCACGAATGGGAAGGTCGCGGCTGAGGTCGAATCCGACGGCGGCCTCGTCCCGCATTCGCTCCGCGGTCTGCGTGCCAGAGGTTGTGGTGCGGCGTGCCATGAGACCCTCACCGGCGTCCGGGGGCAGGATCTGCTGGACGGGGCTGCCATCGACACTGGGGTAGACGGTGCGCAGGATCTCGTGTCGGGCGATCACGTCCGTCAGCGCCCGGCCGAGAGAATCCGCGTCGAGATCTCCGGAGAATCGGACAGCCAGGGAGATGGTGTAGTCCGAGGCATCGGTGTCGAGCTGATTGAGGAAGTGCAGCCGCGCCTGCCCATAGGACAGAGGGATCAGCTGCGGGCGGGTCTGCCCGTGCGACCGACTCCACGCGGTGAGGCTCATGGGCGGCGCACCGTCGGCCGATTCTGCCGTCATCGCGGGCTCCTCGGCGGGTGCCGGCTCGGTGCGGCCGCGAGAATCGAGTCGATTCAGCAGTGCAGCCGGGGTGGGGGAGTCGAAGATTGCGCGCAGCGGCAACTCGGTGTCGAAGGCAGTGCGGATGCGGCCGATGAGGGAGACCGCCAGCAGCGAGTGCCCGCCGAGGTCGAAGAAGTCGTCGTCGAGGCCGATCTCATCAGCACCGAGCACGGAGGAGAAGACTCGGCACATGGTGTGTTCGTCCGCGCTGCGCGCGGCTCTGGAGTCGGTGGTCCCCGAAGCAGTGGGGGCAGGCAGCCGGGAGCGGTCGAGTTTGCCGTGTGAGGTCAGCGGGATCGAGTCGAGACCGATGAGGATGTGGGGGACCATCGGTGCCGGCAGCTGGGCGGCGAGGTGATCACGGAGGGCAGCCTCGTCAGCGTCCCCGGTGTAGTAGCCGATAAGCCGTGCCGATTCGGGATCCGTGAGATTCTCGACGATGGCCGCCGCCTGGGTGACGCCGCTGCCCGAGGCCAGGGCGTTCTCGACGTCTCCGAGCTCGACCCTGTATCCGCGCAGTTTGATCTGGTCGTCATCGCGGGAGACGAAGTCGAGGCTGCCGTCGGGGTGTCGGCGCACGAGGTCGCCGGTCCGGTACATCCGAGCGCCCGGTTCGAGAGGATCGGCGACGAATCGCGTTGCCGTCTCCTTGGGCCTGTTGACGTAGCCGGAGGCGATTCCGGCGCCGGCGAGATAGAGATCGCCGACGACTCCATGTGGGACCTCACGCAGATTCTGATCGAGGACCATGGTTCGAACATTCCTGATCGGGTGCCCGATGGTGGGTCGGTCTCCCGCGACTGCGGCGGTGACGGAATCGATGGTGAATTCGGTGGGACCGTAGAAGTTGTGGGCTCGCACCTTGGGGTTCGCAGCAAGCTCCTGCCAGAGATCGGCGGGCACGGCCTCTCCGCCGAGGGCGAGCGACAGCGGGACGCGGTCTTCCTCGGTCTCGTCGTCGAACAGTCCTGAGATGATGAGCTGCCTGACGAACGACGGGGTGGTCTCGAGGGCCCGGATCTCATGCTCGCGGCAGAATCGGACGAGTGCTTCGGCATCGCGGCGGATCTCGTCGCCGACGATGTGCAGGCTCGCTCCTGCCACGAGCCAGAGCACCGGGTCCCAGGCGGCGTCGAAGCCCAACCCCGCCGTGTGCGCCGCCTGGACCGGTCCGACGTCGAGTCCCGCCTCGGCGAAGATAGTCTCCCGATGATGGGCCAGCAGATTCAGCAGTGCACTGTGGGGGACGGCCACACCCTTCGGAGTGCCGGTCGAACCCGAGGTGTACATCTCATAGGCGCGGTCGCTCGGAACCGGACGGTCGGCCCAGCGGCGACCGTGGTCGGCGGTGTCATCGGCACGTCGACCCGCCTCGGCGGTGTGGAGTTCGGCGGTGCCGATCGCTGTGCCCGGGCGGACCGGGAGTTCAGCCTCGTCGGTGATGACGGCCGCGGGGGTGCTCGCGGTGAGGATCAGCCGGATCCGCTCTCCGGGGTAGCTGAGGTCGATGGGCACAGCGACTGCCCCGATCGAGAGCACGGCCAAGGGGGCCGCGACGGCGTCGGCGGACCGGGGAAGGGCGATGGCGACGGTGTCTCCCGCTGTGATTCCGCGGGCGGCCAGGACATGAGCCATCTGGTCGATGCGGGACCCGAGGCCGGCGAAGGTCAGCTCACCGTCGTCGGCGATGAGCGCCCGACGGTCGGGATGCCTCCTGATCGTCGAATCGAGGACGTCGAGGACCGTCGACTCGGGTGCGACCGCGGCGCGGCCCTGACCCTGAGTGCGGATCTCTGCGAGCTCGTCCGGGCGCAGCACCTCGAGTTCGCGCAGCGGTGTGTGTGGGTCGGCGGCGAACTGGTCGATCACTCGCACGAATCGCGCGGCGATGGCTTCGGCGGTGGATTCGTCGAAGAGCGCGGAGTCGAACTCGAGGGAGCCGGTGATGCCGGCAGCCTCATCGACCGTGGGCATTGTTCCACCGACCGGGCGCGACACGCCGTCGTTCTCACGTTCGGCCAGGTCGAGGAGGAGGTCGAACTTCGCCTCCGACACCTCTGGCCCGGGTGCGGGTTCGACGTCGAGGTCACCCATGTCCAGAGCCGCGGGGGCAGTGTTCTGCAGGGTCAGCATGACCTGGAACAGCGGATGGAGCTGGCCCGAACGTGGGGGTGCGAGTTCGTCGACGACGCGTTCGAACGGCGCATCCTGATTGGCATAGGCGGAGAGGTTGGACGCCCGGACCCGATCGACGACATCGACGAGGCTGGGGTTGCCGGAGGTGTCGGTGCGCAGAACGATGGTGTTGACGAAGAAGCCGATGAGATCGTCGAGTTTCGTCTCCGTCCTGCCGGCGACGGGAGTGCCGATGGGAATGTCGTTGCCGGCACCGAGTCTGCTCAGCAGCACAGCGAAGGCGGCTTGCAGGACCATGAACAGACTGGCATTGCGCTCGCCGGAGAGCCGGCGCAGACCAGCGTGGGTCTCGGCGTCGATGTCGACGGGGATCCTGCGGGAGACACGGTCGGTGTTCTGTGCGCTCCTGGGCCGATCGACGGGAAGTCCGAGTTCGACCGGAGCCCCGGTCAGTGCGTCCTTCCAATAGGCCAGCTGGTCGGCGATCTCACTGTCGGGGTTGTCCTCGGAGCCGAGAGTTCTCCGCTGCCACAGCGCGTAGTCGGCGTATTGGACCGGCAGCTCGGGGATGGCGGGGGTGGTGCCGCGAGCCCGAGCGCGATAGGCAGCGGAGAGGTCACCGGCCAGGGGCCGCAGCGACCAGCCGTCGGCGGCGATGTGGTGGAGCGTGAGGAGCAGGAGATGATCCGCGGTGCCCAGCCTGATCAACAGGCACCGGATCGGCAGCTGCGACGAGACGTCGAAGCCGCGTGTGGCCTCCGCATCGACGGTGTGATCGACGAGGTCCTCGCTGATCTCCACAACGGGCAGGGCGATCTGCGCATCGTCGGCGGCGCGGACCACCTGTTCGGGCTGACCCTCGGTCCACGGGAACACGGTGCGCAGGCTCTCGTGACGAGCAACGACGTCGTTGATGGCAGCACGCAGAGCATGGGTGTCCAGGTCTCCGCGGATGCGCAGGGTGAGCGGAATGTTGTAGGCCGCGGACGCCGGGTCGAACTGGTTGAGGAACCACAGACGGCTCTGCGCGTAGGACAGGGGAATGGTCGCGGGACGGTCTGCGGCGACGAGTTCGTCTGCCGGCTCCTGTGCCGTGTCGTCGAGGTCGAGTCCGGCACTGAGTTCGCGGACGGTGGGATGGTGGAAGATCTCGCTCAGGGCGGGTGGGGACGCGAACCTCTCCCGCAGTGAGGCCACCAGCTGGGTGGCGAGCAGGGAGTGCCCGCCGAGTTCGAAGAAGTCATCGTCGATGCCGACGGTCTCCACCCCCAGCACTTGGGCGAAGGCCTCGGCCACGGCCTGCTCCTGGACTGTCCTTGGTGCTGCCGATTCCGATTGCGCCGACTGCGGTTCCGGCAGCGCGGCGCGGTCGAGCTTGCCGTTGACGGTGAGGGGAATCCGCTCGATCTGTGTGATGAATGACGGAACCATGTAGTCGGGTACGCGCGTCTTCATGCGCCGACGCACCTCGGCAGTATCGATCTGCTCATCGGCGGTGATGTAGCCGAGAAGCTGACTGTAGCCGGCCTGGTTCTGTCCCAGGATGACCGCGGCCGACCGGATCCGGCCCTCCGACTGGAGGGCGAGCTCGACCTCGGAGAGTTCGACGCGATAGCCGCGCAGTTTGATCTGCTCATCGGCCCGGCCCAGGAACTCGATGCCTCCGGCCAGAGGCCTGCGGACGATGTCGCCGGTGCGATACATTCTGGAGCCGTCGTCGGCGAAGGGGTCGGCGATGAACCGCTCTGAGGTGGTGGCCGGGCGGCCCACATAGCCGCGCGCCAGATTCAGCCCCGCAATGTAGAGCTCCCCACGCGCCTGCGCCGGAACAGGGGCCAACCGGGAGTCGAGGACGTAGTGCCTGGTGTTCGCCACGGAGCCGCCGAGGTCGGGTGAGGCACCGGCGACGATCGGAGCGGTGAGACTGTCGACCGTCGTTTCCGCCGGGCCGTACAAGTTGAAGGAGTCCACCTCGGGCAGGGCCGCGAGCTGATCCCAGAGACCGCGTTCGACCGCTTCGCCGCCCAGGGCGACGACGCTGGGATGCTCGGTGCCGCTGAACGTGCCGTGCGCGAGAAGGGCCTTGACGAATGAGGGAGTCGTCTCGATCGAGTCGATGCCGTGGGCGGCGAAGTAGTCGGTGAGAGCTTCGGGGTCACGGCGGGTGATCGAGTCGATGAGGTGGAGTTCGTGCCCGGCGAAGAGCCACAGCAGCGGATCCCAGGAGGCATCGAAAGAGATCCCTGCCGTGTGCGCCACGCGCAGTCCTCGTCCGAGTCGACGGGCGGCCGGATCGAAGATGGTCTCCTTGTGGCTGTGGAAGAGATTGAGCAGCGACCGGTGCTCGACCCCGATGCCCTTGGGCCGACCGGTCGACCCGGAGGTGAAGATGACGTAGGCGAGGTCGTCGGGAGCAGGAGTCGATCCGGTCTGCTGTGATCCGGCCTGCGCTGACCCGGTCTGGGTCGACTCGGTCGTCGGTGCTGTCGACTGTGGTTCCGCGTCGATGTCGATGACGGGTCGGTCGGTGCTCACACTCGTTTCTCCGGCGGGACCCGACACTGCAGAGGAATTGATGACGAGCACCGGCGCGGAATCGGCGATCATCGCTTCGAGGCGGTCGGCCGGATAGTCAGGGTCGAGGGGTACGTAGGCGGCACCTGTTCTGAGGATTCCGAGCACGGCGATGGGCAGCGTGGTGGACCGGCCCAAGCGTGCCGCGATGCGAGTCCCGGGCCCTGCACCGCAGTCGCGAAGACGGTTCGCGAGCTCAGTCGAGCGGCGGTCGAGTTCGCAGAAGCTGATGTGCCCGTCCTCGGCGACGACCGCGGTGGCGAATGGAGATTTGCGGGCGTGACGGGAGAATTCCTCCACCACGGTGTGGCGGGGAAGGCTCTGGGCCGGTCCCTGGCCGCCCGCGATGAGTTCGTCGGACTCGCCGGCATCGATGAGCGCGAGCCCCGACAGGTGCTGATCTTCGCTCGGATCGAACTGGCGCAGGACGGAGAGGAACTGCCGCAGGTGCTCGGCGAGGCTGTGCTGATCGTAGAGTTCGGCGTTCGCCTCGAACCGAACGATGGCCGGCCTGCTGCCTCCATCGGAGCTGGGATCCGCTCCGATGCCGTGGATGATGATCGAGAGGTCATCGACCGGGCCGGTCGACAGCAGGTGCAGCGAGGCGGTCGACATTCCGAAGTCAATGTCGTCGACGTGCGGGAAGATGTTGACCGAAGGCCCGATGTAGTCGCTGTCGGTGCTCAGCTCCTGATACTGGAAGCGCTGGTGAATGAGCGTCTCGCGCAGTGTGGCGCCGGCGTCGGCGACGAGATCTGCCGACGTCATCCCTGGTGCTGCCTGCACCTGTACCGGCAGGATCTTCGACATCATGGACGGCACTGATTTGGACAGGGCGCTGCGACGAGCAGTGACCGGAAGGCCCACCGAGATGGACTCTCGTCCGGTCATGCGGTGCAGGTAGGCCGCTGCGGCGCTGAGGATGAGAGTCGGTGCCGACCGGGAGCCGGCCAGGCGTGATGAGAGCTCCTGGGGGATGTCGGCATCGCAGGTGACAAGCCGTCGTGCCGGTGATGCCGGACGGTCGGCCAGGCCGGTGGCCGTCTCCGACTCGGAGCGCACCTGCTTCCAGAACTCGGCGTCGGTGGTGAAGCGCTGCGAGGAACGGTACTGAGCCTCCTCGGCCACCAGATCGTCGAGGTTGCCGAAGGGCGAGTCCGATGCGGTTCCCTGATCGGCGAGTTCCCGGTAGACCTGGGATTCGCGGCGGAGGACGAGGACGGCGGAATAGCCGTCGACGAGGAGGTGGTGGGCCCGCTGATAGAAGATCCAGTGGTCGGGTCCGATGTGGAACAGCTGGGACCGGAGCAGGTCACCCTCATCGACACCGTGGACGGTTTCGAGATCCTCCTGCATCAGCGCATGGGCCGAGGCTTCGGGATCCTCACTCGACTCCGTCCGCAGGTCACGGACCAGGAGATGGCTGCGTGCCGGTCCGAGCTGTTGGAAGGGACCTTTTTCGTCCTCACCGAAGACGACGTTGAGCGAGTCGGCTTCGGCTACGGTCGTGGCGACCGCCTTGCGCATTCTGTCGACATCGAGCGGCCCGCGAATATCGACGTAGAGCCCGATCTGGAACGTCGGGTTGTCTGGTTCGATCTTCTGGGCGTACCAGATTCCGCGCTGTGCTGAGGTGAGGTCGATTCGAGCGTTCTCGTCAGTCATCGTGTCTTTCGCATTGGGTGGGGGTTTCCTGGGCGAGGTTTCCGTCGGCAAGGAGGCGCGCGGGTGCTCAGCGCAACCCGGCTGTAGGCTCACGTGAGCAAGCAGGGGATCGGTCGTTACTGGAACTGTCCGATGTTGATATCGCCGAGGAGGTGGCCCAGATCGATGATCGGGCCGTTGATGAGCGCCCCCGAGGCCTCGGTCGAATCGGTCGGTGAGGTCTCGGCAGCGGAGGCGCTGACTGGCGCGGCCATGAGGCCGACCGAAATGAGGATGGCCGCGAGTGCGGCACCGGAGACGGTGCGGGCGTTGATGAGCTTGAGATTCTTCATGGTCCCTGTCCTCTTCTGGCATCGGTTGCAATCGTCCGTATGGGGACGGACATGTGTCATTCGGAAGACTCGCGAATGTGGATTGGCTGGCCAAGAGTTTTTCTTGGTCCGATGTCTCGAACCCTTCGTCACAGCACTACGACAGGGGAGGGCCGCCTCGGCGAGGGGAGACGAAAAACCACGGGTGCCGACGTCCTCATGATGAGGACATCGGCACCCGTGGTGGTTGTGGAGCGGGAGCGACCGAAGGTCAGCTCACGGCGACCTTTTCGCCGTCAGTGCACGGCACTCGGGCATGAACTTGTCGATGCCGACGATGACGCCCATTCCGTCGGGGAGCCCGACCACGGTGCGTTCAGGACCCCAGAACCTCTCGAAGAAGCCATTGATGACTGTAACCGCGAGGTCTACGCTCAAACTGATTGCAGGGCACAATCACAGCGGACTGTTGTCATCGGGTGAGCCGCGGAGGAGCACCATGAGCAGTGTCATCGTCAACCAGACCATCAGCCTCGACGGGTATGCCGCCGGGACAAACGAGACCGAGGAGCGCCCGTTCGGCGACGACGGCGGCGATGGCTGGGGCAACAGGCTGCACGCCTGGATGTTCGACCAGGGTGAGGAGAACCGTGCCGAAGTCGACCAATTGGCCGGCGCGCGTGTACACATCATGGGCCGAAACATGTTCGGGCCTGTGCGCGGCAAGTGGGACCGCGACTGGAAAGGGTGGTGGGGAGACGACCCGCCGTTCCGCGGCCCGGTATTCGTGCTCACCCTGAAAAGGTAGTTGACATGGTTGACGCGGTTGAAGTGAGGTGAGATGCTGGTTGACACGGTTGACAACATATAAGATTGAGGCCTGAGCATGAACTCGCCGACCGCTGCGCACCAACGACGTGCTGCGAACGAGCGCGCGATACTTGAGGCTGTCAGGCGCGAGCTCGCTGAAGTTCCGACAGCTGACCTGGAGAACGTCAAGGATGCCGAAGCTCTCGGCTCCAAGATGGTCGCCATGGTTCCGCGGAGTGCGGGAGGCCAACTAGGCAGAATCATCGGCCCGGTGTACTCCACTAAAGCATTGATGACGATGTGGGGAATCACCCGTCAAGGTGTGAGTAAGAGGGTCCGTGAAGGTCGCCTTTTCGTGTTGACCGTTCAGGGGCGGACACTATTCCCCGCGTTTCAGTTCAACCGCAAGCGTGTCCGCGAGGACGTCCTGCGTATAGTCGGCATTCTCCGCGTTTCAGCTGATGCGTTCACCATCGCACAATGGATGCGTACACCACTGGTCGAGGCAGGGGACCGAACACCAATTGAGCTGCTCGACGCAGATGAGACTGACCTGGTGGAGAACCTGGCCAAGCGCAGTGCTTCTCGTTGGTCTGCGTAAGTCGACGCCAAACAATGGACAGAGAGACCGTTGCACAGCGACAACCGGATCCTGATCGCGATCTGAGCACTTTCCCAAGCCGACCCGTGGATGCCGGCACACGCTGGCGGAGAGGGCACTGGCAAAAGTATGAGCCGTGGTATTTCGCTTCGGACGGAAAGGGGCGGTTCAACCTCGCTGCGCCGTTCGGTACCTGTTACTTGGCGAGCAGTGACGACGTTGCTGCTCGTGAGGCCATTGGCCCCGATATTGCTCGATCCGGTGTGGTTGCCAGCACATTTCTCGAAGGCAGGGTTGTATCGAGTCTGACTTTGGCCGAGTCGATCCAGGCGGCGCATGTCTCGAGTGATGAAGCTTTTCCGTTCGGGGTTACGTCTGAGTTGTGCTCTATGGCGAAGTTTCAAGTTCCTCGTCAGTGGGCTCATAGCTTGCACGAGTTCGGATTCGAAGGGATTTGGTACCACCCGCGATTCTCTCCAGGTGCAGATGCACGCGCCATCGCGGTATTCGGTCCAGCAGGTGTGGAAACGGGTGAAGTCCACGAGCAGAAGTCACTTCGCGCCGTTGTTGAGAGCATGGCAATCGAAATTGCCGATCCTGACAATCTCGAAGAATTCGAGATCCTGGACGAGCCGACCGAAACGTAGATACACGACGGCCCGAAGGGCCACTGTGGACTCACCAGTGTGTCAGACGATGGCATGACGATACTGCTTCCCGCCTCGGCGAGGGGAGGCGAAAAACCACGGGTGCCGACGTCCTCACGGTGAGGACGTCGGCACCCGTGGTGGTGTGGAGCGGGAGCGACAGTCGGTCAGCTCACGGCGACCTTTTCGCTTTCAGCTGGGCGAGCCGCCTCGGTGGCATTGGTCGACGTACCGTGCGTATCCGGTTCGAGCGAGAGCTCGTCGAACGGGTTCTGACCGGACAGGGTGGCGCGAGCCTGGTCCATATCGATCTCGCCGGTCCACTTGCCGATGAGCAGGGTAGCCACGGCATTGCCGGTGAAGTTCGTCAGCGCACGGCACTCGGACATGAACTTGTCGATGCCGACGATGACGCCCGCCTGCCTCAGCCCGTCTCGGTGCTCGGGGTGAACATGCGCACGATCTCGCGCTTGAGGATCTTGCCGCTGGGTCCCTTGGGGAGTTCGTCGAGGAATTCGATGATCCGCGGGATCTTGTAGGCGGCGAGATTCTCCCGACAGAACCGCTCGACCTCATCGGCGTCGAGGTCGGAGCCTGGGGTGCGGGCGATGACAGCCGTCACCTGCTGACCGTACTTCTCGTCCGGGGTGCCCACGACGCTGGCCTGATCGACCTCGGGGATCTCATAGAGGACCTCTTCGACCTCGCGCGGGTAGACGTTGTATCCGCCGTGGATAATGAGGTCCTTGATGCGGTCGACGATGAAGAGGTACCCGTCCTCGTCCACCCGGCCGAGGTCGCCGGTGCGGAACCAGCCCTCGGCGTCGAGCACCTCGGCGGTGGCCTCGGGTTTCTTCCAGTAGCCGGCCATGACCGCGGGCCCACGGAGCAGCACCTCACCCACCTCACCGGCAGGCAGCTCGTCGCCGGTGGTGGGGTCGATGATCTTGACCTCGAATCCGGGCACCGCCGGACCGACGCTCGTGGGCTTCCTCGTCCCGTGCAGCGGGTTGAAGGTGCCCAGCCCGGACGTCTCCGTGAGCCCGTAGCCCTCGGCCAGCGGTGCCGTGAAGCGATCTTCGACCCGACGGACCACCTCGGCGGCGATCGAGGCGCCTCCCGAGCTGATGATGCGCAGGTCCGGGGCGTCGCCCTCGGGTGCCTTCGCCAGCACCGACATCCACATCGTCGGTACGCCGGAGACGATGGTCGTCTCATCCTCGGCGAGGGAATCGATGAAGGCCTGCGGATCCCAACGGGGGAAGAGCGTCACCGGTGCGCCGGCACTCATCGCCGGCAGGGTGACGGCCGCCAGACCGAACACGTGGAAGAGGGGCAGACCGGTCGCGGACCGATCCGACGGGGTGGCCTCGATCATTTCGCGGACGATGTCGGTGGCCGAAATGAAATTGCCCAAGGTCAGCATCGTCCCCTTCGGCTTGCCCGTCGTGCCCGAGGTATAGAGGAGCGCGGCGAGGTCATCCCAGGCGAAATCGGCACGATCGACGGTGACATCGGACTCGGCGCCCACCTCGGCGCGCGGACCCTCATTGCCGACGATGGCCAGGGTCCGGAAGCCGACATCGTGCTGCGCAGCCGCGGTCTTCCCTGCCTCGGCCGAAGCAGGATGAGCCACGAGCACGCGGGCCTCCGAGTCGGCGAGGATGTAGTCGAGCTCCCTGACCGTCGAGAGCGGATTGACGGCGACGACCACCAGCCCGGCAGCGTGCGCACCGAAGAACTCGACGAGGAACTCCGGGCAGGTGGGCGCGATGAGCACGATCCGATCACCCGGGCGGACATCCGCAGTCAGGTACCGGTCACGCGCGGCACCGATCTCGCCGAGGAGGCGCACCTTCGACAGTGACACCCGATCCGGTCCCGGAGGCGTGGCCGCTGCGACGGACTCCGGGTACTTCTCCGCCCACGGGGTGAGCAGGTCAATGATCGATGTGCGGGTCATGAAACTCCTTCGGATCACGACGTGGACGGGCCCGCGGCGGGGCTCGACAGCAATACGTGGATGCTGAAATACTTGAACCTGAGTACAGGTTCAACTATAGGTCGGTCGCGTTTCGGACACAACGGGGTGCGCCGGAGAGGAAGAGGGCTATGGACATCGAGGGACGCACCGCCGTCGTCACCGGGGCGGCATCGGGGATCGGGGCGGCGCTGGCCGCGGCCCTGTACGAGCGCGGAGCCCGAGTGCTGCTCGCCGACCTCGCTGAGGCGGTCGCGGACACCGCGACGCAACTGGGCCAACCGCACTGGACCGGGGACGTCTCCACGGCGACAGGCGTGGACGATCTGTTGGCCACCGCCGAGAGCGAGCTCGGCGACGTCGAGCTCTACTTCGCCAATGCCGGGATCGCCGGAGCCTCCGGAATCGGCGGCGAACGCGACTGGGACCGCATCCTCGACGTCAACTTGCGGGCGCACGTCCGCGCCGCAGAACGGCTCGTGCCCCGCTGGCAAGCTCGGGGAGAAGGATATTTCGTGGCCACCGCCTCGGCGGCGGGACTGCTCACGCAGATCGGGCAGGCCGGCTACTCGGTGACCAAGCACGCCGCGCTCGCCTTCGCCGAATGGCTGTCGGTGACCTATGGCGACGACGGCGTGGGCGTCTCCGTGCTCGCCCCGATGGGAGTGAACACGAAGATCCTGTGGGGCGAAGACCCGGACTCCCTGACTGCAGAGGAACTCGCCGCCCAACGGGCCGTGTCCGAGGCCGGCAATGTTCTTGAGCCGGCGGACGTCGCCAAGACCGTCATGGCCGCCGTCGAAGCCGAGACCTTCCTCATCCTGCCCCACCCCGAAGTCCTGGATATGTACCGGATGAAGGGGTCGGACTACGACCGCTGGATCCGCGGGATGCGCCGCTACCAGGCAAAGCTGCGTGGCAGCGGCGCTGCGGGCTGAGCCGATTAAGCAGGCTGGGCCGCGACGGTCTCCGTGCGCAGGTGCTCACCTGGCACGGCCGTCGGGGACTGCCTGACGGATTTCGGGTTCGTCTCCTTCAGAGCCAAGGTCGACACAACCGTGATCAGCGCCATCGCACACACGAACAGCGTGATCCCCAGCGTCGATCCGTCCATCTTCGCGATCAGCCACGTCATGACGATGGGCGTCGAGCCCGACACGACGATCGCGCTGAGCTGATAGGCCAGAGAGACCGCGGAGAAGCGGATCTGCGGGGCGAACAATTCGCCGAAGTACGCGGCGATCGGGGCGTAGATGAGTGACTGGAACACGCTGGCCACGCTGATCGAGACCGCGAAGAGGACGATGTCCGTCGTATTGATCAGGGCGAAATAGGGGAACGCCCACGCCAGCAGGCCGACGCCACCGATGATGATGACCGGACGGCGACCGATCTTATCGGCGAGCCTGCCGCCGATCAGAATGGTGGCGATGCCGAACACGCAGGAGAGCATGGCGGCGATGAGCATCTGTCCGTAGTCCATCCCCAGGTAGCTCGTGCCGTAGGACAGGGCACCGGCGATCGTGATGTAGAAGACGCAGTTCGTTCCCGACAGTGTGCCCGCCGCCAGCAGGATCGTCTTCCAGTGCGATCTGATCGCCTGCCACAGTGGGGCCTGCACGACCTTCGGCTTGGCCGCGGACACATCGTTCTCGAGCTTCCTGAACTCGGGGGAGTCCTCGACCTTGAGCTGGATGTACATGACGATCGGCACGAGCAGCGCCGTGGCCCAGAACGGGATCCGCCAGCCCCAGGAGACGAATGCCGCCTCATCGACTGCGGACGAGACGATGACGAAGGCCAGATTGCCCAGCAGGGCGCCGGTGGGAACGCCGACCTGCATGAACGAGCCCGAGAATGCTCGGTGCTTGGGCCCGGCGGACTCGCTGAGCAGCAGTGCCAGTCCGCCCCACTGGGCGCCGCAGGCGATGCCCTGGATGAATCGGCACGTGACGAGCAGGACCGGGGCCATGATGCCGATGCTCCCGGCCGAGGGCAGGCAGCCGATGAGGAAGGTGAAGACAGCCATGCCCAGCAGGGCGATGACCACCATCGGTTTGCGGCCGATCTTGTCGCCGAAGTTGCCGGCGACGAGCCCGCCGACCGGCCGCGCGATGAAGCCGGTGGCGAAGGTCGAGAACGACAGGAGTGTGCCGGTGACCCCGCTCGCATCAGGGAAGAAGACCTGAGGGAAGACCAGTGCGGCCGCTGTGCCGTAGAGGAAGAAGTCGTACCACTCGATTGAGGAGCCGACGAGACCGGCGGCTCGCAGCCCGGCATGCTTGGCCGGTGCCGCCTGCGGTGGGGTGGTTTGTGCGGTGGCTGACATGGGAGATTTCCTTCATCGTTGAAAATGGTCTCTCAGTGCATGTGGTCAGTGCATGTGGTCGGTGCGTGCATGGGGTCGGTACGTGTAGTCAGCGCATGTCACTCGAAGTAGCGGCGCGGATTCTTCACCAGCATCGTGTCGATATCGTCTTCGGATACGCCCTTGTCCAGCAGCATCGGAATGACGTCGTCGCTGATGTGGCGGAAGTGCCAGTTCGGCTGGATCTGCGCCTTCTCTTCCTGAGTGAAGTAGTCGATGTAGCACGCTGCATCGTGGGCCAGGGTGATGCGTTCGACATAGCCGCGACGGACGAGTTCGACGATGGTGTCTACGCGCGGTTCGGTCGGCAGATAGGCGTCGATGCCGAACCGGTCCATGCCCAGGAACGATCCGTTCTCGGCGATCTGGGACAGGTAGTCAAGATCCGTCGAATCGCCCGAGTGGCCGATGATGACCTTCTCCAGCACCGCGCCCTCCTCCTTGAGCACACGCTGCGTGACCAGGCCGGAGCCGGTAGCCGGATTGGTGTGCACGGTGATGGGAGCACCGGTCTGAGCGCTCGCCTGACCCACCGCCCGCATCGTGCGCTCGACTCCCTCGGTGAGTCCGGGGGATTCGATGGCGCATTTGAGGAATGCGGCCTTGACGCCGGTGTCGGCGATGCCCTCCGTGAGGTCGCGGACGAACAGCCCCACGAGTGGTTCCGGTTCGTCGATGAGCAGGCCCGGGCCGCGATGTTCGAACTGGTGGGGGAGATCGGTGAAGGTGTAGAGGCCGGTGGCCACGATGATGTTGAGATCGGTCTGCTCGGCCACCTTCTGCACTCGGGGGATGTAGCGTCCGAGGCCGACGACCGTGGGATCGAAGATCGTGTCGATGCCTGCGGCCTTGAGGTCATTGAGCTTGGTCACGGCGTCGGAGATTCTCTCCTCGTCGTCCCATGTCGTGTCATAGTTCTGCCGCATCTCCTCGCTGAGGACGAAGATGTGCTCGTGGACGAGGGTCCTGCCGAGTTCGCTGCTGTCGATGGTGCCGGTGACGGTCTGGACTTCTGTCATGGGTGCCGCTCCTTTGCGTAGACGTCCCTGCCGTGTGGTGTGTTTCGGTTGCACCTTGAAGTGACCCGGCATACACGGCTAGTCTCAGACTAATGAATCTGAACTCAATTTCAAGAGTGGTTTCAGATTCCGGATTCACCTGATCGATTCCGACTCGCTCCACTGATCGAAAGGCAGACAATGACGACTCCCATCAGGCCCACGACGATCGCCGAGATCGACGCGCTCGTCGGCAAGGAACTCGGTCCCACCGGCTGGCACACGCTCGTCCAGGACGACATCAACACCTTCGCCGACCTGACGAATGACCACCAGTGGATCCACGTCGATGAGGATCGTGCCGCTGAGGGTCCCTTCGGCGGCACGATCGGCCACGGTCTGTTCACCCTGTCTCTGGGACCGGCGTTCATGGAGGAGCTCATGGCCTTCGACGGGTTCGCCCACAGTCTCAACTACGGCTACGACAAGGTGCGCTTCCCGCAGCCTCGACCGGTGGGCTCGAAGGTGCGCATGCGGGCCACGATCTCCGCCGTCGACCCGCGCGGAACCGGTTCCGCACAGGTGACCACCACCCAGATCTTCGAAGCAGACGGCATCGAGAAGCCGATCTGCGTCGCCGAATCACTCGGCTACTTCACCGAACACGGCGCAGATATCTGAAAAAGGGAGTTTCCATGGACATGTCGACACTGTTTGCACTGAAGGGGCGCAGCGCGCTGATCACCGGCGGCTCGCGCGGGATCGGCAGGATGATCGCCGAGGGGTTGGTGCAGTCGGGCGTGCGCGCCTATATCACCGCCCGCAAGGCCGAGGCCTGTGACGCGACCGCGGCCGAGCTGTCCGAACAGGGAACCTGTGTGTCCCTGCCCGGCGACATTTCGACGAAGGAGGGACTCGCCTCGGTGGTGGCCCGACTCCGGGAGCACGAGACGAATCTGGACATTCTCGTCAACAACGCCGGTGCCGCCTGGGGTGCGCCGTTCGACGAGTTTTCGGAGGACGGGTGGGACAAGGTCATGGACCTCAACCTCAAGGCGATGTTCTTCCTCACCCAGGCACTCGCGCCGGACCTGCGGGCCGCCGCGGCCGCGGGCGACCACCTCGCCAAAGTCATCAACGTCGCCTCGATCGACGGCATCCGACCCAATCCGCTGGAGACCTACAGCTATCACGCGTCCAAGGCCGGAGTGGTCCACCTGACCAAACGCTTGGCCTCCCGACTGGCCCCAGACGGAGTGATCGTCAGCGGCATCGCCCCCGGAGCCTTCGGGACGAAGATGAACAAGGACGCCCGCGACCACGGCGACGAGGTGAAGACGCAGATCCCGGCAGGACGGATCGGCACCGGTGAGGACATGGCCGGAGTCGCGGCCTACCTCGCTTCTCGGGCCGGGGACTACGTCGTGGGGGAGACGATCGTCGTCGACGGCGGTGTCGTCGCCTCGTCTCGTCTCTGACGTCCTCGACGACGACCCAGTCGGCCGCCCCGCTGACGGCTTCACTCGCTGCTCCGCCCAGATCCGCTCCCGATCGACCGCCCTGACAGCATCACCCACGTGGCGAACCCAAACGAAAGGACCCCCGACCATCATGAGAGCAATGCAGCTGAGAGCCACCGACGGCCCCGGCTCCCTCGAACTGCGCGACATCGAGACTCCGACACCCGGGCCTGGCGAGGTCCTCATCGACGTCGCCTATGCCGGCGTGACCTTCCCCGAACTGCTCCAATCTCGCGGGCAGTACCAGATGCAGCCGCCGCTGCCCTACACAGTGGGGTCGGAAGTCTCCGGAGCCGTGCGTGAGCTGGGCGAAGGCGTCACCGGTCTCAGCGTCGGCGACCGCGTCGTCGGGGTGGCGAATACGGGGGCCTACGCGGAGTCCATCGTCGTCCCGGCCGCCAGCGTCCTCCCGCTTCCGGAGTCCGTATCGCTGACCGCAGGAGCAGGAATGCCGATGAACCTACTGACCGCGGACTTCGCGCTGCGCGTGCGCGGGAGACTCGAACCGGGTCAGACGGTCCTCGTCCACGGCGCCGCAGGCGGACTCGGCAGCGCCCTCGTCCAGGTCGCCCGCGCCTACGGCGGAGAAGTCGTGGGCGTGGTCTCGACCGAGGAGAAGGCGGAAACGGTGCGCAGCCTCGGCGCTTCTCGTGTGGTCTTGGCCGAACGGTTCAAAGACACGGTCAAGGACCTGCTCCCTGGCGGTGTCGACCTCGTCGCCGACCCGGTCGGCGGTGATCGGTTCACCGATTCCCTGCGCACACTGAAGACCTTCGGCACTCTTCTGGTCCTCGGATTCACCGCAGGATCCATCCCCGAAGTCAAGGTCAACCGTCTGCTGTTGAACAACATCTCCGTGGCCGGAGTGGGGTGGGGCGCGGCACTGGCCGGACGACCGGAGATGGTCGCCACCCAGTGGGACACGCTGTGGCCGCATCTGAGTTCAGGGGCACTCGATCCCGTCATTCACAGCGTGCTCCCGTTGGAAAGGGCGCAGGAGGCCCTCGAGCTCATCGACTCCCGATCCGTGCGCGGCAAGGTCGTCCTCGAAGTCAGAGGAGAGACCGGCGGCGCCGGTGCCCATGATCAACAGACCTGACACCGCATACACCCTCTCACCGAGAAAGCAGGAACTATGGACTTCGCACCAGATGAGACGACCCGCGACTACCAATCCAGACTCAACGCCTTCATGGACGACTTCGTCTACCCGGCTGAGCCGGTCTACCACCGGCAGCGGGCCGAGGCCGGGGACCCGAACTTCCACCCGCCCGTCCTCGAAGACCTCAAACGTGAGGCCCGGTCCCAGGGACTGTGGAACCTGTTCCTGCCGTACGACGAATGGGGTGCAGGACTGACGAACCTCCAGTACGCCCACCTCGCCGAGATCACGGGACGCAGCGCAGAGATCGCCCCCGAGGCCATCAACTGCAACGCCCCCGATACCGGGAACATGGAAGTGCTTGCGCTCTTCGGAACCGACGAACACAAGGAGAAGTGGCTCAAGCCGCTGCTCGACGGTGAGATCGCCTCGGCGTTCTGCATGACGGAGCCAGCGGTGGCGAGCTCTGATGCGACGAACATCGAGATGAGCATCGTTCCTGATGGGGACGACTATGTGCTCAATGGGCGGAAATGGTTCGCCTCGAACGCTCTGCACGCCAACTGTCGGGTCTTCATCGTCATGGGCAAGACCGACCCGAACGCCGAGGCCCACCGACAGCAGTCGATGCTCGTCGTCCCCAAGGACACCCCCGGCATCACCGTCGTCCGGGGACTGCCCGTGTTCGGCTACCTCGACCGGGAAGGCCACGCCGAGGTGGTGTTCGAGGACGTGCGAGTGCCGAAGACCGCGCTGCTGTCCGGTGAGGGCGACGGATTCGCCATCAGCCAAGCCCGGCTGGGCCCGGGCCGCATCCACCACTGCATGCGCTCGATCGGGATGGCCGAACGCGCCCTCGACCTGCTCATCGACCGTGCTCAGGAGCGGGTGACCTTCGGTCAGCCGCTGGCAGAGCGGGCGAACATCCAGGACTGGATCGCCGAGGCGCGCGTCGAGATCGAAGCCACCCGCCTCCTCGTGCTCAAAGCTGCGTGGATGATGGACACGGTCGGCAACAAGGAAGCGGCCACGGAGATCGCGGCCATCAAGGTCAAGGCCCCGAACATGGCGCTTGAGATCATCGACCGGGCGATCCAGGTCCACGGTGGCGGCGGAGTCACCGACGATTTTCCGTTGGCCAGCTTCTACGCCCATCAGCGCACCCTGCGTTTGGCCGATGGCCCCGACGAAGTCCACAAACGTTCGATCGCGCGGCGTGAACTGCGGCGCAGGAAGAACGCACGGGAGTCTCGATGAGCGTCGAACTCGATCTGCCGAGCCTGGCCGGCTGGATGCGGGACGCGGGCGAACCGGTGACCGGTTCGCTCCGCGGTGCCCGTGTGGGTCAGGGGCAGTCGAATCTCACCTACCGTATCGACGACGAGGCGGGCCGGTCCTGGATCGCCCGTCGGCCCCCGCTGGGACATCTCCTCGCCTCGGCCCATGACGTGGCCCGCGAGTTTCGGATCATCTCCGCACTGCAGTCGACCGAAGTGCCGGTGCCTGCCACAGTCGGAGTCTGTGAGGATCCCGCGGTCGCCGATGTCCCCGTCGTCATCATGGAACATGTCGAGGGAACCGTCATCGACGATGAGGAGGCCGCGCGCAAGCTCGCCCCCGAAGTACGCAGACGTCTCGGTCTCGAACTGGCTCGGACCCTGGCGAAGATCCATGTCGCTGATATCGACGCCGTGGGCTTGGGTGACCTGGCTTCGCGGAAGCCCTACGCGCCGAGGCAGCTGAAGAGGTGGAGCCGCCAACTCGAGGAGAGCCGGACTCAGGACCGCCCGGATCTCGACGCACTGACGACGGTGCTGACCGAGCACCTGCCCGAGCCTGGCGAGATCACTCTGGTCCATGGCGACTTCCACATCCGCAACGTCATCATCGACGACGCCACCGGTGACATTCGGGCTGTTCTCGATTGGGAACTGGCGACATTGGGTGACCCGCTGGCCGATGTGGGCAGCTCGTTGGCGTATTGGACTCAGGCCGGCGAGACGCCCGATGAACCCCTAGCCCCCACGGCAGTGGACGGATTCCCGACCCGGGCCGAGATCGCTGCCGAATACCTGGCGGCATCGGGCCGCAGCGGGCGAACACTCGGTTTTTGGCACACACTGGGGCTGTGGAAGATCGCGATCATCGCCGAGGGCATCCGTCGTCGGGTGTCGGAGAACCCTGAGAATGCTGCCGCCCATGGCGTGCCCACAGCGCGTGACATCCAGGAACTCATTGATCAGGGATGGGCCGTTGCGCGGGAGAGCGGGCTGGCATCATGAGGCCCTCACCTCGCTCGCACCGAAGAGATGGATTGTAGGATTGGCTGTCATGTCGATGACCGAAGATTCAGCTGAGGATCTGCCCACGCTCGTGGATGGCGCGCTCCTGCGTGATATGCCGACGACCACGCGAGGAATCCGCACCCGAGCGGCCTTGGTCGCCGCCGCTCGAGTCGTGTTCGAACGTGATGGTTTCATCGATTCTCGGCTGACCGACATCACCAAAGAGGCCAAGTGCTCCACGGGCACGTTCTACACCTACTTCGACAGCAAGGAGCAGGCTTTCGCTGCTGTGCTCAGCGAAGCCCAGGAGGACATGCTCCACCCGGGCCCGCCGCACAGCGGCGACGAAGAGCGCACCGTTGTCGAGCAGCTCCAAGCCGGACATCGGGCCTATGTCGAGTCGTATAAGCGCAACGCGAAGCTGATGCTCCTGCTCGAACAGGTCGCCGCGATCGACGCGAACTTCCGTCGCCTGCGCCTCGACCGGGCGAGGGCCTTCGCCGAACGCAATTGCCGGTGGATCCAAAAGCTCCAGGACGAAGGCTACGTGGACCCGAGCCTCGACCCCCTCATGTCCGCCCGGGCGCTGTCAGCGATGGTCGGGCGGATGGCGTACTTCAAATATGCGGTCGAGGAACCAGGGTGGGGCAGTGACGATCTGATCGTGGAGACTGCGACGAAACTGTGGATCAACGCACTGGGCATTCCCACCGACGGTTCACGTCGCAAATAGCAGTCACCGGGCCGCCGGGTGCCCAGCATCGGCCGACGGCCCAGCGGCCGGTGGCGGGTGGCCGCTGGACCGAGAACCCATGCACCTTGATCAACGAGGAGACTGACCCATGACAATATCGACGACGTCCCAGCCCTTTAGCGGTGCCCCGTTCGACAACGCCTCGGTGGCCGCACGCTTGGCAGAGCTGCCGGCGACTGCTGACGCCGAGGCGCTGACGGTGACCACTGACCAGGGGGAGTTCACCGCTTTCCGAGCAACGCCGACGCACCCGGATCCCGACCTCGGCGAGGCGATCCTTCTGCACGGGTGGCCTGAATACGCCTCCTGCTGGGAGAGGACTGCTGGCCTGCTCCTCGCACAGGGGATGGGGGTGTTCGCCTATGACCAACGAGGATATTCGCCGGGAATACGGCCGGATTCAGTCGGGGAGTATACGATCGCGCGCCTGGTCGCCGACCTCGACGAAGTCTCCCGCGCGGCGGGACTCGAACGCTTCCACCTCGTCGGTCATGATTGGGGCGGACTGGTCGCGTGGCCCTTTGTCGCGAACCACCCGCAGCGTCTGCACACCTGCACCGTCGTGTCGACGCCGCACCCCCGAGCGCTGGGCAAACAACTGAAGACGGACGACGATCAGTATGAACGCATGGGCTATATGCGGTCGATCCAAGACCACCCGGAGGGAGTGGCCCGAACATTGCTGCGCGATGTCGGAAAGAAGCTGGTCGATCTCTACGGCGGCGCCGTCCCCGAAGATCTCGCAGCCTCCTATGTTGCGCGATTCAGTGAACCGGGGGCTTTTCTGTCCGTGCTCAAGTACTACCAGGCGATGGATGGCCGCGATCGGACGCCGAGCACTCCCGTCACGGTGCCCACCAGTCTTGTGTGGGGCAGCGAGGACATCGCATTCTCCCGCACAACTGCAGAGCTCAGCGCTCGCTACGTCGATGGGCCCTATCGTTTTGTCCCTCTCGAGGGCGCGTCTCATTGGCTTCCCGAATCACACCCGAACGACATCGCTTCCACGGTCATCAACCAGGCACGGGAGCACGCGGCGGACCGCCTGAGATGTAATTAGTTTCCCGGCGGCCCGGAGGACCGCTGTGAACCCGCCAGGGCGTCAGCCGATGACATGACGATACTGCGCCCCCGCCTCGGCGAGGGGAGACGAAGCACCACGGGTGCCGACGTCCTTACGATGAGGACATCGGCACCCGTGGTGGTGGTGGAGGGGGAGCGACCGAAGGTCAGTGCACTGTGACCTTTTCGCTTTCAGCGGGGCGAGCCGCCTCGGCGGGGGCACCGTGTGCATCCGGTTCGAGCGAGAGCTCATCGAACGGGTTGTCACCCGACAGGGTGGCGCGGGCGACGTCGAGGTCGATCTCGTTCGTCCACTTGCCGATGAGCAGGGTGGCCACGGCATTGCCGGTGAAGTTCGTCAGCGCACGGCACTCGGACATGAACTTGTCGATGCCGACGATGACGCCCATGCCGTCGAGCAGCTCGGGACGGTGCGACTGCAGACCCGCGGCCAGGGTAGCCAAGCCCGCACCGGTGACTCCGGCGGCGCCCTTCGACGCGATGATCATGAACACGAGCAGCGAGATCTGCTCGGGGATCGACATCGGCATGCCCATGGCCGAGGACACGAACAGCGAGGCCATGGTCAGGTAGATGGCGGTGCCGTCGAGGTTGAACGAGTAGCCGGTGGGCACGGTGATGCCGACGACCGGCTTCGAGACTCCGGCGTGCTCCATCTTCGCGATGAGGCGCGGCAGGGCCGACTCGGACGACGAGGTGGAGAAGATGAGCAGGAACTCACGGGCCAGGTACTTCAGCAGCAGGAAGATGTTCAGGCCGGTGACGATCTTGAGCAGACCGCCGAGGACGATGACGATGAACAGCGCGCAGGTGAGGTAGAAGGCGCCCATGAGGGTCGCCATGGCACCGATCGCGGCCCAGCCGGTCTTGCCGACGACCGCGGCGATCGCACCGAAGGCGCCGACGGGAGCGGCCCACATGATCATCATCATGAGCTTGAAGACGACCGCCTGGATGTGCTTGATTCCGGTGAGCACGGGCTCGCCGGCCTTGCCCATCGACTGCAGGGCGAAGCCGACGAGGAGTGCGAGCACGAGGGTCGGCAGCACCGGGATGTCACCGGGGATGAGGCTCATGAGGAAGCCGACCATGCCGCCTTCCTCACCGCCGGCAGCTTCCTCGTACGGCTGGAGGTGGAGTCCGTCGCCGGGGTGGATGAAGTTGCCGACGACGAGGCCGATGACCAGGGCGAAGGTCGCCATGACCAGGAAGTAGATGAGGGCCAGTCCGCCGACCTTGCCGACGGTGGCCGCCTTCGCCACGGAGCCGACGCCGAGCACGATGGTGCAGAAGATGACCGGGGCGATGATCATCTTGATGAGCGCGACGAACGCCTTGCCCAGCGGTTCGAGTGCGATTCCCGCCTCGGGGGCGATTAGCCCGATGGCGGCACCGGCGAACACGGCCACGATGACCATGATGTAGAGCCAGTGAGTGCGATCCTTCTTCCGCTGCGGGGCTCCCGGTTCAGGAGCGTTCGCCGCGGCGGTGCTCTCCTTGTCGAAGGAGCCGCCCTTCTGTTGTGGCGACATTGCCATGATTCCTCCAAATGCTGTTCGCAACCTCACCCGTCGGTGGATGTGATTGCGCGCGACTGCTGGCCGCGGTAGTTCTGTACCCGACAACTGTGCCAGCCGATGTGACGGGTGTCTCGGTTGCGTTCATAGTGTTCACAGGAGGAGTGAGACGCGCCGAGGCAGGAGCATGGCCAGGGAGGACGGGCCGGCGAGGGTCAGGCCTGCGGCTCCTCCGCGTGCTGGTGATCGGCATCGGCACGCGGTGCCCGCTGTTCGAGGGCCTTGAGGCCGATGGGGCAGGTGATGGTGAGCTTGAGGCGTCGGCTCTTCGCGTCTTCGACGGCGCGCCGCATGAGCTCTCGGCGGTGCTGATCCGCCTGCATAGGCTCGATAGCTTCGCAGTAGATGAACATGACCTCATTGGCATCAGGCTCGAGTTTGTAATGGAGCGCGGCCACGAGTCTGCCGGGAAGGTAGAGGTCGTACTTCGAGGATTCCTGGTTGTTGAGCATCGTGTACATAGTGGTCTCCTGGGGTGGGTCGGTCAGAATGGTCGGTGTCACCAGTCGCTGGGCGACAGAGCCGCCGCAGATGCTGGGTCTCGCAGGTCATGGAGGAAAGTTTGCGCCCAGTGGCGGACGTCGAAAGCGGCGACGGTGTCGGCCATCGCATCCATGCGCTTCCGGGCCTCGTCTTCGCTGAGCGTGGCCGCGTGATGGATGGCCGCCTTCAGGCCGGCCCGATCATGGGGATTGACGATGATGGCTTGGTCGAGTTCTTCGGCGGCTCCTGAGAATTCGGAGAGGACGAGTGCACCGCCCCTGCCTCGGCGGGCAGTGACGAATTCCTTGGCCACGAGGTTCATCCCATCCCGCAGGGAGGTGACGAGCAGGATGTCGGCGGCCAGGTACAGGGCGACGGCTTCCTCTGTCGAATGTGAGTGGTGGGAGTAGTGGATGACATCGCCGCCGAGAGTGGAGAACCTCCCATTGATGCGCCCGACCGTATGTTCGACCTCGTCGCGCAGGTCCTGGTAGGCGCGCACGCCTTCG
The DNA here is from genome assembly GCF_046534565.1 of Brevibacterium sp. SIMBA_078. Classification (NCBI taxonomy): domain Bacteria; kingdom Bacillati; phylum Actinomycetota; class Actinomycetes; order Micrococcales; family Brevibacteriaceae; genus Brevibacterium; species Brevibacterium sp. SIMBA_078. Next base: position 1,778,220 of record NZ_JAWRYQ010000001.1, read on the forward strand.
CGAGAGGGGACTGCGATCTGCGCGAGACAGGTTCCCTGCGCATCGAGCAGTCCGTCGTCGATCAGCTCCTCGAAAGCCCACAGCCGGTGCAGGATTCCCTTCGAGTAGTCGAGGCGATCCACCCCGATCATGAGGGTGGCGGGATCGCCCAGGTCACGGCGAAAGCATCGGGCCATCTCCTGTACCGCGGGGGATTCGGCCGCGGCCCGGATCTCATCAACGTCGATCGAGATCGGGTACGAGCCGACGCGGCCGCGAAGTTCCTCGGGATCCATGCCCAGCAGCTTCTGCATAGCCTGGCGGGCCTTAGCGGCATCGGCCTCTCGCTGGAGACCGATGACATCGGCCCCGAGCAGGCCGCGGAGGATTTCGTCACGCCAGGGCAGCTGGGCCATCTGCTCGACGGGAGGGAACGGAATATGGCAGAAGTATCCGATCCGGATGTCCGGTCGTTGAGCGCGGATCATCGCCGGTACGAGCTGGAGGTGGTAATCGTGTACCCAGACTGTCGCCCCAGTCTCGGCGGCCTCGACCGCGGCCTGTGCGAATCGCGCGTTGACTTCCCGATAGGCCAGCCACCATGAGCGGTGGTACTGCGGTGCGACGATGAGGTCGTGGTGCAGCGGCCATAGAGTAGCGTTGCAGAATCCCTCATAGTACTGCTGATGTTCGTCATGGCTGAGCGAGACGGGGACGAGGCTCATCCCGTCGAAATCGAAGGGCTCGAGGCTGTCGTCATGTGTGTTCGCCCAGCCGACCCAGGCTCCGGCGTGCTCACGCACCACGGGAGCCACGGCTGAGACCAGCCCGCCGGGCGAGGCCTCCCACGTTCCGTCGATGCGGTCGACGGGGAGGCGATTGGCCACCACGACGAAAGCATGGCGGTCAGTTTCCATCATCTTCTCTTCTTCTCGTGCCGCCGGGCCGGATCGTGCCGGCACATCGACTTCTGGGACATGGGATCTGAAAGCATGGCCGAAGGGCGGAGGCGGACAGTGCCTCCGCCCTCCAGCCGCGTCCCTCAGTTCTCCGGAGAGTTCTTGAGCGAGTCTCTGACGCCCTTCAGCGAATCTTTGGCATCGTCGCCGACCTGCTTGATCTTGCCTTTGGCAGCGTCGGTCTTGCCCTCGGCCTCGAGGCTCTTGTCATCGGTGGCCTTGCCGGCAGCAGCCTTCGCCTTGCCCTTGAGCTCCTCTGCTTTGTCTGAGGTCTTGTCGGCCTTGTCGTGGGAATTCATGATTCGTCCTTTCGTGTGGATCGGTCTGGACGTCCTGCTCTGTCGAGCACTATTCATGTTTACGGTGTAATCAACCTAGCAGACCGAGTTTTCGCTGCGCAATAGATCCGGCGAGTCGGGTGGTCGATGGAGGGTGATAGCTTAGTCATCCATGAGGAGTTTACAGTGTAATCGCGTTATCAGAGGATCTCTCGACGCGTCGGATCAAGCGAGTAGACTGACGGTGAAATCCGCCCGGTCTGCGACATCTCCGACGAGGAAAGGGAGGCGCGCGTGGTTCAGCAGCGACTTGATCGTGCACAGGTCGTCGAGTCGGCGATCGCCTTCGTCGACGCCTGCGGTCTCAGCGAGCTCACGATGCGTCGCCTCGGAACGGCCTTGGACGTAGAGGCGATGGCACTGTATCGGCATGTTTCGGGGCGGGGGGACCTCCTCGAGGCCATGGTCGACGAGCTCATCGACGGCCTCTTCGACGACGATCTCATGACAGAGGACTCCCATTCGTGGGAGGAGTATCTGCAGCGTGTCGCCAATGCCACGCGGAATCTGGCCCTCAAGCATCCGCGGATCTTCCCGCTCATCGCCACCCAGCCACCTCAGGCGCCCTGGCTCCGTCCGCCGCTGCGAAGCGTGCGCTGGGTCGAGGACTTCCTGTCCTCGCTGCAGCGCTTCGGATTTGCCGACGCCGAGGCGGTGGCGGCATACAAGGCCTTCACGAGCTTCCTCGTCGGCGCGCTTCTGCTCCAAGCGGCCTCCCTGACCCCGGAGGTCCTCGGAGATGAGGAAGAGTCCTCCGCCGGCGACGACCTCAGCGAGTACCCCACGGTGGCCCGATTGCAGGGCCTGCTCATGGAAGACCACGCCCAGCGCGAGTTCGACGACGCCCTCGACGATCTCATCGAGCGGATCCGCACCACCACGCAGGGCTGAGAATCTCGGCAGATGGCTCCGAGAGCCCTTGAGCTGTGGCGTGCCTGCGCCCTCACGGATAGTCTTGGCTCAGTGACGATCCGATTACAAAGGAGCAGGATATGAAACTCAGCACCGCACTTCTGCGCGCAGTTCCCGGCGCATTCATCCTCAATTCGGGCATCGGCAAGCTCGGTCTCGACGAGGAATCCGCGGCCGGACTCCAGCAGATGGCCGCCAACGGTGTGCCGATGGTCGAGAACATGACCCCCGCCCAGTTCGGGAAGTTCCTGTCCTACGGTGAGATCGCCGTCGGCTCCGCCCTGCTGCTGCCGTTCGTGCCTACCCGCATCGCCGGTGCCGCGCTGACGACCTTCGCCGCCGGCCTCGTCGCGAACTACTTCTCCATCGATTCGATGACCAAGGACGACGGCATCCGCCCGTCCGAGGACGGCACCGCAGTGGCCAAGGACACTTGGCTGGCCGCAATCGGCTTGGCTCTCCTCATCTCCGGCGGCAGTAAGAAGAAAAAGAAGAGCGTTAAGAAGTAATGGCGTCCCTCCCGGCCCCTCCATGGCGGGGTCGGGAGCGATTCCGGGCTCGCCGAGGCGGAACCACCCTGGCGAGGCGTCTGTTCCTCGTCCAGCTCGTCCTCATCGTCCTCGTTTGCACCGCCCTGTCGGTGACGAGCTACGTGACGACGCTGAACAACATCCGGCACGCCACCGGAGAGCGGGTCCTGTCCATCGCCGAGACGCTCGCCCACGATCCCTATGTCACCGAGTCTGTGACCGGGGACGATCCCTCCGCCCGACTGCAGCCCTACGCGCTGACCGTCATCGATTTCGCCGAGGTGGACTTCGTGACGATCATGGACCGCGACGGCACGCGCTACACCCACCCCGACCCCGAACAGCTGGGCAAGAAATACATCGGCAGCACCGCGAAAGCCCGCGCCGGACAGACCGAGACCGAGGAATACGTAGGCACGCTCGGGCCGTCGGTGCGCGCGATCGTGCCGATCAAGGACGCCGCCGGCGAGGTCACCGCCATGGTCGCCGTCGGCGTGACCCTGGAAACGCTGTCCGTGGCGCAGGCGGCCTCCCTGCCGCAGATCATCCTCGTCGGCCTCGCCGCGCTCGCCCTCGGCGGACTCGGCTCCTGGCTGCTCGCCCGCTACCTGCGCCGAGTCACCCTCGGCTACGGTCCCGAGGAGCTCCGTCGGCTGTTCGCGTTCTACGATTCGGCCCTGCATTCCCTGCGCGAGGGCCTCATCCTCGCCGACGATTCCGGGCGGCTCGTCCTCTACAACGACGAGGCCGCGTCCCTGCTCGGCCTGCCCACAGTGGAGGAATCGACGCCGATCTCCCTCGCCGAGGTGGCCCTGCCCGAATCTGTCCGTGACCTTCTGGCATCCGGTCGGGTCGCCGTCGACGAAATCCACTTCACCGAGGATCGTGTCCTCGTCATCAGTCAGAAACAGGCTCGGCAGCCGCGCGGCGGGCGCGATGAAGGCGGAACGGTTGCGACCCTGCGCGATCGCACGGACATCCAGGAACTCACCGGCGAGCTGGCGACGATGACGACCCTGTCCGAGGCCCTGCGTGCCCAGACTCACGAGCATGCCAACCGGCTGCACACGGTCTCCACGCTCATCGAACTCGGTCGGGTGCAGGAGGCGCTCGACTTCGCGGTCAAGGACGAGCAGGAATCGCAGCGGCTGACGGATTCCTTCGTCGCCTCCCTCGACGAGCCATTCATCACCGCTCTTATGATCGGGAAGGCCGCGCAGGCCAATGAGCGCGGAGTCGAACTCACCGTCACCGCCACCGGCGAACTCCCTCCCGAACGACTCGACGCTCGCGACCTCGTCACCGTCGCCGGAAACCTCCTCGACAATGCCTTCGACGCGGTCGCGGACTCGGATGAGAAGCACGTGTGGGCGGACTTCGTCGCCGCTGACGGGGAGCTCATCATCACCATCGCCGATTCCGGTGCCGGAGTTGCGGGAGAAGACATCGATGCGCTCTTCCATCTCGGCGCCTCGGCGAAACCCGAGACCGGGGGAGTGGGACGGCACGGTTTCGGGCTCGTTTTGGTTCGGCAGGCGGTGAGCCGCCTCGGCGGACATATCGATGTCGATTCCGATCGCGGTGCGATCTTCACGGTGACGCTTCCTCTGGGGGACATCGACACGGCCGGCGACTACGATTCTTCGGAGAATCACACCACTGACGGTGAGGATTCGAGACAGGATCGGGCGGAAGGAGACTCACGTGAGCGATGATGCCGCGCTGCGGGTGCTCATCGTCGAAGACGATCCGATGACGGCGCAGGCGCATGCGGACTTCGTTGTCCGGATTCCTGGGTTCGAGGTCGTCGGAACGTGTCTGGGCGGGCACGAGGCGATCGAACGCTTCGACGAACTCGCCGCGGCCGGGACGCCAGTCGATATCGTCTTACTCGATATGAATCTCACGGATTCTCACGGTCTCGAAGTTGCCGGGCGCCTGAACTCGCGCGGTCAGGATGTTGACATCATCGCGATCACCGCGGTGCGGCACCTGCAGGTGATCCGATCGGCGATCTCGTCGGGTATCACGCAGTACCTCATCAAGCCCTTCACCTTCGCGTCGTTCCGGGAGAAGTTGGAGAACCAGCGGGAGTTCCGGCGCGGACTCAGCGGATCGGGGACGTTGGCGACTCAGGCCTCGGTGGACAATGCGCTGTCCGCCTTGCGGTCGGTATCGTCGACGACCCTGCCGAAGGGCCTCATCGCCGAGACCTTGGACGCGGTGTCCGCGTTCGTCCGGGACTCTCCGGTTCCGGTCTCCGCCAGCGAGGTGGGGCGTCGGCTTGATCTGTCCCGGGTCACCGTCCGTCGGTACCTGGAGCACCTCGTCTCGACGAAGCAGGCGATCAAACAGCCTCGACATGGGACTCCGGGGCGGCCGGAGTACGAGTATCGGTGGGTGTGAAGGCACGGACTCAATCAGCGTTTGGGGCCGCTGGGTTCGAGCGAATCGGACACATAGACCAGATGTACGAAGGCGGGCGAAGGAATCTCTTCGTTCGCCCGCCTTCGAGGTTGGCAGATCAATGGATCTATCTGCCCAATCAGGTGTTGACGTCCGTCAGTTGTTGAGGTTCTCGATCGCGTAGTCGGCCTCAGACTGAGTGAACTGTTCACCATATTCGCTTGTCAGCTGGTCATGGATTGCGGCTGGCGACATCGACATGTTGTCCTGATACGACCGTGCCTTCTCCAGAGCGTTCTGCTTCCAGTCGGCCTGGACATTGTCGATGGCGTACTGGGCAGCGTCGGCGGAGAACTGCTCGCCGTATTCGCTCGTCAGCTGATCGTAGAGGCCCTTTTTGCTCATGTGCATCATGTCCGAATAGGACTCGGCTTTGGTCAGTGCGGAGCTGTACTCGGCGGGAACGCTCGAGTCGGTCTCTTCCTCTGCCGACGCTGCGGGATCTTCGGCGACGGGCTCTTCTTCGACTGCTTCTTCAGCAGGTTCCTCAGCGGAGGGTTCTTCCGCCGGTTCCTCGGCAGGTTCCTCTTCGACCGCGGGGTCGGCTTCAGCGGGTTCCGTGACAGCTTCGGGGGCAGGCGCTTCTTCGGCGGCAGCTTCCTCTTCGGAGACGATCGGCGCGTTGTCGCTCGGTGCATCCGACATTGCTCCCGCTTTGACTCCGTTGATGATGAGGCCGAGAACGAAGAAGATGCCGGTGACGATCCAAGCGACCTTCTTATGCTGGTCGTACCCCTGGAGGCGCAGACCCTTCTTGTCTTTCTGCTTGCCGGCAAGAGTGATGATCAGGTCGACGAGGTACCAGATGCCGAACCCGCCGAGGGTGATGAGTTTGAGGATGCCGGTGCCGATCTTGCCGAGGTAGAAACGGTCGACGCCGAGTCCGCCGAGCAGCCACGACAGCAGCCACGTAGCGAGGAACGATTTCTGCCCGACAAGGGGGTGGTACTGGCCGAATGAAGGCTGGAATGAGGGCTGAGCTGGGGTCCACTGGTTCGAGTTGTCGACCGGTACTGGAGGCTGCTGTGTCATTATCACTTCCGAATGTTCAGAGAGGAGGTAGTTGCACTTTCAACTATAAGTTAAAATTTCAACTAAGTACACCAGGTGTTGTCTCGATTGGGTAACAAATCCGCTTGTCGGAGTTGCCGGCCCCGTGTGGGGAGCCTCACTCAGGAGTGCAGTGCGGGTTCCGGGGCTCCGAGGAAAGAGTCAGGTTCAGCGTCGTCGATGACACGTGATTCTCTGTCATACTCGTGAACGCACCCCTCATCTCCATGCGGCCGACCCAGCCGCACCTCGACGTGAGTCGAGCCGAACCGAAAGTTCCCCATCCGTGTCACCTCAACAGATCAAGCGAGGCGAAAACCTGAACTGTATGTCGGACTCTGATGGACCGCCATCGGACTTCGACGCGCAATTCGGACCGCGAGCCTCCTCGGCGAAGGACTTCGCATCTGCGGTCGACGTGCGCGACACACTCTCCGAGTCCGAGCTGGAGCGGATCTTCCGGGCCAGCGGCGGTCGTACCCGCATCGCTGCCTCCCTCGTTCAGGCGCGAGCCGAAGCGGGACTGCTCGCGAGCGATACCGACCCTGACCGGACTGTCGCTATGCTGTCCCCATCATTGAATCCGACGCTCGCGAACGCCTCCCGCGAATCGGCCGCGCTCTATCTGCTCGCTCTCTTCTCCTGGACGCCGAGGATCACCTCGAACATGGTCGACCTCGTCCACGCCGCCTTCGCCGCCGCGAAGGTCAGGAGCGATGCCACTCCCGATGACCTCACCCCGCTGCTGACCTCGGCCGGACTGCTCGCTGTTGCCTCCGGCGACGAGGTCTTCACCGTTCCCACCTTCATCCGCATACTCATGCGACGCATCACCGCCGTCGACGACGGCCTCGCGAAGAGGACTCCACGCGAAGCTCTCGGCATGGCCGTCGCCGACATGATCGGCCGCCAGCGCGCGGACCGCCGTGAAGGACTGCCCGAGCTGCTCGACCTCGTCCTGGAGATCAGGGACTGGAAGATCCTCGAGCGTGGGTGGGCACAACGGTCGGTGAACGTCTTCATAGATGTGCCGACTTCGATCGAAGCCTTTCTCAGTGTCCCCGAGGCGGTGATCGCGAAGAACCCGATCCTCACCCTGGCCCGCAGCGCGGCTCGACGCATCGATTCGACCCGGCACGTGCTCGGAACCGATGACCCCTGGCAACTCATGTCGGCGACCGACTTCGACAGCATCGTGGTGCCGGAGCTGCACGGCCGGCTGACCGATCCGAGCCTCCCCCTCTCCGGCGACGAAGTAGCCGTGCTGACCATACTGGAGGCGCGCAGTCACCGATTGAACCGGAATTACGAGGCGGCGCTCAACGTCATCGAGGTGGGACGGAAACGCTTGCTCAGCCTCGGTGCCGGAGAACCGGGGCCCACGCTGATGCTGCAGGCCGAACTCAATCTTGAACGCGGGCGGAACCTCGTCGCAGCCGGTCGATTCACCGAGGCGACACCGGTATTGCAGAGCGTCGTGCACTTCGCGGGAATCTATACACCGAACTCACCGCATCCGCTGCTGGCAGGACTGGTCGAAACCGCATTGGCCGGGCTGGGGCACGGACACGGGTCGGACATGGACCGCTGCCTTGAGCGGGCGCGAGAGAACGCTCGCCGCTTCGGGATGGAAACGCTGCAGGACGAGCGGACGGCGCTGAGCATTGAGCTGATGCGCAGCCTCGACCGGCTCGACCTCAACGCGGCGGAGGACATCCTCGGTGCCCTGGATCAGGTGAAGTCCACTCAGTCTCTGGGGCCGATGCCGGACTGTGGCAAGGCGCTGTACTACGTGTACCGCGGGCGGGCGTCGATTGCTGCGAAGCTCGTGACGGAGAGCCCGACGGTGCAGATCCTGCCGACGGCGGCCGGCGATGCGAGCACTCAATTCTCCGGAATCGTCAACGCCGTCGGGTTCGTGCTCGCTGCGGCGGGGGAGACGAAGACGCTTCAGGACATGAGCGATCGCATGAGTTCGGCCAACCCCGGTGATTCGATCATCAAGGCTCGACAGGCGCTCGTCTTCGGTCAGCATGACCGGCTGTGGACGGCGACCGGGCAGGCGCTCAGCAGTGATCAGGGGCCCAGACTCAAGAGCTGTGCCATGGCCTTGCGCGCCGACATCCTCCACCATGAGGGGCACGCGGATGAGGCGCTGGAGACCTTCGTGCACATGCTCGACTACTGTGCGATCACGGCATCGGTGTTCGCTGCGGCGCAGCTGTCGAAGTCGGCTCGAGAGGCGCTCATTGCCGCATCGGCCGATTTCTCCGAGTGGGAGGCCGTGGCCCGGTCATTCAATTCTGCGGAGATCACGGCGGTCGTGCTGCAGAAGCGACTGCTCGAGCTGCCGGATACCTCGCCTGTGGCCCCGGACTTCCAGACCGATCTCACCCCGGCCGAGCAGTCGCTGCTGTTCGCGATCGACTCGTCGAAGTCGATCGCGCAGATCGCCCGCGAGTTCGGAGTGGTGTCCGGGACGCTGAAGAATCGGCTGTCCGCGCTCTATCGCAAGCTCGGCGTGCGCAGTCGCGCCGAAGCCGTGGCGCACGTCCACCGGCAGCGGTAGGGAGTGAGTCGCCTCGGCGAAAGAGTCCTACCCGTGCGCCGCCTCAGCCGGGGGAGAGGAATTCCGACAGGCGGTTCAACGTGGTGGCATCGAGCGAATAGTACGACCAGACGCCGCGCTTCTCACGGTGCAGGACCCCGGCATCGACGAGGATCTTCAGATGGTGGGAGACGGTCGGCTGGCCGAGACCGACGGGTTCGGTGAGATCGCAGACGCACGCTTCCTGCTGCTCGTGCCCGGCGATGAGGGAGACCAGGCGCAACCGGGTCGGGTCGGCCACTGCTTTGAGGATGCGCGCGAAGTCCTGGGCGTCGTCGAGACTCAACGGCGAGACGGTCAGCGACGGGCAGCAGACGTCCGCCTCGGTCGGAGAGAACGCGGGCTGTGTGGTCATTCCTCCATTATGCCCATACATTGACATTTGTCGATGCCTTGTGGTCCCATCGTATCGATGAACTTCAATGCGCCGGCATGTCAGCGCGGCGCAGAACCGACTCGGACCTCAAGGGAGACCATGCATTCCACGGAGACTGCCAACGCTGAATCACCGGTGGCGGCGAAGATGTCGACGCTGGACCGATTCCTGCCGCTGTGGATCATCGGTGCCATGGCCCTGGGCCTGGTGTTGGGCAGGCTCGTGCCCGGTCTCGACGAGGCTCTGGACTCGGTCAAGGTCGCCGACGTCTCCCTGCCGATCGCCATCGGCCTCCTGGTGATGATGTTTCCGGTGCTCGCCAAGGTCCGGTACAACGAGACCGGGCACGTGCTGGCCGACAAGAAGCTCATGGTCACCTCCTTGGTCATCAACTGGTTGGCAGCTCCGGCGTTCATGTTCGCGCTCGCCTGGCTCTTCCTGCCCGACCTGCCCGAATACCGCACCGGACTGATCATCGTCGGGCTGGCCAGGTGCATCGCCATGGTCCTCATCTGGAATGACCTGGCGTGTGGCGACCGCGAGGCCGCCGTCGTGCTCGTGGCCATCAACTCCGTGTTCCAGGTTCTCGCGTTCGGTCTCCTCGGCTGGTTCTATCTGCAGTGGCTGCCGAATCTGCTGGGGCTGCCGACGACGAGCAGCGAGTTCTCCTTCTGGGCGATCACCCTCAGCGTCCTCGTCTTCCTCGGAATCCCGCTTCTCGCCGGCTTCCTCACACGCACGGTGGGGGAGAAGGCGAAGGGGCGTCAGTGGTATGAAGATCGCTTCCTCCCGAAGGTCGGGCCGTGGGCGCTGTACGGACTGCTGTTCACCATCGTCGTGCTCTTCGCCTTCCAAGGTGACGAGATCACGTCGCACCCGGGCAATGTCGCCCGCATCGCCTTGCCTCTGCTCGTCTACTTCGTCGTCGTCTTCGCTGTCGGGATGGTCATCGGCAAAGCCTTGAACCTGGGCTATGAGAAGACGACGACCCTGGCATTCACCGCTGCCGGCAACAACTTCGAACTCGCCATCGCAGTGGCGATCGGGACGTACGGCGTCGCCTCGGGGCAGGCGCTCGCCGGAGTCGTCGGCCCGCTCATCGAGGTGCCCATCCTCGTCGCCCTCGTCTACGTCGCGCTCTGGGCACGACCCCGTTTCTTCCCCTCAACTTCTGTTCAAGGAGCGAATCGAGCATGAGTCCCACACCAACGCCAAAGCCGAGTGTCCTCTTCGTCTGTGTGCACAATGCCGGCAGGTCCCAGATGGCGGCCGGATTCCTCCGCGAACTGGCCGGGGGATCAATCGAAGTGCGGTCCGCCGGCAGCGCACCGGCCGAGACGATCAACCCCGTCGCCATCGACGCCATGCGGGAGCTCGGCATCGACATCACCCGCAACAGCCCCACTCTGCTCGACGCAGATACCGTGCGCACCTCGGACGTCGTGATCACGATGGGCTGCGGCGATGCGTGCCGGATCTTCCCCGGCAAACGATACGAAGACTGGGTTCTCGACGATCCCGCAGGTCAGGGCCTGGAATCGGTGCGCCGAATCCGTGATGAGATCCGGACCCGAGTCGAAGCCCTCATCGTCGATCTCGCCCCCGACGCAGGGACGAAATCCACACAGTCGACGACCACGTCGAACCCCATCGCCGAGGCGGCTCCCAATGACTGATATCGCGCTCGCAGATCTGCCGGTCGCCGTGATCGGTTCCGGTCCCGTCGGCCTCGCGGCCGCGGCCCAGCTGGTCCGACGTGGAATCCGACCGCTCGTCCTCGAAGTGGGATCGTCCGTCGCGGCGGCAGTGGCCGAGTGGGGTCATATCGGGTTGTTCTCACCGTGGAAGTACAACATCGACGTTGCGGCCCGCAGCCTGCTGGCACCGACCGGTTGGCAGGAACCCGACGGCGAGCACCTGCCCACAGGGGACGAACTCATCCGGGACTATCTCATTCCGCTGGCCGAGACAGATGAACTCCGGGACGCCATCCTCACCGATACCCGGGTTGTGGCAGTGAGCCGAGTCGGAATGGACCGGACCGGCACCGCGCAGCGTGAATCGACTCCCTTTCTTGTTCGCACTCAGAACTCCGATGGAACTACGACGGACTTCCAGGTCAGGGCGGTCATCGACGCCTCGGGGACATGGGAGAGCCCGAACCCGATCGGGCAGTCCGGGCTCGCAGCGCCCGGCGAAGTCGAGGCCCGTCGCAGCGGGTTCGTCACCTCGCCTCTGCCCGATGTGACCGGCCGTGACCGTGAGCATTTCGCCGGGAGGCGGACTCTTGTCGTCGGTGGAGGGCATTCGGCGGCGAACACGCTCTTGGCACTGGCGGAGCTGCGTGCGGAAGTGCCGGGCACGCGAATCGGCTGGGTGCTCAGGCGCGCAGACCCGGCATCCGTCTACGGTGGGGAGGACCAGGACGGTCTGCCGGCTCGCGGAGCCCTGGGCGCGCGGCTCCGCCGTCTTGTCGAAGACGGAGCCATCGATGTGTATGCCTCCACGACGATCACCGGGTTCGCCGCCGACGGTGGTGGCACCGTGGCTTCCGAGACCGGCGGTGAGTCGGTGACGCTCCACGCCGATCGGGTCGTTCCCGCCACTGGCTTCCGTCCGGACCTGGGATTCCTGCGCGAGATCCGGTTGGACCTTGACCCGGTTGTCGAAGCTCCGCAGCAGTTGGGGCCGCTCATCGATCCCGAGTATCACAGCTGCGGAACGGTCCCTCCGCATGGTGCCAGGGTGTTGGGGCATCCGGAGCCAAATTTCTACATCGTGGGCATGAAGTCCTACGGGCGCGCCCCGACGTTCCTCATGTACACCGGTTACGAGCAGGTCCGTTCCGTCGTCGCAGCGATCGCGGGGGACCTGGAAGCTGCGGACCGAGTCGAGCTCGTCCTGCCGGAGACCGGCGTGTGTTCGACCGACATTGGATCTTCGTGTGACGCGCCGACCGGCAAGCCTGGTTCTGTCGACTTGCCCGCGGCAGGCGCACCGGACGCAGGCGGATGCTGCGGACCTGCGGAACCGGTAGTGATCGGGATCCCCACGGGGACAGAACACGGGCGATCAGGAGAGACCGGGAACGACTGACTCGCGGGCTCGGCTTACGTCGCCACGGCGGACTGACTCGCCGGTTCGGCCCTCGCCGCCTCAGCGGTAGGTGGCGTTCTTCGGATCCTGGTGGCCGTGGTCGTTGAACGAGATGAGGCTGGTTCCGCCTCGGCCGGTGATGATCTTCGTGATGCCGGTGTTGATGGTCACTCGGTTGAAGGCCATCCACTGATCGAAGCCGCCGCCGATCAGTCGGGCCGCGGTCCACGCGATGGCGCCGGCGCTTGAGACGACGATCGTCGACTGTCCCGAGCTCATCGCACCGGTCGCCTCGTCGAGGGCTCGATCGACGCGTGACGTGAACTGGTTGTAGGTCTCCGTGTAGTCCTCATCGTGCTCACCCGAGGCCCACCGGGCGGCACCGCGCTCGAGTTCGCCCTGGAAGATCTTCGAATCGTGCTGAGCGCGCGGATCGAGATCCGTGAGCACGCCGGTGAGCTCCCATGCGGCGTATTCGTTCCAGCCATCGTCGACGTGGGCGTCCATATCGAGGCCGAGTCCTGCGAGGAGGCCTTCTGCGGTCTGGCGCTGCCGCAGCATCTCACCGTGGATGATGCGATCGGGTTCGAGTCCTTGTGAGGCGAGGAAGCGACCGGTGATGCGGCTCTGCTCTTTGCCGAGATCGGACAGCCTGTCATAGTCATCCGTGCCGAACGACGCCTGCCCGTGCCGAACCAGATAGAGCACACTCATGAATCACACATCCTCGTCGTGAAGCCCACGCTGCTTTTCGAGTGATCGTTTACTGATGTGAGTCTACGGGACATCGGTGGGGAACAGCTGCTCGGCCAGTCGAAGCACCTCAGCGAGGGCAGGACTGACGTCATCTCTGCGCCATGCCATGAGCAGCGGGAACGGCCCCTTCGGGTCTTCGAGGGGGACGAAGGCGATATTGGGGAAGGAGGCGTTCTTCGGCACCGACGCCACTGTGACTGAACAGCCGATCTCCGCACCGACGAGCGAGAGTATCGTCCACGTGTCCGGAGCCACCTGGATGACGGTGGGGTTGAAACCTGCGGCCTGCGACAGCTCGTAGAGCCGTTCGATCGTCGTCGACCCCGGATTCGGCGGCACCGTGATGAACTCCTCTCCCGCGAGCTCGCTCATCGACACCGACTCGCGGCCTGCTAAGGCATGCTCTCTGTGCATGGCGACGACAAGCGACTCCTGGGCGACGATGCGAGTATCGACCGACTGTGGCACGAATGGCCAATAGCCGAAGACGAGGTCCACTGAGCCGTCGGCGACGCTGTCGATGGCCGGCATCCCGAAGGAGGCGCTCTGCAGACTGAGGTGGATTCCCGGATGAGTCCCGCGGACCAGTTTGAGCAGCCGTCCGATGAGTTTGTGGGTCGCGATGCCGGTGAATCCCAGGCGCAGATGTCCGACCTCGCCTTTCCCTGCTGCCTGCACTGCGGAGTCGGCGAGGCGATGACTCATGAGGATGTCGCGCGCAGGTTCGACGAGCGCCTGTCCTGCCGGAGTCAGGCGCACGGACCGAGTGCTGCGTTCGAACAGCTGTGCCGACATGTCGGACTCCAGGCCCCGGATGAGTCGGCTGAGGGGAGGTTGGGTCATATGCAGTCGTTCGGCGGCTCTGCCGAAGTGAAGTTCCTCGGCGAGGACGAGGAATGCGCGGATGTGCTTTGTGTCCATATCGGTGTCTCAATCGTGAAGGCGGCCGCCCAGTGAGGATCGGGCGATATTCGTGCAGTGACTGCATTAATCGTCTCCATTATAAGTATTGGACTGGTATCAATGATTTTGAAAGGATGACCCAGGTCACAGTCATCCGAGGTTCGAGGAGGAACGCGATGGACAAGACGATGAGTCTTCCCCAGGCGATCAGCACCTATCTGCGCAACGGGGATACAGTCGCCCTGGAGGGCTTCGGCCACATCGTGCCGGTCGCTGCCGCGCACGAGATCATCCGGCAGGGCTTCACTGATCTGGTCCTTGCGCGCATGTCCTGCGACGTCATTGTCGACCAGCTGCTCGGAGCGAACTGCCTGAAAGGTCTCATCTCCTCGTTCATCGCCAACAGTTCGGCCGGTTCCCTTCACGAGCTTCGGCGGCGCATTGAGAAGTCGGACCCGGAACCGCTGTGGTTCGACGAATACAGTCACGGCGGAATGGTCGCCCGCTATCAGGCCGGTGCCTCGAAGCTTCCGTTCCAGCCCATCGCCTCCTACCGGGGCAGCGACCTAGCGGCGAAGAATCCGCGGATCAAGTCCGTTCCCGATCCCTACGGTGGACCGGACATCCACGTCGTCCCCGCACTCAATCCCGACCTCACGATCATCCACGCCCAACGTGCGGACATGCATGGAAACGTGCAGGCATGGGGGATGCTCGGGATTCAAACCGAGGCCGCATTCGCCAGTCACCGACTCATCGTCACAGTTGAGGAGATCGTCGACGAGGCTGTCGTCCGCTCCGACCCGAACCGCACAATCGTTCCCGCGCATGTCGTCGATGCCGTCGTCGCCGTGCCACGCGGCTCGCATCCTCATTCGGTCCAGGGCTATTACGACCGCGACGACGAATTCTCGAGACAGTGGTCCGCGCTCGCCCGCGACGCGGCGGCGGTCCAGGACTGGCTCGAGACCAATATCCGCGGCACGAGTGACCACGATGAGTTCCTTGCCACCCTCGGATCGGAACATTTTGAGCGGATGGCCATCCACGACGCATATTCGACGCCCGTGAACTATGGAGGGCGAGCATGACATTGAGTGCTCACGACACCACTGAGACCCGGTCCCGCGACGAGCTCAGCGAGACCACAAGCAGCGAGGTCGCTGGCGACGTGGTCACCAGCAGCGAACTTCTCACCGTCCATTCGGCGCGGGCGCTGGCCGGACGCAACGTGGTCTTCGCCGGGCACGGCCTGCCCACACTGGCCGTCTCTCTGGCCCAGCACACCGTCGCACCGGACATCGAGATCGTCTACGAGTCGGGAGTCACCGGAGCCAGGCCGCCGGCCATGCCGCGCAGCATTTCGGACTCGATCCTCGTCCCGGGAGCTGCCTCGGTGATGCCGATGACGCACCTGTTCAACTATGTTCTGCAAGGCCAGCGAATCGATGTCGGCTTCCTCGGTGCCGCGCAGGTCGACAAGTTCGGGAACCTGAACTCCACCCTCATCGGCGAGGACTGGGAGCACCCAGACAGCCGACTTCCGGGCTCAGGAGGAGCCATCGAGGCCATGGCGGGCGCGGCCGAGATCTTCCTCGTCATGCGCAGGCACACCCCGCGTACCTTCGTCGAATCCTTGGACTTCGTCACCTCCCCGGGGCCGAAGAAGGCCGCTGAGGCTGCGGTCGGTTCAATGCCGGCTGGTTCCGGCGTGACCCACGTGATCACCGACCTGGGCATCATGACGCGCTTCGCTCGGGATGAGGAGCTCACTCTGACAGCCGTTCACCCCGGTGTCGACCCCGCCGAGGCGGTGCGGCAGACCGGATGGAACCTCCAGGTATCGACCGACCTCAAGACGACGCAGCCGCCGACTCCGGATGAGCTGGCACTGCTGCGAGAGACGCTCGATCCCACCCGGATCTACCTGCGCTGAACCGGAGCCCTCACCCACTGACCGATGTCCGCGGCCAGCTGTAGGCGACAGTCGCCCACTGCGGCTCCCTGCTGAGCAAGCGAGAATTCGAATCGAAGAAAGTTGAAATCATGTCAATGAAGACAAACGCACAGGTTACCTCCCCTCCTGATCCGAATGTGACTCGGCCCGAACTGCGCCGTGCCGCGTGGTCGTCGTGGCTCGGCAGTTCGCTCGAGTACATGGACTTCACCTTGTATACGCTCGCCTCGGCTCTGGTCTTCGGACCGCTCTTCTTCCCCAATGAGACTCCTGCGGTGGCGCTGATCTCCAGTCTCGGCGTCTACGGGTCCGGTTTCGTAGTCCGGCCGATCGGTGGATACGTCTTCGGACGGGTCGGTGACAAGCACGGACGTCGGATCGTCCTCATCGTCACTCTGTCGATGATGGGCATTGCCACCATGGGCATCGGTCTTCTGCCGACTTATGCGCAGATAGGCATCTGGGCGCCTATGCTGCTCGTCGTACTCCGGCTCGTGCAGGGGTTCGGAGCCGGAGCCGAATTGGCCGGAGCTTCGGTGCTCTTGGTCGAATCGTCGCCTGTGCGTCGCCGTGGGCTCTTCGGGGCGATCGTGGCGATGGGGACCAACAGCGGAATCTTCCTGGCCACTGTTCTGTGGACGCTGCTCACCCTGCTGCCGGACGAGGCTTTCCTCAGTTGGGGCTGGCGGGTGCCCTTCCTGCTCAGCATCGTCACCACTTTCGTGGCTCTGGCAATTCGTACGAAGGTCAGGGAGTCCCCGGTGTTCGAAGAGGCGAAGGAGCGCCGCGCCGAGGTGGCCGCGGACAAGAGCGATCAGCCGAGCATCCTCGTCGAAGCGCGTCGGTCGACGAAGTCGTTCCTGCTCGCCTTGGGCATCCGAATGGGAGAGAACTCCGCAGTCTACCTCGTCAAAGGCTTCATGGTCGGGTGGGTGGTCACCACGACGGGAATCGACTCCTCCATCGTCACCACCGGCATCATGATCGGCACCGTCATCGGATTCGCGACTGTGCCGTACTTCGGCAAGCTCAGTGACAAGCTGGGTCGCCGACCCGTGTTCTTGGGGTTCACTCTATTCCAGATCCTCTTCGCGATTCCGGCCATGATCCTCATCGACACGGGCAACCCGATCATCATCGCGGCCGTCTTTGCGGTCTTCGTCGGCGGGCCTCTGCCGAATCTCTACGGTGTCGAGTCGAGCTGGTTGGTCGAACTGTTCGGATCGAAGCATCGGTATACGTTCATGACCACTATCAAAGAGGTCGGATCGGTCGTCTCCGGCGGTCTGGCGCCGGTGATCGCGGCCTCGCTCGTCGCCGTGATCACCGACTCATGGTGGCCCGTTGCGATCGTTCTCATTCTGTTCGCCGGCTGCGGCCTGCTCGGTGCGCTCTTCGCGCCCGAGACCCGTGGTCGCGACCTCACGACTGAAGTCGACGCAGTGGACGAATTGCGACCGCAGCAATAGGCAAGGGCTGGGACCCCGCGGCGGGCGAGGGCCGGGACCCTGCGATACGCGACGGCCGCCCCGGTGAGGTGGACTACGACCAGCCCGCTGGGGTAGGCGACGGCCCTACTGCCGGATTGCGGTCAGTTGTTGTGGCGCGGAGGCACTCTGCCACCAGTGCTGTCGCTGCAGCTCTGCGTTGAGAGCGATGCCACAGGCTCCGTGGGGCGTCATCAGAACGGTGGGGGATCGACTTCGAGGTCGTGTTCCCAGTTCACCGTCTTGAAGACGAAGCGGTGGTCCCAGGGATCGTCGGCTCCAGCGTCTTTGGAGTCGGAAGCGTCCTCAGACTGCGCCTTGACCTCCGAGTCGCTGATGCTCGAGCCGGTGCTGGTACGAGCGCTGGGTTTGTCGAGCCCGTTCGGGTCGACGGTGATGTCGTCGATGGCGAGACCCGCGAGACGCGACCAGTTAACTGCCTTTGCATACTTGGCGTTCCCAGTCAGCTGCTTCATTGCAGCTGGGTCGGTGCCGGCGGGAAGACTGAGCTGGTGGGCAGACTTCTCCCAATTGAGGCAACGTTCAAGCCGCAGCCGCCTGTTTTCTGCCTGCTGCTCCCGATACGCCTCCGACAGTCGCCGCTGTCGGGCTTCGCGTTCCTCTCGCTGACGCCTCTCCTCGTCGCGCCGGCGCTTCTCTGAGTCGCGCTGGCGGATCGTCGACTCACCGGGCATGAGTTCGAGCACCCTTGGCGTTGGCGGGACCATCGACCAGGGCAGTTTCCACCGTTTGAGACCCAGTCGTCCCAATGCATCGAATTCGAGCGCTTGGGCCACATTGATCGGCTGGCCGGGCGCCGACACAGTAGTCGTGATCCCGTGCTTGAACTCGTAGTCGAGCTCACCGGATTTCGGCATAGTGACCCGAAGGCGACCGGCGGTCTTCAACGCATGGTGTTTCTTGCACAGAGGATGCAGGTTTCCGAACCGGGTGAGACCGCCCTTGAGCGGATTCAGGTGGAAGAACGGAACGACGTGGTCGATCTCCGACTTCTCGGCCCGACGAGAGCAGCCGGGAACGGTGCACACCGTCCACTGCTCGACCAGGGTCTTCCGAAGATCCCTGGGGACTTGGTAAGTCGTCGCTTTGGCGTCGACAGGAGTGCCGGTGCCGGGGTCGGTGAGGATCCGTTGGATGCTCTTCGAGCGGCCGGCGATAGTGCGGGCCACCTCGGCGGGTACAGGCGAGCCATCGGCAAAGGTGCCGGGCAGGTCCGAATCTTCGGTGAGGGTGAGGAAGGGAACGGTCACCACGGTGGCGGCCTGATGCGACAGCCACCACGAATTGGTGGGCATGCGCAGCTTGACGACATATTCAACGGCGCCGTCAGAGTCCTGGCCTTCGACGCTGCAGTCGGGGCGGAAAGTCGAACCGTCGGGTCGGTTGGCGACAGAGAGTCCGTCGGATGAATCCGTTGAGCCAGCGGCCGAGCTCCGGTCGGACGACTCTGTGGTGTCGTCAGCTGAACCCGAAGCAACGTGCTTCGCGAAGTCGGCGACAGCGTCGTCGGAGCCCATATCCGGAATGAGCTCGCCGTCGGCGTCGAGCAGCGATGTGTCTTTGGCTGTTTGGATTCCCGTGATCGGGTCGACCGAAATGACTTTGACCTTGAGTTCCGGGACAGGCCGGATGAACAGATCGTACTCGAGCTGAGAGATGGAGCGGTCATCGCTGATCTCAACGCCCACAGGCAGATTGAACGCCGACTTGTTCTTTCCATGCACGGCCAGCGCCATGCCCTGGATTCGGTTGTAGCAGGCGAAGATCTCCGCTGAAGGCCCGCTGACGGTCAGGCAGGCCGAGCCGTCCTTGTAGCCTTCGACATCGACGCGGCGACGCTTGGTGGCGAGTTCGGTGTTGTCGACCGGCGGAACGAGCAGGGCGACCATCTTCGCCAGATCCCGGCGCAGGGTCTCGCAGGTGATATCGGTGCGCCGGGCTGCCAGGAAGATATCGAGTTTCGGAAGGAAGGCGAAAGCGACGTCGGCACACTGGCGGGCAACCACGTCGACATGGGCTTGGGTGAACTCTCCGGCGCGGACCCGGTTGGCGAAGCGGGGAAGACCATAGAAGATCGTCATCGCGCCGGTGAGCTGACGGTAGGTACGGGCAGTGTTGGTCCCCAGCACCGTCGAGATCTCGACGAGGTCCTCAGCGTCGACATTGTCATAGACCCATTTCGAGAAGCAGATGCCCTCATCGAGCTCGGGGAACTCGGGCAGCGCCTTCGCCTCGGGCTCAGTCGCCTTGCGCAACTGTTCGCGGGCGAAGTCGGCGACATAGAGCACAACTGTCGCGGAAGGGGAGCCGCCGGTGCTGGTCGTGTCGTCAGTGGGCGACGACGCGCCGTTGGACGAAGACGCGCCCTTGGTTGACGACGCGCCCTTGGGTGAGGACTCCGACTTCTCCGCAACGCCGAAGACGGTGTTCTCTTCGGACTCTTTGGCGCGGCGTTCGAAGGATGCGGAGATCGTTTCGCAGCGAAACGGTTCGGAACGCTCGGGCACGGGTAGTTCGAGGGCGATGAAGACCTGTTCCAACACAACTGAGGAGACTGACTCGAGGAGGGAGAAATGGGCACGGTCGGAAGCGACCGCGTTCTCGGCAAAGCGAGACATGCTTGATTCGAAGCGGATGGAGAATCGGGGCGACGGCTGTGCCATACCCGGCTCGTCTGCTTGCGCGGGAGTCGAACGGTTGGTGGTGCCCTTCATTGCGTTTTCACCTGCCTCGGACTTCGTCGTCGGGAGTGGTGCTGATTGGAAAAGCTGTTAACTCTATGTTAAGCGTTCAAACGGACAGTCGCAATAGAAAACCAAGAAAAGATTCGAATATTTGTCGATGAGAGATCGAAGAGGTTCTGATTACCTCATTATCTTTGCATCCGGCACTGACATGAGAGTGTTGGATTTCATCCATGCAGGTCAGGTACGGTTTCTGGACGAGTGCGGTTCGTGGGTGGGGATTGCGGGGAAGGTCTGCTGCGATTTCGGGGGAGAATACGCCTCCTCGGTACTGACCCGTCGCGGCTGCAGAATGAGTCGGCCATCGGGGGCGTGCCTCCTCGGCGGCCACAACGACGACGTTCCAGCCTTGAGTCCAAAGGTCTGGAGAACATGCCACCGGAACGGCGGGACAGCCTCGGTGGGGCCGGATTCTCGAGTGAAACGGGTCACAGCATCGGTTATGATGATCGAGTTGTCGGATGCGACCCATGAGGTCGGTACTCGCCTCATGCGAGCCGTATCCGCACTGCGCGCAACCGCGTCGCCCTTCACCTAGGGTCATGTCGCGGGCCGCGTCGACGTCACCGCGCCATCCTTCACTGGTGACCAGTTCTTCGCCCAGACCATCGCCTGCGCTCACGGTCGACCGTGTCCGCGCCGGCCGACGGCCAGACGATCACTGCCGGCTGCACCGATGATCCGATCATCGAACGGAGTGCTCGCTCGACCGAGAACTCACGAGCCCAGCAGGCTCACCAACCGCCGCCGCATCAACCACGAGGATCAACCATGACGACCACCGCTCACAACTCAACCGCCTCCGACCAGGGCTCGAAGGGCCCGATCACCGACGCCGAGATTTTCGAGGCACACGAAGGCGGCAAGCTCTCCGCCGAGCTCACCTCACCGCTGCAGACCCAGCGCGACCTCTCGATCGCGTACACCCCCGGCGTGGCCAAGGTCTGCACCGCGATCAAGGACGAACCGCAGCTGGCGCGCACGCACACGTGGACCGGCCGACTCGTCGCGGTCATCGCTGACGGGTCGGCTGTGCTCGGCCTCGGTGACATCGGTCCGGCCGCCTCGCTGCCGGTGATGGAGGGCAAGTGCGCCCTGTTCAAGTCCTTCTCCGGGCTGAATGCGATTCCGATCGTACTCGACACCAATGACACGGACGAGATCGTCGAAACCATCGTCCGCATGGCCCCGACCTTCGGAGCGATCAACCTCGAGGACATCTCCGCTCCGCGCTGCTTCGAGATCGAGGATCGGGTCAAGGAAGCCCTCGACATTCCCGTCATGCACGATGACCAGCACGGCACCGCCGTCGTCGTCCTCGCCGCGCTGACGAATGCTCTGCGCGTGGTGAAGAAGTCTTTCGAATCCGTCCGCGTCGTCGTCTCCGGTGCCGGAGCTGCCGGTGTGGCCGTGGTGAAGATCCTCGCCGACGCTGGTGTCAACGACATCGTCGTCCTCGATTCCAAGGGCGTCGTCGAGTCCGGCCGCTCAGATCTGACCGAGACGAAGCAGTTCCTCGCCGAGTCGACGAACCCGCGCGGAATCGCTGGTGGGATCGGCGAGGCCCTCGACGGTGCCGATGCCTTCATCGGCGTCTCCGGCGGCACCATCGACGAAGCTCACCTGGCCAACATGGCCGACGACGCGATCATCTTCGCTCTGTCGAACCCCAACCCCGAGGTGGTCCCCGACGTCGCCGCCAAGTGCGCCACCGTGGTGGCTACCGGGCGCAGCGACTTCCCGAACCAGATCAACAACGTCCTCGCGTTCCCCGGAATCTTCCGCGGTGCGCTCGACGCTGATGCGTCCGAGATCACCGACGATATGAAGCTCGTCGCCGCCCGTGCGATCGCCGATCTCGTCGGCGATGACCTCGAGCCCGGCTACATCGTGCCCGGCGCGCTCGATTCCCGTGTGGCCCCGGCCGTCGCCGAGGCGGTCGAGAAGTCCGCGCTCGAGGCCATGGCCAAGCGCTGAGGTTCGCATGCGTCCGTTGGTCTCTGCTGATGTCAGCTGGTATCCGCTGACGTCAGCTGAGGTTTGGGTGGGGCAGGGCCTGCGGGCAGGCTGTTGAATCCGAACGGCACTGAGGGCGGGTGAAGAAAGATCTTCACCCGCCCCACAGTTGTTATTGCGGCCGGAGGCTGCGGCCCGCGTCGGCGAGCCGGTGTCGGTCAGCTGCTGGAGGCCTGCCGCCGACTGTCGGCGGCCGCGTTGCAGATCAGTCGTCGGTGACGGTGATGGTGACGTCGATGTTCCCGCGGGTGGCGTTCGAGTATGGGCAGACCTTGTGGGCCTTGTCGGCCAGAGCCTGGGCCTCGGCCTTCTCGAGATGCGGGAGTGTGACCTCGAGTTCGACGGCGAGCTGGAACCCGCCCTCATTGTCCTTGCCGATGCTCACGCGTGAGCCGACCGTGGAATCGTCGACGTTCGCCTTGGCTTGACCGGCCACGAGGCGCAGCGCTGAGTGATAGCAGGCCGCGTAGCCGACGGCGAAGAGCTGTTCGGGATTCGTGCCGTTGCCGCTGCCGCCCATCTCGGTCGGAGTCGCGAGATCGACATCGACCTTTCCGTCGCTCGTGCGTCCGTGGCCGTCGCGGCCTTCGCCTGTGGCCAGTGCTTCTGCTGTGTAGAGAGCCTTCATGATGTTTCCTTCCGTTGTTGGTGCATTGTCGGATCAGTGGTGATCGGTGGGGTCAGCGGTGCAGTACGGGTTCAGTGGCGCGCTGTCAATGCAGAGGCGCGGTGCGAGTTCAAAGGTGCGGCAGGGGGGTCGGGGGACTCGAAAGGCGCGGGTTCCGCGCGCAGGTTCCTCGTCAGCGCGCGCAGAGTCTCCAGCAGCTCGGGCATCGACGCGGGGTCGAGATTCGTGCGCTCGCCGATCCGGGCCGGTACGCATTCGGCGCGTTCTTTGGCCGCTGCGCCCTCGGCGGTGGCGCGGACGAGAACTCTGCGCGAATCCTCGGCGGAACGATGGCGAGTGACGAAGCTGAGCGATTCGAGTCGTGACAACAGAGGGGAGAGCGTGCCCGAGTCGAGCTGCAGACGCTCGCCGAGGCGCTTGACCGTCACACCCTCGTCGTTGGAGCCCTCTTCCCACAGCACGAGCATCACCAGATACTGCGGATAGGTGATGCCGAGTTCGGCAAGCAGGTCCTTGTACGACGCGGTCATCGCTCGTGACGCCGAATAGAGAGCGAAGCAGAGTTGCCGGTCGAGGTCGAGCGCGTTCATACGAAAATGATTGCACACAATTCAATTGTGCACAACTGATTTATCGAAATGCGGGTGAGCAGGGATCGCGGTGAACACAGCGGAGGGGCGGGCGAAGATCTCTCTTCGCCCGCCCCTTTGCGTGGCTTGCCGCCTGCGTGGCCGGCATCCATCACCGTTAGTGGCTTAACGCCCCAGCCCGTGGGCATCATTCACCGTTCGCGCCTTTTCCTCCCGTGGGAGCGGGACGGTGCGAGGCACCGGGTGGGTGATGCTGTTGTTGGAGGGGGTTCTATTGCTGAGGATTCTGCGGCGGCTGCTGGCCGTTCTTCCACTGCTGAGCAGCCTCCCGCGCCGACTGGGCTGCAGAGCGAACGGACTGGCCGAGCGACTGGCCGGAACCTCCGGGGCCACCTGACCGACCGTCATGACCCGAGCCGTCGGAACCATTGGAGCCGCCCGAGCTCGGCGGGTTGGACGGCTGCGGGGGAACGCTGGCCTGCTCGGAGCGGTGGCTCGAGGTGTACCTGCTCTCGGGCGCCGTGAAGGTCGCCCCATCCTCGGCGGCGTTGGCGGCGAACAGGGCGTTGCGGATCTCCTGGCCCATCTCGCCGAGGCCGCCCGGGTTCGAGGGCATGAACAGCACGTTCGACCGGCCCTCCTGAGCGACGTTCTGCATGGTGTCGAAGTACTGGGTCATCATCAGCAGCTGCTCGGCCGTCTTGTCGATGCCCACCTCCTGCAGCTTCGCGTACTGCTCGGCGATACCCGTCGCGATCGCCTTGCGCTGAGCGGCGACACCCTCACCGTGGAGGCGCATCGCCTCGGACTCCGCCTGAGCCTGGGTGACGCGCTTGATCTTGTCCGCCTCGGCGAGCGACTGAGCGGCGACGCGGTCACGCTGTGCGGCATTGATCGAGTTCATCGAATCGCGGACCTTCGGGTCCGGGGTGATATCTGTGACCAGGCTACTGACGATCTTGAAGCCGTAGCGCTTCATCGATTCCGAGAGCCGGCCCTCGACGTTCTCCGCGATATCGTCCTTCGACTCGAACGCCGTGTCCAGAGTCAGGCCCGACAGTGCCGAACGAACGGTGTCGAAGACGTAGGAGCGGATCTGCTCCTCGGAATTCGCCAGCTTGTAGTAGGCGTCGGCGACATTGTTCTCTTCGACGACGTACTGGACGGCGACGGGAACGGTGACGAAGACGTTGTCCTTCGTCTTCGACTCGATGTTGACCTCGAGCTGCTGGACGCGCAGCGAGATCGGCCGACTCGTCGTCTCGATGAACGGCACCTTCGTGTTCAGTCCTGGCTTCGCCACCTTCTTGAACTTGCCGAATCGCTCGACGATGACGTTCTCCTGCGTCTTCACCGTGAAGAACATGCTGGTGCGCAGCTTGCCGAAAAGCAGAACGGCGATGATGAGGATGACGATGATTATGGCGAATGTGGCCACCAATCCAGTCATGGGTGCTCCAATGCGTCGTAGATTTCGGCCGCCGAACGACCGCCTGTGACTACCACCCTAGTAGCCAGGACGACATCCGCATATGCCAAGGTCGGTTGGCGTCACGGCCCAAGTGTCTCGACATCGAAGAACGACTGCCGGAACATCTGATGTCAGACGTATAATGGAGGCTCAGCGTAGAACGACCAGCAGAAGGTGATCATGGCGGAGCCGACAGAGACCGGACGGAAAGTGACGACCTCCGACAGAATCAAGGATCTCATCCTCTCCGATGGTCTGCGTCCCGGAGACCTGCTGCCGACCGAAGGCGAACTGTGCACCCGCCTCGGCGTCTCGCGGTCGAACGTCCGGGAAGCCATCCGCAAGCTCTCGACCCTCGACATCGTCGACGTCCGGCACGGTCATGGCACCTACGTCGGCGAGATGACGCTCGACGCGCTCGTCGAAGCCCTCGTCTTCCGCGGCGTGCTCAGCCCCGGCGACGACCTCGACGCACTGCGCGATGTCGTCGAAGTGCGCAAGGCCCTCGACCACGGAATGTCCGAACAGATCGTCCACGTCCTCAACGGCACGGAGAATTCCGAGCTCAAGGACCTGGTCGACGAGATGACCGCGCTCGCCGCTGACGGCAAGACCTTCCCGCAGCAGGATCGCGCCTTCCACACGGGACTGCTCGCGAAGCTCGGAAACTCGCTCGTCGGCCAACTCGTCGCTGCTTTCTGGGACGTGCACACCGCCGTCCTGCCTAAACTCAACGTCGCCGTGGCTTCCGACCTGGAACAGACTGCCCGTGCCCACGGCCTCATGCTCGAAGCGGCAGAATCCGGCGATGCCGAGGCCTTCCGAGCCGCGATCACCGCCCACTATGAGCCGATCATGCGGGCCCTCGAACAGAAGTGATTGACTGAAGGCAGAGACTCCCGCACAACCGACCGGGGCAGCGCCGAATTCAGACCGCAGTACGCCGAAGGAGACCACATGGAAGTCGTCATCGCCGACGAATACACGCTAGCGGAGCTCGCCGCCGACGCGATCGAGCGGTTGCTGCGCACCGAAACCGCACCGGTCATCGGCCTGGCCACCGGGTCGAGCCCACTGCGCATCTACGACGAGCTGACCACCCGCCACAAGAACGAGGGTCTGTCCTTCGCCCACGCGCAGGCGTTCATGCTCGACGAATACGTCGGCATCGCCGACGACCATCCGCAGCGCTATCGCAACGTCATCGACGCCGAGATCGCCACTCGAGTCGATTTCGCCGAGGGGGCCGTCCACGGTCCCGAGGGATCCGCCGATGACCTGGCGGCCGCCTCGGCGGACTATGAACGGGAGATCGCCGAGGCGGGCGGGATCGACCTGCAGATCCTCGGGATCGGCAGCGACGGTCACATCGCGTTCAACGAACCCGGATCATCCCTGGCCTCGCGGACGCGGGTGAAATCCCTGACGCACCAGACCCGGCTCGACAATGCGCGGTTCTTCGACGGCGACGTCGAGCAGGTGCCGAAACTGTGCCTGACCCAAGGGTTGGGCACGATCATGGAAGCGAAGCATCTCGTGCTCGTCGCGACCGGAGGCAACAAGGCCGAGGCAGTGCATCAGATGGTCGAAGGGCCGATCTCGGCGATGTGGCCGGCGACCGTGCTGCAGATGCACCCGCATGTCACTGTCATGCTCGATGATGCGGCGGCGTCGAGGCTGCAGCTCGGCGACTATTACCGCCACGCGTATGAGAACAAGCCGGAGTGGCAGAGCCTCTGAACGATTTCGGCCTGGGCAGGCAACTGGCGGGGCCTCGGAGCGAGATCAACCCGGGCGGGTAGCCGGTCAGCTCATCCCGGGCCGCTTACCTGCGAACTCAGCCCGGGCAGCTGACTCGTGAACTCAGCCCTCGACCGCCTCGGTGAACCATGAGGTGATCGTCGAGGGGTGCGTGATCGCGGTGCCCACGACCACGGCGTCGGCGCCGGCTTCACGGGCGGCGGAGGCATGCAACGGGGTGTGGATGCGGCCCTCGGCGACGAGCAGCGCAGGCAGTTCCGCCGCGCGGATGGCACTGATGAGCTCGAGGTCGGGGCCTTCGGTGGCCGGTCGTTCTCCCGAGTACCCGGCCAAAGTCGTGCCGACGATGTCCGCTCCTGCATCTGCCGCTGCCTTTGCATCGTCAAGGCTGCCGCAATCGGCCATGACCAGGGCGTTCGTCTGCTCGTGGAGGCGTTCGACCGTCTCGGCCAGGCTCAGTCCGTCGGGTCGTTCCCGCCGCGTCCCATCGAGAGCGACGATGTGGGATCCAGCCAGAGCCACTGCATACGCGTGTTGAAAGGTCGGGGTGATGACGACTCCGTCTTTGCCGTCCTTCCACAGCCCGATGACCGGGACGTCGACGGCCGAGCGGGTTGCCTGAATGTCGCCGAGACCTTGCACTCGTACGGCAGATGCTCCTCCGCTGACCGCCGAGGCCGCCACCTGCGCCATCGTCCTCGGATCGCGCATCGGCTCGCCCGGATAGGCCTGAGCGGAGACGATGAGCCGTCCCCGCAGCGCCTCGAGGATCTCGGTCTTCGACAGCATCAGTGAGTCTCCTTCTTCTGGCGGTTCTCCTCGCCGTTCGGCGAGTTCGTCAGTGTGTTGGTTTGACAGGAGGGAAGCGTCTCAGTGCTTCTGGCCAGGCGCGTCATTCCAGAGGCCGGCAGCGCCGATGAGCGCGGCGTCCTGCCCCAATTCTGCCTTCACCAGCCGGGTTCCGGAGGTGGCGGGGATGAGTTCCGCGGCGAAAGCCTCGCGCAGAGGTGCCCACCAGGTCTCGTCCATATCGGCGAGTCCGCCGCCGATGACGACGACCTCGGGGGAGAGCACGTTGACGATCCCACCGAGTGCCGAGCCGAGGGCACGCGCCCCGATGTCGAAGGCGCGAAGCGCCAATGCATCCCCCGCCGAGGCGGCCGCCGCCAATTCTCGGGTGTTCGCCGGGACCGGCGCGGGCGTGAAAGTTGGGGTGAAGGAGTCGCACGGTTTCGCTGAGGCGGGGCTTGAGACGGGAGACTGCCCTTGTGCCGCACGTTCCGATTGCCCGTGGCCGGGCTCGGTCGATCCTTCGACCAAACGCCGGTAAGTCTCGAGAATAGCCGGACCCGAAGCGATGGCTTCGACGTGGCCGTTGCCGCCGCAGGGGCAGTCCAGTCCGGCCGCTGCTGCAGAAGGTACGTGTCCGATATGCCCGGCGGCCGAATTCCGGCCCGTGAGCAAGCGGCCACCACTGATGAACCCGCCACCGATACCGGTGCCTGCCGCGACGAGCAGCGAACTTTGCGTACCGGTGGAGGCTCCGGCAGCCGCCTCGCCGAGGGTATGAGCGTGCACATCGTTGACGGCGCGCACGGGTAGGCCGGTGCGGGCGGTGAGTTCGGAGACCACGTCTGTTCCGGCCCACCCGGGCAGGGAATCCGTCGCCGAGACCACGGCCCCCGTCGTCGTGTCGATGACCCCGGCCGCGCCGACGCCGATCCGCCACGCGAAATCGGAATGCGATCCGGCCTCGCCGAGACCGGCGGGCTCGCCGCTAACGGCCGACTCAAGGCTGGTGCCAACGGCAACCCCGCCACCGGGGTCGGACCCACCCGAGCCGGACTCGGCGCCACGCGAACCCGACGTCTCCACGATGACGGCGGCGGCCACCTCGGCGATTGTGTCGAGTACCGCCTGGGCACCTGCGATCGCGGGCGTCGGCACGCTGCGCACGTGCGCAAGTTCGCCGTCGATGACGGAACCGGCACGGATCTTCGTGCCTCCGACATCGACGGCGACGGTGGCGGGCAGGGTCACAGCAGTCCTGCGGCGGCGACGATTTCGCGGACGCGCTCGGCCTCGTAGGCGTTGAGCGCTTCCATCGGCTCGGCCATCCGGTTCGAACCGATGACGCCCATGAGCTGCAGGGCGGTCTTGAACCCGCCGAGGCCGGCCGCACCAGCGGACACGCGACCCGGGGTCGCGGCTCCGGTGATGTCGAACAGCGCCGCCACACGGTCCTGCTCGGCAGCTGCGGCCTGCCAGTCGCCGGCCTTCGCCGCATCATAGATGCGCACATATCCGGCAGGGTCGACATTGCCGAGCCCGGGGACGATGCCCGCCGCGCCGCCGAGCATCGCACCGTCGGTGACCACCTCGTGGCCGGTGAAGACGGTGAAGTCGGGCAGGTGCTTCGTTGCGAGGAGCAGCCGGCGGAAGCCGACATCATCACCGGAGGAATCCTTGACTCCGGCGATGACGCCCTCCTCGGCGAGGCGGACGAGGACGTCGAGCGGCATCTTCATATGCGTGCGCACGGGCACGTCATAGGCGAACAGGGGCACGCTGATATGGGCGGCGACGGCGCGGAGGTGGCGCTCCACCTCGGCGGCATCGGACAGAGCATAGAACGGCGTGGTCACGACGGCTGCGTCACCGCCGATGGCCAGCAGGCGGTCGGCCTCTTCGAGGACCCGGGTCGTCGTCTGCTCGCTGATGCCCACGAGGACGGGCACCCGGCCGGCGGCGGCCTCGATCGCGGTCTCGAGGACGAGGTCACGCTCGGCCTTCGTCAGGTACGGGACCTCGCCGGAGGACCCGAGCACGAAGATTCCGTGTACACCGCCGGCGACGAGGTGGTCGACGAGGGCGGCCAGCCCGGCGCGGTCGACCTCACCGTCGGAGGTTCGCGGGGTCAGCAGCGGCGGGATGATTCCGTGGAAGTCAGTCATGGTCGTGTCCTTACTTGTCGTACTTGTCATTGTTCGGTGGGGCGGCCCCGGAGTCGGTCGGAGCCGATCCGTTCGGCGGGGCAGAGTCGGCGGAGACCGCGGGGGAGGAGGCCACGGATGCGGCGGGCTCCCGGGCGGGTTCGGTGGGGACTCGGCGAGTGTAGGCGGAGCGCTTTCCGTAGATCGTCAGCGGCAGCACATCGTGGTGGCTGCGGCCGGTCTGCATCGCTCCGGTGAGCAGAGAGATGAGGTAGCCGAAGACCATGGCGGCGATGAACGCGACCGCGGAGACGGCGAACGGTGTGAGCCCGGCCTGTTCCTGGACGATCCAGGCCAGTGCGGCACCGAGCAGGAGGCCGGCGAGCACTCCCGAGGTGTTCGCCCGCTTCGTGAAGATGCCGAGTGCGAAGACGCCGGCCAGCGGGACGCCGAAGAGTCCGGTGATCGAGAGGAACAGGTCCCAGGTTTGGGCCTGATCGGTCGCCGCGAGGTAGAGCGCAACCCCGACGGACAGGACACCGACGATGACGATGACGGCACGGGAGAAGCCGACTCCGGTGCGAGGCTGGCCATCCTTGGGCGGAAAGAAGCGGTCGCGGATGTCGACGGTCACGCAGGCCGAGATCGAGTTGAGGCTCGAGGAGATCGTCGACTGTGCGGCGGCGAAGATCGCGGCGATGAGCAGACCCGAGATGCCGGCCGGCAGGGCAGTGACCGCGAAGTAGGGCACGAGCGCCGAGGTGTTGAAGCCCTCCGGCAGAGCCTCCGAGTGCTGGTAGAAGCTGTAGAGCACGGTGCCGATGCCGTAGAACAGCGGGATCGTCAGCAGGGCGAGGAAGCCGTTGACGATGAGCGAACGGGCCGTCGACTTCGGCGAATCCGTGGTCTGGTAGCGCTGGACGACGTCCTGGCTGGCCGTGTACTGATGCAGGTTGTTGAAGACCGAACCGAGGAAGACGATCGGGATGGCCGCTGCGGCTCCGCCGAACTTCCAGTTGTCGGCCGAGATGAACTTGTCGTCGGCCGCAGCGTCGGCGGCGACCGTGCCGAGCCCTCCGTCGATGGCCATGACGCCGAAGACGAGGATGACCGCCGCGCCGACGAGGAGGATGATGCCCTGAACGACATCGGACCAGATGACGCCTTCGATGCCGCCGAGGAAGGTGTAGACGACCGAGAGCACGCCGACGGCTCCGGCGACGAGCGCCGGGTTGATGTCGGTGACCGAGCTGATGGCCAGTGTCGGCAGGTAGATGACGATGGCGACGCGGCCGATGTGGAAGAGGACGAAGAGGACGGAGCCGAGCAGGCGGATGCTCGGGCCGAAGCGCTCCTCGAGGTACTCATATGCCGTGGTGACGTCGAGCTTGCGGAAGAAGGGGATGTAGAAGATCACGAGCAGGGGGACGATCGCGAAGATCGCGATGTTGCCGGCCGCATAGGACCAGTCGCTGAGGAAGGCCTGCTCGGGCGTGGACATGTACGTGATCGCCGACAGCGTCGTCGCGTAGATGGAGAAGCCCGCCGCCCAGGCCGGGATCCGCCCGCTGGCCTTGAAGAACTCCTCTGTTCCGCCGCTGGCTCGCCTGGTGAACCAGACTCCGATGCCGAGGGTGGCCAAGAGGTAGATGATGATCACGGCCCAGTTGAGGCCGCCGAGTCCCGGAGCGTCCATGCTCCCTCCTCACGTGGATGAACGTAGGGGACCGGCGCGGGCGTGAGTGCGAGCGGAAGTCCCATCTGACATAGAAGACCAACACGTAAGACGTATGATGTCCTATGTTGTGAATGTACGGGAATGTGCGGCACGGCACAACCCGGCAGGCGGCGGATGTGCTATCCGCGCAGGTGGGGGCGGGTAGATCGTGAGGGGCCTGCGACATTCGGACGCCCCTTATTGAACACTCTTTCAGTTTCCAATACATTCGGTGAAAGACGATGAGGTGCAGCAGTCGTGCTGTGAGCCGATTCCATGGCCGAATACGAGGAGACACGGTGCCCGACCAGCAGCCACTTGACGGAGTCACGGTGATCAGTCTCGCCGTGAACCTGCCCGGCCCCTTGGCCGCCGCCCGATTGAGCGCACTCGGAGCCGAAGTCATCAAGATCGAACCATTGACCGGTGACCCTCTCGATGCCGTTGTGCCCGAATACTACCGAGAACTGACCGTCGGCCAGGACATCCGCAGAATCGACCTCAAGGATCCCGCCGGCAAGGCAGAGCTCGAGGCCCTCGCCGCCGATGCCCAGGTGCTGCTGACGGCGATGAGACCGCGAGCCGCCGCTGCTCTCGGCCTGCCCGAGCTCGTCGAACAGCACGGACTCGTCCATGTCGAGATCGTCGGCTTCGCCGGTGACCGCGCCGATGTGCCCGGTCACGACCTCACATATCAGGCGGCACATTCCACACTCGTGCCCGGAACGATGCCGACCGTGCCTGTCGCCGACGTCCTCGGTGGTGAACATGCCGCTCTCGAGGCGCTCGCCGGCCTGCGGGAGAAGGAGCGGCTGGGGGCCGCCGGCGGCATCGTCAAGCGCGTCGTCCTCGACGACGCTGCCGCATGGGCGGCAGGGCCGGCACGGCACGGTCTCAGCTCACCCGGGGGCCACCTCGGCGGGGGATCACCGTTCTACCGGACCTACCCGACCTCCGATGGGCACGTGGCCGTCGCTTGCCTCGAGCCCCATTTCGCGAAGGCGCTGGCGGCGCACATCGGCACCGAGGAGGCCGTGCTCGAGAGCACGTTCGCCGGGAAACCGACCGCGCACTGGGTGGAATTCGCCGCAGAGCACGACCTGCCCATCGAGGCCATCGCTCTCAACTGATCGTTCCTCGCGGCGGAGAGCTCCACCTCAACCGGGAATTGCGGAATCGCGTTGTAGGTTCCGCGACTCGCTTGTTCAAGAACGTGCGAAGGCGCGAGGAGGGCACCTCACCGCGATCTATTGAAAATCGGTTTAAAAGCCGAGAAGCCGAGCTGTTTCATTCCATGCTTAGATAACTACATGAGCAATGTTCCTCCAGGCTGGTACGTGGATCCAGGCAATAGTGCGTTTGTGCGGTGGTATGACGGTGTGAAATGGACTGCCCATTCCCAACCGAGGCAACCGCT
This sequence comes from Brevibacterium sp. SIMBA_078, assembly GCF_046534565.1. Classification (NCBI taxonomy): domain Bacteria; kingdom Bacillati; phylum Actinomycetota; class Actinomycetes; order Micrococcales; family Brevibacteriaceae; genus Brevibacterium; species Brevibacterium sp. SIMBA_078. The sequence continues at coordinate 1,810,935 of NZ_JAWRYQ010000001.1, forward strand.
TCCTAGCCAGCAACCAGGGTATCCTCAGCGGCCGCCGCAGCCTCCCCAATTTCAACAGGCTGGACACTCCGAGCAGAGGTCGGCTCATCAACAGCCGATGCAAGGATCCAAATCCAGTGAGTTTCGAGCGGAGACTAGGGGCGTGGCGAATTCGACTCATGTCCGGTCGCATGCATCAGAAGTTGGAGCAGCGGACACGCCTAACAGAGGTGCGGAAGCACGACCGGAAAGTGCAACGGCAACTCCAAAAATTGGCCTTTTCAACGGAAAGCGTCGAGCCACGGAACTCCAGGGAGAGCTGGATGCACTACGAGGCTGGATGCGCGATAACGGCGTCGATGACGCATTCAAAGCCGAGCAAGTCAGACGAGAAACAGTGGCGAAGATCGAAGAACTCGAACGCAGTTACCATGCTCAGACGATAGAGCTCAAGAATCAGACCGATGCGGCCCAGCGTTCGCTGGAGCAGGTCCGGTCAACGCTGGCAGTCGAAGAATCCAGACTCGTCAATATTCGTGCGAACGCAGAGCTGCAGGATGTGGGGATATTTGATTTCACTCATCCAGCGGAGTCGTCGGCCGATCTGTCTGATGAGCTCGATCGCGTGCGTTCGCAATACAAGTCAATGGCCCGGACGAATTCGGCGACGACTACCGCGACGGGAATGGCGTTCAACAATTCTGCGAGCGAGGGCGAGCGCTTTCTCAAGAACATGTCGAAGTTGCTGCTCCGCGCGTACAACGCGGAAGCTGAAAATGCTGTGAAGGCGGCGAAAGCAGGCAACTTGGATTCGTGCATCAAACGATCGAATCGAACTCGCGAACAAGTAGAGCGCAACGGGAAGATGATTGAGCTTCAAATCACTCCTGAATACCATCGGTTGCGCGTTACTGAAATCGAACTCGCAAACCGACACCTGCGGGCCAAAGAACGAGAAAAAGAGCTCGATCGCGAACGAAGGGCTCAGCTGCGGGAAGAGAAAAAGGCTGAAGCGGAATTCAGGGCGAAGAGAGCAGATCTCTTGAAAGAACAGCGGCATTATCAGAATCTGCTTGATTCACTGCGCGCACGCAACGATTCCGAAGGACTAAACAGAGTGCTCGAGCAGCTACAAGAGGTCGAGCAGTCAATTGCTGACGTCGACTATCGCGCGGCCAACACGCGAGCGGGATATGTTTACGTCATTTCCAACGTAGGCTCGTTCGGTGAGAACGCAGTGAAGATCGGAATGACCCGACGACTGGAACCCATGGACCGCGTCCGTGAACTCGGCGATGCTTCGGTTCCTTTCGGCTTTGATGTGCACGCGATGTTCTTCTCCCAGGACGCAGTAGGCGTGGAGACCATGCTGCATCAGAAATTCTCGTCGAGTCGCATCAATCAGATCAATCTGCGACGTGAATTTTTCTCTGTCACACCGCAGCAAGTACTCGATGCGCTCAGGGACGAAAAGGTTGAAATCGTCGAGTTCACGCTAGAAGCCCCAGCTGAGCAGTTTCGGCAGAGCGTGGAGATGGCAAAGCTGCGCCAGGAGGATTCGGGCGGCCGAGCACCTCGCCATTGAGTCAGCCGTTGCAGGCGCCCCACCTGTACGCCCCCTCAAGACCGAGCGCGCGCGGGTATGGGAAGATTGAGGGCGTGTCGAAAGTACTTGAGATCCTGACCCCGGAGGGCCTTCCGCCGCTTAACGAGAAGCCCGGAGTCTCCTTCATCATGCCGGTCCTCAACGAGGCCGAACACATCGAGCAGGCGATCACCACGATTCTTGCGCAGGAGTATGACGGGGACAAGGAGATCGTCCTCGCCCTCGGTCCCTCGACCGACGATACGAACGCCATCATCGAAACGATGGCCGCCCGCGATTCGCGGATCCAGACGGTCGACAATCCGCAGGCCGCGACCCCGATCGGGCTCAACCTCGCGATCGCCGCGACCCGACACCCGGTGATCATCCGCGTCGACGCGCACTCCGGACTCGGCGCCGACTACACCAGGCAGGCCATCGACACCCTGCGCGAGACGAAGGCCGCGAACTGCGGCGGGCTCATGCTCGCCCGTGGCAAGACTTCCTTCCAGAAGGCCGTGGCGCGCGCCTATATGTCCCCGGTCGGCCTCGGCGGTCCCGCCTACCACTCCGGTGATGAGGCGCAGGAAGCCGAATCGGCCTACCTCGGCGTCTACCGTCGGGAAGTGTTCGACCACCTCGGCGGATTCGATGAAGGCATCAAACGCGGTCAGGACTGGGAGCTCAACCTGCGGATCCGCTCCGCCGGCGGCCGCATCTGGTTCAACCCCGACATGGAAGTCACCTACTGGCCGCGCGGCACCTGGTCGAAGATCGCGCAGCAGTTCTGGGCCACCGGAATCTGGCGCGCCGAACTCATCCGCCGCTACGGTTCGCAGAACTCGCTGCGCTACTTCGCCCCGCCGCTGCTCGTGCTCGGCATGAGCGCGGCCGTGATCGAGACATTCCTCCAGCTGTCCGGGTCGACGAAGAAGTGGCCGAAGTTCCTTCGCCGCTTCACCTCGCTGATCCACGTGCCCAGCTTCGGCTACATCGCGGGAATCCTGGCGACCGCCTCGGCGGCGAAGGACTGCGGACGACGGGAGCGGTTCTGGTTCGGCATCGTCCTGCCGACCATGCACCTGTGCTGGGGCGCCGGGTTCCTCCGGGGACTCGTCACCGGAGCCGGAACGACGAAGGACAGCAGCCGATGAGCAAGAAGAAGAAGCCGAGGCAGGCCCACCAGGATCGCTATGGCCGCGGCACCACTGATCCGCTGCCGAGCGTCGATCCCGAATCCCGCGAGCGGATTCCCGTGCCCGAGCGTCCCGCGCCGAAGAAATTCAACGCACCCCTGTGGGCCGGCGCCATCGTCGTCCTCCTCGTCGCGGGCGTGCTCGTATTCAATTTCGTGAAGTCAGATGATCAGCTGACCGTCGATTCGCTCAAACCGCCAGCCGTGGGCGCCCTCGACGGCGGATCCTCGGTGTACCCGGCGAACTCGAAGCTCGCCTTCACCGAGAACGTGAAGTTCGGCTACCTGCCCGCGCCCACTCTGTCGGCGTTGGGCGACGGCACGATCGTCGCCGCGAACCCGGAGACCGCGGCCGAGGACATGGGCCTGAAGAAGTCCCTCGACGAGCTCGACTCCGCGGAATTCCTCGACCAGACCATCAAACCGGCCCGCAAGAACACGAGTCCCGGCGATCCCATCACTTGGGACCAGGTCGTCGACGGGTTCGGCGGGGACACCGTGTTCATGCCCGCCATCGACTCCGCCGAGGTGGCCACCCCGGCACTGAAGACCATCACCGAGGCGGGGCTCGAGGACTCGACGCTCGTGCGCACCGATGACCCCGAGGTGGCCCGTGCCGCCGCCGACGCCGGCGTCGGCGCCATGTTCACCGGGGACGTGACGGCGTCGGGGAACGAGTCGCTGTCCGATGCCGGATACACGGCCGTGGCCGTCGAGGCCGAGGCCGCCGAGAAATGGACCGGAGTCGACCTCGACGTCTGGGCCACCGATGTCAAGGACAAGAAGCAGCTCGAGAAGCTCGCCGACGCCGGGGTCACCGGAGCACTGAGTGCGAACCCGTACAAGGTGCTGCCGTCCGAAGTGAAGAAGAACTGAACTCGACAACCAAGGAGACGCAATGACCCAGCCCATCGGCAACCCGTCGCATATCGGAAACCTGGATGCCAGCCAGCTCGGCCCACAGCCGACCTATCTGCCCGCCGACCACCCGGACGTCGATGCTCGCAAGCGCATCGACGCAGGTGAAGAGCCCATCGACGTCGCCGCGGCACTGCCGGCCTCGTCCCTGGCCTGGGCGGAACTCGCCGATGAAGCGCACCAAGAAGGCCGCCTCGTCGACGCCTATGCCTACGCCCGCGTCGGCTACCACCGCGGACTCGACGCCCTGCGTGCCGCCGGATGGCGCGGCGCCGGACCGATCCCGTACTCGCACGAAGTCAACCGCGGATTCCTCCGCGCGCTTTACGCCCTCGGCCGTGCCGCCGGCGCGATCGGTGAAGGTGAGGAAGCCGCCCGCATCGAAGAGTTCCTGCACTCGTCAGATCCGACGGCAGTGGAGGCCATCGGCCGCGGGGAGTAGACCCGCCGCAGCTTTTTCGGACACATCGGCCTCCCTAGTGCGTGAGCAAACGCACCTCGGAGGCCGATTGTGCTTGTCGGCAGGGCGGCGTAGAACTATATGAATGGGTAATGTTTCCGAGACGGTCATGACGGCAGAGCAGCGCAAGATCCTGGCGGTGATGCTCGTCCCGATGTTCATGTCGCTGCTGAGCGTCTCGATCGTCAATGTCATCCTCCCCGACATGCAGCGCTCGATCGGCGCCTCGAATTCGGCGATCCAGTGGGTGCTCTCGGGCTATACGCTCGCGTTCGGCGTGCTCCTCGTCGCAGCCGGCCGAGCCGGTGACCTCTTCGGCCGTGGTCGGCTCTTCGTCATCGGCGTCAGTGTCTTCGCCCTCGGCTCCCTCATCTCGGGACTGTCCCCGGACCCGCTCGTGCTCAACATCGCACGTGTCGTCATGGGTCTCGGCTCCGGACTGCTCAGCCCCCAGGGCGTGGGGATGCTCCAGCAGTACTTCCACGGTCAGGTGCGCGGTCGCGCCTTCGGGATGTTCGGCACGATCGTCGGTGTCTCCGTGGGCATCGGCCCCGTGCTCGGCGGTGGACTCATCGCTGTTCTCGGCGACGGGTGGGGATGGCGTTCGGCGTTCCTCATCAATGTGCCGATCGCCCTGGCCGCAATCATCCTCGGCCGTTTCTGGCTGCCGAAGAGCGCCTGGATCGGCACCGGCACCGAGTCCGATTCGCACGGCCGACGTCGCGCCGACTTCGATCCGGTCGGGCTCGTTCTGCTCGGCGTGGGCACATTGCTGGTCATGCTGCCCTTCCTCGAGCGCAGCGCAGGTGCTTGGATCTATGCCCTCGTCCCGGTCGGCGTCGCCGTCGTCTGGCTGTGGGTGCGGTGGGAGAACCGATACTCCCGCCGAGGCGGATCACCGATGGTCGACATGCAGCTGTTCCGGACGCGCAGCTTCGCCTACGGGGCGTCGCTGACGTCCATGTATTTCGTCGGTATGCCCGGCATCTGGGTCATCGTGGCGCTCTATCTGCAGAACGGTCTCGGATTCCCCGCCCTCCACGCGGGCCTCGTCGGTCTGCCCTCGGCGCTGCTCTCGGCGATCGCAGCACAGGCGGCCGGCCGTGTCGTGCTCACCTTCGGCCGGAAGATGGTCGTCCTCGGGGTCGCAATCGGTCTGACCGGGGTCGTCGCCTCGGCGCTCCTCGTGTTGGCGCATGAGGCCTGGGGGATCAGCATCTGGTGGTTGCTCCTCACTCTCGGGGTCACCGGCCTCGGGCAGGGCATGGCGATCAGCCCGAATCAGACGCTCACTCTGGCTGAGGTGCCCGTCGAGTATGCGGGCAGCTCGGGCGGTGTGATGCAGACCGGGCAGCGGGTGGGCACGGCCATCGGCATCGCGATCGTCACCGCCGTGTTCTTCGTCGTCCAGCCGATGGCCGGCTACGGCGCCGCCATCGTGGCGGGCTTCGGGTTCATTGCGCTCGTCATCGTCTTCGCCGGAATCATCGGACTGGTCGATCTTGCCCGCGGTCGGGCCAAGGCCCGGCAGGAAGGGCAGCCGGTCAGGAGCTGAGCCCGGTCTTGCGCAGGGGAGTGCCTCCCCGACCGTTTCGGTCACGTCTGGGCGGAGGCGACTCGGCCGGGTCAGTCGCGAGATTCAGGGGCGGTTGCCTCGGCGCGTTCGATGTCCTGGGCGGCGAACACGGCGTCGAGGAGGCCGGGGAAGCGGGCATCGAGATCGTCCTTGCGCAGGGTATTCATGATCTTCGTGCCCTCATATTCCTGTCGGATCACGCCGGCTTCGCGCAGAGTGCGGAAGTGGTAGGTCGCCGTGGACTTCGACACCGGCAACTCAAAGGTCGCGCACGCATGATCGCCGAATGCGTCGTTGAGCTTGCAGGCGACGGTGCGGCGGACCGGGTCGGCGAGGGCGGCCAGGACGGTGTCGAGTCTCATCTCGTCCCTGCTGGGGTGGTCGAGTGTGCGCATCTGGATCCTCCCATCTCGCCATCGCGTCGATCAGCGTCGGTGGATGTCATCTGAACAGCCACCGATCACAGGTAGCGCCGCATCCCTTCATTGTACGAAATATTTGGTAGTACGAAATTCATCGTAGTAGAGTGCGAACCCGAAGTACGAAGAATCTCATACTTCTGGACGATCATTCTCGACGAGATCACGAGGTCTTATGTCTCATCTCCTGTTCGAACCGCTCACCCTGCGCGGACTCACGTTCCGCAACCGCATCTGGGTTCCGCCCATGTGCCAGTACTCCGTTGAGAATCTCGACGGCGTTCCCGCACCATGGCACACCGTCCACTACGGCGCGATGGCCAGGGGAGGTGCGGGAGCCGTCATCGTCGAAGCCACCGGCGTCACTCCGGAGGGGCGGATCTCGGCGAAGGACCTGGGGCTGTGGAACGACGCGCAGCGCGACGCCTTCGCCCCCATCGTCGACTTCCTTCACTCGCAGGGAGCGGCCGCCGGCATCCAGCTCGGCCACGCGGGCCGCAAGGCCTCGACATATCCCGAGTGGGGGACCGACGGCGATGGCAGCGTCCCGGTCGAGCAGGGCGGTTGGCAGACCGTGGCTCCGTCCGCGTTGGCCTTCGAGGGTCTTGCCGAACCCCGGGCTCTGACTGAGATGGAGATCGCCGAGGTGGTCGCGGCCTTCCGGTCCTCGGCCCGTCGGGCGATCGAGGCCGGGTTCGACTTCGTCGAGATCCATGGTGCACACGGGTACCTCCTCCATGAGTTCCTGTCGCCCCTGAGCAATACGCGCACCGACTCCTACGGCGGAACTTTGGAGAACCGGGCCCGACTGCTGCTCGAGATCGTCGATGCCACCCGCGCCGAGGTGGGCGACGACGTTCCCGTGTTCGTGCGCCTGTCCGCAACGGACTGGACCGACGGTGGGCTCACACTCGACGACACCGTCCACGTCGCCGGATGGCTCAAGGAACACGGCGTCGACCTCATCGACGTCTCCTCCGGCGGCAATGTGATGGCGTCGATTCCCGTCGGTCCCGGCTACCAGACGACCCTGGCCGCCGGCGTGCGCCAGGGATCGGGGCTGCCGACCGCGGCCGTCGGCCTCATCAGCGAACCGTTCCAGGGCGAGCACATACTGGCCACCGGCCAGGCCGATGCGATCCTCGCGGGCCGTGAGCATCTGCGCGACCCGAACTTCGCGCTGCGCGCCGCCGACGCACTGCGCTTCGACATCGACTACCGCCCGGCTCAGTACCACCGCGCTTATAAGTGAGCTGAGCTCAATTCGCTGGAGCGGCTCGGCGCTCATACGCTGACGGCCCAGTTGAAGTCGCACAGCACATGTTCAAATGTGTGTTCTTCGACTTCAACTGGGCCGTTCGGCGTCTGCGCGGACAGCGCCTTGCCGAAGGTGAGCGTGTGGAGATGTGGCTGAGTCCAGAACGGTCTGTCGCAGCTAAGCCAGGCCGCCGAGCCACATTCCGATCGCCGCGGTCGCCGTGGCGAAGACGAGGGTGCCAAGCCCGTTGACCAGGCCGGCGACCCAGCGACGTTCCTGGAGAAGCCGAACAGTCTCGAAGCTCGCCGTCGAAAACGTCGTATAGCCGCCGAGGAATCCCGTGCCGAGCACCAGGTGCCAGGCTTCCGGCAGCAGATTCGCCCCGGCCAGCCCGGTCAGCAGTCCGAGTACGAGCGACCCCGAGACGTTGATGATGATCGTTCCCCACGGCAGGGCCGTGCTCATGCGGGACTTGATGAGTCCGTCGATCAGCATTCGTGATGAGGCGCCGAGTCCGCCGGCCGCGGCAAGGGCGACGAAGACCAGCGGCGTCATCGGGCGCCTCCTCGACGCAGCGTCGTCGCCGTGGCGATGCCGGCGAACGTGGCGAGACCGCCGATGAGTACCGTGCCCACCGCGTAGGCAAGACCGATGCCGGGGTTGCTCGCACCGCCCGGATCCGCGCCGAGGAGGCCCGCCGTATCCGCGGCCAGTGCGCTGTACGTGGTGAATCCGCCCATGAAACCGGTGCCGACCAGGACCCGCGTTCGGCGACGCCACCCGTCATCTGGACCGCTGCGCGCCAGGGAATCCAACAGCAGGCCGAGCAGGAACGCCCCGAGGATGTTGACCGTGAGGATCGCCCACGGCACACCGCCGAGGGGCGGCAGGCTCAGGCTGATCGCCTCGCGTGCCGCGGTTCCGAGCGTGCCGCCGAGGAACGCGAGCCCCAGATAGGACAGGCGCAGATGGACCGGCCGGGTCACTGCCCGGCCTCGCCGGTCAGAGGTTCAGCAGCGGGGGAGGCGCCTGGTGTCGGCGACGTCGCAGCAGCTTCGGGGGCATCCATGCCGTCGGCGCCTGCTGCCAGCGGAACGACGACGAGCGGGCGATGCTGGCGCCTTGACAGTTGGATCGCGACCGAACCGTTGAAGAACTCATGCAATGAGCCGCGGACACCTGCGCGACGGACGCCGAGGATGATCATGCGGGCATCGAGCGCCTCGGCGAGCCGGTCGAGTTCCTGTGCCGGTGACCCGGCCAGTGCGCGAGTCGACCAGGCCACATGTGTCCCTGCCAGGGCGGCAGCGATACGGTCCTGGAGTTCTGGGTCGAACTCGGTGGCCGCCTCGGCCGTGGTGTCCGGATCGATGGGCATCGAGAGCACGGAGCCGTCGGGACGAGTCTCAACGGTGCAGCGGGAGTCGTCGACGTGGGCGCAGACGAGCTCGGCGTCGAAGTGGGCGGCGTAGTCCGCGGCGGCGGCGATCACCTCGGCGGGCTGATCGGGGACGACGCCGAGGATGATGCGGGCGCGCGGCGGCCCGTCGTATATCGGATCGGGGCTGGCGGTCATGGTCTCTCCTACCTTTCGGGCATGCTGAAGCCGGTCGAGGTAGGGACTGTTGTCGACTGCGGACTCTTGAACTTCATCACGAGTCCTGCGCCGAGGTTGGGTACGGCGAGCCCCACCGCCGTGCCGCGCCAGTCGCGACATCTTCATTGTGCCACAGGGTGGGAGTGCAGGCGGGTGCGCCTGATTGAGGTCGGCAAAAGTGGTGGCACCGCACCTGACATGGTTTCACGGCATCCGGAAGCACGCTAGGTCATGGAACGATAGAGTACTGACGTTTCTATGCCCGCTGGCGCACAAGAAGATTGGATGCCTTTATGGACGACGCCCCGCATGCAGAAGGTGGCGCGAGCACGCAGCCGCTGCAAATAACCGAGCTTCTCTCGTTCCGAGTGCGGCGTCTGGCTAACCTGCTATCAGCCAGCGCGGGGCCTCGATTCCGACGGGAGTTCGACGTTAGTCTTCCCGAGTGGCGGACCTTGGCCCTGCTCGGTCAGACGCAGCCGATGACTGTGAACAAGTTGGCTCGTTTGGCTGCGCTCGACAAAGCGCAGATGAGTCGAGTGATTTCGGGACTTGTGGATCGCGGCCTAGTCTCCAAGTCGCTGGGGCCTCGCCGGTCGAGTCAGCTCACTCTTACAGATAGCGGGCAATCGCTATTCGAGCAGATCATCGCAGCCGCAAATGAGCGAGATCAGACGGTGCTTGCGGTCTTGGAACCTGAGGAACGTGAGGTTCTGGACCGAGCTCTCAACAAGCTCGCCGACGTCGCAATCGTCCTCGATCACCACGAGCACGAGACCCCAGGGTGAGGTGACCTAGTCAGAGTTTCGGAGACGAGCTTCTTTGTGTTGATTTTAGTGTTGACAAACTCAACACTGAGAGTGAGACTTGAACCACTTAATTGGAATCAAGGCATTGGGGGCTTGTCCATGGCGATTGACGCTGCGACAGAGGTGTCGCTGACAGAGAAAAAGCGCATCTACCGAAAGGTGGCTTTGCGGCTAATGCCGCTTCTGGTCATCTGCTATTTCATCAGCTTTATCGACAGGACGAACATCGGCATCGCCCAGATCGGACTGGAGCGTGACCTGGGGTTCAGTGAGGCGGTCTATGCGTTAGGGGTGAGTTGCTTTTTCGTTGGATTCATCATCTTTGAGATTCCGTCGAACGCGCTCATGTCCCGTATCGGTGCACGAAAGACCATTGTGCGCATCATGATGCTTTGGGGTTTGGTCACCATTGCCACGATGTTCATCACTGGACCGGTGACCTTCTATATCGCACGGTTCCTCCTCGGGGTTGCTGAGGCGGGCTTCTTTCCGGGGTGTCTGCTCTTTCTCTCATACTGGTTCCCCTCTAGTCGGCGAACCGGGATGACCGCGATCTTCTTTATGGCTATTCCGATCTCGGGTGCCGTGGGGTCCGCGATGTCCGGATGGATCATGAGCGCTTTCGGTGGTGTTGCGGGTCTGGCTGACTGGCAGTGGCTGTTCGTTATCGAGGGCATCCCTCCGCTCATTCTCGCGGGAATCGCTTGGCTGGTGCTCTGCGATAGGCCGTCTCAAGCTAAGTGGCTGAGTGGCGCGGAAAAGGCTGTTGTTGAGCAGGATCTTGCTGATGACTCAGCGACGAAGGGCACGGGGCACGAATCGCACGGTGGACTGCGCGTAGCGCTGCGCGACCCAAGGGTGTGGATTCTTGGCCTTGGCGCCTGTGCAGCGTATACGTTCGCCAACGCGGTCTCCTTCTGGACGCCGCGCATCATCCATCGCTCCGGTATTGATGATCCGCTTTCGTTGGGCCTGCTCTCGGCCATCCCGCCGATCGGCGGAATCATCGTGATGCTCCTCGTGGGGCGCCATTCGGACAGAACTCGCGAGCGCCGCTGGCATACGGCTGTGCCGTGGTTGACGGGCATCGCAACGATGTTCATCCTCGCGTTCACTCTTGATACGCCGCCGCTTGTGGTTGTCCTGCTCACTGTGATGGCATGCGCGCATTATTCGGGTCTTACGGTCTTCTATTCGATCCCCTCGATCTATCTGTCGCCGAGGACCGCTGCTACCGGCATTGCCTTTGTCACGGCTGCTGGATCGGTCATGGCGGCTGTGGCTCCGGCGATGCTGGCTGCAATCCAGGCAATCACCGGCGACATCTCCGTGGGCCTCATGGCCAGTGGGCTCATTATTCTGTGTGGAGTCTTCGTTGTGCTGATCGGTATTCCGGCGAAGTCGCTGCGGGAGGCTGATACCAGGCAGGCGACGGAATTGAATGCTGAGGGCGAGCCGACTGTTGGTCAAAATGGCTGTGGTGATGAGGCTGTGTCGGGGAGCGTGGCATCAGGCGATGGAGAACGGTGAGTCCCAACTGTTGATTAGGTCAACAGTTATGCGATAGTCTGCAGCAACGACAAAGGAGAATCACCAGAATGAACGACAGAGTGAGCATCAACGAGTGCTTCGCCCGAGATGGTCTGCAGCACGAAAGTGCTTTCGTGCCGACATCACAGAAGCTTGTTGTGCTCAAATCTTTCACTGCTGCCGGGTTCCGGCGCATTGAAGCCACCAGTTACAGCCACCCGAAGCAAGTGCCAGCATTTACCGACGCCAGTGACCTGCTGAAAGCGCTGCCGCGGAGCAAAGGCGTCGCCTTCAAAGCCACGTGCCCAAATCAGAAGGCCGTCCAGCGCGCTGTGGCTGACGCAGCGTCCGGGTACGGAGCCGAGGAAATCAGCCTGCTCACCTCTGCCAGCGACTCGCATTCGCAGGTCAATCTCCGTGCGACTCGAGCAGAACAATGGCAGAAAGTCGAGCAGATGGCTGAACTTGCCGCAGGGAGTTTCACACTGGTAGGCGTTGTCTCGGTTGCCTTCGGTTGCCCATTTGAAGGAACGGTCGACCCGCAGAGAGTCATCGATGATGTGGCTCGCTTCCGTGACCTGGGTGCCGCCTATGTGACCATCGGGGATACGACCGGTCTGGCGGACCCGGCAGGTGCCAAGAGTCTCTTCGCGGAGCTGGTCCCAGCTTTCCCTGAACTTACCGTCGTCGCTCACTTCCACGATACGCGTGGCCTCGGCATCGCGAATGTTATGGCTGCCTATGAAGGAGGCTGCCGTAGCTTCGACTCCGCAATGGGCGGTGTCGGGGGGCACCCGAACAAGATCAACTACGGTTCCGGGTCGACGGGCAATGTGGCTACCGAAGACACGGTCAATCTCTTCGACTCGCTTGGGGTGGATACGGGTGTTGACCTCGACGCACTAATGGAGGCCTCTGCCGAATGTGAAAGAGTGCTCGGCCGCACGCTCCTAAGTAAGACGTCCAAAGCGGGGCTGTCGAACTCAATCCTGAGAAAGGCTGACGCAGTATGACCAGTGACACACTCATCGTCACGGACTCCGAAGGAGGAGTCAGGACCATAACTCTCAACCGCCCGGACAAGCGCAACGCGCTCAACACAGAACTGACAACAGCCCTCCGAGATGCCCTGCTCGACTGCGATAGTGAACCTGAGATACGGGCAGTTGTCCTCGCCGGAGCTGGGCGCGGCTTCTGCGCAGGCGCTGACCTGAGTGAGTTCACGGAACTCACCCCGGATCACGCCGAACGCGTGGTTGCCCGAGCGGCGCTCACCGCTGAGCTGCAGTCGCTGCCGACCAGCCTCTCGGTGCCTGTGGTCGCTGCGGTGAAGGGCCATGCGGTGGGCGGAGGCGCTGGACTGGCTCTGGCATGCGACATGATCGTCGTCTCCGATGACGTGTCGTTCGGGTACCCCGAGATCAAGCATGACATTGTTCCTGCGCTCGTGATGACAGGTCTGCAGCGGCACCTGGGGCGCAAGCTCGGGTTCGAGTTGATCTCGACTGGTCGTATGCTCGGCGCGAATGAGATGTCAGAACTCGGGCTGGCAAACGAGGTCGTTGAGACCGGCGCCGAGGTCGCTCGTGCACAGGAGATTGCGACCAGTTGGGCCGGACGTTCGTCTAGGGCGTTAAGCGCCATCAAATCTCTGTACTACCGGGTTGCCGATCTTCCGACGGCAGCGGCGATGGATGCAGGGCAGGACCTCAATGCGCTTATGCGATCGTTCAGGAGCTGAAATGACCAAACCGCTGGATGGAATCCGCATTCTCGACTTCTCGCGCGTCCTGGCCGCGCCGATGGCCACTCAGATCCTTTCTGACATGGGTGCCGAAGTGATCAAGGTCGAGCGTCCTGGGAAGGGCGACGAGACTCGATCTTTCGAACCGAGAGTCGGAGACCAGAGCGCCTACTTCTTCGCTTTCAATCGCGGCAAGAAGTCCGTCACGTTAGATCTCAAAAGCGATGACGACAGACGCATCGTCGAACGCCTTGTCACTGAGGTCGACGTCGTCGTCGAGAACTTTGTCCCAGGCACCATGGATCGCTACGAACTTGGCTGGGAACGTCTGCATGAACTCAATGAAAGACTCATCTACGTCGCCGCCAGCGGCTTCGGGCAGACGGGTCCTGAACGCAACCGAAAAGGCTACGACACAGTGTTCCAAGCTCTGTCGGGAGTTATGCACCTGACAGGCGAGCCCGAGTCAGGGCCGTCGAAGGCAGGCATTCCAGTGGCCGACATGACAAGTGGACTGTGGGTAGCGATCGCGATCCTCACCGGGCTTGTCGGGCGTGGCACTCACGGAATCGGCACCTTCATCGATATTGCGATGATGGACGTCCAGACTAGCCTGCTCGCGCTCGCTGCCGCTCGGACGTTCGCTCTCGACGAAGATCCCGCGCGGACCGGTACCGCGCACCTCGGTCGGGTGCCCTCTGCAGCATTCGAATGCCGAGATGGGTGGGTGCAGATCAGCGGCAGCGACCAACACTGGCCGCTTCTTTGCAACGTTCTCGGTCTCGACGAGCTTGCGCGAGACGCGGAACTGGCTGAGAACGCCGGCCGAGTCAACCGTCGTGAGGAAGTGACTCAGGCGCTGTCCGAAGCCATCTCCTCGTGGACCCGAGGCGAGCTGGTTGCCGCTCTCGGCGAAATTGGCATCCCCGCGGGCGAAGTCCGCTCTGTCAAAGAGGCCCTGAACGCACGACAGACACAGGAACGCGGAATGGTCGGTACCTTCGAGCATCCCACAGTCGGCAGGTTCAGTGCGCTGCGCACCCCAGTGAAATTCCACGGATATGAGGACCCGACGATCTCTGCTCCTCCACTCCTGGGAGCCGATAACGAGGAAGTGTTGGGAGCCTTCAAGCCTGTCGGGGCCATGCACGCGGGTGGCGCAGCCGAAACTGCCGGAGCGGAGGGGCAGGCATGAGCCAGTCGCTGACGACGAACACAGCAGCCGTTGCTGGACCGGCGCCGAGCCCGCGGAACACGCTGACGACCGAACGCCTCGGCGACGTCCTCATTGTCATGCTCAACCGTCCTGAGGCCCGGAACGCCGTCAACCTCGAACTCTGCCTTGACCTCATCGATACCTTCGGGGCCATCGACTCCGAACCGCCGGGTGTTGTGGTGATCGGTGCTAACGGGCCCACGTTCTGCGCCGGTGCCGACCTCAAAGAACGACAGGACAAGGACTCTGCATGGATTCGACAACGGCGGCTTGCCTCGTTTGCGGCATACCGTGCAATCGTGCGCTGCCGTGTTCCGGTCATGGCCTATCTGCAGGGAGCCGTTGTCGGTTCTGGAGGCGAGATCGCACTTTCCTGCGACTTCGCCTACGCGCAGGATGACGTCAGCTTCCGTTACCCCGAAGTTCACTGGGGCACGATCGGCGCCACTCAGCGACTGCAACGCGTGGTCGGGGTCCGAAAGGCCAAGGAACTTCTCTTTACCAATTCGGTCGTGGATGCCGCCGATGCTGTCGACCTGGGGCTTGTGCAAAAGGTGATCAACTGCGAGGACGGGTGGGACTTCGTGCTGCAAACGGCAAAGACGATTGCGGAAGCGCCGACCTCCGCAGTGCAACTGACGAAGAATGCCATTGATGCGGGAAGCGAAGTCAGCCTTGACCAAGGCCTCGACATCGAACTGCGCGCGATCGAGACGAATCTCGCCCAGGGCGAGTGGAAGAAGGGCCTCGCAGACTTTGCAGCCCGTAATGACACAACCACCACGGAGGTGCGTAAGTGACTGCTCTGAATGACGTCACGGATACGTTTGACACCGATCCCTTCGACCGCACCGAGGTGCCGGTAGACGCCTGTCCTCTGACTACCTCCGCGGTGCTTGCTCGAGCAGCGGCCACTGTCCCGGACCTCGAAGCCGTCGTGTGCGGCGATGACCGTGTCACCTATGCAGAGCTCAAACGCAGAGCTGATTCCGCCGCTGTGGTATTGCGTCGAATGGGTGTTCGTGCAGGAGACCATGTGGCGCTGTGCGTTGGCAACGGTCCGCGCTGGGTGGAGCTGTTCTACGCGATTACGGGCATCGGTGCGGTGGTCGTTGCGGTCAACACGCGGTACCGTTCAAGCGATCTGGCCTATGTGCTCAATGACTCGCAGGCGTCATTCCTCATCACTGCTCCACGCGTGCTCTCGAACGATTTCCTCTCCACGATTCGCACCATCGGACCAGGACCGGATTCAGAGCTGCCGCACCTCGAATTGCCCTACTTGGCGTCAATTGTCGTCCTCGAAGATGACTCCGCGACAGAGATCGAAGCGGGTTGGACTCGCTGGTCCGAGTTCTCCGATACCTCTGTCGGCAGTCGCCCAGAGGAGGTGGTCGTGGAAGGTGACGCAACCGATGGAGCGGACGGAATCGCTGGCGATGATGCCGCTGTCGTCAGCCCGGCGAGCATCTCACTTATCCAGTACACGTCGGGGACTACCGCTCGTCCGAAGGGAGTCCTTCTGACTCACAGGGGAATGTGCGCCGACGCGCACTTCTCGGCCGTGAGAATGGGACTGCGGGCCGGCGACAGGTTCCATTCAGTCCGCCCTTTCTTCCATGTCGCAGGCAGCACGCTTTCCGTGCTCAGCAGTGCACAGTCGATGGCGACGTTGGTGACTATGGAACGGTTCTCTGCAGGTCCCGCGCTCGGTATCCTCGAACGGGAGCGGTGTACTCACTTCTCCGGCAACGACACAATCGCGCTCATGCTCCTCGACCACCCGGATCGACCGCGACGAAATCTTGTCTTGCGGGGCGCTTGGGTCGCGGCTTCTGCCGCGGTGCTCAAGCGAGTGGCCGAAGAACTCGGTGCCAGCGAGGTTGTCGCTGGGTACGGTCAGTCAGAGGCCTCACCGAACGTCGCTCAGTCAGCGTGGTGGGAGCCCGAGCACGTGCGGCTTGCCTCGGCGATGCTTCCGCAGCCTGGAGTTGAGGTGCGGATCTGGGACGATGCTGCCACCGAGCAGGCGCCGACCGGGTGTAAGGGAGAAATTCAGGTGCGCGGTTGGAACGTCATGAGCGGGTATCTGAACAATCCTCAAGCCACACGCAACGCCTGCACTTCTGATGGGTGGCTGCGCACGGGGGATCTCGGCATCTTGGACGAGGACGGGCGACTGACTTTCGTCGGTCGGCTCAAGGAGATGTTCCGCGTGGGCGGTGAAAACGTTTCGCCCGTTGAGATCGAAGAGGAACTGCTTCATCATCCTGCAGTACGGCAAGCTGTGGTGGTGGGAGTGCCGGACCCGCGCCTCATCGAAGTGCCGTTCGCATTCATCTCCCTGTCCCAGGGACATTCGTTGGAAGAAGCGGCATTAGTAGCATGGTTGCGCGAACGTGTGGCTGGATTCAAAGTACCCAAGTACGTCCGCTTCATGGAGGACTTCGAGGAACTGGGCATGACGGCCAGTTCGAAGGTCCAACGCGGGGGTTTGGGCCGACAAGCACAGAAGTATCTCGAAGAGATGGCGGCGATCTGAAATGCGCATCGACACACCCCTAACCCGTCTCGTCGGTACGGACCTGCCCATCGTCCAGGCAGGAATGTCCTGGGTGAGCTCCTGTGCCGAACTCCCCCTGGCAGTCTCCGGAGCCGGTGGTTTGGGAGTTGTCGCTGCCGGTCCGATGCGGCTGCCCGACCTCGATGAGTGCCTCACGCGCATGTGGGCCGGTACGGACCGACCATGGGCTGTCAACATGCCCCTCTACCGCAAAGGAGTCGATGAGGTGATGGCTCACCTCATCGACCAAGCGCCGCCGGTGATCATCGCCTCGCAAGGCGGGCCGAAAAAGTACCTCGGCGCTCTCCACGAGGTCGGGACTGTTTGGCTTCACGTCGTCACGAGCCTCCCACACGCGGCCAAAGCCGTCGGAGCCGGAGTCGATGGTTTGGTCGTCGTCGGTGCGGAGGCAGGCGGCCATCCGCCCGAGCACGGAGTGACTAGTCTCGTGCTCACCCGTCTCATCGCGCGAGAGTTCCCTGAGATCCCGGTTGTAGCGTCCGGAGGGTTCACCGATGGTCACTCGCTCGCTGCTGCGCTGTCGTTGGGAGCTGCCGGAGCACAATTCGGCACTCGATTCATCGCTACCCCAGAGGCGAACGTGCACCCGGCGTACCAGGACAGGGTACTCAATGCGGAAGCCGAGGACGCAGTTCTCGTCGGACGCGAACTCAATCCGATTCGCGCTCTGCGCAATCAATTCACCGAACGGATGCTGGATCTTGAGAATGCAGGGGCGTCGGTGGACAACCGGCGGGAAGTCTTCGCGTCCACCGTGCTTCGGCATTCGGCAAAAGACGGTGAGGTCGAGACCGGGAAGGTCGAAGCGGGTCAGACAGCAGGTTTGGTGACGGAGCTCCAATCCGCCGCTGAGGTTGTTCGCCGAATCGCAGCCGAATACGGTGCCGTTGTGAATGGACTTCCCCGGGCAGCCGGCGGTGACAGTGCTCCCCAACGCGCACAGGCAGACGGGAATGTGGCAACCGCCGTGTAGCCTGGCGGTCCACCTCGGTGATGGTGCCGCGAAAGCGAACGGCGAGCCCCACCGCCGTGCCGCGCAGTCGCGACACCGATATTGTGCCACTGGACCATAGCGAAAGGGCCGTCGGATGGTCGGCATCCGACGGTCCCCGCTGGGGTATCAGCGCTCGCCGAGCCTCAGCCTTCGCGGATCGTCATCCGGCTCAGTTTGTCGCCGTCGATGATGAAGGCGAACGATGACCGGCCGTTGGCATGCGTCGAACGCCAATCGCCGACGACGATGACGTCGTTTCCGTCGACGGTGACCTCCTCTGGCGTGAGGATGCCGGTTGCGCCGATGAACTCCTTGTCGCTCCACGCCTTGATGGCCTCTCGGCCCTGGAACTCGCGGCCCCAGTCATCCACGACGCCGTCAGAGGTGAATGCGTCGAGGAAACCCTGGTCATCGTGAGCGTTGACGGTGTCGATGAAGCCGGCGACGGGTTCGGGAATCTGCAGATCTGACATGTGTGCTCCTGTGGTTTTGAGAGGTGGTTGCTGGATGGGGTGCTCAGGGGACGGAAGTGTCGGGTCTGCCTCAGCGAGTGGTGTAGCCGCCGTTGGCGAAGATCGTCTGGCCGGTGATCCAGCTGCCTTCCGTGGCGAGGAATCGCACGATCGGTGCGATGTCCTCGATCCGGGTCAGACGGTTGCCCATGCCCTGCGATTTGTGGAACTCCACTCGTTCCGGAGTCTCCTGACCGTAGAAGAACGGAGTGTCCATGGGCCCGGGTGCGATGGCGGTGACGGAGATGCCGCGGTCGGCATATTCCTTCGCTGCGGCTCGGGTGAAGTGCTCGACCGGACTCTTGCCGCCGGCATAGGTCGAATAGCCGTCGGTGAACGCGGCGAGCAGGGCAGTGACGATGGTGACGATCTTCCCATTGTCGGCAAGGTGTCTGCCTGCTTCCTTGATGAAGAAGTAAGCGGCCTTCGCGTTGATGTCGAACATCGCGTCGTACTCGTCCTCGGTAGTCTCCGCAATGGGCTTGCGCAGAACCTTGCCAGTCGTGTTCACCGCGATATCGATGGGCCCCAGCGCAGAGACGGCATCGTCGAAGAGCCTCTCGACGTTGGCGGGCTTGGTGAGATCTCCGGTGAGCAGAACGCCCTTCGATCCGCTGGCCTCGACGGCCGCGAGTGTCTCTTCGGCCTCCGGGCGCGTTGATTCCGAGTTGTAGTGGACGGCGATATCGGCTCCGGCCGCGGCGGTCTGTCGAGCAATGAGTCCGCCGAGGTTCTTCCCGCCTCCTGCGATGAGGATGGTCTTGCCTTGCAGAGTCTGTTCGGTCATGGTTTCAACCTCCGTATCGTTGTTACATCGGACTATATCGACGGTACACTATAATATAGCGATATGACAGAAGTTGAGGAAACGGATACACGGACCCGTCTGCTCGAAGCGGCCGCCGACCTCATTGCCGCGGCGCCAGGAGAGGACTTCTCTCTGCGCGCGGTCTGCGACGCGGCGGGGGTCAAGATGCCCACTCTGTACCATTTCTTCGGCAATAAGCAGGGGCTGATCGAGGCCGTCGTCGAGCGTGGCTTCGACATGTATCTGTCGGCCAAATCCTCGACCGAATCCAGTGGCGACCCGATTCAGGATCTGCGTCTGGGCTGGGATGCTCACGTCGCCTTCGGACTGGAGAATCCGGGTTTCTACACCCTCATGTACGGCAAGGTCAGACCCGGCTATTCACCCGAGGCACAGTCGAAGCCGAGCGAGATTCTGCGCGGTCTGACGCTCAAAGCGGAACAGGTCGGACGGCTCGTCGTCGGCCACGAGCAGGCGGCAGCTCATGTGCTCGCCACGAATATCGGCGTCACCCTGCGGCTGATCATTCAAGGCAGGAACGATCCCGAACTTTCAGCAGGCGTCCGCGAAGGCGTCCTCGCCGCCATCACCGGAACAGGACAGAGCGAACCGGGCGACGGTCGTCTGGGTCATGCTGTCATCGAACGTGCTGCGGCGAATCCGGACATCCTGGGCGAAACGGAGACTCAGCTCCTCATCCAATGGATCGGCCGCCTCGGCGAGGTCTGAAAACGGTCGCCGAACGGGCGGCCGCGCCCGCCTGTTCGGCCGAGGCGGGGCCGTCGGTGCGGGAGCGCTCGGACGTCGTGGTCGAGCGAGGTCGGGGCCGCCTCGGCGAAGGTGTCGTCCTGGTGATCAGCGCTCTGCGCGGTAGCGGTCGACGGCAAGGCGGAGGCGCTGCAGGCCATCGTCGATGCGGTCTGGAGCCGCCGAGGCGAAGCACAGGCGCAGCGCATTCGAGAAGTTCCCGGCCGGCGAGAACGCGGGACCAGGGATGTAGGCCACACCCTCCTCGAGTGCGGTGGTCAGGAGGTCTTCGGTGTTGATGGATTCGTCTTCGAAGGTCACCCACAGGAAGAATCCGCCGTCGGGATCGGTGGCTCGGATCTCTCCGGGGAAGAGCCTCTCCAGTCCTTCTGACATCGCAATCTTCCGCTCGCGGTAGGCCGTGCGCAGGGCCTCGACATGGGAGTCGGCGCCGCCTTCGGCCAGCCACTGGGCGATGAGGTGTTGGTTGGGAACGGGGGCGCAGGAGTCCATCGTCTGTTTGGCATTGACGGCGAGCTCGCGGACCTCGGGATCGACGTCGATCCAGCCGACCCGCAGACCCGGGGCGACGAATTTCGAGAACGTGCGTACCCCGAAGATGAGGGGATCGTTCGGGCTGAGGTCGCTCAGCGCCGGCAGGGACTGACCTTCGAAGCGGAGCATTCCGTACGGATTGTCCTCGATGATCACCGACCGGTGGCGGTGGGCGAACTCGAGCAGGCGCTCGCGACGCGGCAGCGACATCGTCACTCCGGCCGGGTTCTGGAAGGTCGGGACGGTGTAGATGACCTTCGGCGCGCGCCCGGTGCGGTTCGTGTGCTCTTCCAGGACGTCGATCTGCATGCCGTCTTCGTCGACGGGGATCTCGAGGATCTCCGCCTCATAGCTCATGGCCGTCGCCGAACCGTTCGTATAGGTCGGCGACTCACAGGCGACGAGGTCACCGGGGGTGACGAAGAGTTTGAACCCGAGGTCGAGACCCTGCATGCCTCCGGAGGTGATGAGGAGGCGGTCGCGGTTCCCCTGCTGTTCGGGCGGGATCTGCTCGGTGGCGGCGAGGTAGTCGTGGAGGGCTTCGATGAGGATGGGTTCGCCCTTCGTCTCACCGTATGTGAAGTTCTCCGGTGAGAAGACTTGCGCGGCGATGCGGGCGAAGTCCGCGGCCGGCAGCATGTCCGGCGCGGGCGCCCCCATGCCGAACTTGACGATGTCGTGGTGATATTGGGCGAGCACCGTGGTGGAGGCGTCGATGACGGAGCCGACGAGCTGATCGCGGCGGCGGGCGTAGGGCAGCGCTGGGGACTGAGACTGGTTCTCGGGCTGGTTCTGCGAAGCACTCGTGGCCGGATGCATTGACGTGGTGGACATGAGCGACCTCCTCTGAGCGGTGATGCCCTGAAGTCGACGGCTCCGGCGACAACGCCAAGGCTCCTGCCCGAACGACGGTGTACGTGGGTCACTTCAGCATAGGGGTGGGGGACGTGGCGGACAAGGATGCTGATCGCCTGCGATTTCGGGCGAGTCGTCGTTCGGTTCGGTCCACCCCCGCCGAGGCGGCTCTAAGCTGGGTCCATGACAGGTGCAGGTGCCGACGGCGGCAGTCCGACGACCAGACCTTTTGATGTGCGTGAGGCCGACCTCGGCGTGCAGTTCACAGCGTTCATCGACGAACATCGACGGCATTTGCTCGGGAGCCTCGACGACCTGAGCGAAGAGGAGGCGCGGCGGTCCCTCGTGCCGAGCAGAACCCGCCTGCTGTCTCTGCTCAAGCACGCCGTCTTCGTCGAAACCGTCTGGTTCGGAGAGGCGGTCACCGGCCGGAGTCGAGTCGACTACGGGCTTCCGCACGATTCCAAGGACTCCTTCCTCCTCGACTCCACGGACACGATCGCCAGCGTTTCGGCCGACTATCGGGCCGCCGTGGATCGCTCGCATTCCGCGATCGAGGGGATGGTCCTCGACACCGTGCTCACCGGTCACCGGGCTGGGCCGATGCCGCTCCGATGGGTGCTCCTCCACGTCCTCCGCGAACTCGCCCAACACTGCGGGCACGCGGACATCCTCCGCGAGCAGATCCTCGCCGAGCGGGGGAGACGCGGCTGAGCACCTCAGCAGGCACGGAAGTCGGAGCGGCCAGCGCTCCGGGACGAGCGAGGTGTCACGGCTGAGCGCCGCAGCAGGCACGGTCGTCGGATCAGCCCTGAGTATGATGTGGGCTCAATCGAAGGCGAACTAGCATGGCCGACATGAGCAATCGATCCACCCGGGCTGCGGCCGGACCGCCGAAGCCGCAGCAGCGCACCCCCGACCGCGTCGACCGCATCCGTCGGTTCGTCGCCGCCCGCCCCTGGATCGTCGACACCGTGCTCTGGGCTCTGCCGCTGACCTATCTGACCATCGTCTTCACCTCCTCCCAGGCCGAGCGAAGCGAGATAGCCCTGGTTCCGGTGTTCGTGCAGGTCGGTATCGCCATCCTCCAGACAGCACCGCTGTGCCTGCGCCGCACGGCCCCGCTGCTGAGTTCCTCCCTCATCGCCGTCGGCTGCCTCCTGACCGTGCTCACGATGATGGGGCCGACGATCGGGATCGTCGCCGTTCCGCTCACCGTGTATTCGACGACGGCCTGGGGCACCCGGAACCAGGGTCGCCTCGTGTTGGCACTGGGCCTCCTCGGCGCACTCTTCTTCGGCGGGTGGCTCTACCTCGTATCCCTGCAGGCGACGATCGGCGCGAACTCGCGTCCCCTGGCCGCCGGCGAATACGTGCTGCTGGTCGTCGTCATTGCGCTCTGTGCCTCAATCGTGCTCATCGCGTGGCTGCTGGGCGGAGTCGGATTCCGCCGCCGCCGTGAGATCGAGGGCATCCGGGAGCGCAATCGGCTGCTGGAGCGCGAACGCGAATCAGAGACCCGACTCGCCGCCGACGCCGAACGCATGCGCATCGCCCGTGAGATGCACGATGTCATCGCTCATTCCCTCTCCGTCGTCATCGCCCAGGCCGACGGCGCGCGCTATGCCGCCAAGACCGATCCGTCCGTCGCGCTCGGAGCCCTCGAGACCATCGCACTGACCGGACGGGAAGCCTTGGCGCAGACGCGATCGCTGCTCGGCTTCCTCCGCGCCGAGGATGACGACGAACGCACCTCGTCGCCGCTGCCCGGAGTCTCCGACATCGGCTCTCTCATGGCCGATGTGCGATCGGCAGGGCTTCCGGTCTCGGTGAGCGAACTCGATGCCGTCGACCGCGATCGCCTGCCCGAAGGGGCATCGCTGGCCGTGTACCGCATCGTTCAGGAAGCGCTGACTAATGTGCTCAAACATGCCGGGGACGGTGCTCGGGCACATGTCGAGCTGCTGGCGGAGGACACAGAGCTCGTCGCCCGCATCAGCGACAACGGCACCGGAAACACGGACGACCGCGACAGCTCGGAATCGGGCAGTCGGGGGTACGGCATCGTCGGCATGCAGGAGCGCGCCGCGCTCTACGGCGGCAGCCTCACCGCCCGCCGGATCCGTTCGACGGGCATGAGCGACCGATCCGAGGAACGCGCCGAAGCGAAGCCCGGATTCTCCTCCGGCGCTGTCACCGGAAGCGCCTTCGGAGCGACGACAGGATTCCTCGTCGAGGCTCGACTGCCGCTGTCCGCACCCCTGCCCAGCGCTGAGCCCGAAGCCGAACCCGGCACCGTCGAGGGGACCGGCTCTCCCGACTCGACCGATCGAGGAGAGAACGGGACTGCCGAAACCGGAACGGCCGTCGAATCCGGAAGGACCGCCGGCACCGGAGCACCCGTCGAAACCGGTGAGAGCCAGCCCGCCGACTTCGAGGAGACCAGCCGATGAACATCGATGATGAGGCGACCGCGCACGGTCAGCCCGAGGCTCGGGGAAGCGGGCCGCTTCGCGTCGTACTCGTCGACGACCAGGCTCTCGTCCGAGCTGGCTTCGCCATGGTCATCGACTCACAGCCGGACCTCACCGTCGTCGGACAGGCAGGCGACGGTGCGGCAGGTCTCGACATCGTCAGCCGGGACGAACCCGATGTCGTGCTCATGGACGTCCGGATGCCTCGCGTCGACGGCATCGAAACGACCCAGCGGATCCTCGCGCTCGCCGACGCAGGGACGATCCGTCCGCCGAAGATCATCGTGCTGACGACTTTCGACGATGACGACTATGCACTGCGGGCGCTGCAGGCTGGTGCCTCAGGGTTCCTTCTCAAAGACACCCTGCCCGAGGTGCTCCTCGAGTCGATCCGCACCGTCGTCGACGGCGGCGCCGTCATCGCTCCGACCACCACCAAACGACTGCTCGAGACACGACTCATTCCCCGCCTCAACGCGGAATCTCCTTCCCCTTCGGACCCGCAACCGGCGGTGCCGTCCGCCGGTGCGCCCCTAACAGGTGGAGGTGCGGCCGCACATCCCGAAGGCGCGGACGCGACAGGACAAGCCGGTGCGAGCCGCCTCGATGCGGCAGATGTGCGCCGATTGGAGTCCCTGACTCAGCGAGAGACCGAGGTCCTCGTCCTCATCGCCACCGGGCTGAGCAACACCGAGATCGGCGAACGCCTCTATCTGGCCCAGCCGACCGTGAAGACCTACGTCGGGCGGATCCTCATGAAACTCGAGGCCCGCGACCGAGTGCAGGCCGTCGTGTTCGCCTACGAAGCAGGTCTCGTCGGACCCGGTCACTGAGCCGGAAGCTTCTCGAAGCCGCCCTCAGGAATCCGAGATCATCCTCAGGTATGACGGTCAGGCCACGGCCGCCTCGGCGAAAGACCATCCCCTGGTCCGATGTGGGCGGGTGGGTCCGGCGACGAAGCTGGAGTCATGAACACATCAGCGACACACACCGACGCTCTTCCGTCCCCGTCCGCGCCTTCAGATCCACCCTCTAACCCCGCGCCGAGGCTGGCCATCCAAGCCATCGGACTGCGCAAGACCTATGGAAAAGGGGACGCGCAGGTCCGTCCGCTTGACGACCTCAGCATCGACATCAATGCCGAGCGTTTCACCGCCATCATGGGGCCGTCCGGCTCGGGCAAATCGACGCTGCTCAACATGCTCGCCGGCCTCGACACCCCGGACTCGGGCGAGGTCTTCATCGGACGGACGGCGATCTCACGGCTGAGCGATCGCAAGCTCACGGCGCTGCGTCGCGACCGCATCGGCTTCGTCTTCCAGTCCTTCAACCTCGTGCCCGCAATGAGCGCCGAGGAGAACATCCTGCTGCCGTCGGAACTGTCGGGCAAGAAGGTCGATCGCCGCCTCTTCGACCGCATGGTCGACCTGCTCGGCCTGCGCGAACGTCTGGGGCATCGACCGCACGAGCTCTCCGGCGGACAGCAGCAGAGAGTCGCCGTCGCTCGCGCCCTCGTCGCCCAACCCGATGTGCTCGTCGCTGACGAACCCACCGGCAACCTCGACTCGAACTCCGGTGAAGAGGTCCTTGGCATTCTTCGCGCGTCGGTCGATGAGCTCGGCCAGACCGTCGTCATGGTCACTCACGATCCCCGGGCCGCGGCCCGCGCCGATCGCGTCGTCCTGCTCGCCGACGGACGACTGGCCGGTGAGCTGTCCCAACCGAATCCGGAATCCGTGGCCGCCGCCCTGATGAATGTCACGGCACGTTCCTCAGCCGCACCATCGTCCGCATCCGGGACCGCGGCCGGACAGCCGGAGAGAGGTGCCCGATGATCCGCATCGCTTGGTCCAACCTCCGCAGCGCCACTGGGCGCCTGTCGGCGGCGATGATCGCGATCGCCGTGTCTGTGGCCTTCATCGTCGCCGCCCTCCTGTTCGCCCAGGCTTTCGGCGACACCCTGCGCAATCAGGTCCGTGCCGAATGGGCCGGAGCCGACGTCGCAATCACCGCGACCGCCTCCGATGACCCGACCGCGGCCGGTGAGGCGCCCCCGCTCACCAAGTCCACGGCCGAGACCGTGGCCGACGTCGACGGGGTCGAGCACGCCCAGCTCACCGAATCCGCCTACGTCGCGGTCGGTGCCGGCACCACCTCGGTGACGGGTGCGGCGACGAACCTCCCGCAGGGGCAGACAGAGACCGTCGACGGTTCCGCACCGGATTCCGATGACGAACTCATGCTCCGCGAAGCCGATGCGAAGACCCTCGGGGTCGGCGTCGGCGACACCATCACCCTCGGCGAATTCGACGGGCAGCGGCAATCGAGCGTCGACGGACCCGACTTCACGGTCTCGGGCATCATGCCCGGTTCCTCCTCGGCGGGGATGAAGCTCTACCTCACCGAGGATGGGCTGGCCTCCTCCCCGGGTGAACTCGTTCCCGACTCCATCCGAATCGTCGCCGCCGACGGATCTGATCGTTCAGCTCTTGCCGAGGCGGTCGAATCCGCGCTCGCCGATGCCGGTGCCGACCAGGGCGTTTCGGTCCGGACCGTCGACCAGGTTGTCGACGAGCAGATCGAATCGCTGTCGAACACCTCTGACATGCTCTCGACCGTCGGCATCGCCTTCGGACTGCTGGCCGCGGGAGTTGCGGCACTCGTCATCTCGAACACGTTCAACGTCCTCGTCGCCTCCCGCACCCGGGTGCTCGCGCTCTTCCGCGCAATCGGTGCCTCGCGCACTCAGGTGCGTGGTGCCTCGGTGATCGAGAGCCTGACCCTCGGCGTCGTCGGATCCGTGATCGGCGTCGGACTCGGCCTCCTCATCGGATGGGGACTCTCATCGGTGGTCGGTGCGCTGTGGGTGCCCGAATTCGCTGAGATCTCCCCGTCCGTTTCGGCCTTCGTCGTCGGACCGGTCGTCGGCATCCTCGTCACCCTCGCCGCTGGGATGGTTCCCGCGATCCGCGCCTCACGGGTCTCTCCGATCGAAGCGCTGCGCCCGGTCGACGTACCGCCCGCAACGCCGAAGGTCCGGTGGGTGCGGACGACGCTGTCGGTTCTGCTCGGCGCCACCGGAATCGGACTGTGCCTGCTGGGCACCAGCAGCCACTCCGTGCTCATGGGCATCGTCGGCTGCTTCGCACTCTTCGTCGCCCTTCTCATCGGTGCGAAGGTCTTCGTCCCGCCGCTGGTGGCCCTGTTCGCCCGCATCGTCGGCCTCATCACCCGGCGCTCACCGGCAGTCAAACTGGCCGGACGGTCGGCGAGCACTGCGGGAGGACGCACCGCCTCGACGACGGGCGCGCTGCTCATCGGCATCACCCTCGTCACGGCCGTGGTCGTCGGTTCGTCGAGCCTGCAGCGGACCCTCGAGCTCGCCACCGCCCAGGACACTCCCGTCGACCTCGTCGTCTCGACCGCGGGTCACAGCGGTGCCGACGATGCGAAGGTCGCGTCCGTGCTCGATGACTCGCCCATCGTCGAGGACCGGGTGAACGTCCCGGCGCCCACCGCGAAGGTGAGCGCCGGTGGGACCGATGGCTCCGGTGACGTGGCGATCGCCAGCGCCGAGGCGGCCGCCGACTCCCCGGTGCTGCGCAGCGACGGGTACGACGTCGATGAGGGCACGATCCTCATCGATCCGAAATCGATGGGACTCGACGCGGATGCCGACGTCGACGGCACGACCGCGACGATCCGCCTCGGCGGGCAGGACATCGATCTCACGATCGAAACATCCTTTGCCGTCCCCGCGGGGACGGCACTGGTCAGCGGTGCCGATGCGGAGTCCATCGAGGCCGCGGCCGGCGGTGGTGCGGCCGAACAGACCTGGGCGAAGATCGCCGATGACGCATCGAGCTCGCAGATCGAAGCCCTGGCCTCAGAACTCGACGCCGTGGATGCCTCGGCCGATGCGTCTGCGGCGCAGACCCGGGCTGAGTTCTCCTCGCTGTTCCAGGTCGCCCTGGCAGTGGTGCTCGGACTGCTGGCGGCTGCGGTGGTCATCGCCATCATCGGAGTGAGCAATACGCTCACGCTGTCGGTCATGGACCGGCGTCGGGAAGGTGCCCTGCTCCGGGCACTCGGTTTCACTCGGGCGGCGATGTCGCGGATGATCACGATCGAATCGCTGCTCATGACGGTCATCGCGCTCATCGTCGGCGGCGTGGTCGGCACGTTCTTCGGGTGGGTCGGAACGGCGTCGATCATGCCGGCGGCCGCGAATCCCGTGCTGTCCGTGCCGTGGGCACAGATCGGCTTAATCGGTGTCGCCGCAGTGCTCGCCGCCTTCCTGGCTTCGGCGATTCCGGCTCGGTCGATGTCGCGGATCGTCCCGGCCAAGGGGATGAGCATGGAGTGAGTCCGGATTCGGACCTCGGTGCTCAGTGCTCGGTGCGGCCGCGGGCGGAAGCTTGGAGCCTCCTGCCCGCGGCCGCCTCGGTGAGGGAAAGCGCCCGATGGCGGCTGCGACAGTGTGACCCAGTAGACTTAGCGAGTAATGACATCCCCTTTTCACTTTGAGGTGAAGCACTCTCATGCCAGCAATCGTTGTCGTCGGCGCTCAGTGGGGCGACGAAGGTAAAGGTAAGACCACCGATATCCTCGGCACCAGCGTCGACTACGTGGTCAAGCCCAATGGTGGGAACAACGCCGGCCACACGGTTGTCGTCGGAGGAGAGAAGTACGAACTCAAGCTTCTGCCGGCGGGCATCCTCTCACCGAACGTCACCCCGGTCATCGGCAACGGCGTCGTCGTCAACCTCGAGGCGCTCTTCGAGGAGATCGACGCCCTCGAATCCCGCGGCGCAGACACGTCGAAGCTGCGGATCTCGGCGAATGCGCACCTCGTGGCCCCGTACCACCAGACCCTGGACAAGGTGACTGAGCGATTCCTCGGCAAGCGGGCCATCGGCACCACCGGCCGCGGCATCGGGCCGGCCTATATGGACAAGATCGGTCGCCTGGGCATCCGCGTCCAGGACGTCTTCGACGAGTCCATCCTGCGTCAGAAGATCGAAGGGTCGCTGCGGCAGAAGAATGAACTGCTCGTCAAGGTCTACAACCGTCGCGCAGTGTCGGTCGAAGAGATCGTCGAATACTTCGAACCCTTCATCGAACGTCTGCGTCCCTACGTCGCCGAGACCGAGCTCATGCTCAACGAGGCGCTCGACCGCGGAGAGGTCGTCGTCATGGAGGGTGGCCAGGCGACCATGCTCGACGTCGACCACGGCACCTACCCGTTCGTCACCTCGTCGAACCCGACGGCCGGTGGATCCTGCGTGGGCTCGGGCATCGGCCCGACCCGCATCAACCGCGTCGTCGGCATCGTCAAGGCCTACACAACCCGTGTGGGCGCTGGTCCGTTCCCGACCGAGCTGTTCGATGAGATGGGCGAATACCTGCAGAAGGCGGGCGGCGAATTCGGCGTCAACACCGGGCGTCCGCGCCGCTGCGGCTGGTACGACGCGGTCATCGCCCGCTACGCCGCCCGCACCAACGGCTTCACCGACTATGTGCTGACCAAGCTCGACGTGCTCACCGGCATCGAGCGGATCCCCGTGTGCGTGGCCTACGAGGTCGATGGCGAGCGTCATGACGAGATGCCGGTGTCGCAGACCGAGTTCCACCATGCGAAGCCGATCTTCGAGTACTTCGACGGCTGGACCGAGGACATCACGAAGGCGCGCACCTTCGAGGACCTGCCGGAGAACGCGCAGAAGTACGTGCTCGCCCTCGAAGAGCTCTCGGGCTGCCGGATGTCCGTCATCGGCGTCGGCCCCGACCGCGAACAGTCCATCGTGCGTCACGACCTGCTGGACTGAGCCGGCTCCCGGGAGCTTCCCGGATCGAATCAGATGCCGAAGGGCGGAACCGAGAGCGACTCGGTTCCGCCCTTCGGCTTTTGCCCGCTAAGTGGGAACACCTGTCATAGCACTCAGGCAGCTTGTCTCATTCTCGCAAGATTCGTTGAGGACCGAAGTCGTTCAGGAGTAACGTGCCGGTCATGCTCCACTTCGGATTCCCAACGGCGAGAACATCCTCAACGAGACGAACTATTCTGCGTGCTGCCGCCGCGTCTGCGGGTCTTGGCCTCGCCGCGTCGATGACGGCATGTATGCCTGACATCCACAGAAATGATGGCTTCCCTCCGCCGCGGGTCACGGCTATCGCTGCAGGGTCACCGGGCGGGGGCCTCGATCTGACGACTCGCATCACGAACGACGGATTCGAAGCCGCGGGAATCGATACCTTCATGTCGATCGAGAACATGGGAGGCGGCGGAGGCAACCCGGCTCGTGCCGCAGTACTCCAGCGGGAGAATGACGGGACATCCGTTGTCTTCGAGTCCAACCGAATCTTCCTCTCAAACGTCACAGGAACGACCGACATGTCCCTCGACGACTTCACACCGCTGGCTCAGCTGACAACCGACTACGAAGTGTGGATCGTGAAATCCGGGTCGAATCACGACTCTGCAAAGAAGGTGCTCGAAAGCATCAAGAAGGATGCGGGATCGGTCAACTTCGGAATCGGCACCGTTCCCAGCGACGACCAGCTCAACGTCCTTCGTCCCGCCAGTGAATACGGAGTCGAGGACCTGTCGAAGATCAATCTCGTGGCGTTCTCCGATGGAGGCGACCTCAACAACGAACTGTTGGGCGGACGTATCGATGTGGCATCGACGGGGATGTCGGAAGCGATGGAGCTCGTCGACAGCGGTGACATCGAAATCATCGCAGTCTCGGCACCGGAACCGGTCGATTCGGCACCAGGAGTTCCGACATGGCATGACCTCGGAATGGACATCACGATCAACCACTGGCGGGGAGTATTCGGTCCGAAGGACATGCCTCAGGACGCGGTCAACTGGTGGCGTGAATCGTTGAAGAAGGCTGTGGAGACAGACGAGTTCTCCAAGCAGGCAGAGGCATTGGGGATCAACCCCGAATATGTCGCAGGTGACGAATGGCTCGACACGGTGATTCGCCCCGAACAGGAGGAATCGACGGAAGTGCTGGAGAAAGTGGGGTTGGTGAAATGAGCGCGGACACAGAACTCCCAACGACTGATCCCGCCGGGCCCTCGCAATCAGAGGCGGGAAGTCGAGCGGTCTCGGTGGGGATTACGAGCGTCCTACTCGGGGGCCTGGCGATCTTCTACCTCGTCAGTGCCATCATGCTGCCGAATTCGGCGGGAGACGACGGAATCGGCCCGAAGACATTCCCTCTCGTCGTCGGCATCGTCCTGCTCTGCACTACTGTGCTGGGCATCATCGCCATCCTTCGCGGCAGCGTTGATGTCAGACCCGTCGGCGGACGTGAGATTCTGCGTGTCGGTTGGTGCATTGTCCTCTTCGCTCTCTTCACAGCATCGATCTTCCTCATCGGCTTCGTCGAAGCCTCAGTGATCTTTTCGATGCTCGTGTCTCTCACAGTGTTCGGCGTACGCATGAGCGCGGCGAAGGCCGTCGGTCTGATCATCATCAATATCGTCATCGCGATGGCGCTCTTCCTCATCTTCGACGTCTGGCTCAATGTCCTGCTGCCTGTCGGGTGGTTGGAGTACTGGGTCTTCGGAGGTCTGCAGCTGTGAACACCGTCAACGAACTGCTCTCAGCTCTGGGCGGGATCGCCACTTCGCCGAGCCTCCTTCTTGTCATCCTCGGTGGAGTCATCCTCGGCACCATTGCCGGACTGCTGCCCGGCATCGGACCATCGACCGCGATCGCTCTGCTCCTGCCTGTGGCGATCACGGTTCCGGCAGAGATTTCGCTGCCGCTGATGGTGTCGCTGTACCTGGGCGCCGAATACGGCGGCAGGATCTCCGCGATCCTGCTGAACATCCCGGGCGATCCCGGTGCCATCATGACCACCCTCGACGGACACCCGATGGCGCTCAAAGGCAAGGCGGCCACTGCGCTGTCGATCTCGGCTCTCGCTTCCTTCGTCGGCAGTATTCTGGCGTTCCTCGGACTCGCGTTCATCGCCGGACCGATGTCTTCATTGGGCTTGGCCTTCGGACCTGGAGCCTACTTCGCCGTGGTCGTGATGGCTCTCGTGCTCAGCGCCACTCTCGTCGGGTCGGCTCCGATGCTCGGTCTGACCGCTGTCGGCATCGGTGTCGCCGTGTCGACCGTCGGAATCGAACTGCAATCCGGGCTGCCTCGCTTCACCTTCGGCAGCTTCACTCTTCTTGAAGGCATCGATCCGATCGTCGCGATCATCGGAGTCTTCGGCGTCGGGGAGATCTTGGCCAGCACCACGATGGGCAAAGACTCCCAGGTGATGTCGACGCTGTCGGGACGCTTCCTTCCGACGAAGTCCGACCTCAAGCAGGGGACCCTTCCCAGCCTGCGAGGCTCAGTCATCGGATTCATCGCCGGAGTCCTGCCAGGGGCCGGCACGACGATCGCGGCCTTCTTCTCGTACGGTCTCGAGAAGCGGCTTGCGCCCGCCTCGGCGGGAATGGGCAAGGGAGCTGTCCGTGGACTGGTCGCACCGGAGTCCGCGAACAATGCTGCAGTGTCCGGTTCGATGGTGCCGTTGCTGACACTGGGTATCCCGGGATCCGGAACCACTGCAGTTCTGCTCGCCTATCTGATGATGTACGGACTCAACCCGGGACCGGGATTCTTCGACGCGAATCCGGAACTCGCGTGGACGATCATCGGGGCCCTGCTGGTCAGCGCAATCTTGGGAGTGGTCATCAACATCGGAGCATCGCCTCTGCTGGCGAAGATCCTAGCGATCCCGATGCCGTTCATGGCTCCGGTCATTCTCATCCTCGCGCTCATCTCCTGTTACAGCATCCACAACTCCGCGACCGATGTGTACATTGCGTTGGCCTTCGGCGTGCTCGGTTATGTCATGCGTTTGGTCGGAATGGCGCCCGCACTTCTGGTCATCGGACTGGTTCTAGGGGAGATGCTCGAACGCAATCTGCAACAGGCACTGGGACTGACCGGAGGAAACTTCTGGGCCGTCATCTCTGACCCGCTCGCAATGGTCTTCCTCATCATCGCCCTGCTCGCGCTCGTGTCGGTCCTGCCCTGGAAGAGAATGCTGGGCAAGAAAGATGACGAAAAGACGGTCAACGTCTGACCGGTGGTCCGATCAATTCAGTCCAAAAGAGGAGGCGGGGCCGACACGATCGTGTCGGCCCCGCCCTCTTTTGGCTAGATCAGCGGTGTCCGGACGGACTTAGTCCAGGTGCTGGTGGGTGCTCACAGCGAGACGATTCCAGACGTTGATCGCCGAGATCGCCATCAGCAGCTCGACCATCTCCTGCTCGGAGTAGACCGCTGAAGCAGCTGTCCACGTCTCTTCGGAGACGCCGTCATCGGCGATGAGCGTGACCTCTTCGGTCATGAGCAGTGCGGCCTGTTCGCGGTCGCTGTAGACGGATTTCGCTTCCTTCCATCCGGCAAGCACATCGACCTTGACCTGGTCGACCTCGGCCTTGCGCGCCTCGCCGGCATGCATCTTCAGGCAGTAGGCGCAGCCGTTGATCTGGGAGGCGCGCAGTTTGATCAGCGACAGCAGAGCCTCACCGAGGCTGCCTCGGTGAATGTACTTCTCGAGCGCATAGAGCGGTTCGTAGGCCTTCTTGTCGACGGCGAGGATGTTGAGTCGTTGAATGTCTGACATGTGGATCATCTTCTTCTTCACGAGGTTTTCCGGTGCCCGCCGAGGCGGGACGTGATCATCCGCGCAGCTTGCGAATCGATTCGATGGCTCCGTCGTAGGCGGCGGCGATGTCGACGAGGTCGATCCGGTCCGGCAGGTCGCCTGCGGGCTGATGGCTGAGGAGGAATTCCACGGTCGCGCGGGCCGTGGCTTCGTCATTGCCCAAGACTCCGTCCGTGACCTCTTCGGCATCCTCGAACATCAGGACGATCTCATCAGTCCCCGTCGCCGAGTGGATGCTGGCCAGGAATTCTCCCGTGTCCTGCATCTCGACGTCGATCTTCTCGTCAGCCATTCCGACCTCCCAATGCTCGCTACACGCGGTTCGGCACATGCGCCGGCGCGGCCCACTCGGCTGCGTCGACTCTCTTTTCAGCATAGACCCGACGAACAACCCCTTGGGAAGCTGGGCAGAAACTGGCATCGTTGCAGGCAGAACAGCCACGGAGGAGGATGCATCCAATGACTCAGAGCCGTCTGCAGGAAGCTGCCTATCAGGGTCCCGCGCTTGAGGTCGACAGAGACTTCTACTCGCGGATCGGTGACGACACTCAGTCGCGGGAAACCATCGATGAGATCACCATCCCCATCCGCTCCGGACAGGCGTGGGAGGTCCCCGCCGGTCATGTCTGCCGCATCTCCACCGTCGACGGCCCACAGGTCGGCGACCTCAATCTGTGGAACCGCCATGACCCCAGGGAACGATTCTGGGCGGCACGGACCCGACAGCTGCAGGCCGCACACGTCTCCACCTTCGACCGTCTGTGGTCGACGCTGCCGTTCCTGCGGCCGATGGCCACAATCGTCGGGGACACCCTGGCCGATTACGGCACCGACCAGGAGGGCGGCCGAGTGCACGACACACTGGGCACCCGCTGCGATCCCTACGTGTCGCAGATGCTCAGCGGCGTCGACTTCGACTATCACTGCCATTCCAACCTCGTCCGAGCGATCCTGCCGTACGGCCTCACCGAATTCGACGTCCACGATGTGCTCAATGTCTTCCAATGCACAGGACTGAACGACAACGACGAATACTTCATGAAGACCTGTCCAGCACGACCAGGAGACCACTTCGAATTCTTCGCCGAACAGGACGTGCTCGCGGCCCTGTCCACCTGCCCCGGCGGTGATCTCTCCGCGCCCATGTTCGGGGACGGAGCCGAAGACCCGGTGGAGAACTGCCACCCCTTGAAGGTCACGGTCTATCGTCTTCCCAAGGACCTCCTCGGCGATTGGAGCGAACCGACCTCACCGAGCTATCGAGGAGCCCACGGACTCCGACCCCAACCGTGGGCGTGAACTCGCGCCCAGAACGGAAGGACTCGTCATGGCATCGTCAATGCTCATCACCCGGTACGCCGACCGGCTCGGGCTCGACAGCTCGGAGGATGTGCTGCGACGTCGGGCGCGTGGGTCGGCCGACGAAATCGTCGATCTCATCGATGAACTGCTGGCCGCCCACGTCCGGTCGATCTCCTTCGAGAACCTCGACGTCATCGCCGCACGCGCAGCAGGGGAGTCGCGGGGCATCCCGACCGACCTCGACTCACTGACGGCGAAGCTGTTGGACGCAGGCCGCGGCGGCTACTGCCACGAACACGCGACACTCATCCGCGCCGTGCTCCGAGAGCTCGGGCTGAGCGCGCATCCGATCCTTGCCCGAGTCCACCTCGGCGAGGGGAGAACAGCACCGGGAGGGCTGACGCACCAGGCGACGATCCTCGATCTCAGCGGACGGCGGTTCCTCGTCGATCCGGGGTTCGGCGGTGGGACGCCGCAGGTCGCACTTGAACTCGATGCGGAGTCACAACCGCGGTCGACCGAATACGGAGAGTACAGACTGGTCACTGCCGACACCGTGCTGGAGCCCGAGATGCGAGCAGAAGCCGAATGGGCGCTGCAGTCCCGGACCAGCGCTGACCAGGAATTCCTCACCGTCTATGCCTTCGCGGACATCCCGCGGGAACACGTCGACCTCGAAGTGTCGAACTGGTTCACCGCGACGAAACCGGGCACGCGCTTCACCAGCGCACCGGTGGTGGCCAGGACGCTCGGCAACGGCGGAAAGGTGTCGCTCGAAGGCCGTCACCTGCGCAGCCTCCGTCCCGGTGGGGAGTCCGAAAGCCTTGAGCGGACAGTGACCGATGCCGCCGACTTCGCGGCCGCACTCCGTGAGGAATTCGCGCTCGACCTCGACCGGGCTTTCACGGATCTGGTCTGGAGCTTCGACGATCAATCCTGACGGGCCGACCTGCGACGACTACCCGCACGGCTGAGCCAGGTCTACACTGACGCCATGTCCGCGTCGCGCAATGACGAGCTGATCCGCCGGCCTCACCCGAGACTGCGGCCGTTCGTGGGCGATTACGCCGGCTACGACATCGCCGGCGTCCCCGCGGGGACGCATTTGGGATTGCCTTCGGGGACGCTGACCTTCATCGTCTCGATCGACGAACCGCTGTGCCAGGTCGATGCGGTCACCGGCAGTCGCGAGCATTTCGACGTGCTGATCGCCGGCCTCCACCTGCGCTCGACGCTCATCGCTCACCCCGGCGCGATGTCCGGTATCCAGATCAACTTCAGTCCGTCGGCCCCGCGGGCGTTCTTCGGGATCCCCGCCGCAGAGTTCGCTCACCACAGTGTCGACGTCGCTCGGATCTCCCGGCCGCTGGCCGCGGAACTCCATGAACGGGTCAACCTCGAGACAGAATGGTCCGCCCGCTTTGCCGCCATCGACGACCTGCTCATGCGCACGCTCGATGACACGAATCGACCCCGCACCGAGGTGGCCGACGCCTGGCATCGGATCGTCGGCAGCCGTGGCGGTCTGCCAGTGGCCGTCGTCGCAGAGGATGTCGGGTGGAGCAGACGCCACCTGGGCAGCCAGTTCCGGTCCGAATTTGGGATCGGACCCAAAGACGCAGCACGCATCGTCCGTTTCGATCGGGCGAGGCGTCTCATCTCGGCAGGTCGGGGCAGCATGGCGGAGATCGCTGTGAGCTGCGGCTACGCCGATCAAGCGCACCTCAACCGGGATTTCCAGGATTTCGTCGGTCTCAGTCCCAGTCGGTGGTTGGCTGCCGATGACGTGGCCCGGACGCATACGGTGGGATCGGATTCGGTGGGGGCCGCCTCGGCGAGGGGATGAACTGTTCCCATTTGTCCAAGACCGGGAGTGGAGTGCTCCTCGATGATGGAATTCACGAACACCGAGAGAGAAGGAGTCCTCATGTCCGCCGAATCCGCAGATGCTCGGGCCTGCAACGTGTGGCCCACGTTCCGCTATCGCGATGCCAAAGCCGCGATCGCATTTCTCCAGGAGGCGCTCGGCTTCGAAGTCGTCGCCGAATACACGAACGCCGATGATCCGAACCGAGTCGAACACGCCGAACTCGCCTGGCCCGAGGGCGGGGGAGTGATGCTCGGGTCCGTCCGCGACGACGGCGGGGTCATGACGAAGACCGGAGTCGCCTCGGGGTCGGTGTATCTGGCCTCCGGAGACGTTCGTGAGCTGCACGCACGTGCGCTCGCCGCCGGTGCCACCGAGGTCATGGGACTGACGGACCAGGACTACGGGTCACTCGACTTCGCCATCCAAGACCCCGAGGGCGTGCTGTGGTCGGTCGGGAGCTACCGCGGGGCTAATGGGTAGGACCTGCGCGACCGGGTGCGGTTTCCAACTCCCGGCAACGCAGTTTGACTGACCCTCACTCCACCCGTGCGTCGACGCCCTCGGCCCACCGATAGGGACGGGTGGCGAGCAGGGCTCCGACCGATCGGCGCAGACGCGAGACCTCTGCGCGGACGGTGACCACGTGGTCACCGTCCCCGTAGAGGCGCTGGCTGAGGTCGGAGGCGCTGATCCCCGCTGACCCCGCCGAGGTGACCGCCGCGAGAATCTGCGCCCGCCGTGGCGTAAGCGGAACGACCAGAGGGTCGGTGCCGGAGTGGATATCGAGAACGGGTGGATCCTGCCGCATCCGCAGAGTCACCGAGGCGCGACGGTCGCCGGTGGGCCGCAGCAGCCACCCGCCGGTGACCTTCTCCGGCAGACACAGACCGGCACCGGGGATGAGGATCGACCGGTCGGCGGCCGGTGCTTCGATGCGGTCACGGCTGCGCACTCCCTGCTGGTACGCCACCCACCCGGCATCGTCGACGACGAGGGCTGGACCGGAAGTGCCGGCGAGCATCGCCGACATCCGATCGCGCAGAGTATTCAGCGCTTCCTGCTGGGCGATCATCAGCCTGGCCTCCGCCAGTCGCACCGCCGTCGTCACCAAGGACTGCACGGCCGGGTGAAGCGTCATCGCCGGACCACTGATGTCGACGACTCCCAAAAGAGTCCCGTCATGTGGGTCGTGCACGGGGACGGCGCTGCAGTACCAGGGATGCTGAGACGCCTCGAAGTGTTCGGCGGAGAAGAGCTGGACGGGTGCCTCCTCGGTCAGCGCTGTGCCGATGGCGTTCGTGCCGACCTTGGCTTCGGACCAGTGGGCTCCCTCGACGAATCCGAGCTCATCGGCTTGCCGTCTCGCGGATGCCGCACCATCTCGCCACAGAATGACGCCGTCGGCATCGGTGACGACGAGGATGAACGGAGCCGCGTCCGGAGCCCGCAGCAGCACCGACCGCATCTCCTCGACGACTAAGCGCAGCCGTGATTTCCTCCGTCGAGTCTCCAGCTCAGCCTCATCGGCGACGATCCGCGCGTTCTCACCGTCCGGGTCCAGGCCCAAGCGCAACATTCGATCCCACGAGCGCCTGACCAGCGCGCGCGGTTGAACCGGGGGAGACGCCCCGGTGATCACAGCATCGTGAATGCGTGTCAGATCTCTGGCGAGATGTGCCAGATCCGGCTGAAGCATGCCTTGAGTATAAAGCGGGATCGAACCCCTGACCATGGTGTCGAAGCGTTCGTGAGAATCCCGCCTCGGTGAGAGGCATGCAATCCGATGCAACTCTTCCGAGCTGTGGGCGCCCGACCTAGTTTGGAGTCACTGAACTCAATGAGGAGGAAAGATGACAACGACGCTCGACCGCCCGCAGCTGACTGCCGACGACATCGCAATGAGGTGGCTGCAGGACTTCGAATCGGCGCTGAGCCGCAAGGACATTCCGGCTGCCGCCGGACTGTTCGCCACCGACAGCTATTGGAGGG
Source organism: Brevibacterium sp. SIMBA_078 (assembly GCF_046534565.1). Lineage (NCBI taxonomy): Bacteria > Bacillati > Actinomycetota > Actinomycetes > Micrococcales > Brevibacteriaceae > Brevibacterium > Brevibacterium sp. SIMBA_078. The sequence goes on from NZ_JAWRYQ010000001.1 coordinate 1,849,606, forward strand.
ACCTCGTGTCTTTCACCTGGAACCTCAAAACGGTGGAGAATCCCGATGGCGTCACCGACCTGCTCACTCATAACCTCGACCGGGTCGCACCGGAGGAATTCGAACTCAGCGAGCCGGCGGCAACGGACGACGGAGTGACCGAAGCATGGTTCACATTCGCCACCTCCGTGGGGCGCGGCAAAGGGCTCGTCCGCCTCATCGACGAAGACGGCATCAAAGCCTGGACCATGCTCACCTCTCTGCAGGAGATCGCCGGACACGAGGAGCCGCGCGGCACCCGCCGCATCAAAGGCGCCGAGCACGGTGTTGATCCCGAGCGGAAGAGCTGGTCGGAGAAGCTCGCCGAGGAGGACGCCGCCTGGGGCAAGACTGCTGATCCCTACATCCTCGTCGTCGGTGGAGGGCAGGGCGGGATCACCCTCGGCGCTCGCCTCCGCCAACTCGGGGTGCCTTCCCTGGTCATTGACCGGTGGGAGCGGCCGGGTGACCAGTGGCGGTCGCGGTACAAGTCGCTGTGCCTGCACGACCCGGTCTGGTACGACCACCTGCCGTATCTGAAGTTCCCCGACAACTGGCCGGTGTTCGCACCGAAGGACAAGATCGCGGACTGGTTGGAGTTCTACACGAAGGTGATGGAGATTCCGTACTGGTCATCGACCACAGCCGCCTCGGCGAAATATGACGAAGCAGCCGGCCGGTGGACCGTCGAGGTCGACCGGAACGGGGAGAAGATCACTCTGCACCCGACCCATCTGGTGATGGCCACGGGCATGTCGGGCAAGCCGAACATCCCCACCTTCCCCGGCTCGGACATCTTCAAGGGCGAGCAGCAGCACTCCTCGCAGCACCCGGGCCCCGACGCCTACGCTGGCAAGAAGGTCGTCGTCATCGGCAGCAACAATTCGGCGTTCGACATCTGCGGCGCACTGTATGAGAACGGCGCTGACGTCACGATGGTGCAGCGCTCGAGCACGCACATCGTCAAGAGCGATTCGCTCGTGGAGATCGCGATGGGCGACCTGTACTCCGAACGCGCGCTGGCCAACGGGGTGACGACGGAGAAGGCGGATCTCATCTTCGCATCACTGCCGTACCGGATCATGCACGAGTTCCAGATCCCGCTCTACGACCAGATCAAGGAAGAGGACAAGGACTTCTATCAGCGGATGGAGGACGCCGGATTCGACCTCGACTTCGGTGACGACGAGTCCGGCCTGTTCCTCAAGTACCTGCGTCGCGGATCGGGCTACTACATTGACGTCGGATCCGCCGAGCTCGTCGCCGACGGCAAAGTGAAGCTGTCCAAGGGGCAGGTCGACCACCTCACCGAGGATGCCGTCGTCCTTTCCGACGGTACCGAGCTGCCAGCTGACCTCGTCGTCTACGCCACCGGTTACGGTTCGATGAACGGCTGGGTCGCGGATCTCGTCGATCAGGAGACCGCGGACAAGGTCGGCAAGTGCTGGGGCCTGGGGTCGGAGACGACGAAGGACCCGGGCCCGTGGGAGGGCGAGCAGCGCAATATGTGGAAGCCGACCCAGCAAGAGAACCTGTGGTTCATGGGCGGCAACCTCCATCAGTCGCGCCACTACTCGCTCTACTTGGCGCTGCAGCTCAAGGCCCGCCACGAAGGGATTGAGACTCCGGTGTATGGGCTGCAGGAGGTTCATCACCTGAGCTGACTCAAGAGTCGGCGCGGCACGGATCTTCCGCGTGAAGCCACGCTGGCGGGGGAAATTGCTGCTCATAGGTGGGAGAAATGGTCACGTTCTGCGCAATAGAACGTGACCATTTCTCCCACCTAATTCGTCTGCCCGGCGTCTGTAGGGAAGCACGCCGGGCAGGTGTTCTAGAGGCCCAGTCGTGTGAGCACTCGCTTCACATGATCGAGGGCCTCGTCCTGCGAGAGCCCGAAGTTTTGATTGAAGTACATCCCGTCGCCGATGAGCTGGATCGTCATCGCCAGATCAGCATCGCCGAGGTGGTCGTTGAGCAAGTTGAACCAGGCTTCCCTGGTCTTGCGCAGAGCCGCCTTGGCTTTCTCGTTCTCGAGCGCGAGGCAGCCCGCCGCGATGAGGCTGCGATCCAGGGGAGTGCCGACCTCGGCCGAAGTCTCGAGGTAGTAATAGTGGAGGCGCTCGCCGGCGGCCTTCATCTCTTCGATGTCTTCGTCGACCAATTGGTCGAGTCGATCCAGGCTGCCTTTGATGAGCTCGGCCTTCGACCCGAAATGGTAGAGCAGACCGCCTTTGGAGACCCCGGCCTTCGCAGCTACTGCGTCCAGAGTCGCACCGGCTGTGCCGTGTTCGTCGAGGAGCGTATCGAAGGCGTCGAGCAGCTTCTCCTTGGTTGCGGTCGGATTGCGTGCCATGACCACGAGCCTAGTCGATGGCTGTACTCACGAGACGCACGTGTGCCCGGTGTTCGCCCGGCTGGGCGTGCAGGAGTCCGCCCGCATGCTTCGCGCAACAGGGCTTGTACCTGCGCAATGCCTGAGCATCTCGGTCGGAGCGCGCTCACCGCTTTTCAACTGTACCGTCCAGACGGTACAGTTGGAGGCATGGCGACGACACTGACTCCACAGCTGCGTGCCGGCCGGCGCGAATGGGCCGGACTCGCGGTGCTCATGATCCCCGTGCTGCTGATCTCGATCGACAACACGGTCCTCGGCTTCGCGATCCCTGCCATCAGCACCGGCCTGCATCCGACGGGCACGCAGCTGCTGTGGATCGTCGACATCTACGCGCTCATGCTTGCCGGTCTGCTGGTGGCCATGGGCAGCCTCGGTGATCGGGTCGGACGTCGCAAGCTGCTGATCATCGGGTCCGTCGGCTTCGGTGCGGCCTCGCTGCTGGCGGCGTTCTCCACCTCCGCCGAGATGCTTATTCTCGCCCGCGCCCTACTCGGCATCTTTGGCGCCACCCTCATGCCCTCGACGCTGTCGCTCATCCGCAACATCTTCGACCATGACAAGGACCGTCGCATTGCGATCGCCACCTGGGCCGCAATGTTCTCCGGCGGTGCCGCGCTGGGACCGATCGTCGGCGGCTTCCTGCTCGCGCACTTCCACTGGAGCTCGGTCTTCTTCATCAACCTGCCGCTCATCGCGCTCTTCATCCCTGCGGCCGCCATTCTGCTGCCCGAATCGCGTGATCCGAACCCGGGTCGCTTCGACCCGTTCTCCATCATCCTGTCAATGCTCGCCCTCGCCCCACTCGTCTTCGCCATCAAACACAGCATGGCGGCTGGTGCCGACTTCCTCTTCTGGCTCAGTCTGTCCGTGGCGATCGTCGCCGGTGCCAGCTTCGTCCTCCGCCAGCTCGCCACGTCGAACCCGATGCTCGACGTCCGTCTGTTCGCGAACTCCGTGTTCACTTCGGCGGTGGTGTCGAATCTGCTGAGCGTCATGGGACTGGCCGGGTTCCTCTACTTCGGCACTCAGCTGCTCCAGCTCGTGCTCGGACTCCCTCCGATCGACGCCGCCCTTGTGCTCATCCCCGGACTGATCACTTCGGTTGCGGCAGGCTACCTCGCTGTACCGCTCACCGCCCGCTTCGAACCGCGCGTCGTCGTGCCCTGTGCGCTCGCGCTCAACGCCATCGGCATGGGCACCATCGCCTTCACCTCCGAACACTCCGTGATGGGAATGCTGCTGGCCTTCCTCATCCTCGGAATCGGACTCGGCACCGCCGAGGTCATCACGAACGACCTCATCCTCGCTGCGGTCCCCGCACACAAGGCCGGAGCCGCCTCGGCGATATCGGAAACCGCGTACGAATTCGGTTCCGTCATGGGCACGACCGTGCTCGGCGGACTCTCGACCTTCATGTACGGATCCGCGCTGCAGTCCGCGATCGGGGACACAGCCGACAAAGCCGAGTTCGATACGCTCGGCTCCGCCCTCGAATACGCTTCCGGGCTGAGTGGTGCAGCCGGTGAGCGAATCGCCGAGGCGGCCGTGTCGGCCTTCGACTTCGGCGTGCAGTGGGCCGCCGGTGCGGCCGTGGTCCTCGTCCTCATCGCCGCCGTACTCACGAGCTTCGGCCTCAAGGGCGCCGGGCGACTCCTGCCGAGACCAGCCTCCCGATCTGATTCCGACCGCTGAGACCGCTTCACGGGCAGTGGGCGCGGGGCAGTGGACGCGGGGGAGAGCACGCTGGGCAGAGCACGCCGTGCAGTGGACTCCCCGCGAAAATAGGTCAGCACCGGATACTTCTTGGGGGTAGAAAGTATCCGGTGCTGACCTATGTTCGGCGCCATTTACGACAAAGGACTGAGGAGACGTTCCTCGGCGCTGAGCCGGGTCCATCTCCCCAGTCGCTGGTGATTGCCGCGGCCGGAACCGTACCCAGCAACCACGGCGGCCTACGCCGCGGCCGCTGGGATCAGCCCTGCGACGAGTTCGCCGGGGAGAGCATCTCCTGCGTCGTCTGCTTCTGCCGCTTTCGGGCCAGCACTCGGCCGATGCCGGTGTAGACGAGAGCGGCGATGAGCACGACGTAGATGATGATCGTGATCGGCGAGGACACCAGAGTCGACGCATCACCGCCGGAGGCCAGCAGAGCATCGCGCAGGTTCGACTCGGCCAGCGGACCGAGCACCATGCCGATCATCAGCGGCGCCAACGGCACACCGTAGCGCTTGAGCACGAAGCTCAGCACTCCGATGCCCAGCAGGATGAGCAGCTCGAAGGTCGAGGCGGACGTCGCATAGATGCCCAGTCCGCAGAAGACCGCGATGCCGCCGTAGAGGTACGGGTCCGGGATCTTCAGCAGCTTCGCCCACAGAGGAGCGAACGGCAGGTTGATGATGAGCAGAACGATCATCGCGACGAAGAAGCTCGCCAGCAGACCCCACACCAGCTCGGGGGAGCGGTCGAAGAGCAGCGGACCGGGCTGGATGCCGTACTGGCGGAACGCCGCGAGCATGATCGCCGCCGTCGCCGAGATCGGCAGCCCCAGAGCCAGCAGGGCTCCCATGGCAATGCCCGTCGTCGCCGATCCGGCCGCCTCGGGGGCGGCGAGACCGCGGATCGCGCCCTTGCCGAACTGCGGATCCTTCCGGCGGGAATCGAGCTTGCGCTCCAGACCGTAGGCCATGAACGTCGGCACATCGGCACCGCCGACGGGGATGACACCGAAGGGCAGACCGATCGCCGTTCCGCGCAGCCATGCCGGCAGGGCTTCGCCGACCTCCTTGCGGGAGAGGAAGGGGCGACCCGAGGAGTTGATCGTGTTGTCCTTGGTCTGACGGCGGATGCGGGAGGCGATGAAGAACACCTCGCCCAGCGCCAGCACACCAACGGTCACCGTGACCAGGGAGACTCCGTCGAAGAGCTCGGGCACGCCGAGGGTGAACCGCTCCGTACCCGAGACCGAGTCGATGCCGATGACGGTGAAGCCGATGCCCAGCACCAGAGCCGTGAGCCCCTTGAGCACCGAATCGGCGACTACCGAGGAGGTGGCGACGAAGGCGAAGAGCGCGAGAGCGAAGAACTCGGCCGGGCCGAAGCTCGTCGACAGCTCCGCCAACGCGGGAGCGACGAAGACGACGAGGAAGCAGGAGATGAACCCGCCGATGAACGCGCCGATCGCGGCCGTCGCCAGAGCCTGCGGGGCCCGCCCGGCCTTGGCCATCTTGTGGCCTTCGAACGTCGAGGCGATCGCCGAGGCCTGACCAGGGGTGTTCATGAGGATGGCCATCGTCGAGTCGCCGAAGAGACCACCGAAGTAGACGCCGGCGAACATGATGAATGCACCCGTGGGATCCAGCGCAAAGGTCATCGGCAGCAGCAGAGCCACGGCCATCGATGACCCCAGGCCCGGCAGCACGCCGACAGCGGTGCCGAGGAAGCAGCCGACGAGCACCCACAGCAGGTTCATCGGCGTCAGAGCGTGTGTGAACCCTTCGAAGAGGGACATGAGAGCGTCCATATCAGAAGCCACCTCCCAGAATTCCCGAAGGAAGGTTGAGTCCCAGCATCACCGAGAAGGCGATGTAGACCAGGGACGAGAACGTCAGTGCCAGAGTGAGATCGAACAGCGGCTTCTTCGACCCCATCGACCGAGCCACGCACCAGAACAGAAGAGCTGCGGCGATGATCCACCCGGCGAATTCGAGGATGAGGGCGAACGCCGCGAAACCGCCTGCACCCCAGGCCAGGGACACGAAGTCGCTGTGGGTGCGGTGCTTCGCATCGGCCTTGCGGGCAGCGGCGAGAGCCTGGCGGTCTTCTTCCGGCTCGTCTTCCTCATGAGGGGAGAGACGAGAGGCCGCGACAGCCGAGGTGACCGGAGTCGAGAACGCCTTGTCCTCCTCGGCCGCGGCCGGCAGCTCGTCCTCGACATCGACGGGTTCCGGATTGCGGATATAGGCGATGACCAGCAGGATCGTCAGCGCGTATCCGACGAGCATGATGATCGTCGGGAAGAACTGCGGACCCGGTTTGTCCGCGTCTGGGGCGACGTCCATGGTGAGGATGCCGACGAGCAGATAGGTCGAGAATGCTCCCATGATGAGGGGGACGATGAGGCCCGACCGTCCCTGCCACCAGGTGCCCGCGCCGAGGTGGCCCGTCCTGTCCGTGCGCGATGTCGTCTGTGCGCTCACAGTCCCAACTCCTTCAGCAGCTTCTCCACTCGGGAGGTGTCTTCTTCGACGAATTCGGCGAACTCCTCGCCGGTCTGCCATACGTCTGTCCACTTGTTCCGATCGAGGGCGTCCTTCCAGGCCGCACTGTCACGAGTCTTCTGCAGGATCTCGAGGAGCTGAGCGGAGTCGTCACCGTTGATGTCCGGTGCTCCGAGCCAGCCGCGCCAGTTCGTCAGCGTCACCTCGTATCCCTGTTCGGACATGGTCGGCACGTCGTCGAAGCCCTCGATGCGTTGGGGCGCGGCCACGCCGATGGCTTTGACACGTCCGGCCTCGATCTGGTCGGAGACCTCGTTGAAGCCGCACGAGGCGAAGTCGGTGGTGCCCGAGAGCAGAGTCTGGATGGCTTCACCGCCGCCGGACTTCGGGATGTAGGTGATGTCAGAGGCGGGGATCTTGCCGAGCAGCGCCAACTGAGCGATGGTCAGATGGTCGACCGAGCCGGCCGAACCGCCCGTCCACACGAACCCTTTCGGGTCCTTCTTCCACGCGCCGATGACGTCGTCGATCGTATTGTGCGGGGAATCCGCGGCGGCGATGAGCACGTCATAGTCCTCGGCCACGCGGGCGAGCAGAGTCGTATTGTCGAATCCGACCGGCGATTTGTTCAGCGCGATACCGCCGACCATGGCGGTGCCGGTGGCCAGGATCGTGTCCGCCTGACCGTGCATGGTCGAGAATTTGCCGAGGCCGATGGTGCCGCCGGCACCCGGAATGTTGACGACCTGGGCATTGTTGGCGAGCCGGTCGACACGCATGGCCTGCTGGGTCTCGCGGGCGAATCCGTCCCAGCCGCCTCCGGCGCCGGCCGGAGCGATGAGGGTGAGATTCGATGACAGGTCGCCCTTCGCCGAGGCGGCCCTGACCGAGTACGTCGTCGCCGTTCCGATCGCCGCCAAGGCGATCGCCCCGTAGGCGATGCGACCGAAGGTTCGTCGCGAGGGATGGGAGGATTCGGGCACGGAATCCTCGGGAGGTGGCGCCTTTGGCACGGACTTCTCCTTTGAAGGCAGGTGTGATGTGAGACTCACCTTAGAGGTTCCTGAGTGTCGACTGCGAGGTTGTGCTCACTCTGCGCGTTCTGCTCATTGAGCGCGTTGATTGCATTCTGCTCAAAGGGTGGTGTCGAAGAGAGCAGTCGCTGGTGAGGGGAGGGGCGGTGATGAGGTGCGGGTGTTCCTGAGTCTGCCACTAGGCTGGCGTCATGAGCGAAACTTCCGGCAGCGACACCGCCTCCTCGACGACCGCGACCCCGACATCTGCGCCGGTGGCGAAGAAAGTCCCCTTCGAGCGCACCCACCACGGCCACACCTTCATCGACGACTACGAGTGGATGCGAGAGAAGGAATCCCCCGAGGTCATCGCCCACCTCGAAGCAGAGAACGAATGGACGACCGCACAGACCGCTCAGCTTGAAGGACTGCGGGACTCGATCTTCACCGAGATCAAGACGCGCATCAAAGAGACCGATATGTCGGTGCCCAACCGGCGCGGGAACTATTGGTACTTCTCCCGCACGAAGGCCGGACTCGACTACGGCATCAGCGTCCGCATCCCCATCTCCGGACCTGATGACTGGACCCCGCCGGAGGTCGGCGAGGAATCTCTGCCCGGCGAAGAGGTCGTCTTCGACTCGAACATCGCCGCCGAAGGTCAGGAGTTCTTCTCCCTCGGCTCCTTCTCACTCTCAGATGACGGCAGCAGTCTCCTCTACGGCGTCGACACCACCGGCGACGAACGCTATACTCTCCGCGTTCGCGACCTCGCCACGGGAGACGACCTCCCCGACACGATCGACGGCACCTTCGCCGGAGCCTCCCTCGACTTGAGCGGACGCTTCGTCTTCTACACCACCGTCGACGACGCCTGGCGACCCGAGAAGGTGTGGCGCCACGTCGTCGGCACCGACAGCAGCGACGACGTGTGCATCTTCCACGAACCCGATGAGCGCTTCTTCGTCGGATCGGGTTTCTCGCGTTCGGGCCGGATGATGTTCGTCGTCACCGGATCGAAGACGACGACCGGATACTGGAGCATCAGCGCCGACGACCTTGAAGCCGAACCGCAGGAGATCTGGCCCCGAACTGACGGCGTCGAATACAACGTCGAGCACGCCGTCATCGGCGGTGAGGACCGGTTCCTCATCACCCACAATCGCGATCGCGCCGACTTCGACCTCGTCGACGTCCCCGCTGCCGATCCAACCTCGCCCGGCCGCGACGTCATCGTCACCGAGTCCGATGCCGACGGCAACGACGAAGTGCGCATCGAGGACCTGCGCATCGAGGACGTCGATGCCTTCGCCGACTTCATCGTGCTCGGATACCGTCGCGGCGGATTCGCGCGTGTCGGCATCATCCTCCTGGGGGATTCCTCCTCTCCGTTCGGTCCGCTGCAGGAGCTCCCCTTCGGCCGAGAGACCGGGGCACTCTACGTAGGCAGCAACCCCGAGTTCGAGCAGACGAGCATCCGACTGCATTTCACCTCCATGTCCACACCCGCCGTGATCTATTCGCACAGCGTCGCAGACGGCACTCACACGGTTCTCAAGCGTCAGCCCGTTCTCGGCTCGGTCGACCTCGACGACTACACCGAAACCCTGCTGTGGGCGAAGGCCGAAGACGGCACCGAAATCCCGATCTCGGTCGTCTTCCGCAAGGACCTTCACCGTTTCGACGATGACGACAGCACCGCCTCGGCGACGAAGGGGGCAGGCGACGGCGCGAGCGCGACGAATGACGGTGCCGCCTCGGCGAAACCGCTCCTACTCTACGGATACGGCTCCTACGAAGCGAGCATGGACCCGTATTTCTCGGTCTCCCGGCTGTCACTGCTCGACCGCGGAGTCGTCTTCGCCATCGCCCACGTGCGCGGCGGCGGCGAAATGGGCCGACACTGGTACGACCAGGGCAAGACGACGGCGAAGAAGAACACGTTCACTGACTTCATCGACGTCGCCCGCCACCTCATCGACACCGGGTGGACGAGCCCGGACCGGCTCGTGGCCAGCGGCGGATCGGCCGGCGGACTGCTCATGGGCGCGATCGCGAACATGGCGCCCGAGCTCTTCGCCGGCATCAGCGCCGAAGTGCCCTTCGTTGACGCGCTGACCTCGATCCTCATGCCCGAGCTGCCGCTGACCGTCATCGAATGGGAGGAGTGGGGCGACCCGCTGCACGATCCGGAGGTCTACGAATACATGCGCTCGTACTCTCCCTACGAAAACGTCACCGAGGCGGCCTACCCGCAGATCTTGGCCGTGACCTCGCTCAACGACACCCGAGTCCTCTACGTCGAACCCGCGAAATGGGTTGCCCGACTCCGTGAGGTCGGTGCGAACGCCCTGCTCAAGACCGAAATGGTTGCCGGACACGGCGGAGCCTCCGGGCGGTATGACACCTGGAAGGAAACTGCCTTCGAGTACGCATGGATCCTCGATGTGCTGGGACGATCGGATGTCGAAATAGAGGCCTGAGGGGACGTCTGTCGCCGCAGATAACGATACTGGGACGATTGTCTCCAAAACCCGGATTCGGCACCCGGTGTCAGTGCCGGGCCATACAGTGGATATCATCACATTCGACGTGATGCGCGTCATGATCTCAGAACGGTCTGGGTGAAGGCGGCGCATCATTCATCTGCATTGCCGTCATTTCCTTGCGCGCGAGGGAAAACGGTGCCGAATGCAGAATTCGTGACGGATCCGCACCGGCGGACCGAAATTCCGAAAGGGAGAAGAATGCGTCTCAGGAAAGTAGCCACAGCGATGGTGGCAGTCGGTTCGATTCTTGCGGTTTCGGCCTGCGGCGGCGGTGAGAGCGGAGGCGGCGAAGGCGATTCGTTCTCCATCGGCGTCTCGCAGCTCGTGCAGCACCCGGCGCTCGACGCCGCCACCGAAGGCTTCAAGAAGTCCTTCGAGGACGCCGGCGTCGACGTCGAATGGGATGTGCAGAACGCCCAGGGCGAACAGGCCAATGCGACCTCGATCGCCCAGCAGTTCGCCAGCGACGACCTCGACCTGGTTCTGGCTGTCGCTACCCCGGCCGCCCAGGCCGCAGCTCAGGCGATCTCCGACAAGCCCGTGCTCTTCACCGCCGTCACCGACGCCGAAGAAGCCGGACTCGTCGACTCCAACGACAAGCCCGGCGGCAACGTCACCGGCACCTCCGACCTCAACCCGGTCGAAGAGCAGCTGAAGCTGGTCAAGGACGTCAAGCCCGATGCGAAGACCGTCGGCATCGTCTACAGCTCCGGTGAGGTCAACTCGCAGGTGCAGGTCGATCTCGCGAAGAAGGCCGCAAAGGGCCTCGACGTGAAGATCAAGGAAGCGACGATCGCGAACTCGGGCGAACTCGCTCAGGCAGTGGACTCGCTCGGCAAGGTCGACGCCTACTACGTGCCCACCGACAACAACGTGGTCTCGGCAGTGTCGACGATGGTCCAGGCGGCAGAGAAGAACAAGGCTGTGCTCGTCGGGTCGGAAGCCGGCCAAGTCGAATCCGGTGCGGCGATCACCCGCGGCATCGACTACACGAAGCTCGGTGAACAGACCGGTGAAATGGCTCTGAAGATCCTCCAGGGCGGAAAGAAGCCCGCCGAGATGCCCGTCGAGACCAGCTCGAACCTCGAACTCGTCGTCAACCCGAAGGCTGCCAAGGCCCAGGGCGTCGAGATTCCGAAGAAGCTCGTCGACGAAGCCGACAAGGTCATCGAGTAACCGACACCAGTCACACCCTGTGACCCGGTGCGTGGAGTCCTGACTTCTCCGACCGCACCGACGTCACCGGCCCCGAGGCCGCCGGCGCTCCCGCCGACGACCTCGGGGCCACCACGAACCACACACCAGAAATGAACGGAAACCCATGTTCGGAGCATTGGAGCTCGGGCTCATCTACGGCGCGATGGCGCTCGGGGTCTATCTGACCTTCAAGGTCCTCAACTTCCCCGACCTCACCGTCGACGGAAGCTTCACTACGGGCGGCGCCACCGCAGCCTCCCTCATCATCGCCGGGGTCAACCCCTTCCTGGCCACTCTCGCCGCAATCGGCGCGGGACTCATCGCCGGCTACATCACCGGCCTGCTCCATACGAAGGGCGGCATCGACGGACTGCTCGCCGGAATCCTCACGATGATCGGCTTGTGGTCGATCAACCTCCGGATCATGGGGAAGGCGAACCTGCCGCTCCTGCGAGAAGACACAGTGTTCACCCCGCTGCGCGAGAACATGCTCATGGGCGGCTGGGCATCGATTGCGATCCTGCTCGTGTTCGCCCTCATCCTCAAATTCGCCATCGACTGGTTCCTCACCACCGATCTTGGTCTGGCCATCCAAGCCACCGGCAACAACAAAGAGATGATCCGCAGCCTCGGCGTGAACACAGACAACTCGACGATGCTCACCCTGGCGCTGTCGAACGGATTTGTCGCCCTCTGCGGTGCACTCATCGCCCAATACCAGGGATTCTCCGATATCAGCATGGGCATCGGCCTCATCCTCGTCGGACTCGCCTCGGTCATCCTCGGCCAGGCAGTGTTCGGCAGCCGCAACATCTTCATGGCCAGCCTCGGAGCACTCCTCGGGTCGGTCGTCTACCGACTCATCATCTTCCTCGCCCTGCGTGCGGGCCTGGACACGAACGATATGAAGCTGACAACCGCGCTGCTCGTCGTCATCGCACTGCTGCTGCCCAGATGGGGATTCCTCAAGCGGATTCCCTCGCTTCGCGGGCGCGGAAACCGCGCGGCCGCCTCGGTGCCGGCGGGAACGACCGATATGAAGGACCCGGCCGAAGTCGCCGATATCCCCGCCGGGGCCACCGGCGCCCGGGCAGGGAAGGAGATCTGAGACCCATGCTCAAGATCGACAACATCTCGAAGACCTTCTTCCCGGGCACCGTCAACGAACGCAAGGCGCTGCAAGGGCTCTCGCTCGAACTCGACGAATCCGACTTCGTCACCGTCATCGGTTCCAACGGCGCCGGAAAGTCGACGCTGCTCAACACCATCTCCGGCCGTCTGCCCATCGACACGGGTTCGATCACCATCGACGGCGCCGAGGTATCGAAGATGCCCGAGTACAAACGGGCGAAATACCTGGGGCGAGTCTTCCAGGACCCGATGGCCGGCACCGCTCCGGACCTCACGATCGAACAGAACCTCTCGCTTGCGCTCAAGCGCGGAAAGCCGCGTGGGCTGGGGCGGGGGACGACCTCGGAGCGGCGCGAACACTTCAAGGACGAGCTGGCCACTCTCGAACTCGGCCTGGAGAACCGGCTGAAGACGAAGGTCGGGCTGCTCTCCGGTGGTCAGCGGCAGGCGCTGAGCCTGCTCATGGCCGGATTCACCCAGCCGCGGATCCTGCTGCTCGACGAGCACACCGCTGCCCTCGACCCGCAGCGTGCCGCCCTGGTGTCGGCCCTGACGAAGAAGATCGTCGAAGCCGACGGGCTGACCACACTTATGGTCACGCACAATATGGAGCAGGCGATCGCGCTGGGCAACCGGCTGATCATGATGCACGAAGGACGGATCATCTACCAGGCTTCGGCCGAGGAGAAGAAGGACCTGACCGTCGAGACCCTGCTCGGTGAATTCTCGAAACTCAAGGGAGCGACTCTGGGCGACCGGGCGCTGCTGAACTGAGCAGGGCTCCGGCGCGCGGCTGATGCGTGTACGGGAGAGGGCGGCTAGCACCGATTTGGTGCGGGCCGCCCTCTTGTTTCGCTTTGGCTACTTTACCAACCGGTTGGTAAAGTAGCGGTATGGCAAGTGATGGACGGATGCGGATTCTCGAAGCGGCGAAGGCTCTGGCTGAGTCGCATGATTCGGTGCAGGGTGTGACCATCTCACTCGAGTCGGTCGCGCAGAAGGCTGGGCTGACGAAGCCGGGTCTGATGTATCACTTCCCGTCGAAGGAAGCGCTCATGCTCGGGCTCGTCGACCACGCCGCCGAAGAATGGGCGCAGCGACTGTGCAAGCACACCGGGCAATCGAGTCAGGACCTGACGAGCTTCGACCGGCACCGTGCCTACGTCACCGTGGCCACCACCGCTGAGGTCTCCCGCGCCGACTACTGGATCTTCTCCGATGCGCTCTATCACCCGAAGCTGTCGCGGGCCTGGAGTGAACACCTCGGCCCGTGGTTCGACACCACCGGACTCGACGATCGGGCGGTGTCTCTGCTGACCGCGGCCCGGTTCTGTGCCGACGGTGCGTGGATGTCCGAAGCCACCGGAGTGTTTCCCTCCGATGACCTCACGGCCGTGTGCCGACACGCCCTCGCCCTCATCGACGCCGCTGAGCAGATGTCCGACGGTGCTGCTGAAGAAACGTCTACCGATACTGAGACGGAGGTGACCGAATGAACTCGAAACGTCTGCTGCTCCTCGTCGCGGCCATCCTCGCCGAGGTGGCCGCCACCCTGATGCTGCGCGCATCGGTGTCCGATCCCGTGTGGATTCCCGGTGTCGTCGTCCTCTACGCCACAGCCTTCTTCATCCTCGGCCTCACCCAGCGTCTGGGCATGCCGCTCGGTGCCGTCTACGCCACCTGGTCTGCCAGCGGGGTCGCGCTCGTCGCCGTGCTCGGCGTCGTGTTCTTCGGTGAGCTCCTGAGCATCGGCGCCATCATCGGGATCGCCCTCATCATCATCGGCGTCATCCTCGTCGAGTCCGGCACTCCCGAAGAGTCCGAGACCGTCGGTGCGGAGGTGACCGAATGAGCTGGCTGTGGTTGGCCCTGTCGATCCTCAGCGAAGTCGCCGGCACCCTGTGCCTGCGTGCAAGCGCCGGACTGCAGCGCAAGATCTGGTTCATCCCTGTGGCGATCAGCTACACCGCGGCCTTCTTCTTCCTCGGCCGCACCCTGGCGGAGGGGATGCCGCTCGGCGTCGCCTATGGTCTGTGGGCGGCCTGCGGAGTGGCATTGGTCTGCCTGCTCTCGCGAGTGATCTGGAAGGACCCGCTGACGCGGAAGGCACTCCTCGGGATCGGCTTCATCACCGTCGGCGTCATGCTCGTCGAGATCGGCTGACGCGGCCGTACCGGGTTGCACATGCCATACCCGGTTGCCCCGACCACGTCTGGCTGACTCGGCCATAAGCGGCCGACCAGGCCAGCGGTTCGCCTGCTCGTTGCTGAGAATTTATTGTGAAGCGTCAAGGAAGCTGTTATCGTCCGAAGACATGACCCCTCTCGAATTCGACGACCACCAACGCTGTGGATGGTCGACCCCGAATCGAGAGCGCCCGAGCTGCGGCTTCGCCAATGATTCCTGGGAACCCATGGCCATCGGCTGGTGGGGCGGCGAGCCCTAGTCACTGATCGCCGATCCGCAGACCTCCTGCCTGATCGACGACCTCCGGCCGGTCGCATCACCTGATTTCCGACGAGTACCCGATGTGCGTTCACGCCATCGGGCCATGATGCGTTTGCCTCCGTGCACGGCACCGATCGATTTCGGCAGTTTCCGCAACAATCGAAAGAGTGTGAACCGACACATGACAGATGACCCCACCCGAACCGACGAACAGGATCCGGGGCCGGATCAGCAGTCCGATTCCACCACCGAGGCGGCTCGCCGTGCACCACGCGAACGGATCATGGCCGATGCCCGCCGGGTGAGGGACGACGCCAAACGCGTCGGCCGTGAGACCGGGCGCAACCTCGGCCAGTTCGACTACCGCCGCCCTCGCGGTCCCGTGAAGGCCGATCTCGAAGATACGCACGGCCACTACCCGCACGACACCCACCCGATCCTCGTGCCCGGAATCGCCATCGACGAACAGCGGCGCAAGTACTCGCTGGACACGATCATCTTCGCGATCGCCGGCGGCCTCACCGTCGCCTTCGTCATCTGGGGCATCACCAGCCCCTCCAGCGTCGCTACGGTCGCTCAGACTGCCTACGATTGGGCCACGCTCAACGTCGGATGGCTGTTCAACCTCGTCGCGATCATCATTCTCGTCTCCCTGCTCATCCTCGCGTTCTCTCCCTACGGCAAGATTCCCTTGGGCAAGGATGGGGAGACCTCAGAATTCTCCACCTTCTCCTGGGTCGCCATGCTCTTTGCCGCGGGCATCGGCATCGGCGTCCTCTTCTTCGGACCCTCTGAGCCCCTGACCTACTTCATCTCACCGCCGCCGCTGACGAATGATCCGGAGTCCACCGAGGCGCTCCACGGTGCGATGGCCCAGACCTACTTCCACTGGGGCTTCCACGCCTGGGCGATGTACGCCCTCGTCGGCGGTGCCATCGCCTACGCCGCCTACCGTCGCGGCCGTTCGCTGCTGCTGTCCTCGATCTTCCAGTCGCTGTTCGGCAAACGCCAGACCGAGGGCTTCGCCGGCAAACTCGTCGACATCTTCGCGATCGTCGCCACTCTTTTCGGCACGGCCGCAGCCCTGGGCATCGCGGCCATGCAGATCGGCACCGGAGTCAGCATCGTCGCCGATGCGGGACCGATGACGAACAACGCGCTCGTCATCATCATCCTCGTCCTCACCCTCGGCTTCATCATCTCCGCGGTCTCCGGCGTCTCGCGCGGAATCCGCTACCTGTCCTCGATCAACATCGTGCTGACCGTCGGCATCGTTGCACTCGTGCTGTTCCTTGGACCCACGCTCTACCTGCTCAACCTGCTGCCGTCAGCGTTCATGGAATACCTCGGGTCGATGTTCGATATGATGGGCCGGTCCCTGTCCTGGGGCGCTGAGACCCAGGAATTCCAGTCCCTGTGGACCGTCTACTACTGGGCCTGGTGGATCTCCTGGTCACCGTTCGTCGGCACCTTCATCGCCCGCATCTCCCGCGGCCGTTCGATCCGCCAGTTCATCCTCGGCACGATCTTCATCCCCTCGACGCTGCTCTTCGTCGCCTACGGCATCATGGGCGGAACCTCGATCTGGATGTACCGGTCCGGAGCGTCGGGCTTCACCGACAGCATGGAAGCCCCCGAGGTGTTCTTCACCCTCATCGACAACCTGCCCTATGTCGAATGGCTGCCGTTCGTCGTCATCATCGTCCTCGCGATCTTCTTCATCACCTCCGCGGATTCCGCCTCGGTGGTCATGGGCATGCTCACCAGCCGCGGTGATCAGGAGCCGAAGAAGTGGGTCGTCGTGTTCTGGGGTCTGGTGATGTCCGGCATCGCCGTGGTCATGCTCCTCCTCGGCGACGCCAGCGCCCTCGAGGGACTCCAACAGCTCGTCATCGTCACCGCAGTGCCGTTCGCGCTCGTCATGCTCTTCATCATCGTCGCCTGGTTCAAGGAGCTGCGGACGGACCCGCTGGCGCTGCGTCGTCAGTACGCGCTCAACGCGGTCGACAACGCCGTGGTCGCCGGTGCCGATGCCTACGGTGACGACTTCGCCCTCCAGGTCGTGCCCACTGACCCCGGTGACGGTGCGAACGGCGGAATCGACTCCGAGCACGGGGACTACACCGACTGGTACCAGCGCACGGACGAGAACGGCGAACCCGTCGGGTTCGACTACGAAACCGGCGAATGGGCCGACGGCTGGACCCCGGACGACGATTCCACGAACACCGCGGACTCCGCAGAGACTGAGGAATCCACCGTCGCCGAGGCGGACGCCGCCTCCACGACCGATGCGGACTCCGGGACCGCCTCGGCGAGCGAATCCGACCCGGATTCAGCGACCGATTCCGAAGCCGACTCCGGCCCCGACCGCAGAGAGGACCACCCATGACCACCCCGAACATCGTCGTCATCCAAGCCGACCAGATGGCCGCCCAGGCTCTGGGAGCCTATGGTGATGCGGCCGCGCTGACGCCGAACATGGATGCCCTCGCCGCCGACGGAGCCGTCTTCGACCGTGCGTACTGCAATACTCCGCTGTGCTCGCCGTCGCGGGCATCGATGATGACCGGGCGGATGCCCTCGGAGATCGACTGCCTGGACAACGGCGACGACTTCGCTGCGTCCGTGCCGACGTTCGCCCACCGTCTGCGCAAGCTCGGCTACCACACGGCGCTGATCGGGCGGATGCACTTCATCGGGCCTGATCAGCACCACGGTTTCGAAGAGCGCCTGACAACGGACGTGTACCCGGCCGATCTCGATATGGTGCCCGACTGGAACCGTCCGCTGGAGCAGAAGCTTCAGTGGTACCACGAGGCGGACCCCGTGTTCACCGCCGGTGCGGCGACCGCGAACGTCCAGCAGGACTTCGACGACGAGGTGATCTTCAGAACCCTGCGCCACCTCAACGACCGCAAGCGCGCGAACCAGGCTGCCGGGTGCGATCAGCCGTTCCTCATGGTCACCTCGTTCATCCACCCTCACGACCCGTATGAACCGCCGAAGGCCAACTGGGACCGATTCGCCGAGGTGGCCATCCCGGACTCAGCCCACCCCGAGGTTCCCGACCCGGCCATCGACCCGCACAGCCACCGTCTGCGCACGATGTGCGGTTTCGACGAACGCGAACCGGGAATCGAGGACGTGCGGCGGGCCCGCCGTGCCTACTATGCGGCGGTGAACTACATCGACGACCATGTCGGGGCGATCCGGCGCAAGCTCGAAGAGCTCGACCTGGCGGACAACACCGTCATCGTCGTCACCAGCGACCACGGGGACATGCTGGGGGAGAAGGGGCTGTGGTTCAAGATGTCGCCCTACGAGCAGTCCTCCCGAGTTCCGCTCATCATCAACGGACCCGCCGAGGTGATCGACCCGGGCCGGTATGCGGCCCCGGTCAGCCTCGTCGACCTCGCGCCGACCCTGGTGGAGATCGCCCAAGGCCCGAGGCCGGAGGACACGAAATCCGGCTTGGCGAGGTTTCTGCCTATACGCCGTGCGGATCCTGAGCCCGCCTCGGCGATCGAGGAAGGTCTGGTCGGGACGTCCCTGCTGGAGACGGCTCGGCGAGAAGCCGCCGGCGAACTCGGGACGGAGAACCGCGATGTCGTAATCGAATACTTCGCAGAAGGCACGTACAAGCCGCAGGTCACTTTGGTCCGTGGGGATCTCAAGCTCACGCTGTGCCCGGGGGATCCGGAGCTCCTGTTCGACCTCGCCAACGACCCGGATGAGCTGAACAACCGGGCCGAGGACCCGGCCTTCTCCAGGAGGCTGGAGAAGATGCGTGCCGAGCTCGAGTCCCGTTACGACCTCGAGCACCTCGAGGACCATGTGCTCGCTTCGCAGCGCAGCCGCCAGCTCGTCGCCGATGCGCTCAAGATCGGTCGAGTCCGCCACTGGGACTTCGACCCGGAGCCGGAGCACGGCTACGTGCGCGGAGACTTCTGGTCGGCGTTCCGCTTCGGCAAGATCCCGGCCGCCGACTGACTCGTCGGCTTCTGCAGCGGCTCGCGCTGCACTCGCTGGTTCAAAGTGTGGGCGTCCTGATTTCGATCAGGGCGCCCGCACTTCTAACCCGCGGAAGCGGAATGCGGACCCCGCCGGACGGCTTCGGCGGGTCGGCTGAGAGGGTGAGTCGCCTCGGCGACAACAATTCACTTGGACTTAGGTGAGTTGCGAGTCACATTCTCAGAATCCGGTGGCATCATTCGAGGTAGGAGGGATTCCATGACCATCTTTGAGTCGACATCTGAAGTTCCGCTCGGTGCGGAGACCACATTCGACTGGCATGCTCGGCCAGGAGCGCTGACCCGCCTCTCGCCTCACTGGGCGCAGGAGATCGTCGAAGAGAGCTATCCTCCGATCGCGCCGGGCTCGGTGGCGCAGGTGAAGACGAGCGTTCCCGGTACCTACGGACTTGTGCGGCGGCCGTTCAGCTCGGTGCATTCGGAGGGGCCGTCGCGGTTCTCCTTCGTCGATGAGCTGAAGAAGGGACCGCTGAGCCAGTGGAAGCACACGCACGAGTTCACCTCGGTCGCCGGCGGGACGAAGATCGACGACCACATCGAATTCTCCATGGCTCCGCAGGGCTTCGACGTCATCGACCGGGGCCTCACCCACTACCTTGAAGCCACTTTCGACGCCCGCCGCAAGCGGATGCTCATGGACATCGATTTCCTCGAATCCACGAACGCGCCGCTGCTGGCGCGGAAGAAGGGCAAACACATCCTCATCGCCGGCGGCAGCGGAATGATCGGACGCCAGGTCGCCGCCCTGTTCTCCACTGCGGGTCATTTCGTCCGACTGCTGGTGCGCGAAACCCCGAAATTCCCGTACGAGGTGCACTGGAACCCGGACCTGGGAATCCTCAATCCACGGGACCTCGCGTGGGCGGATGCGGTGGTCCACCTCGGTGGGCGGTCCATCGCCACTCGGTTCACCAAGCACGCGAAGGATGAGATCTGGTCGTCTCGAATCGACTCTACGAGGCTGCTCGTCGAAACGATGCGTGGTCTGCCCGAGGCGAAGCGTCCGTCGGTCTTCGTCTGTGCCTCTGCGGTCGGCTACTACGGGTCGAAAGCTGACGAACCGGTCGACGAAACCGGACCGGCCGGCGACGGATTCCTCGCCGAGGTATGCCAGAAGTGGGAAGAGACGGCGGCCGGTGTCGAGGAAGTCGGGATCAGACGTGTGTCGATCCGAACCGGAGTCGTGCTCAGCTCCTTGGGCGGTCTGCTCAAACTGCAGGCGCCGCTGTTCCTTGCGGGTGCCGGCGGTCGATTGGGCAGCGGGGAGCAGGCTCTGGCGTGGATCTCTCTTGACGATGTTGCGCGGTCATATGTGCATGCGGTCCTCTATGACTATGTGCGCGGGCCGGTCAACGCTGTTGCGCCGGAGCTTGTCACGCAGGCGGAATTCGCCGAGGCGCTCGCCGCTCACCTTCGCAGACCCGCGTGGATCCCGACGCCCGGGTTCATCACGGAGATCATGCTCGGCCGTGACGGTGCGAAGGAGCTCGCTCTGGCCGACCAGCGGGTGGTGCCGGAGAAGCTGCAGGAAACCGGATACCAGTTCGCCCACCCGACATTGAGCGACTGCTTCGAGGAGGAGCTCGGCGGCGGGGCGTAATACAGAGGTCCCCGCCGTTCGGCATGTGAGCCTAACGGAGGGGACCGGTGTTTCTGCTGTTACTGCTGTTTTCGCGGTACTGGGTCAGAAGCGCTTCGAGGCGATCTCCGCACCTTCGGTCAGAGACTGCAGCTTCGCGACGGCGATGTCCGGGTGGACTCGGCCGCCCAGCCCGCAGTCGGTGGAGGCGACGACGTTCTCGGGTCCGACGAGCTTGGCGAACCGGCCGATGCGTTCGGCGACGAGCTCGGGATGCTCGACGACGTTGGTCGAGTGGGAGACGATTCCCGGGATGATGTACTTGCCCTCGGGCAGCTTCTTCTCTTCCCAGATCCGCCACTCGTGTTCGTGGCGGACGTTCGCGGCTTCGAACGTGATGCCGGCGGCATTGATCGAGAGCACCTGGTCGACGATCTCGATGAACGGCAGGTCGGTGACGTGCGGTCCGTGCCAGGAACCCCAGCAGGTGTGCACGCGCACCTGCGCCGGGTCGATTCCGCGCAGCGCATGGTTGAGCGCGTCGATGCGGACCTGGATGAACGTGCGGTAGTCATCGAACGACGGTTCAGGGTTGATCTGGTCGAAGTTCTCCGCCAGGGACGGATCGTCGATCTGGACGGTCAGCCCCGCCTCGGTGATGGCGAGGTATTCCTCCCGGAGCACATCGGCCCATGCCCAGATGAACTCCTCATCGCTTGAGTAGTACTCATTGGCGATGCGGGAGGCCGAGCCGGGGGAGAGGGCGTTGATGTAACCGGCGCGCTCGTCGTAGCCGGCGGCGGCCAGACCTGTTTTGAGGTTCGCGATGTCACGGTTGACCTGGTCCTGACCGATGTAGCTGATCGGGCCGGTGGCCTTCGGGAACTGCGGCTGCTGGCCGGTGTCGGTGCCGGCCTTCGGATCCGTGTAGACGTTCGGGAAGAGGTTGCGATCGCGGCGGTCGGGCATGCTCGTGAGCACGATATTGCCCGGGGTCGAACGGTTCGCCGGGATCTCCCAGAGGTCGATATCGTGGAGCTCGAGCCCACCGGTGCGGGCGAACGAGTAGTGCCACCAAGCGCCGTAGTCGAAGTCGGCGGCCATGGCGTGACCGTACTCGCCGTCGTTGGGCAGTGAGATGCCCAGGTTCTTCTGGCGTTTGACGAGGTCGGTCACGCTGGCGGCGAGGAGCTCGTCGAACTCCTGCTCCTGTTCCTGCGAAACGAATTCGCCGGCGAGACGGGCGGTGTTCTGCGCCTGCTTGACCTTGTTGGCCTCGATGAGCTCGGGAGTGCGGGGTAAGGATCCTGCGTGGGATGTGCGAATCGTTGCCATGATTGGCTCCTCTTCCTTGAATGTGGTGTCGTTCGTCTGCGCTTCTGAGTCGGCGGCCGCGGAAAGGCTGAAGCCGCATCGTTCTTCTTCAGGCAATCACATTCGCAGTCGTGCATGAGTGGAGACTGTCATCTTCGGTCACGTCGCGGATGGGCCGCGCTGCTATGTCAGGCGTCGCCATACACATGTCAGCATTGCCACTTCAGAGGACACTGTCGTCCGCCGCCTAGTCCTAGAGTGAAAACATGAGTTCGATACAGCCGCAGACACCCGGTGTGAGTCGGGCGCTGCCGCCCCAGCAGAAGGCCGGTCAAACGGGCATCCCCGGCACTTCCGTTGCGGCGGCTGCCCAGACCGAACAGTTCGCTCGGGTCATGCTCTGGTGCTCCCGGTGCCCCTCGGCGATCACCATCGCGTTACTGGTCATCGGAATCGCGATCGCGGGCTGGGCTGATTCCTTCTGGCTGATCTATTGGACGATTGTCGCCGTCTTCACCGCTCTCGCCTGGGGCGTAGTCGGACCGCTGCGTGACCGGTTGCGCCGCAGCAAGCGCGAATGTGAGAAGTCTGCCGACCCGCCTTCGTGACCGTCACGCCCAGCAGGGCGATCGGACTCAGCGCGACAGCGAGACGGCCCCTCAGCCTCGACAAGACCAACCGCAGCTGGTCGTATCGAGGCCGAGAGGCCGTCTCGTGACAGTCTTCGCCGGTCGTGGCTCAGACCGCGGTTTCGGTCACCGCCGCGACGCTGCCGCCGAAGCGATCAGCCAGCGTACCCTCGTGGGCCTGGCCGAGTTCGTCGAGTCCGATCGAGAAGTGGTCGACGACCTCGAGCTCGGGAGCTCCGTCGCCGGCATCGGTCATGCCGATGCGCACGAACGGGAACCGCCGGGCTGTGCACATGTCCTTGAAACGGACCTCTTCCGACCGCGGCACGGCGACGATCGCACGCGCCGTCGATTCGGAGAACAGCGCGGTGAACACGTCGATGCCGTCACGCTCGCAGACCTCGTCGAGCCAGATCCGGGCACCCGTGCCATAGCGCAGCGACGATTCGACGAGGGCCTGCGACAGCCCGCCCTCGGACAGATCGTGCGCGGCATCGATCATGCCGTCGCGCGAGCAGTTGATGAGGATCTCGCCGAGTTCTTTCTCCGCCGCCGGCTTGTACTGCGGAGGAACCCCGCCGAGGTGGTCGGCCGTGACGTCGGCCCACGCCGATCCGTCGAGCTCCGCCTCGGTGGTGCCGAGCAGATAGATGGTCTGGCCCGGTTCCTGCCACCCACTCGGGGTGGCGCGGGTGACGTCATCGAAGACACCGAGCACACCGACGACCGGAGTCGGGTGGATGGCCACTCCGCCGGTCTGGTTGTACAGGGACACATTGCCGCCGGTGACCGGGATTCCCATGTCCTGGCAAGCGTCGGCGAGGCCTTCGACGGCCTGCGCGAACTGCCACATGATCTCCGGATCCTCGGGCGATCCGAAGTTCAGGCAGTCGGTGACCGCACGCGGAATGGCACCTGAGGTCGAGACATTGCGGTAGGCCTCGGCCAGAGCCAACTGGGCACCGCGCGCCGGGTCGAGGAAGCTGTAGCGGCCGTTGGCGTCGGTGGCGATGGCCACGCCGAGACCGGACTCCTCGTCGACGCGGACGACACCGGCATCATCCGGGTGGGCCAGTGCGGTATTGCCCTGGACGTACTTGTCGTACTGCGAGGTGATCCACGACTTCGAGGCGAGGTTCGGCGACCCCGCGAGCTGCAGCATCGTCGACCGCAGCTCATCGTCGGACTCGGGCTTAGCCAAGCCGGCGGCCTCAACGGTGTTCGCAGCCACCTCGGCGGTCCATGACGGTGCGGTGAACGGACGGTTGTACACGGGTCCGTCGTGGGCGACCGAGCGCGGAGGCACATCGACGATGACGTCGCCATGCCATTCGATGACGAGACGATCGGAATCAGTGACCTCGCCGAGCACGGAGGTCTCGACCTCCCACTTGCCGACGATTTCGAGGAACTCCTCGAGGCGGTCGGGACGGACGACGGCCATCATCCGCTCCTGCGACTCCGACATGAGGATCTCCTCAGGGGTGAGGGTCTCATCGCGCAGCAGTACGTCGTCGAGCGCGATGTGCATTCCGCCGTCGCCGTTGGACGCCAGTTCCGAGGTCGCACAGGAGATGCCCGCAGCGCCGAGGTCCTGAATGCCTTCGACGACACCGGCGTGGAAGAGCTCGAGGCAGCATTCGATGAGCACCTTCTCAGCGAAGGGATCGCCGACCTGGACGGCGGGGCGCTTCGAGGGCTTCGAATCGTCGAAGGACTCGGAGGCGAGGATCGAGGCACCGCCGATGCCGTCGCCGCCGGTGCGTGCACCGAAGAGCACGACCTTGTTGCCCAGCCCCGACGCATTGGCCAAACGGATGTCCTCATGCCGCATGACACCCACAGCCAGGGCGTTGACCAGCGGATTTCCCTGATAGACGGAATCGAAGACGGTTTCGCCGCCGATGTTCGGCAGGCCCAGGGAATTGCCGTAGTTGCTGATGCCGGCGACCACGCCGTGGACGACACGGGCGGTGTCCGGATGGTCGATGGCTCCGAACCGCAGCTGATCCATCACAGCGACCGGGCGCGCACCCATGGAGATGATGTCGCGGACGATGCCGCCGACTCCGGTGGCCGCACCCTGATGGGGTTCGACGTAGCTGGGGTGG
This sequence comes from Brevibacterium sp. SIMBA_078, assembly GCF_046534565.1. NCBI lineage: Bacteria > Bacillati > Actinomycetota > Actinomycetes > Micrococcales > Brevibacteriaceae > Brevibacterium > Brevibacterium sp. SIMBA_078. Next base: position 1,874,241 of record NZ_JAWRYQ010000001.1, read on the forward strand.
TTGTGGGATTCGACCTTGAAGGTCACGGCCCAGCCGTTCCCGATGTCGACCACGCCGGCGTTCTCGCCGATGCCCACAAGCAGGTGCTTCTTCATGTCCTCGGTGACTTTGTCACCGAACTTGGACAGGTGGACCTTCGAAGACTTGTACGAGCAGTGCTCGGACCACATCACCGAATACATGGCCAATTCCGCCGAGGTGGGGCGACGTCCGAGGATCGCCTTGATCTTCTCGTATTCGTCGGCCGTGAGACCGAGATCGGCGAAAGGCTGCTCGACGTCGGGGTTCGCCGCTGCGAACTCGACCGTCTCCTTGACCTTCTTCGATGCATTCTGCGGGGAATCGACCTGCGTGGAATCCGCAGAGCTGAGGTTAGACGTCATGTCCTCTTCGGGGCCCTTTCATACGACACGGCACTCACGGCCAATCTTAGCCGTGTCCTCACCGCGGGGGCGAAGCGCGTCCACGGATGGGCCGCCTCGGCGAGCTCGGCACGCTGCGCCGTCTTAGAATAGGGGCCATGGCAACTCCCAAGATCGTCCTGTTCTACGTCTTCACTCCGCTGCCCGACCCCGAAGCGGTCAAACTGTGGCAGCACACCCTGGCCGAGAGCCTCGGGCTCAAGGGGCGGATCATTGTGTCGAAGGACGGGATCAACGCCACGGTCGGCGGGGACATCTTCGAGGTGAAGCAGTACGTGCGGGCAACGAAGTCGTATGCGCCTTTCAAAGGTGCGGACATCAAATGGTCGAACGGCCAGGGCGATGACTTCCCGCGGCTGAGCGTGAAGGTCCGCGACGAACTCGTCACCTTCGGCACTCCTGATGAGATCACCGTGACCGAAGACGGAGTCCAAGGCGGAGGTCAGCACCTCAAACCGGGAGCCCTGCACAAACTCCTCGACGAACGCGGCGAAGAGGTCGTCTTCTTCGACGGCCGCAATGCGATGGAAGCACAGATCGGGAAGTTCCGGGACGCGATCGTTCCCGACACCGACACCACGCGCGACTTCATCGCCGAAATCGAATCCGGCAAATACGACGACCTCAAAGACAAACCCGTCGTCACCTACTGCACCGGCGGAATCCGCTGCGAGGTCCTGTCCGTGCTCATGAAGAACCGCGGGTTCGAAGAGGTCTATCAGCTCGATGGCGGCATCGTCCGTTACGGCGAGACCTTCGGCAGCTCCGGCTACTGGGACGGTTCGCTCTACGTCTTCGACAAGCGCATGCACGTCGAGTTCGGTGACAATGTCGAATCCATCGGGCATTGCGTGTCCTGCGACAGGAAGACGCCGGAGTTCGTCAACTGTGCGAACCTCGAGTGCCGCAGACAGTACCTACGGTGCGCCGATTGCACGGACAAGGGTCTGCAGCCCTATTGCGCCGACTGCGTCGAGCAGGGAATCCCCGCCGAGGCGGCCGTCGGCTGAGCGCGTAATCTTGCCCTTCCTCGGAGACGGGAGAGTCCCGCGCCCGACACTTCAGCGGAGCAGGTGTTTCGTCGCCGCCTCGACGTCGGTCCACCTGAAGTCGAACCCGGCTGCTTCGAGTCGTGCCGGCAGCACCCACCGACTCTTGAGCACGAGTTCCGACTCCTGACGCAGGACGGTCATCCCGATCTCGAGCAGCCATCTGGGTGCAGGAATTCCCACGGGCATGCGCACTGCCTTGCGCAGCGCTTTCATCAGTGAGCGATTGTCCGAGACCTGTGGGTTCGAGACGTTGATCGGGCCACTGAGCTCCTCATGGTCGTCGATGAACCAGATTGCCCGGAGCACGTCGTCGATATGGACCCAGCTGAACCGCTGTCGTCCGTGAGTCGGCGGGTGTCCTCGCCAGACCGTCGGCCCGGAAGCCGCCGGTCCGATCCCGCGATAGCGCCGGTGCGGGAACCAGCGCCCTTCATGCTGGGCTCCTCCCGCGCCGAATCTGGCCGCGATGGCCAACATGTTCAACGCCGCTCCGTCACCGAGCACGATCGCCATCCGCAGCGCGACTCGTCTGGTCGCGGGCAGATCTTCGGCGAAGAATTCCTTCTCCCAGGCCTTGGCGATGTCGACCGAGAACCCTTCGCCGATGTCGCCGTCGTCCTCGGTCTGCGGTCGATCCATTGCGTGACGGTAGATGGTGGCCGTGCTCGAGTTGATCCACAGACGCGGCGGCGCCGAGGCGGCTGCCACGGCCGTATTGAGAGCGCGGGTCGTATCGACTCGGGAGTCCCAGATGACCTGCCGGTTGGCGTCCGTGTACCGACATCCGACGCTGCGACCGGCGAGGTTGATGAGCAGGTCTGCACCGTCGATGAGTTCGGCGATTCGGTCGGGACGGTCCCAGATGGCGTCGGCGGAGGCAGGGGAGCGGCCGATCGTTCGCGTCGCGTACCCCCAGGAGTTGAGCGCATCGAGCAGCTCGCCGCCGATGAACCCCGACGCCCCGGCGACGACGGCGATCGGAGCATGAGTGCTTGTCAGCGATGTGTCTGTGGGTTCCGTGCTCATACTCAGGACGCTAACACCCCTCGTTCGTGGAGCGATCGGTGCGGCACAGAACCTGTGTGGTGGGTGTCACGTGGAGAAAGTCGGTTTTGGATTTGCGCGGTGGCTCTGGGGTGGTCTAGAGTTATATCTCGTTGCCCCGCCGGAAACACGGTCTTCGAGACACTGTTTCTACTGGGTCTGACCAGGACAAACACGGTTTGTTCCACGGGTTCAGGCGATCGGGTGGGTAACCGAAAAGGAAACTGATACCCCCAGTGAACATGCTGCTTATTTGTGTGGTGTGGTGATGGGTGTGTGTTTGTGGTTTGAGAATCCAATAGCGTGTTTGTTTGAACAAGTTGTGATGCCAGAACAATTTATTATTTTCTGGTGAGACAATCATCTGGCCAAACAGTGGTTCACCCTCGTGTGGGTGGTTCTTCGCCGAACCGTCCGCCGTTCAGTGGGGT